>NZ_PCPZ01000003.1 GCF_002979865.1 Arthrobacter sp. MYb214
CCGGCACTGCCGCACCCCGTTCTGCGACGGCATCGTGGAGGAAATAGACCACGTCAAGCAATACGCCCGCGGAGGCAAGAGCACCGTCTTCAACGGCGATGGCCGATGCGCTAGTTGCAACAAGGCCAAGGAAGCCGCCGGCTGGTACGAATACACGAGCTACGGCAACGGCCACACCATCATGATCTGTCCCGGCTCGGCGATGTCCTACAAGTCCACCGCGCCACCAGCCACGGGCTACGCGCACAAGCCGTTCCCGCAATTGAGACGCGACTCGAAATGGATACAGCAACTCAAGGAACGGCTGAAGCCCCCACCCGACCAACCGGATCCATGAGCCGCGAGGTAAACCGATCGTTTGCACCGCTCGCCGCTATTACGTAACCACGCATCACCCCGTCCCACCCCTGCTTGGCGCGCTAATCCAAACCGCCTGGCATGCATCCGCCACGCAACACTTCGATTTTCGTGCACCGCGCAAGCTGGCACCTCGTTACCGCACTGGCTTGGCACCTCTTCTTGCCGCTCATCGTGCAGATGCTGAACCCGCGAGATGCGCCACGACCACCATGCGAAGTTTTTCACCATGAGGCTTGACTGTGACGTGAGCCACTGAAATGATTCAGTGCAACACTGTTGCGCTTCTTGCAACCGTATTCCGATACCGAATCTTTCCCGCCTGCGGCATTACTTGCCCCACGGGTCCAGGAGAATTCCATGCACTCAGTATTCATAGACGAACTCGATGCCCAGACTTACGCCGAGAACGTAGCGCGTACCGGATCCACCATTATCATCCCGGCCGGAGCGACCGAACAGCACGGACCTCACATGCCACTGGGCGTAGATGCCATGCTCTCGCGTTCCATCGCAGAAGCCGTCGCGCAACGCACAGGTGCTTTGGTTGCGCCGGCGTTGAGCTACGGGTACAAATCCCAGCCCCGCTCCGGCGGCGGCAACCACCGCAAAGGCACCACCAGCCTCGGCGGCACTTCGCTTAGCTTGATGATTGAGGACGTAGTTGCATCCTTCATCTCCCAGGGCTTCGATAATGTTGTCGTCCTCAACGGGCATTTCGAGAACTACCAGTTCATCTACGAAGGATTGGACAACGCAGTAGTCAAGTGCCGAGCCGCCGGCGCGGCGTCGCGCGCCATCCTGCTGTCTTACTGGGACTTTGTCGATGAGGAAACCTTGGCCAAGGTCTTCCCCGACGGCTTCCTCGGCTGGGACATCGAGCACGGAGGCATCCTCGAAACTTCCTTGATGCTCCTGCTCCACCCGCACCTGGTAAACATGGATCGGGTTGTCGACCACCCGCCCGCTAAGCTCGCGCCCTATGACATCTTCCCGGAGGATCCGTCACGCACCCCGGACAGCGGTTGCCTCTCTTCTGCGAAGGGCGCCACGGCAGATCGCGGCCAGCTGCTATTCGAAACCGTCACAAACCAAGTTGCCGATGCACTCAAAGGCGAGCTGCTGCTGGGCAACATCAGCATCGAGGTGAAATAGCATGTCTGTGGATAGCTCGACATCCCAAGACAGGAAAAAGTCCGCGAAAGCACCCCGGACCCCTGAAGGCACTAAGAAGCAAGTTGAGGTACCACGTTTCATGGGGCGGCACATACCGCCCATGGATCGACTGCTCATTCGCGTAATCCCCCCAGTACTGATTATCGCCGTGATGATTTGGGTCCTGTCCAATCCAGAAGCCGCCTCAGCCGCGATTTCCGAAATGCGCACTTTCGTCACCGGAAAATTCACCTGGCTCTTCATCTTGTATTCAGTATTCACAGTGGTGGTGTGCATTTGGCTCTCCATGAGCCGAGTAGGCAAGATCCGTCTCGGCGGCCCGAACGCCAAACCGCAGCACAGCAAATTCGCTTGGTATTCCATGCTGTTCGCTTGCGGCCAAGGCATCGGCTTGATCTTCTGGTCAGTTGCCGAACCAATTATGCTGCGCGATGAAAATCCCGTGATCCCGGCAGGGCCAAACGGTGGCGGCGAAGAAGGGGCCATTGTTTGGACCTACTTCCACTGGGGCTTGACCGCCTGGGCCATGTATTGCGCCGTTGCAGTGTGCTTGGCCTACTCGCATCACAACCTCGGCAAGACGTTGACTTTTCGCGAGGCTACCGTGGATATCCTGCCCCGATGGTCGCGACGCGGAGCCGGCGTCATCGTTGAGCTCCTGGCAATTATCGCGACCGTACTCGGCCTGGCTACTTCCTTCGGATTCGCAGCCATGCAGTTCACCTCCGGACTGACTTCCTTCACTGGATTAACCGCCAGCCCAATGATGTGGTTCATGGTCATTCTGATCTTCGCTGGCATCACCTCTATTTCGGCTATCGTCGGCATCAGCAAGGGCATGGCACGGATCAGCGGATTGAACTCGATCCTCAGTATCGTGCTGATCGCAGCGGTGCTGGTTTTCGGCCCATCGCTGTACATCATCTCGAATCTGTCCCAGACCTTTGGCAGCTTCTTCACGAACTTCGCGAATATGAGCCTGTGGACCGATTCAGGATTGGCCGCCAACACCCTGGATTCATGGCAAGACAGCTGGAATGGCTGGTGGACGGTCTTCATCTGGTGCTGGGTTATTGCCTTCTCCCCATTCGTGGCCGGATTCATTGCCCGCATTTCGCGTGGCCGTACCATCCGCGAATTCGTTCTCGGCGTGACCATCATTCCTTCATTGATCGTGATGGTTTGGGTTGCAGTGATCGGCTCCGCAGCACTCTACTACGATGACCAGACTGATCGCGGCATCAGCAGTGCAGTCGCCGGGGACACTTCCTCCGGCTTGTTCGTCATGCTTGATTCCTTGCCTGTCGTCGGCACGGTCCTGCTAGTTGTTTCCACCATCCTGGTGGCCACCTACTACGTGACATCCTTGGACTCTGGCATTTACGCACTCAGTGAATTCGTCTCCGCCCCGGGCAAATCCGGTCCAGTCTTCCGTGTAGTCCTCGTGCTGTCTGTCGCGACGGTGACCACCGTGCTGCTGACCATGGGCGGAACCGCGGTGGTCGATACGGTCCAAACTGGCACCATTATCGGCGCCTTCCCCTTCTCCTTCGTGATCATTTTGATGATCATCAATTTGATCCGGAGGCTGCTCAAACGAGACAAGGCGATCAAGCAGCTGGAAAAGGACATCAACAACCCCGACCCGAATCTGGTCTTCGTAGCCGACCCCGATGGCGGCGGAGCGATCCTCAAGGAAGACCCAGGACAGGACCCACAGAATTAAGCAGTAGAACCCGCATTGGCATGAAGGCCGCGATGCTCGCCATGATGAGCTTCGCGGCCTCCTGCATTACCTCGTGGTTTTCATATTCATGCAGGACAATTCCGATCTTGTGCACTGCAGAAAAAGTTTTCACAATCGCCCTTGACAGTGACGCAGCGCACACATAATCTAAATGCAACGGCGTTGCATTGAGCGCAACACGTACTTCTTCTCCGGCGATTCCCATGAATCCTCGCAATCCATCTGATTGGGCCGGCCTCCCTTGACAGTTGATTTCCCACAAGGAGCCAAAACCATGACTACCGCCAATATCGCCACCAATGTTTCCGAACTGGCCCGACTGAAGACCCTGCACAACGGCGCCAAGGAGCAGCTGACCTTCTCGGATGCCGAGTTCGAGCGCCGCCTGGCCGGCCTGCGCCAGATCATGGCCACGAAGTCGCTGGACGCAGTCATCCTGACCAGCTACCACGGCATCAAGTACTACTCGGACTTCCTGTACACCACCTTCGGCCGCAACTACGCGCTGGTGGTCACCGCCAGCAACTCCACCACCGTCACCGCGAACATCGATGCCGGCATGCCATGGCGCACCAGCTACGGCGACAACATCGTGTACACCGACTGGAAGCGCGACAACTTCTTCTACGGCCTGCAGGAAGCACTTAAGCGCGACGGCGTGAAGGCAACCCGGATCGGCGTGGAAGACGACTTCCTGCCGGGCCGCACCCGCCAGCAGATCGCCGACACCTTCGACGGCGCAACCCTGGTGGATGTCTCGCAGGACGCCATGCGCCAGCGCATGATCAAGTCCGCCGAGGAAATCGAGGTCATCAAGCACGGTGCACGCATCGGCGACCTGGGCGGCGAAGCCATCAAGGCAGCGATCCGCGAAGGCATCAGCGAATACGAGGTCGCACTGATCGGCACCGAGGCGATGGTGCACGAGATTGCCAAGACTTTCCCGCACCGCGAAGTGCGCGATACGTGGGTCTGGTTCCAATCGGGCATCAACACCGATGGCGCCCACAACTGGGCCACCACCCGCAAGCTTGAGCGCGGGGACATCCTCTCGCTGAACTGCTTCCCGATGACCTCCGGCTACTACACCGCGCTGGAGCGCACCCTGTTCCTCGGCGAGCCGGATGCCCGCAGCCTGGAACTGTGGAACGTCAACGTCGAGGTCCACAAGCGTGGCCTGGAGCTAATCAAGCCCGGAGCAGTCTGCAAGGACATCGCAGCGGAGCTGAACGAAATCTACATCTCCCACGGCCTGCTGCCGAACCGCACCTTCGGCTACGGCCACTCCTTCGGCGTGCTCTCGCACTACTACGGCCGCGAAGCTGGCCTGGAACTGCGCGAGGACATCGAGACTGTCCTGGAGCCGGGCATGGTCGTTTCGATGGAGCCAATGATCACCGTCGCTGATGGCGAGCCAGGTGCCGGCGGCTACCGCGAGCACGACATCCTGGTCATCGGCGAGGACGGTGGCGTCGAGAACATCACCAAGTTCGGCTTCGGCCCGGACAACAACATCATCGATGCCTAGGGGCAACTGATAACCGTGGGGCGGGGCCCGAGCCCCGCCCCACGGCTGCTTTAGCCATCTGGGGCGCAGCAAGCAGGGGGCTGTGCCTAGAACCGAAGACCACCCACCGGTCTGTCGAAACACTTCATCATTCCAGCGGCATCAAAGCCAGGACTGGCCAAAGCCGTTGCCCTCCAGAGGCGGTTTCACCCCATGAACCATTCCAGCAATTCCCCATTGCAAGCCCCCACCGGAACCACGGCCGCAGCGTCCACCTGCGTGCCCCAGTCCCGCACCATTGACGCGAAGACCCGCCGCAAGGTGATCGCTGCCAGCTTCATCGGCAACTTCGTGGAATGGTTCGACTACGCAGCCTACGGCTACTTCGCCGTCACCATCGCCGCCGTATTCTTCCCCAGCGACGACCCCCAAGCTGGTCTGCTGATGACTTTCGGGGTATTCGCCATCTCCTTCCTGGTCCGTCCTGTCGGCGGGTTCATTTGGGGGCATCTGGGCGACAAGATCGGCCGGCGTGAAGCCCTGTCGTGGTCGATCCTGCTGATGACCGGTGCCACCTTCTGCATAGCGCTGCTCCCCGGCTACGCATCCATCGGTTTTGGCGCGCCTCTGCTGCTCCTGGCCCTGCGTCTGGTCCAGGGCTTCTCTGCCGCCGGCGAGTATGCCGGCGCCTCCGCCTTTCTGGTCGAGTACGCGCCGGCCAACCGGCGCGGCCTATACGCGGCAGTGGTTCCGGCGAGCACTGCCACCGGCCTGCTCTTCGGCTCACTGATGGCCGCCGGGCTGACCGGGTTGCTGTCAACCGGGGATCTGGAGTCCTGGGGATGGCGCATACCGTTCTTGCTGGCCGCGCCCATGGGGCTCATTGGCCGCTATATCCGCACCAAGCTGGAGGATTCACCAGCTTTCCTTGAAGCATCATCCGAGTCCTCCACTCCTGAGGGATCCCCAGTCGGGTCGTTGCTGAAGAACCACTGGCGCCAGCTGGTCCAGGCTGCGGGTGCGGTGCTGCTGAACGCCGTGGGCTTCTATGTAATCCTTTCCTACATGCCGACTTATCTATCCGAAGAGCTCGGACTGGACGCCACCCGTTCCTACCTGGCAACGACCGTTGCGCTGTTGGCCTACGTTGGTTTCATCTTTGTCACCGGCATGCTTTCGGATCGTTTCGGACGCAAGCGCGTCTTGATCAGCGCATCGATTCTGTTCATCCTGTTCACCGTTCCTGCCTTCATGGCTTTGGAATCAGGAAACTTCCTGGTCATTGTCTTGGTCCAGATCCTGCTCGGCGCGATGCTCACGCTCAACGACGGCACCCTTCCGAGCTACCTCGCGGAAATGTTCCCCACCAAGGTCCGCTACTCCGGCTTCGCAGTGTCGTTCAACCTCTCGAATGCATTGTTTGGCGGAACCGCACCGTTCGTGGCCACATTACTGATTGCCACTAGCGGCAACGTCCTTGCCCCCGGCTGGTACTTGATGGGCGCAGCGGTGATTTCGCTGGTGGCGGTGGCCTGCTCGGTCGAAACCAGCCGCAAACCACTAGTCTGAGCCGTAGGATAGTAGCAACTCAGGAGGGGAAATGACTGAAATTCGCAGTGAAACCCGAGGCACCTCGGTGATCGTCAACGTGCTCGATGTGCTCCGTTGCTTCACCGTTGAGCGCCCGGTAGTGGGCGTCACCGAAATCGCGGAGCAGGTCGGCCTCCACAAATCGAGCGTCTCGCGCATTCTGGCCACCCTTGAGCAGGAACGCGTTGTGGATCGCGACGCGGAAACCCGCAAGTACCGCTTGGGTGTCGGCCTGATTGCCATTGCCGGACCATTGCTTGCCAACCTGGACGTGCGGCAGGTGGCTTACCCCATTCTGGAAGATCTGCGTGAAGCTACCGGCGAGACCGCTGTACTGAACATCTGGGACGGCAGCGAGTCGATTTCGGTAGAACAGCTGCCTTCAACCCATCTGGTCAAGCACACCTCGGTCATGGGGTCGCGGTACCGTTCGGGGCTGAGCGCTACCGTCCAGGTATTCCTCGCCAATGAGGATCCAGTACGCCGCGCGGAGCTGATCTCCAACGGAGAGATCGATCTTGCCGGCACGGCCCCCGCCGAATACCAGGCACGCCTGGATCTTGTACGCGAGCTGGGCTACGCGGTCAACTACGGCGAGACCTCCGCCGAGGAGGTCGGAGTGGCCGCAGGAATTCTCGATCACCGCGGTGAACTCGTCGCCTGCGCCATGACCGCCGCTCCGTTCTACCGCATCGGCGCCGATGAGCTGGAGCAGCTTTGCTCCAGCACCCGTGCCGCAGCAAGGCGAATCAGCACCAGGCTGGGATACCAGGCGGAGGGATAGCCATGGATCCGTTTGAAGCGCGCGATGCCCATGCCTTCGACTACCGGATGCACGAAGGCTCAGCCATGAAGGTCAGCCACCACTTCGCCGGGCACACCGGGATGCCGGTAGCCATCCAGACCTGGGTGATAGAACCAGGCGGCTTCGAGGGCTTCCATCGCCACGAGGGCCAGGGAGCTTTGCAGGAGTTCTACCAGGTGATCGAGGGCCGGGCGCGGATGCGGGTCGGCGAGCGCGTATACGAGCTCGGTCCCGGTGACAGCGTATTGGCCGATGCCGGAGTGGACCACGACCTGTGCAATCCCGGCGGCACGGACCTGCGCGTGCTCACTGTTTGGGGCCCGCCGGGCGCCGCCGACTTCTCGGACTTCGGTTCGCACCAGATTGCGCAGCGCGGTCATCCAGGCGGCCTGGCTTAGCTGGGAGTTTGCCCGAGGGCCTTTTGCCACCCCTCACCCCGGTGCTGAAGTGGTTCCATGGATTACAACATCGGCTATTTCATCGGTTCGCTCGCCACGAACTCCATCAACCGCGTCCTGTCCAAGGCCCTGATAGCCCTGGCACCTGAAAACCTCAGTTTCACGGAAATCCCGATCAGCGATCTGCCCTTGTATAGCGCTGACTACGATGATAATTATCCCGAAGCCGGGACCGCGCTAAAGACCGCCATCGAGGCCTCGGACGGCCTGCTATTCATCAGCCCGGAGTACAACCGTTCAATTCCCGGTGCGCTGAAAAATGCCATCGACTGGGGTTCGCGGCCCTGGGGCACCAACTCCTTCGCCCGCAAGCCCACCGGCCTGCTCGGCGCTTCGGTCGGAGCCATCGGTACCGCGGTCATGCAGTCCAGCATGCGCAGCGTCCTCAGCTTCCTGGATGCCCCGCAGCTGAACTCCCCCGAGGTCTACCTGCAGTACCGTCCCGAAGACTTCGGCGAGGACGGGAGCATCAGCAACCCGGACACCGAGAAGTTCCTGGCCCACTACATGGGCGAATACGCGGCGTTCGTTGAGCGTGTGCTCGATGCGACAGCTGCGGGTCATATCGGAGACGAAGGAATGTAGCCGCCTCCAACGTCCACTAGCCGCGCGAGTACTCGGCAAGACAGACTCCGGAGGCAAAAGACTGCATGTTCTCCAGCCTCCAGCGATCCGGGGCATACCCTGTGTCCCCGAAGAGCTTGATACCCGACCCGAACATCACCGGCTGCACCTTCAGGGCCAACCTGTCGATGTCCGGCCGGAGCCTGGCGGCCAATTGCCCTCCGCCGCACAGCCAGATGCCGTCACCCGGTTGGGATTTGAGTTCCCCGATGACCTCTCGCGGATCCGCACTGGTGAACTGCACCTCTTGGCTTCCTGGAGGTGAAGAGTGCTCGCGCGTGAAAACAATCTGTCTCAGATGCGAGTACGGGCTGGGCAGTGCTGGCAAGCCGACCGCGTAGGTATTCCATCCCATCAGCACCGTATCGAAAGGGCACCCCTCGATAGGCAGTCCAGCCGACTCTGCCAGCTGGGTCGGCGCGGTGCCGCGGTAGCGGTCCCAGATGGGCGCCGCGTGGTCGCCAGCCACCGCGAATGCATCGAATTCGCCGTGAGGACCGGCAATGTACCCGTCCAAGCTCACTGCAACGAAGTAGGTTAGTTCTCTCATTGATTCTCCCTTGGCTCGAAGACGGAATCGTCTGGGAAATTGAGCCAACCCTACAGCATGGCCTGTTGGGAACTTGGGAGAATGCGAAAAAACCGGGAAACATCATTTCTGATGTTTCCCGGTTTTTTTCCATTTGGTGGAGGTAAGGGGATTCGAACCCCTGACCTTCTGCATGCCATGCAGACGCGCTACCAACTGCGCCATACCCCCAAACGAGGTGATTCCAGTGGCTTGCACAACCCCTGAACCGAGATAAAACTTTACCGGAGCACTGCCGAAAACTCCAAATCGGCTGTTCGAGACGCTGGTCACAATCCTCTATTCACACGGTGCTCCCCAAGTGGAAGAATATGGGTCGGGACCTGCCGGCCCCACCCATTCCTTCGAAAGGCGCAATCCCATGACCATCGGACTGACCCCATACCTGCGTTTCGCCGGAGACGCCAAAGAAGCTATGGAGTTCTACCACCAGGTACTCGGTGGCGAGCTTTCCATGATGACCTTCCAAGAAGGCATGAATGACAACAATCCGGCCGTTGCCGACCAGATTATGCACTCCTCGCTATTCGTTGAACGCGGCCTGCACTTCATGGCCTCGGACACCCCGCCCGAAATGGACGTCCGGGGCAATGGCGTGATCGCGCTAAGCAGCGACGGGACGGCCGGAGCCGACGCGGAGACCCTGACCCGGTGGTGGGAAGGATTGGGCGAAGGCGGCCAGATCAACATGCCATTGGAGCGGGCCCCGTGGGGCGACTCCTTCGGCGAGCTGCGCGACAAGTTCGGCGTGGTCTGGATGTTCAACATCACCGCGTTGGCCAGCTAGCCCAAGCGCTAGTGGGTGCGCGCCTGCTCGCGGGCTTCCAAAGCTTCGCGGCCTACGAGCAGGCCCACCTTCTTCGCGCGGATCTGGGTTATCCACGCGATCAGCAGGCCCAAGGCGGCCAGCCCAGCGCCAACCACAGATGGGGCGCGGAAGCCGTAACCGGCGGCAATCACCGCGGCACCCAGGGCGGCGCCCAGCGCGTTGGCAACATTCAGCGCCGAGTGGTTCAGCGAAGCAGCCAGCGACTGCGCATGCGGGGCCGAATCCATCAGCAGCGTCTGCAACGCAGGGATCAGCAGGGAACCCACTGCGCCCATCACGAAGACCATGATCATCGTCGGAACCACCCAGCTGGTCACGGCAGCGAAAATCAGCATGGTGGCGATCATGAAAACGGAAGAAAGCTTGATCGCGCCGAAGATCGACCAGTCGGCAAGCCTGCCACCGGCCAGCGAACCAACGACCATGCCTACGCCATAGAGCGCCAAAGCCAACGGCACCAGCTCAATTGGCAGTCCTGCTTCTTCGGTCAGCGTGGGCGAAATGTAGGAGTACACCGCGAAGAATCCGCCGAAGCCGACAATGCCGGTGAGCATCGCCAGCCACACCTGGGCACTCTTCAAGGCGGTCAGCTCGCGGCGGATGCTCGCCCCGGCATCGGTCTTGCGCCATGGGACGAACAAGCTAATCAGCACAGCGGTCAACACGCCGATCGCAGTGACGACCAGGAACATCGAACGCCAGCCGTATTCCTGGCCGAGCCGGGTCACCAACGGGACACCGGCAACGTTGGCCACCGAGAGCCCGAGCATCACCCAGGCAATGGCGCGTCCGCGCATCGTGGCCGGAACCAAGCTGCCGGCAAGCACACCGGCCAGTCCGAAGTAGGCCCCATGCGGCAGGCCTGCAAGGAAGCGGGTCACCAGCATGGTGTTGTAGTCCGGAGCGAAGAATGAGGAGAGGTTGGCGAGCGTGAAGAAGAGAATCAGCAGCTGCACCGCACGCTTGCGCGGGATCTTGGCAGCCAGCGCAGTGAGCACCGGGGCGCCCACCACCACGCCGATTGCGTAGGCGCTGATCATCAGGCCCATCTGCGCATAGCCCACTTCCAGATCAGCGGCACCTTCCTGGAGCAAGCCCATCATGGCAAACTCAGTGACACCGATGCCGACGCCGCCCATGGCCAAGGCAACAATTGCCAGCAGTAGTTTTCCGCCAGATACATAGGCAGTCATTCAATTTCTCAATTCATGGCAGGGTCTTGGGAAGCGGCTCCCTCGGCGCTCTTATCCATCGTAGTGACTGCATCGGGCGACAGTGGCAATCCCCGAGCGGAAAATTACGAATCCCACAGTATTTTGTGCCACTGTATTAAGTCCTATGCCTCATTCATCGCACCATCGCCTGTCGGCCTCGCGAATAATCGCGAGGTTCTTCTTTGTCATGCTCTGTCTCGCGCTGGCCGGGCTAATGGTGTTCCACCAGCAGATCCCCGATGTCCTGGGTCTCGGATTGATCGTCGATAACCTGGCCCCGTGGATGGGCCTCGGAATTCCAGTGCTCTTGCTGATGGCCTTGGTGGTGCGCGGACGCATCAGCTTCATCGGCCTGCTCGTACCGGTCGTTGTTTGGGCTGTGCTCTTCGGGCCGGCGTTCCTGCCTTCGGACCGGCGCGCACCAGAAGCTTCCCTGCTGGTTGCCACGCAAAACGTCCACGAGTCTGCGGGCGTGCAGGCTGCCCGCGAATTGGCAGCCAACGGCGCGCAGGTCATCACCCTGCAGGAAATCGGTGAAGGCCAGGAGCCGGGAATCACCGCCGAGCTCGCCCAATCCCATCCTTACAGCTACATGGTCAGCACCGTAGGCGTGTGGAGCGCCTATCCGCTGAAGAATCCAGAGCCCCTGGATCTGGGGCTGGGTTGGGACCGCGCGTTGCGGGTGGACGTGGCCAGCGAAAAAGGGGATGTCCGCCTGTACGCTGTGCATGCGGCGTCGGCCAGGCCTACCGGCCATCACGAGCGGGACATGATGCTTGCTTCCTTGGCCGGCTACCTCGCCGATGACGATTCTCCGAAGATCGTTGCCGCCGGAGACTTCAACGCCACCAGCTCCGACCGCCACTTCGCGCCGGTCGCTAACCAGCTGGAGGAAGCCCACTACAGCGACTGGGGCTTGGCCCTGACCTGGCCGCGGTCCCTGTTCCCGATGCTCGGCATCGATCATGTGATGCTACGCGGCGTCGAATCAGCAGGCCTGGAGCGGCTGGAAATCGCCGATTCCGATCATTACGCGCTCGCTGCCACGATCGATCTGGGGAACTAGTTCCTTTCCAGCCCGGTCTGGCGCAGCGTGATGTTAATGCGTCCGCCGCCAAGGCCCAAGCCTGCAGGCGCGGTCCCGGCATGGATCTTGCTCACCCCGTGATAGGCGAAGCGTGAGGGGCCGTCGAAGACGAACAGGTCCCCCGAAGCCAGCCGTATCTCTTGCCATGGCCGGTTGCGGTTCTCGGTATTGCCCAGGCGGAATGTTGCCGAATCGCCGATGGACAGCGAAACCACCGGGGCGTTGATGCGCTCTTGCGCATCCTGGTGCATGCCCATGGCGGCCTGCACGTCGTAGTAGTTCACGATAGCCGCATCAGGCTGGTAGTCCTGCGCGCGCTGCAGGTCCCCCGTAGCTTCTGCGACCGCCTGCTTGCCCAAGCGGACCAGCCAGTCTTCCATGGGCGCCACTGATTGCCCGTCCAGGTCGTCAGCGGTCTTGGAGTAGCGGTTCGGGCTCCAATGCCACCCCAGGCACAAGCTCTGCACGCTCATCGGATGGCCGTTGACGGCTGTGCGGTGCGGCGGAACAGGCCCGCTGCCCCATTCGAAGAAGCGCCGGACGATCCACTGCTGCGCGGGCGCGTCCAGCCACCCCGGCAGGTGCCAGGCTCCTGGGCGCAAGGCTCCCCCGCTACGGGGCAGTGCACTGTCGTCGAACAGGGATTCCATGTTCCCAGCGTGCCCGTTGCAGGCAGAACTCGGCAAGTCTCCCGCGTATTCGCTCACTGAACTTTGCAGGATCAGCCAGGCCGGTGCCTCGCAACAATATTTACATTAGAGACTTTGTGTTTCGTCTTACCCTCGCGAACATTTCGAAAAGGTTAACCTTTACTCGAATTATTGCGCTTGAAACATTTGCGATACCTCCGGGAAAACCTGGGCGCCTAAGCTGGGTGCATCCACTAGTTCAAGGAGAATCCCATGTCACCCCTAGAAACTCGAGCAGAATCAAGGAAACCATGATTGGCATCGACCTCGAACTGCGCGGATGCACTGTGCTGATCGCTGGAAGTAAATCCGGGAGCAAAAATACTGCGCTGCGCTTCCGGGCGGAGGGCGCCACGGTGCTCACCGCCGACGGGCCCTTCCAGGCAGTACAGTTGCTGGAACAAGCCGGCCTGCTGGTGATCTGCGATGCCGAACCGCTGCGCTTCGCCTCGGTGGTGCAGGCCGCGCGCATTCCCGTCATGCACCTTGGACCAGCGACCCGGGCCGGATCCATCACCCTGCTCGGTGGCGGCCCCGGCGCATTGGACCTGCTGACCCTGCGCGGCGTGCGGGCCCTGGCCGAAGCAGAAGTCGTCTTCGCCGACAGGCTCGGTCCCGCAGCGCACCTGCCGTCTCTTGCACCGCAAGCTCAAATCGTGGACGTCGGCAAGCTTCCTGGACACCACAAGCTCACCCAACGGGATATCGAAGCCCTGATGATCGAAGCGGCCCGCGGTGGCGCTGCCGTAGTCCGGCTCAAGGGCGGAGATCCCTTCGTCTTCGGCCGCGGCTTCGAAGAAATCGCGGCCGCTACCGCTGCGGGCATCCCGATCAGCGTCATCCCGGGACTGAGCTCGTGCATCACCGTGCCGGCAGCAGCCGGCATCCCGGTCACCGCCCGCGGGGTGAACACCATGTTCACCGTGGTATCGGCCCACGACCCACTCAGCGATGCGCAGCTTGACCATCTGGCCAAGCTGGGCGGAAGCATCGTGATCCTGATGGGCATGGGCACCATCGAGCAGACCGTCGCCGGGTTGCACCGGGTCGGCATGGACCCGCAAATGCCATGCGCCATCGTCGAATCCGGCACCACCGACATCCAGCGCACCAGCTGCACCCGGCTAGCCCATCTCGCCGAAACAGCCCGCGGCCATTCCAACCCTGCAGTCATTGTCATAGGTGAAGTCGCTGGACTGCCGGCCACCCTGGTGAACGCGGCAGCGCAAGAAGAGCCGGCCACGCTGGCAGCGCAATTGGAAGTGGCCTGATGAGCAGCCCCAAACCCTTGGCCGGCTTCCGGCTGGCCGTCACCAGCGACCGCCGTTCCGCAGAACTCATCGAGGCCTTCGAACGCCGCGGCGCCGAGGTGACCCATACTCCGCTGCTCCAGCTCGCCCCGCTGGACGACGAGCAGCAACTGATCGCGCAAACGCAAAAGCTGATTGAGGTCCGTCCGCAGGTAGCCGTCATTACAACCGCCTACGGACTGCGCCGCTGGGTTGATACCTCCGAGGCTGCCGGCATTGGCGACGAGCTGCTGGCAGCGCTCGGGCAGGCGCAGCTCTACGTCCGCGGGGCCAAAGCCCATGGCGCCGTCAAGGCGCTGGGCCTGGAACCGGCCGCCGTGGCCAAGGACGGGCGCAGCGCCTCCATGCTGGAACTGCTGGAGGGCAAGCTCCAGGGCGCCACCGTCGCCTTGCAGCTTCATGCCGATTCCGACCATGGAATGCCCCAGAGCCTGCGCGAGCTGGGCGCTCGCCGGGTGCTGAAGGTGGAGCCCTACCGCTGGCAGGACACCAGCAGCGATAGCGGGATTTCTGCTTTGGTGGAGGGCCTGTGCGCCGCCCACTTCGACGCGGTGACCTTCACCAGCGCGCCAAGCGTGCACGCGCTGTTCGCCGCTGCCAAGGCGCGCAATCGCTTGCCCGCCCTGCTGCGCTCCCTGGCCGAGCGCGTCGCAGTGGCCACCGTTGGACCGGTGACTGCTGCCCCGCTGATCGAGGCGGGCATCTGCCCGTTGGTTCCCGAGCGCCATCGCATGGGTGCCATGATCGGCCAGCTCGTGGAGCATCTGGCCTCGCTGGGCACGTTGCAGGCCCAAACGGTCCACGGCCAGGTGCAGCTGCGCGGTCGTACCCTCTCGGTCCAGGACGAAAACTGCGAGTTGACGCCCGGGCAGGCCGAATTGGTGCGGGCGCTGATCGAGGCCGGCGGCAGCGTCCTCTCCCGCGACGAGCTGGGGGCCGCACTTCCGGAAGCCAGTTCCAAGCATGCCTTGGATATGACATTGAGCCGGCTGCGCAAGGCGTTGCCGCAACCAGAAATCATCGCCACGGTCATCAAACGTGGGTACAGGCTGAACGTATGATCACCCCGATGGGCTTTTTCCCTCCGGGTTACGTAGGATCGATGTCATGGTTAATATTCAGGTTGCCGGTGAAGCCCTAGTCGATATCGTCGATGGTGTGGCGCATCCCGGCGGTTCCCCGATGAATGTTGCTGTTGGACTGGGCCGATTGGGCCACGAAGTCCTGCTCCAGACGGACATCGGCGATGACGAGCATGGCCGGCTGATCGCCGAACATGTGGCGGCCTCAGGCGTTCAGCTCGCAGCCGGATCACACACCGATGCGCAGACTTCCAGCGCCACCGTCGTGCTGGACGAGTCCGGAGATGCCAACTACGAGTTCCAGCTGAACTGCAAATTGCAGAGCATGGCTTCGACCCAAGCCACCTTGTTCCATTCAGGATCCGTTGCAGCGTTCCAGGGTCCGAGTGCCGCTCGAATCCATGAGGCTTTCGAGGCTTCCCCACCGGGCCAGATCCTGAGCTTCGATCCGAACCTGCGTCCGGAGCTGGTCGAGGACCGGGCAGAATCGGTCAAGCAGATCGAGAAGCTGGCCGGGCTGGCGGATATCGTCAAGCTTAGTGACGAAGACGCCCTGTGGCTCTATCCGGGATGGGACACCAATCGCATCCTGGAGCACTTCTTGGAGCGCGGGGCATCGCTAGCGATCATCACCTTCGGCGCACGCGGAGCCGAGGCCCGGACCAGGCAAAGCGAGGTCATGGTTCCCTCGATTTCGGTGCGAACCGTAGATACGGTCGGCGCCGGTGATGCGTTCATGGCCGGGCTGCTCCACGCCATCTTGGACAGCTCGCTGGCCAAGTCCCTTCGCGATGGCACGCAGCTGGACAGCGTCGAGCTGGAGAAGGTCATGCAGATCGCTTCGGTGTGCGCGGGAATCACCGTGTCGCGCGCCGGGGCGAATCCTCCAACCCTTGACGAGCTGAATCATTTCCTCAGTTCCACGACGCGCTAGACCTTTCATTTCTGGCCGATAGTCGCTGGGATCTCCGCCTGGAATGGCGCTGATCCCAGCGACTATTTATTTCATTCGTTGTGGGTGACTAGCACTATCCGCCGGCAGCCAGCCCAGCAGCCTGGACTATCGAAGGAAACCGCTGACCAGGTTGCTAGAGTTCCTTGCAGAGCACTATGCACGATTCATTGAGGAGGCCCCATGGGCAGCAAGGTTCCAGCGGCCGATAACACCTTGCGGATCCTCAGGTTGCTGGCCAGCAGGAAGACCCCGACTCCGGCGGCAATGATCGCCACGTTGCTGGAGCTTCCTCGATCCAGTGTCTACCAGCTGCTGAACGTGATGCTGGAGCACGGATTCATCACCCACTATCCAGAGGACAAATCCTATGGTCTGGGTGTCTCCGCTTTTGAGCTTTCCAGCGCCTATACCCGCCAGGAACCGCTGGCACGGCTGGGTGCCCCGCTGATTGCCCAGCTGGTCGACAAGGTCGGGGAAAGCGCCCACCTGGCCGTGCTGCATGGTTCCGATGTTCTCTACATTGTCGAAGAACGCGCCAAGGGCCGGCCATCCTTGGTCACCGACGTGGGTGTTCGCCTGCCTTCGCACCTGACCGCATCCGGCAGGGCAATTCTCGCCGCGCTGCCCAAATCCCAGGTGCGTGCGCTCTACCCCGGTGCTGCCAGCTTCACGGAGCGAGTGGCCGAGTCATCGATCTCCAGCTACTCGCAGTTGCGCCGCGAGCTGGACCAGAGCACGCAGCGCGGCTATGCCGTAGAGCGCGGGGATGTCACCCCGGATTTCCACTCGCTCGCGGTAGAAATCCGGGATTCCAGCGATTGGCCGGTGGCCGCCGTTGCTGTCACCTTCCTGGCCGATCGTGTCCCCGAAGAGCAGTGGGAGACTCTCCTGCTGCAGATCCGCGCCACCGCTTCGGTGATTACCTCGCGGGTGCAGGGCAAGCGTCCTTCCTAGCCAGGTGCTACTGGTTCGAGAATGCCGCGTCGAAGGACGCTTCGGGGCGCTTGAACAGGAGGCTGCGGATGTAGCCCACAGCTTCCTTCGCACCGTGCAAGCGGTCCATTCCCGCGTCTTCCCATTCAATGGAGATGGGGCCCTTGTACCCGTGGAACTCCAGTGCGCGGAAGGCATCTTCCCAGTTGATGTCGCCGTGGCCGGTGGAGACGAAGTCCCAGCGCCGGCGGGGATCGCCCCATGGGAGATGGGAACCCAGGATGCCATTGCGCCCGTTGGGATGATGCATCCGGGTGTCCTTGCAATCCACGTGGTAGATGCGGTCGGCGAAGTCGGTGATGAATGCGACCGGGTCGATGCCCTGCCAGAACATATGGCTGGGATCCCAGTTCAGCCCGAACGCTTCGCGGTGGCCGATTGCTTCCATGGTGCGCACGGTGGTCCAGTGATCGTAGGCGATCTCGGATGGGTGCACCTCCAGGGCGAATTTCACCCCCTGCTCATCGAATTCGTCCATGATCGGATTCCAGCGATCCGCGAAGTCCTCGTAGCCTGCATCGATGACCTCGCCCGGAACCGGCGGGAACATGGCGACGTACTGCCAGATCTTCGAGCCGGTAAAGCCAACCACTACATCGGCACCGAGCTTGCGGGCGACGCGGGCCGAGCGCTTCATGTCCTCGGCGGCCCGCTGGCGGACGCCTTCCCCATCCCCATCGCCCCAGACATAGTCGCGCAGGATGGCCTGGTGGCGGAAGTCGATGGGATCATCGCAGACAGCCTGGCCGCCCAGGTGGTTGGAGATCGCCCAGGCTTTCAGCCCGTATTTGTCCAGGATTTCCAGCCGCGACTGGAGGTAGGCCGGATCCTCGTCGGCACGCTTGAGGTCCAGGTGGTCACCGCTGGCTGCGATTTCCAATCCGTCATAACCCCATTCTGAAGCCAGCCGGGCGACTTCTTCGAAGGGCATATCAGCCCACTGGCCGCTGAATAGCGTCACTGGATGCGTCGCGTTCATGGTGGTTTCTCCTCTAGTCATCGGTGTCGATCCAGTCCCCGGAATCAGCCGATTCCAGAACGGCATCGGTCAAACGGCAGGCGCGGGCGCCATCGGCAAAAGTTGGAAGCCCTTCGGGTGCTTCGCGACGGATCGCCGCGTAGGTGTCGGCCACGAAAGCAGCGAAAGCATCCAGGTAGCCCATCGGGTGTCCTGCAGGTACCACCGACAAGCGTGCGGCATCGGGACTGAGATCAGCGGCCTGGCGGGACAGGATCGAGGACATGTCGGGTTTGCCGATCCACAGTTCTTCCGGCTTTTCCTGCTTGAATTCCAGCGCCGACCGGTCTCCGGACAACTCGATGGTCAAGGCGTTTTTCCGGCCGGCGTTGACCTGTGACACCATCAGCGTGCCGATGGCTCCCGAAGCCATCTGCACAATCAAGGCGGCAGCATCCTCGGTATCGACGTCCACGGCGCCCCGCTGCTTATGGGCAATGGAGGTGGCCGCGTTCAGCCGAACGATCCGCTCCCCCGCAATGAATTCCAGCAGATCCACCAGATGCGAACCGATGTCCGCGAAGGCCCGCGAAGGTCCGCCTTTGTCCGGTTCTACCCGCCAGTTGCTGTCGCTGACCGTATGCATCCAGTCTTGCAGGTACTGGCCACGCACGGTCAGCAGCCGGCCAAGTTTCCCTTCCTGCACGTGGGCCCGGGCCTGCCGCACCATGGGGTGGTAGCGGTAGACGAACGGCACCGAAGCCACGGCCCGGGAACGCGATGCCAGTAATGCCAGCTCGCCGGCTTCCCGGGCGCTGGTCGCCAGCGGCTTCTCGCAAACAACGGACAGGCCAGCTGCCAGTGCAGCGGCTGCCTGCTCGGCATGCAACGCATTGGGCGAGGTGACATGCACGGCGTCGCATTGGGCGAGCAGCGCTTCGACGCTGCCGAAACCGGGCACGCCCAGGGCGGCTGACGCTTGGCGGGTGGATTGCTCGCCGTTGGATCGCACCCCGATGAGCTGGGCGCCTGCCCGGCGGATCGCATCGGCGTGGGTCCGGGCCATGAAGCCGCCGCCGATGACGCCGACCTTCAGTTCCTGCATGGCCGGTGCAGCCTGCTGGCTGTTCAACTGGGACATGTAATTCCTTGTCTTTTCTTACTTGACCGCGCCGGAGGACAAGCCTGCGACCAGGTGCCGTTGCGCGAAGAGGAAACCGACCAGCACCGGAATCGATACCACCACCGAGGCGGCCATCATCTGGTTCCAGTACACATCGGTCTGCGAAGCGTAGGCCTGCAAGCCGATGGACAGCGTCCTGGTGTCCGAATTGGTGAGCACACTGGCGAAGAGCACTTCGCTCCAGGAGGTGATGAAGCAGTAGACCGACACCGCGATGATCCCCGGGCGTGCTACCGGCAAGACCACCTTGAGCAGTGCGCCGAGCCGGCCAAGTCCATCGACCATGGCCGCCTCTTCCAGTTCCTTGGGCATGGCGGCAAAGAAGCCGGTGAGCATCCAGATGGAGAATGGCAGGGAGAACGTCATGTAGGTGACGATCAGCCCCAGGTAGGTTCCGTTCAGCTGCAGTCCCACGGCACGCTCCAGCTGGGTGAAGATCAAGAAGAGCGGCAGCAGGAACAGGATGCCGGGGAACATCTGGGTGGAGAGCACGATCAGCCGGAAGGACCGTGCCCCGCGGAAGTCGAAGCGCGAGAGCGCATAGGCGGCCAGGATCGCGATGGAAACCGAGAGGATGGTGGCGCTGATGGTCACGATCAACGAGTTGGCGAAGTACTTGCCCAGCGGCACCGTGGTCCAGATATCCAGGTACGGGGCCAGCGTGATTTCCGAGGGAATCCACTCGAAGGCGCCGCGCACATCCTTGAGGGGCTTGATGGAGGTCGTGAGCACCACGTAGAGCGGCAGCACGATGATCAGGGTGATGAAGGCCAGTCCGAAAACTCGCAGGATGCGGAAGCCGCGGGTCTCAATCATCGATGCTCTTTCCCTTCGGCATGACAAGTCGGATGTAGAACGCTGAGACGATCAGCAGGGCAATCAGCAGGACGACGCTCAAGGCGCCACCCACGCCGAAGTTCCAGTTGTTGAAGGACTGCTGGTAGATCAACGGGGAAATCAGGGTTGCTTCTTCCGGGGACACCGGGCCGAAGAGCAGGTAGGGGATGTCGAACTGGTTGAACACCCACAGTCCCAGCATCAAAAGCAGCACCACGTTGGCGTGCTTGATCATTGGCAGGGTGATCCTGGTGAACTGCTTCCACAGGCTGGCTCCATCCAGGGAAGCGGCTTCATAGACTTCGTTCGGGATGGATTGCAGGGCGGCCAGCAGCATCAGGAAAGCGAAAGGCCAGAATTGCCAGACGGCGACAACCACCATGACAAAGAAGGAATTCCCGCCCAATAGCCAGAACGGCCCTTCCTCCAGGATCCCGAGGTCTTCGACCAGGAAGCGGTTGACCATGCCGTCGCGCTGGTTGAACATGAACGCCCAGGCGATGGTGGTGACGTAGCTTGGCAGTGCGTAGGGAACCAGGAACAGGGTGCGGAAGAATCCGTTGCTGCGGAATTTGGATGCCAGCAAGACCGCGGCGAAGATGCCAAGGCTCCAGGCGATTGCCACTACCAGGAAGGTGAACAGGAAGGTGCGCCCGAGGGCGTCGAAGAATTGGGAACCGATCGGACCGTTGGGGTCCAGCGCGGTGGTGAAGTTCTGCAGTCCCACGAACGGGGCCTTGACCCAGTTGGCAATGGAGAACTGGGTCAGCGAGAGGAAGGCGATCCATACGCCGAGCAGCATCGGGATGATGTGGATCAGCAGTTCCAGGAATGCTGCGGGAGCTGAGAGCGCATAGGGGAAGAACCGGTCGCGCTTGATTGAACTGCGCTTGATCGCCCTTGAAGCGTCGCGAGGCTTGAGCGGTTCGCTGATTCGAGGCGGTGTCTGGGCTGGCGCCGACATTCGGTCTCCTTTCATGAAAACGAATTTGGGTGCTGCAACTGGCCGCGGGGGCGCAAGGAGGTCCGCTCCCGCGGCCAGTGCAACGTGTCGGGCCGCTAGCTAGCCGGCATCTGCTTCTGCGCGTCTTCCAATGCCTTGCGGACATCGGCCTCGGTGATTTTTTCGCCCTGGGCAATCCTGGCGAATTGCTTGGCGATGGCCTCGCCTACGAGGGATTCCATCTGCCCTTCGGTGGGGAACAGCGGCATCGGGGCAGCGTTATTGGCCAGGATCTCCTTCTTGGCCTGCTGCTCGGGGGTGTCGAAGGCCGGGTCGTCGAAAGCTTCGGTAACCGATGGCAGCGAGGTGTACTTGGCGTTCAGCTTCTTC
The DNA here is from genome assembly GCF_002979865.1 of Arthrobacter sp. MYb214. Lineage (GTDB taxonomy): Bacteria > Actinomycetota > Actinomycetes > Actinomycetales > Micrococcaceae > Glutamicibacter. Next base: position 21,324 of record NZ_PCPZ01000003.1, read on the forward strand.
TGCTCATCGACGCTGAGCAGGTGGTTCACGAATTCAAGGGCGGCATCCTTGTTATCCGAGTTCTCGAAGACGCTCACGTTGATGCCGGCAACCAGCGACTGGGTGGCTTCCAGCCCGGTGGCATCGGCGTTCTTCAGCGGGATGGGCGCCATGGCGTAGTCCTTGAAGCCAGCGGCATTGAAGGACTTGCCCGGGGCCTGGTCGAAGAACATGGCGGCGTTGCCGTCCATGATTTCCCCTGGCAGCACCGAACCGTCATTGATCTCGGCGTTGGACTTGGAGACCACGCCGTCCTCGCCCATCAGCTGGATCCAGTCGTTGACGCCGCTGACGACGCCATCATTGGTGAAGTCCGGCTTGCCGTCCGTGGTGTACAGCTCGCCGCCGTTCTGCATGCCCAGGATGAATGCGGAGTGGGCATTATTGGCGGTACGCTGTCCGGCCAAGGTGAAGCCGTACTGGTCGACCTTGCCGTCGTCGTCGGTATCCTTGGTCAGCTTCTTGGCGGTGGCCAAGAATTCATCCCAGGTCTTCGGAGCCTGCTTGATGCCGGCTTCCTCGAACATCTTGGTGTTGTAGTACAGACCGTAGGCCATGGAATACAACGGCAGCGAGGTTGGGGCCTGGCCCTCGGCGCCGCCGGTGGCCAGGGCTGCCGGCACGAACTTCTCGGCTCCGCCTATGGCCTCCAGCGCCTCGCCTTCAAAGGGGACGAAGGCGCCGCTGGCCTGCAAGGTGGTGGCCCAGGTGTTGCCGATGTTCAGCACGTCCGGCCCTTCGCCGCTGGAGACGGCGGTGAGGATGCGGTTGTACAGGTCGGCCCAGGGGACGACTTCCAGCTCGACCTCGATGCCGGTTTCCTCGGTGAACCGCTTGATGGATTCGCCCAGGATCTCCTCGTCCTGGGTGACCGAGCTGCCCTGGTTCGAAGCCCAGTAGGTGATGGTCCCACCGGCTTCTTCCGAGCCGGAGCCGGAAGCCGAGCCGGAACAGGCGGCCAGGCCGCTGAGCGACAACGCTGCGATGGAGGTAATCGCCGTGAAGCGCCCCAGCTTGCTCTTGAAATGTGGTGCAGACATGTTTATTCCTTTTCAGGTGCGGATGATGCTGTCAAGGGGTGGTGCTTCAGGCAAGGATGCCGGGAGCCGAAGGATCCCAGGCTGGGTCCAGCAGCGCGATGGGCTCGACCGTCGAGGCCACGTCGATGAATGCTCCCGATTCCATTGCTTCCGCGGCGCAGACCATGATGTCCAGGACGTGGAACGCCAGTTCGCCGGGCACGCGTTCCTTGCGTCCCTCGCGGATGGCTTGGGCGAGTTCGGCAACGCCGGTGCCGCGCCCGTAGGTGGATCCTTCGGCGGTGACAACGCTCGGCTCCTGGTCCTCCAGGTGCAGGATGGTGTCTCCGGTGAATTCGTTCGGATCCGGCAGCTGCGCGGTGCCTTCCGTTCCGGAGATCTCCACGAACCCTGCACGCTTGAGCTTGGAGTCGAAGCTGAAGATGCACTGCGCACTGGCCCCGGATTCGAAGGAGAGCAGCGCTCCGACGTGGGTTGGGACCTCGACCGGGAAGCTGGTTCCGGCCTTGGGGCCTGCACCGATGACCCGCTGCGCGCGGGCCTGCGAACCCAGGGCGGCAACCTTGGCTACCGGGCCGAAGACCCGCACCAGGGTGGTCAGGTAGTAGGGCCCGAGGTCGAAGAGCGGTCCTGCGCCGTGGGCGAAGAGGAATTCCGGGCTGTGGTGCCAGGATTCCGGGCCGGGGCCCTGGAAGATGGCCAGGCCCGAAAGCGGGGTGCCGATGGCGCCTGCTTCAATCTGCCGCAGGCCGGTCTGCAGGCCCGCACCCAGGATGGTATCCGGGGCCACGGCGACGCGGACTCCTGCTGCCTTGGCGGCTTCGACCAGCTGCCGTCCGGATTCGCGGTCCAGCGCGTAGGGCTTCTCGCCCCAGACGTGCTTGCCGGCGGCCACCGCCTGCAGGGCTACCTCGACATGAACTGCCGGGATCGTCAGGTTCACGACGATCTGGATGTCTTCGCGGGCCAGCAATTCAGCATAGGTTCCCGAGGCTTCCACGGACCATTTGCGCGCTTGGCTTGCTGCGCGCTCGGTATCCAGGTCGGCGATGAACCGCACGGCGAGGTCCGGGAATGCGGTGAGGTTCTCCAGGTACTGGTCGCTGATGGTGCCGGCTCCGACAATGCCCACGCCCATGGGCTGATTCTGAAATTCCATAATCCCTAGTTCTTTTCTGCTACGAGGTAGGCGCGGCTTTCGGACACGGCCTGGAAGATGTCGCCTGCGAAGTCATCGAGTTCCACCACATGCAGCATGCCGCTGGTGGCGTCGATGATCTGGTCGATCGGCATGGATCCGCTGCCCACCGGAACCTGTTCCTTGTGGTTCTTGGACTTCGGCCCGTCCTTGATGTGCAGGGCCACGACGCGGGGTGCCAGCGCTTCAAGCAGCTGGAGCACATCGGCGCCGCCCACGGCAACCCAGTAGGTGTCCACTTCCAGGACGACTTCCGGGTCCAGCAAGCTAGCCAGGTATTCCAGGGCCGTCTTGGAATTGATCTTGCTGGAGATCTCCCAGTCGTGGTTGTGGTAGCCGACCTTGATGCCGTATTCGGCACCGCGCCGGGATGCGGCGTTGAGCTTCTGCGCGATGGCACCGATGGACTCGGCATCCTGCCACTGCTCCGCCGGGATGAACGGATCGATGACGGTGCTGATGCCGAGTTTGCCGGCCGCGGCGAAGACCTCGTCGTAGTCCGAGGAGAGCAGCGGTGCGTGCGCCGTTGGCGCGCTGAGTTCGTTCTCGGCCAGCGCCTGTGCATACTCGTCAGCGCGGGCCACGAAGTTGTACGGCTCGACTTGCGTGTAGCCGATGCCAGCTACGCGTTCGAGCGTCGCGGCCAGGTTCTCTGCGATGTGCTCGCGCAGCGTGTACAGCTGGATTGATAGGTCGTGGGCAGGCAAAGGCGTCTCCTGAAAGAAGTGGTGGGTGCGATCCAGATGCTCATGACTTGCATCACATCTTGAGACTAGTTTTACTTTTGTCGATAGTCAATAGAAGTATGTCGACATTCTCATAAAGTGTTTCGGCTTCGCGTCCATTGCTGTGTTTTACTGGGTTCATGGCCAATCCTTCGAGCCCCCAAAGCATGCAATTCGCCCGCGGCGCCAGTGGGGCAGGCAACGTCTTGCAACTGTTCATGGACGGTGCCGCGCACAGCCGCACGGACCTTGCCGCCCTGACCGGCATGGCTCGCTCCACCCTGCAAGAGCGCCTCGACGTGCTCATCCAGCTGGGCCTGGTTGGCACCATCGCGGATGGCGCGTCCACCGGAGGCCGCCCTCCCCAGCGGCTTGCCCTGCTCCCCGATGCCCGCCTGGTGCTGGCCGTCGATCTGGGAGCCAGCCACCTGCGCGTTGCCCTGACCGATCTGGCCCCCACTCCCCTAGTGCAATCCCAGGCTCCCATTTCCTTCGCCGACGGCCCGGTGGCGATCTTGCAGACCGCGATGGATCTGGCCGATGGCTTGCTCGATTCGCTGGGCCGCACCCGTGACGATGTCATTGCCATAGGCATGGGAGTGCCAGGGCCGGTGAATTTCGAGACCGGCCGTCCCGCCAATCCGCCCATCATGCCCGGATGGGACGACTTCGACATCCCCGCTTGGTTCCAGCAGCAGCTGGACGCCTTGGTGGTCGTGGACAATGACGTCAACCTCATGGCCATTGGCGAGAAGGACCAGCTGGAGACCGGCAGCGAGGACTTCATTTTCGTCAAGCTGGCTACCGGCATCGGCTCGGGCATCATTTCCGGAGGGCTGCTGCAACGCGGAGCGCAGGGCACAGCCGGCGATATCGGGCACGTGCGCATCCGCCGCGGCGATGGCATCTACTGCCATTGCGGCAATGAAGGCTGCCTGGAAGCCGTAGCCGCCGGACCCAAAATTGCCACCGCATTGCGGGCGCAGGGCATCGAAGCGCACAGCAACACCGATGTGGTCGCCCTGGTGAACTCGGGGAACATCCAAGCGATCCATGCAGTGCGCCAAGCCGGCCGCGACTTGGGCGAGGTATTGGCTGCCAGCGTGAGCTTGCTGAACCCGTCGCTGATCGTGGTGGGCGGTCGGATCTCCGCCGCCGGAGAGCACCTGCTGGCAGGCATCCGCGAGGTGGTCTACCAGCGCGGAGCGCCGCTTTCCACCCAGCACCTGCAGATCCGCACCTCGCGCAGCTGGGAAGTTGGAGCCCTGCGCGGAGCCAGCATGATCGCCATCAGCCAAGCCCTGAGCCCGGAGGCCATCGAACGCAGCGCGCTGGCGCTGATCCCCGCCACCTAGGAGCTGGAGGCAACCGGAAATTCCTCCGATTCTGAAATACCGGACAGCTCTGCCCATTCTCCGGTACCCAAGCCATGGCCGATAGCCAATGATGGAATCAGTTAGCTACGTTACATCGTAAGGAATTGCCATGAGCCACGAACCACGTGTTGTCCGCGCCCCGCGCGGTACCGAACTGACCGCCAAGTCCTGGGCCACCGAAGCCCCATTGCGCATGCTGATGAACAACTTGGATCCGGAAGTTGCCGAACGCCCCGAGGATCTCGTGGTCTACGGCGGCACCGGCAAGGCAGCCCGCTCATGGGAGGCATTCGACGCGATCGTCCAGACGCTCAAGGACCTGGAAGAGAACGAGACGCTGCTGGTGCAGTCCGGCAAGCCGGTCGGCGTCTTCAAGACCAACAAGTGGGCACCACGGGTGCTGATTGCCAACTCCAACCTCGTTGGCGACTGGGCCAATTGGGAGCACTTCCGCAAGCTCGAAGCCGAAGGCCTGATGATGTACGGCCAGATGACCGCCGGTTCGTGGATCTACATCGGCACCCAGGGCATCTTGCAGGGCACCTACGAAACCTTCGCCGCGATCGCCGAGAAGCGCTTCAAGGGCTCGCTGGCCGGAACCCTGACCTTGACCGGTGGCTGCGGCGGCATGGGCGGCGCCCAGCCGCTGGCCGTGACCCTCAACGGCGGTGCCGTGCTGATCGTTGACGTGGATGAAACCCGACTGCGCCGCCGTGCCTCCAAGCGCTACCTCGATGAGGTCGAGCTGGATCTGGACAAGGCGCTGGGCAAAGTCCTGGCAGCCAAGTCCGAAGGCCGCCCGCTGTCGGTGGGCTACGTCGGCAACGCCGCCGAGGTCTTCCCGGCGCTGCTCAAGCGCCACGAAGCTGGAGAATTCTCCTTCGACATCGTCACCGACCAGACCAGTGCCCACGATCCGCTCAGCTACCTGCCGGTGGAATACACCATGGACCAATGGCACGCCGAAGCCGAAGCCGATCCGGCCGGCTTCACCAAGAAAGCCCAGGCCGCCATGGCCGCGCAGGTCGAGGCGATGGTGGGATTCCAGGACGCCGGCGCGGAGGTCTTCGACTACGGCAACTCGATCCGCGACGAGGCACGCAAGGGCGGTTTCACCCGCGCCTTCGAATTCCCGGGCTTCGTCCCGGCCTACATCCGTCCGCTGTTCTGCGAAGGCCTGGGCCCGTTCCGCTGGGTAGCGCTGTCCGGGGATCCCGAGGACATCAAGGTCACCGACCAGGCGCTGAAGGACCTGTTCCCGGAAAACCAGCACCTGCATCGCTGGCTGGATGCCGCACAGAAGCACGTGGAGTTCGAGGGCCTGCCGGCGCGCATCTGCTGGCTGGGCTACGGCGAGCGCCACAAGGCCGGCTTGCTGTTCAACCAGCTGGTCGCCGAAGGCAAGGTCTCTGCACCTATCGTGATCGGCCGCGACCATCTGGATTCGGGTTCGGTAGCTTCGCCGTACCGCGAGACCGAGGCCATGAAGGATGGCACCGATGCCGTGGCCGACTGGCCGCTGCTGAACGCCTTGACCGCAACCAGTTCGGGTGCCACCTGGGTTTCGATCCACCATGGCGGTGGCGTGGGCATGGGCCGTTCCATCCACGCCGGCCAGGTCTCCTTGGCTGACGGCAGCGAAATGGCCGCCGCGAAGCTGGAGGCACTGCTGACCAATGACCCGGGCATGGGCGTCATCCGCCACGTCGATGCCGGATACGAACGCGCCGCCGAAGTTGCCGCTGAGCGCGGCGTGCGCATCCCGATGGCCGCACAGGAGAAGTAGGACGCGCACATAGCCTGAGGCACCACTGTTTGTGGTGCCTCAGGCTATTTATTCAATTCCAGGACCGCGCGGCCCGGTTTACGGCTTGCGGGTTTCCGCGCTGATAAACCAGGCTTGCTGCTCCAGATCCGCAATGTACTGGTGCAGGATATCGGCGGTGGTCGGATCCGCTTCATCCACCGGGTCATGGACCTCTCGCATGACTGCCACAGTGGTCTGCAGTGCCTTGACTACCATGTCCACTGCATTGGTGGTCAGGATTTCGGTATTCACGGGTTGTTCCAGCTTCGTGTACTTCGTGACCGTTGCTGCCAGCCCGTCCGGAGTGGCATGCAAAGCTCGCATCCGCTCGGCGATTTCATCCGAGCCGCGGCGCGCGATGTCAACGATTTCGTCGAGGTTCTGGTGCAGGTCGCGGAAGTTGGGACCAACGACGTTCCAGTGGATTTGCTTGCCCACCAATTGCAGGTCCAGCAGCTGGATCAGCACGGTCTGCAAGGACTCGCGCAGCACTTCCGGAGCCACGAACCCGTTTTCTGCGTTTTCGCGATCAGTTTTCTTTGCTGGAGTCTTCTTCGAATTAGCCAATGCTTCTCCTTACGTTGTCATGGACGCTTGGGGCAAGACCTTTCTCGGTGTCCCAGTCTGGACACTATCGATTTACCGGGCAGATTCCGACCGGATGGACAATTCTTTCGGAGAACGTTCAGCTTTCTCTTCGCGCCTGTTGAGCAATTCCAGAAGCCGCCATGGCAGCTGCGGAAAATCCTCCTTGTCCCTCGGGTTCCCGGGAATGGCGATTCCTTTAGCACGCAGTAGTGAATATTGGCCGAAGTCTCTGAACACCATGGGTATTGGCTTAACTGCGGGTTTCCAGCGGCTCTGAGCTTCCCCGAAATCCTTGAACCGGGCTTTTTCTACGCATAGCGTAGGGCAAGTCAGGAACCACCGACCCACGGAGGACAGCATGTCTGAGCAGGATGCAAACGAGCAGTTCGGGAACTTCGACAACAACGAATCTGAAGGCTTCGAAAGCCAGTCCAATTCAGATTTCGGATCAAATGACAATGGCGGATTCGAAAGCCAGCAGTCAGAACAGCAGTCCTATGGCGGTGGCGAAAGCCAGCAGTCAGAACAGCAGTCCTACGGCAGCGACAGCCAGTCCGGACAGCAGTCGGAGCAGCAGTCCTACGGCGATAGCAACGAATCCGGTGAGGAATCGTTTGGCGGCGAAAGCCAGTCCGGACAGCAGTCCGATGGCCAATCGTATGGAAACGATGAAAGCCAGTTTGGTTCCGAAGAGCGGAATGAAGGATTCTAGGAACCAAATAGCCCGGTAGGTTCGCCTGCCGGCTCAAATCGTGCCCCTTCTCCCCCTGGGCACTAGTAATCGCTTCACTGCTTGCACTGGGCAAGCGGTGAAGCGATTACTTTTGTCCCCGCACGGAATCGTCAGCAAATTGCATGGTTGCGTGCTCCCGGGGCACGAGAACTCATTCGTTCCTGAGCCGTTCGCGTTGGTCATTTATCGTCATTCAACGCAGAATGTATCTATACCGCGTGTCCAAATGCGCTGGCCGGTTCGATTGACAGGATGGTTATGTTCTCGAAAATTACCAAACGCCTCGCTGGGCCGCTGGCGGTTGGAATCCTTGCAGTCGCACTGGCAGGTTGCGTGAGCATCCAACCCTCCAGCGAAGAGACAAGCGCACCAGCAGAAGAAAGCATGGCACCGGAGAACGCCGGGCCTATCGAAGGCAGCGTCACCCCAAGCTCCAAAGCCCCAGAAGGCGCTTCTACTGGTACTCCCAATGTTCCGAAGGCACCTGCGGACAGCACCTTCCAGTCCGTCTATGATTTCCTCGATGCGCAAGCGACCGAAATCAGGTGCACGGGCGGCATGGATATCTCTGAAATGGGTCAAATGCTGAAGCTCATCGGCGATTGCCAGAACGTCACCGTCTCTGGTTCCGGAAACATGATCGTCGCTCCGCACATCAAGAATCTTGAGCTGGACGGCAGCGGTAATATCGCAGCGGTCAAGAACATCAAGCACGTAACCTTTAGCGGCATCGGCAATTCTGCCGCATCCCTTAACGAGAACGCCAAGGTCACGGACAACGGCTCGTCCAACAAATTTGGCGAGGAAGCCTTCGAAGGCATCACCTTCTGAAACCGGAACCCCTGAACGGGCCTCCAATTGGAGGTCCGTTCTTTTCTCCCTCCAGGGCACTGTCTGGCATTTCGGACAGATGACCCGAATATCAGTGCCGTGCAAACTCGTTCTGCCGAACAATGGAGATTAGAGACCTCATTGCAGCGTAGAGAACGGATTGAAAATCATGGCTACTTCCCCGCACGTAACCCTGGACCTAGCTGGCGCCACCGCCGATGACGTGATTGCGGTAGCCCGGCACAACGCGCAGATTAGCCTCGCGCCTCAGGTTCTTGAAGAACTGGCAGCAGTCCGCGCACACATTGATGCCCTGGCTTCAGCCGACACCCCGGTCTATGGCATTTCCACCGGGTTCGGCGCCCTGGCAACGCGCCACATCGCTCCCGAGGACCGCGCTAAACTGCAGCGTTCGCTGATCCGCTCGCATGCAGCCGGCATGGGCGACCCAGTTGAGCGCGAAGTGGTGCGCGCGCTGATGTTCCTGCGCGCCAAGACCCTGGCCTCGGGCCGCACCGGCGTGCGCCCGGTAGTGCTGGAAACCATGGTTGGACTGCTTAATGCCGGCATCACCCCGGTGGTGCGTGAGTACGGTTCGCTGGGTTGCTCAGGAGACCTTGCTCCGCTCTCCCACTGCGCACTGGTCTTGATGGGCGAAGGCGAGGCCACTGACCGCGAAGGCGTGAAGCGCCCAGTGCCGGAGCTCTTTGCTGAAGCAGGACTGGAACCTGTCGAACTGGCGGAGAAGGAAGGCCTGGCGCTGGTCAACGGCACCGACGGCATGCTCGGCCAGCTGCTGATGGCACTGGCAGACCTGGAAGAGCTCGCAGACATTGCCGATGCCACCGCGGCCATGAGCGTCGAAGCCCAGCTGGGCACCGACCAGGTCTTCCGTGCTGAACTGCACGAACCGCTGCGCCCGCATCCGGGCCAGGGCCGCAGTGCTGCGAACATGTTCAGCTTCCTTTCGGGCTCCCCCATTGTCGCTTCGCACCGCGAAGGCGACGGCCGGGTGCAGGATGCCTACTCGCTGCGCTGCTCCCCGCAGGTTACCGGCGCAGTGCGCGACACCATCGCCCATGCCCGCCTGGTCGCCACCCGCGAATTGGCGGCAGCCATCGATAACCCTGTCGTGCTGCCATCGGGTGAAGTCACCTCCAACGGCAACTTCCACGGTGCTCCCGTGGCGTACGTCTTGGACTTCTTGGCCATTGCCGTAGCTGACCTGGGATCCATTGCAGAGCGCCGGACCGATCGCATGCTCGACCCGGCTCGTTCCCGCGACCTGCCAGCGTTCCTTGCCGATGACCCGGGCGTGGATTCGGGCATGATGATCGCCCAGTACACGCAGGCCGGACTGGTCGCGGAGAACAAGCGTTTGGCCGTACCGGCCAGCGTGGATTCCATCCCGTCATCAGCGATGCAGGAAGACCACGTTTCCCTAGGTTGGCACGCGGCGCGCAAATTGCGCACCTCGGTCGCCAACCTGCGCCGCATCCTGGCAATTGAAATGCTGATTGCCGGCCGAGCCCTGGATCTGCGCCAGCCATTGCAGCCTGGCCCGGCTACCCGCGCCGTATTGGAGCTGCTGCGCACCAAGGTTGCAGGCCCGGGCGAGGACCGTTTCCTCTCTGCCGAGCTGGAAGCTGCTTGCCAGTTGCTGGCCTCCGGGGAAGTGCATCGCGTGCTGGAAACCCATCTGCCAAAGTAGCCGTTCGCGGCCAACTGTGTGGGGTGCCGGACAATGCCCGGGCATCTGCGCGCAAGAGGCGTAAGCTTGGATACCGGGAAACCACTTACCTCGCGTGAAAGAATCGTCTAATGCAACGCACCATGTTCAAGTCCAAGATCCACCGGGCAACTGTCACCCAGGCAGACCTGCACTACGTAGGCTCGGTCACCGTTGACTCCGAGCTGCTCGAAGCCTCGGATATCCTGCCCGGCGAACTGGTCAGCATCGTAGACATCACCAACGGCGCCCGCCTGGAAACCTACACCATCGCCGGCGAGCCGGGCAGCGGGGTCATCGGCATCAATGGTGCGGCAGCGCATCTGGTGCACCCCGGCGACCTGGTCATCCTGATCAGCTATGCGCAGATGGAAGACGCCGAGGCTCGTGGCTATGTGCCGAGCGTGGTGCATGTGGATGCCGATAACAAGATCATCCACCTCGGCGATGATCCTGCCGAAGCGGTGGCCGACGGGGTGCAGACCCCGCCGCACGCACTGCTGAACAGCAAGTAGTCCAGCTTCACAAGGCCAGCCGGCGCGCAAGGTATTGCGCGGTTCTGCTGGCCTTGTCTTGCGCCACCGCCGTTGGGGTCCCCTCGGCAACGATGCGCCCGCCGCCATCCCCGCCGGCCGGCCCCAAATCGATCACCCAGTCGCTTGCGGCAACCACATCCATCTGGTGTTCCACCACGATGACGGTGTTGTCCTGGTCGACCAGCTGCTGCAGCTGCGATACCAGCAGCTGCACGTCGGCAGGGTGCAGTCCGGTGGTGGGCTCATCGAGAAGATAGAGCGTGTGCCCGCGGCGCTGGCGCTGGAGTTCGGTGGCCAGCTTGATGCGCTGGGCTTCGCCGCCGGACATTTCGGTAGCTGGCTGTCCCAGCTGCAGATACCCCAGTCCGACTTCGCGCAGGGTCGCCAGGGCCCGTGCCGCGGAAGGGATTCCGGAGAGGAATTCTTCGGCTTGGCTGACGTCCAGTTCCAGGATCTGGGCAATGTTCTTGCCCTGGTATTCGACGTCCAGGGTCTGCTGGTTGTACCGGGTTCCGCGGCATTCGGGACACGGCCCGTAGGTCCCTGGCAAGAAGAGCAGCTCGATTTCCAGGTAGCCTTCGCCCTGGCAGTTCTCGCACCGCCCGCCGGCAACGTTGAAGGAGAAGCGTCCGGCACTGTAGCCGCGTTGCCTGGACAGCGGCAGCTCGGAGAAAGCCTTGCGGACCGCATCGAACAGGCCCGTGTAGGTAGCGACATTGGATCTGGGCGTGCGCCCGATGGGTTTTTGATCCATGAGCACTACGCGGCTTAGCTGGTCTGCGCCGGTGACCTCGGCGATCACCGCGCGATCCGCCGTCGCTTCCGGATACTCCGGCCCGGCAAGCACCGGGCCGCCCGCAGCCTGGGCCAGGGCACCGCAGACCAGGCTGGACTTGCCCGATCCCGACACGCCGGTGACCGAACAGAAGACCCCCAGCGGGAACGCGGCGTCCACGTCGTCCAGGTTGTGCAGGTTCACCCCGCGCAGCTGCACCCATCCTTGGGCTTCGCGCGGCTCGCGGTGCGGCGCAGGCCCGGGATCGAGGAAGCGCCGGGTCACGGATTCCTGAATTCCGGACAGGCCGGAAACTTCTCCGCTGTAGAGCACCTGCCCGCCGTTGCTGCCCGCCCCGGGGCCGACATCGACAATCCATTGCGCACGGCTGACCACATCCATATTGTGCTCCACCACGAATACCGAGTTGCCTTCGGCCTTGAGCGCGTCGAGCACCTCGATCAGCGGCTGCACATCGGCCGGGTGTAGCCCGGCAGATGGCTCATCGAGCACGTAGATGACGCCGAACAGTCCCGCGCGCAGCTGGGTGGCGATGCGCAGGCGCTGCATTTCCCCCGGCGACAGCGTCGGGGTGGCGCGGTCCAGGCTCAGGTATCCCAGCCCGAGCTCGACCAGCACCTGGATTCGGCCCAGCAGGTCGGCGCTGATGATGCTCGCGACTTCGGCCTGCGCCTCTGCCTGGGCATCAGCCGCGAAGGGGCGCAAGAGCTCGGCCAGGGAGCTGAGCGGCTTGCCGTTGAATTCCGCGATATCCAGGCCGTCGAAGGTGACCTGTAGCGCATCGGGGCGCAATCCCGTCCCCGAGCACGCCGGGCAATCCTGCGAATGCATGAAAGCCAGCGCCTTGGACCGCAGGTTCTCGCTCTTCGAGGTCGCAACCGTGTGCCGGACGTAGCGTTCGGCACTCCAGAACCGGCCCTTGTACGGTTTGGCCACGCGATCCCGTTCCGGGGTGACTTCCACGACTGGCTGGTCTTCGGTGAACAGCAGCCACTTCCGTGTTTCCGCGGTCAGCTGCTGGAACGGAACGTCGATGTCGTAGCCCAGGTGCGTGGTGATGTCCCGCAGGTTCTTGCCCTGCCAGGCGCCGGGCCAAGCCGCAATCGCGCCGTCCCTGATGCTCAGGGAGGAATCCGGGACCAGCGATTCCTCGCTGACCGAATGCACCGTTCCCGCACCGTGGCATTGCGCGCAGGCGCCGGCCGCGGTGTTGGTGGAAAAGGCATCCGAATCCAGCCTCGCCGCACCCTGGGGGTAGGTTCCTGCGCGGGAGAACAGCATGCGCACGGAGTTGGACAGCGTAGTCAGGGTCCCGACGGTGGAACGGGAACTGGCAGCACCACGCCGTTGCTGCAGGGCCACGGCCGGTGGCAGCCCGGAGATGAATTCCACCTTGGGCGTGTGCCCCTGGGCAATCAGCCGCCGCGCGTAGGGAGCCACCGATTCCAGGAATCGGCGCTGGGATTCAGCGAAGATGGTTCCGAAGGCCAGGGAAGATTTCCCGGAACCGGAGACCCCGGTGAAGGCGACAATGGCATCGCGCGGAATGCGCACTTCGACATTGTCCAGGTTGTTCTCGTTGGCACCCCGCACATGGATGAATCCGTCATGGTCGGCAGGTGCCCGGAAGGATGCAAAGCTCTTCATCTTTCCCACACTATGCGCCTGCACGGGGCGAACTCAATTCGCACCTCGCGCGCTCACCCTTCGGATTGGCAGGCCGCGTCGGGGCATCCTTGCCAGGTCTTCGAGAAGTATCCGACGATATCGGTACTGTGTTCCCACGGGTAGATTTCATCGACCTTCCCGCGGATACGCATCGCTGCCTGCTCCACGGCCAGGTGGAAGAACCGGCAGACCTGTGAGTAGTGCCAGAGATCCGCAATCAGCTCGGCCAGCTGTCCATGGGCCAGCGGCCGGCCGGGTCCAAATCCTGCTGCCGCCATAGCCTGGAGCACGATCTCCTCCGTGAGTTCATGGCCTTTGCCGCAATCGCACCAGGCCAGGCCCTGGCTGGGCATCGACCACACATCAATGCTGCTCCCGGCGGCGCCATCAGGTTCCATCTGCTCCTCCATCATCGAATTCTGCTTGGCTCCCGAATGTACCGGCCGCGACCTACAGTTTGGCCCGGCGGGCCGGCAGGCTCTTGCCTGCACCGGCATTGCTTGGCATAGTCGTTTGAGCCGGCGGGGTTCAACCAGCTGGCGGATTGAGGCCGAGGAGAACAGTGATGATCAAGCGTTCCCACCCCGATACCAGCGATGGCGCACCACACCGGCAGTGGAACGAGCTGCTGCAGGAAATGCGGGTGATGCAAACTGGTGTGCAGATCCTGGCTGCTTTCCTGGTGGTTTTGCCCTTCCAGGCGAGGTTCGAGATGCTCAGCCGAACCGACGAGGTGGTCTACATCATCTTGCTGGTGGCGGCCACTGTGCTGATTCTGCTGCTGATCACCCCCGTGGCCGTGCACCGGTATCTCTTCGGGCAGCGGCTCAAAGAGCAGACGGTCAGCTTGGGCCACGCCATCGTGAAGATCGTGGGCATCGGCGTGGGGCTGCTGGTCTCGGGTTGCGTCTGGTTTGTGCTGCAGGTGCTCTTCGGCTGGCAAATCGGGGCCTGGATCGGAGGGCCGCTGATCCTGGTGGCCTTGTTCCTGCTGGTGGCGCTGCCGCGGATCCTGATCCGGGTTGGACCAGAGAACGGCTCGGGGCACTAGGCTTCGGGCCGGCTAGGCCATCTTGTCGACGCGGCGCAATATCAGCCGCATCGGGGCATGCCTGAGGACTCGCGGCAGCAGCCGCGTGGCGGCCCTGGCGACGGCGATGACGCGGGCGTTGCGCCTCGCGGCTTTCCCGGTGAGGCGATAGCCGAAGCCCTCGCGCACCGGGGCCGGCAGCTGGGCGATGGTCACGTCGCGCATCAGCGGCATGCCGATCCGGACCCACCATGGGGCATTGCGTGCTTCGAAAAGTTCGCGGGCCAGCGCCCGGGTCCGGTCGGTGACTTCCAGCTCCGCTTGATTCTGTGCAAAGTACTGCTCAAAGCCGCCGAGGTCCTGCGGCCAGTAGTCGACCGGCATCTGCAAGGCCTCACCGAGCCGTGCGTACTGCAGGTAGAGCTCTTCCTGGTCTGCCTCGTTTTCATCCAGGATCTGGCCGGCAATTACGCGGGCCGAATCATAGAGCGTGGCCGCCACCCACAACTGCAGCCTGGGATCCAGCGCAGAATACGCGGGCCTGCCCTCGTCACGTGTTGCGCGAATGGGCCGGTGCGCCGCGTCCACATGGGCGATGATCTTGCGCTGCTGTTCTGCTGTGCCATTGCTCAATGCATAGATATAGCCGAGGGTATGAATCAGCCGGCTGAGCGGGTTGGCGGCGAAATCAGAGTGCTCGGCAATGGCCCGGCCAATCTGCGGGTGGGCCAGCTGAAGCAAGATGGCTCGGCCCGCTCCGAGCAGCAGCCCGGCTTCCGGCGCGATGCGGGAGAAGGGCTCGCCGTTCTCTGCGGCCAGGTTCCTTTGCGTCATGACCCCAATTCTAGGCAGTCGGCTAGCCCAAGGTCATTGGCGCCGATGGCTGCAGGAAGTCGCTCAGGATTCTTGCGTCGCACCCTTCTTCAGCAGGACAACGACGGAAGCTGCGGCCATGAACACGGTTCCCGCGATCACCGCAATGCTCTGGGGCGTCTGGCCCGGGTCGCTGGACAACGCCGGCACGGTGAGAATCAGGACGGCCGCCCCCAGCACCATGAGGGCAAAAGCTGCATAGAACATCTTCTTCACTGCGTCTCTCCTCGGGTAGCGCGCTGCCGCGAAACAGCTGCGGCATCCGGTGCCTAGAATGCTACCCCACAGTGCAGGATCGCGTTGGCGTAGGGGGTAGCTTCCCCCGTGCGCACAATGACCTTGGCCTGGGGCAGTTGGGCTTTCAGCTCTTCGTGGGTGAGGAAGTCCGGGTCCAGGCCCTTGGCCAGGCACAGTTCCTGGACCGGGCCGTTCTCGGCTTCGGCCGCCAGGGTGCTGTTCTCGATCACCATGTTCCGGGCCAGGACCTCGAGCACCTGATCGAAGCTGGGCAGCCCCTGCACCAAGGCCAGATCGATGACCAGTGGGCCTTCGGGCAGCGGCAGGCCGCAGTCCGCTATCACCACGGTGTCGGTATGCCCGCACTTGGCCAGGGCGGCCAGCAGCGGGGCATTGAGAATTTCGGATTTCAGCACAGCGGCTTCCTTAGGTCTTGCTCGAAAAGGGGTCTCAGAGGTTCTGCAGGGAACGCGGGTAGGAAGCTTGGGCTCCGTGCGCCTGCACCGTCAGCGCGGCGAACTTGCCGGCGAATTCTGCGGCCTGCGCCAGGTCATCGCCCTTGGCCAGGCGGGCAGCCACCGCACCGGTGAATGCGTCGCCGGCACCGGTGGTGTCCACGGCCTTGACCTTCACGGCGGGCAGCGCGCGAACCTGGACCCCGCCGTTCTCCCCTGGGAACCGGTCGGCAACCAGGCAGCCATTGGCGCCGAGGGTGATGACCACGCTGGCGATGCCCTCGTCGACCAGCATCCCGGCCAGGCGCTCGTACTTGCCGTCGAACCGGCGAGCCGGGTGCGGGTTCAGCTGCTGGAGCACGGCTTCGGCCTCATGCTCGTTGACCACCAGCGGGTTGGCCTTGAGCAGGTACTCGCGGTCCAGTTCGATCACCGGCGCCAGGTTGAGCACGATGCGCTGTGTGGCAGCATCCATGGCGGCCTTGATGCCCGAGGCAGGAATCTCGCCCTGCAGCACCAGGATGCCCTCGATGCCCCCGGCGCCCTGCACAGCCTCGCCGGAGACGGTCGAGTTGGCCCCGGAGACCACGGCAATGGAGTTCTCCGCGCCACGGTCCACCTGGATGATGGCTACGCCGGTCGGCTCGCTGGTGCGGGCCACGCGATCGAGCTTCACGCCGGCTTCCTCGAGCTGGCCCAGCGCGATTTCGGCGTGCGAGTCGTTGCCGACGGCGCCGATGAATTCAGTGGCGGCACCGGCCAGCGCGGCGGCCAGCGCCTGGTTGGCGCCCTTGCCGCCGGGCGAGAGCTGGTAGGAGTCTGCCAGCACGGTTTCACCCGGGCCGGGAAGGCGGGCCATCAGCGCGGTGATGTCCACGTTGCTAGAGCCCACAATGGTGACCTGGATGTCCTGCTGCATGCTATTTCCTCTGGTTCTCTCCACCCGGCGGCCGATGGGCGCCGGTGCACTGCTTGATTGCCGCTAAGGGCAGATTACTCGCCTGCGTAGTCGGCGACGTTCTTCTCGTCTACCGTGTCAACGGCGACCTGCACGTTGGCTTCGACTTCTTCGCCCTTGATGGCCTTGGCCAGGATCTGCACCGACTGCTTGCCCAGCTCGGCTGGGTTCTGGGCGATGGTGGCAACCAGGGTGCCATCCTGGACTGCCTTGAAGCCGTCGTCGGTGCCGTCGAAGCCGACTACCAACACGTCCTTGCCGGCCTTGTCGCCCAGTGCCTGGATGGCGCCCAGGGCCATTTCGTCGTTCATCGCCAGCACGCCAGCGGCATCCGGGTTGGCCTGCATCAGGTTGGTGACCACGTCCAGTGCTTCGGCTCGGTCGAAGTTGGCGGTCTGCGAGGAGACGACCTCGATGTCCTTGAACTCGGCCAGGCCCTTGTCGAAGCCTTCGCCGCGCTCGTTGGTTGCCGAGGCGCCTGGAACACCTTCCAGCACGATGATCTTGCCCTTGCCGCCCAGCGCCTCGCCCAGCGCCTTGGCAGCCTGCTCGCCGCCGGCAACGTTATCCGAAGCCACGAAGGAAGCGATCTTGGTCTCGCCCACCGCGCGGTCAACCGCAACGATCGGCAGGCCGGCCTCGGCCACCGGTTTCAGGCCGGCTTCAGCGGTTTCGGTATCCACGGCGTTGATGATCAGGCCGGCCGAGCCGTTGGTTGCCGCGGTTGCCAGCTGGTTGGCCTGGGTTGCGGAGTCGTTCTGCGCGTCGACGACGGACAGGTCGATGCCCTGCGCTTCGGCCTCGGCCTGGGCGCCGTCACGCAGGTCGACGAAGAACGGGTTGTTCAGGGTGGACACTGCCAAGGTGGCCGAGCCGGCCTCTGCTTCGGTGCCGCGGTTGCAGGCGGCCAGGCCGGCCACCAGGGCCAGTCCGACGCTGACGGCTGCGGTCTTGCGGATGATGTTCTTCATGGGGTTCTCCTTTGAACTTTTCTTGAATTGCTGGGTACGGAGGGAAAATCTAGTGCTTGACGTTCTTGCGGCGCAGCACGTCGAAGCCCACGGCGATCGCAATCACGGCGCCGATGACTACCTGCTGCCAGAAGGCGGAAACCGAAAGCAGGTTCAGCCCGTTGCGGATCACGGCCAGCACCAGGGCGCCGATCAGGGTGCCGGAGATGCGTCCCACGCCGCCGGAGAGCGATGCGCCGCCGATGACCACGGCCGCGATGGCATCCAGCTCGTAGCCCGAAGCCAGGGTCGGCTGGGCAGAATCCAGGCGCCCGGCCAGGATCATGCCGGACAAGGCCGCGAAGACGCCGGAGATGACGAAGACGGTGACCAGCACGCGCTTGACCGGGATGCCCGACAGGCGCGCGGCTTCGGTGTTGCCGCCCACGGCGAAGGCGTTCTTGCCGATGACGGTGCGGTTGAGCACGAAGGCGGCAAGCAGGCCGGAGACGACCAGGATCAGAATCGGCACCGGGATCGGGCCCAGGTCATCGCCCAGCCAGGACACCGAGGAGCTGGTGGAGATCGGCCGGCCATCGGAGATCACCAGGGTCAGCCCGCGCACCACGGTGAGCATCGCCAGCGAGGCGATGAAGGTGGGCAGCTTGCCGTAGGCGCTCATCGCACCAGTCACCCAGCCGCACAGTGCACCGACGGCCAGGCCGATCGGGATGGACAGGCCATCGGGCAGGCCGGCGGTGGTGATGGCATAGGAGGAGCCCATGGCCGAGAGCGCCGCGACCGAGCCGACCGAGAGGTCGATGCCGGCGGCGACGATCACGAAGGTCATGCCGAAGGCCATCACCGCGATGGTGGAGACCTGGATGCCGATGTTCATCAGGTTCGGTCCGGTCAGGAAGCGCGGGGTGGCGATGAACAGGGCCAGGCAAAGAATGACCAGGCCAACCAGGGCTCCGTTGTTGGCAAGGAATGCCTTGAAATCAAAGCCCTTCTTCGGGGCAGTAGCTACGCTGCTCATTACTTGGTTCCCATTTCTTCTTCGCGGTGCACATTGCTGACGGCCAGGGACATGATGGCGTCCTGGGTGGCTTCTTCGGTGGCCAGTTCCCCGGCGATGCGTCCCTGGCTCATGACCAGGACGCGGTCGGACATGCCCAGCACTTCGGGCAGTTCGCTGGAGGCCATCAACACGCAGCCTCCGGAGGCGGTGATCTCATTGATCAGTTCGTAGATTTCGACCTTCGCTCCCACGTCCACGCCGCGGGTCGGCTCGTCGAGCAGCAGCACCTTGGCCCCGGCGGTGAACCAGCGGCCGAACACGGCCTTCTGCTGGTTTCCGCCCGAGAGCGAGCGGATGGGCGCATCGATGCTGCCCATGCGGATGCGCAGGCGTTCGGCGACCTGCTGCGCGCGGGCCTTCTGGCCCTTGCGGTCCACCAGTCCGTTCTTGGCGGTGGCGGCCATGGTGGCGTAGCCGATGTTCTCGGCCACCGAGGCATCCAGCACCAGGCCCTGGGTCTTGCGGTCCTCGGGAACGTGCCCGATCCCAGCGCGGGTAGCTGCAGCGACGTCGAAGCTGGCCAGCTTCTTGCCGTTGACCGCCACGACGCCGCTGGCGTACTTGTCGGCTCCGGCGATGGCGCGGATCAGCTCGGTGCGCCCGGCACCCATCAGGCCGGCCAGGGCAACCACTTCGCCGGGGCGGACTTCCAGCGAGATGTCCTTGAGCATGCCCTCGCACAGGTTCTGCACGCTCAGCAGCGGCTTCTGGCCTGGCTCGGTGGCTACGCGCGGGAACTGGGCGTCGATGTCGCGGCCGACCATGAGCCGGACCAGCTCGTTCTCCTCGGTGTCCGCCGGCACGGTGGCAATGAATTTGCCATCGCGCAGCACGTTCACGAAGTCGCCGATTTCGGCAATCTCATCGAGGTGGTGGCTGATGAACACCATGCCCACCCCTTGTTGCTTCAAGGTGGCGACCACCGAGAACAGGTGCGCGATTTCGGCCTTGGTCAATGCCGCGGTGGGCTCATCGAGGATCAGCACGCGGGCGTCCAGGCTCAGCGCCTTGGCGATCTCCACGAGTTGCTGCTGGGCCAGGCCCAGCTGGCCCACCGGCGTATCGACATCCAGCGCCAGTCCGAGCTTGTCCATCGCTTCGCGGGCGATCTGGCGCATGGCGCGGCGGTTGATGATGCCGAATTTGCGCGGCACGCGGCCCAGGGTGATGTTCTCGGCGATGGTCATCGACGGGACCAGGTTCAGTTCCTGGTGGATGGTGGCGATGCCCAATGCCTCGGAGGCCTTGGTGTTGGGAATCTTCACGGCCTTGCCGTCCACCAGGATCCGGCCGGCGTCCGGCTCGTGCACGCCGGCGATCATCTTGATCAGCGTCGACTTGCCTGCGCCGTTCTCGCCGAGCAGCACCGAGACCTTGCCGGCATGCACCTCGACGGTGACCTCGTCGATCACCTGTACCGGGCCGAAGGACTTGCAGACCTTGTCCAGGACCAGCAGAGCGTCATTACTCATTTTCGTTCCTTCCATCCTCGCCTATGCGCCGGTGGCGGGTTGCGTTGGGGCCAGCGACTCACGCGCGGTGAATCGGCTGATGAATTCTTGGGGCTCGGGGCTCTTGCCCGCCATGACGTCCTGGAGCGCGGTGACCGCGGCGCGGCCCATGCTGGTCAGGTCGTGGCTGATCGTGGCGATCGGCGGATCGTGCATGAGCATTGCATCCACCTCGTCGAAGGTGATCACCGAGAGCTGCTTCCCGATCCGGATGCCGGCTTCGCGCCACACGGTCAGTGCGCCGATGGCCATCGGCGCATCGGCGATGACCACCGCGGTCGGCTGCAGTTCATGGCCCAGCAGCCAGCGGGCGCCTTCGGCACCCGAGGCGGCGCGGAAGTCGCCGGCAAAGTGCAGGGCAGGATCGGTATCCAGGCCGTTGGCGGCCATCGCCGAGTCGAAGGCGCTGTGGCGTTCGCGGGCGGTGGATGCGTGGTCCGGGCCGCCCAAGAAAGCGATTTTGGCGTGGCCCAGGGCCTTCAGCCGCGCGATGGCTTCTTCCAGGGCGCCGGTGCTGGAGGCGGTGATGGATGGGATGCGAAGCTCGGGCAGGGTGCGGTCGACGAAAACCAGCGGAGTGCCCGAGGCAATGATGCGCTGCATCATCTGGCTTGGCCGGTCGGCGTCTTCATCAAGGCCCTGGGGAACGAGAATCAATCCGTCAACGCGGCGCGAAAGCATCGCGGCGAGGAACTGGTCCTGCTGTTCGGTGTCCTCGTTGGCATTGCCGATGAAGGTCATCATTCCCGCGGCGTGGGCCTGCTGCTCGACGGCATGCGCGAGATCGGAGAAGTAGGGGTTGCGCACATCGGATATCAGCAGCGCGATGGTGTCGGTTTTGGTGGAGCGCAGGGAGCGGGCCTGGGCATTGGGCACGAAACCCAAATCCTTGGCGACAGCTTCCACTTTTTCGCGGGAAGCGGCCGAAGTGGCGGGGTGGCCGGATAGAACGCGCGAGGCAGTCGCGGAAGATACTCCGGCTGCAAGTGCCACATCCTTGATGGTGACAGCGTTCATGTCGATAAGCCCCTTTGCTTACGTGTAATCGATTCCATGGAATCGATTACACAGTTTTCCGCACAAAGAAATTTAAGTCAATACGCTGCCCCTGGGCCTCGGATAATCCTTATCCGTGGAGCAGAATTTTTAGGCTCGTGACTAGCCGCTTTCAGTTGTCAGAGGTCTCCAGCCCGAATTGCCCAATAATCAAAGTCACCTCGCGACCAGCTGGCCCGATGGTCGCTAAGATGGTGCTTGTGTCGGTCAACCAGCTTTCAGATAGCGCCCAGAACTATCTCAAGATCATCTTCGGTCTCAACGAGTGGTCGAGCGATCCGGTAACCGCCAGCATCATCGCCAGCAAATCAGGCATGAAGCTCTCCACGGTTTCCGGCGCCCTGGGCAAATTGCGCCAGCAGGGCCTGCTCGACCATGCGCCCTATGGCGCCGTAACGCTGACCGAACTGGGACGCGAGTATGCGGTGACCATGGTGCGCCGCCATCGCCTGATCGAAACTTTCCTGGTGCAGATGCTGGGCTACCGCTGGGACCAGGTGCATGACGAGGCCGAGAGCCTGGAGCATGCGGTATCCGATTTCATGATCGAGCGCATCGACAGCTTGCTGGAGCACCCCACCCGCGACCCGCACGGCGACCCCATCCCGACGGCCGAAGGCCGCATTTCCATCCCGCAGGCGTTCAACCTGAGCGAAGCCAGCGATGACGCCCAGGTGGTTGTCGAACGCATCGCCGATGACGATTCGCAGCTGCTGCAGTATTTCTCCGATCATCGGATCGTTGTCGGCGCGCAACTGCGCATTACCGCTGGCGAGCAATTCTCCGAGACAGTGAATGTCCAGGTCTGCTCAACTGGCGAAACCCTGCGCTTGGGTTCGCGTGCAGCCGCGGCCGCATGGGTCTCCCTTCTCCCCTGAATAGCCTTTCCAGGTCCTGGTCAACGGCAAGCGGAAGGCCCGTGGCATCGCCGCGTCCCTGCACCCAGGGTGCTGATTGTCCGGCCAATAGTCTAAAGTGATGATCAACCAGGGATACTGCAATGTACAAGTTTTACATGGGGGTACATTGCAGCATTCTTGGCGAACTCCTGCGCTCACACTCTCTTGAAAGACATCACCTTGCCAAGAAAACTCATTGCTGCGCTCTGCGCTGCAGTTTTGGTGCTCGCTGGATGCAGCGCACCGGCAGAACCCTCGGCACTTACCGGGATGGATCCCGCACCGGTTGAAGACCTGCTGGCAACAGATCGGCCATTGCTGGTTGAACGGGCTGCCACCAGCAGCAAGAAGGTCCTTCCCGGGGCGAAGCTCAAGGGCCCCAAGGCCACCGCAATGCTCAAGACCCTGCCGGTAAAGGGCAAGGCGGCCGCCACTGGGTACAACCGGAACAAGAAGTTCGGCAATGGGTGGAAGGACTTCGACAAGGACAAATGCGATGAACGCCAGGACACCTTGTCCCGGGACATGTCCAAGGTGAAGTTCAAGGACCGCAAGAAGTGCACCCTAGCTTCGGGCACGTTGCATGACAGCTACACCGGCAAGAGGATCAACTGGAAGGTCAAGTCAGGCAGCGTCGACATTGACCACGTGGTTTCCCTGAAGAACGCGTGGATCTCCGGCGGCCAGAAGCTTTCCCAGGCCCAGCGCCAGGCTCTGGCTAACGACCCGCTGAATTTGATGGCCGCTGATGCCTCTGCCAATCGCCAAAAGGGCGATAAGAACACAGCTGAATGGCTCCCCAAGAACAAGTCCTTCCGATGCCAGTACGTAGCCACCCAGATCAGCGTCAAGAAGAAGTACGCGCTGTCGGTCACCAAAGCCGAAAAGCAGGCCATGGCCAAAGTGCTCAAGAGCTGCCGCAACCAGAAGGCCGCGAAAGTCACCACGATCAAGCCTGCCGGTTCCAAGCCCAAGGCATCACCGAAGAAGGACGTGCACAAGGCTCCTTCCGTGGTCAAGGGCACCGTGCATCCGGGCGCTTACTGCAAGCAGGCAGACAAAGGAAAGCGCGGCAAGTCCAAGGCCGGCAAGCTCTACACCTGCAAGACCGACGCCAAGGGCAAACTGCGCTGGCGCGCCTAATGCCGCTTGCAGGTCCCGATCGAGCCAACTGATTCAGCTGCCCATCCGGGCGCAGCGCAGGGCAGCGCCCTTCCAGTTAGCAGGGTGGTCGGGTGGAGGTTCAAGCCATGCGCCGGATCGCCCGGATCCGGATCCAGCCATGAATCGAGAGGACTGCCGCAGCGTTGCCGGCCATGGGAAGTACGCTGATTCGCTGATGCGTGCATCCATTGCCCATCAGCTGTCGCCGGCGAGCGCACGTCTCACACGCCATTTTCCTTTCAGCTGCGGGAAACTTGCCACCGCCTTCTACGTGTTCGCCGCAAGCGCCTTGCGCCGCCCCTTGCTGGCCAGCCGGGTGGCAATGAGTCCTTGCTTCGGACTGAACAGATAGGCAATTCCAAAAATCGCCGCCTGGGCCAGAACCACCATTCCGCCGGTTGATGCATCGAGGTAATAGCTCATGTAGACACCCAGGATTCCTGCACAGGCTGCGAGGATCGGTGCGATCAGGAGCATCTTCCCGAATCGATCGGTCAACAGGTAGGCCGTGGCGCCGGGGATGATCAGCATGGCAACTACCAGGATGACGCCCACCGCCTGCAAAGCCACAACAGAGGTCATGGCCAATAGCCCCAGGAGCACCGCGCCGATGATCCGCGGGCTCATCCCCAAGGCATGTGCGTGCGTTTGGTCAAAGGCATAGAGGGTGAAGTCCTTGCGCTTGAGAATCAGGATGGCGAAGGTGATCGCGCCAAGCACCAGGACCTGCCACAGGTCATTGGCCGAGACGCCCAGCAAATTGCCGAAGATGATGTGGTTTAGATCCACATGGCTCGGCGTGACCGAGACCAGCACCAGCCCGATGGAGAAGAGCGTGGTGAAGACGATGCCAATGGCAGCATCTTCCTTGAGCTTGGTGGTGTCGCGGACTCCCCCGATCAGGGCCACCGCGAGGAATCCGAAGACCAGGGCACCCAGGGCAAAGGGAGCACCCACGATGTAGGCCAGCACGACTCCGGGCAAGACCGCATGCGAGACTGCATCGCCCATCAGCGACCAGCCAATGAGGACCAGCCAGCAGGACAGGACCGCGCACAGTACGGCGGCGATGATCGTAACCAGCAGGGCGCGCACCATGAAGGTGTAGCCCAGCGGCTCAGCTAGCAATTCAATGAGGTTCATTCCCCGCCTCGCTTCATGGGATCCAGCCCGAAGGCCAGGGCCAGGTTTTCTGCCTGCAGCACGAGATCCGGATGGCCATGCATCAGCACCTTGCGCATCAGGAGCACCGCTTCATCGGCAAGTTCCGGAAGCGCGTGCAGGTCGTGGGTGGAAATCAGCACGCTGCCGCCTTCATCAGCAACTTCGCGCAACAGCTTGGTGATCGTTGCTTCGCTGCGTTTATCCACGCCTGCGAAAGGCTCATCGAGCAGCATGATATTGGCGCCCTGGGCAATGCATCGGGCGACGAAGGCACGCTTTTTCTGGCCTCCGGAGAGCTGGCCGATTTGCCGGTTGGCAAAACTGGCCAGCTCCACCCGTTCGAGGGCTTCATCCACGGCGGCGTGGTCCCTCTTCCTGGCTCTCCTGGTCCATCCCATTTGCCCGTAGCGCCCGGTCATCACCACTTCACGCACCGAGATCGGGAAGTTCCAATCCACGGCTTCGCTTTGCGGCACGTAGGCAAGCTGCCCGCTTTTCCGAGCTTGCAGCGGGTCGGTGCCGTTGATGCGCACGCTGCCCGTGTCGGGCTTGATCTGCCCCATGATGGTTTTGAACAGCGTGGATTTGCCCGAGCCGTTCATCCCGACCAGGCCGCAGACCCGACCGCGGCCCAACTGCAAGGAGGCATGGTCCAGGGCCAGCACGGGGCCGTAGTGGACGGTCGCGGCCGACACATCAATTGCGAGGGCATCGCTGGGCTTCGCGTTCATGGTGTTCCGCCTTTCAAGGCACGGGCGATGGTTCTGGTGTCATGCGAGATCAGGTCCAGGTAGCTGGGTACTGGACCACCAGGCTCGGATAGCGAGTCCACATAGAGCGTTCCGCCATAGGAGGCATCGGTGGATTCGACGACTCGTTGCATGGCCGCATCGGAGACCGTGGATTCGCAGAAGACCGCAGGAACATCGTTTTCCCTGACAAAGTCAATCGCCGCGGCGACCTTGCGCGGCGTAGCCTGCGATTCCGCGTTGACGGCCCAGAGATACTTTTCGGCCATGGCGGTATCCCGGGCCAGATAACTGAAGGCCCCTTCGCAGGTAACCAGTACCCGCTGGCGTTCGGGGATCTCTGCCAGTGCCGCTTCGAGCTCGTCGTGGACCTTTTGCAGTTCGGCTTGGTAGGCCTTGGCGTTGTCCCGGTAGTCGCGCGCATGGGCCGGGTCCAGTTCGGTAAATGCATCTGCCATGCGGTCCACGTAGATTTTCACGTTCAATGGACTCATCCACGCATGCGGATTGGGCTTTCCCGCACCTTCTTCCTGGACGATATCGATGGCCTCGATCCCCTGGCTGACGGTGGCATGCGGAGCGTCGTTGCCTTCGACGAATTGCTGGAACCAGGCTTCGAGGTTCAGACCGTTATCGAGAATCAGGTCCGCATGCGATGCCCGGCGCAGATCATCAGGGGTAGGTTCGTAACCGTGGATCTCCGCACCAAGACGGGTAATGGATTCAACGCGCAGGTGATCACCTGCGACATTCTGGGCGATGTCCTGCAGGACCGTGAAGGTTGTCAGCACCACCGGCCGGTGGTCTTGGCTGTCGGCGGGCACGGCACTTTGGCTACCGCCGCATCCAGCGAGCGCGAACAGGCATGCCAAGCCAGCGGCCAGCCAGCCTGCGCGTTGCCCCGCACGTGATCGGGGCTTGAGGGTTCGCACCATTGCACACCATTCCAAATCTCGCCATGACGATTAGTTCGTCCCCCTCAATCATAATGTTTGAGGGGTCGAACATTGCAAGTTCGCGTCGGCAGATTTCGGTGCGCCCTACTGCATCAGACCCCCAGCAGGGTATTAACCAGCCTGGCTGCGGTGCGGGCCGTTCTTCCGTCAATATCCAATGATGGATTCAATTCGACAACATCGACCAGCGCCAGCTTGTCACTGCGCGCCAGCATCGCGCAGACCCCGTGGATTACTTCCAGCGGCACCCCGAATCCGGCAGGGGCGCTAACCCCGGGGGCGACCGAGGCAGGAAGCACATCCAGGTCAATGGTCAGGTACAGCTTGTCTACGCTCTCCATGAAGTCGGCAACGAAGGCCAGGACGGAAGGCAGCTGCCCGGCAGTGCACTGCTCGTCAAGCAGGTAGCGCACTTCCAGGGCGCGGGCCTGCTCGAAGAGGACCCGGGTATTGTTCGGTTTGCTGATGCCCACCACGGCATAGTTGAAATCTTGTCCCGCCGCCTGCAGGTCCTTGGCAATATCCAGGAAAGGAGTGCCGCTGCTCCGCCGCGGAGCACTGCGCAGATCGAAATGCGCATCCAGATTCAAGATGCCCAGCCGAGTTCCAGGCTCTTGGCTGCAATGCCGGAAAAGGCCGTTGAACGAACCGTAAGCCGTTTCATGGCCGCCGCCGAGCACGACTGGAAGCATCCCTCCTCCGAGCAAAGCGCTCACCGACTGCGCCAGCCGCTCCTGCCCTGATTCAAGCTCATCGCCAGATACTGCGACATCACCAGCATCAATCAGGAGCCGTGGCTCGTGGATAGCAAGGGAACCCAAGGCGGCACGCAGCGCCTGTGGTCCTTGCGCCGCCCCGGCCCGGCCCTCGTTGCGCAGCACGCCGGCATCCGAAGCGAAACCGAGCAGCGCTGCCGGTCCCCGCCCGCTGGACTGGTCGTCAGCCTTGCGGTTGATTTGCTGATGCCATCTCAGGTGCTGCTCGCCGGCACCGTCATTGCGCCCGCTCCACGTAGCCGCTGCCCGGTCAACAGCCAATTCCGGCTTAAAATTCTCCATAGTTCCAGCTGACCAGAGACACCGCGAGTACGCTATGCCCCCTGCGCATCTTCGTCTGAAACACCAGACAGCAGCAGATTAGCGGGTTCGCAGCGCCCCGTAGTCCAGCGGACCTCCCGTGGCCGAGTTGCCGTAGACCTCCACATGGATGTGATCCATATGCATCGTGGTGTCATTCCAATTGCCGGTGAACTGGTTTCCGTACTTTCCTGATCCGGAATACGGCGTCCAGCCTGTCGTGGGAAGCCAAATCCGGTCTTGCCAGATCAGGTAATAGATACCCAGCTGACTGCGGTTATCCAGCAGGAACTGGGCCAGCTTCTTGCCCTGGGCAACCCGCTGCCTGTTCTTGTAGTCGCGAATCATCAGGTCCACGGCCTTCCCGGAGCTGTGCCCGGCAGAGCCGCTTCGAATGGTATGAATGGCGCTGATAGTATCGCCGGTCTTCCCCTGCAACGCAGCGATGACGCGCTGCGCATCGGGTTGCAACGTTCCCGGCTCATTTTTGGAAAGGTAGTTTTCCTTGACCCAGCCGGTGGCCTGGGGAGCGGCGACTTGCGCCCATCCGGAATCGCTGCGCAGGTAGGCGACTTTCTGCCCCGCTGGCAGCACGGCTTTGCTCTGGTGGCTGATTCCCGCGCCGGCGCGGAGGTTCACGTTGGTTGTGGTCCAGCGGTATTCGGCTTTCGGTGCCGGTGCCGGTCGCGGCGCCTGCGGTTTGCTAGTAGCAAGATAGCCATTGCTGATCCATCCGGTGCCCTGCGTTGAGGCAACTCGCGTCCAGCCATTGGCCGTTCCCAGGACGCTGACCTGCTGGCCCTTGGAGATGACCGCCAGTGATTTATGGCCGGTGGAGTACCCGGAGCGCAGGTGCACATTAGCCGTCGTCCAGCGCTTGGCCTGCTTCAGCGGCGTGTAGGCCTTGGCCACCAGTACGCTTGATGGAACCCATCCCATCGTCTTGGAAGTCTTCACTCGCGCCCAGCCATTCGACGTGCCGTGCAGGGTGAGCTTGGACCCCGCTGGCACGGTCCCCAGGGACTTGGCAGAGCCCGAAGCGCCGACGCGCAGGGCGGTATTAGCCAGGATCCAGCGAGCCGATGGGTTGGCGGGCTTGTAGGCGGTGCTGGACAGGCTAGTGCTAGGCACCCAGCCGGTGCCGCGCTGGGACTTGATCTGGGACCAGGAACCTCGGGTTGCGTACAAGCCGACTTTTTCACCCGGCGCAAGGCTTCCAAGGGATGGAGATGAGCTGCGATTGGACTGGCGCAGGACGCTGCTGCTGATCAGCCAACGGTTCCCGATCGTTTTCCGGGTTGCTGCCGGTTGCGACGACAGCTGCTTGGCCGGCAGCCAGCCGCGTTTTCCGGCAGAAATGGCATAGGTCCACGAGCCTGACGTGCGCAGCCACTCGACTTTGGCTCCAGCTGGAACACCCGCAACGCGTGCCGCTTTGGCAGAGGCGGACTTGCGCAGCACTTGCGCGGTTTTCGCATACCGGTACACCGGCGCGGGCATTGCGGTAGACAGCTGGCTGGTGGGCACGAAACCGGTGATCTTGCCGATTCTGATCCGGCTCCAGGAACCGGTTGCGCCCAGGCGCTGGACCTCGGCTTTGCGCATGGCCCCGGTCAAGGCCGCGGATGCCGCCGATGCCTTCTTGCGCACCGGCTGGAAGGAAATCAGATAGCGCACGGCTGAGGTCTTGGGCTTTGCCGGCGCCAGCGCTTTCGGCGTTGCCAGGTACTTGGCCGAGACCCAGCCGGTCTTCTTCATGTAGCTCGCTTGCACCCAGCCCGATGAACCCTTGGACGCGAGGAGCTTGGCACCTTTGGGAATGACTAGCAGCGACGCGGATCGGGCCGATGGCGACTTGCGCAAATTCAGGTTGGTGGTGGTCTGCTTGGCAATTGCCGGAGGAGCGGCAGCGAGTTGCGCCAGGCCGGCTGGAGCCTGCGTTGAGGCGCTGGCGCCAGCTGCGGTCCCGAAGGACAGCATCAGGACCAGCAGCAGGCCCAGTACACGTTTAGAGAATTTCAATGTCAGTGCTTTCGAGCAAGGGCATATTGCCGTTTCCTGCGGCCCACGGAAGTGCACAGCGATCCGCTGTGGTGACAATTGCTGTTACCGCCAAGGAAATCATGACACAGGCATGGCGGTTTCACCGCGCTTGGATTCTAAGGTTCTAGCGTGCCTTGGAAATAACGAAAGCGGTGACAGATCCGGGTTCGATTTCAGTTCGCCCGGCATCCTGGATGACAGGTCCAGCGGCCTGCCGCGACAAGCGGTCGAATTCCTTGCGCGGCAGGTGCTTGATGCCCACCGGAGCATGGGCGTGGAGCCACGCTTCGACCTCTTCCGCTGGGGATTCTGTCAGCCAGGCGAACAGCGCGTGCGCTGCCTGCGCCGCGGCCTTGCCTGTGGACATGTCCAAGGATTTGTTCAGCACGATGCTGATCTGCGCATCCAGGACTTCCTCCGCTTTTGGAAGCTGCGTGCCGGAGACCTGCAACTTGGCAATCAGCTTCGGCAAGTCCGCGGCCGGCAATGGAGGCAAGCCAACGGCTCGGGCCTTGCCCACTTCACTGACCATTTGCTCAGGGAACATCTCCAGCACCTTGGCGAACATCTTGGGATTAGCCCGGCGTACCGATTTGGCGTAGGCCTGTGAAGCCCACTGCTGCCAATCCGGGTTCTGCGGATCTTGCAGATAGGCAATCACAGCTGCTCGCGCCACCGCTGACAGACCCTCGTCCTCGCTCGACGGATCCTCCTTGTCGATTCGCAGGATGATGGGCTGGACCAGTTCTCCGGGGTCGCGATCGCGCAGTTCAGTCATAGTCTTATTCTATGGCGAGTGGTGGCCCTGAAATACTCGGAGCGGACTAGCAGTGCCCCGACTGGCGAAGCCGATTGCTCCCCGGCTTCCACCGCGTGCACAGCGCGGCATTGCGCCATGTTCCAATGCTTGGCTTACTGCTGGCCTATGGGCCCGAGCACTGGTGCTTCGGGGAACGGCAAGCTGACCAGCAAGCTGATTCCAATCACCTCCGCGAACACCACCGTTTCGCCAGTGGGCGTGCAGTTCATCGAGCCCACGGTACGTACCGATGGGCTGGGCACCGTGCTGCTCGATGAGGCTGTCGGCAAATCGTGGTGGACCCTGCTGTTCCGGGCAACGATCCAGCGGAGATCCTGCCGGCGCGCACTCTTGCCAACTACGAGGAGCTGGGCGCGCCTGGTGCCGTTGTCCTAGAAATCCATTACGGATGGCCCGCAAGCCTTTGATGCTGTCTTGGCAGCAATGAACTTCCAGGGTGCAGTTCGCGTCGTTGCGGATATTTGGCCAGCACCGGCTAACTAGCGGCTTGGACTCTTGCCTAGCGCCGCCGCACCTTGCGAACAATCAGCAAGATGACACTGGTAAGCATGGCCGTCGCCAAGCTGACCAGCAGCGGAGTCTGCCACGGAATTTCCAGGACACTTCCGGTGAATTGTTCCCAGAAGGAGCCGACGGTCTTCCAGCCAGTGGTCTTCGATCCAATAACTCTGGCCGCGCTTTCCACGACTGCCGGCATCATCCATTGGATAGCCAATGCGAAAACCCACATCAGCAAGTTCATGATCCTCGAGAACCCGACGAATCCCAAAATGAGGCCGAGGATCAGCGGCCCGGAATACCAAAGGTAAACGTAGTACGACTGGGCGCCCGCAACGAGCGATGCGATGATCTGCAGCCAATAGCTCACGCCCACAGTGAGCGTTGCATAGAAGAGCACCGCTATGGGCAGCCGCAATTTAGTGGCCAGGAAATACCAGGCTTGGCTGACCAGCAGCAGGCCACCGAAAACCCAAAGATGGCGAATCGAACCTGGGGAGAGTTCCCCGTCCAAGAGCCCCGGTTCGAATGCGTGGAGTCCTTGGAACCCCAGGCCCAAGAGTCCCAGGACCATGCCCACGGCAGTCACGATGGCAAAGCCGGTGCGGCTATATCCAATGCGTCGGGCAAACCAGCTGCCCCAGAGGGTGATCACGGAGAAAATCACCAGTAGCCCTTGGGCGTCGTCGCTGGCATGCGGGAGAATTGAGCGGTCTTCCTGACCGATCCATAACCACGGCAACACCACGATCGCAGTGATCAGCAATCCGGCGACCAATTGCATCCACCAGTTTTGCCAGACGCGCCTCATTGAACCCACTCTTACTCCTCGGTGTACCTACGCGCTCATTGTTCCAGAGCCAGAGCGAAGCATCGCGAATGCCGGCAGGCGTTTCCTCCAACTCGCTCGGAGCTTGTGATTCGAACGTCAGCGATTTTGGCAGAAATGCCAGATGGCCCGTGGGCATTCCACCCAACTGGAATGCCCGCGAGCCATCTGGACTATGTCTTCTACCTTGCCTTGGCGTGGGTGGCCAGGGCTCCTTGATCCCGTAAATGCAGATGGTTTACGTCATCAGGCGGTCCTCGTTGATTTCGGCGGTAACCTGTTCAACTTCATCTACCAACAGTGAACTACACATAGATCACACTGTGCAACAGGCGTGCTAACAACTAGTCAATATGATCAATCATGCAAGGAATATTCCGTTATTATTCGCCATTTTGCCGTGAGATCTGAATCACAAATTTTGATCAGGAAATGCGGCTGGGACTATTGACCTTGACGTTGCGTCAACCATTAGCGTGGTAGCCATGAAGGATTCAACTAGCCACGAGCCGGCAGTTCACCACTCGATTGCGCATGTCTCAAAATCCGCTGGCATCAGCAGCCGTACCTTGCGGCACTACGACCAGATCGGCTTGCTGAAACCTGACTACGTGTCCGCCAACGGCTACCGGTTCTACACCGACGGGCAGCTGGTCCGGCTCCAGCAGATTCTCCTGCTCAAGCAGCTGGGCATCAAGCTGGAGACCATCGCTGAAATCCTGGACGAGCAACGCGATGAACTGGCCGCGCTGAGCACACATAAGGAACAGCTCCATAGGCAGCGTGCGGCGCTGGACCGGCAGATCGCGGCCTTGGAGCACAGCATTTCAACACTAACGACAGGAGGAAACATGGAACCGGAAAAGAGCTTTGACGGCTTCAACGAGCAGTACAAGCAAGAGGTCGCCGAACGCTGGGGCGCCGACGCGTATGAAGCATCGAATCGCTGGTGGCGTTCCAAAACCGGGGACCAGCAAAACGCATTCATGGAAGAGGTGAAAATGCTCAATCAGGATTGGATTATGGCGGGCAAGAATTCCGTCCCAGCGGACAGCTTCGAAGCCCAGGAATTAGCGGCTCGACATGTGCGCTGGCTCCAGAGCGCCAAGGGCACCCCGCTGGATTCCGGCGATCCGGCACAGCACAAGGCATATATCTGCAATCTCGGCGAGATGTATGTCGCTGATCCGCGGTTTGCAAAGAACTACGGCGGATACGCGGAGCTGGTTCGCGACGCATTGCGGATCTTTGCAGAACGGGCTATCGAGCTGGACTAGGCTGTGGCTGTTCCCGATGGACTCGGGAACAGCCAAGGGCACCGCATTCAGCTCTGGGATTCGTTCGCGATATCGTCGCGGGCCTGCGCATAGCGTTCTTGGATATAGTTCTCCAGTGCAACGCGTTCCACGCGCCACATGCCCCGCCCGCCAATTTGGATGGCCGGCAGCTCGCCGCTTTTCACCAAAGCGCGGACCTGGGGCAGCTTCACATTCAGTTCCTCTGCCACGTCTTCCAACCGCAAAAACCTCATATCAACAGGTTACTGTGATTAGCGCCCATTTGATCTCAGCCTGGTTATTTTGTGGATAAAAGATGGCTTTTCGCCCGAGCATTCGCCCTGTTGACCCCAGTAGCCGACTTGCACGCAATAATATCGGCCAATCCGCGCAACACATTTGGGATTCACTGGTCATATTGACTAAAATCTAGGTTGGTACTTATGCACGCGCAACACAACCTGTCTCAGGAGACCACCACATGAATTCGGATACGTATCAGCTCGATGAAACCGACCGGCGTATCCTTCTGGCACTCGATGCGGATCCGCGTGTGCCGATCATGATGCTGGCGCAGCAGCTGGGCCTGGCCCGCGGCACCGTGCAGACTCGTTTGGAACGCTTGGCCCATTCAGGTGCGTTGCGCCCGAACACCGCGCGAATCCTCCCTGCGTCCATGGGCCGTGGCGTCAGCGCTTTCGTTAGCGCTGAATTGAACCAGGCCAGCTTGAATGAGGCCATCGCCGCACTGCGCCAGATTCCCGAGGTTCTGGAATGCGTCGCGCCGGCGGGAGACACGGACCTGTTGATTCGTGTGGCCGCGACTGACCCGGATGACCTGTACCGGGTCAGTGAAGAGATCCGCCTCTGCCCGGGCATAACCCGCACTTCCACTTCGATGATCCTGCGCGATGTCATCCCATTCCGCACTACCGAGCTGCTCAAGAAGCTGAGCCAGGACTAGCTCCCAGTATGTTGGAGTCCAATGCGTAAACGCCGTTGCCGGCACCGCAAGGTGGCCGGCAGCGGCGTTTGGCATTATGGCCTGTTTGGAACTTCTTCAAGAATGGCAGCGGGCAGATACTTGGCCGAGCGGTACACCTGCATCATGGATAGCAGGCAGAGCACGGCAAGCAGGCCAATGAATAGAGCAGGATGAGCGACCGTGCGCCACAGTGCAAAGAATGTCGGGAAGCTGAACCCGATGAAACAGCACATGTAGAACCGGCCGGTCAATTTGCCGACGTCGGCGCCGCCGGCAAGATCCAATACCTGGCTTAGCCCGGCAACCAGCAAAATGCCATTGGCCGAACCGGCTATGGCGAATGCGATAATTCCCAAGAATTCTGAGCCGCTCAGCGACACTGCGATCATCATTAGCAGTGCAGCCAGCGAGGTAGCCAGTCCAGCCATGAGCAGCTTGATCTTGCCCAAGTCATTGAATCTCTTGACGAATGGCTGGATCAAGGTGCCCATGCCCATGGTGACCGCGACTGCCAAGGTGGTGTAGAACAGGCTGGATTCACCGGCGCCGTTGCTCAGCGCCGGAACCACGGCAAACCCTGTTGCCGCCATGCCAAAGACCCATGGGGCTGCGGGCAAGACAATGCGGTAGAACCGCTGGAGGTTTGCCGGAGTCGTCACGTCGGCCTCCAGGTGATGCCCTGCCCGGTCAGTGACTCGGTCTTCTCGGGCGGTGAACATCAACAGCAACCAGGAAAGCGCCGCGGCGGCATGAACGATGTATGCCAGTTCCGGGCTGCCGCTGGTCCCGACAATTGCCCCTGAAATGACCGGTCCCAGCGCGAAGCCCAAGGACGTGCACAGCGCGGCACGAGTCGCGCCGGCAGCTCCCGGGCTAAGCAGCTTCACCCAGCTGGTGATGGCAACCATGGCCAGGCCCATGCCCAAGCCGGTCAGGATGCGTCCCGCATAGAGACCGGACTCGTGAACCGATCCGAAGATGAGCCCGAGGGATCCCAGAATGGAGCAGGCCAGGGCAAGCAGCGAAAATGGCTTGCGCCCGAACTTGTCCGCCAGCGGGCCGCCGAAAGCCAACGCCGGGATCATGCCCGCCAGGTAGCTGCCCATGACCAGCATGGCCTCGAACTCACTGAGCGCGCGGAATTGCTGGTACCAATTGATCAGCGATACGTATTGGTTGGCACACCAACCAGTGAGCACAAGGCATACGCCCGGAAGCCACCACGGAGTTGCCTTTCGGGTGGTCATGCGAACAGTGATTTCTACCGCTCCAACTCGTGGAACAGTTCACGGACGCGATCAGCAATTTCATCGCGGATCATGTTCATTCTTTCGGCACCGGTGATGCCGTCTTCACTGGGTTCGTAGGTGACCCAGCGTTCGGTCTTGATGGACGGATCGAATTGCGGATTCGCATCGGAGCCAAGGATTACCACGCGGTCAACTTGCTCGACGACGCGAGGGTCGATGGCCTTGGGCGTGCCCTGCGACATGTCCGCGCCGGCCTGCGAGAGCGATTCAACCGCTTCGTGGTTGATGCCTGAACCTGGGTTGGTTCCAGCCGAGTAGCTGGTAACTTTCCCTTCAGAAATGTAGTCCATCAATGCGGCCGCCATTTGCGATTTGCCTGCATTGCGGGAGCAGATGAAAAGTACCGAGTTAGCCATGAACCTATTGAACCATTTGCGCGCCGGTTAGGAGCCTTTGGACGAGAAGGTTGCGAAGCAGGCAAAGACCTGCCCTTGGAGAAAGCAAACAGCACTCCCGCTATAGCTAAAAGTGGCGGATTTGGCTACGGTTGGAAATACTCAGCCCAAGGCAATAGGAGAAAACGTTGCTTGCTCTACATAAGAAGATGATTGTATCCGGCGTCGTCATCGTGTTGGCAGGCGTTCTCATCAGCAGCATCTTGCCCGTCCTGGCGATGTGGAGCTTCGACTCC
This sequence comes from Arthrobacter sp. MYb214, assembly GCF_002979865.1. GTDB lineage: Bacteria > Actinomycetota > Actinomycetes > Actinomycetales > Micrococcaceae > Glutamicibacter. The sequence goes on from NZ_PCPZ01000003.1 coordinate 56,942, forward strand.
GGTTTTGGAAGCAGCCCTTTGGGCAGCGCGCCGCTGGCTTTCCTTAATTCATTGATCCAGAGCGCGCTCATCCCCTTCGGCGCCGTGCTGGCCGCCATCGGCGTGGCCAAGCACATGACCCGGGCCGACGCCGCCGACTAGCGGCAAGATAGCTCCTGCGGCGGCGGCACCGAACACGAAGGACCACCCGCGATTCGTTCGCGAGTGGTCCTTCTGGTTCGTTGCGCCGGTCCTACTTCAGCAGCTTGTAGGTCTTGATGGTTTCTCCCTTGAAGAACGCCGGGTGGCGCACCCGCATCCACAGCATGATGCCAACGCCCAGCAGCAGCACGCCGACCCCGAGGATGAACACCATGCCCACTCCCCCGATATTGGAGCCCGAACCGTAGTCCGGATTCATGGATTCGATGGCGGTGGCAAAGAACATCACCAGCAAGACGACGCCACCTGCCAACGGCGCCAAGAACTTGCAGAAGAAGTTCCTGGCATTGGAGAACAGTTCCCCGCGGAAGTACCAGACGCAGGCCAAGGCGGTCAGCCCGTAGTAGAAGCAGATCATCAGGCCCAGCGCCGTGATCGTGTCCCACAATGCGTTCTCCGAGAGCAGCCTGGTGACCACGTAGAACACGGCAGCGGCAGCAGCGGAGGCGAAAGTCGCCACCGACGGGGACATGAAGCGCGCGGAGATCTTCGCGAAGCTGGAGGGCAGCGCCTTGTAGTAGCCCATGGCCAGCAAGGTGCGTGCCGGCGAAACCATGGTGGATTGCAGCGAGGCCGCGGAGGAGGACAAGATGGCCAAGGACATCAGCATCGCCAGCGGGCCCATGACCGGACCGGAAAGCACCGCGAAAATTGATTCCTGGTTCTCCGGGTTGCCTGCGCCCAGGCCCGTGGTGCCCACCCCGGCCCAGTAGATCACCCCGAGGGATACGGCCAGGTACAACGCGATGATCACCAGCACCGTCCAGGTGGCACCGCGTCCGGGGACCTTCTTCGGATCGGTGGTTTCCTCGTTCATGGTCAGGGTGACATCCCAGCCCCAGAAAACGAAGATGGACAGCGAGATGCCCGCGGCGAAGGCCGAGAAGGTATCGATGCCGGCCGGATTGAACATCTGCCAGGTGATGGGTGTCGGATCATTGGGCTGGCTGGAGGTCAGGGCCATGACCGCGAAGAGCAGCAGCACCGCCACCTGGAACCCGACCAGCACGTACTGGAAGACCTTCGTGGCGTTCATGCCCCGGTAGGAGATCCAGGCGGCCACCGCAATGAACACCAGCGTGGTGGGGATGTTGACCCACAGGTTGCCGGTCAGCTCCGCAATCCACGGCTGGCCGGTGAGCTGGGCAATCAGGATATAGAAGAAGTCCACGGCCACTGCCGCCAGGTTGGAGAGCACAATCACCGTCGCAGCGATCAGGCCCCAGCCTCCCATCCAGCCGATCATCGGGCCGAAGGCACGCGTCGCCCAGGTGAAGGAGGTGCCCGAATCGGGCATGGCGCTGTTCAGCTCGCGGTAGCCCAAGGCCACCAGCAGCATCGGCAGGAATCCGGCCAGCAGGATCGCAGGCAGGCTGGTGCCGACTTCGGCCACCGTGGCGCCGAGGCCTGCGGTGAGGGTGTAGGCCGGGGCGATGCAGGAGATGCCGATAACGACAAGCCCCAGAACGCCAACGGTGCCCTTGGACAGTCCTTTTTCGTGCAGTCCGCTCTCGGAGCGTGCAGGCGGCGATGCCTGCCTCAAGTCGTGCGACATGGTGGTTACCTTAAACAATTAGCGAGGTGTGAGTGCGTCGGCCAGAAGTACCGAGCCACCTTCCGTCAGGGGTCAGATGGGCACCGTCCGCGTGCTTCGCGACGGCAAGTGCCCGGGGAACAAGGATCGTGCAGGAATGATGCGCTGCCTTCTAGCTGGCAGCCTCGAGGGTCGGGACGACGCCCATCGGGACGTTGAGCTGGCCCAGGATCCGCTGGGCCTTGGGGCCGATGAACAATCGGCGCGGGGCGGCCAGCCGGGCCGATCCCAGCAGTGCCAGGTCCCCGTCCTGCCAGGACAGCTGGGCGGCCGCTTCGTCCAGGCCGCGCCCGGAGACCACCTCGACTACCGCCTCCAGGCCCAGGGAACCGGTCAGTTCCTGCAGGTAGCTGCGGGTTTGGGCCAGATGGTCATCCAGCTCCAGCCGGGGGTCAGCCAGATCCATATGGGAGACCAGCGTGGCCACGCGCAGCGGCAGTCCGCAGGCGGCGGCGATCCGCGCCGAGAGGCCGATGACTTCCCGTGCCCCCGGGCGGTCCCCCACGAATGCGGTCAGCCTGGTGATCTTCCCGCCGGCTGCGCGCAACGTGGCCAGGGAGGCCGGCGAGGACATGAACACGGCCATCGGCGAGGAATGCAGCAGCGCATTGGCGATCGCCCCTGGGCTGAAGAATCCGGCGCGGTGGCGCTTGCGGCCGCCCAGCACGATCCCGTGGGCCCCGAATTCCTCGCCCAGGCCAATGAGCCCCTCGGCCACCGAGGGCACGGAACGGGCTACCACCGAGGTGGCGATTCCTTCCGGCACCAGGGCCAGGGCCTGCGCCGCCCAGCGGTCCACCTGGTCGGAAAGGATGGAGGAGAACCCATGGTCCCCGCCGGGGTAGACCGCGTTGAACGGGGTGGCGGCAGGCAGCACGATGGCGATCCGCAAGGACGCGTCGCGGGTACCGGCCACCAGGGCGCTGGCCAGTTCGATGGCTTCGGCACCGCGCTGGTCCGCGGTGTAACCTACGAGCAATTTCATGGCCTAGGCACTGGCCTTTTCCTTGGACGGGGTCAGCGTGGCAACGCCATCGTAGCTCTGGTCGTAGGCGGTGCCATCCAGTGCGGCGATGATGCGCGCGGCCGAGCGGCGGCCCATGCGCACCGCGCCGTCCACGTGCTGGAAGCCTTCGCCGGCCAGATCCGAGGAGGAGAAGTAGATCGGTCCGACATTCTCGTTCTGCGCCGGGCCGAAGCGGTGCAGCCCGCCCAGGTCGTAGCTGGTGGCGTAGGCGCCGCGGGTCCATTCCTCGGCGGCGAAGTCCGAGAGGTAGAAGACCTTGGGATCCAGTGCCTTCTCGCCCAGGTAGCCGGCCATGGCCTTGAGGATCACCGCGCGGCGCTGTTCCTCGTCCAGTTCCCACATGGCGTCGGCCTTCAGATCCGAGATGAAGCCGACCAGTGTGCCGGTTTCCTCCCCGGCATAGGTGTTGTCGTAGAGCTCCTGGACCAGGCTGCTCGGGCCGAAGCAGGTGCCCGACAGGCCCTCTTCGCGCCAGAACGGGGTGTCGTAGACGGCGTGGACCTTGATGACCAGGCCCATGGACTGGTGCTGGTGGGTGATCTGCTGCTTGCGCGGCAGCGCCGGGACGTAGGAAATGCGCGAGTACAGGTTCGGCGGTACCGCCAGCACGGCCTTCTTCGCCGAGACGGTCACGGTGCTCCCGTGGGCCACCACCCCGCCATCGAACCATTCGAGCTTGAGCACGGGGTTGTCCAGGAAGACGGTCTGCTGGCCCAGCTTCTCGGCCAGCGTCTTGGATACGCCCTGCATGGTGCCCACAATGCGCCGGTCCAGGATGAAGTCCTCGTCCACCAGGTTGTCGAAGGAGCCGGCCGAGGACGCCATGAGCACCGCCTGCAGCGCGGAGAAGGTGTGCGCCGGCTTGGTCAGCATGCCCCCGGCGATGAACAGGCCCACGTTGTTGCAGGCCAGCTCGTCGGCACAGTGCTGGCGCAGGAAGTGGTGGAAGGAGACCTGGTCCAGCTCCTGGGCCTGAGGGTGCTCCCACGGCTTGTCCGGGTCCATTTCGGCGGCCAGCTGGTTCATGAGTTCTACCAGCTTGTCCATTTCGGCCACGGTGCTGGCGGCCACCGGGAAGTCCTCGCCCTCATAGGCGATCCGCTCGCCTTCCCCGGTGAGGTAGACGCTCTTGCCCGCCTTGTAGCGTTCGAAGGTCTCGATGCCAAGTTCATTGATCAGCGAGTAGAGGCCGGTCTGGTCGGGGCTGATCCACTGGCCGCCGATCTCGATGGTCGCACCGTCCATGATGTCGGTCCAGGTGCGCCCGCCGACGCGGTCGCGGGCTTCGAGCACCGCGACGGACTTGCCGGCCTTGCTCAGCTCATAGGCTGCTGTCAGTCCCGATGGCCCTGCACCGATGACGACGACGTCGCGTTCCAGATGTTGCATGATCGACTCCCTTGCACATTTAAATGAATAAGGTTCATTTACCTGTCATATAGCATAGGGTACGAAGATCCAGTTGTGAAGCACCCCACGTCAGGAAGAGGTCCGCATGAGTGAAACGGAAGCCAGGCGAGCCGGGCGCCCGCGCAAGGCGGTGCTGAATCGGGAGCGCATTACCGAGCACGCGCTGGAACTTGTTTCCGGGGACGGCTACGAGTCCCTGACCATGCAGCGGCTGGCAAAATCCCTGGGCGTCTCTCCATCGGCCCTCTACAACCACGTCGATTCCAAGCACGACCTCCTGCAGTGGATCCAGGAACTGGTCATGGCCGATATAGACACCTCGGTATTCGACCAAGCCGATACCAAGCAGGCTTTGCTTCAATGGGCTACGAGCTACCGGAACGTCTTCGCGCGGCACATTCCCCTGATTCCGGTCATCGCGGTACTGCCCGTCTCCGATTCGCCGCGCACCTTGGGAATGTACGAGCGCGTTGCCGAAGCGCTGGCAGACTTCGGCATGGCAGAGAACGAGATTGTTCCGACGATTGTCGCACTGGAATCATTCATCTTCGGCTCGGCCATGGATACGGCCGCTCCGCATGACATTTTCGACACCAGCAATCACCAGGATCTCACTCCGCATTTCACCCAGGCTGTGGCCGCGCAACGCCGATCAGAGCTTGATACCAGCGACGATTCGTTCCAGCGCGGGTTGTCGGCTCTCGTTGCCGGCTTGCTGGCGAACGGAAGCTGAGCATGGGCTATCCGGAGCAGCGGCCGCCGAAGAAGGGGCTTAGCGCCAAGCAATGGGCAGCTATTGCACTGGTGATCCTCGCGGTGGTCTTCATGCTGCAGAACCTGGCCTTCGTCCGCGTTGAATTCTTCTTGATCCATTCCACGGCCCCGCTGTGGCTTGTCCTGCTCATTACCCTGGCCGCGGGGTATGCCATCGGGTGGTTCTCCAGACGGCGAGGCTAGTCGTCGAGGATTGCCCACTCCCCTACCTGCTCGTTATCCGAGTCGTAGACATCTTCCTGGGCGCCGGCAACGATCGGATACATCGTGATGTTCGTCGACCAGTCGCGCAGAATCTTCTGCAGCTCCTCCAATGGCTTGAGCTGCATGTTCTCGGTATCGAAGTTAACTTCCAAAACAAAACGCATGGCCTGCTCCCGTCCTTCCCGTTGCCGCCATCCTATGCCTGCCGGGCAAGAAATACGAGACTTGCCGCAAGCCCGGCCTCGGAGTAAGCACCTGGTCCGGAAACAGGAAAACGGGATCCCGAGTTGCCTCGGAATCCCGTTTTCCTGGAAATGCTTGCGAGAGCTACTGGCTTGCGCCCATGTAGCTCAGCGACTGGAGAGCTTCATTGCCGCCGACCTTGTACAAAGCCAAGACCAGGCCGCCGAAGACGATGCCCATGATGGCAGAAAAGCCGAGCGAGATCTTGACCAGCGAACGAACTTCGCCGCGGCTAACCTCGGCTTCATCGTTGAGGTAGCGAGCCGCGCCCTGAGTGAAGCTGGCTGCCGGGGTCAATGCGGGAACTGGTGCGGTGAGCAGGTTCGAGGCCGTATCGGTGGCTCCACCGCGCAGATGGGCAACAGTGGTGCGGTTCTTCCGATCCTGGCGGAGCTTGACGATGTTGGCGCCGTGGCGTGCCAAGAGGATGTCTTCACCGAGTGGGATCGAGGCCATTGTTGTTGCTCCTAAAGAATTAACGCTGCTGCATTTCCAGTCATATCCATCATTTCCGACCATTTATCTATTGAGAAGTGGTTTGTTCAGAACCCCACATGCCCCTGTGATGCAATCCGCATGATTCAGGGGTTAAATCGGCTTTTCCGGTGACCGGGGACATAGTTTCCCGGAATTGCGCGAGGTTAATTACCTGCCTGCATTCCGCTGGCACCTGCCGTTTATTCCCGACGCCATTTCCCGGTTCATCAGCTTTGGATAAAGACGGGGCCAGCGGCCGCCCAAGGGCCCTTGACGCGGCTGAGCCCCAGTCCGGAAATGGACTGGGGCTCAGCATCGTCAGCGCATGGGTGCAAACCCTATGCGGTCTTCAGGTCCTGCCCATCCTGCTTTCGCTGGCGCTTTGCCGCGCGGATCTGCAGTACCAGATCGTGGTTCGACAGGTCTTCCGGCGAGGCAACGCCGCGCTTCCGGGCCTTGGCAACCAGGGCCTGGCGGATTTCTGCCTGGTGGGTGCGCTTGTACCGGATCACCAGCACAACGGTTGCGATGGCCAGAACAATCAAGGTCACCAGTGCGGTGACAACAGTTGCGTCAAAATGCATTATCTTCTCGACCTCCCCATTCTTTCAGTCGCAGCTGCGGTGGGGTCCGTTGCTTGTCTGGAGAACCGATCCCCAGCTGCCAACGGGCCGCAGCCATGCTAAGAGAAGAACATCAAGTTTAGCATGTTTCTTCGACCAACGCAGGGCTGCGGGTTGTTCCTGCGAACATCGGCGAGATGGAAATCGGTCAAGAATGGGGCCTAGTACTCTCCGCTGCCGTGGCCGTGTTCGAATACCAGGGAGGTTTGGGTGGTGGCCACGGCCGGATTGGCCGAGAGGTTATCGAGCACGAACTGGCGCACATCCGAAGAATTGCGCACCGCTACGTGCAGGACGAAGTCGTCAGCGCCGCCCAGGAAGAACAGCTGTCGCACCCCCGGTTTGCTGCGCATGTCAGTAGCGAAGTTCGACATCAGGTGACGGGCTCCGGGACGGATTTTCACGAAGATCAGCGCTTCGAGCTCCCGGCCCAGAACCTGCGGATCCACTTCGATGGTGAAGCGCGAAATCACTCCCGAATCGCGCAAGGCATTCAACCGCGCCAGGCAGGTGGACGGTGCTATGCCCAGCTCCTCGGCCAGGGAGTTGTTGGTCCGCCGGGAGTTCTTCGTCAGCAACGCCAGCAGTTTGCGGTCTATGCCATCAAGCTGCGTCGCACGGCTCTCCCGTCCTGATTCGTTCATCGACATTCAGCCGCACCTGCTCCTCATTATTGCGGTTCGCTGGATTCATCATACGGCCCGATTGGCGTCGCCTTGGCGTTTTCTCGCCACCAGTTCCTGGCGCCGCGCCGTTTCGGTTTCAGTCGTTGCGCGATGCTGGAGAATCTTCGTCCAGGATCTACGGAACGCTCTTGATCTGGCGTACCAGCACGGCGCCGAAGAGGCTGATCACCACCGAGCACAGGAACAGGGTCGGGTAGCCGCCGAACCAGCTCACCGCCAGCCAGGCGATCAGCGGGGCGACCACCTGCGGCAGCGAGTTGGCAATGTTGATCATGCCCAGGTCCTTGCCGCGCGAATCGGCGTTCGGCAATACCTGGGTCAGCAGCGCAAAGTCCACCGCCAGGTAGGCGCCGAAGCCGATGCCCAGGAGCACTGCGGCGACAATGGCGGTGGCGAAGGAGGTTGCCGTCGCCAGCACGCCGGCCGCGGCGGCCACGATGACCGAAGAGATGATGACGTACTTCTTGCGCTTGCCGTCCTTGTCCGAGAGCTTGCCGGAGATCACCGAAGAGAAGATCACGCAGAAGGCGTAGATCGCGGTCAGCACCAGCACGCCCTGGGCCGGTTCTGGATGCTTGATGGCATCCTGCAGGAAGAACAGCAGGTAGACCAGGCACAGCTGGCAGCCGAGATACAGCAAGAACCGGGTCAGCCACGCCCATCCGAAGTCGGCATGCTTGACCGGGTTGATCCAGAAGCTGCGCACGAATTCCAGCGGCTTGACAGGCTCCAGTGCTCCCTTGGGCAGCGGAACATCCTGGCGCATCAGCACGAACGGAATGGAGCAAATGGCCACGGCGGTAGCGACGATGGCGTAGCCGAAGACCAGGTTGCTCGCAGCGACCATGCCGATCACGGCACCGATCAGCGAACCGCAGGTTTGGCCCAAGGCCACCAGCCCGCCAACCATGCCGCGCTGCTCTACCGGCACCTTGTCCGGGATGGCCGCGAAGATCGCAGCCAGCGCGGCGTTGCCGGCAGCTTGCATCAGCGCCCAGCCGATGACCAGCGTGCTCACGGTTTGCGAGGTCGACATCAGCAGCAGGGCCAGCGCAGCGCAGATAGTTCCAAAGAACACCCACGGGATGCGGCGCCCGAATTTCGATGTGCTGCGATCGCTGAGCGCGCCGAACAGCGGGTTGGCCACCAGCGAGACTGCCGCGCCGACGCCGGTGACCAGCGAGAGAATCGCGTTCTTCTGGCTGGCATCCAGCTGTTCGGCGTGCAATCCGAGCAGTACCTGGATCGGTGCGAAGAAGCCGACATTGATACCGATATGGACAATGACAACCGCAGCGATCCAGCCAGGGCCGACCCGTTTGGTGGGCGTCTGCAGGGCCGCGGGAACCTTCAGTGGTTCGGCTGCATTCATAAGTTTCTTACCGGCCTAACTCGCGCGGACCCGTCAGGGGGTCCTTCAATTGTTCAATGCTTGGGGTGGCTGATTTCGCAATGAGCCGTTTCGCGGCCTTGGCCATCAGGCCGCCATCGATCATCGAGGCGGACACCAATGCGCCCTTGGCGTCGAGCCCGAAGACCGTCTGGATCTTGCCTCGCCGGTTCAGGCGCGTCACGGTGCTGGCGGCCTGGCTGAAGTCGCCCACCGTTTCCACGTGCATTTCGTGGCGGTCGCTCCAGAACCATGGCACCGAACGCTTCGGTGCGGCTGTGCCCATGATGGTTGCCGCCGCTTGGGCGGCATCTTCCATGGCAGCTTCCCAGTGCACCGCACGGGGCTGGTTTTCCTCCCGGGCGACGTCGCCGATAGCCAGCACCTGGGGGCAGCTGGCAGAACGCTGCTGCGCGTCGACCACGATCCCGTCGTCGACTTCCAGGCCCAGCTGCTCGGCGAGCGCAGTTTCGGGTTCGACGCCGATGGCTGCCACGATCAGCTCCGCATCATGGCGCTGGCCATTGGCCATTGCATAGTTGGGGCCGAGCTCGGTCACCGCACCGGTCAAGGTGGCAATGCCGTGGTTGGCATGATCCGCGTGCAGCTGTTCGGCAAGTTCGTGGCCCAGCACGTGGGCAAGAGGTGCGTCGGAGCTGGAAATCAAGGTGACTTGTGCCCCGGACATCTTGGCGGTGGACGCGAACTCGGCCCCTACCAGCCCCGCTCCGATGACAAGCACCCGCTGGCCGAACATCCCCGATTCCAGGACGTCTGATATGCGGGCGGCGTCAGCTGCGCTGTGCAGGCTGAGCGCATGGTGCCCGCCGGGAACATCCAATGCCTTGGGCGTGGTGCCGGTAGCCAGCACTACCCAGTCGTCAGCGGACTGCGGCAGTTGCAGGCTTTGGACATCTTCCTGGATCAGGCCGACGCCATGGTGCTGGTACCAGGACACCGGTGCGAACGGTTCAACCTGCAGGGACTTGCTCAGCGGCGGACGATCATAGGGCAGGCCCTGGGCATCGCTGATCTTGATGGATCCGGCGTACTGCTGCTGCACCAGGTGCCGGGCCAGTGCGTACCCCGCGACCCCGCCTCCGATGATGTGCACGGAAGGCATTTAGATTTCAAGCTCCAAGAAGCCGTCCACGACGTCCACCTTGTAGGTCCGGGCGTCCACGGTGGCTGGCATGCACTGCACCTTGCCGGTTTTCAGGTCGAAGGTCGAGGAGTGGATGGGGCATTCGATGCTGCAGTCTTCGAGCCAGCCGTCGGAAAGCGAAGCGACCTCGTGGGTGCATTCATCCTGCAGCGCGTAGAAGTTGCCGTCTTCGGCGTGGAAGATCGCGATGTCTTCGCATGCGCCGCTGTCTTTGGCTTCAACCAGCAGCGATTCGCCTTCGGGGACAAGATCTACGGGACCGACTCGGAAACTCACGATGACTCCTTAATAATCACGACGTTCTCCACTAATCTTGTCACCTATTGATTGCCTGCGCCTATTTGATGGCCAGTTATCACCGCTGCCCACGTCTTATGGCTGGGCGCCAAAGCGCGATACGAGGCCTTGCAAGGCGTGGTCCGCTGGCAGGAGGGCCAATGCACGGGCTCCGTCCAGCCCATTTCCCGGCGAATCCTGGACTTGCGCGGCAGGGACCAGCAGGTGCAGCTCCCGCACGAAGCTGCTTCTGGCGAATTCGCCGGCGAGCACTCCCCCGATGGCTGCGACCGGAATCGCTCCGGCCTGCTGTTCCAGCCTCGCGCGGCGCAATGCCGTTGCTGCGGAGCTGGCCAGTTCTGCACCGGCGAGCGCGCAGATCCGCGCCGCCATTTCATCGGTCGAGGCCAACTGGGCAACCCTCTGCGCAAAGGAGGCGACGATGGCCACCCTGTCCGGCATCGCTTGCAAGTCAATATACGCTTCGGAGAGATCGGGCCAGCGCTTCGCGAGTTCCCCGGTCAGCGCGGTAGCTGGCCCGCGGCCGTCAAAGCCGCGCATGGCCGCGTTCATTGCCTTCTGGCCAATCCAATAGCCGCTGCCGGCATCACCCATGATGTGGCCCCATCCATCAACTCGGGCCACCGAGCAGGGGCCTACCGCCAAGGTGACGACACCGGTACCGGCTGCAACGACAGCGCCGTGGCGTTCTCCCAGCGCTCCGAGATAGCTGGTCACCGAGTCGTGGGCCAGCGCAATATGGGAAATAGCGCTGGATCCGATGAGGTCGTAGAACTGCCGTGCATCATGTTCGGCTTTCACCAGGCCTGTGGTGCCTACGCTCACGGTGCTGCACTCCCATTCGGCGGCAGCGGCAGCTTGGTTAATGGCGCGTGCCAGTTGGGGCAGGACGGGTTCATGGGTTTGCACACCGGGAAGCGCTAATTCTGCAGTTTCGCCATCCTGCTCGAATCTCAGCTTGATTCCGGTCTGCCCGCCGTCTACTGCCAAAAGTCCAGATGCCATTTTTCCATTCCTCTTGCACTTAGTTTTCAGGATACTTTGTGCTCCCCGCATTGGCCGCAAAGCTGGCGGGGTTCGACCTGCAATCCGCAGGTGCCGCAAACCGATCACCGGCAAGGTCGAGCCAGCAGCTTTGCGGCCCAGAACTGCGGGCACCGCGGTGTGGTTACCTCTGGCAATGGATGGAAGAAAGCAGGAACCCATTGGCAATTCACCTCTGCGGGATTCCAGCTGATTGGCAGCACCCTTCCGATAGGCCATGCTCTGGAAAGTTCAACGGCCGCTGGCGCCTCGCATCCCGGTTGCTGGTGCACTCGCGACTCGTCGCACGCAAATGGCTAGAGAGGCTTGCTTGGGCGCAGATCACGACCGAACAAGGTTATGAGGCATCTGGAAGCCCTGGTTCAAACCGCAGCCCTGTACGGCACGCGCCGTGGCGAATTCAAGGATTGCACCGCGCAGAGAGTTGAAGGAGGAGCAGAATGAACTTTCCCTCGAACGCGCAAAGGCCGTTGCAATCCCCGGGATCCAGGGATTGCAACGACCGCAAGAACGATGGTTGATTCTCGTTCAGCTATTGGGCTACCGCAGTTTCGATTTCCTTGAAGGCATTCTGCGCCGCGTCGCTTACGCTCTGGCGCTCGAAGAACACTTCCATTTCATAACGGTAGAGGACATCCTGAACCGCACTGAACCCCATTGGCGGGATTGGTTCCGTGCTCTGAAGTTCGGGTTTCAAGCTCGTCACGAATTCTGCAGAAGAAGCTTCGATTGAATCCAATTTTGAGACGACTTGTTCCCGCACTTCGGTGTTCGAAGGTAACCCGCGGTCCATCTGGTTCAGCGCGCCAGCTTCTTGCGAATTCACCATGAAGTCAACAAATCTCTTGACCTCTTCCGGGTGTTCGGTGCGAGCATACCCCGACATCATCATTGACGACTTGTGCCAAAGACCATTGTCCTCAGCCTTGCCGGTGTGGCTTGGCAGTCGCAGCGGAACCAAGTCCGAACCAACCGCTGTGGAAAGGCCTCCCAACTGGTTGCTCCACCACATGCCGAAGGCTGCCACTCCCGTGCCTGTCATAGAACGGTCTGGACCTGCATTCTGGTTTTCCGCCAGGACCGAGGCCTTTGGATAAGAACCGTTATCCATCAAGTCCTTGTGGTGCTGGAAGTACTTGGCCAGATCGTCAGGCGAGAATCCGAGTGATCCATCCGAGCTCGTCAGATTCTTCTTGTCTTGACGCAACCAGGTCTGCAACCCGGCCGGTTCGTTCGGGGCTTCGGCTCCATATTTGCCGTCGAGCTTCTGGCTCACCGTCTCGGTGATCGTCCGGTAGTCATCCCACGTCCAGGTCTTGTCATCTGGAACTTCCAGGCCAGCTTCGGCTAAGACTTTTGGATTGGCGGTCAATGTGAAGGAATTGATTCCGGTGGTAATGCCGACAAGGCCGGCATCGGTCGTACCGTTTTGAACGGCAACGTCTTCGAACTTGGAAACATCTACGCCTTCGAGGTCCAGCAATGCGCCGCGGTCCGCGTATTCGCGAAGGTACTTGTCGTCCATCTGGATAATGTCCGGAGCATCGTTGGAGGCAACCTGTGTTGCGAGCTTGTCCCAGTAGCCGCTCCAGTCGGAGTACTCGCCTTGGACATCGATGTCCGGGTTGGCCGCTTCGAAAGCCTCAATAATTTCATTGGTTGCCTGGGCCCGCGAATCCGAGCCCCACCATGAGAAACGAAGCTGGATCTTCCCGTCCTCACCGTCGGCAGCGCTGCTACCGCCACAGCCAGTGAGGGCCAGAGCGGCTACCGCCACAACTGCAACTGATTTGCTTAGCCGCAGACCGAATTTCCGTCCAGTTTTTCTCGTGCATACCTGCTGAGTCATGAAAATCTTCCTTGGGTGGGGTGGTGATGCGAGGCCATCCTGCAAGCAACACCTGGTTTTTCATTGTGGAAAGCGCTTGCCAAACAATCTAGGTGTGATTGCGGTCACTGGTCAAGGGGTTTCGGGAATCAAGTCAGTTAGTTTTCGCATGGCACGATTCCCAATGAACATCACTACTGGCCGTCAGCCAGCTGCGTGGACTCGCGCAGGACCGGCACACCGGAAACCACAATCTTCCGCAGTTCGCCGTGGTTCAGCGCCATCTCACCAGCCCATTTTCCGATTTCTTCCAGAGGAAGTCGAGCAGTGCTGACCGTGGGCGTAATGTCGATAAGGGTCGGGATGTCGTCGAATCCCACCACAGCGATATCTTCGGGAATACGCAAGCGGTTCTCGCGAATCGCCCGAATGGCACCCAGGGCCATGACATCCGAAACGCAGAACACGCACACCCGATGGACACCGCCTGCCGACTTCTGCCGCTTGAGGTAATCGCTCATTGCAACATAGGCCCCCTCGCGCGAGAAGGGGCCGCTGATAACTTCCTCTGCATCCAGGCCACTGCGCTTCAGCTTCTCCAGGAACCCGTTGGAACGGTCCCTTGATGTCAGCAGATTCGCTTCCCCGGCCAATACGACAAACCTGCGGTGGCCGGCACTGATCAACTCGGCCGCCAGGTGCTCGGCAGTTGCCTCGTTGTCGATTTGTATGCCGCCCATATCGGTCATGGGCTGGCCGATAATCATGACTTGGCCACCATTTTCCTGATAATTCTCGATCAGTTTCAGCAACTGCCCGTTCTCGCCCAAACTGCGCGATCCCGACAGGATGATAGCGTCCGTCCGTTGCGACATGAATGCCTGAACGGCTTCGATTTCCCGCTCGGGATCGTACTCCGTGCTGGCCAAAAGCAGCTGGACACCGCTATCACCAAGAGAGCGCTGCACTCCCCGGGCGATGGTAGAGAAGTAGGGGTCGGCTATGTCCCTGACCACCAAGCCGATCAGCTTCGTGGTGGATCTGGCAAGCGCTTGCGCTTGGGCATTGGGGAAGTAACCGAGCTTTTCAGCCGCAGCACGCACTTTATCCGAGATTTCCACAGCCGGCTTGCGTGCTGACCCATTGAGCACTCGCGAAGCGGTCGCCAGGGAAACCCCGGCTTCATTAGCCACATCAGTTAGTCGAACAGCCATCTGAAATCCTTATCATTCTCTGCAACCTGGCACAAGCTTATCTTTCGCGAACGTGATGGTTGACACTCCAATTACACCTCACTATCGTGGAAAGCGCATTCCCATTCTATTCCCTTACGCATTCCCCGTTTCGAGGAGACCCCAGTGACAGAAACAAAAGTTCTACGCATCGCCATGAACGGCATCACCGGCCGCATGGGATACCGCCAGCACTTGCTGCGTTCAATCCTTCCTATCCGAGACCAGGGAGGAATCACTCTCGGGGACGGTTCGAAGCTGACCGTTGAACCGATCCTCGTTGGACGTAACGAAGCGAAGCTGCGCGAACTTGCGCAGAAGCACCAGGTTGAGCACTACAGCACCGATCTTGACTCCCTGATTGATGACCCGAGTGTCGACATCATTTTCGACGCGTCCATGACTTCCTTGCGTTACGAAACGCTGTCGAAAGCCATCGGGGCAGGCAAGCATATCTTCACCGAGAAACCGACCGCTGAAACCCTCGAAGAGGCCGTGGATCTCGCCCGCCAGGCACAGGCCAAGGGAATTACCGCCGGCGTCGTGCACGACAAGCTCTACTTGCCGGGCCTGGTGAAGTTACGCCGTTTGGTCGACGAAGGCTTCTTCGGACGCATTCTCTCAATGCGCGGCGAGTTCGGCTACTGGGTATTCGAGGGAGACATCCAGGAAGCGCAGCGGCCTTCCTGGAACTACCGTCTTGCGGATGGCGGATCGATGACCACCGACATGTACTGCCACTGGAACTACGTCCTTGAAGGAATCATCGGCAAGGTCAAGTCCGTCACCTCGACCACGGCAACCCACATCCCTACCCGCTGGGACGAACAAGGCGAAGCCTACGAAGCCACCGCAGATGATGCGGCCTACGGCATCTTCGAACTCGAAACTCCTTCCGGCGATGCAGTAATTGCGCAGATCAACTCCTCGTGGGCAGTGCGCGTCTACCGCGATGAACTGGTGGAATTCCAGATCGACGGCACCCACGGTTCCGCCGTCGCGGGATTGAACAAGTGCGTTGCCCAGCAACGCGCCCACACTCCGAAGCCTGTTTGGAACCCCGATTTGCCAGTCACTGAGTCGTTCCGCGACCAGTGGATGGAAGTTCCCGCCAATGCCGACCTGGATAACGGATTCAAGCTGCAGTGGGAAGATTTCTTGGCCGACGTCGCAGCGGGACGCGAACACCAGTATGGCCTGCTTTCGGCCGCTCGCGGTGTCCAGCTAGCGGCTTTGGGATTGCAGTCAGCCGCCGAACGACGCACCCTCGATATCCCGGAGATCACGCTATGAGCTACGCATCCTTGCCCGAATTGACACTCATTGACGAAAACGGGCAGAACTTTTCCTATCGGTTGAAAGGCCCCGGAGAATTCCAGCGGCCGTCTGCCCCGCTTTCCTCGCGCAAGGCCTATGCCGCAGCCCATGTCATCCCCCTCATGGGAGCAGACAATACGCCTGGCGCACCGGCAAGCATCGATTGGGATGCGACGCTGGCCTACCGGCACGAGCTATGGTCCTACGGGCTGGGTGTCGCCGATGCGATGGATACGGCGCAGCGAGGCATGGGGCTGGACTACGCGGCTACCTGCGAGTTGATCAGGCGATCGGCGATCGAAGCGGCCGGGGTTCTCCAGAAGAACAGCTACCCGGCCTTGGCCGGGCTCACCGTCAGGGATATTCTCGCCTGCGGTGTCGGCACGGACCAGCTGTCGGCAGACACTGTCCAGCCGGGCCAGCTGGCTGAAGTCACCAACGCTTATTTGGAGATGCTGCGCCTTGTTGAAGATTCAGGTTCGAAGGCGATCTTGATGTGCTCCCGGGCCCTGGTCAAGGCTGCGCGCACCTCGCAGGATTATCTGGACGTGTATGCGACTTTGCTCGATGCTGCCAAGCAGCCAGTGATCCTGCATTGGCTTGGAGACATGTTCGATCCACAGTTGAGCGGCTACTGGGGAACACCGGATTTGGCAGAAGCCACCGGGGTTTTCCAGTCCATTCTGGAGCAGCATGCGTCGAAAATCGACGGCGTCAAAGTCTCTTTGCTCAATGCCGAGCATGAGAAGCAGCTTCGTGCCGCATTGCCAGCTGGAGTGCGCCTCTACACTGGCGACGATTTCAACTATCCCGAGCTGATCCACGGTGACGGGCAACTGCATTCCGATGCGTTGCTGGGAATTTTCGCCGCCATCTATCCCGCTGCGTCAACGGCCCTGCAGGCTTTCGATGCAGGCGACGCAGAACGCGGCCGGAAGATCCTGGACTCCACCAGAGAGCTGGGATTGCATATTTTCAGCGCCCCAACGTTCTACTACAAGACCGGGATTGCCTTCCTTTCGTGGCTCAATGGGCACCAAAGCGGTTTCCAGATGATCGGCGGGCTGCACGCCGGACGTTCCCTGCCGCATTTGGTGCGCACATTCGTTCTCGCTGATGGCGCTGGCCTGTTGCAAAACCCTGATCTGGCTGCTGAGCGAATGGAACAGCTCGTGGCAATTTCTGGAATCAAAACTACAACTTCGTCCCTGACAGGTGTGTCATGACATTCGAACTATCGCTTAATACCGGCACTACCCCGAATCTCAGCCTCCACGAAGCCGCCGAAGCTGCAGCGCAGGCGGGCCTGAGCCATATTGGTCCGTGGCGGCATTTGCTTGCCGAGGCCGGTGGCGCTGGGCCAGCAGCCCAGATCATCGCTGGGGCAGGGCTCAAAGCCAGCACCTTGTGCCGTGGCGGCTTTCTCACTGCACCTTCTGCCGAAGCCCAAGCTGCCGCGCTGGCATCGAACCGGCAGGCCATCGAGGAAGCTGCCGTCATCGGCGCCAATGAATTGATCATGGTCGTGGGCGGCTTGCCGTCGGCCGCGCATATTCTGGGCGGCACCGGAGATCCAGCAGACAAGAACATTGTCGCGGCTCGCGATCGCGTCGCGCGAGGCTTGGAAGAGCTGGTTCCCATCGCCCTGGAACACGGCGTTCGGCTGGTGCTAGAACCGTTGCATCCAATGTATGCCGCCGACCGAGCAGTGCTTTCCACGCTCGGACAGGCCCTGGACTTGGCCAGTCCTTATCCGACCAAGGCCGTAGGCGTTGTTGTTGACACCTTCCATGTGTTCTGGGATCCGCAATTGCAGCAGCAGATCCAGCGGGCAGGCCTTGAGCATCGCCTGGCCAGCTACCAGATCTGTGATTTCAATCTTCCGATTGCCAGCAATGCGCTGCAATCCAGAGGCATGATGGGCGACGGCCATATCGATTTCTCGGCGATTTCCCGATGGGTGTCACAGGCCGGATACCGAGGTCCAGTTGAAGTCGAGATCTTCAATGACGAGATCAACCAGCAGGATTCCGCGCTGACCTTGGCAACCATGTCCCAGCGCTACGAAACTCTCGTATTGCCCCACCTTGAGCAAGCTGCGGGCGTTCAGCCGGCCAGCGCATTAAACTGATCTGAATTCGAATATCTCTGAAGGAACACGATGAATCAGCAAGCCACCGCAGCGGGATCTGCAACGACTAGTGCCCTGGCAGCGCCAACTGCTCCTGCGGTGGTGCTGATTGGTCTGAACGGATTCGGACGCCAGCATTTGGCAAATATCCATCGACTCGCAGCCGAGGAGAAAATCACGTTCCTTGCCGGCATCGATCCGGTCGATCCCGGGAAAGAGATGCGCGGCAAGGACACGCACGTGTTCGCCGACTTTGATGCTTTCCTCAGCTCCGGATTAACCCCGGACATCATCATTATTTCAACGCCGATCAGTACGCATGCCGACCTTGCGATGGAGGCCTTGCGTACAGGTGCAGATCTCTACCTCGAAAAACCGCCGACAGCGACCCTGGATCAGTATTCACGCCTGCTGCAAGCCGCGGCCGATGCTGGCGCCCACGTGCAAGTAGGGTTCCAGGCCCTTGGCTCGACAGCCTTGAAAACCATAGATGGGTTCTTCGCCGATAACGCGAAGAACTCTCCCATCGGGGCCCTTCGTGCGGTGGGTGCCAGTGGAAATTGGCTCCGCACCACGGGCTACTATGCACGTTCGCCTTGGGCAGGACATCGAAAACTCGACGGCGTCGAGATTGCCGACGGTGTAGTGACCAATCCCCTGGCCCACGCGGTCGCCAGCGCCTTGCACATCGCCGGAGCGCGCAAAGCCCAGGACGTCGCCCATCTTGCCACCGAGCTGTATCACGCGCACAGCATCGAAGCAGACGATACCTCCGTGGTGCGCGTGCA
Organism: Arthrobacter sp. MYb214; assembly: GCF_002979865.1. GTDB lineage: Bacteria > Actinomycetota > Actinomycetes > Actinomycetales > Micrococcaceae > Glutamicibacter. The sequence continues at coordinate 75,373 of NZ_PCPZ01000003.1, forward strand.
AACGAGCACCGGAATCCCCGTCATTGCCGCGCTGACCGTTTGCGCCAGTGAACAGCAGGATCCATGGATCACCATCTATGGCACCGAGGGCACCGCAACGTTGTACTACACCCGTGATGAGCTGCTGGTTCGACCCAACCCGGACTTGGGACTTCCAGAATCTTCTGAAGTTTTCGGACGAGTCAACCTTCTCGAGAACCTCGTCGAGGTGCGCAACGGCAGCGAAACTGAACTCTTGAGCTCTTTGGCGTCGGCCGGTGCTTTCATGCGCGTCCTCGAGCAGATACGGACCTCGGATGCTCCAACTCAGATCGCAGAAGAGCAGGTTATCCCTGCCGGGGATGGAGCAGATTTCCACCCAGTGATACCGAACATCGAACGATTCATCGACCGGGCGGTGGCGGCGCAGTCCAGTTTCTCTTCGCTCGGAGCGCCTTGGGCCTTGCCAGCGAAAACCAGTGGCTCGTTGTCGCTGATCAATCCCGCAACGGGGAAACAGCGCACCCTTGCGGAGTTGAGGACGGGAGAAGATATTTCCCGCACCAATTCACCGCGTCCCTTCTTGGATAACCTGAAGACCTTCAACGGAGTTGTGGTCAGTGAGCAGCAACCGCTTGACCACACCTGGCATCTAGGTGTCGGGGTTGCATTGCAAGATGTGAACGGGACCAATTTCTGGGGTGGGCGCACCTACACCCGCGACGCCTCACGCTACATATGGCGCGCGGACCATGGACATATCCGCACAGCGTCCAATGCGTTCGCCCGCAATGGCAGCGCTTTGGATTCGCAGCTCGAATGGGTCAGCCACGAACAGGAAATCCTGCTCGATGAGTACCGTTCGATTGAGCTCAATGCATTTGAGGACCATGAAAGCGCCATCACCGGCTGGAGCCTGGATTTCAGTTTCAGGCTCTCGGCGCGCGAACGCCAGGTGTCGCTTGGCTCTCCGGGTACCAACGGCCGTCACAACGGCGGCTACGGAGGTTTCTTCTGGCGTCTGCCGCCAATCGCTGATCCACAGATTTTTACCCCATCGGCTTCCGGGGAATCGCAAGTCCACGGTGTGCACAGTCCATGGCTCGCCTTCAGTGCTACGTTCTCCTCGGACTCGGTGGCTTTGGCTGATCTTGCTGAAGGCCACGGGGATGCCACCATCATTTTCTGCAGTGAGCATGATGACCCATGGTTTGTTCGCAGTTCCGGATATCCGGGTGTCGGCAGTTCGCTGGCCTGGTCTACACCGGTTGTGCTGGACCCTCAGGAAGCGATAACCCGCCAAGTTCGAGTACTCGTGGTTGATGGGAGGGTCCCGGTGCAGACCGTGGCCCTGCTAGCCCGAAAATACGGTTCAGGTTCCAAGGAAGGCTGATTGTGCCCACCACCGCCACTCATGAATACGCAAAGAAGCATACCCAACTGGTCGAGCTCATCAGAAGCCGCGATGGGCAGTATCTGCTTCTCTCAACCCCCGCTTCGCTTGCCTGGCTCTTGGGCGGTGCCCGCACGCACGTATCTCTTGCGGCACCACCCATTGCCAGGGTTCTGGTTCATGCCCAGGGGTGCGAGCTTGCAACGTCCGTGAGTGAAGCTGCACGGATCCAGCGAGAAGAGCTCGGCAACGTGGAACAAGTTTCGGTGCATGTCACCGCCTGGTACCAGGATCTCGACAATGTCCGAGAATGGTTTCCAGCGGCGAGCGGACAAAAGATCCTCAGCGAGCGGGAAATCGAGTCCGATTTGCGAGCCCTTCGCTCAGCACTCAATGAAACTGAGATTAATAGGTATCGCGCTCTTTGCCGCGACACGGCTGCGCTCATGACCCAAGTGCTGTCGGCCGCCCGTAGCGATGATTCCGAGTTCGACGTGGCAGCCAAGCTGACAGCTGGAGCCGTCGTCCAAGGAGGCGAAGTGCTCGTTGCCTTGGTCAGCGGCGATTCACGTGCCGCAGCCCGGCACCCCCTGCCCACCGCGGCCCCGCTCGGAGGCAAAGCCATGGCAGTGCTGTGCGTAAGACGTCATGGGCTCATTGCCAACATCACCAGGTGGGTGCGATTCGGTGCGCCGACGCCTCAGGAACTCTCTGGAGAAGACGACATCCTGGCTGTCGAGGCAGATATCCTTGCGGCAATTCGCCCTGGCGGCGTTCTCGGTGAATTATTGCCCGTCATCCAGGAATCCTACCCGGAGCATGGTTTCGATGCCGGGGAATGGTCGTTGCATCATCAAGGCGGCATTGCCGGCTACAACGGACGAGATCCCCGGCTCACCCCAGGAGCAACTGATCTCTTCCAGTTGAACCAGGCTTTTGCGTTCAATCCCAGTGCAGCACGCGATGGTCTTGCGTTCAAAGTTGAGGACACCATGCTGCTGACCGAGTCCGGGGATTTTGAGGTTCTCACCTTCGATCCGCTCTGGCCCTCAAACCTGGTTAACGGTTTGCCACGGCCAGCAGTACTTCAACGCTAAGCGCACCCTAAACAATTATTGGCTGGGAAATCCTTTTGAGGTTTCCCAGCCAATAATTTTATGTACCGATGCCTTTTATACGGTGGCCTTCAATTCCGAGCGCCAGCTGCGTTTCGGTTCCCAGCCAAGGACATCTCGCGCTTTCTGGATACTGAAGGCAGGGCTATCCGTGGTGAGTCCCGCTGCGACGTCCTCGAGCTCCGGATAAATCTCTGGGATCAGCTCTGCGAGCGGACGCGTTGCCATGGCATCCTTTGCACCAACGAAGAACACCGAGCCATTCTCTACGCGGTCAAACCGTTCAAGCAGTACCAGCAGGAAATCTGCCACGTCCCGCGCATCAACGTAATTGAATAGCGCAGGCGCTGACAAGCGAGGATCTTGTAGGCGCTCAGCAACAGTGTGTCCCTGCTGCGTTGGAGCGCCGGCCCACTCTTCCTCTGCGATCACATAGCAGGGCCTGAAGGAAGCGAACTTCACCGAACTTGCCGGTCCCATTTTCGCTGCGAACATGGCGGCAATCTGCTCGGCTACGAATTTGGAAAGCCCATAAGCATGCCATGGCTTGGGAACTTCGTTTTCATCAAGAGGCAGCTTCTCCGGCACCCATCCGCCCGGAGAACCATAGCCCATTATTGATGGGCTGGAGGCCAGCACGACCCTGGTAGCACCGGCCTCCACTGCCGCCGAGGTGACGTTATGGGCAATGGTCGCGTTCGTGTGCAGAAGCACCTCTTCCGGGGCCATGAAAGGAACAGCCATTGCCGCGAGGGACACCACCGCTTGCGGAGCAAGCTGCTCGAATAGCGCATGCGTAGCCTTCGCATCCATCAGATCGATGCAGTGATACTCCACGCCATCGAGAGGTTCTTCCGGAATCTGCCTGTCAAGAGAGATCACTTCATGCCCTGCGTGAGAAAACCCCGCGAGCACGGCACGGCCTAAACGCCCTGCTCCCCCGGTGATGACGACTTTTTCACCCATGGCTCCGTTTACACCTTGACCTTCGGTTGAAACGAAATGTCCACGCCCAGGCCAGCACTCCCGACGTCCACGAGCTGCCTGGTTTCCAGCGATTGATTTCCGCAAATCCCGACAGCAATGGCGCGCACACCGTCGATGAATCCGGCTTGCCGCGCATATCCATCCTCGTTGGCTCCGCGGAAGAGCTCTTCGAGCAGGAGCTTGTCGCCGCCACCATGCGATCCATTCGAGTTTTCGATCTGAATCTCCACTGCTTCTTCCCAATGCCGCTGCAAAAGCAATCTCTCGCCTTTCGACCTGGCATTGCCGCTCTGGCCATCATTGCTATATGAAGGATCCACCGGATGCCCGCCGGCCGCGGGCAGTACTGCTGCCCGTTCGACAACGTCCAGTTCCAGGCGTCCTTCCGTCCCGTTCACCGCAACCCGGTATCCTTCCCATGGGCTGTGCGCGTTCAGGGAATATGAAAGCACCGGTCCGTTTTGATACTCAGCAGTCAGGCTCAAATTGTCTTCGATGGTGATCTCGCCATTGAAGACTCCCTGGTCTCGGCGGTACCCATCAAAGTGTTCGTTCTCTAGATAGAGCTTTTCCAACCGCTCATCGCTGCGAAGATCCAAATCAAACGGATCCTTATCGCTTAGCCCGTGGGTACCGCGTTCGTTGGCTTGGCGGCCCCTGAACTCTGCGTTGTCGGGCCCGTAGAACTTCAGCCCTCCTGTTGCAAAGACCTTCTGCGGTGAATCGTCGAGCCACCAATTGACCAGATCGAAATGATGGCTGGACTTATGGATTAGCAAGCCGCCAGAGTTTTCCTTGAGTCGATGCCATCGGCGAAAGTAGTCTGCTCCGTGAACGGTATCCAGCATCCAGTTGAAGTCCACGGATGTGACTTGGCCGATTTTCCCATCGTCGATGGCCTTCTTCAGGGCTGTATTCCGAGGAGAATAACGGTAGTTAAACGTGACCACGATTTCATGGCCGCTTTCTTCCACCGCCCGAGCTATACGAGCGGTGCTCGGCGCATCAATTGTTAGTGGTTTCTCAACTATCACATCGGCGCCGGCATACAGAGCGGTGCAGATCAGCTCAGCATGCGTGTAGTCCGGGCTCGTGATGATTACCCGGTCAATGTGGCGTTCTCGAATGACTTTGGCCAAGTCTTGCGGGTCAAAGGACCCAACCTTCTCGCCGAAGGTCTGTTCAACTACGTCTTGGTAGTACTCGATTCGCCCCTGGTTGGTATCTGCCAATGCGACAAGTTCAGCGACGTCGCTATGTTCACCGAAGATAGCAGTCAGGTACATTTCGCATCGGTTCCCTGTGCCGATCAGTACGTAGCTGGTGCGTGATGAGCTTCCCATGCGGTTTCTCCTACGATAAGTTTCTGGCGCTTGTGTCTGGTATCGGTCGAGGCCACTGGCCTAGCGCTGTTGTCCTAGGCCAGTGGCATATTCCTGCTATTTGATACCAGTAGTTGCGATGCCCTTGACCAGGTATTTCTGCCCGAAGAGGAAGGCAAGGAATACAGGGACCAACGTGACGATCGACATTGCGAACAGTGCGCCCCAGTTGGATTCTCCGGTGGAGTCTATGAATGCGTTGAGCGCAACTTGCACGGTGTAATTACTCGGGTTGGTGAGGTAGATCAGTGAGGTAAAGAAGTCGCTCCAGGTCCAGATGAACGTGAAGATTGCCGTAGTTGCCAAGGCTGGAACCATAAGCGGCAGGATGATCTGCAGGAAGATCCGTGGATGGCCGGCGCCATCGATTCGGGCTGCTTCATCCATATCCTTAGGGATTCCTCGGATGAATTGGATCATCAGGAAGATGAAGAACCCGTCCGTGGCAAGCAGTTTCGGAACGATGATTGGCCAGAAGGTATTGACCCAGCCGATCTGAGAAAACATGATGTACTGCGGAACGATAATCACGTGGATCGGCAGCATGATGGTCATCAGCATCAGCGCGAACATAATCTTCTTGAACTTGAAGTCAAGCCTGGCAAATGCGTATGCCGCCATGGAGCAGGACACCAAGTTGCCAAGGATGCATCCCAAAACCAAAATCGCAGAGTTCATCAAGTACTTGCTGAAAGGTTCAGACAGCGCGTTCCAACCGCTGGGGTAGTTATTCCAGTCCACCTGGGAAATAACCAAACCGGCCTCGCGGAAGATCAGGTCGTTCGGGCGGAAGGAGCTAGCTACCATCCACAGCAATGGATAGATCATGACTCCGGCACCCAGGATCAGCAGCGCATGCTTTAGCAATGAGCGCATTGAAACCTTGAACTTCGGGCTCTTACCCTTTACGGTCTTGCCTCGTTCATCAGTACCGCCAACCGGCGGCTTTTTTCCGAGAAGTTCTTCCTCATCAAGCACGAGTTCTTGCGGTGACCCACCGCGTACTTGCGAATCTGGAAGTGAAGTTTGATTAGTCATCGTAAAACACCCAATACTTAGAAACGAAGAAGTTCACAGCGGTAAATGCACCAACTATGAGCACCAGGAGCCATGCCATGGCTGAGGCATAACCCATATCGAACTGTTTGAATCCTTGCTGGTACAGGTAGAGCGTGAAGAACATGGTGGAATCGGCAGGACCGCCCGATCCATTGGACACGATGAAAGCTTGAGTGAAGTTCTGGAAGGCCCCAATGATCTGCAGGACCAGGTTGAAGAAAATAATGGGGCTAATCATCGGCAACGTGATACTCAGGAACTGCCGCCATTTGCTCGCCCCATCAATGGAGGCTGCTTCGTAATACATCATGGGAACTTGACGCAGACCTGCAAGGAAGATCACCATCGGTGAGCCGAAGGTCCACACGTTGAGCAAGATCAGGCTTCCAAGTGACGTGTTTGGATCGGAGATCCATCCAATGCCTTGGATACCGACCAATTCCAAGAGCTGATTCACCAGGCCGGTGGTACCGAAAATCTGCTTCCACAGCACTGCGATTGCAACTGAGGAACCCAGCATGGAAGGCAGGTAGAAAATTGAGCGGTAAAAAGAGAGCCCGCGCATTCCCCGGTCAAGCAAGATTGCTACGGCGAGGGCCACTGCCAGCTGCAACGGAACACCGATCAAAACATAGGTGAACGTGACCCGCAATGAATTATGCAGCCGCTGGTCGTCGAGCATCCGTTCAATGTTCTCAAACCCTGAAAAGGACGGAGCCTGCAAAAGGTTGTAGTCCGTAAACGCAAGATACAGCGACATGGCCATGGGCCCCAGGGTGATAAGGAATAACCCGATCGTCCACGGAATGAGGAAGATATGCGCTGCCTTGTTGTCCTTGGGAGGGACTTTGCGGCCATTGTTCTTGCTGAGGTTCTGCAGTTCGGCAATGGCGCTCATTGACCACTACCTCCTTTCGACGAAACGCGAAGGCAGCCCTTACGAATCGGGACCGACATGAGTGACTCCTTGCTAGAAGCGCTTGGTGAAGATGATTCGAAATCGACTTCAGGAATGCGCTTTCCAATCTCTATTCCTCAACGCTAAACTAAACACCAACGTGAGGTCAACCACACTGGCGAGATAGGTTTGAGGAATCGCCTCGGAGCCACCGCTGGACGCCATCACACGGTGCGAACAGTCGCTGGATGCGTCCATATGAAAATAGGAGATCAGTAAAATGTCGCAGGCCAAAGACGGTTTAAGTGACACTATCGTGTCAATAGAGCTCTATCGGATATCACTGCCTTTTGATGCCGCGCGGCGAAGCCAGGAAGATTCCAATGCGGAATCAATCGATGCTTTCAATGCATCATCACGCACGTTGACCCAGATGGAATCATTAATGGTGAAGGTGCAAACCGCGGATGGGTTCACCGGCTGGGGCGAAGCCTTCGGCCACAAATCCAATCCCGCGACATGGGCTGCCCTTGAACAGATCGTGGCCCCCTTTTTCTTGGGGCGTTCATCGGCCCTCGACGGGAGCATTGCCTCGGCCGAATATGCATTCCACGCTTTCGGGCGCACCGGACCCATTCACTTCGCACTATCCGCAGTGGACATCGCTCTTTGGGATATAGCGGCACGTCGTGCAGGACAGACGCTGCGGGAATTCATCAATATCGATGCCCGCCATGAAATCAATGCCTACGCGTCTTTGGTCCACTATGCCGAGGATCCGCAGGAGGTTGCTTTTCATCTTTCCAGGGCTTTGGAACACGGATTCAAGGCGTTCAAAATCCATGAGTCCTCGATTCCAGCCATCAAGGCCGCACGGCAGGCCGTGGGCTCCCACCCGCTGATGGTCGATGTCAATTGCAAGTGGCATCATCCAGCCGAAGCCGGGTCGTCGATTGCTGCCATGGCGGCCCTGGAGCTGCTGTGGATCGAAGAACCGATCTTCCCGCCAGATGATTCGCAATCACTAGCCGCCCTCAATGCTCGTTTCGGCAACGTCTCCGGTGGAGAAAACCATTCAGGGGTCCAGGGGCTGACCTCGGATATGGAACTCGGCGCCCTGCAGTTTGCCCAGCCTAGCGTCGGAAAGATTGGCGGACTCAGCGCCATGCTCAAAATTCGCGAGGCGGGTCAACGGCTTAATGTCCATGTGGTGCCACACTGCTTCTACTACGGTCCGGCCCTCCTGGCCACCGCGCAGCTGATCGCCGCAGACCAGGAAGTCCAGCTTGCCAACGGGTCACTCCGTCCGGAATTGGAAATCCCCTTCCTCGGTTGGGAAACCCAGCTCCACCCTTGGCATGCGCCGCATCAGGGGAAGCTCACTAACGAGGGTACGATCCGCCTGCCAACGGAAGCCGGGCTCGGTTTCACTCCGGATCCAGTCGTTCTTGAAAACCATGCCCTCAAGCATCTGGTCTTGACCACTGCGCCTTGCGAAGGGTAAATGATCCGGCAAGGCAATAGCCGCTTCAAGCATTGCGGACAGCCCGCGATTGCCTGGAGCCCCGCCGTCCAGACGGGAACCTGCCGTGGTTTCAAGCACCCGAGCGGCAGCTCCGGGCGCATTCGACCACAGAGAAGATAGGGGCAGCAGGCCACCGAAGAAAACACTCGAAAAATCACTTGTGTAATAAGTTTCTTACTTATAGGATAAGTAATTAAATGAGCTTACCCCCACAGTGATCCCAACAGGAGATTCCCGCCATGACCTATACCCCCGACGCCATCCGCCACGTCAAGCTTTCAACGGCCCGGTTGCCGCTGGCCACACCGATCTCCGATGCGAAAGTTTTCACCGGTCGCCAGAAGCCAATGACCGAGGTGGTCTTCCTCTTCGCGGAGATCACCACGGAACAGGGCCATGAGGGTTTCGGGTTCTCCTACTCCAAGCGGGCTGGCGGTCCTGCACAGTACGCCCATGCCAAGGAAGTCGCACAAGCGATGATTGGTGAAGATCCAAGTGACATCGCCAAGTTGTACACCAAGCTCCTCTGGGCCGGCGCTTCGGTGGGCCGCTCTGGTGTGGCTACCCAGGCGTTGGCCGCACTGGATATCGCGCTCTACGACATGAAAGCCAAGCGCGCGGGGCTTCCGCTAGCCAAGTTCCTCGGCTCCCACCGCGATTCGGTGCGCACCTACAATACTTCCGGCGGCTTCTTGAACGCCAGCATCGAGGAGGTCAAGGATCGGGCTACCCAGTCCATCGAGGAAGGGATCGGCGGCATCAAGATCAAGGTCGGCCTGCCGGACAGCGCCGAAGACCTGCGCCGAGTTGCCGCAGTGCGCGAGCATATTGGCCCGGATTTCCCGCTCATGGTCGACGCCAACCAGCAATGGGACCGCGCTACCGCATTGCGCATGGGGCGCAGGCTCGAGGAGTTCAACCTCGTCTGGATCGAAGAACCGCTGGATGCCTACGATGCTGAAGGCCATGCGGCCCTGACCGCTGCCCTGGATACGCCAATAGCCACAGGAGAGATGCTTGCTTCGGTTTCCGAGCACGAACGCCTGATTGCCGCACGCGCCTGCGACATCATCCAGCCTGACGCTCCCCGGGTTGGTGGCATCACCCAGTTCCAGAGACTGGCTACTTTCGCTGACCAGGCTGGTCTGGATCTGGCACCGCACTTCGCAATGGAAATCCACTTGCATCTGGCAGCAGCGTACCCACGCGAGCCTTGGGTGGAGCACTTCGACTGGCTCGACCCGCTGTTCAATGAGCACCTGGAAACCAAGGACGGCCGGATGATCGTTCCGAACAGGCCGGGGCTCGGCTTCACCCTGAGCGACCAGGCCCGCGCGTGGACCACCGAAACCGCGCAATTCGGCACCGCCTGAGTCCCCATGACTGGACCTTCGCGCCGGAACCGCCTGCCAGGCGGTTCCGGCGCTTATCCTTTAAGCATGCACAACGCCAAACCCAATCTGGCATCGGCCTTGGTCGGGCACCTGCGCGCGCAGATCAGCGGCGGGGCCATTCCTCCGGGACAGAAGCTGCCCAGCGAGAACGAGCTGATCGCCGAGCACGGGGTATCGCGCACCGTGGTCCGCGAGGCCATTACCCGGCTGCAGGCCGAAGGGCTGGTCTACACGCGGCGCGGCGCGGGCAGCTTCGCTTTGACTCCTCCACCGCCCGCCGAGCCTGCCGCTCAAGCACTGGTTCCGCGTACCGTCGAGGAACGCCGCCAGTTGATCGAGTACCGGGTGGGTTTCGAAACCGAGGCCGCCGCCGTCGCGGCCCACTCCCGCACCGCGCAGGATTTGTCCGCAATGGACCAGGCCCTGCGGGGCTTCGAGGCCGCAGCGGGCAATGCGGCGGTGAGCATGAGCTGCGATTTCGAGTTCCACCTGGCCGTGGCCAGGGCTACCGGCAATCCCTACTTCGGCCAGGCTGTGGAGAATTTCGGTCCCTCCATGATCGCGATGCCGCGCGGCCGGCTGGATTCGGCCGACACGATCACCGCCGACCGGCTGGGTTCGGTGGCCGCAGAGCACCGCGCCGTGCGTGATGCCATTGCCTCCGGCGACCCGCACATGGCGGCCGCGGCCATGCGCATGCATCTGGGCAACTCCATGCTGCGGCTGCAATCCGAAGCGGGGCTCGGCCCCGCGCTTTAGGGCCGGGACGCGGAAAAGACCTCCGGCTGGCCGTGGCAGCTGCCATCAGCTCCATGTCGCCGAGAGGTCTTTCCTTCAAAGTTCCGTACCGGGCCTAGGCGATCACCAGGTCCAGTGCGAAGACCCCGAGCAACCCGAGTACCGCCAACGTCGTGGTGTAGGTGGTGCGCACCGCGAGCGCCTGCCCGACATTGAGGTTGAAATACTCCTTGAACATCCAGAAGCCCGGGTCGTTCACGTGGCTGAAGGCGATCGAGCCGCAGGCGGTGGCTAGCACCATCAGCTCAGGCGACGCTCCGGTGGCCGCGACCAGCGGTGCGGCGATGCCGGCGGCGGTCGATACCGCCACCGTAGCTGATCCCAGCGCGATGCGCAGGATCACCGCAATGATCCAGGCCAGGAACAGCGGGCTGAGATTCCACCCCGCAGTGGTGTCCGCAATGTAGTCGGCAATGCCGGCGGAAACCAGCACCTGCTTGAAGGCGCCGCCGGCGCCGATGACCAGCAGGATCATGGCCATGGCCCGCGCGGCCTCGCTCATCGACTTGGCGACCTGCGCCATGGAACGGTTGTTCAGCGGGCCGAAGGCGGCAATCGCCACCAGCAGGGCGATCAGCAACGCAATTTCCGCCGAGCCCAGCAGCGCGAGCACATCGTCGGCCTCCTCGCTCAGCGTCACGGTCATGCGCAGGATTTCCGAACCGGCAATCAGCACGATGGGCAGCAGCGCCACCAGGAAGGACAAGGCGCCCGAGGGCAGCTCGTCGTCGGCGAAGTCCTTTTCCGCGAGCAGCCCCGAGGGCATCTGCGGGTTCATCTGCCGCACGAAGGACAGCCGCGGCCAGGCCATCGCAATGGCCACACCGGCCGGAATGGCGATGAGCAGGCCGTAGGCCAGCGTCAATCCGACCGATGCGTTGTACAGCCCGGCCACTGCGGTCGGACCCGGGTGCGGGGGCAGGAAGGAATGCATGGTGGACAGCGAGATGGACATGGGCAGGCCCACCCACAGCAGGTTGACCTTGGTGGCGCGCACCAGGGTGAAGGCGACCGGCACCAGGATCACGAACGCGACCTCGTAGAACATGGTCACGCCGATCAGCATCGCGGAAATGATCATGGCCCACTGCACGCCACGCTCGCCGAAGACCGAGAGGATCTTGCGGGCAATGCGCTGCGCCGCCCCGGCGTCGCCCATGACGCGGCCAATCATGGCACCCAGGCCGATGACGACGGCGGTGCTTCCCAGCTGCCCGCCCAGGCCCTCGGTGATGATCTCCGGAATGTCAGCGACGCCCGCGGGCTCGCCGTCCACGCTCAGCGATCCGGTGGCGACGGCCCAGAAGGCCACGAGGGTGGCGACGAGGATCAGGGCGATGAATCCGTTGAGCTTGAACCTCATCATGAGGATCAGCAGCACGACTACCGCCAGCGCTACGACAAGCAGGGGCATAAAGGGGCTCCGATCTGGGGAATACTTTGGAAAGGGTGGAATCTCGGCATCGCGGGTGGCGGCGGGGGCTTGGGTTTACGTGAGCTGCCGCATATCGCCATGTGCCTGTAGTCACGTTAGTAAGCCGGGATCGCTCCCGTCCAAGACTCGATCCGCATGTTTTGATACCCAGCAGGCATCGCGTTGCGTGCCCGGGTGGCGGCCATCCCCGCGATCCCGCGACATTCCGGCACTCCGCGCCCGGTAGCGCATTCGGCTCGGCGTTTCGGCACTCCCCGGGAACCGTGCATTGAGTGACGAGCCTCACAGTAGTTGACGCGCTGCAACCATTGAGGAGCCACCGGACCGTGGACGCGCAAAGGCCGCGGAAGGCTTCCGTTGAAGCCTTCCGCGGCCCTTGGCAGCGGTGCGGTAGCGGGTCAGCCGGCCTTGACGGCCAGCACCGGATGCTGCGCCTGCAGCAGGATTCGCTGGGCGTGCGAGCCCATGATGAACTTGCCCACCTGGCTGCGCTGGCGCAGCCCGATGACGATCAAGGACACCTCGTGCTTCTCGGCCAGCCCCAGGAACTCCTCGGTCAGGTCATCACGGTAGCTGGACTCCACGATGCGAGCCTCGACTCCCGCCGTGGCGGCAGCTAGCAGCACGCGTTCCAGGTCCTCGGGCGAAGCGGTGTGCTTGTCCACCAGCGACCCCTCGCGCGAGGAGTTCACGATCAGCAACGGTTCGGCGCGCAGCTTCGCCTCGATGATGGCCGCGTCGACGGCGGCCTGCCCTACTGGGGTGGGGACGTATCCCACGATGATGCTCATGCGTTTTCCTTTTCCTTTACGGCCTGCACGGCCACCAAGCGGTTCTTGCGCTGATCGATGGCGGACTTGATCATCGGCCACACGGCCACGAACACGAACACCACCAGCAGCGTTGCGGAGATGGGTCGGGACAGGAAGCCCGAGGGGTCGCCTTCCAGCACCAGCAGGGATCGGCGCAGGTTGGATTCCAGCAGGCTGCCCAGCACGAACGCCAGCACCAGCGGGCCGGGCTCGAAACCGAATTTCTTCATCAGGTAGCCCACGGCGCCGAACATGACCACCAGCATCACGTCGAACATGGAGTTGCGGATGGTGTACGCGCCCAGCAGGGTGATCAACGCGGTGATCGGCGCCAGGATCGCGGCGCGGATGCGCAGGATCCGCACGAATACCCCGATCAGTGGGATCGACATGATCAGCAGCAGGATGTTGCCGATATACATCGAGTTCACCACGCCCCAGAACAATTCCGGGTCATTGGAGATCAGCTGCGGGCCGGGGGTGACCCCCTGGATCAGCAACGCCCCGAAGATGATCGCCATTGTCGCATTCGCAGGAATGCCCAGAGTCAGCAATGGGATGAACGAGCTGGTCGCCGCCGCATTGTTCGCGGTTTCCGGTCCGGCGACACCCTCGATCGCCCCCTTGCCGAAGCGCGTAGGGTCCTTGGCGGTCTTCTTCTCCAGCGCGTAGGAGGCCAGCGAGGAGATCGTCGCGCCGCCGCCAGGCAAGATGCCCAGGAAGAAGCCGAGCACCGACCCGCGGCCGATCGCCCCGGAGGCCTGCTTCAGGTCCTGGCGCCGCGGCCACACGTTGGCCACCTTCAGCGGGGCGGACACGGCCCGGTGCCGCTCCTCCAGGTTGTAGAGGATCTCGCCCACGCCGAACAGGCCCATGGCGATCGGCACGAAGTCGATCCCGTCGGCCAGCGACAGGTTGCCGAAGGTGAAGCGCTCGGCCCCGGTGAAGCCATCGCGACCCACCGTGGCCAGGAACAGGCCCAACGCCGCGGCGATGATCGCCTTGATCTTGGAGCCTCCGGAGATGGTGGCCACCAGCAAGATGCCCAGCAGCGCCAGCGCCGTGTACTCCGGCGGGCCGAAGTCCAGCGCGAAACTGGCCACCAGCGGAGCCAGGAAGGTCAGGCCCACAATGGCGATCGTGCCGCCGATAAACGAGCCGATGGCGGCAATGCCCAGTGCGGTGCCGGCCCGGCCCTGCTTGGCCATGACATAGCCGTCGAAGACCGTCACCACCGAGCTGGCCTCGCCGGGAAGGCGCAGCAGCACCGAGGTGATCGTGCCGCCGTACTGGGCACCGTAGAAGATGCCGGCGAGCATGATGATGGCGGTCACCGGCTCGACACCGTAGGTCAACGGCAGCAGGATCGCGATCGTGGCCGCCGGGCCCAGGCCCGGCAGCACGCCGATCAGCATGCCAATGACAACGCCGAGCAGGCAATACAAGAGGTTTGTGGGGTCCAGGACGGTGCCGAAGCCGTCCAGGACTGGTCCGAAGAAGTCCATGGGAGTCAACCTTTAATTGCGACTTAGAACAGTCGGGGAATCGTGGTGCCGAGCGCGGCAATGAAGATGGCGTAGAAGGCCACGACCACCAGCACCGAATACAAGGCGGCAGAGCGCCAGCGCTCACCGCCCAGCCAGCGCATCCACACGAAGCACAGCAGCAGCGCGGGAATCTCGAAGCCGATCAGCGGCATGAGCACCACCATCAGGATCAGGGTGGCGAAACCAATGACGGTGTACCAGCTCATGGCACTGAACTTCTCCCCGTCCTGCCCGCCGCGCCTGCCCACGATGAGCTGCACCACGGCCATGACGGCGGCAATCAGCGTGACGATGAAGGGCCACATCCCGGCGCTGGGCGCCGCGGGGGTGCCCAGCCCCAGGCCAACGGACAGCGCCATGCCGGCGCAGCCCAGCGCGAGCACCACCAGGCTGGAGGCAAGGTTCGCCACCGGTCCGGCCGGTTCCGGGGCCTCGGCTTCCCACTGGGCGGCGAGTTCCTCCGGGGTCAGCGCCTCGGGCGACGAATCGTCCTCGGGCTGCACCGGGCCGGATTCCGCGCGGGGCGCGGCGGGCACCGGCGGGCGTTCAACGTGTTTGGCTTGCATGATGTCCTCCTGTGCTTGAAGTGTTCCGGATCAGCTGGCTGCCGGGAGGCTACTTGCCGGCCAGCGAGATGTCGTACTCATCGGTCAGTTCCTTGTACTTCGCGGCCAGCTCATTCCATTCGGCGGTGACTTCCTCGCCGGAAATCTCGTTCGGAGTCAGCATGTTCTTCTCGTTGAACGAGGTGTAGGTGTCCGTGGCTACCGCGTCCTTGATGGAGGCCACCAGCTTCTGCTTGGCGTCATCGCTCAGGCCCTTCGGGGCTGCGATGGCGCGGTACTGGGAGACCGGGACTTCATAGCCTGCCTCGATGGCGGTGGGCACATCGGGAAGGAACTCATTGCGCTCGGAGGAGAAGACCACGATCGGGGTGACGGTGCCGGCGTCGATCTGCGGCTTGGCTTCGCCCAGCTGCACTGTGGAGACCTGTACCTGGTCGCCCATGACGGCGGTCAGTGCCGGGGAACCCGAGTCGAATGGTACTGTGGTGCCTTCGATGCCCGCCTGGGCCAGGATCAGTTCCTGGGCCAGCTGCGAGCCGGTGCCCACGCCGGTAGTGCCGAAGGACAGCTTCTTGCCGCTGTTCTTGATGTCATCGAAGTTCTCCATCCCCGACTTGGTGCTGGCTACCATGACGTAGTCATCCTGACTCAGTCCCATGAGGACATCGAGGTCATCGAGCGAAACCGCCTCGTCCGCGGATACCGCCAGCGGGGTAATGGTGATCAACGAGGCGTTGAGCAGCACGAGGTTCTGCCCGTCCGGGGCCATGGCCGCCACTTCTTCGGTGGCCAGCGCGCCGTTGGCGCCCGGCTTGTTCACCACGGGCAGGGCCACGCCCAGGGAATCCGCCATGCCGTCCGCCGCGGCGCGCGCGATCAGGTCGGTGGAGCCGCCAGGCGCCTGGCCGACGGTCAGGGTGATGGGGCCGCTGGGGAATTCGGCGGAGGCCGAGCCCCCGCCGACGTTGCCGCCGCAGGCGGAAAGCGCTAGTACCGCGCCAGTGGCCGAGAGGGCGAGCAGCGAGCGGCGAGTCAAGCGATTTTTCATGGGAAGTTCTCCTGTGGTGTCGAGTGTGGGACCCCGGCCGAGGCCTCGAGTGAGACAGCTCACCTTGCTGGTCTTGGAGTCAAGCGTAGAAACTTGAAGTGATGCATGTCCAAGGTTGAATGTGCATAGAATGATTCCAGAAAGGTATCAAATGTTTACTCTGGACCAAGCACGCAGTTTCGTTGCCGTTGCCGAGGAATTGCACTTCGGCCGTGCCGCCGAGCGGCTGAACATGACCCAGCCGCCGCTGAGCCGGCAGATCCAGAAACTCGAGCGCACGGTCGGCGTGGAACTCCTCGAGCGCGACAACCGCCGCGTGGCCCTCACCGCGGCGGGCCATGCTTTCCTCCAGGATGCCCGCCGGCTGGTCGTGGCCGCCGAGCGTGCCCCGGACAATGCCCGCCGCATCGCCGCCGGCCAGCTGGGCGAGCTGCGCATCGGCTTCACCGCGGCCTCGGGCTTCAGCCTGCTCGGCCCGCTGCTGGGAGAAATCTCGGCGCAGATGCCGCAGGTGCACCTGGAGCTGTCGGAAATGGTGACCGGCGAGCAGGTCGACGCCCTGCTGGACGGCGACATCGATCTGGGCTTAGCCCGCCCGCCCTTCGACGAGAAGCTCTTCGAATCCGCACTGCTATTAACCGAGGGGCTCTACGTGGCAGTGCCCTCCGGCCACCGGCTGGCCCGGCTGCAGCGGGAGGTATTGTTCGATGACCTGCGCAATGAACCGCTGATCATGCACTCCCCCACCAAGGCCCGCTACTTCTACGACCTGGTGGTGCGCCGCGTCGACATCGAGCACAAGAACGTGCGCCATACCGTCAGCCAGGTGCTGACCATGCTCGCGCTGGTCTCCGCCGGGCGCGGTATTGCTTTCGTCCCGGAGAGTGCCAAGCTGCTGGGCGTGGGCGGGGTCAGCTACCTGCGGCTGGGCGAGGTTACCGACGATCCGGTGCAGCTGCACGCCATCTGGAGCAAGTCCTCGCGCAATCCGGCGCTGGAACGGGTGGTCTCGATCGTGCGCCACGCGCTGCACGCTGAATGATGCACAGTAGGTATCAAACAATACAAATATGGGCTTGGACAGGCATCATAGAGGGTTCCTAGGCTGAGGGTAATACCAATGCACCGCCCCCAGCTTTCCCGCCTCGCCTGAGGCGGGAACCAGTCAAAGGAACAAACCATGGCCCAGTACACCCCCGCCGAACTTGCCTCCAAGCTCAAGGACGGGTTGCTCTCCTTCCCGGTCACCGCATTCGACGCGAACCTGGAAATCGACGAGGCCGCGTACCGCAACCACCTGGCCTGGCAGTCCAGCTTCGATGTCGCGGGACTGTTCGCCGCCGGAGGCACGGGCGAAGGCTTCACGCTGACCCCGGCAGAGGCCTCGCGTGTGGTCCGCATGGCAGTGGAAGAAGCCGGCTCCAAGGTTCCGGTGCTGGCCTCGGCCGGCGGTTCGACCAAGCAGGCCATCCAGAATGCGCAAGACGCCGAGGCCGCAGGGGCCGAGGGCCTGCTGCTGCTGCCGCCGTACCTGACCGAATGCGACCAGGAAGGGCTCTACCAGCACGCGTCGGCCATCTGCGCCTCGACGACGACCGGCGTAATCGTCTACAACCGCGCCAACGCGATCTATTCGGCGGACACCGTGGCCCGGCTGGCCGATAACCACGAGAACTTCATCGGCTTCAAGGACGCGCTGGGCGACATCGAGCACCTGACCAAGGTGTACGCCAAGAACGGCGACCGCCTGTTCTACCTGGGCGGGCTGCCTACCGCGGAGACCTTCGCGCTGCCGCTGCTGCAGCTGGGCATGAGCACCTACTCCTCGGCCATGTACAACTTCGTTCCGGAATTCGCGCTGGACTTCTACAAGGATGTGCGCGCCCAGGACCTGAAGGCGGTCAACGAGAAGCTGAACCGCTTCGTGCTGCCGTACCTGGAAATCCGCGACCGCGTCAAGGGCTACGGCGTATCCATCGTCAAGGGCGGGCTGAAGGCCATCGGCCGCGACTCCGGCTCGGTGCGCCCGCCGCTGCAGGATCTGACCGAGCAGGACCTGGCGGACCTGTCCGCGCTGATCCAGCAGGCAGGCATCGTTCCCGCCGGCGCGAGCCTCTAACCAGCACTGGCACTTTACGACACACCAATCAGTCGACTCAGGAGCAATTCATGAGCACAACCACGCAGAACCTCACCGGCGAGTCCATCCTCGCCGGCGCCAGCACCGAAGGCAACGGACGCAAGGTCAACGGCTATAACCCGGCGACCAACGAGCGCCTGGAACCTGCCTACAGCCTCATCAATGAGCAGCAGCTGAAGCTGGCCACCGCTGCGGCGGCCGAGGCCTTCGAGTCCTTCCGTTCCTTGGAACCGTCGAAGCACGCAGAGTTCCTGGAAGCCATCGCGGAGAACATCGAGGCAGTGGGCGCCGAACTGGTCGCTCGCGCCATGGCCGAAACCGGCTTGCCCGAGGCGCGCCTGACCGGCGAGCGCGGACGCACCACCGGACAGCTGCGGCTGTTCGCGCAGGTGGTGCGCCAGGGCGACCAGCACGGCGTGCGCGTGGACCCGGCCCTGCCCGAGCGCACCCCAGCCCCGCGCGTGGACATCCGGCAGCGCAAGATCCCGGTGGGACCGGTCGCGGTGTTCGGCGCGTCGAACTTCCCGCTGGCGTTCTCCACCGCAGGCGGCGACACCGCCAGCGCACTGGCTGCCGGCTGCCCGGTGGTCTTCAAGGCCCACAATGCGCACCCCGGAACCAGCGAGATTGTTGGCCATGCCATCAGCAAGGCCGTCGCCGACTTCGGGCTGCACCCGGGAGTCTTCTCACTGGTTTATGGCCCCGGCGCGTCGATCGGCCAAGCCCTGGTGAAGGATCCGGCCATCAAGGCCGTGGGCTTCACCGGCTCGCGGGCCGGCGGCACCGCCCTGATGGCCGCCGCGGCCGCGCGACCGGAACCCATCCCGGTGTATGCCGAGATGAGCTCCATCAACCCGGTGATCTTCTTCGAGGGAGCATTGGCTCAGGATCCCGTTGCGCAGGCCAAGGCCTACTTGGCTTCTGTTGTCGGTTCTTCCGGGCAGCTGTGCACCGCACCGGGACTCGTCTTTGTTCCCACCGGAGCTGCCGGCGACGCATTCGCCCGCGCCGTCAGCGGCCAGGCACCGGAAACTTCCGGGCAGACGATGCTCACCGAGGGAATCTACAATTCCTGGACCGCTGGTGTCCAAGCGCTCGGCAGCCAGGACGGTGTCGAACTGCTGGGCCGTGGCACCGAAGGGGCAACCGAGAACGCTCCGGCACCAGCCATCTACACCGCTGGAGTGGAGCAGCTGCTGGCCAACCCGGTGCTGCAAGACGAAATCTTCGGAGCCGCCTCGCTGGTGATTCGCTACGCCGATGCCGCACAGCTGCAAACCGCGCTGGGCCGGCTGGAAGGCCAGCTCACCGCCACCTTGCAGCTGGACGATTCGGATCACGAAGCCGCAGGGCAGATCATCGGGACGCTGGAAACCAAGGTCGGGCGCATCCTGGTCAACGGATGGCCAACCGGTGTGGAAGTGGGCCACGCGATGGTGCACGGAGGTCCATTCCCGGCAACGTCCGACCCGCGGACCACCTCGGTGGGCACCCTGGCCATCGAGCGCTTCCTGCGCCCGATCGCCTACCAGAACTTCCCGGACGCGCTTTTGCCCAAGCCCATCGCGGAAGACAACCCGTGGAAGTTGACCCGCCGGATTGACGGCGTCCTGCAGGCGAAAGGCGAATAATCCATGACTTCCCAGCCCACCATTGCCTCGGTGAAGGTCATCCCGGTCGCCGGGCATGACTCCATGCTGCTGAACCTCTCCGGGGCGCACGGGCCGTTCTTCACTCGCAATATCGCTATCCTCACTGACTCCGAAGGCCGCACGGGCCTCGGCGAGGTACCTGGCGGCGAAGCGATCCGTTCGACCATAGAGGAGGCCGGCACACTGATTACCGGCGCCCCTGTGGCGACTTACCGTTCGCTGCTGCGCCAGGTGGCAGCCCGCTTCGCAGACCTCGATTCCGGCGGACGCGGTGCACAGACCTTCGATTTGCGCACCACCGTGCACGCAGTCACCGCACTTGAGTCTGCACTGCTGGATCTGCACGGCCAGTTCCTCGGAGTGCCGGCGGCCGAACTGCTCGGCGACGGGCAGCAGCGCGACGCGGTTCCGATGCTCGGCTACCTGTTCTACGTGGGCAACCCGGATACGACGGATCTGCCGTATCTGCGCGAACCGCAGGGCAACGACGATTGGGAGCGCTTGCGCCGCGAGGAAGCCATGACACCAGAAGCCGTGGTGCGCCTGGCCGAGGCGGCTCAGGCCCGTTACGGGTTCAAGGATTTCAAGCTGAAGGGCGGCGTCCAGGACGGGGACTCCGAGGTCGATGCTGTCATCGCTTTGAAGGAACGCTTCCCCGAAGCCCGGATCACGCTTGACCCCAATGGCGGCTGGCTGCTCGAAGATGCTATCCGGCTTGGCAAGCGCATGCGTGGAGTGGTGGCCTATGCCGAGGATCCGTGCGGCCCTGAGGGCCGCTTCTCGGGCCGCGAGGTCATGAGCGAATTCCGCAGGGCGACCGGTCTGCAGACCGCCACGAACATGATTGCGACTGACTGGCGAGAAATGGCGCACGCGGTGCGCACCAATGCGGTAGACATCCCCCTGGCAGATCCGCATTTCTGGACCATGTCCGGTTCAGTGCGCGTTGCCCAGCTGTGCAACGAGTTCGGACTGACTTGGGGGTCGCACTCGAACAACCACTTCGACATCTCGCTGGCGATGTTCACCCAGGTCGGCGCCGCTGCTCCGGGCGAGATCACGGCACTCGATACCCACTGGATCTGGCAGGATGGACAGGGCCTGACCGAGGAACCATTGGTGATTCGGGACGGAGAGATCAAGGTTCCGCAGCGGTCCGGCTTGGGTGTCAGCCTGGACATGGATCGGGTCGCCCAAGCCCACGAACTGTACCTGGAACATGGGTTGGGCTCGCGTGACGACTCGGTGTCCATGCAATACCTGATTCCCGGCTGGACCTTCGATTCGAAGAGTCCCGCGCTGGTTCGCTGATGGGCTGCCAGGGAATCTGAATAATGCACCGTGGACGGTAGAGGGAGCTTTCGCACCCTCGCCGTCCACGGCTTCGAGAAGCCCCGGAGCTGGGAACACCAGTACCGGGCGGGAAAGGCAATATGCAAGGAGTTCTACAGGGATTCTCCGTTGTCTTGATCCTCATCGGCATCGGCCTGCTGATGTCGGTCGCACTGCCGCGACAACGCGCGGCCATTGCCCAGGGGCTCACCCCGCTCATCTTCTACATCACCAACCCCGCCCTGATGTTCACCCTGCTTGCCAGTACCGATCTGCATGCGGTGGTTGGTGTATTCACCCCGATAGCCTTGATGGTTGCGGTGCTGACCGGCTCCGCTTATGCATTGGTCGCGCGGCTGGCCTTCAAGACTCCAGCTCATCGGCTGCCCGTTGCGGCCATGTCCACGAGTTATGTGAATGCTGGAAATATCGGTGTGCCGCTGGCCCTTTATGCGGTGGGCAGCACCAGTCCCGTAGTGTCGGTGCTCATCGCGCAGTTGCTGATCATCGCTCCCGTCTACCTGTGCATGTTCGCGGTGCTCTCCCGCGCCAAGTCCGGTGACGCGGATGGCCTGCCCGGTGCGAAAATGATCCTCAAGTCCATCGCCAACCCTGTCTCTATTGCGACCTTCCTCGGTGCGGTGTTCTCCTTCTTTGGCCTGGCACTGCCCGAAGTCATTCATGCGCCAGTGCAAATGATTGGCGACGCATCCATCCCCCTGTTGCTGATGTCCTTTGGAATGGCGCTATACGGCCAGCGTCCATTGTCAGATAAGAACCTGCGCGGCGAAATCTATCTGGCGACCGCGTTCAAGGTGTTCTTCATGCCTTTGCTCGCCTGGCTCGTTGCCCGCTTCGTTTTCGGCCTATCAGGAATCGAACTTCTCGGAGTGGTGATCATGGCGGCGCTTCCAACCGCGCAAAACGTCTTGCTGTTTGCCCAGCAATTCAAGCTGCCCGTCGCCGTGCCGCGCGAAGTGGTGCTGGCAAGCACCCTGCTGACCTTTCCCAGTGTGCTGGTCATTGCCTTCTTGCTGGGCTAGATACGTGCAGCACCGGTATTCGCTCCGGTGGGCATCTTGGGCCTGCCGCTGCTACCCATCCCGTGCGACAGCGTAATCCCTGCCTCGAATGCGCTCGAACCACCTTGCCGAAGCTATCCGTTGCCAGCTGTCTTCCGAACGGTAACTCGGCGGAACTGATGGGCTGGCCAAGCGTCCAGCCGATGAGCTGGCAACCAAGCGGCTATTGGCCATCGCACGGTGCCGAATCCGGAGGGACGCCATTTATTCAATGAATTAGCCAAGATACTTAGCACGCTTGGACCACGGCTTCGACGCCAGGAGAGCTGGATCCCGGAATGTACTCCTAGCGTGAAACAACTTTGGAAAGATAGCGTTCGCTATGCAAATAATTATGTGTTTTCCATGGTCAGTGCGGATCTGAAAATTTCGAACTCCCCAAACATGCAGATAACCATCATTCATTTTTCGAATCTGCGAGTCCGCCGGGATAGTTCCACAGAAATATGTGAAACACCTTTTTAGTACATGAGCGAATATAAAAGATTTATTTGAGAAGTACTTCCTTTAGGAGTTGCCGAGCAGTTACGCTCCTACCGGCACACACCACATCGATTGATCACCGACCTTTGTGCGCCCAAAAACCCTACAAGGAGAACATCAATGGCACGTTTTTCTACCCCTCTTCGGAGAACCCTGGCCGTCTCCGCGGCCGTAGTGATCGGCATGAGCGGCTTCGGCGCTGGCGCCTTGCCAGCTACCGCCTCCCCCGTATCGGCTCCCGCTGAAAAGTCCCTCCCCAAGGCAAATGGCGAAGACAAGGTCAAGATCGGTTCGGTTCAATCAGGCGAGGCCTACGACCAATTCATCGTCACCTACAAGGCTTCAGCCACGCAGACGGGCAAGTCCTCCCGCGCCAAGGCCTGGGGCCAAGCAGCCAAGGCAGCAGGCGTTACCGTCAAGGAAATGCGAGCCATGGCCACCGGCAGCTTCGTGGTGAAGGCCGACAAGAAACTCAAGGGCAACGGCGCCAAGGAGTTCATGGCCGATATTGCGCAGTCTGGTCTCGTGGAATCGGTGGAACCCGATGCCATCATGAAGATTTCCATGACGCCTAACGACACCCGGTACGGCGAGCAGTGGCACTACAGCGGCACCAACGGGATGCGCTTGCCTTCGGCCTGGGACATCGCCACCGGCGAGGGCAGCATCGTCGCAGTCCTGGATACCGGCATCACCTCGCACTCGGATCTGAACGCCAACATCGTTTCCGGCTACGACTTCGTCTCCAGCTCTGCCTCGGCCCGCGACGGCAACGGCCGCGACGCGAACCCCCAGGATGAGGGCGACTGGTCCGCCGCCGGTGAATGCGGCGGCAGCTACTCGGGCAATTCCTCCTGGCACGGCACCCACGTGGCCGGCACCGTAGCCGCAGTCACCAACAACTCCAGCGGCGTGGCCGGAGTTGCCCCGGATGCCAAGATCCAGCCAGTCCGCGTCCTGGCCAAGTGCGGCGGCAGCCTGTCCGACATCGCCGATGCCATCATTTGGGCTTCGGGCGGTGCGGTCCCGGGAATTGCCAATAACCCAACCCCGGCAGACACCATCAACATGTCCCTGGGCGGTGGCGGCGCTTGCGGAACTACCTACCAGGCGGCCATCAACGCCGCGGTTTCGCGCGGCACCTCGGTGGTAGTTGCCGCCGGCAACGAAAGCCAGAACGCTTCGAATTCCCGCCCGGCCAACTGCGAAAACGTCATTACCGTAGCGGCAAGCAACCCTTCGGGCGCTCCGTCGTACTACACGAACTACGGCTCGGCCGTTGACGTCACCGCACCTGGTGGCGACACCCGCTACGCCGGCCAAGGCGTGCTGTCCACCATCAATACCGGCACCACTACTCCATCCAGCCAGGGCTATGCCTTCTACCAGGGCACTTCCATGGCCACCCCGCACGTAGCGGGCATGGTCGCACTGATGAAGTCGGCAGACCCTGGGATGTCCCCCGCCTCCGTGGAAACTGCGTTGAAGCAGGGCACCCGCGCGATGCCAGGCGGTTGCAGCATCGGTTGCGGCGCCGGACTGGTGGATGCCGCCAAGATCATGAATGCCCTGGACGGCAGCAACCCAACACCAACCCCGGAGCCAACTCCGGATCCGGAGCCAAGCGGCAACCTGCTGAAGAATGCTGGCTTCGAGAACGGGGCGGATTACTGGACCGCCAACCGCGCCGACACCTTCGAGTCCGGCTCGGCAGCCCGCTCCGGCAGCGGATTAGCTGGGCTGAATGGTTGGGGCAATTCCAACACCTACACCCTGGACCAGAAGGTCGCCATCCCGGCAGATGCCACCAATGCGCAGCTGGAGTTCTACCTGCATGTGCTGACCAATGAAACTACTGCCTATAGCCAGTACGACAAGCTGACCGTACAGGTTCTGGACGGCTACGGAACCTACAACATGGGCACCTGGTCGAACTTGGATGCCGGCTCGTCCTACGAACTGCAGGCTGTTGACCTGAACAACTTCCGCGGTAAGACCGTTACTTTGCGTTTCAAGGGCGTGGAAGACAGCTCGCAGGCTACCTTGTTCCGCATTGATGATGCATCGGTAGCCGCCAGCTAGAGGATCGACCAGAAAAGTCCACTATTACCTGCGCAAGCGCGGCACCAATCGGTGCCGCGCTTGCTGCGGGAAAGATAGGGATATCGCCTAGCTCAAGGTCCAGGAGCGCTTGGACAGGCCGTACCAGAAACCGTCAATTGCCGTCTTGGCATCAATTCCACCCGAGGCGTATGCCGCACCCAGCGCAACGTACAGCGGAGCCCAATGCTCCGAGCGCGGGTGCGCTTCGCGGGCCGCCGGGGCCTTGTGCAGGAAGTCGAGGATGGAGTCCACATCCCCGCGGGCCATTGCCTCCTCGGCCCAATGGTCGAACTCGCTGGAGGCCGATGGCGGCGCCGAATCCGGCCCGCCGGCTGGGTTGAACCAGCGCAAGTTGTGGGTGGTGAATCCGGAACCAACGATCAAGGTTCCCCGCTCGCGCAAGGGCGCCAAGCTCTTGCCCAGATCAAAGAGTCCTGCAGGATCCAGTGTTGGCATGGACATCTGCACCACAGGTACATCCGCATCCGGGAACATTTCCTTCAGCGGCACGTAGGCGCCATGGTCCAGCCCACGCGTCTCGTCGCGCTCCACGTGATGGCCATAAGCCGAGGTCAGCCGTTCGACTTCATTGGCCAGCTCGGGCGCCATTGGCGCATCGTAGCGAACGTCGTAGTACTTCTGGTCGAAGCCCCAGAAGTCGTAGACCAATTCGTTCTTCTGCTGGGTAGCACTCAGCGTCACCGGCGCATTTTCCCAGTGCGCGGAGATCATCAGAATATCTTTCGGCTTCTCGAAAGTGCCGGACCAGCTAGCCAGCTCCTGGGTCCAGCGCTGGTCGTCGGCCAGTGGCGGTGCACCATGGCTAAGGAACAAGACGGGAGGGGCATCGGATAGCTGATTCATGATTAAAAACTACCAACCATTAGTTGAAGCGTCAAGCTTTATTTTCATGAATCCCGATATCCAATTCATGCAAGACCCTCAATGCTCTCCAAGAGGGCCGTGGACAGTGCGGACAGCTTCGCCGCACCACGTTGGGTCCAACGCCAGCGGCAACGGAGGCCATGGCTTTCTTGCTCTGCTTCTGAGCGGCGGCGGGAATCTATTGCTTCTCTAATCACGAATGCAATTGGCAAGTCGGTCCTAAGCTGCGCCGGAGCAGTGGAACTGTACGGCTTTGCAGGCATCAGGCGTTGCCTGGCCAGTCTTTTCCAAGCCATTAATTACGCTCAGCTGGGGATTCGCAGTACGTTCAACACTTCGGCTTCGAACGGCTGCGGTCTCCAATATCAGACTTATTGACCATTAATCTTTAGAATGGTTTGTATGCAAGAAGAAGAACTGATGCAGACGGTCGAAGAAGAATTCACCGCCATCTTATTGCGCGCCCGCCAGATGCTGATCCGTCGCGCCAAGATCATCCACCCGGACCTGCAGGATCCGGGGTACCGCTTGCTTGCAGTGGTCATCCGTGATGAAGCCCAGCAACAGGGAGCACTCGCAGAAAAACTGCGTCTGGACAAGGCGACTATTTCCCGCCTCGTGCAGCACCTCGAGTCTCTGGAACTTGTCACCCGCACCCAGGATCCTTCCGATGGCCGAGCCCAGCTGGTCTCGGCAACAGAAAACGCCAAGGAAAAATGGCGCTCCAGCGGTAACACGCTGCGTGAGGAACTGCGCCGCCAGCTCAAGGAATGGGAAGCCTCCGAACTGAAGAATTTTGGAGATCTCCTGCACCGCCTCAACGACAGTTTTGAACAGATTCTCTAGTCCCCGATCATCAGCTGAAGCCTTGGAGACCTTCTGGTTTCCAAGGCTTCAGCTTTTTAGGCTCACTCCATCAGCGCCAGGAAATCATCGGCGCTTAACGCAGCACTCTGCGCGGCTTGGGCAGTCTCTCCCAGGACATCATTGAACAGCTGCGTCTTCTTGGCCTGCAGCGCGAGCACCTTGGATTCGATGGTGTCCTTTGCCACCAAGCGATACACATAGACCGGACGAGTTTGCCCAATGCGGTGGGCCCGGTCAATAGCCTGGGCTTCGGCCTGCGGGTTCCACCATGGGTCCAGCAAGATGCAGTAGTCGGCGGAAGTGAGATTAATGCCGAAGCCGCCGGACTTCAGCGAGATGAAGAAGACCGGGAAATCTCCCTCGCTGAAACCGTCAATCAGTTCCTTGCGCTTTGGGCCAGTGGTGGACCCATCAAGGTATCCGTGCTCAATGCCCAGCTCTTCAGCGACGTCGCGTGCCTTGGCCAAGAAACTGGTGAATTGGCTGAAGACCAGAATCTTATGCCCTTCAGAAACCGCGTCCCCCATGAGTTCGCGCAGCATTTCCAGCTTCGCGCTCGGAGCATCGCCCTCGCCTACCAAGGACGGATCCAAGGCCAGCTGGCGCAGCAAGGTCAGCGATTGGAGAATCTGGAAGCGATTCGAATCAACGTCGTCAACCAGCCCCAGAACTTCTTGCCGCACACGCTGGAAGCGGCGGTCATAAGCTTTGCGGTGCCCCGGCTCCAGTTCGACTTCCAGCACCTGCTCGGTCTTCGCCGGCAACTCTGGAACGACCTGTTCCTTGGTACGGCGCAGCACGAACGGACGCAGTCGGCTCTTCAGGCGCTCCAGGCGCTCCTGGTCTCCGTCGGCAATGGGCTTCTGGTAGTTGTCCTTAAAGGACTTCGCACCGCCCAGCAGGCCTGGTGCAGCCAGTGAGACCAACGCCCACAGTTCCAGCAGGTTGTTTTCCATGGGAGTGCCAGTGACCACGAATTTGCACGGCACTGGCAGCTGCCGGGCCTGCTTGTAGCCTTTGGAGGCATGGTTCTTCAGTTGCTGGGCCTCGTCCATGATCATGACGTTGAATCCGGCGGCTTCAAAATCCTCATAGGCCAGGCGGAAGATCGTGTAGCTGGTAACTACCAATTGGGCGTCACCGATCTGCGACGCCATGCTTTGGCCGTTCTTTCTAGCTGTTGAAGTGATGCCGGTGACTCTCATCTGCGGCGCAAATCGCTGCGCCTCATTGATCCAGTTGCCCACCACCGAGGTAGGAGCCAGCACCAGGAATTTCTGGGCAGGATCCTCGACGCGCGCTTGTTCAAGGCAAGCCAGCAACTGGACGGTCTTGCCCAGACCCATATCGTCGGCAAGGACGCCACCGAGATCATGGGTACGCAAGAAGTTGAGCCAGGATAGGCCGTGGCCCTGATACGGGCGCAGTTCAGCGTTGAACGTTTCCGCTAGCTGGACCGGCTGCATTTCTTCACCGCTTTGCAGCGCCTTCATGGTCTGCAGCCACTGGTTGTGCTGGGCTTCGATAATGCCCAGATCCACCAGTTCTTGCCACCAGTCGATGCTCAACCTATGGATGCGGATCGTATCGCCCTGCACCGTGCCCAGCTCCCCGGCCTCTGATATCAGCTGGCGCAGCTGCGTGAAATCTGCACCATCAATCGGGATCACCGTAAGGTCATCGAGGACGAGATACTCATCTTGCTTGGTCAAGGCCTCCAGCAGCAGTGGGAACGGGACCTTGGTCTCGTCCAGGAGCACTTCCACAGACAAGTCGAACCAGTCCCCCGTGCTTTCGCCGGCTTCGACACTGACAGCGGCCGGGGCGTGGCTGATCCGGTACTTCGGCAGCCTGTTCTGCTCTTCAACGACCACATCGGGATGCTCTGCCAATAGCGGCAACGCGTAGACCAAGAAATCGATGGATTCGGAGGTGCTGAATTCCTTCGGCGGGAAGATTCCTGAAGAGGTCAGTTGCCCCAAGGAAGCCTGCGCGCCGAGCTTGTCCTGCACCGAAGCAGCAATTTCCTTTTCCACGGCATACTGGCGGGGTCCCGCGGAGGCGTACTCCCAGGAATAGCTCACGGTCAGCGGAGTTCGGATGCTCTCCAGGGACAGCTTGAGGCTGGGGCGTGCTGGAACAGGGATGCTGTAGCTGTCATCCTCGCTCTTCAACGGTGCCATCAGGCGCAATCGGTCCAGGTGCTGGCGCTCGAAAAGCTCAACGCCTTCCTGCGGGATGGATTGCGCACCGGATTCAATAAATGTGGCCAGTTCCTTCGTGACCGGTTCAGCGAACCGGGCCAAACCGATTTCCCTGGCCTTCGGCAAGGGGCTGGACGCGTAAGCCAACAAGGTCGGCGGCGTGCCTATGGGCAAGAGGTAGACGTGCTCTTCGCTCGGCCCGCGCAGCTTCCCTTCCATGCTCAGGCCATGTTCACCGCGACGCACATCCACGTGTGCCATGGCTGGTTGCTCGCTGAACTCCACCGGGGCCTTGGCCGTAGAACCGCCGTTGACGATCTGCACTCCAGCTTCACGCAGGGCTTCGAACGCATCCAGCAGGTCCTGGCCTGGAAGATCCATCAAGGAGATCCACTCCTTGGGATCCCACGAATGGCGATAAGTATCTTGTTCAACGTGTTCACGCAACCGGTCCAGTTCAACGACCGCACGACGCTGCTTCTTGGAGAACCGCGTATCAAAAGCAACATTGCGCCAGCTGATCCCGGTTTGGATCCAGGGGCTCTTGGTGCCCTGGCGGGCCGGGCGTGCCTGCAAGGTCAGCGCGTCCTCGCCGCCATAACGCGGTTCGCTTACCACTTTCAGGATCAATCCCAGCGGTTCTTCGGCAACCAGCGGCTCATCGGAAATGACTGGAAGCAGACGGTCAAGGGTACGTTCCCACTGCGGCTTGCTATTGCGTTTCCAAGCGTGGGGATCCACCCCGGAGTCGGAGACGAAAAAGCCCTGGTCTTCTTCGGTGGTGACCTCAATGAGCAAGGCGGCGACATCTTCACAGGACTGAACCCCCGGATGCTTGCCGCAGAAGCTGGTGAAGCTGATATTGCCCTCGGTGATTTCCAATTGGGCCATCACCGATTCACGCAGCACCACACCGGAGATGCGGGTAGATCCCGGTTGCATTACCCGGTTGGCGATCTGCACTTTTCCGGAATCACACAGGAATTGGCCCAGGTTGTATTCGGATTCGGTCACCAAGGTCTGGGCCGCAGAAAGTGTCAGCTGGAATTCCATACTCGCCGTTCATTGTTCGTGCAGTGGGCGCCCGAGAGCTAGATTCCATCTTAGCGAGCCGGAAAGCAAGATGCCCGGTGACGAAAAGTTACTTCTGCCCTTTACCCGCGGGCCCTGCAACCGATAGAAATTAATCACTGAATCACGAGTTCCACTCTTTGAGCCCTGGCTGAGTGGACGGCAACCCTCCTGCGTCATTGTGCGGGGTGCCCCAGGTGAAGATTCGACGCATCTTGAACGCCAAGATGCGTAAGCGATGGCGCCCCTTGCGCCAGAAAGGGGATCAATTCCCCATGACTAATGCAGCATCTGCCCCAACCGTATCCGAAGACCGCGCACAGCGCCTGCAGGAAGCAGGCAAGGGCTGGGGCGAACGAATTTCGGCTGCCCCGCAAAGTGCCCAATTGACTTTCACCGTCGAGGGCGAAGGCTTCGATTCGGTAGCCAGCAACATTGTCTCCGGCAAGCACACCTTCCAGGTCGACGAGCCAGCTGCCCTGGGCGGCAGCGACCTGGCCGCAAGCCCCGTGGAATACGCGCTCGGAGCGCTCATCTCCTGCCAGGTTGTGGTCTACCGCTTGTACGCGCAGAACCTCGGCATCCAGGTGGACGACGTGAAGATCCAGGCCAATGGCCACCTCGATGTCCGCGGACTCTTCGGCATCGACCAGACCATCCGCCCCGGCTTCTCGTCGGTGGATCTGGACATCCGGATTGCCGGACCGGAATCAGCTGAACGCTATGAAGAACTGCGCCGCGCAGTGGATGCACACTGCCCGGTGCTGGACCTCTTCGCCAATCCGGTGCCCGTGACATCCGCGGTAAGCATCGCAGAGACCAACTAGAGTTCGCTGAACTAAAAAGCACCGCGGCGGCCCCCGACTTCAGGGGCCGCCGCGGTGCACTTCTAGCTGAAGCCAACTATTGCCCCAGGAAGTTCAGCAGGACTTTGCCGGAGCGAGCCGAATCCTTGGCCGTTTCGAAGGCTTCAAGCGCATCGGCGACCGGGAACTCGTGGGTTACCGCCTCGGAAACCTGCAGTGAACCGTCGGCCAGGGCAGCAAGCACATGGTCGATTTCGTCGTTGAAGCGGAAGGAACCAACCAGTTCCAGCTCGCGGGTAATAGCCAGCGAAATGAGTGCGGGTTGTTCTCCTGAGGGCAGCAACCCGACCATGACCACTCGACCGCCGCGCACGGCACCGCGCACGGCGGAGGCCAACCCACGGAAGTTGCCGCTGGCCTCGATCACCACGTCCGCGCCCACCTGGGCAAGAGCTTCCTGGTCATCGGCGCGCAAAGTTGAAGTGGCACCGAGTTTCCCGGCGATTTCCAACGGCTTCTCGTGCATGTCCACTGCGATGATTTCTTTGGCTCCGGCACGCTTGAGCACTGCTACAGCGAGAGCTCCGATCGGCCCAGCACCAATAACCAGCGCCTTCTTGCCGGCGACTTCACCGGCGCGCGACACCGCATGCCAAGCAACCGCAGCCGGTTCTGCCAGTGCCGCATCACGCAGTGCTAAGCCAGCAGGCAGCTCACGCAGCATGCGTGATGGCAGGTTCACTTCGCGGGCGAATGCGCCCTCGGCGTGCGGGTAGCGGGCGGCCGAGCCCAGATAGGTGCACCCCGGGGAAAGATTCGGGCGGTCGGCCGGGTAGGGTTCCCCGGTCTCGCCTGGTGTTGCCGGGTGCACGGCGACTTTGGTTCCGGCTGCCGGCCCGCTGCCGTCAGCGGCGGCCTGCATGACGGTCCCGACGATTTCATGCCCGAGAACCATTGGAGCCTCGAGGATCGATTCCCCGGCGGCGCCGTGGCTCCAGTAATGCAAGTCTGATCCGCAAATACCGCCGTAAGCGATGGCAACGCGTGCTTCATCTGCTCGCGGCGCTGCCAGCTCGATTTGTTCAATACGCAAATCATCGGCTGCATGGGCCACGACGGCCAACGTGCTGGTGGCGAGGGAATTAGACGACAACGCTCATGCCTCCGTCGATGAAAATGGTCTGTCCGTTCACGTAATTTGATCCGTCCGAGGCCAACCAGACTGCTGGTCCGGCCAGATCCTCGACGGCGCCCCAACGCGCTGCGGGGGTGCGGCCCAGAATCCAGGAGTTGAATTTTTCGTCGTCCACCAGATTCTGTGTCATTTCGGTGTGGATGTAGCCCGGTGCGATGCCGTTGATTTGCAGTCCCGAACCAGCCCATTCGGCGGTCATGGCGCGGGTGAGATTGCGCAGACCTCCCTTGGCCGCGGTGTAGGCGGAGATGGTGGGGCGGGCCAGGTCGGTTTGCACCGAGCAGATGTTGATGATCTTGCCTTCGCCACGCTGCACCATGGAGCGTGCGACCTCTCGGCCTACCAGGAATGCGCTGGTGAGGTTCGTGTCGATCACGCGCTGCCAGTCAGCCACCTCCAGATCCAGCATGGGCACGCGGTGCTGGATACCCGCGTTGTTCACCAAAATGCGGATGGGGCCGATGTTCTTTTCAATGGCTGCGATGTTCTCGCGCACGGCGGCATCATCGGTGACATCGAAGCAGGCGCTATGGATTTTTTCAGCTCCATAGCGTCTGCTGAATTCGGCAACGGTTTCGGCCAGGCGTTGCTCGTCGCGGCCATGCAGGATGATGGTGGCACCGGCATCCGCCAAGGCACTGGCAAGTTCGCGGCCAATGCCGCGGGAGGATCCGGTGACCAAGGCCAGGCGTCCGGACAGGTCAAAAAGTTGGCTCATGAATTCCCTCGCATGAAGTGTCGATGGTACATCGACGGGAACTCATCAGCGGTATGAACCAGCTGTTAAATCCGAAAAATCAGCCCCGTCGCTTCCCCAAAACATATCAGATATAAGAGGTGCGAGGTGCCTTAAAGTCCGACTTATTTACCTGAAAACTATCCTGCCGGATCTAGCGGGTCTGCGAGTAGAACCAGTTGATGTGCTCTTCGAGCAGCTGGGCCGCCCGTTCGCGCTGGTTCGTCGCGAACGCGTGGTGGATGGCCTTGTGCTGGCGGCGCAGGATGCGCACCACCGGCTGCCAGGCCTCGTCGCTGGGCACCGATTCGGAAACATAGTCGCTGATCGAGTTGCGCAGCGATTCCATCATCGATTCCACTACCGCGTTGCCGGCCATGGAGGCCAGGAGCACATGGAACTCGGCATCAATACGGTGGAAGGCCTCGCGCGAGAGCTGCGCGTCGTCCATGCGCATGATCAGCACCGCGGTGCGGTCAATGACCTGCTGGGCATGGATTGGATCGCGCGGCGTCATTTGCGCTGCCCAGGTTTCCAGCAGGATGCGAGATTCGACGATCTCGCGGACGTTGATCCCCTTGGCCGCCAGATGCAGGCGCAATGCCTGCGAAATGCCAGCCGAGGGGTTGGAGATGATCACCGCTCCGGAGTTGGGTCCGGAGCCGGTGGAAGTCTTGATAATGCCCATCACATCAAGGATGCGGATGGCATCGCGGACCGAGGCCCGCGAGATCCCATGCTGCTCCGCGAGCGCACGCTCGCCGGGAAGCTGGTCTCCAACGGAGAGCTTCTCCTTGCGCAGATCCTCTTCAATTGCTTGGAGAACAATCTGGTACGCACGCGGAGCTGGGTTTACTGGCATCGGATCTATTTTAGCCGTTCACGGCTAAGGCAGCATCCAGGACAGAACCGGGGTGGACTGCAGGTAAACCAAGCAGCACAGCACCAGCAGCATGCCTACGGACCAACCGGCAACCTTCTTGAGGATCACCGACTCCTGGCCTTCCATCTTCACCGAGGTAGCGGCGATGGCCAGGTTCTGCGGGGAGATCAGCTTGCCGACCACGCCGCCAGAGGTGTTGGCGGCAACCAGCAGGTTCGGATCGATGCCGGCATTGATGCCAGCGGTCTGCTGCAACTTGGCGAACAGCGCGTTGGCCGAGGTATCCGAGCCGGTCACCGCGGTGCCGATCCAACCCAGGATTGGCGACAGGAAGGCGAAGAATGCGCCGGTGCCTGCCAGCCAGGTGCCAATGGTGATGGTCTGGCCCGAAAGGTTCATCACGTAAGCCAGGCCGAGGACCGACAGGATGGTCAGCGCGGCGTAGCGCATGTTGTAGACGGTCTTGCCGATTTCGGCAGCACCCTCGGCGAAGGTCATCTTGTACTTGCCGTTGCCGTCGTTCTTCGCGTAGACCAGGGCCACGATCAGGCCGGTGATCAGCAGCAAGGTGCCCGGGGAGGATAGCCACTGGAAGTTGTAGATGGTCGAAGATACCGCTTCGCCATCAGCATTCAGGATCTTGCCGTCCAGTCCTGGCCAGCCGAACTTGATGTCCGTGGTTGCCAGCCATGCAGGAATGTCCACGCCCAGCTTCCACAGCTTGGCCACGCCGAAGATGACGATAACCAGCAGGTACGGGAACAAAGCCATCCAGGTGTTGACCGGGTGCAGCTTGGCATTGGCCTCGTATGGAATTGCGGCGGCTTCAGCAGTCAGCACGCGCTGGCGTGCCTCGTCGGCACCCTTTGGAGTCCAGAAGCGCAGCAGGATCACTGCGGCGGCCAGGCCAACCAGCGCAGCAACGATATCGGTCAGCTCATAGGAGAAGTAGGTCGAGCACAGCCACTGGGCGACACCGAAGGAGATGCCGATGGTCAGCGTTGCCGGCAGGGTCTGGCGCATGCCGCGCCAGCCGTCGAGGATCAGGACCAGGATCGACGGGACGAACAGCGCCAGCAGCGGGGACTGGTGTCCAACGATGGCGCCGATGTCGGCAGCCGGGATGCCGGTCAGGGCACCGGCGGTGGTGATCGGGATCGCCACGGCGCCGAAGGCCACCGGGGCGGTGTTGGCGATCAGCACGGCGCAGGCTGCGCGCAGCGGCGACAGGCCCAATGCCAGCAGCATGGTGGCGGTAATCGCCACCGGTGCGCCGAAGCCGGCCAGCGCTTCAAGCAGGCCGCCGAAGCAGAAAGCAATCAGCACGGCCTGGATGCGCACGTCGCCGCCGCCGATGACGTCGAAGACGCGGCGCAGGTCTTCGAAGCGGCCCGACTTGACGGTGACCTGGTAGAGGAAGATCGCCATGACAACGATCCAGACAATAGGGAAGGCACCGAAGACCATGCCCATCAGTCCGGAGTTCAATGCCAATCCAACCGGCATGTTCCAGCCGAAGATCGCCACGAGGATGGCAACAGCGAGCGAGCCGAGGCCGGCCCAGTGGGCCTTGACCTTGACTACCGCCAGAAGTACGAAGAAGGCTACAAGCGGGATCAGTGCGATGAGCGCTGAAACAGCTATGCTCCCCGCGATCGGATCCGTGGAGGGTGTAAACACGGTGTGGGCGTCCTTACTCGAGATGGTCTGACCATATGTGGTCCGACCACCTAGAGTACAAGGTGAGAGCTATCACAACAAGTCTTGACTATTACGAAGTGCGTGGCATAGTATGGTCTGACCACACCCTGAAAGAGTCATTTATTATGCGAATTGCTCTCTTTGCCACGTGCATTGTGGATGCTATGTATCCGGAAACCGCCAAGTCGACAGTGAAAATCCTGGAACGCTTGGGCCATGAAGTAATTTTCCCCAAGGCGCAAGCCTGCTGTGGGCAAATGCACATGAATTCCGGTTATATGCCTGAAGCCCTGCCCGTGGTCGAAAACCACATCAATGCCTTCGACACCGAAGACTATGACGTCGCGGTGGCCCCCTCGGGCTCCTGCGTTGCTTCGGTCAAGCACCAGCACCCTTTCCTGGCCGAGCGCCTGGGCAAGCCGGAGCTCAAGGAACGCGCAGTTGCCGTGGGCAAGCGCACCTATGAACTGAGCCAGCTGCTGGTGGATGTCCTGGGGATCACCAACGCCGCCGAGCAGCTGGGCAGCTACTTCCCGCAGACCATCACCTACCACCCTTCCTGCCACGGCATGCGTTCGCTGAAACTCGGCGATCGGCAACTTGATCTGCTCAAGACCGTCGGCGGCATCACCGTCAACGAACTTCCGGAAGCTGACCAGTGCTGCGGCTTCGGCGGTACCTTCTCGATCAAGAACTCCGATGTCTCCACGGCAATGCTCGAAGACAAGATGAAGAACATCTGCTCCACCGGCGCCTCGGCCTGCGCGGGCGGCGATGCCTCCTGCCTGATGCACATCGGCGGCGGACTTTCACGCACCGGAGCCAAGCCAAGGACCCTGCACCTGGCAGATATCCTGGCCAGCACCATGGAAGAGACGGTGTCACTGTGACTCAGGTATTCCTCGGCATGCCTGCCGGCGGGCAGGGCAACCTGTTCGAGACCGAGCCATTCCCCAAGGCCGCGCACCGCGAACTGGGCAACACCCAGATGCGCAAGAACCTGCGCCACGCCACCCACACCATTCGCGACAAGCGGCTGAACGTCGTCGGCGAGCTTCCGGACTGGGAAGAGCTGCGCGACGCCGGCAGCGCCATCAAGAACCTGACGATGGCCAACCTCGAAGAGCGTTTGGAAGAGTTCGAGAAGAACTTCACCGCCCGGGGCGGCATTGTCCACTGGGCCCGTGACGCGGACGAAGCCAACAAGATCGTTACCGAGCTGGTCAAGGCGACCGGCTCGAAAGAGGTCGTCAAGGTCAAGTCCATGGCCACCCAGGAAATCGGCCTGAACGAGCACCTGGAGACCGAGGGCATCGAAGCCTTCGAAACCGACCTTGCCGAGCTGATCGTCCAGCTGGGCAACGACAAGCCAAGCCACATCCTGGTTCCGGCGATCCACAAGAACCGCACCGAGGTGCGCGACATCTTCCTCAAGGAAATGCCGGTAGTGGATCCGAACCTGACCGATGAGCCAGCCAAGCTGGCCGAAGCTGCCCGCAAGCACCTGCGCAAGAAGTTCCTTTCCGCCAAGGTCGCCATCTCCGGCGCGAACTTCGCGCTGGCCGATACCGGCACCCTGGGCGTAGTGGAATCCGAGGGCAACGGCCGCATGTGCCTGACCCTGCCCGAAACCCTGATCACGGTCATGGGCATCGAGAAGGTTCTCCCCCACTGGGAGGACATCGAGGTCTTCATGCAGCTGCTGCCGCGGTCTTCCACCGGCGAGCGCATGAATCCCTACACCTCGCTGTGGACCGGCGTGAGCGAAGACGATGGTCCGCAGAACGTGCACATCGTGCTGCTGGATAACGGCCGCACCCGCGCCCTGGCCGACCGCTTCGGCCGCACCGCGCTGAACTGCATCCGCTGCTCGGCCTGCATGAACGTGTGCCCAGTGTACGAGCGCACCGGCGGCCACGCCTACGGTTCGACCTACCCGGGCCCGATCGGCGCAATCCTCTCCCCGCTGCTGACCGGCATCGAGGTCGAGGAAAACGGTTCCCTGCCATATGCTTCCTCGCTGTGCGGCGCCTGCTACGACGCTTGCCCGGTGAAGATCAACATCCCGGAAATCCTCGTGCACCTGCGCGGCGAGGACGTGGATGCCAACCGCGACAAGCACAAGCTCCCGACCCAGATGGATCTGCTGATGAAGGGCGGTTCCTGGGCGTTGGGCAAGGGCAAGAACCTCGGCCTGCTCGAAAAGGCCTTGCCGCTGGGCCGGCTGATGTCCGGCAAGGAAAAGAAGATCAAGAAGCTTCCGGGCATCGCCGCAGGGTGGACCGCCAGCCGTGACATTCCCGCCCCGCCAAACAAGTCCTTCCGCGACTGGTGGAGCGACGAGAAGGAGTCCAAGTGAGCGCAAAAGACGAAATCCTGGGACGGATCCGCTCGGCACTAGCCGATGCTCCCGTCGCCCAAGAGGTACCCCGCGAATACCGCAAGACCTCGGATATGGGTGAAGCTGAGCTCATCGACCTGCTGGTGGACCGCTTGGTGGATTACAAGGCCGGGGTGGACGTCATTGACGCCGCGCAGATCCCGGAATACGTAGCGGCCAAGCTGGCGGGAGCCTCCAGCGTTGTCTACCCGCATGGCTTGGACACCGGCTGGCTCTCAGGGCTGGGCGAGAAGGTCGAGCAGCGCATCGATGCCCCGGGCGCACGGCTGAGCATCGCCGAACTGGATGAAACCAGCGCCGTGGTCACCTCGTCGGCCGTTTCGGTCGCCGAGTCCGGCACCATCATCCTCGATGGCGAGCCAAACCAGGGCCGCCGCGCGATTTCGCTGGTACCCGACCACCATGTGTGCATCGTGCCGATCTCCTCGATCGTGCGCCTGCTGCCAGAAGCCATGCCGCGACTGGCCATCACCCGTCCGCAGACCTGGATCTCCGGTCCGTCGGCCACCAGTGATATCGAGCTGGAGCGCGTTGAAGGCGTGCACGGCCCGCGTACCTTGGACGTCCTGATGGTTCGCGGTCTGTAAGGCTGGCGCAATATAAGCTTTCGCGGCCGGTTCCCCCCTCCTAAACCTCCAGGGGAACCGGCCGCGAGTGCATTTAAGCGTGCTGTCGACTTCTTGCCCTAGCCGCCGGCAGTGAAATCCTTCAGGTCCGCTTCTATTCGATCGCGCGCGGCAAAAACCGAAGCCGACAGCCCGGCCTCGAACATTTCGCGGAAGCGCACCGGTGGAATGGAAACGCTCAACCCCGCGATGACTTCCCCGGCTCCACCGTGACGGCAATCCGTTATGCTTCCCTTGCCTCGGATTTTCATTACCGGATATACCTGGCGCACCCAGCCCGCCAATCCTGTCCAGGCTTGGACGTGTCCATGGTGCTGCCGCTGGACGCGACCGGTGAGTTGGGCGAATTCTTCGCTCAATTCATGACTGAAGCACCAGTAACTGCCTAGCTGCCGATCCGTCATCTGCCCGTGGCAGCTGTCATCCAAAACAGCATCAGCGGGCAGATTCTGATTACATGGATAGGCAGGCGGAAGATTCTCACTTGAAAGGCCGGGATGGAGAAACAACAGGACCTTCGGATTTCGGTACGCACCATTCCCGATTCGGCTTTGCGCTTCGTCGGCTTCCTTTCCTTCTTCGATCGCTATGGCACCCCTCCCATGCTGGTCGCACTTTCGCTGGGCACCTCGCTCAGTTTCGCCCAAGCCGTCCAACTGGTAGCTTCCTATGCCTTGTTCTATGCCATAGGCCAGCCGATCTGGGGCGTGCTTAGCGATCGTTTCGGGCGTCTTGCGGTTTTGCGCGCGGCGCTCATCGGCGCTGGCCTCGGCGCGGTCGCCAGCATCATGTTCACCGACTATTTGCCGCTACTCGTTGCTCGCTCCGTCACCGGGTTCATGTTCGGCGCACTGTATCCAACCCTGATGACGCTCCTGGGCGATACCCGCACCGGGGTGGAACGCGCTCGCGGCTTATCTGATTTGCAGATCTATTCCTCGCTGGGCACCACCCTGGCAACATTGGCTTCAGGAGCATTGGCAACATACGCGAACTGGCGGCTGGTGTTCCTGTTGCCTGCACTGGGTTGCTTAGCGGCCCTGTATAGCTTGCGGAAGGCGGCAGAGCCCGAGCATTCGCGTTCCGGATTCAAATTCCGTGCAGCTTTACGTCCTATGAACTTGGCTCTTTATGCCATCGTCTTCCTCGAAGGCGGGCTACTCATGGGATTGCTGACCTATATCGTTCCCGCCTTGCAAGAATCCGGTGTCGCTATTGGCTTTGCAGGAGCGCTAGGTTGCGCTTTTGCCCTGGGAGTCATTCTGGGTGCACGCTTGATGCGCCGATTGGTGGCACGCTTCGGCCGAACGTGGCTTATTGGCGGTGGAGGCCTGGTGCTTTGCGCAGCTTTCCTCCCTTCGGCGTTCGCCCCGTCCCCTGCCTCATATACCTTCACCGCGTTCTTCCTGGGTGCCGCGAACGCGATCATGCACTCATCGATGCAGGGGTGGGCGACCGATATCTCGCCTGATGCGCGGGCCACCACCGTTTCACTGTTCGTTTTTGCCCTGTTCGCCGGGGCATCTGCGGCGACCTACCTAACTGCAGATTTAGCGCAGAATGGCCACTACGGCCAGATCTTCGGGATCGGCTTGGCACTGAGCCTATTACTTGTGGCGGTGGCGACTGGCGCTCATGCGCTGTGGCGTAGAACGCATCCAGCCAGCTGACTTCCCTGGCAGGTACGGGGCATTCTGGCATTGCAGAGAGTTCTTCTAGAGATTAGATGTTATTGCCGGTTGCATGTGAGAATCTTGAATTAAGCGAACGAGCCTCACAAGCGGAAAGCAGGTTGCCATGACCAGTCCAAGCGAAGAACCACGAAACCCTTATTCTTCAGGGCACCAGGGTCAGAACCGGCAGTACCAGCAGCCTGGTTCCTACGACCTCAACGGCGTCCCGCAACAGCCTTACTACAATCAACAGGCACATGGCCAACCGGGCCAGTATCCCCCGGGCAACTTCGGCTATCCGACAGCATCCCAATTTCAAGGCACCCAGCTGGCACAGACCTCGATGATTCTTGGCATTGTGTCCATCTTCGTTGCAGGCGTGATCCTTGGCCCGATTGCTATTTTCAAGGCCAATAAAGCCGAAAGGGAATTCAATACGGTCTCCACGGTCGGCAAAGTGACCGGTTGGATCGGCACCATTTTGGGCGTGCTCTGGATCGTGTATGTCGCATTCCTTGTCATCGGTGCTATCGCATTTTCCGTGGACCCGTCATTCAGCGGTTCCTAGGCACGTCTTTCCTCGACTTTAACGACAAAGCCTCCGGCTCACTTTCGTGAGCCGGAGGCTTTGCCGGTATCGGCCCTTATCCCGTCATCCCCATGACGGCCTTCGGGAAACTTTTACTCTGCGGTTGGCAGTACGAACGAAGCGTCGATTTCGATCTTGACCTTGTCGCTGACCAGAACGCCACCGGCTTCCAATGCTGCGTTCCAGGTGATGCCGAATTCCTTGCGGGAGATGGTCGTGGATGCGAAGAAGCCAACGCGGGTTGCGCCGAAAGCGTCTACAGCTTCGCCGCCGAGCTCTGCTTC
This sequence comes from Arthrobacter sp. MYb214, assembly GCF_002979865.1. Lineage (GTDB taxonomy): Bacteria > Actinomycetota > Actinomycetes > Actinomycetales > Micrococcaceae > Glutamicibacter. The sequence goes on from NZ_PCPZ01000003.1 coordinate 116,024, forward strand.
GAATTCAACTTCCTTGCTCACGCCGCGGATGGTCAGATCGCCAACGAGAATGAACTCGCCAGCCTCGCCCTTGACCGCAGTGGACTTGAAGGTCATGGTTGGGAACTGCTCGGCGTTGAAGAAGTCCTCGCCCTTCAGGTGGCCGTCGCGGTTAGCGTCCTTGGTATTGACCGATGCGATCTGGACGGTTGCCTCGACCGAGGAATCTGCCAGGGTTGCGCCGGTGGTCAGGGTTGCGTCGAATTCTGTGAAGCTGCCGCGAACCTTGGAGATGCCTGCGTGGCGAACCGAGAAGCCGATCTCGGAGTGCGATGCGTCGAGGTTCCAGGTTCCGGTGGTCAGTGCAGATGCAGTCATGTCTAAATCCTTTCGTCGGGCCATCAAGTAGTTGACGCCTCAATTTGTTTTGCTGATACCAGTATGCCACTAATGAAGTTGAAGCGTCAACCACTTTCCCTAAAAAAGTTTCATCCGGATATTCAAGAGATCCTTATTTTGATACTGACTAGGAAAGTTTCTACTGAAGTTATTTTTCATGCACCCCTTTACTCAGACGTGTACATGGCTAGACTGAGGCCATGAACGCAAATGACCCAGTTCCCGATCATGCCCAAGAAGAAGCCGAGTTATCCGCAGAGCTAGAGGAAATTTGGCAGGAAGAATCCATCACTACCGCTGCCACGACCGAAATCGCCGATGAAGTCGACGGCGAGCTAGGTACCCGGAATCAGCAATAGGTAGATGGCCTCCACCTATTTCCATCCTGCAAGCAAATCCATCCGAGAGAAACCAATCCCCAGTGAATCCTCGGCGACATTGAAATGGATCCCCGGCATCGCGATGCCGGGGATCCATTGCTTAATCCATGCAGTTTTCGTTGCCTCGGTTAGGGATTGGAGACCAAGCCTTGGCCAACCATCCATTCGAAGGCAACATCTGCCGGTTCACGGCCAACCACGTCCACCTTGTAATTCAGGTCCATCAAGACCTGATCAGTCAGCAACGGAGCGATCTTGTCCATGATCTGCTGGATTTCCGGGTGCTTTTCAAGGAATTCTCCGTTGAAAGCCGGGGCGGCGTTGTAGCTTGGGAAATACTCCCGGTCATCTTCCAGCACGGTCAAGTTAAGCGCCTTGATGCGCCCGTCAGTGGTGAAGACTTCACCGAAGTTGCACGCGCCATTAGCGGTTGCCTGGTAAATGGCACCCACGTCGTACAGGCCGATATTGTCCTCAGCCACTTCTGAACCACGGTCGATATCGTAGTGTTCCAGCATTGGAGTCAGACCGTCTCGACGGGAATTGAATTCCGGGTCGACGCAGAACGTCAGATCTTCGGGGTCCAGCGTCTGCAGTTCGGAAAGCTTGGTGATACCCAGCCGCTTGGTCGTTTCTTCGTTCATCGCCAATGCGTAGGTGTTGTTCAACGGTGCCGGATTTCCCCAGATAATTCCATTGGCAACATCCTCATCGTGCACCGACTGCCACTGCTCTTCTTCACCCACAACAGGTGATTCGTGGCCCAAGTAGGTCAGCCACGCGGTACCGGTGTACTCCCAGAGCACGCTCGCGTCGCCGGAAAGCAGCAACTGACGTGCCGGCTGGGAGCCAGGAACATTGGTCAGGTCGGTGACGTCATAGCCGGCAGCCTTGAGCGCGATCACGGTGATCTTCCCCAGCAGCAGCTGCTCGGTAAAGGACTTGGACGTGACGGTCACGGTGGTGTCTTCAGCGTTTTCGACCAGCGGCTTGATCTCGGCGGGGCCGGCGTTGGGCACCGTCCCGGTCGATGGGCTAAGTCCGCACCCAGTCATTCCGATCAGCGCGGCCATGGACAGGACAGCTAAATTCAGTTTGCGGTTCACGAAAGTCCTCTCGGTCGTGCCACCTGTTCGACGACGCGGCCAAGCCAATCAATCGTCAAAGCCAGCAAGGCCACTAGCAACGAGCCGGCAATCAGCACCACATTCAGGTTCAGGTTCACTCCCGTAGTGATCAAGATGCCCAGCCCGCCGCCGTTGATAAAGGTTGCCAACGTCGCGGTGCCTACCAGCAGCACCAGGGCTGTGCGGATGCCCGATAGCATCACCGGGACGGCCAACGGCAGCTCGACCTTCAACAGCACGGACATCTGGCTCATGCCGATTCCCCGCCCGGCCTCCACCAGGCGTTCATCAACCTGCTGCAGGCCAACAATGGTGTTGGAGAGCACCGGAAGAATCGCATAGATCACCAGTGAGACAATGGCAGTTTTCGGGCCGAACCCCAACCAGAAGGCCAAGAGCACGATGACGCCAATGGCGGGTGCGGCTTGGCCGAAGTTGGCAATGGCGCGCACCGCCGGGGCTGCCTTGCGCAGTCCGGGGCGAGTGAGCAGCACGCCGAGCGGAATCGCGATCAGTAGCACGATGAGCGCCGAGATGACCGTGATCTTCAGGTGGTCGAGGGTGTAGCCCCAAATCGTTGCCGGATCCAGCGTTTGCTGTTCGGTCTCGGTCAGGTCGGCTGTTACCAGCCAACCCACCAAGATGGCGAAAGCAGCTGCGATTCCGGCGATCTGCCAAATCAAGCTGCGGGTTTCGGATCTCATGCCGATTCACCATCCTGCCCGGTGGCCGCACTATCGATATTCACGACGTTGATGGCACCCGAGTTCAGGCCAACCGGCGCCTCGTGATTAGCATCCGTGGTGTTGTTCGCGGCCGCGATCGCCTCCATGACGGTCTGCACCGTGATGACACCCGTGAGCACATCACGGCGTCCCGTTACCAGGGCCGACTCGGAACTGGCCACCAGCATGGTGTCCAATGCGTCGTTCAAGGTGGCCTGCTCACCGACGACCGGCATGGATTCATCGTAGGTACCCTCGATGATCTGGGCACGCGACAGTTGCCGGCGGTCCATGCGGCGCAGCGGACGTCCCCGCGAATCAAGCACTACCGCGTATTTGCGTCCGGCGCCCTGCAGCTGCGAGAGCACCTCCGAAGCATTCTTGCCCGGTGTGGTGGTGATGGCTTCTCCCAGTTCCACTTCGTTCACCCGCGTCAAGGTCAGCTGCTTCAAGCCGGCACCCGAACCGATGAAGTTCTCCACGAACTCGCTGGCCGGATTGGCCAGGATCCTTTCTGGGGAGTCGTACTGCTCCAACTGCGCACCTTCGTTGAAGATCGCAATCCAGTCGCCGAGCTTCACCGCTTCGTCGAAGTCGTGGGTCACGCACACGATCGTCTTCTGGACTTCAGACTGGATGTTCAGCAGCTCATCCTGCAGACGCTGGCGGGTAATTGGGTCAACTGCACCGAATGGCTCATCCATCAGCAAGACCGGTGGATCCGCTGCCAATGCACGGGCGACGCCCACACGCTGCTGCTGGCCGCCGGAGAGCTCCTTGGGGAAACGGTCCCGGTAAAGTTCCGGATCCAGCGAGACGAGTTCCAGCAGCTCGTCGACGCGGGCAGCGATCTTCTCCTTGGGCCAACCCAGCATCTTTGGAACCATGGCGATATTGGTCGCCACGGTCATATGCGGGAACAGACCGCCAGCCTGGATCACATAGCCAATGCGGCGGCGCAGTTCATCACCGTTCATGCCGGTGACATCTTCGCCGTCAATGACGATCTTGCCGCTGGTCGGCTCGATCAGGCGATTAATCATCTTCAGGGTGGTCGTCTTGCCGCAGCCCGATGGCCCCACGAACATCACGATGGACCCGGCAGGGATCTCCAGGGTCAGGCCGCCTACGGCCGATTTCTTTTGTCCCGGGTAGGTCTTGGTTACTTCTTCAAGCATGATCGAAGCGCCAGTGACATTCTGGGCCACGGCATTTTCAGGGATCTTATGTTCAGACACGGATACCTCGCGGGGTAGTCAGTCGGCCAATGCCGAGCAAAATCAAATCAAGAATGAGCGCCAGGATCACGACGCCAACTACGCCGGTGATCACGGATTCCAGGGAGTTCGCGCCGCCCAGACGCGAGAGTCCTTGGAAGATGAACCCGCCGAGGCCAGGACCCAGGGCGTAGGAGACCACTGCGGCGACGCCCATCACCATCTGGGCTGAAATTCGTACGCCAGTCAGGATCACCGGCCAAGCTATGGGAATTTCTACTGATATCAGAGTCTTCAGCCGGCTCATGCCGATGCCGCGCGCTGACTCGATAATGGTTGGTTCGATGTTGTTCAGCCCAACGATCGCGTTGCGCAGAATTGGCAGGGCGGCGAAGAACGTCACCACGATGACTGCCGGAGTAACCCCGAAGCCCACGGGGACAATAAGCAAACCGATCAGGGCAAAGGACGGAATAGTCAGGCCGATGGCGCTAATGCCGTTAGCCAAGCCTGATAGGGGCTTGTTGCGGTATACCAATACGGCAATCAGCACAGCAATAATTGTCGCCAGGATCAAGCACTGCGCGACTAGCGAGAAGTGCTGCCACGAGGCGAAGAGGATATGGCGAGATCGCTCGCCAAAAAAGTCACCCACATTAAAACCTGCTTCACTTTAGTTTCGTATCTAGATCGTTATTTCAAGACTGGTCTCTGGGACCGTAGCTTGCCATGAGTTTAGCCGGGTCAGCGGAGCATGGCCAAGCCACGTTTTCCAGATCAAAGCTCTGGCTCGGCCGTATTTAAGGCCAATTGCTATCAATTGCCGATCACGAAATATGGTGCACTTTCAGCGAGAAGTGTAGTGAGATAGATTCATGAAACTTGCAACGCTCCGCCTCGCCAGCGAACCAGGCCATACCACCGCTGCTGTCATTGAAGATGGCCGCGCCTACTACTTGGACAATCTCGATTCAGTGCAGCGTTTCCTGCGTCTTGATGACGCAACTCAGCAAGAAGTAGTTGCTCGCGCTTTGGTGGGTGATTCCATCGCCGAGGGCGAAGCCGACTACGCTCCGCTGATCCCCAAGCCGGAGAAAATCTACTGCATCGGTTTGAACTACAAGACGCATGCGGCCGAGGTCGGCGAAGACCTGCCGAAGTATCCGACGGTGTTCGCGAAGTTCGCTTCCACCCTATGCGGCGCCAAGGACACCATCGAAATTCCAGTGGAAGACCACCGGGTGGACTACGAAGCAGAGCTGGCTATCATTATCGGCAAGCCGGGTCGCCGCATCAGCCAGGAGGATGCTGCCGCGCATATTGCCGGCTACGCCGTGGCCAGCGATGTGTCGATGCGCGGCTACCAGGGCCGCACCCAAGAGTGGCTGCAGGGCAAGATCTGGGATCGTTCCACTCCCCTGGGCCCGTGGCTCGTGACCCCGGATGAGCTGGATCCCGCCGCCCGCATTACCAGCACGGTCAATGGCACCGTGGTGCAGGACGAACAGATCGATGATCTGATTTTCTCGGCTGACGCCTTGGTTTCCTACCTCTCGACATTCAATGAATTGCAGCCAGGCGACGTCATCCTGACGGGTACGCCCTCTGGTGTTGCGTTAGGCCGCCGCGACGAGAATGGGCGTCACCCGTGGCTCAAGCACGGCGATTCACTTGAAACTTCGATCGAAGGCCTGGGTACCTCTGCGGTAGTTTTCAACGCGCCGCAGAACTGATATTCCTTGTCGCTTCCGGGGGCCTGTCCGCATTGGCGGGCGGGCCCCCGAGGCGTTAAGCCCCGTTCCCAATTTTGCTATTGAGACTCATTCTCATATAAGCTTGAACGCGTGAATCTCATCGTTCTCTCCGCACTTGATACTTCCAGCCGCGACTCCGGCCTCAGCCACCTGGGACACCACCATCCTGACGCCGTCATCTTGCGCTATGACTTCGTCGACGGCAATCGGCTGGTGCGCCACGTCTCCGGATCTGCAGCCGCAGAACATGCCGAAACCGTTCTTGGGCACCCCTGCATCGGCTGTGCCACGAAGTTCGAGATCCTGCCGACGATCCAACGCCTGGCCCCCGAAGATTCCGAGGCCACAATGATCCTGGCGTTGCCCGCCACATGGCATAGCGGAACAGTGCTGGACATGCTCGGAGCAAAGCTCGAACCACTGGAAATCCGGATCAGCAGCATCGTCTTGTCCCTGGATCCCTCCGAATTGGAAAACCAGATGTGGGACCGGCACACCCTCTGGGAATCGGGATTCAACGCCATGGAACGCGATGCGAGGACGTCGGGAGAGTTCTTCTTCACCGAATTAATGCAGGCAGATACCCTCATTCCGGTCGAAGGCCTGGAAACCCAGCTGCTCGAAAGCGCCACCGGTCCACGACGCGCTGGCGGCGCCGACTATGAAGCCGGCCTCGAATTAGCTCGGCAGATGGCACCGCATGCGCATATCTGCGTGCACGAAGAAGGACTCGGCTCCTTCCACCCCGGAGCAGCGCGCCAACGCACCAGGGCCGGGCACCTGCCGCGAACAGCAACCAATGCCCGCACTGCGCCGATCCGCCTGCATGCCGAACGTCCGCTTCATCCCGAGCGCTTCCGCAAAGCCCTGCCGTCCCTGGCTGAATCCTGCACCTGCATCCGCGGAATCCTCTGGGTGGCTAGTGCCCTCAGCGAGCGCGTCGCCATCGGCGGAGCCGGTCCGCGCATCTGGATGGAAAACACCGGCGCGTGGAATTCGAATATCGCCGTCTCGGAATTGCTGCTCTACGGATCCGAACACGAAGCTTCGCAGATCGAGACGGTCTTCGAGCAATGCCAGGTCACCGAAGAAGAACTCAAGGACCTGTTCAGCTCCGCACATCATGAAGGAGGTGAATGGCATGAAAGTTAGGAATTCCATCCGCGCACTGAAGAAGGCGCCCGGCTCCCAGGTGGTCAGAAGACGAGGTCGCGTCTTCGTGATCAACAAGCAAAATCCGCGCATGAAAGCGCGGCAGGGCTGAAGCCCGGAAATTGCCGGCGTCCACTTCGGTGGATGCCGGCAATGCAGCAGCCAGCCCGAGCCCCGGGCCTGATCGTGAAATAAAGTTAAGAAACCGGACATGGCATCCGCCAGCGCGCTTTGTGACACAGTTCTCCCCTTGCCATATGATGGCACTCACATAAGGGGATCGGCTTCTCGCCTGAAACTCTTCATCATCAGTCACTCGCACATAAGGATATTGAGTCCATGGACGCTTTGGGCGATCTCTTCGGGGACATCTCCTCCGTCATTTGGGGACCGTTTGTCCTCATCCCGCTACTTTTGGGTACTGGCCTGTACCTGACCATCCGCTTGGGTGGCCTGCAATTCTTCAAGCTCGCTGCCGCATTGCGCCTTGGCCTGCTCAAGCGCAAGGATGCCGAGGCAGAAGGCGACATCTCGCAATTCCAGGCACTGACCACAGCGCTGGCGGCCACTGTCGGAACCGGTAACATCGTCGGTGTCGCAACCGCCATCGGCATCGGCGGCCCAGGTGCCCTGTTCTGGATGTGGGTCACCGGCCTGCTGGGCATGGCATCGAAGTACACCGAGGCCTATCTCGGCGTGCGTTACCGCGGCACCGACGCCGCAGGCGAAAAGTCCGGCGGTCCGCAGTACTACCTGGAACGCGGCATCAAGGGTCCGCTGGGCAAGTTCCTGGCCCTGTTCTTCGCCATCGCCGCCACCCTGGCCTGCTTCGGCATCGGCAACATGACCCAGGGCAACTCCATCGCCCTGAACTTGGAGAATTCGTTCCACGTCACCCCATGGGTTACCGGTGTCGTGCTGACCGTGCTGTCGATCGCTGTCCTGGTCGGCGGCATCAAGTCCATCGGCCGTGTCACCGCTGGATTCGTTCCGGTCATGATCGTCTTCTACGTGGCCGCATCGATCTACATCCTGATCGCTAACGTCGGCGGCATTCCTGCAGCTTTCGGCGAGATCTTCACCGACGCCTTCACCGGCACTTCCGCTGTTGGCGGCTTCGTCGGCTCGGCCATCATCATCGCTGTCCAGTACGGTGTTGCCCGCGGCATCTTCTCCAACGAATCCGGCATGGGTTCGGCTGCTATCGCTGCCGCGTCGGCACAGACCACCCACCCGGTTCGCCAGGGCCTGGTCTCCATGACCCAGACCTTCATCGACACCATCATCGTTGTTACCTGCACCGGCCTGGTCATCATCACCACCGGCACCTGGAAGGTGATCGATGAATCCACCGGCGAGCAGATCTCCGCTGCGTTGATGACCGGCCAGGCTTTCACCCACGGCCTGCCTGGTGAATGGGGCCACTGGATCGTGACCATCGGACTGGTCATGTTCGCCTTCTCCACTATCTTGGGCTGGAGCTACTACGGCGAGCGCAACATCGAGCGCCTCTTCGGCCGCAAGCTCGTGATGCCATTCCGCATCGTCTTCTCGCTGGTAGTCTACGTAGGCTGCACCACCGAGCTGACCGCCGTTTGGAACTTCTCGGACATGATGAACGGCCTGATGGCGCTGCCGAACCTGATCGGCCTACTGATCCTCTCGGGCATGGTGGCTCGCGAAACCCACTGGTACCTCAAGCATGACCCGAAGCTGGAAGCCAACAAGGCGCAGATCGAGGACTTCATGAATGATCGTCCGGGTTGGGCTGAATGGAAGGCTGGCGACGTCGTCGGTTCCTCTCGCAACCGCGGTGCCCACGAGGCATAGGCACCGCAAGCTAAAAGAACCCGTTCAGCATCTGATTGATTCCAGATGCTGAACGGGTTCTTTGCTGTTGGAAGACAGCTAAAGGCTTAGGCGTTCCACAGGCCGTAGGAGTCGGCCAGGTCGGCGATCTTCTGGGCACGGGCCAGACGCGGCAGGTATGAGCCATCGCCCACCGAAGCGCCGGCGGCGTGCGCTTCGAGCAGTTCCATGGCCCAAGACAGCTCGTCTTCGCTGGGTGCCAACGCGGCGTTAATGCCATCTACGTGATCGGTGGACAACGACAGCTTGCCGGTCATGCCCATGGAGGCGGTGATGCGGGTTTCTTCGGTCACCTTGGCGGCATCGGCACCTGCCGGTGGAGGTCCGTCGATAGCGCCAGGCAGCTTGCCTACACGCGAAGCGATCACGAGCCGGCCGCGTGCGTAGGCCAGTGCCATCGGGTCGTCGGAGACGCCCGTGTCCTTGCGGAAGTCGTTGATGCCGAACGCCAGGCGGAAGGTACCCGGGGCCGAAGCGATCTGCGTGGCGTTCTCGATACCCAAAGCGGTTTCGATCAAGGCCAGGACCGGAGTGCCCGCGCGCAGCCTCATCGCGCTGTAGGTAACCTGTTCAGGCTGCTCGGTCATGGCCAGCATGATTCCACGCAGGCCGGGAGTTCCCGACAGCGCGGCAAGGTCATCGGCCCAGAAATCAGTGTCAATGCCGTTGACGCGCACCCACGCAGTCATGCCATTGGACAGTGCGCGCACTACGTTATCGCGAGCCTGGATCTTCTGGTCGTCAGGAACGGCAGCTTCCATATCAAAAATCACCGAGTCCGCTTCACAAGCCAGCGAAGGAGCGAAAGTTTCCTCCTTGGCCGCATTGACCAAGAGCCAGGAACGGGACAATTTTGCAGGAAGAGCCGCAGCTCGACGATTTCGGAATGCCATACGTCCTACACTACTCACTTGGCCCTCCAAGCTTCCACTGGCCATGTACAGTATTTGCTTCAAGTGAACCAAAAGGCGCGGAATGCAGCGCTGGAGCAGTCCTGTTACGCATTGCCAAGATGGGCCGGGTCATCTTCTGCGCGGTAGAGCTGAACATGGATGCAGTGTTGCCCGTGGTGCTTCCCGGCTCCCGCGTTCCGCCATTTCCGAAGTCCAATTGCAGGTGGGACATACGGGTATTGATCTTCGGTGGTACTGATTCTCCAGATCAACCGCCTCCCGCTAATTCCATTTGCCGGAACCGGAGGATTTCCTTCGCACAATTTCCCGCGGCTTTATTTTCGGGTACATGCCGCCACCCTGCGGTCCAGCAGCATCCAAATGCCCCATTCAAGTGCAGGTTCTGCCCATCTGGCTACTGCGCGAAGCAGCGGGCTGCCTGCCCGAATCCAGTGGCGTATAACCAATTTCACAACTGTTAAGCTTGCTCGCAGTCCACGGTGACGGCCAAATATAGCTGGTCAATATATCTGCGATAACCTCTTCCAGCGGTCTAGTTCTTCTTCCGAGCAGGCCGTCTCCTTCGAAAAACCGAAGGGATCTGCTCATGAAAGGTGCAGCCGTGGCGAACGATTCCACGCAAGTGAAAACCGTTTCCGACGGAACGAAACTTGAGCGCGGCCTGTCCAGCAGGCACATCCAACTCATGGCGATCTCCGGAGCAGTCGGCACCGGTTTGTTCATGGGCTCCGGCAAGACCATTTCCGCTGCTGGACCGTCCGTCATCTTCGTATACATGATCATCGGTTTCATGCTCTTTTTCGTCATGCGTGCCATGGGCGAGATCCTGCTCAGCAACTTGAACTACAAGACCTTCGCAGATTTTGCCGGCGATCTCTTGGGACCTTGGGCTGCCTTCTTCACCGGCTGGACCTATTGGTTCTGCTGGGTTGTCACCGGCATTGCGGACGTAGTCGCGATTGCCCAGTATGTCGCCTACTGGTGGTCCGAGATCCCGTTGTGGCTCCCCGCGCTTTGCTGCATCCTGCTATTGGTCGGGCTGAACCTGCCCACGGTCAAGGCTTTTGGCGAAACCGAGTTCTGGTTCTCCTTGGTGAAAATCGTTGCAATCCTGGCGTTGATCGTTTGCGGCCTGGCAATGATTGCCACCGGGTTCAGTTCTTCCGAGGGAGACACCGCTTCCTTCGTCCACCTGTGGGCGCACGGCGGCATGTTCCCCACTGGTTTCATGGGCTTCGTCGCAGGCTTCCAGATCGCCGTTTTCGCCTTCGTCGGCATTGAATTGGTAGGTACGGCTGCGGCTGAAACCAAGGATCCTGAAAAGAATCTCCCGAAGGCCATCAATTCCATTCCGCTGCGCGTGATCCTGTTCTACGTCGGTGCCTTGACCGTCCTGATGGCAGTCACCCCCTGGTACAAGTTCTCCGCTGATGCATCGCCATTCGTTGGCATGTTCTCGATGGCTGGCTTGGCCGCAGCTGCAGGTCTGGTCAACTTCGTCGTGCTGACGGCCGCCGCTTCAAGTGCAAATTCCGGAATCTATTCGACATCGCGCATGCTGTACGCCCTGTCGCAGGATGGAGATGCTCCGCAGAAGTTCAGCAAGCTTTCTGCCACGCAGGTGCCACGCAATGCGTTGCTATTCTCCTGCATCTTCCTTCTTGCTGCCGTCGTGCTGTTGTACGCGGGTGACTCCGTAGCCCAGGCCTTCACGTTGGTGACCACGGTGTCTGCCCTGTGCTTCATGTTCGTCTGGTCAATGATCCTTATCAGCTATTTGGCCTTCCGCAAGCGCCGCCCGCAGCTGCATGATGCCTCCAAGTTCAAGGTCCCCGGCGGCATGGGAGCCCCCTACATGGTCCTAGCTTTCTTCGTATTCGTCCTGTGGGCATTGACCACGCAGGCCGATACGCGTGCTGCGTTGCTGGCTACGCCCCTGTGGTTCCTTGTAGTTGGAATGTTCTACCTGAAGGTGCGCAAATCCGACGGCCACCAGGCCCTGCGCGCAGCACATCGGGCAAAAGTCCGCGCGGAGAACGAGGCCGCTGCAATCCATCGGCGAAGCTAGGCGCTTGGCAAAGGATGCCAAGGCCTAATTGTGCCGGGCAACTACATATTCGTAAGGGATATCCCTGCCGACGAGTAGGACTTCTAGCAACCCCAGGCTTTCTCCGTACCTCTGATAAGCCAATGGCACCTGCTTGCGGATCCCGGTACTGATCTTGGAGAAGTACAACAGTGTTCCGTCCTTCCAGCGGCCGGTGTGCCCGTGGGCGAAAACCTCATTCCATTCCAGCACGGACGCAGAAAATCCGTTGAGCATCTGAATGCTGTCATCCATGTCCAGCCCTCGAACAAGGAATTCTGGGTGCCCGATGCGACTCAGGCCAACGGTGTAGGCAAGCGATGGGCTGATCCGGTCCGACTCAACAAAAATCACTTCATGTCCGTAGTCGCGGATCCGCTGGTCGATCAGGGCTTCCAGTTGCTTGCGTGTCATGCCATTGCACATATCGCACATGGTCCAGTTCCTTTCCTCTGCCTGCTCATCTTTTGACGATGCGGCGCAGTTCCTAGTGAGCAGACTGTTGCTGGATCACGGCGAAGTCCCTGGGTTGCATGCAATGCAGGGTTCTTATCGGGATGTCGCCAAGGATCAGACTGGTGAGGGGAAGAGTGTTCAGTTCCGCCTCTGGCTCCGAGAAAATGAGCTCGCTAAATAGCGATGTGTTGTGGGTACCTTCGGAAAAGAATTGTCCATGCTCGACGACTTGTGATGCCAGATGCGTGAGAAGCCCAAAAACATCATCTTCGCCTCCACCGATACTGACGATTTCAGGATGCCCTCGTTTCGCCAATCCCAGCGTGTACCCCAGGACCTGTTGCTGCCTTGCCATAGTGCTGAGCACTACGGCATACCCCTTCTCTGATACTTCGCGCAGTGCAACAACGCCAAGTAGCTGCATTTCGGGCAACGAGCTGCGGACACTGAGATGGACGCCTTCAGGATTACGCATCGCATTCCTCCTTGGTTGATCTGATGCCAGCAAGTGTGGCGCGAATTCATCGCCCCGGCAGGAACTTTCTACGATTGTGGATATCCCAAGACAACGGCCTCAGAACAGCCTGGCGCATGAAAAAAGCACTGCCCGCAACGAGTCGTTGCAGGCAGTGCTTTTTCGCCAGCTTTTTCTACCTGGCCTTTTCTGCTTCCGCAGCCACAGCCGCGGCTACAGCAGGCATCACGCGGTCATCGGTTGCCGAAGGAATGATGTAATCCGCTGCCAGATCATCACCAACCAGGTTGGCAATGGCATGGGCCGCGGCGACTTTCATGCCCTCGGTGATCTTCTTGGCACCGGAGTCCAGGGCGCCGCGGAAGATGCCCGGGAAGGCCAGCACGTTATTGATCTGGTTCGGGAAGTCGCTGCGGCCAGTGGCCACCACGGCTGCATACTTCGCGGCAGCATCCGGCATGATTTCCGGGGTCGGGTTGGACAGCGCGAAGATGATGGCGTCCTTGTTCATCTTCGCCACGGCAGCTTCTTCGAAGGTCGATGAGGAAAGTCCCACTACGACATCCGCGCCGTCCAGTGCCTCAGCCAGGCCACCCATGACATCTTCACGGTTGGTGCGGCTGGCCAGGTCGGCCTTGACCGGATTAAGGTCGTCTCGTTCGCGGTGGATGGTGCCACGCGAGTCGAGCACGATGACGTCATCCACGCCGGCCGAAAGCAGCAGGTTGGTGACGGCGACGCCAGCCGAACCGGCACCGGAGATGACGACCTTCAACGAGCTGATGTCGCGCTTGGTCTGGCGGGCCGCGCCGATCAGAGCTGCCAGCACCACCACCGCGGTGCCGTGCTGGTCATCGTGCATAACAGGGATATCCAGCGCCTCGATCAGGCGCTTTTCGATTTCGAAGCAGCGCGGGGCGGAGATGTCTTCCAGGTTCACGGCGCCGAAGCTCGGGCGCAGGCGAATGACGGTTTCGACGATTTCATCGACGTCGGTGGTGTCCAATACCAGCGGGATCGAATCCAGGCCGCCGAATTCCTTGAACAGGGCGCTTTTGCCTTCCATGACCGGAAGCGAGGCAGCGGCGCCGATGTTGCCCAGGCCCAGCACAGCGGTGCCGTCCGAAACCACAGCAACCAGGCGGGAGGCCCAAGTGTGGGTTGCGTGCTTGGCTGGATCATCTGCGATGGCCTGGGATACCTTGGCTACACCCGGAGTGTAGGCGATGGACAGGTCGCGCTTGGTGTTCAGCGGCATTTGCGATGAGACGGAAAGCTTGCCGCCAAGATGGGCGTCGAAAATCTCTTCGTCGGTGATGGTGGACAGGTCTTTAGTGGATTCAACAGACATTGAATAGCTCTTCTTTCAAGAAAGTTCTGATTGACGAAAACGCAGTACCCACGAAATTGGTGGCAGAGCGTAGGAACGCGCATGACCATTCATCCGACCGCAATGGAGCGTGACCCACAGGCAATTAAGGAGGGCGTCAGGCTTCCATGTACACAATTCCCAGAGGGGCTCCGCCGGGTGAGGCTGAAGGATCCGTCATGGTGTGCCGGAAGATGGCTGGTCAGTACTTTCTTTAGACCTACGTTTTCCACCATACGGGAACCGCTTGGCGCTGTACAACCCCCATTCGTCGCATCTGTGTCATAAAGGAGTTGCGACAGGCAGTCCATTTGCAGCGTCATGAGGTGCGTCCGAAGGACATCTCAGGCAAAATAAGGGCCATGGCATCACCGACTTCAGCACTGGGCAGGGTCCGCACCTTCGAGGCGTTAGATGAGAAGACCACCGCGCGGCTACGCCGCGCGCTGGACGAGTCGGATGACACGACCGTGTTCGTCAACGGCACCGCGTTGAAGTTGCCCAAAGAAGCGCACCAGGCGCTGATCGAGGTGCTTTCACGGTTTGCAGATGGCGAGTCCGTCAGCATCGGCACACCCGAGCTGCTCCTTAATACTTCCCAAGCAGCCCAAATGGCCGGGATTTCCAACAGCTACCTGCGCAAGCTGGCCGATGCGGGGATTATTCCGGTGGAATACCGTGGAACGCATCGCCGCATTCGCCCAAGCGCCATCCAGTCTTGGCTGGATTCCCGCACCGAAACCGAGAAGTGAGCCAACCAGCCGGCGAATACGCCAGCGGCCCGCAGGAAGTCGGATGATGGGATCGCCTGCTGATCAGGGTCCCGGGTTATTCCCTGTTCGCATGGATGGGCGCCTCCCGGTCTTGGGTATTTCCGGGCTTCGGCGGACTGCGTCGAATTACTGGTCCTCTTGGTCCGGCAGTGCTGGCTGGCCGGGAGCTAGCCGCGAAACCTTTCCGAGAAACTTCACGGCCGCGTCAATTCGGCGTTGGGCCAGCTGAAGATCGAGGAACGCAACGCCTCGCCTGGAGCAAAGAATCACGTGGTTGAAAACTCAGCTCTTGCCAAGCCTTGAATTTCCTGCTGGAATACCAAAGTATTCTATTTGAAAACAATTCTTGTGCCGCACCCAGCGCAGGAACCCCGCTCCCCCGCCCCGGGAGCCTTGCCGAGGAGAACCATGACCACCGCATCAGAACCGCTGACCACTTCGCACGAATCCTTGCTATCCGAGCGCGCGGCCGGAATCAAGCAGTCCGCGGTGCGCGACGTATTCGAGCTCTCCTTGGACCCTTCCCTGGTCTCCCTGGCCGGAGGCAACCCCTACCTGCAGCTGCTCCCGCTGGAAAAGGTCGGTGAAATGGCCCGGCGCATCATCGTCGAGCAGGGCCCCGAAGCATTGCAATATGGCTCCGGACTTGGCACTCCTGAACTGCGTGCACAAATTATCGATGTCATGGCAGCTGAAGGCATCACGAACGTGGGGGTCGAAGATGTCGTGGTCACCAACGGCTCCCAGTCAGCACAGGACATGGCCTGCAAGGTTTTCTGCAATCCCGGAGACACTGTGCTCTGCGAAGATCCGACCTATGTCGGGGCCCTGAATACCTTCGAGGCCTACCAGGTGTCCGCCCGCCCCGTGGGCACCGATGCAAATGGCTTGATTCCTGATGCCCTGCGTGCGCGCATCGCCGAATTGCGCGCCGCCGGCGAGCGCATCAAATTCCTCTACACCATCCCGAACTTCAACAACCCATCAGGGATCACTCTGGCGGCCGAACGCCGCCAGGAAATCGTGGACATCTGCCGCGAAGCCGGCATCCTGATCCTGGAAGACAACCCGTACGGAATGCTGCGCTACGAGGGAACCCCTGCGCCTACCCTGCGGAGCCTGGACCCGGAAAACGTCATCTACATGGGTTCCTTCTCCAAGATCTTCGCGCCCGGCCTGCGCATCGGCTGGGCAGCGGTCCCGACCCACCTTTTCCGCCGCTTCTACCTGGCCGGCGAGGCGGTAGCCCTGTGCCCACCGACCTTGAACCAGATGATCATCAGCGCCTACCTCAACGAGCATGATTGGAAGGGGCAGATCACCAAGTACAACGACCTGTACCGTTCCCGCCGCGACGCGATGCTCGAAGCATTGGCTAAGTACCTGCCGGCAGGCGTCACCCATACTCGTCCCGAAGGCGGCTTCTTCGTTTGGTTGACCTTGCCTGAAGGCATTGACACCTACGCGTTGCTGCAGCAGGGCGTGAAGGCCGGGGTCATCTTCATCCCAGGCGCGGCATTCAGCCCGAGCGGCCAAGCCGACAACAAGCTGCGATTGGCTTTCTGCTCCGTTGACGAGAAGACCATCGACGAAGGCGTCCAGCGACTGTCGGGCCTGCTCAAGAACGAGATCTCCAAACTCTAAGGCCGGAGGCTTGTACCGGGAGCTCACGGCCCGGTACAAATGGCCGCCCTTGCATCCTTGATGGGAAGCTTGCTGTCCGCCTCGTGGCCAAGTCCGCACAGTTCCAAGCCGGGGCCTGGATCTCCGGCTAGCCCTGCGCAATCCGTGATTCCACGGAAATCTCAAGCAGCTTCTGCTCGGTCGCTTTCAAGACACGGTGCGCAGGCCATATCGCCCGCAGCTCGCGCAACAGCGCCGGCCCATCAAACGGGATCTCGACGAGCAGCCCCTGCTCCAACTGGCTCTCTACCGCCAAATGGCTGAGCACAGCGGGCCCCATTCCGCGCGCCACGCACTGGCAAATCGTTGCGTTCGAGTTGAAGACAGCGACCGGATTCGGGCGTTCGGCATGGGCAATGTAATCCAAGAATGCCCGGGTGCCGGAGCCTTCCTCGCGTTCTATCAGCGCCGTGCTTTGCAATTCGTGCAGGCTCAGCGGTTCCTGCCGTTGTGCCCAAGCATGTGAAGGCGACGTGACCACGAGCATTTCATCGTGAAGTACCTGCCGGCTTTTCAGGCCCAGAGGAATGTGCGGGGTTTCCACGAATCCTAGTCCCAGTTCCTCCTGCTGCACTGCACGAATAACATCTTGGGAATTCATGATCTTCATTCGAGGGATGACTCGTGGCAGGGCACGATGCAGTAGTCCGATCCAATTTGGCGCCAAGAATTCAGCCACCGTCATGCTGGCTCCGAATTCCAGCTCTCCCTCTCCGGTTTCAGCCAGCGAGCGCGCGCCAGCGGCGAAGGTTTCCAGGCTGTCCAGGACTTCACGAGCCCATTGGACGGTCAGCACTCCCTCTGCGGTCAAGCGCGATCCGGTGGTCTTGCGTGCCACAAGCTGGTATCCCAGCCGGCGCTCCAACGTTTTCAATGCGCGGGTGGCATTTGGCTGCGCCATCCCGGCCGCACGGGCACCGGCGCTCAGGCTCCCGTGATCGGCGATGCCGACCAGCAACTCCAATGAGGAGGGTTGAATCCAGCGGGCAATGTCTTCGAGAGATGACGAGCTGCTTTCCATATCATGATCATATGTCCGCGATAGCAAGAAGTGGTATACCGCAATTCGCCATGCCGGAGAAGAATTATTTCCATGCACGACTCCACAAGTTCCATCGAAGAATCCGCCACCTCCAAACGTGACCAGTCCGCACATCGAAAACCTGCTTCGCGTTTCGCTCCTGCTCTTCCGGGACTTCTCCTCTGCCTTCTCGCCGGCATCTTGTGCATGTTTGCCAGCCACTACGTCAATGGCCTGAGCGCCCTGCTGCTGGCTATCCTGCTCGGTGCGCTGTGGCGCAATCTTGCCCCGGTCCCGCAGGCTTTTGCCCCCGGCACGGCAATTGCCGGCAAGAAGCTGCTGCGCCTGGGCATTGTGCTGCTGGGCTTGCAGCTCTCGCTGGGCACCATCCTCGGCCTGGGCCCCGGGGTACTGCTGGTGGTGGTCCTCTCGGTTGGCATCACGTTCTTGGCCACCTTGTGGATCGGCAAGAAGCTCGGCATGGATCTGCCGCAGCGCCTGCTCATCGCCACCGGCTTCTCCATCTGCGGTGCCGCCGCGGTCGCAGGTGCCGAGAATGTCGTCAAGGCCAAGCAGGATCAGGTCGCCACCGCGATCGGGCTGGTAGTGCTCTTCGGGACATTGATGATTCCGCTCATGCCCGCGGTGGGCTTGCTGCTCGGGCTGGATGAACGCAGCATCGGCATGCTTATCGGTGCGTCCACCCATGAGGTCGCACAAGTCGTCGCCGCCGGCGGTTCGGTAGGTGCCGGCGCCTTGGCCGTGGCGGTGACCGTCAAGCTGGCCCGGGTGGTCCTGCTGGCTCCAATCATTGCCGGCGTCGGCGTCTTCATGCGGCGGCGCCAATCGGTGCAAGGCGGCAAGAACCCGCCACTGGTGCCGCTGTTCGTGCTCGGGTTCCTGGCGGCAATGCTGCTGCGCACCACCGGGCTGGTGCCCGAGGCGTGGCTTTCAGTTGCGGCCAGCGTGCAGACGCTCCTGCTTGCCGCGGCCATGTTCGCCTTGGGGCTCGGGGTCCACCTGCGCAGCATCGTAAAAACCGGCGGACGTTCATTGCTGCTGGGGCTGCTGTCCACCTTGGTGATCATCGCCGTGTCGATCGGCGGAACCCTGCTGTTCCCGCCGGCTTAGGCATGGCAGCCATGTGTGCCCGCCGCACCTATTTCGCGCTCCAGCCGCCATCCATGGTGTAGGACGCTCCGGTCACCATGCCCGCGGTATCCGCACTGAGCCAGGCCGCCAGCGAAGCGACTTCCTCTGGTTCAACCAGGCGCTTGATGGCCGATTCGGCAAGCAAGATCTTCTGGATGACATCCGACTCGTCAATGCCATGCGAATTCGCTTGATCGGCAATCTGCCGCTCCACCAATGGGGTACGCACATACCCCGGGTTGATGCAGTTGCTGGTGATCCCGTAGTCGGCACCTTCCAATGCAGTGACCTTCGACAGTCCCTCCAACCCGTGCTTGGCCGCAACGTAGGCGCTCTTGAATGCGCTGGCCCGGAGCCCGTGGATCGAAGAAATATTGATGATGCGGCCGAAGCCGCGCTCGCGCATGCCGGGCAGTGCTGCCCTGATCAGCAGGAAAGGCGACTCCAGCATGAGCCGATGGATCAGCCTCCAGGCTTCGGGGTCGTACTCGTGGATTGGAGCCACCCTTTGCACGCCGGCGTTGTTAATCAGGATGTCGGTATCCACGCTGAGATCTTCCAGCGACGCGGTATCCGAAAGATCCACGGCCCATGCTTTTCCGCCAAGCTCGCGGGCCGCTTCTTCAGCGGCCTGTTCATTGAGGTCGGCAATCGTCACGGTGGCACCGGCGTCGGCCAATGCCCGGGCACTGGCCAGGCCTATGCCGGAGGCGCCACCGGTAACCAAAGCGCGGCGCCCCTTCAGCCCTTGGGGCCATGGGCCAATTTGTTCCGCCATTGCGCTCATCCTCTGCTCGGCTCCCCTGCGGCTTCCAGTTGCGATGCCCGCAGCTTCGCGCAGGTCTCTGTGATTCAAACTAGGCTCCGCCAGGAATCCGGTCAACGGCATTTGCTGTGCAGATTCCGCAGGTCAATGTGCAAGCATGCACAGCGGCTTCTGCCGGTTGCGCGTTTGCTGTGCGCTGGAAGCTAAGCTGGCTCTCGAAGGCTATTCTCACTTCCAAGAGCCAAGGACATGGTAGGCAATGACGACTTCCCCGATACCTGCGACTCCCACCGAGGTCCCGATCCGCAAAGCGGCCAGTGTTTTGCTGCTGCGCGAGGCAGCTGGCGGGTTTGAGGTTTTCGTCCAGCATCGCGTGAACACCATGGACTTCGCAGCCGGCATGGTGGTTTATCCCGGCGGCCGAGTTGATGCCCAAGACGGCCAAGCGGTGGCGGCAGGAGAGCTGGATCCCGCCTTGCTCAGCGAGCACGCCCGGCAATGGGCGCGCACCTCGATCCTTGGGGAAGGACCAGATCGCGCGGAGCATCTGGCCGGGGAGATCCTGGCCGCAGCACGTCGTGAAGTCTTCGAGGAGACAGGGCTGCTGCTGGATCCTGGCCAACTGCGCCCCTGGGCCAATTGGGTCACCCCAGCCGGTTTCCCGCGGCGGTTCGATACGTACTTCTTTGTCGCGGCCTTGCGCCCCGGCCAGGAACCAGTCCACCAGACCACCGAAGCGGTGATCTCCACATGGATCAGCCCCAAGGAGCTCTTCGCTTCCCTGGAACGCGGCGAGATTAAAATGATGCGCCCTACCCAGCGCACCTTGCGGGATGCGATGGAGCAGGGCAGCATCGAGCAGATCATTGCCAGCGAGCCAGCCATCTCATCGATTCATCCGGATCCCCGTGATTCCCTCTCGGGAAACGCTGTGCGGAATTCGGAAAAGCAGTTCAACGCCTGATTACCACCGGTCAGGATTCCAGCAGCGTGCGTCCGACGATGAGCGACATGATCTCGTTGGTGCCTTCCAGGATCTGGTGCACGCGCAGATCCCGGGTGATCTTCTCCATCCCGTAGTCCGCGAGGTAGCCGTAGCCGCCGTGCAGCTGGATAGCGCTGTTGGCGGCGTTGAATCCGGCGTCCGTGGCCATCTTCTTGGCCATCGCGCAGAGGCGGACGCGGTCCGGGCTCTTCGCGTCCAGTGCGGCGGCGGCACGGCGCAGCAAGGAGCGGGCGGCTTCCAGCTCCATGTCCATTTCGGCCAGCTTGAAGACCAGCGCTTCCTGCCTGGTCAGCGGACCGCCGAAGGCCTGGCGCTCCTTCAAATACAGCGCCGACTTCTCCAGCGCGCTCTGCCCGCCACCCAGCGAGCAGGCCCCGATGTTCAGGCGGCCGCCATTGAGTGCCTGCATGGCCATGGAGAATCCCTGGCCTTCCTCGCCCAGCAGGCTGGCGGCGGGAATGCGCACGCCTTCCATGATCACCTGGCGAGTGGGCTGCGCCTTCCAGCCCATCTTCTTTTCGTTCGGCCCGAAGCTCAGGCCCTCGGCATCCCCGGGAACAAGGAAGGCGCTGATGCCGCGCGAACCGGTATCAGCGGTACGGGCCATGACGATGTAGAGCGCCGAGCTT
Organism: Arthrobacter sp. MYb214; assembly: GCF_002979865.1. GTDB lineage: Bacteria > Actinomycetota > Actinomycetes > Actinomycetales > Micrococcaceae > Glutamicibacter. Next base: position 136,956 of record NZ_PCPZ01000003.1, read on the forward strand.
CCAGCTCCCGAGATGAATTGCTTGACGCCGCTGAGCACATACTCGTCACCGTCCTTGCGGGCACGGGTTGACAGGGCCGCCGCATCGGAGCCGACTCCGGGCTCGGTCAGGCAGTAGGAGCCCAGGTCGTCCATGGCGGTCATCGATGGCAGCCATTTGGCGCGCTGCGCGTCGTTGCCGAAGGTGTCGACCATCCACACGACCATGTTGTGGATGGAAATGTAGGCGGCCAAGGTCGGGTCGGCCTTGGCGAGTTCCTCGAAGACCAGCACCGCATCGCTGCGGCTCAGACCGGATCCGCCATGATCTTCAGAAACATAGATTCCGCCCATGCCCAGCTGTCCGGCTTCGGCCAGCACATCCACCGGGAAGTGCTGTTCCTGGTCCCATTTCAGGGCATTGGGAGCAATCCTGGTCTCGGCGAAATCATGGACCATCTCGATCAACGACTTCTGGTCTTCGCTTACTTCAAACAACACCGGCTCCTTTGCCTGCACCTTGCGTCTTTGACCTCAGTCTATGTGACGCAAGATACAATGAGGGCCAATAGGATGAGTTCCGAAGCATTCATTTCGAAAGAGTTGGGCTAAGCGCATGCAAATCCGGACAAGCACCGCCGGGGATTGGCCTGGGATCTTCGGCTTCTACCGCAAAATCATGGATGAGGGGCAGACCTACGCCTTCCCCCAGGGCCAAACCCTTGAAGAAGCCCGCCCCTGGTGGATGGAGACTCCGCCAGGGCAAACGGTCGTTGCCGTGGCAGATGGCAGGATCATCGGTTCGGCCAAGATGGGGCCAAACAAGCCCGGACGGGGAGCCCACATCGCCACCGCGTCCTTCCTGGTCGATCCGGAAAGCCGCAATCGCGGCGTGGGACGAGCACTGGGCGAATACGTGATCGACTGGGCCCGGCAGGAAAATTATCACGGCATCCAGTTCAATGCGGTCGTCGAGACCAATGAGGCTGCAGTGCGTCTATGGCAATCGCTGGGCTTCAAGATCCTGGGCACCATTCCGGGCGCCTTCAACCATCCGACCAAGGGGCTGGTGGGCCAGCACTTCATGTTTCTGCCGCTGCGTCCCGCTGCTCCACCTGGCCATTAGCCGCGCGCGTCGAACCGCTCACGGGCAGCGAGCACTTTGGGCACATGCTCCTCGGACCACAGGCGCAGGATTTCCATGGGTTCCAGGATCCCGCGTCCCAAATCAGTCAGCTCGTAGTCGACCCGCACCGGCACCTGGGCATATACGGTGCGCTGCACCAGCCCGTCGCGCTCCAGGTTGCGCAGGGTATTGGTGAGCACTTTCGGGGTGACCGCGCCGATGCGCTGGCGTAATGCGGAGAAACGTTGCGGGCCGCAAGCCAGGGACAAGAGGACCAGCGGAGTCCATTTATCGCCTAGGCGCTGCATGATTTCACGTGAAGGGCATTGCTGCACGAACACGTCAAAAGAGCCATGGCTATCCATGAGGAAACCTAGTTTCGTTGTAGTGGGCGGTATCTAAAAGATACCATTGTGCCGGACCCAATTTCCCAAGGAAAGAGAACACCATGAAGATTGCAGTTTACGGAGCTACCGGCATGGTCGGCTCGGAAGTCGTTGCCGAAGCCATTTCACGCGGCCATGAGGTCACCTCGGTCTCCCGCTCGGGCAAGGTAATCGACGGAACCACCACCGTGGCCGCCGAGCTGGGCGACGGGGCAACCTACCGCGACCTGGGAAAGAACAACGACGTGCTCGTCATTGCCGTACCGCCATCGCGCACCGGTGGCGACCACCAGGAATACCTGGATGCCTTCGAACAGATCACCGAAACCCTGGTCCCAGCCCGCCTGCTGGTTGTCGGCGGCGCCGGCGCTACCGAGGTAGACGGCGTCCGCCTGGTCGACACCCCGGGCTTCCCGGAGGAATACAAGGCCGAAGCCACCACCTGCGCCGAGGTCTACGACATGTTCACCTCGGTTTCCGGCATCACCTGGACCGTCGCGGCTCCAGCCCCGGTGATCGTGCCTGCACGCCGCACCGGCAGCTACACCCTGGGCACCGATTCGCCAGCAGGCGACTTCGTTTCCTCCCAGGACTTCGCCGTGGCCATCCTCGATGAAATCGAAACCCCGGTCCACCAGAACCGCCGCATGACCGTGGCCAGCGAAAAGTAGATCCCTCGCGCAGTGCCGCTAGCCAGGTTTCGTCGGATCGGAGCGATTCGCTCCGATCTGACGAATGCGTTCCAGATGGCTAGAGTTGGTTTGGTCATCACCACTAGTTCATCGAGGTAAGCCCTTCCCCATGCAACGAAACTCGCGCGCGTCCAGGATCCTTGGCTGCGCTATCGCGCTCCCGCTCCTTGGATCCCTTCTAGCCAGCTGCTCGGCAGGGGCAGGACCCGATGCCCCCGCAGAGGAGGCGAAGCCGGTTGCCGGCGGCACCCTGGTCTATGCTTCGGGCGACGCCGAGCCGGCCTGCCTGGATCCGCATGTGGGCGGCAACTACCCGCAAGCCCTGGTAGCAAGCCAGTACCTCGAATCCCTGTTCACCAAGGATGCGGACGGGAAGATCATCCCGTGGCTGGCCGAAAGCACCGAGGTCTCCGAGGACGGCCTGACTCGCACCATCACCCTGCGCGATGGGATTTCCTTCACCGACGGCACGAAGCTCACCGCCAAAGCCATCGAAGCCAACATCGAGCACCTGAAGGATCCGAATACCGCGTCCTCCACCGGCTATCTGGCCGTGGGCAAGGTCGTGGATATCGAGATCGCCGATGAGCTCACCGCCAAGCTGACGCTCTCCGCCCCGGATAACGCGCTGCTGGAATCGCTGTCCATGCCATGGACCGCCATCGAATCCCCCAAGGCGCTGGAACGCGACCAGGCTACCAACTGCGCCTCACCGGTAGGCACCGGCCCGTTCAAGGTCGAATCCTGGGAGCACCAGAAGGCCGTGAACCTGGTCCGCAACGAAGACTACGTGCCGCCGGTCAAGAACGCGGAGCGCTCCGATTCCAAGGCCTATCTGGAGGCCATCACCTGGCGCTTCATCCCTGAGGCCGCCACCCGCTACGCAGCCCTGGTCTCGGGCGAAGTCGATGTCATCGACAACGCGCAGCCGGACACCATCGCCACGGCAAAGCAGGACGGCTCGCTGGGCCATCTGGACGCCCCGCGCCCGGGTGCTTCCAACCGCCTGGAGCTGAACAGCTCCAAGGCGCCATTCGATGACCAGCGCGTGCGCGAGGCCTTCATCCGTTCCGTGGATGCCAGCGCCGGCGTCAAGGCCCTCTATTTCGGCACCACCGAGCGCAGCTACTCGCTGCTGTCGTCAGCCGAGCCGCTGGGCTACTCCGATGAATCGCTGTTCGGCACCGATGCGGCCAAAGCCAACGCGCTGCTCGATGAAGCAGGCTGGAGCGAACGCGACGCCGAGGGCTACCGCGTGAAGGACGGCAAGCGCCTGTCGCTGGACTTCCCGGTCTCCACCAACCAGTCGGTTCCTGCCGAGCAGTCCCTGTTCGAGCAGTTCCAGGCCCAGGCCAAGGCCGTGGGCTTCGAGGTGAAGATCCAGCTGCTGGACCTGTCCAGCTGGTACGGCGCCCTGGCCAAGCACGATTACAATCTGGTCTCGGCTCCCTACACCAAGGTCGGCCCGTCGGTGCTGCGCATCCTTTACCACTCCGACTCGACCGTCCCGGCGCCATCGGGCTACTTCGCCAACAATGCGCAGGTGAAGAACGAGAAGCTCGATGGGATCCTGGCCCAGGCCGAAGAGGCCAATGATGTAGCCCAGCGCGCTGCGCTGTACGAGCAGGCCCAGAAGCTGGTCCTGGAGGGCTACTCCGTGCTGCCGCTCTACGACCAGCAGAACCACTTCCTCTACGGCAAGAACGTGCACGGCATCGGCGCCACCACCGCGGTGTCTTCGCCGGTCTACTACGACACCTTCATCACCAAGTAGCACCCCTTGGGCACGATTGCTTGGGCCGGGCGCAAGATCGGCGGCGCGCTGGTGGTGCTGTGGCTGGTGGCCACCGCCATCTTCATCGCCATCCGGCTGATCCCCGGCGACCCGGCCGAAGCAATCATGGGCGGCCCCGGTTCCCAGGCCTCGGCCGAAGCGCTGGCCGCGGCCCGCGCCGAGTACGGACTGGACCTGCCGCTCATCTCCCAGTACCTGATGTACCTGGGCAAGCTGGCCACCTTGGACTTCGGCACCTCCTATTCGCTCAAGCAGCCGGTCGCCGGCATCATGGGCGATCTCCTGCCCAATACCCTCTGGCTTGCGCTGCTGGCCCTGGCGGCCGCCTGGGTGCTGGCCCTGGGCTTCGCGGCATCGGCCATGCGGGCCAACCGCTTTGGCGCATGGCTGGGAAATATCGTGGAGATCATTGCCGCCGCCGTGCCGCACTTCTGGCTCGGCGCGGTGCTGATCATGCTCTTCTCCTCGATGCTCGGCTGGCTGCCGGCCGTGGATAACGGCACCGCCCAGGGTTTGGTACTTCCCGTGCTGACCTTGGCATTGCCGCTGGCCGGGTTCCTCACCCAGCTGATGCGCGATTCGCTGAGTGCAGCCCTGGGCAGCCAGTTCGCGCTGGCCGCGCGTGCCCGTGGCGAAAGCCGGCTGGCGGTCTTCTGGCGCCATGGCTTGCGCCATGCCGCCTTGCCTGCCCTGGGCCTGACCGGCTGGGCTTTCTCCTCGCTGCTTTCCGGCGCGGTGGTGGTCGAGGCGATCTTCGCCCGTCCGGGTCTGGGGCGCTCGCTGCTTTCTGCGGTGCTGGCCCGCGACATCCCGATGGTCACCGGCATCGCGCTCTTCTCCGCGCTGGTCTACATCGTGGTCATGGCGATCACCGAAGGCATCGAGCGAGCCATCAATCCGGCAGGGGCGAGCTCATGAGCCGCACCGCAAGAATCTTCGCCGCCGCATTCATCGCCTTGTGGGTGCTCATCGCGCTGGTTCCTTCGGTGCTGGCCCCGGGCGACCCATTGGCCATCAACCCGGCCGAGGCATTCAGCAAACCCGGCGCCGCGCATTTCTTCGGCACCGACGAATCGGGCCGCGACATCTATACCCGTGTCATCCATGGTGCCCGCGACTCGCTGGCTATCGGCCTGGCGGCCACGGGATTGGGCATGGGATTGGCCATCGTCTTGGGCACAGCTGCGGCATTGTCCCCGCGCTGGCTCGACGAGATCATCCTGCGCGTGCTCGAAGCGCTCTACGCGATTCCATCCTTGCTGATGGCACTGCTGATCATTGCCTTCACCGGACCCGGTGTCGGGCCGGCCATCGTCGCGGTGGGCCTGTCCACCGCACCGGGATATGCCCGGCTGGTGCGCAGCCAGATCCGCACGCTGAAGAGTTCGGAAATGCTGGAGGCAGCCACCGTGCTGGGCCGCGGCTCGTGGCTGTTGGTCCGCAACCATTTGGTTCCCAACGCCCTCAAGCCCCTGCTGGCGCTGGTGACCTTGGGGATCGGCCAAGCCGTGATCTGGGCTGCTGCCCTGTCCTTCCTGGGCTTGGGCACTCCCCCGCCAGCTCCCGAATGGGGTGCCATGCTTTCGGCCGGGCGCACCTACCTGCACTTCGCGTGGTGGATGAGCTTGTTCCCCGGCTTGGCGATAGTTGTCGTGGCCGCAGGCGCCACGCTGATTGGCCGCGCGCTGGGCGGAAGGGCAAGGACAGCATGAACGAGCAAGCACTGATTACGGTCAAGGACCTTTCGGTCCATTTCGGTTCCACCGTGGCGGTGAAGAACATTTCCTTCACCGTAAAGGCCGGACGTTGCCTCGCATTGGTCGGCGAATCCGGGTCGGGCAAATCCGTGACCGCCCGCAGCCTGCTTGGCCTCTCCGGCGGCACCGTCAGCGCCGCCGAGCTCGCTGTCTGCGGGCAGAACGCCTTGGAGCTCTCCGACCGCGGCTGGCAGCAGATCCGCGGGAATTCGGTGTCCATGATCTTGCAGGATGCGCTGATGGCGCTCGATCCGCTGCGCCCGGTGGGCCGGGAAATCGGTGATGCGCTCAAGGCGCACGGCAAGATGTCGAAATCCGAGCGCCAGCAGCGAGTGCTCCAGGTGCTGGAATCCGTGCGCATGCCCGAGCCCGGGCGCCGTGCCAAGCAGCGTTCCACCGAGCTCTCTGGCGGCATGCGCCAGCGTGCCCTGATTGCCCAGGCCCTGGCCGGCAACCCGCAGGTAGTCATCGCCGATGAGGCAACCACCGCCTTGGACTCGGCGCTGACAGCACTGGTCCTTTCGCAGCTGCGCGAGCTCAAGGAGCAGGGCCGCGGCGTGCTGATGATCAGCCACGATCTGGCCCAGGTAGCGCATTTGGCCGACGACATTGCGGTGATGCGCAACGGTGCAATCGTTGAGGCCGGCAGCACCGGGCAGATCCTGGGCGACCCGCAGCACGAGTACACCCGCCAATTGCTGCGGGCCGTGCCTTCGGGGATACCGCGCTTCGCCCCGTTGTCGGCAGCCAGCAAGCCGTTGACGGCACCACCGCCAGAAGCACCCGCCACTACTGCCCCCGCGTTATCAGTCACGCAGCTGTCCAAAACGTTCGGCAAGCACCAGGCCGTGGATGCGATCAGTTTCGAACTGCCCCGGGGCAAGACCCTGGGCGTTGTCGGCGAATCCGGGTCCGGGAAGACCACCACCGCGCGCATGGTGCTGGGCTTGCAGAAGCCTGATGCAGGCAACGTCAAGCTGCTCGGCGAGCACTTTGCCCCGGCCCTCGAATCCCAGCGCCGAAAGCTGCGCGAACAAATCGGCGCGATCTACCAGAACCCGTTGGGGTCTTTCGATCCGCGCTATTCGGTGGGGCAGCTGCTGGCCGATGCGCTGAGCCGCGGCAAGTCCAAGCGCGCAGCCGAGTACCGCAAGCCGGCGGCTGAACTGCTCGAACAAGTCGAGCTGTCCACCGAATTGCTGGGCCGCAACCCGCGCGAGCTTTCCGGCGGGCAGCGCCAGCGCCTGGCGATTGCCCGTGCGCTAGCGCCCAAGCCGCAGGTGCTGGTCCTTGACGAGCCGGTCTCGGCCTTGGATGTATCAATCCAAGCCACGGTGCTGGACCTCCTGGATCGGATCCAGCTGGACACCGGAACCAGCTACCTGTTCATCAGCCATGACCTGTCGGTGATCGAGCACATGAGCGACTCCGTTGCGGTGATGCATGAAGGCAAAATCATCGAGCAGGGCTCTACTGACCAAGTCTTCGGCGCCCCGCAGCATGATTACACGAAACTGCTGCTCTCGGCGATGCCGCGGTTGCGCTAGACCAGATCGACCATCTGGTCCTTGACCTGCTTGCGCAGGATCTTGCCCAGCAGCGAGCGCGGCATCTCATCGATCTGCACAATGCGCTTAGGCACCTTGTAGGCGGCCAGCAGCTCGCGGCAGTGGGCGCGCAGCGCGTCCTCGTTCAGCCCGCAGCCCTCTTCGAGCTGCACCGCGGCAACTACCATTTCGCCGCCGCGGGCCAACGGCTTTCCGAAGACCGCGGCATCGGCCACGTCAGCGTGCTGGCGCAGGGCGATCTCGACCTCGGTCGGTGAAACGTTGAAGCCGCCGGTGATGATCAGCTCCTTGGCGCGGTCCACCACCTGGGCGAAGCCGTCCTCGTCAACGGTGACCACATCGCCCGAACGCAGCCAGCCGTCCTCGGTTTTGGCCTTGGCCGTTTCCTCCGGGTTGTTCCAGTAGCCCTGGAACACCTGCGGGCCCTTGATCAGCAATTCGCCCGGTTCTCCCTGGGCCACTTCCCGGCTCGGGTCCTCCACGTCCACGACCTTCATCAGTGTCGAGGGGAAGGGCACGCCGATGGTGCCGGTGCGGCGGCTGGGGTGGAATGGGTTGCCCAAGGCCACCGGCGAGGACTCGGTCATGCCGTAGCCTTCCACCAGCAGGCCGCCGGACATCGATTCCCACAGCTCCACCACATGGTCGGGCAGGTTCATCGCCCCGGAGATGCAGTACTTGGCGCTCTTCAGCGAGACGCCGCGCTCCTTCGCCGCCAGGGCGGTGCGCTCGTAGATCGGCGGCACCGCGCAGTACACGGTGGCCGGGGACTTCTTCCAGGCATCCAGGATCATCTGCGGATCGAACTTCGGGAAGAGCACCAGCAGGCCCTGCTTCTTCACTCCGAAGGTCAGGTACAGGGTCATGCCGAAGGCATGGAACATCGGCAGGATCGCGTAGAGGATTTCCTCGCGCTCCTGCGCCCCGAGCATCCAGGCCTCGCCCTGCAAGGCGTTGGAATAGAGGTTGAAGTGGGTGAGCATGGCACCCTTGGGGTGGCCGGTGGTCCCCGAGGTGTACTGGATGACCGCCAGGTCATCGACATCCGGATGCGGGTGGTTCGCATCCAATTGCGCACCGGAGAGCAGGTCCTTCCATGCCACGGTGCCCGAGGTGCGCGCCGTGAGCGACGCCTTGGTCTCGCGCAGCTTCTTGACCGGCAGGTTCAGCGCCAGGCGCTTGACCGCGGGGAAGGCTTCGAGCAGGTTGACCGAGACGATCGAGTCCAGCTGCACGTCCTTGGGGAATTCCTGGACGTTGGCCACGACCTTGTCCCAGGCAATCGCGATGCGCGCCTGGTGGTCCTCGAACTGGTGGCGCAGTTCCCGCGAGGTGTACAGCGGGTTGTGCTCCACCACGACGGCGCCAAGGCGCAGGATCGCGTAGAAGGCGATCACGTGCTGCGGGCAGTTGGGCAGGATCAGCGCAACGCGGTCGCCGGCGCGCACGCCGAGCTTGCGCAGGCCCTCGGCGGCCTTGGCTACCTGCGCGCCCAGATCGGCGTAGCTGGTGCGGCGGCCGAAGAATTCGGTCGCCGGGCTATCGCCGGCTTCACGCACGGAGCGCTCGAACATGCGGCTGAGCGGTTCGGTGGGCAGCTCGATTTCGGCCGGGACTCCCGGCTGGTAATTTGCCACCCATGCGGGCGCAGCACTATTTTCCATACCTCCAATCATGCCCTGTTACGGGACATGGCGCGATTCCAGGGCTTCCCGGGTGCAAACGACGCGCTGCAGGTGGCGGATCCGCCCGCTGGCAGGAATACCCCGGCACCGCACAGCTGGGATTTTCCTGCGAACACCCGGAGCAGGGCAGCGATCGGCGATAGCGTGTGCGTGATTGCACGGCTACGCAACTACCGGGAGGCATCCATGCCAGCACGCCGAAGCAAACGGCTTCCCATCACGCGCCGGCGCGCGGGAACCGGCTTCTTCTACCTGGAAGGGGCACGCACGGTGAAGGACCAGCACCTGCTGGATCGGATCAGGCAATTGTCGATCCCGCCGGCATGGAAACAGGTCCAGATCGCTGCCAGTGCGCGGGCCAAGGTCCAAGCTCGCGGAATCGATGCGGCAGGACGCACCCAGATGATCTACCACCCCGATTTCCGCGAGCGGCAGGATGCCGCCAAATTCGACCGGTTGCCGGCGTTCGGCCGCGCACTGCCCAATCTCCGCCGCCAGCTGCTGCGGGATCTGCGCCGGGGAAGAAACGACAAGGACAGGGTCACTGCGGCCGTGGTCCTGCTGCTGGATCTGCATCTGCTGCGCATCGGCACGCACGCCTACTCGCGTTCCAACCAATCGTTCGGGGCCGCTTCGCTGCGAGCCAAGCATCTGGAGGTCCAAGGGCATTGCGCCACCCTCGAGTTTCCCGGCAAGAGCGGCCAGCAGCAGCATGTGAAAATCAGGAGCCGGCGACTGGCACGAGTACTGGTCCAATTGCGCGATCAGCCGGGCTACGAGCTTTTCCGCTACCTGGATGACGATGGGCACTCGCACCTGCTCCAGCCTGCGCAAATCAACCGGTACCTCGAGGAGCATCTGGGTAGCGGATTCACCGCCAAGGACTTCAGGACCTGGGGCGGCAGCTTAGCGGCTTTCAGGGCACTGATCGAGGCTCCCGCCTCGGCTATGGCTGCCGATGATGCCAGGAATCTGCGCAAGCTGGCCATCGAGCAGGCCGCCGGAAAACTGGGCAATACTCCCGAAATCGCGGCCGGCTCCTATATCGATCCCCGTGTGCTGGAGCTGGCGGACGATCCGGAAAAATTGGCGGCGCTGCGCCGTTCCAAACGGCAGCTGGGGACCAAGAACCATTTGGATCCGGCTTCGCGCTGCCTGCTGCGGTTCCTTGAAAGGGCCAGCTAGGTTCAGAATCTAGAAGTTCAGTCCTCTGGCCGCTACATCCCATACCTCGCTGGTGCCGTCCTCATGCACTGCCAGCACGTTGTCGACCAGGTTCACCGCGACGCAGACATGGTTCGGGATGACGTGGAGCTGCTCGCCGTGGGCCGGCAGGTCCAAGTGCTCGGGCCACAGCACGGTGGCGTGATGCTCCGATAGTGCGCTGATGCGGGCTTCAGGGCACTGGGCGATGCGCCCGTATCCGGTGGCCCAGGCCGGGCAGTCGCTTCCGAGCACCTTGCTGCCGGCGTCCAGCACGATGCGCCGGGGAATCTGCCCATCGCCTTCATGGCGGCTGATCACGGTGGAGGCGACGGTCAGGGAAATATCCTCCCAGCGCACGCGCCCCAGCTCGAACTGCTGCGCATCGCCGAAGACGTATACCCCTGGACGCACCTCGGTCAGCACCGAGTTGTCGCTCAGTTCGGCGGTCGGGGTGGAGCCCCCGCTGATGCGCTTGATGGCATGCCCGGCCTCGCGCAGCAGGCACGCCGCTTCGGCCAGGGCCTTGTGCTCATCGTTGAGTGCCGCGTCGATGCCGTGCGGCGAGTAGCTGTGGCCGGGGAAAGTGAAGATCCCATGCACGCGCATGCCTGCTGCACGGGCGGCATCGGCTATTTCCACCGCGCCTTGCGGGCTGGTGCCGCTTCGGTGATGGCCGCTGTCGATCTCGATGACGAGCTTGATCTTGGAGGCCTTCTCCCCCAGCATCCTGGCCATCTGCTGCACGGCCTGGACAGAGTCCGTGCCGATGCTCAGCTTGGCACGGCGCATCAGCTCCAGGATGCGTGCCGCCTGGGATTCATTGACCCACAAAGGGTAGGCGATGAAGATCTTCGCGACCCCGTGCAGCGCAAACGCGAGGGCTTCGCCGACAGTTGCCACGGTGAGTCCGGCGGCACCGGCGTCCATCTGGCGTTCGGCGATTTCATGCATCTTGTGCGTCTTGGCATGCGGGCGCAGTTTCAGGCCCTGGCTCGCCACTCGGTGGGCCACCCGGTCAATGTTCTGCTGGAGCTTCGCTACGTCAACGATGACCTGCGGGGTGTTGATTCCGGCCGGGATAGTGCCCAAATTTTCCGTCCTTCTGCACTTGGCTGCGTCACGGGGAATCCTGGAAATAGGCATTCCCGCCGATCTGAAAGATTACCGCAGGAAGCTTTGTACCGGGGAAGGAAAAACTAGCGTGGAAGCGTGCTTGACCGGGCCGACAGCTTGGTGGACAACTCATGCGCGTGGTGCAGCAGCAGGTTGCCCAGCTCTTCGCGGCGGTCCGCTTCAAAGCGCGTGTGGATCCCGGTCAGGCTCAGTGCCCAGGCAGGCTGTCCCGAGTTGTCGAAAACCGCAGCGCCCATGCCCCAGCTGCCCTCGACGATCAAGCCGGGGTTGACCGAATAGCCCAGCTGGCGGGTTTCGGCGACCTTTTTGCGCAGCTCTTCGCGCGAATGCGCCGGCCCATATCCTGGCTCTAGATCGGCATCGCGCAGGTAGCGCTCAATGCCCTGTTCAGGCAGGAAAGCAAGGATCGCGATTCCGGCCGAAGCGACTCCCAGCGGGAAGCGCCGTCCTTCATACAGCACGAACGAGCGGATGGGAAAGGCTCCATCCTGGCGCAGCAAGCACACGGTTTCGTCCCCTCGCCGCGCCGAGAGGAACGCACTTTCCCCGGTCGCCTCGGCCAGCGCGGCAACATGCTCGCGGGCCAGTTCGCTGATGTCGTAGCGCTCGGCTGCCACCGCTCCCATGAGGTAGAGCTCGGGGCCAAGCAGCCAGCGGCCGGTGCGATGATCGTGGTCGCAGAATCCTTCGGTGGCCAACGCGCTGAGCAGGCGATGCACGGTGGGCCGGGCCAAACCGGTGCTCCGGGCAGTTTGCGTCGTGGTGATGCCCTCGGGCATTGCGGTGCTCACGGTGCGAAGCACGGCAGCCAGCCGCCCTACGACTTGGGTTCCAGCCGGGGAATTGCTCATGACCACATTATGGACGATCGGTTACGGGCCGGATAATTCCCTCTTCATACTTTGTCGCCGTACCCCTGTTGCTATCGAGCTGGTCGGCGGATAATTCAGCACATGGAAAATACATGGCAAATCGTCATCGACTGCGCCGGCCCGCAAGCAATGGTCCGGTTCTGGGCCGAAGCCTTGCGCTACGTTCCCGAGCCCGCCCCGGACGGGCATCCCACGTGGCGCGCCTACTGGCAGTCCATGGGCGTGCCGGATGATGAATTGCCGCCCGGAACCGGTGATGAACCGGAGTCGCTGGTCGATCCGCAAGGTGGTGGGCCAAGGATTTGGTTCCAGCAGGTACCGGAGGCCAAGAGCATCAAGAATCGCCTGCATCTGGACTTGCTGGTCAGCGGCGGCCGCGGCGTTCGCTTCGAAGAACGCAGGCAAATCATCACCGACGAGGCAGAGCGCCTGGTGGCCCTGGGGGCCAAAGTCCGCACCGTTCACGACATGCCAGAGATGGGCCATTTCGCTATCTGCATGTTCGATATCGAAGGCAATGAGTTCGACATCGTCTAGCCCTCTCAGCTATGTCCATAATATGGACCGCTTGGCCGTTCCTCCTCACCATCCGACCAGTTACCCGGCAATGCACCGGGTCTATTGCATGCTCACCTGCGACTACGTACGTTAGAGGATAAGCAGATCCGCGCTCCACATAGTGGACACATGGAGGAATCGATGACAACGAAGTTTCGGGATGACGCAGCCGCCGCCTTGGCTGCCGTCGTCAAGGATGGCATGACCATCGCAGTAGGCGGTTTCGGCCTCTCCGGCATCCCCAACCGCCTGATCACCGCACTGCGGGATTCGAAGGCAACCAACCTGACCATCGTGTCAAACAACATGGGCGTAGACGGCAAGGGGCTGGGCATCCTGCTGGAAAATAAGCAGGTCTCCAAGGTCCTGGCCTCCTACGTCGGGGAGAACAAGCTGTTCGCACAGCAGTTCCTCGATGGGGACCTGGAAGTTGAATTCTGCCCGCAGGGCACCTTGGCCGAGCGCTTGCGCGCTGGCGGGGTGGGCATTCCCGCCTTCTTCACCCCCACCGGCGTGGGAACTCCGATCGCCGAAGGCAAGGATGTCATGGAATTCAACGGCAAGCCAGCGATCCTCGAGCGCGGAATCTTTGCCGATATCGCACTGGTCAAGGCGCACCAGGCCGACGCCGAAGGCAACCTGCGCTACCGGATGACCTCGAAGAACTTCAACCCGCTGGCCGCCATGTCCGGCCGCCACACCTTCGCCGAAGCCGAGGAAATTGTCGAGGGCTACCTGGATCCGTCGCTGGTGGAGACCCCCGGCATCTTCGTGCAGACCCTGGTGCAGGCCGATGCGGTCAAGGACATTGAACAGCGCACCGTGCGCAGCCGAAAGGAGGCCTGAGCATGTGGACTCGCGATGAAATGGCGGCCATTGCCGCTAGCGAATTAACCGACGGCCAGTATGTGAATCTCGGTATTGGAATCCCCACGATGGTGGCCAACAACCTGCCGGAAGGCGTTTCGGTCAAGCTGCAAAGCGAAAACGGCCTGCTGGGCATGGGTCCCTTCCCCTATGAAGGTGAAGAAGATGCGGATCTGATCAATGCAGGCAAACAGACCGTGACCATCCTGCCCGGCGGCAGCTTCTTCGATTCGGCGACCTCCTTCGGCATGATCCGCGGCGGCCACGTCCAGACCGCGATCCTCGGCGCCCTGCAATTGGCCGCCAATGGCGATCTGGCCAATTGGACCATCCCGGGCAAGCTGGTCAAGGGCATGGGCGGAGCCATGGACCTGGTCGCCGGCACCCCGCGCGTGATCGTTCTGACTGATCACGTGGCCAAGGACGGGACGTCCAAGATTGTGGAGAAATGCGACTTGCCGCTCACCGGAGTCGGCGTGGTCAACCGCATCATCACCGACCGAGCAGTGTTTGATATAGAAAACTCGACCTTGACCCTGCGTGCAGTAGCCCCGGGTGAAAGCGTGGAAACCATCAAGGACATCACGGCAGCAGAATTTGCCGTGGATATTGTGGAGGATCTGAAAGCATGACCGCAAAGATTGTGGGCTACGCCCGTACCCCATTCGTGAAATTCAACGGCACCTTCGCCGCTGTTCCAGCCACCGAGCTCGGCGCCCATGCCGGCAAGGCCGCGCTGGAACGTGCCGGAGTTGATCCCAGCGAGGTCCAGCAGGTCATCGCCGGCCAGGTGCTGCAAGGTGGCGCCGGCCAGAACCCGGCCCGTCAATCCGCTGTGGGTGCCGGCATTGCGCTGGACGTTCCGGCCATCGCCGTGAATGCCGTATGCCTCTCAGGTGCCGAGGCCGTTGTGGCAGGAGCCCGCCTGATCAATAGCGGCGAGGCAGACGTTGTCCTGGCTATCGGCCAGGAATCCATGTCGCTGGCTCCGCATGTGCAGCGCGCCCGTGCCGGAACCAAGTACGGTGCCATTGAACTGATTGACACCCTGGAATACGACGGCCTGACCGATGCTGCCGAGAAGCGTTCGATGGGCGCTTCCACCGAGGAGCACAATGCCAAGTTGTCGATGACCCGCGAGGCCCAGGATACGGTCTCGGCCGCATCCCACCAGCGCGCTGCCGCGGCCCGAGATTTCGCAGCCGGCGAGATTGCGCCATTTACCATTTCCAGCCGTCGCGGCGACACCACGATCAGCGAAGATGATGGCATCCGCGAAGCAACCACCGTGGAATCCTTGGGCAAGCTGCGTCCGGCCTTTGCCAAGGAAGGCACCATTACCGCAGGCAACTCCTCGCAGATCACCGACGGCGCAGCAGCCGTGGTGCTGGCCAGCGATGCGGCCATTGAGCGCCTGGGCCTGGAGCCGCTGGCTGAAATTCTCTCGCACGCTTTCGTTGCCGGCCCGGACCGCACCCTGCACGAGCAGCCATCCAATGCCATCAGCGCAGCCCTGGAGAAGGCCGGCGCCAAAGCCCAGGATCTGAAGGCCGTCGAAATCAATGAGGCGTTCGCCGCTGTTTCGGTGCAGTCCACCAAGGCACTGGGTCTCGATGCCTCCATCGTGAATCCGCATGGTGGCGCGATTGCCCTGGGCCACCCGATCGGCGCTTCCGGTGCACGCATCATTGGCACGTTGGCCCGCCAGCTCCACGAGATGCCGGCCGGCTCGCTGGGCGCCATCGGCATCTGCGGTGGCGGCGGCCAGGGCACCGCAATGGTGCTGCGTTCGCTGTAGCCGCTGTCCGATTAGCCGGTGCGGTTGGGTCTGCCGGGATACAACCGCACCGGCTTGTCCTTTTACCGGTGAAGTGAAAGGCGGAACTCGCTCCTTAAACCCGCCGCATGTTTCTTAACTGGACTTTGTTCCTCCACTTACTTGTTATGTAATTGGAAGGTCATATTCCAATTGTTCGACTTTAAGTTTCCAAGAACGCCCGGATGTGACGCCATCATCGCACCATGTGAGGACTCACCTTGGAATATACGCAATTGCCTGATGATCCAAAGGTGCCACCGGCACCTTTGGATCCATTGCCAGCGCCGGCGGCACCGGCGAACCCGTTCCAGAATGCCGGGCAGAACCGGCAGGTCAGGAAATTCACCAACGCGGTCCTGGAATTGAAGTCGCGTGCCAGCCTGCAGCTTCTTGGATTCCAAGCCGGCGCCATTGCGGCCATTGGCATCGTCCTGGCTCTTTGCTATCTGATCCCCCTGGCCTCGATGGCCAAGGAGATCGGTGGCGGCAGCTCCGCTGAATTCAACGTGGCGTCCCAGCTCAATTCCTTCAAGGCCTTCATCATGGTCTTCGGTGCCGTCCTGGGCGGCGGGCTGAAGATCACCGGATCCGGAGGCGGATTCGGCATGTTCGGCGAGCTCAGCCTCGCATTCGCCCTCGTTTCGGTCACCTCCATCGTGGCAATCTGCGCCGCGAACTACCTGATCGTGCGCAAGCTGCGTCGTGGCGCACGCAACGGCGGTTGGAAGAGCGCTGCATTGGCCTCCGGACTGCACGCGCTGGTCCTGGCATTGGTCTTCCTGGTCATTGCGCTCTTCGGGAAGCTCAGCATCCAGGGTGGCGAATTCTTCTCCGCCGCGGTGTCCCCGCGATATGCAGGTGTCTTCTTCACGATTGCCTTGGCCGTTTTCTTCTCGCAGTTCCTTGCCACCGCACCCCAGCGCGCCAACGCCGGATCCCCATTGATTACCGGCGTCCGCGAGGCCGTGGCCCTGGCCGTTTCGACCTTGGCGGCTTTCGCCTTGGGCGGCATCATTGCCGCATTCACCCAGCGTCCAGATGACATGCCCTGGAGCTTGGGCCTGATCCTGCTCCCGCTGCTGGGAACCATCGGTTCATATGTGGCAGCGTTGGGCTTCCTCGGGGCGCTGGCTCCGAATGTCTCCGGCATGGCCAGCTTCCTGGGCGAATACACCGCCGATGCCCTGCCCGAATCCGTCCTGCGCATCTGGGATATCGCCGACGGCAAGGGTGCTTGGCTCCTGGTCCTGAGCGCCCTCCTGGTACTCCTGGCGGCTATCCGTATTGGCGTGCACCGTGGTCGACTGGCCACTGGTTTCAACCTGCAGCGCGCTTGGCAGCTGCCAGTAGCGGCTTTGGTCCTGTGGATGATTCTTGCCGGGCTGACCAACATCTCCCTGGGTGGCGCTATCACCGCCAACGAGATGGGCAACATGAGCGGCAGCATGTCCTACGGCATCACCTGGTACTCGGTGATCTTCCTGGCACTCGGGGCCGCAGTTGTCTCGCTGCTGGCAGAAGTCCTGCCCTTGCAGGTCTACCGCTTCGCCCCATCCCTGCTGGCAGTGATTGCCGGCAAGGACGCCGCGGCGCGATGGATTTCCGGCCAGGCACCCGCCGTTGCTCCGGCTTCGCCGGTTGCAGCCGCACCCAGCCAGGCTGCTCCAGTTGCCGCCGCAGCCCAATCCACCCCTGCCGCGGCCGCCAACGGCCAGCCGATGGCTGGTGAACCGGCTCCGGCGCTGGCCCCGGCCTCGGAAGAGTCCAAGAAGAAGGCCAAGGCCGTTGGCTTCTCGGTTCTTGCGCTGGCAGTCATTGCCGGTCTGGGCTTCGGTGCCATCGCCTACCTGAACGGGCAGCGCAAGCCCGAAGCTGAAGTTGAGAAATACCTCGCGCTGCTTGCCGAGGGCCAGGCCGGCAAGGCGACCGAGATGGTCGACCCGGGGATCGACAACGCCTCGCGCGTCCTGCTCAGCGACGATGTCCTGGGCAACGCCAAGCAGCGCTTGGAACTCGTTGATGTCATCGAGGAATCCAAGGGCAAGGACTCGGCCCGTGTGCGAGCGATCTACTCCATCAACGGCGAGCGCCACGAACGCTCCTTCAATGTCGACGCGGGCGACAAGGACTTCGGCCTGCTCGATACCTGGGTGCTCAATGAATCATTGATTGTTCCGGTGGAGATCACCTCCGATAAGAGCTCGGAAGTCACTGTCGGCAAGGCCAAGGTCAAGCTGCTTGAAAGCGAGGACTACTACGGCGAGGGACGTTCCTTCACCGGCAGCTTCTATGCCTACCCGGGCATCTATGATGTCTCAGCGCCTGGCAATGAATACCTGACGAGCGAAGCGCAGGAATTGCGCGTCAACCATCCTGATTCGCAGCCGGCACAGGCGGCGCTGGTTACGACCACCACCGAGAAGCTCGACGAGCTGGTTCTGGATGAGGTCAAGAAGTTCGCTACTGCCTGCGTGACCGTTCCAACCAACCTCGATGACGGTTGCCCGAGCACCTTGCAGTCCAAGGACATCGCATCGTTCTCTGTGAAGTCGCATGCTGAAAGCGTGGCCATCGAGGAATCGGGCAGTTTCTCAAGCTCCGAGATCGTCTTCAAGTACAAGCTCAATGACACGGAGTTCATTGATTACGACGAAGAAGAGCTCACCCGCAGCTTCACGGGCAGCGTGGATTGGTACGGCGAGAAGCCCCAGGTCACCGTCGAAGGCGCATCCTGGTGGTAAGCCGCTGCTTCAGCTGCTGCTAGCCCGCCGCTGACTAGAACGCAAAGCCGCGTGCCGGCCATGATCCATGGCCGGCACGCGGCTTTGCCCTTTGCTTCCTAATGCCACAGCGGTTCGCGCGAGACGTGGTTGACCAGTAGCTGCGCATCCAGCTCGACATAGGTTCCATTGGCCATGCGCGGATTGCTTTCGCCGGTGAGCGCGGCGATTACCGAGCAGATCAAGGCGCTATGGCTCACGACCATCACGTTCTGCCCGGGATGCTGATGGCAGATCTTGAACAATGCGTTCACTGCACGCCCCACCAGATGCTCTTCGGTTTCTCCGGTGCCAACCAGCAGCTGGCGCTGTTCGTCGGCGCCATCGGCCACCAGGGTGCCTTCGAGATCGCCGAAGTCCTGCTCCATCAGTTCCTGGTTTTCGTGCAGGGCACGGATGCCCAGGCTATTGGCGAGGATCTGCGCTGTTTGGCGGGCACGGAACAACGGGGAGGAATACACCGCGTCCCAAGTACCTTCGGGTGCCAGCTCGGTGGCCAGCTGCTGGGCTTGGCGGATGCCGGTATCGTTCAGTGGCAGGTCGCTGCGTCCATGCAGGCGTCCTGCCTTGTTCCATTCGGTCTGTCCGTGGCGGATCAGGATCAGGTTCTTTGCGCTCATCGTCTTCTTCTTTCTGGCATGCACCGAAGCAACAGGTGCCCGGTGCGAAGTAGTGTTCTTGAAGTCAGTTGCCGGTCTGCGAACTCTTGACCGGCGCTGGCAGCGGGGTGCTCGCGTGCAGCGCGGCGTACTGGCCGCTGGATGCAGCGAACGCGTCGACCGATTTCGCCCCGACCTTGATGACATTGAATCCCGCTGCGGGCTCGTCAACGATCTGCGTCGGGGCAAATGGATTCATGTTGTAGGACACTGCAGGAGCCATGAACACCGGGGTGCTCAACAGCTGGCTGGTGGACGCCTGATGGTAGTGGCCGCAAAGGATTGCACGGATATCGCTTCCGGCGGCGATGGCCGCCAGCTCCATCGGGTTCTCCAGCCCGCGGCCGGCGCGGGCTTCATTGGCGGCTTCCACCGGAGGATGGTGCAGCAGAAGCAGGGATCCGCGCGGCGCCGGAACCGCCAGCAGCGAGGCAAGCCAATCGAGCTGCCGCTGTTCCAAGCGTCCCCGGGCCAACTGGAATCCCCCGCTGTCCAAGCCGATAATCCGAAGCCCCAGGACCTCGTGCACCGTGTCGGCTGGATGCGGACCGGTGGACAGACGCCTGGTGTTGAAGGATTCTCCAATCGCGCCCAACGGATCATGGTTGCCCGGAACGGTGATGACCGGACAATCCAGTTCGCGCTGGGCCTGGTTGAAGATCCCTGCGGCCCGCTCATGGATGTCCGAACCGCGGTCTGCGATATCGCCGGTCACCACAATGGCATCCGGACCCAGATACGCGGCTGCTTCCAGCGCCTGTTCTGTTCGTTGCCACGAATCAATGGATCCGTGAAGCAGCTGCCCTTCGGGACGCAGGTGGGTGTCGCTCAATTGGATTATCGTCAGAGGTTCCATTTTTTCCTCCTTCACGGCTGCTGCATTTCATCCCATTGAACGCCGGGGTTCTTGCCAGCAGGTGAACAGGGTGTCGACGCCATATGAAGTCCTGAAGAATCGGGGTTTTGCCGATAATCGGACAAATCGGCCATGGAAGTCAGGTAAAACTGGCTGACACATGCTTTCTGGCGCATATGAACGGCGAGTAGCATCCAAAACGACTAATCTTAGAAGAGAAGATTTGAATCCACCGAGGAGCTATATCCATGACCGGCAGCAAAGTCGTCGCCTTTGGCCACTTCCAGCCAGAGCGCATCGTCCCTAACACCGAGCTGGAAAAGTTGGTGGAAACCAGCGATGAATGGATCACCCGACGTGTCGGCATCGAAGAACGCCGCTGGGGAACCGGTGTTGAAACCGTAGACTCCATGGCCATCAAGGCCGCAGAGATGGCGCTGGGCAACGCAGCTGGCATCAAGGCAGCCGATATCGACATGATCATCGTCGCCACCTGCACCGCTACGGACCGTTCGCCGAACATGGCCGCACGCGTAGCTAACGCCCTGGGCATGGACCAAGGGCCGGCAGCGGTGGACGTGAACGTGGCTTGCGCAGGCTTTGCCCACGCCGTTGGCCTGGCCCAGGGCACCATTGCCGCTGGCTCGGCGACGAATGCCTTGGTTATCGGCTCGGAGATGCTCACCGACTACACCGACTTCACCGATCGCACCACCTGCGTGCTGACCGCGGACGGCGCTGGCGCCTTCGTGATCACCGCGTCGGAAGACAACGGCATCTCGCCGGTGGTCTGGGGTTCGGTTCCATCCCTGTCCGATGCAGTGCGCATCGAAGAAGAAAACAACATGAAGTTCGCGCAGAACGGCCAGAGCGTTTACCGCTGGACCGTCACGCAGCTGCCGAAGATCGCTTCGAAAATCATCGACCGTGCCGGCATGAAGCCTGAGGAGCTGGATGCCATTGTCCTGCACCAGGCCAACCTGCGCATCATCGAGCCATTGGCAGAGAAAATCGGCGCACCGAACGCGCGCGTGGCCACCGATGTGGTGTACTCGGGCAACACTTCGGCCGCTTCGGTTCCGCTGGCCCTTTCCAAGTTGATGGCTTCGGATGAGCCATTGCCTTCGGGTTCCAAGGCGTTGCTCTTCGCCTTCGGTGGCGGCCTGGCTTACGCCGGCCAGATCATCACGATCCCTTAAGTATTTTCGCCATGAGTGGGCGCTACGGCATTTTGCCGCGGCGCCCACTAGTGCTTTAACGGCGCCTTCCGCATCTGCCCTAAAAAGCTGCTCCGAACCCCTTGCAACAACGCGTTAGTGACTGCTAACGTATTTTTCATGCTTGATCTACTGGAAGTCGCTTCCGAGCCAACGCGCAGGCGCTTGATTCAGTTGCTGGGTTCCGGGGAACGCACGGTGACGGAACTGGCCGCGAACTTCGCCGTCAGCCGCTCCGCCATCTCGCAACACCTGCTGCTGTTGATTGACGTAGGACTGCTGCAAGCCCGCAAGGATGGCCGCAGCCGCTACTACTCGCTGGACCCTGCAGGCATCACGAAGCTCAAGGCCCTCCTTGACTCGTTCTGGAATACCGAACTCGACCTGCTCGTTGCCGAGGCCGCCGAATTGGCGTCGTTCAATGGGCCACCGCACCAGCCACCAGGAGAAAAGCCATGAGCTTTGAACGAACAGTCATCCTCCCCGTTGACGCCGACACCGCCTTTGCACTGGTCACCAACCCGGAACGCCTTCGCCGCTGGCAAACCGTTGCCAACCGCGTTGACCTGCAGACCGGCGGCAGCTACCGCTTCACCATGGGTCCGGGCCACCAGGCCTCGGGCACTTTCACCGAAATCGAGCCCGGCAAGCGCCTGGTCTTCACCATGGGATGGGAAGGTTCGGATGCCGTTCCGCCCGGCGATTCGACGGTTTTCATCACCCTGGAACCGCTGGATCAGGGCACGGCCCTGACCTTGCGCCATGAGGGGCTGGACGCCGAGCAGTCCTCGGGCCACGCCGAGGGATGGAACCACTTCCTGGATCGGCTGAAGGAGTTTGCCGAAACCGGCGAAGCAGCCATCGACGAGTGGAACGCCGTGCCCGAGCCGCAGAATCCGATCGTTTCCGCCGAGGGCTCCGTGGCAGCCCTGCAGTTCATCCTGAACAACATCTGCGCAGCGGACCTGGCCAAAGCCACTCCCTGCTCCGAGTTCTCCGTGAGCGAGCTGCTGGATCACCTTGCGGGTTCGGTCTCGATGATCGGCGGTGCCCTGGGCGCTGCGGTATCCGATGACCCGGCCCTGGCGCCGGAAGCACGCATCGCCAACCTGGTGCAGCCGACCCTGGAGGCTTTTGCCGCTCGCGGCGTTGCCGGCGAGATTGATCTCGGATTCGCTGTCATGCCGGCTTCAGTGGTTGCCGGGATCCTGAATCTGGAACTGATGGTTCACGGGTGGGACTTCGCCCAGGCGACCGGCCAGGAGTTCGCGATCCATCCTGGCCACGCGGAATACGTACTGGGCTTGGCACGTAAGACTGTGGGACCGGCTCAGCGCACCTCCGGTTCCTTCGCGGAAGAAACCATGGTCGCCGAATCCGCCAGCAGCCTGGATTGCCTGATTGCGTTCACCGGCCGCGTTCCCGCAGGAGCCTGAGGACCTCCCATGGTTGACGTCTCCACGAGCATCGCTATCGACCGGCCACGTTCGGTGGTGGCCGGCTACGCGATGAACACGCTGAACGCTCCAGCGTGGTACCGGAATATCCACTCGGTGCGCCGGCTGGATCCCCATGGCTTCGGCCTCGGATCACACACCGCCTTCGAAGCCAGGTTCCTTGGACGGAAGCTTTCCTACACCTACGAAGTCACCAGGTTCGCGGAGAACGAGGAACTGGTCATGGCCACCGCGCAGGACCCGTTTCCCATGCGCACCACCTATCGCTTCGAAGCGATAGGGCCAACGGCGACCCGGGTCCACCTGCGCAATGACGGCGAGCCAACTGGCTTCGGCAAACTGGCCGGCCCGCTGATGGAAATGATGATGCGGCGAGCCAATATGGCTGATCTCCGGGCGCTGAAAAGCATCCTGGAGAAAGACTGAGGACCAGCGGCGAACACCGCGGATACCTTGCCTGTGGCATCGCGTCCGCGGTGTTCGCGCGTCGCTGACCTGAGCATTCCCGATTGCTCCAGTTCCCGACTTGACGTTAAGTGGATCACACCCCAGACTGGTACACGTGAACCTGTCTGACAGCTGGACACCCGGACAGCAACCGATCGAACGACGATCCGCTGCCGAAGGCGTCTTCCATGCACTCCGCCTAGCCATTGAAGCCCAGGAAATCGCCATCGGCGCGAAACTGGGATCCGAAGCTGCCCTCGCGGCCGACTACGGCGTGAGCCGCTCGGTCATCCGCGAAGCGCTGCGCTCCTGCGCGGCCCTGGGCCTGACCCGCACCGAAACCGGGCGCGGCACCTTCGTGGTCTCCCACCGGCCCACCCGCGAGCTGAAACTGGGCACGTTCTCCTCCGACGACCTGCACGAAGCCCGTCCGCATATCGAAATCCCGGCTGCCACCCTCGCCGCCACCCGGCGCACCGCCGAGGACCTGGAGCGGATCAGCGGGCTGATCGAGGCGATGGAGCAGGAAGACGACCCGGCAGCCTGGGTCGAGCTGGACGCCGCCTTCCATGCCGCGATCGCCCAGGCCAGCGGCAACTCGGTGTTCTCCAAGGTCGTCGCGGACATCCGCGAGGCCATGGCCCGCCAGTCCGAGACCGTGAACCTGGTTGCCGGCCGCCGGTCGCCGTCGAACTCGGAGCACCAGGAAATCTACCAGGCCATCGCCGCCCAAGACCCGCAAGCGGCCAACAATGCGATGGCCAAGCACCTCAATGCGGTGCAGCAAGCAGTATCCACCATAGTCAGGAGCAAGAAGTGACCCCCGCCGATCCCCAGACCCTGCGCGCTTCGCTGGTCGTTGAGGCACTGCCGCAGCACGAACCGCTGGTCATCGCCACCCGCGGCGAGGCCGTGGAGTCCATCCACTACGGCTCGGCCGTGCTGCTGGATCCCGCCGGCTCCATCGCCGCCAGCCGCGGCGATGCCCAGGCCGCGTTCTACCCGCGCTCGGCGCTCAAGCCGCTGTTCGCCGTGGGCATGCTGCGCGCCGGACTGCAGCTCGACGACCAGCAGCTGGCCTTGGCCTCGGCCAGCCACTCCGGGAGCCCGCGCCACCTGCAGGTCGCCGAATCCACGCTGGCCGCCGCCGGCCTGGACCACACAGCGCTGCGCAATTCCACCGACCTGCCCTACGGCGTTGCCGAGCGCCAGGACTACCTGGCCGCTGGCGGCAAGGCCACCGCGCTCGCGCAGAACTGCTCGGGCAAGCACGCCGCACTGGCGGCCCTGTGCGAGCTCAAGGGCTGGGACACCGCCAACTACCTGCACGACGAGCGCCTCCTGCAGCTGCTGCAGGACACCGTGGAGGATCTTTCGGGCGAACAGATCTCCGGGGTGAGCACCGACGGCTGCGGCACCCCGGTCTACCGGATGACCCTGGCCGGATTGGCCCGCGCCTTCGGCAAGCTGGCCAGCGCCGCGCAAGGCACCGCCGAGGCACGCGTGGCCGCGGCAATGGCCGGCTACCCGGAACTGGTAGCCGGCGTTGGCCGCGATGTCACCGCCCTGATGCGCGCGGTGCCCGGCTCCGTGGCCAAGGACGGTTTCGAGGGCATCCAGGCCGTGGGCCTGCCCGATGGCAGCGCGCTGGCCGTGAAGATCGCCGACGGCTCGGACCGCGCCCGGATGCCGATCACCGCCAAGCTGCTCGCCGAGCACCTGGGCTCCGAGGCCGCGATCGCCCTTGAACCGCTGGCTACCAGCCCGGCCTTCGGCGGCGGTGCGCCCGTGGGCCTGCTGGCCGCACTGTAATTTTTTCCGTTCCAACCATTTCAACGAATCCTGGAGAAGAATCCACCATGCCTGAAACCTTGCTCAGCGGCCAGACCCGCAGCGAGCATGACCTGATCGGCGACCGCGATATCCCGGCGGATGCCTACTGGGGCGTGCACACGCTGCGCGCCAAGGAGAACTTCGACATCACCGGCACCGAGCTGTCCGGCAACCCGCACCTGATCCGCGCATTGGCGCGCGTGAAGCAGGCCGCGGCGCGTGCCAACCACGAGCTGGGGCTGCTGGACGCCCAGCGCGCGAACGCCATCGACCAGGCCTGCGAGGCCATCGCCGGCGGGGCGCTGCATGAGCAATTCATCATCGACCCGATCCAGGGCGGGGCCGGCACCAGCACCAATATGAACGCCAACGAGGTCATCGCCAACCTGGCGCTGGAAATCCTGGGCCATGCCAAGGGCGAGTACCAGCACCTGCACCCCAACGACCACGTGAACCTCTCGCAGTCCACCAACGACGCCTACCCGACCGCGGTGAACATCGCCACGCACTTCGCCACCCAGCCGCTGCTGGCAGCCATCGAGGTGCTGCAGGATTCGTGCATCGCCAAGGCCGCCGAGTTCCGCACCGTGGTGAAGATGGGCCGCACCCAGCTGCAGGACGCCGTGCCGATGACCGTGGGCCAGGAGTTCCGCGGCTGGGCCGTGACCCTGGGCGAGGACCGGGCGCGGCTGGAAGAATCGCTGTGCCTGGTCACCGAGATCAACCTCGGCGCCACCGCCATCGGCACCGGGCTGAACGCCCCGGCCGGCTATGCCGAGGCCGCCTGCCGCCACCTGCGCGAGCTGACCGGCCTCCCGCTGACCACCAGCCCGGACCTGATCGAAGCCACTTCGGATGTGGGCGCGTTCGTGCACCTCTCGGGCGTGCTCAAGCGCGTGGCGCTGAAGATCTCCAAGATCTGCAACGACCTGCGCCTGCTCTCCTCCGGTCCGCGCGCTGGCCTGAACGACCTGCAGCTGCCGGCCGTGCAGTCCGGTTCCTCGATCATGCCCGGCAAGGTCAACCCGGTGATCCCGGAAGTGGTCAGCCAGATCGCCTACCAGGTGGTGGGCCACGACTTGACCGTGACAATGGCCGCCGAGGGCGGGCAGCTGCAGCTGAACGCCTTCGAGCCGGTGATTGTGCACTCGATCGGGCTCTCCCTGAAGCACCTGGCCAACGGCTGCCTGACCCTGGCGCACAAGTGCATCGACGGGATCACCGTGGACGAGCAGGCGCTGCGCCGCGAGGTGGAGAACTCCATCGGCCTGGTCACCGCGCTGAACCCGCGACTGGGCTACGCGGCATCCACCTCGGTGGCCCTCGAAGCGCTGCACACCGGACGCGGCGTGGCCGAGCTGGTGCTCGAACGCGGCCTGCTCTCGGCCGAAGACCTCAATGAGTTGCTCTCCCCCGAGCGCCTCGCCAACCTCACCGACTAGATCCGAGGAATCATATGGATAATTCCACTCCGCACGCCACCGCGGCGCACGTCCCCGATGCCGCGCTGACGGCCGGCGACAACGATTACCACAAGGGCCTGTCCTCCCGGCAGATGCAGATGATCGCCATTGGCGGAGCGATTGGCACCGGCCTGTTCATGGGCGCCGGAGGGCGCCTCGAGGCGGCCGGCCCGGGCATCGTCATCAGCTACGCGGTCTGCGGCTTCTTCGCCTTCCTGATCCTGCGGGCGTTGGGCGAACTGGTCATGCACCGTCCGTCGACCGGCTCCTTCGTCTCCTACGCCCGCGAGTTCTACGGCGAGAAGGCGGCCTTCGCCACCGGCTGGCTGTACTGGCTGAACTGGGTGATGACCGCCATCGTGGACATCACCGCGGTCGCCCTGTACATGGGCTTCTTCGGCAAATACGTGGGGTGGATCAGCTCGGTGCCGCAGTGGCTCTGGGCGCTGGCCGCGCTGGCCGTGGTGCTCACCATGAACCTGATCTCCGTCAAGGCCTTCGGCGAGATGGAATTCTGGTTCGCGCTGATCAAGGTCGTGGCCCTGGTGGCCTTCCTGATTGTCGGCTGCTACTTCGTCATCTTCGGTACCCCGCTGGACGGGCATGAGGTCGGCTTCTCGCTGCTGGCCGATAATGGGGGGCTGCTGCCCAACGGCCTGCTGCCGGTGCTGGTGCTGATGCAGGGCGTGGTCTTCTCCTATGCTTCCATCGAGCTGATCGGCACCGCCGCGGGTGAAACGGAGAATCCGGAAAAGGTCATGCCCAAGGCGATCAACACCGTGATCATCCGCATCGCCGTATTCTACGTCGGCTCGCTGGTACTGCTCTCGCTGCTGCTGCCCTACACCGCGTACAGCGCCGGGGAATCGCCGTTCGTGACCTTCTTCGGATCCATCGGCGTGCAGGGCATGGACGTGGTGATGAACCTGGTGGTGCTCACCGCGGCGCTGTCCTCGCTGAACGCCGGGCTCTACTCCACCGGGCGCATCATGCGCTCCATGTCATTGAACGGCTCGGCGCCGAAATTCGCCGGGCGCATGAACAAGGCCGGGGTACCCTACGGCGGCATCGTGATCACCGCCGTGGTGGCAGTGCTCGGCGTGGTGCTCAACGCCGTGGTCCCGGCCAAGGCCTTCGAGATCGTGCTGAACTTCGCTGCCATCGGCATCATTGCCTCCTGGGCGATGATCGTGCTGTGCCAGATGGCCCTGATGAAGTCCGCCAAGCGCGGAGAGCAGGATCGACCCAGCTTCCGGATGCCATTCGCCCCGGTTTCAGGCTGGGTAACCCTGGGCTTCCTGGCCCTGGTGCTGGTGATGATGGCCTTCGATAATCCGGTAGGCACCTGGACGGTTGCCTCGCTGGTGATCATCATCCCGCTGATCATCGGCGGCTGGTACCTGTGCCGCGGACGGATCAACGAGATCGCCGAGGCACGGCTGCGCAACGAGCAGCCGGCCAACCAGCCGTAGCAGGATCGCAGAACCGGCCCGGATGCAGCATCGCGCTGTGTCCGGGCCGGTTTTCTGCGTTCCGAGCCTGGCTAGCCGGTGATCTTGGCCTTGAGCAGCACCTGCGCCAGATGCATGCCGCGGACCTCCGTGCCCTCGGCGATCTGCGTGCGGCAGGAGAATCCGTCGGCGAGCACCACATCGTCCTGCGCACGATTGCGGATGGCCGGGAAGAGCTCGCGTTCGCCCAGCGAGCGGGATAGTTCTGCATGTCCGGGTTCGAATCCCCAGTTGCCGGCCAAGCCGCAGCAGCCGGTTTCGATTTCACGCTCGGCAATGCCGATGCTGCGCAGCACGGCCGAGGATGAGCCATGGTCACCCTGCGAACGCTCATGGCAATGGACTTGCGACACCGCGCCGACGTTCAGCTGTTCGAAGGGCCAGCTGGCGCTGGGCTTGCCATCGGCCGGAACATGCTTGGCGATCAGATCCGCGAACGGCACGACGGCCGCCGACAGCGCCGCCGCGCGAGGATCCTCGGGAACCAGCTCGGTGATTTCGTGGCCGAGCATCACCGTGCAGGACGGTTCCAGGCCGATTACCGGGTAGCCGGCCTTGACCAGGGGTTCCATGACGTCCAAGGTGTGCTTGATGACCTTGCGCGCGGTATCCAGCTGGCCGGTTGAGTGCCACGTCAAACCGCAGCAGACGAACCCTTCGGGAATGATCACCCGGTAGCCGAGGGTTTCGAGCACTTCGACTGCCGCCTCGCCTGGTCCGGTATCCAGGTGGTTGTTGAAGGAATCCGGCCAGAGCACCACGGTGCCCTGCGGCGATGCGGCTTCTGTTTCGTTCCGCTTGGCCGCCCAGCGCTGCAGCGATTCGCCCGAGAACGTGATCATCTTGCGTGTCGGTTCAATGCCGCCAACCTTCTTGACAAGCCGTTGCACCGCTTCGAAGCGCAGCACGGTGTTGGCCAAGGATGCCGCACCTGGCACCTGGTGCATCCAGTGGGTAAGCTTGGGTAGCCACCCCATGGTGTAGTGCGCCATCGGGCGGATGCGACCCTCGTAGAACTTGTGCAGGAACTCCGACTTGTAGGTAGCCATATCCACATTGACCGGGCATTCGGAAGCGCAGGCCTTGCAGGACAGACAGAGGTCCAGGGCGTCCTTCACCTCTTCGGACTTGTAGGCATCGGGCAAGGTGGTGCCGCGGAACATCTCGGAAAGCACCCGGGCACGGCCACGCGTGGAGTTGACCTCGTTATGAGTGCCCTGGAAGGACGGGCACATGGCCCCCTCGTCCGAACGGCACAGGCCTACGCCCACGCAGCGGTTGACCGCGTTGACCAAGGAACCCTTGTCGCGCGAGAGCGCATGAACCGGCGTCAGCTCGAAGCTGCGCTGCCCGGGTCCGGGACGCAGCGACTCATCGATGCGTTCCGGATTGACCAATACCCCGGGGTTGAACAGGCCCTCGGGATCGAAGGCCGCCTTGAAGCTGGCGAATGCCTTCATCATCTTCGGGCTGTACATGCGGGTGAGCAATTCCGAGCGCGCCCTGCCGTCCCCGTGCTCGCCGGACAGCGAGCCTCCGTGCTTGGCTACGGTGTCGGCGGCCTGTTCCATGAACTGGCGGAAGATCGCCATGCCTTCTTCGGTGCCCAAATCGAAGGAGATGCGCACGTGGACGCATCCCTCGCCGAAGTGCCCGAAGGGGATGCCGCGCAGTCCATGGGTGTCCATGAGCGCGTACAGGTCGCGCAGGTAGTCGGCGAGATTTTCCGGCGGAACCGCGGAATCTTCCCAGGACGGCCAGGCCTCGCCGCCATCTGGCAGACGGGTGACAATACCGGCGGAGGCTTCGCGGATCTTCCATAGCGTGCGGGCCTCGGCATGGTCCGTCACGACCACGGCATCGATCGCAGCTCCGGTCTGCGCGGCATACGCGGACTGCACCAGCTCATCGGCGATGCTTCGTGCCTGTTCCATGGTTTGCCCAGCAGTCTCGCAGAAGAGCCAGCCGCCGGCCTTGGCTACGCCACCGCGGTTGGCGGCACCCATGCCTGGCAGGTTGGATCCGGCATCCTGCTGCCCGGGGCGGCTACGCAGCGCATCGAGCAGATCTCCGCCCATGCCTTCCGCGGTGGCAAGGCCTGGCCGGCGCAGGGATGCGGCCGCAGCCGCGGCGTCGAAGACCGTTTCAAAAGCCAATACTGCCAGCGCCGTATGCTTCGGCTTCTCGACAAGGCGCACCACCAGCTCGGTGATGACCCCGCAGGTACCTTCGGAACCGGAGAGCGCCTTGGCGACATTGAACCCGTTTTCCGGGAGCAGATAGTGCATGCCGTAGCCGGAGACCTGGCGGGCGAAGCGGCCCAGTTCGGTGCGCAATTCCTTGAGGTTCGCATCGCGAAGCGCCTTGAGCTTTCCGTCAAGTTCTTCGCTGCTGGTGCCGTCGGAGTTGACCTCAACCACGGATCCGTCGCCTAGCATGATCTTCATGGACACGACGTTGTCCGCGGCGGTGCCCCACGCCAGCGAGTGCGAGCCGCAAGCGTTGTTGGCCACCATGCCGCCTACGGTGCAACGGCTATGGGTCGACGGGTCCGGGCCGTAGGTCAGCCCGTATTCAGCAGCCGCATCACGCAGCTGGTCGCAGATGACTCCAGGCTGGATGCGTGCGGTCTTCGCCTCGGGATCGATGTCGAGGATCTTATTGAAATAGCGGGAGGTGTCCAGGATCAACCCCTCGCCGATGGCGTTGCCCGCAACCGAGGTGCCGCCACCTCGCGACGTGATCGAAAGGCCTTCGGCCTTGGCATATTCGATACCCAAGGCGATGTCGGCCTCGCTGCGCACTTCGAGGACCGCTTGCGGAACCCGACGGAATATCGAGGCATCGGAAATATATGCAGCCCGAGTCGTCAGATCGGTCCGTAGCCGTTCCCGCATCTCATTTGCCTCAGGACTCAAGGTCTGGATGCTCGACTGAGCTGACATGGTGATCGCCTCTCGTTGATTCGTCTCATCAGAGTAACATGTTACACACTGTTTAGTTTCTTGATTACGTGAAAACTCCGCAGTCGATTTCAATGAGAGAATCAGTTCATGACCTCCGATCCCCAAGTCCCCGCCCAACATGGGCGCACATTGACCGAACAAGTGATGGACTACGTCCGTTCAGCTGTCATTTCTGGGGAATTGAAGACCGACACCCTCTACAGCGTGTACCAGCTGGCTGATCGATTGAAGATCTCCCGGTCACCGGTGCGCGATGGCCTGTTGCGTCTGGAAGAAGCCGGCTTGATTGAATTTGCGCGGAATCGCGGCTTCCGCATCATTCCGACCCAGCCAAAAGATGTCGCAGAAATTTTCTCGCTACGGCTGGCTCTGGAGGTTCCTGCCGCGTTCCGAGCCGCGCAGGCCTGCACCCCGCAAATCGCAGCGCAGCTAAATGAGATCGTTGGCGGTCTGTCCCGTTGCGCCGAAGCCGAACTGACCGAAGAGTTCTTCGATCTGGACCAGCAGCTGCACGACTTCATCCTTGAAGTCGCGCAATCGAACCGCGGCCGCAACATCGTGAACCGCCTTCGTGTCGCAACGCGGCTGCTGGGCGTTTCCACCGCAGGCAAGCAGCGCACGCTGAGCGACATCATGGTCGAGCATGAACCGATTATCACCGCAATCTCCAGTGGCAACGCCCCGGCAGCGGCCCTGGCGATGCGCCAGCACCTGGTCGCGACAGGAAAGCTTTTGCTCGCACAAGCAGTTCAGGGCCAAGGTTTGGACCTTGACCCTGAAAACTTGTGGACAGAACTGACAGCTGGCTACTAGTCCTGCTCGTCTTCCTTGTATTCCTTTGAATACTGCAGCACGAAGGCACACAGAGCGCACGCTGTCGCGAAACTGAATGTCCACGGGTACAGGACCTGCTTTGCGCCGCTGACCAGGTCGCCATTCAGCGACAGCACACCTGCCAGCTGCGTGCCGACGATTGCCGTGCCGCCGATCATGAACAGCGCCAAGAAGATCAGAAACAGAATTTTCATGAGTCGCATGTTTATCTCCTACGAAATCGGAATCGGCAGCCAGCCCATGCCGACAAGCCAGGCAATGGCGATCATTGGCAGCACGAAGTA
This sequence comes from Arthrobacter sp. MYb214, assembly GCF_002979865.1. Taxonomy (GTDB): domain Bacteria; phylum Actinomycetota; class Actinomycetes; order Actinomycetales; family Micrococcaceae; genus Glutamicibacter. Next base: position 168,706 of record NZ_PCPZ01000003.1, read on the forward strand.
GCCCAGCAATGGCATGAACATCTTGGTTGGATTGGTTTCGGCGAAGCCGGCAGCCAAATAGATCGGCGCTCCGACCGGTGGCGAAGAACCCTCGGTCGAGGTGCACAACAGCACTGTCACCACGGCGATGACTGGGTCGATACCCACGCTGGTCAGCGCCATCACTGCCGGTGCACCCACGGCCGCGGCGGTTGCCGTCGAGGACAGCGGGGTGGCTACGACCACAGCCATGACACAGACGATTGCGACAATCGCCGCCTTTGGCATATCCAGTGAACCCAGGAAATCTGAAAGCTGCGGCCCGACGCCCAGGGCCTCCATGATGTTCGATGCGCTCAGCGCCGCGAAGAGTGAAACACCAACAGTGGCGAACTGCGGCAGCTCGCGATTCAAGATCACCTTGAACTTCGAATCCGGTGCGAAGATCCGCTTTCGCCCCTCGATCAATGCGATCGCCGAAATCAGAATCGGAACCCAAACGATGATCGAGATCGATCCCATCGAGTCCTTGCCCACCAATTCCGGACGGGATAGGAATTCAAACAGCGGGCCGAAGGTCAGCGCGACGGGGATCGCGATACCCAGGAAGATCAGCAGCGAGCGCCAGCCTTCGCGCAATGCTTGCCCCAGCGTCGCCATGCCATCGCGATTCGCTACGGGAATGCCGTCGGCACGAGCCCAAGTGAACACCAGGATCATGCGGTAGAGCACGCAATAAGCGCCGCCAATGGCCAGTGCAACATATACGTCGCCAGCGGAAATTCCAGCGGCAGCCGGCATGGCCAAGAGGATGAACATGGTGCTGTTCGGCGGGAGCGCGACGCCCAAGCCGGAGTTTCCTGCTACCAGCGTTGCAGCGCGGTTGGAAGACCAGCCGTTTTCCTTCATCCACGGAATGGTTACCGAGCCGACCGTCGCCGTGTTGCCTGCGGTTGACCCCGCCACCAGTCCGATTGCGGCCGAGCCGAGGGTCGAGACGTAGGCCGATCCGCCACGAACGCGCCCGAACATCGAGTTCAGGATATGGATCAGGCGCTCGATCAGGCCTGTCGCCGAGACGATCACTCCCATGAACACAAAGGCCATGCCCGCGAAGGTCACGTCTGATTGGAAGCCGTCTATCACTGCTGCGCTCAACAAGTTCAGCGCATCCGCGCCGCCGACCAGTGAACAAGCTATCAGCGCCAGTACCAGCGCCTCTGAAATACGCCGTTTCAGTACGACGTTAACTATGACTGTCACGGCGATGAATACGCCAAGTGCCAGCACGCCCATGTGTGCACCTTTCACGTTATGACTTTGTGTGCCTACACACAGTAGCATGTTACAGGCCACACAATGTGACATGAGAGTCTTTTTGGGCTTTGGTTACACCGCACAGACGGCACAGCCAAGCCTGCTTTTCGCGGCCACCGGGGTTTCCAACGCACCCTGCATCTTCGCCACTCAGCGGCAATTTCTCCTGCCCGCTTCGATGGTCTTCAGCATCTGCAGCCCTTCCGCACCCTTGCGTGGAACACAGCACACTCGCTACCAATTCTGGGCGCGGAATGCAGCTTCTTGAGGCGTGAAGAAAGGCAACAGAAGCCAGCGCGATCGTCTGATTTCTGTTGCCTTCCCTATGTTCTGGTTGGGCTAGCCGACGGCAGGTTCCACGCTGAGCAGGATGTCGCGCACCAACGCGTATTGCTCGGTGCCCAGGAACTGCTGCGCTTGCTGCTTGGTCGGGTCGTCAGGAACACCATGGTCTTCCAGATAATCCTCTTCAACCCACATCATCGGCGACTGCTCGCCGATCCTGAAGAAGTTCAGGTCCGGGTTCTCATCGCGCTTGCCGAGCTCTTCGTCATCGATCAGGGCAATGTCGAATCCTGAATCCTTCTCCCCATCTTCCTGGTCCGTCGATTCCCAGAACTCGGCAATCAGGCTCGTCGGGCGGAATCCGGTATCCGCTCCGGGATTTTCAAGTTCCTTGCGATCCAGCAGCTCCCGTTCATACAGCGCCGTGTCTCCATCCGGAGAGGTTGCCGTGGTGGGGATCAGGGTCAGCACGTGCTTGCCTTGCGCGTCCTTGATCTCCCATTCATCCCATTCGGTGCACTCGCCGTCGCAGTCGTCCCCGGTGGCAGTCCACTGCTCAGGGGTAAAGACGCGGATGCCGTGCACTTCATGCACTTGGCTCAGCTCTGGCGCCGCCGAGCTTGGCGCATCCGCGCTTGCGGTACTTTGCGTTGGGCTGGATTCGGGGCTGGAAGCGGTCGGCGCGCTGGCGCTTGCCGATGGAGACGTTCCGCTGGGTGCTGCGCTCTGGCTTTCGGCCGGTTCCGGCTCGGCTCCCTGGCAGGCAGCCAGCATCAGCGCTGCCGCGCACATCATCGGGAGCGCGCCTAGACGGGTTCTGGCACGGTTCATCTTTTCCAACTCCTTGATCGATCATCCGGTCATGCAGCTGACATCGCGAGCTCCCCCATGGAACCCATCCTCCATGGCCTTGCAGGTTTTTCCAATAGCTGCAGCATCACGCCTTAGTTGCAAGTTGTCCCGGTCGTGCTCCCGATGCCAGGTAATTTTCGATTTCCGGTAGTGCCCAGCCGCGAACAGTGGCAAGATATGTGAAGTGGAACACTCTAAGCATTCATTTCATAATTTAGATTCATTTATCGGCCTGGGCCGCCTCGGCGGCCTGGCGCTCTCCCCCGACGGCACCAAGCTCGTCACCACCCTCAGCGAGCTTTCCGAGGACGGGACGAAATACGAAAGCGCCCTTTGGTCGCTGGATCCCAAAGGCGAAGAACCAGCACGCAGGCTGACGTTCGGCGAGCACGGCGAATCGCAACCGCAGTTCACCGCCAACGGCGACCTGCTCTTCGTGGCCAAGCGCTCGTCGAAGGAAGACGCCAAGGCCGAAGGCTGGATCCTTCCGGTAGCAGGAGGCGAAGCCCGCTCGGTGATTTCCCACCCTGCCGGGGTGCAGTCCTTGCGGATCTGCCAGCAGTCCCCGCAGACCGTCGTGCTGCGCACCTCGGCCTTCTCCCGTGCCAAGGATCTGGAGGCCGAAGCGGCACTGCGCACCGGCCGCAAGGACAAGAAGGTCTCGGCGATCCTGCACACCGGCTATCCGGTACGCTACTGGGACGAAGATCTGGGACCGGCCACCCCGCACTACTACACCGGGTCCCTGCCCGGCCTGCAGGACGCCACCAGTACCCAGCTCACCGACCTCACCCCGGGTGTCGGTGCGAATCTGGAGGATACGTCCTACGACGTTGCTTCCAATGGCAGTTTCCTGGTCACCGAATGGCAAGTTCCCGAAGGCCGGGCCTCCTCGGCCCCTGGATTGATGCGCATCGACCTGCACACCGGCGCCCACGAAATGCTGCTGGCCCCCGACGACACGTACGAATATACGCTGGGCAAGATCAGCCCGGATTCAACCCAGCTGGCCTACGCCCGCTGGGAGCGTTCCACCGCCGATACCGCCCCGGTCTTCGAGTTGTGGCTGATGGATCTGGCCGACGGCGCCACCCACCGGATCGCCGCCGGCTGGGACCGCTGGGTCAATGACCTGCAGTGGGTTCCCAACGGGCGCTCGCTGCTGCTGACCGCCGATGACAACGGCCACGCCCCGGTCTTCCATCTGAGCCTGTACAACGACAAGATCACCCGGCTCACCGATGACGGCGCGTTCACCGATCTGGCCATCCGCAGCGACTCGCGTACCGCCTACGCGCTGCGTTCCAGCTACCTGTACCCGGCCGAACCGGTAGCCATCGACCTGGCGCATACCGGCGATCTGGAGCCGGGCGAATTCGCGGCCTTGACCGAACTGCGCTCCCCGGTGTCCCGTCCGGCCCTGCCCGGAACGCTCACCGAGGTGACGACCACCGCCGAAGACGGGTCGAGCATCCGCGCCTGGCTGGCCCTGCCCGCCACCGCTTCTGCCGCCGACAAGGCGCCGCTGCTGCTGTGGATCCATGGCGGGCCGCTGGGCTCGTGGAATGCCTGGAGCTGGCGCTGGAGCCCATGGCTGCTGGTGGCCCAGGGCTATGCCGTGCTACTGCCGGATCCGGCCCTGTCCACCGGCTACGGCCAGGAGTTCATCCAGCGCGGCTGGGGCCGCTGGGGCCAAGAACCGTATACGGACCTGCTGGCCATCACCGATGCCGCCGAGGCGCGGCCGGACATCGATGAAACCCGCACCGCCGCCATGGGCGGCTCCTTCGGCGGCTACATGGCCAACTGGGTGGCTGGGCACACCGACCGCTTCAAGGCCATCGTCACCCATGCCAGCCTGTGGGCGCTGGAAGGCTTCGGCAAGACCACCGACGCCGCGTTCTACTGGACCCGCGAGATGAGCCCCGAAATGCGCGAGCAGAACTCGCCGCATCATTCGGTGGGCAGCATCGTCACCCCGATGCTGGTCATCCACGGCGACAAGGACTACCGGGTGCCCATCGGCGAGGGCCTGCGCCTGTGGTACGAGCTGCTGGCCGATTCGGGGCTGCCCCAGAAGGAAGACGGCAGCACCGAGCACCAGTTCCTGTACTTCCCGGATGAGAACCACTGGGTGCTGTCCCCGCAGCACGCCAAGATCTGGTACCAGGTTGTCACCGAGTTCCTCTCCCAGAAGGTGCTGGGCAACGCGCCGCAGGAACTGCCCGAGCTGCTGGGCTAGAACCGCGCAGTGCCGGACTGCCGGGGCGGAGTCATTTCTGTCCCGGCAGTTCCACTGGCGCTGGAGCATCTCCCCCGGCACCGCGGCTGGCCAGCACCAGCGCCTTGGCCCGCCGCGCCACGTCGGCATCGCGTTCGCCCAGCAGCGCTACCAGCCGGGCCAGATGCGCCGCGCGCTGGGCATAGCCGGCGGCAAGGCGCTGGCCCAGGGTCATCGAGGATAACTCCTGGGCTTCGCGCCAAGCCATCATCAAGGCCCGCTCGAACAATCGCTGCCCTGCCTCGTCCGCATTCCCGGCCGCGGTCGCGCCGAGCACGGCCACCGCATTGATCTGCGAATCCTCCAGGCCCATGGCCAGCTGATCCAGCTGCCGGCGTGATTGCTGCACCGACCGCGAACCGCGGGAGAACCGGGTCAGCTGCGTGCTGGCCCCGAGCAGGTACTGGATCACCTGGAGAACGTTGATTACCGTGAAGAACAGCATGAACACGAGCATCCAGTACAGCAAGGTGGTGTTGTAGTCCGGCTGCTCGTACCCGGCTTGCTTGAGCACCACGGCGAAGTCCTCGGCCGCGCTGGCCGCTTCCATCGCCGGATAGTTCGACTCGTAGATGCTTCCGTGCTCCCACCCGCCGGTCGTTCCCCACGAGGCGGTACCGCTGATGACCGCACCGGAAATCAGCCCTGGCATGATGCCCTTGCCCTCGTCCGTGATCAGCAGCGGAATGATCGTCAAGTCCTCGGGCAGCTCCCCGTTGGCAGGATCAGCGCGATCGGAGTATTCGTCCTTGATCCGCAAGATCGCCGCGCGCACGCTCTCGGGCGTCGAATCACGGTATTCCGAGCCGTCGAAGTGCTTGAGTTCCAGGTAGGCTTCGGCATCGCGCACCGCAACCAGGATCTGCTGCGGGGTGTCGAAGTCCTCTTCCATGTACCGGCGGATCTCGGCCTCGTCAACCAGCTGGCCCTGGTCATCGATTTCAAGTTCCATTCCCCGGCCGGACCCCTCATGGGTGCGTTCGGGTTCGTTGGCTATCGAGGAGACAATGAGCCCCGCGGCGATCAGGCTGCCCACCAGCAGGGCCGCAAGCAGTCCAGACTTCCACGCCCGGCGCAGCTTCGGCGGTTCATCGCCAGCTGCCTTGCGGGTGCTGGCGAGCCGGGCCAGCATGCGCTGCCAGCCAGCAGGTTCGCCCGATGTCCCTCCGGCAGCCTGGTCGGTCTGCAGCGTGTCGCCGAGAATCCCGCGGGCCAGCGAGTTCGCCGTGGCGATCTGCGCCAGCGCACCCTGCTTGGATACCGGCGGCAAGCCCAGGCTGGAGCGCAGCTCATTGTGCTGGGCGCCGATCTGGGGCACCGGCTGCTGCAGGCCCCGCGGATACCGGCGCAGCCGGGCAGCGATCTTCCCGGCGAGCTTCGCCAGCCGCCGTTCGGCCTCGGCCCAGCGCTCGATGGCGGTGCGCTGGCTGGTATCGCCATGGGCGGCATTGAGCAGTTCGCCGAGGGCACTGCGGAAATCCGCCAGGTCCTTGCCGGCCACCATGGTGCCCGGAGCGGTGTCCAGCCGGATCAGCAGCGCCGTGGCCGCATCGTTGATCGGGCTGCTGAGCTTGTCGAAGGTGGATCCGGTGCCAGCCAGGTGCGCATGCACCGAGCCGGCGCCCATCAGCGAGTCGGCCAGTTCCGTCAGCTTGCGCGTGTCGGCCTCGAAGGCCGCCAGCTGCTGCCCGGTGCTCTGTTCCAGGCATTCAGCCCGGGTGAACAGCGAGCGCACCAAGGGCGCTTCGCGGCGGGCGGCATCCAGGGACAGGGATTCGAGCTGCCGCCACGCCTTGGTGAAGCCGGCAGGACGGCGCGATTGGTCGGTGGCCTGGTAGGTGGCTTCCAGTGCTTCGAGGTCCAGGAGCACGCGGGCCAGCTTGCGCTGCGCCGCGGCCAGCCGCCTGTGGCGCGATGCCCACCTCGAGCGGAAGCGCAGGGCGCTGGCCAGGAATGCGGCGGTGAGCATGGCGCTCGCACCCACGGCCGCGAACCAGAAGATCGCCGAGCTGCTGGGCGAATCGTCCAGCAGCACGGCGGCAGTATGCGCGGCGGCCGCCGCCGCCTTGGGCCCATGGCCTACCGAAACGTTCTTGGTGAAGGCGTGCTCGATGTCGAAGCGCAGGTCGGTATGCGCGTCGTCGGATGCTGCAAGGCTGCGGTCCAGGCCCACCCCGGCGAAGCGCTGTTCGGCGTCGCTTAGCCCGGGATCCCTGTTCTCCATCCTGGTCGAGACGATGATCTGGTTTTCCGGCACCTGCCCGCGCAGCAGTTCATCACCCGTGAGCCAGCGGTCGGTGATGACCAGTTCCAGCGGGGCCGTGGCACGCACCGGGTGCCGGGCCATCTCGGCGTCCACCGTCTGCTGGGTGATGTTGAAGCCGTTATCGCCGCGGACCACCACCTGGACCTCGTAGGGGTCCGGGACGTTGGCTGCCTGCACGGCCAGCACCGCGCGCACGCCCAGCGCGGTGGTCACCAGCGCCATGATGATGGCGGCGATGGCAGTCCAATGGTACGGGCGGTGCAGGCGCCGCCCGGTGGAATCATGCATCAAGCGGGCCGGCATCAGCGGGTCCCGCTTCCTGGCGCGAAATTCCGGAGCACTGTGATGGGATCGTCCTCCAGCGGATCGGTTTTCCGCTGCGCGCCCTCCATTGATTCGCCCAGGCCGTGGGGAATCTTCAGCCTCGCCTGGCGGGCTTGGGCCAGTCCATCGTGCAACACGCCATCGAGTTCGTCGCGCAGTTCCCACAGCCTGTCCAGGATCCCCGGGGCCGTATCCGCGCCGGTACTCCTGCAGCTCAGGCGGGTGTGCAGCAGCTGCAGCTCATCGGTATGCGTGATGATCACGGTGCGCGCGGCCTGCGCGCAAGCCAGTTGCCCGGCACCGGGAAGATCGAGGAACAGCGCCAGGTCCTCCAGCCGTGCACGGTGGTATGCGAAAGTCCGGTTCCAGGATTCGCGAGAATCCCGTGGCCGTCCTGCGAAGTCGTGGGCCAGCTGGACCGCGCCGCGCAGCAGCGAGAGTTCGCGTTCGCGGCGGCGCAGATCTGCCAGCTGCTTTTCGGAGACCTGCTGCGACTGCAGGGAATCCGGGGCCGTGTCCAATGCGCGCAAGGCACCTTGCTGGGAGCCGGCCCGTTGCCTTTCAAGTTCTGCCATCACCTGCGCCAAGCGGCTCTCCCCCGCCAGGCCGGGATCGGGCACCGGATGGCGGTTCAGGTAAATGCTTGCCCGCTGGATCCGTGATTCGAGCAGCTCGGCCTGCTTGTTGCGATCGGCGGCGGCTGCCTGCCGGGCCTTGCGGCGCTTGGCACGCCAGGCCCATGCGAGCAGGAACGCAAGGGTCGCGGCCAGCGCGCCCACGGCGATCACCTTGGCCAGTGTCCGGTCCGGCGGTGCCTGCAGCTGCTGCGTGGTGGCCAGCGCGACGGCGGTGATCCCCGCGGTGTAATCCCCGGCGGCGAACTCTCCCTGACCTGCCTCCAGGATCCGCTGCTGGCTTCCCGGTGCGGTTTCGCGCACGTCGCGCCCGGGATCCACGGCGATTTCCACCGGATCCCCGGCTTCCTGGGGAAGCATCACGCCGATGGCGATCCAGCCTTCCCCGACATAGCCCAGGGTCTTTCCGTTCTCCAGCCAGTCATCGCTCAGCGCGTCGCTGTCGCCGAACATCAGCATCCCGCGCACCAGCTGCCCGGCTCCCTTGAGGTTGTTCGGTTCCTGGTCCACCCCGAGCAGGATCTTCGCATCCTGTTCGCCCACGGCCTGCCGGACCTGGTCCATGATCCGTTCCGAATCCACCTCATCGAGTGCCGCATCGGTGACTGCCAGGTAGAAGTTGCCTTCCTGCGAGGTCACCGACGGGATGAGGACGGTGCCTTCATCTGCGGAGTCATCGTCGGGCGTCGCCGAGGGGTAGACCGGAGCCGTGGCCTCTGGCTGAGTTGGATCCGCGGCTGCCTGCGCCGGCACAACGCCCAGTCCCAGGCCCAGGGCTGCGAACAGGCCCGCGAGCAGCAGCTTGCCGGGGTACTTCAGGTCGGTGCAACACGTGCGGTTCATGGGAACAACTGTATCAACAGGGGTTTGAATAACCCTGCTCAAGGAACATTTCGAACCGCAGGGACGACACCGCCCCGCGCAGATCCCCGAAAGGTTCTGCGCGGGGCGGTGGGCTGCCTCGCTGGCCCGGGAGCCCTTAGTCCAGCAGCATCGCCGGTTCCTGCAGGATCGACGCCACGTCGGCCATGAAGCGGGCCGAGAGGTCGCCATCAACCACGCGGTGGTCGAAGGAGCCGCCCAGGGTGGTGATCCAGCGCGGGACCACTTCGCCGTCGATGACCCATGGCTTGTGGCGGATCGTGCCGAAGGCAACGATGGCTACTTCGCCCGGGTTGATGATCGGGGTGCCGGTGTCGATGCCCAGCGCGCCGATGTTGGTGATGCTCAGCGAGCCATCGCGCATGTCCTCGGGACGGGTCTTGCCGGCACGCGCGGTGGTGGCCAGATCGTTCAGGGCGATGGCCAGTTCCTTCATGTTCAGGTTCTGGGCGTCCTTGATATTCGGCACCAGCAGGCCGCGCGGGGTGGCTGCGGCGATGCCCAGGTTCATGAAGCGCTTCTGGTGGATCTCGGCGCCGTTTGCGGTTTCCACCCAGCTGGCGTTCACCGAAGGGTTGCGGGCCGCCGCCCAGATCACGGCACGGGCCAGCACCAGCAGCGGCGAGACCTTGATGCCCTCGAAGTCGCGGGACTTCTTCAGGCGCTGCACGTATTCCATGGTTCGGCTGGCATCCACATCCACGAAGATCGAGACATGCGGTGCGGTGAAGGCCGAGTCGACCATGGCCTTGGCGGTGGCTTTGCGCACGCCGCGCACCGGGGTGCGTTCCACGCGGGCATCGGCCAGCTGGCCGTGGGCCCAATAGGTTGGCGCCGCTGCATGCTCGGCTTCGCGCTGGGCCTGGTAGCTATTGACGTCTTCGCGGGTGATCTCGCCCTGGTTGCCGGTGCCCACCACGTCGTTGATGTCGATGCCCAGCTCCTTGGCCAGCCGGCGTACCGGCGGCTTGGCCAGCACGCGGTCCACGAAGCTCGCCACCGCAGGCTTACGGCGGTCGACTTCGCGGGTCACCGCGGTACCCAGGGACTGCGCGCGGCGCGAGATGGTCTCGGCCAAGGCGGAGCCGGAGGCGCGCACCGCTGCGGTTCGCGCACCGGCCGTCGAAGGAGCGGGGCGGGTGGTGCGTGCCCGGCGCACCGAGGCATCAGCGGTGGGGCCCGATCCGACCAGCGGGCCGGGTTCCTCCGAGGCCTGCGGTGCGGCGGTGCTCAGGGCTTCGGCTGCTTCGGGCACGCCGGTTGGAGGTGCCGCGTTGCCTTCTTCATCGATGGTGATCAGCGGGTTGTCCACGAGTACGGTATCGCCCTCGGCCGCGTGCAATGCGGTGACCACCCCGGCGAAGGGGCAAGGCAGCTCGACCAGCGACTTCGCGGTTTCGATTTCCACGAAAATCTGGTTGACCTCAACGGTGTCGCCCACCTTGACCTTCCAGGAGGCGATATCCGCTTCGGTCAGGCCTTCGCCCACATCGGGGAGATTAAAGACTGTCATTACTACTCCTTGGATTCCGCTTAGTAAGCGAAAGACCGGTCGAGGGCTTCAAGCAACTTGTCGATGTCCGGCAGGTACTGGGACTCCACCTTGGAAATCGGGTAAGGCATGTGGAATCCGCCCACGCGCAGCACTGGGGCTTCCAGCGAGAGGAAGGCGCGCTCGGTGATGCGGGCCGCGATTTCGCCGCCCAGGCCGCCGAAGGTCGGCGCTTCGTGGGTGACAATCAGCCGGCCGGTCTTCTGCACCGATTCGGTAATGGTGTCGAAATCGATCGGCGACAGCGAGCGCAGGTCGATGACCTCGATGGACCGGCCATCTTCCAGCGCGGCATCAGCGGCAGCCAGGGCGATCGGCACCAGCGGGCCGTAGGCGACGATGGTCGCGTCAGTGCCCGGGCGGACCACCTGCGCCTTGAAGGCATCCAGCGCCGGGGTTTCGGTATCGACCTCGCCCTTGAGCCAGTAGCGGCGCTTGGGCTCGAAGAAGATCACCGGGTCCTGGCAGCTGGCTGCCTGCTGGATCATCCAGTAGGCGTCATGCGCGTTGGACGGGGTGATGATGCGCAGGCCCGCGGTGTGGGCGAACAGCGCCTCCGGGGATTCGGAGTGGTGCTCGATGGAGCCGATGCCGCCGCCGTAGGGAATGCGGATGACTACAGGTGTGGTCAGACGCCCCTCGGAGCGGGCGTGCATCTTGGCCAGCTGGGTGGTGATCTGGCTGAAAGCAGGGAAGACGAAGCCGTCGAACTGGATTTCCACCAGCGGGCTGAAACCGCGCAGGGCCATGCCCACGGCGGTGCCGACGATGCCGGCCTCGCCCAGCGGCGAGTCGATGACGCGGTGCTCGCCATACTTGTCGATCAGCCCGTCGGTGATGCGGTAGACGCCACCGAGGCGCCCGATGTCCTCGCCCATCAGCAGGGACTTGCCATCGGATTCCAGCACCTTGTCCAGGCCGCTGGTAATGGCCTTGGCCAGGGTCATTGTGGTGGTCATTTAGTGCTCTCCCTCAGCCGCATCGGCGAATCCTGCTTCGTATTCCAGATGCCAGGCCAGTTCTTCCTGGATCAGTGGATGCGCTTCGGCGTAGACCTGCTCGAAGGACTTGGCCAGCGGCGGGACAGGGAAGGCCATGGCGTCTTCGCGGACCTTGGCAGCCATCGCATCAGCGTCGGCGGCCAGCTGCTCGAAGTAGGCGTCGTCAACCAGGTTGTTCTCGCGCAGGTAGGTTTCCAGGCGGATCAGCGGGTCCTTCGGGGCCCACTGGGCCTCTTCTTCGCTCATGCGGTATTTGGTTGGATCATCGGCGGTGGTGTGCGCGCCGAGGCGGTAGGTGACGGCCTCAATGAGGACCGGGCCCTTGCCGCTGCGTGCGTGTTCCAGCGCCCAGCGGGTGACCGCCAGAACGGCCAGCACGTCGTTGCCATCCACGCGCACTCCCGGCATGCCGTAGCCTGCGGCGCGGTTGACCAGCGGCACCTTGGACTGGACCTCGAAAGGAACGGAAATCGCCCACTGGTTGTTCTGGCAGAAGTAGACCACCGGTGCGTTGAAGGAGCTGGCGAAGACCATGGACTCATGGGTTTCGCCCTCGGTGGAGGAGCCATCGCCGAAGTAGGCGACTACGGCGTTGCCCTCCTTGGCGCGACGGGCTTCATCCCAGCCGCGCTGTTCCATGTTCAAAGCCATTGCGTAGCCGGCGGCATGCGGCATCTGCGCGGCAAGCACCATGGTGTACATGTGGAAGTTGTTTTCCCGGGGATCCCAGCCGCCTCCGGAGATGCCGCGGAACAGGCGCAGCATTTCGGAGAAGGACACATCGCGGGTCAGTGCCACGCCGTGCTCGCGGTAGGTGGGGAAGATGTAGTCGCTTCGGCGGGTGGCACGGCCGGAACCGATCTGCGCCGCTTCCTGCCCGCGCAGCGGGACCCAGAGGCACAACTGGCCCTGGCGCTGCAATGCTGTGGCCTCTTGGTCGAATCGACGGGTCAATGCCATGTCGCGGTAGAAGCCGCGAAGCATGTCATCATCAACGTCACCCAGATACGCATCGTACGTTCCATGGGACTGACGCTGGCCGTCCGGAGTCAGGATCTGAATCAGATCCGGCTCCGTCGCCTCGGTCGCAGCACGCGTCATTTATCATCCTTCGGTCATAAATATGCCCCACACGGAATACATTCCGCATGGGACATATACGGCTTGTCTAATTTCTAAGCCTATAGGCACTGACCGCTAAAACGCGAGAAATCAGCACCAGTTGCCCCTATGCCAGGTCTAGTGATTCCTTGCACAGATCAATAAAACGATCGTTTGCTTCAACTTCGCCGATGGAGACGCGCACTCCTTCGTTCGAGAAGCCGCGCACCGACAGCGCCACGGCGTTTGCCCCCTCGACGAACTCATCGGTCTTTTCGCCCAGCGGAAGCCAGACGAAGTTCGCCTGGGTGGAAGGAATCTTCCAGCCCTGCCCGGCCAGGGCCGAGGCAACTCGTTCGCGTTCCATGACCAAGCCCTCAACGCGCTCAAGCACCTGGTCGATGTGGGCCAGCGAAGCGACCGCGGCATCCTCGGCCACGCTGGAGACGGCAAACGGGGTGGCCACTACGCGGATGTTATCGGTGATCTCCGGGTGGGCCACCGAGTAGCCCACCCTGAGATTCGCCAGGCCGTGAGCCTTCGAGAAAGTGCGCAGGAGAACCACATTTTCGTTCTCGTTGTAGGTATGGATGCCATCCACCGATTTCTCGTCGCGGACGAACTCGGTGTAGGCCTCATCCAGGACAACCAGCACGTTCTTCGGAACCCGTGCCAGGAAGTCATCGACTTCGGCCTGGCTGAGTACCGGACCGGTGGGGTTATTCGGTGTGCACAGCAAGATGACTGAAGTGTTCTCGTTCACCGCTGCGATCATGGATTCCAGATCGTGGCGCCCGTCTTCCAGCAACGGGATTTCAACGGGCAGCGCACCGGCAGTCTGTACGAGGATTGGGTAGGCCTCGAAGGAACGCCACGCATAGATGACTTCATCCTGGATGCCGTCTTCGTTCTGGCCCGCGAAGGCGTTCAGGATCTGCACCAACGCGCCAAGGGAACCGGCCCCGGTCACGATGTCTTCCGCAGGAACGTCCAAGTACTCGGAAAGTGCTTCGCGCAGCTTGGTCGATAGCGGATCAGGGTAGCGATTCAGGCTGGACTGCTCCACGACCGCCCGATGCACAGCGTCCAAGGGACCGAAGGGAATTTCATTCGATGACAGCTTGTAAGCTCTCGCACCTTCAATAGGGGCAGGCGGCTTGCCCGCAGAGTATTTGGGCAAACGTGCAACTACAGAGCGTGGCTGCACCTGATCTTGGGTCACCGGGTTCTCAGTCATACCTCAAAGCCTAGCCCTCACTAAGGGTTTAGCGATATCTGCGGTTCATCCTAATCCCAGATTTCTATGCCAAAGTTAAGGCATGAGCTTTCTGATTCGAGTCATCGTCAATGCGCTTGCCCTCGCCGCCGCCGTCTGGATTGTGCCCGGCCTCAAGATCGTCGCGGCCGGCGAAGGTGCAGTAAGCACGGTCATCGCCTATTTGGCGGTTGGCGCAATCTTCGGATTGGTCAACGCCTTGGTCCGTCCGATCGTCAAGCTGTTCTCCTTGCCAATCACCTGCCTCACCTTGGGCTTGTTCACCATCGTGATTAACGCCCTGATGCTCCTGCTGACTTCATGGCTGACGACCTTCACCCCGATTGAACTGGTCATCGAGCAGTTCTGGTGGGATGCCATCGCCGGCACGATTATCATCTCCATCGTCTCTGCGGTCCTCGGATTGTTCGTCAAGAGCGAGAACGAGTAAGCGGTATTCGACGCAGTACAAGAAGAGGACGGCATCCGACAGGTGCCGTCCTCTTTCGTTAATACCCTATTCGCCGGCCCCGATCAGCGTCCCATCTTCTGCCCTGATCCACAGCACCATTCATCAGCACGGTGATACCCGGTGATGCTGATCCGGCCGGCTGGTTGCAGTTCTTGAGCGCTTTAGTGGCGTGGTGCCATGTGCTTGAGCCGCTCCTTGTCTTCTTCCTTCAGGGGCGGACGTTCTTTTTGCTTGCGCTCCAGCTTGAACATGCGGATTTTCAGCGGGGATTCGGGAAGGTAGAACTGCTTCAGATGCTCTCTGATTTCCAGTTTCGGGTCCTCATCGAGTTCCAGGAGGTGGTCACCGTAATTCTTGAGGTGATGCGACGGGCCAAAGAGCCCGTCTTCGGGCAAGATGTCCTGCATGTGCTCGCGCGGACCTGGGAAAGTGGTGGTGTAGTGCTCGCCCTTGCGGGGATTGGGTCCGCCATCGGTGCCGGGCACCATATCTTTTCGGTCTTCTACGGATAGGCTGCGGACATCCTTTGGCAGATCAATAGTGCCGATGGGAGAACCAAGGGTCAGCACCTTGTTCAGCTTGTACTTGCGCTTCAAGAACTTGTTCTTCGTCAGCTGGGCTACGTGAATGCCTCCTTGCGAGTAGCCGGAAAGGATTACTTCATCGCCCTCTTTCGCTCCGCTGAGCCTTAATGCTTCATCGAGCGGTTCCACAAAATTCTCGGATTCCACCCCGAAGCCGTCAGCGATGCCTTCCGGGCCAAAAGGCGAAGGAACTTCGGCGTCATCCTGCGTCCCCGGAAAGAGCGCGATATAAGTATCATCGTCAGCTTCGACGATCATGATCTTTCCGTTGTTCTCCGTGCCTTCGCCCTCCAGCTTTTCGTGCAGCTGGAAATAGCTTCTCATCTTGCCATCCAGTTCAACCGTCTGAGCTGGATCTTGCCCTGCGAGCTCTATTTCGGTATTCCGGTTTGACCCCAGCAGCCGCATAATCCGCGACAGCGACTTGGCGGTACCTTCGATTTGCTCGGTCAAGGTCATATTCGGCGCCAAGGGCCAGTGCGGGATGTAGGACATCAGCAAGCGCAAAAAGGTCTCCATGCTTTCCCTCGGCGGACGCCAGCCGTTATCGCGGGACTTGGATATGAAGTCCCCGACCAGTACCGCGCTGGTGCTTACGAGCATCATCCGTTCAACTGCGGCTTCGGCAACCTCATAATTCCGCATGGCCGCAGAGACCTTTCCGGTAAGTTCGAACGCTGTGATTTCGCCTTCCCTGGCCTGCTGATAGCTGTCTCTGATCAAATCGCCTAGATGCCCGATGCCATAGCCCCTGGCTTCAATGCCTGCCGCCATGCACTGCAGATTCAGGTCCCCCTGGCAACTGTCCGCAGCCTGCGCGGCCCTGAGTAATGCGTCGGATATGCCATTGATGTCGCGAGCAACCCGCTGGCAGATTTCCCCTGCCTGGGCGTAATCCGGCTCGTTGTAATTGACTTCATATCCCATGGCTACGAGGCCATTCTCTGGTTCATGATTTGCGCTTCGAGGTTTTGGATCTCACGCATGGCAACCCCCAAGTACTCTTCAGCGTTGTTCAGCTCGCCATTGAGCATTTCCAGTCGCTGGCTCAGCTCCTCAACATTGTCTAGAAACGCCTTGCCAGCCTTTGAATTCCAAGTCAATGCCCGGATTGAACCCAACTGTGCGATGGCGAACTTAGTGGTTTTCTGGGCGTCATCGAGCTGACTTGCCACCGTCAGCAGCGTCGCTTGAAACATCATTTCCCTGCTCCGCATCCTTGAGAATTTGTCCACCATCATGGACAGCAACAATGGGGCACCAGCACGTTTGGCGACCGGTTGTGGAAACAGCGGTGAAGTAAAAGATGTGATGTAGCGCCGAGGATGGAAGAATATGAGTATGGCTGAGATTGCGCGCACTTCCCTTGCTAATGAACCACTGGCTTTGACTGCCCTCGACGGACGCTACCGCAGCGCCGTGGCACCGCTGGTCGACTACCTTTCCGAAGCGGCTTTGAACCGCGATCGCGTTCACGTTGAAGTTGAATGGCTGATCCACTTGACCGATAACTCCGTTCTTCCAGGCACCTCCCCGCTTTCTGCGGAACAGAAGGCAGCACTGCGCAAGATCGTCACCGATTTCAACGCTGATTCCGTGAAGGAACTGGCAGAGATCGAAGCTGTCACCGTTCACGATGTGAAAGCTGTCGAGTACTACATCGCCAACCGCCTGGAAGCGATCGGCATTGGCAACCTCAAGCCGCTGGTGCATTTCGGCTGCACCTCTGAAGACATCAACAACCTGTCCTACGCTCTGGGCGTCCAGGGCGGCGTGCAGCAGGTATGGCTGCCGGCAGCCCGCGACCTGGTGGCACAGCTGGCCAAGATGGCCGAGGACTCCCGCGACGTGCCGATGCTCTCGCGCACGCACGGCCAGCCAGCCACCCCAACCACCCTGGGCAAGGAACTGGCAGTTCTGGCGTGGCGCCTGACCCGCCAGCTGGATCGCGTCGAGAAGACCGAGTACCTGGGCAAGATCAACGGCGCTACCGGCACCTATGCTGCCCACTACGCTTCGGTCCCGACCGCTGACTGGCAGCAGATTTCCAAGGACTTCGTTGAGCATCTGGGCCTAGTTTGGAACCCGCTGACCACCCAGATCGAATCCCACGACTGGCAGGCAGAGGTCTACGCAGACATTGCACGCTTCAACAGCATCCTGCACAACCTGTGCACCGATGTCTGGAGCTACATCTCCATCGGCTACTTCGCGCAGATCCCAGTGGCCGGCGCCACCGGATCCTCGACCATGCCGCACAAGGTCAACCCGATCCGCTTCGAGAACGCAGAAGCCAACCTGGAGATCTCCAACGGCCTGCTGAACACCCTCGGTTCCACCCTGGTCACCAGCCGCTGGCAGCGCGACCTGACCGATTCCTCCTCGCAGCGCAACATCGGTACCGCCATCGGCCACTCGGTGCTGGCGATCTCCAACGTTGCCAAGGGCTTGGATCGCCTGTCTGTCGCCGAAGCCGTGCTGGCTGACGACCTGGACCACAACTGGGAGGTTCTCGCAGAGGCCATCCAGATGGTCATGCGCGCCGAGGCTATCGCCGGTGTCGAGGGCATGGACAACCCCTACGAACGACTGAAGGACCTGACCCGCGGCCACCGCGTGGATGCAGCCCGCCTGAAGGAATTCGTTGGCGAACTGGGCCTGTCGGCTGAAGCCGAAACCCGCCTGCAGTCGCTGACCCCGGGCAGCTACAACGGCATCGCTTCGCAGCTGGTTGACCACCTGAAGAAATGACGTCCATTTAGCCGAAATTGCGTAAATAGAAGCGCCGTTGCCCCGGTAAGGTCCGGGTGCAACGGCGCTTCTGTCGTAATGCATGTCGGGCATGATGGCTCAGAACTGCTTGCGTTCGATCAGTGTGCTTTCGATTTTGTGAAACCGACAGCGGACCGCTCCGCTTCTAGCAACGTGCTGAGCCGCAGACCATTACAGCCCCGGGCGTTTTGCAGGGTTCTCAACCGCTTGAAATAACGGTTAGCGGCATCGGCGATGGAGCTCCAGTACGCGGAGATTCAGAACTGCGTAGCTCGTGCCTCGAATACAAGGGGTATGCCGCGTTTTTCGAATTGGTCCAGCATTTGCTCATAAAGGGTCCGGTACTCTATGGCAGGGTAATGGCGAAGCGAAACCCGAACGTATGTCGTTCCATCCTTGGAGTTTCCATTGGGGCCATCCACGGAATCATCAACATAAATTTCCAATGACCGGTTCAGATCGGCTCGGTCCCAAAGGACTTGGACTTTCGCATTATTTACATGCTCGATACCTGTCACCGAGGTAATCGAATCCCAGTTGATCTTGCGACCGCCCCGAACGGTCAGGCCGCTGGCTTTGAATCTCAGGTCGATCGCCTCGTTGCCCTTGCGTGCCGCGCCTTTTAGTGCGGTGACAAGTGCGACGACTCCGAAAATAGCAAGAATGGCTCCGATCACGGTCGGAATTCCTTGCAAAACAATCTGGGATAGATAACTTGATGTCGAGGGTAAATCATTCGCGATTAGATAGATTCCCACGATGCACAGAATCCCGCCCAACAGCACTAGGGAAAACCCCTTGTCGATTCTTGGATATAGATGCAAGGAGTTAGTTACAAAATCTTTGTGTTCGGGGAGCCTGGATCTGGCAGTATTCAATTCTCATCCATTTCACTATCGAATTCATCCTCTTCAAAGTTGACGGCTTCGAAAAAGTCGATCATAGGGTCCATCATGAAGCTCAACGCAGACAGGTCCGAGTCGTAGGCTTCCAGCAGGAATACCAGCCCGTGCGAACGCGCAACGGTCCTCACATGCCCTACGGCAGGCATGACTGCTGTGTCCGTATCTCCTGACCGCGCGTCCATCGCTATGACCGACGTCAACTGGAGAATCTGGCCAACCGACTCCGATTGGTATTCACTGGTTTGGACAGGCGTGGCTGGCTCGTAAATCGGCATGGCCAATTCCGCCAAGCTCTTTTCCGGCTCATCGTCCAGAACTATCAAGTGGGCAGTGCCCAGTGCGTGTCCATCTTCAGGCGAATACCAGAGTGTATGCTCGGCTTCGGCTATCTGGTTGTTCGCCACGTCCAAAGCCAGCTGCTCATAGACCTTCCGCAGCTCAGGATCTTCCGGGATGGCCAATTCCGCAAGGTCCTGTGCCCATTGCTCCGCCGTCTCCCAATTATCTTCAGGAAATGAGCGAGGTACTGGAATCCAGAATTCCAGATCCGGTTCAATCTCGTATGTTGTCATTGAATTGGCACCCATTTGAAAGTTCCCAGTATCGACAAGCCCAACGACCTTAATCCTTCGGCGAATGCCTCACCATTCTCCGACTCAACGTGCGCGTAGGAATAAAGCAACCACAATCCAGCTTTTGGATCCGGATCGATGCTTCCATCCGGCAAAGGACGAGGAACAACCATGTTCAGGCCATTGTTCTTGAGCTCGGGAGCTTCGGCAGTTTGCTCCACGGAAGACCAGAGGTACCAGTCTGCTCCGTCGGCATCTTCGATTTCGATCTGGTTGCCGCCTGCGGCCTTTCGCGCAGCATCCAGCAAAGTGCCGGAGGGCCCCACCTTGAGTGGTGTCAGGATCACGGAAACCGGCATTGCACCGACGGCAAGTTTCTCTACCGGCATTGCGAAGCCAAGTGATCCACGGCGCCTCAAGTACTCGAATGTCTGGTGCATTTGCCGTCGAAGCATCAATACCAGGTCTGCGCGCCCAAGTGCCTTGGGCTCAGCAGTCACCAGCTTCGTCAAAGCCTGCTCGTGCTCCACACTGCTGTTGAATTCGCGCCAACCTGCCGGATAAAGCAAGCTATATCCGATGCCTCGGGGACGCGCCTTCGACGTTGGTGGTGTTGCGCTCATCGTTTCTCCCGCCAATTCAATGTGTAGCTCGGATGTTCACTTTACGGATTGCTCCGCGCCTAAGCTACTTCTCGCGAGTCAAGTCCCAGAGGCTAGGAGGCGCGGTCACTATGACGTTGCCCCGGTCTTCCCAGTTCCCGTGCTTCGCAATCTTTTCCGCCCAGGCCTTAGCTTGGGGACCCACGTCGTCAGGGTTCTTCAGTATGTACGCAGCCATCTCGCGATGCTTTGTCGCGCTTCCCTCCGAGATGTACTTCACGTATGTCTTCCAGTCGCCTTTGAATTCCTTGTTGAAACCATCCAAATACTTATTGCTCTTGCCGGAAACGGTCTGCTGGTACTTTTGCTCGATCTTGCGGTTGTTGCGCCGGATCTTGGCTTTGGTCTGGCGGCTTCCACGGATCGTAGTTTTCGGTGGGCGCTTGGTGCCCGACTTGATGGAAGACCTGACAATGCCGCGCCCCGTGCTGGAACGCGTTTTGCTAAAGGCCTTGATGATGTTCCGAGGTCCCGCTTTGGATCCTGCCTTGATCCCCGAGGGAAATGCCTTGCTTAAGCCGGAGAAGGCTTTTCCAGCAAAACGGCCGAAGGGGATAATTCCGACTACCGCTATCAGCAAACTGGTCCAGTCGCCATCGCCTTGGACCATCTTGATGACCTCGATTGCCACCACGGCAACGGCAGCGATCACCGCAATTGCTGATGCGATCGGTCCCCACACCGGCGAAGTGATGAACAAGGCCGCAATACCCACGCCCAAGGCAATCCAGCCTAGAACCGAACCCAGGGTGGAGAGGAACTTGTCATCGTTGTCCGCGGCTTTGAAGGCATCCTCGATTTCGCCGACTGCCTCATCGTAGGCATCTTCCCAATAGGATACGCGACCGTCGAATTTGCCCCACAGCTCACGCAGTTCTTCTTCGGCTTCTTCGCGCGCAGCGGTTGCTTCTGTCAGGTCGCTTTTGGCTTCCGCTTTTTCCTTGTCGGTCCCTTCGCTGAAGCCGAGGAATCCGTCGGCATCATCTACCGCGCCTTCGGCGGTGTCTTCTTGGCTTCTCTTGGTTTGCACGCTCTGGTGCGCATCCTCGATGTCCGTGATCAGCGCGTTCAAGCTCGTGTACGAATCCACTCCGCCCTCAGCGGTGCACATTTGGAGCGCGCCTTGGACCCGGTCCAAAGCATAGGAATATTTCTTCAGGGCCTGGCCTGTGCCGTCGTATCGGATGGCCGCCTTGCGCAACTCGGGAAATACGTCTCCAGCGTTCTCACGCAGCTTGGCGATAGCTTCAGACTTCAGATCCGACGTCCCGTTACTGATGTCTTCCAGCCTGGCCGCAGAGCGTTCCATCTCCTCGCCCGAGGTGATCAAGTCCTTGGCGCTCCGGAGCAGGTCATCAGGATTTCCGTCGATGAGCTGCAGGGTTGTACCCTTTGGCGATTCCAAGGTCATGTCGTCAACTCTCTCAGTTTACTTAGCTTCTTTGGGGGCATCGGAAGCACGTGAATTCAAGAAGGCCTTCTTCGTTTCCAGATCCCACTCTTCGAATCCATCCTTGATGTCCTTCAAGCCGGTATGCACTCCTTCAAGATTCTTGAGGAGGTCATCTCGGGTATCGTTCCAGTTGTCTTCGAAGTCCTTGACTCGGTCTTTCAGATCGCCTTTGCCCATCGGGTCTCCCACTGAGCCGGCCATGCCCTTGGCAAAGTCAGACGCATTCTCGAAATCCTTAATACTATTGCCTAACTCCGTGACAATTTCTTCCAGGCGCGCCAAATAGATTTCATCGGCCATAGTGCAAACGACTCCTCAGGTATCCAGCGACGACGCTGCAGAACAATTCGGCATTCAAGGATCAGGCGGTGCAAGAAAAATGTGGCCGCCCGTAATTTCCCAAGGCGGCCACATTACCCCGTAAAAAACGGTCCTACTTGCCAGCCATGGAACGGTCGGTGTCCTGGATCTGCTCCATCATGTCGCGCAGGGCGATGGCCATGTCATTAATGCCGTCGAAAGCCTTCTTCAAGCCATCGTTCAGGTCCTTGTAGCCTTCGCCGAACTGGCCCGAAGCGTGCTCGGTGGTGAAGTCTTCGCCCAGCAGCTTGTCCACGCCGGACTGCAGCTGCTCAAGAACGCCATCCAGGTCTTCGCGCCCGGTATCAAGCTTCGATGCCATGGCTTCCATTTCGCCGTAATTGGCCTTGAAATCAGTCACAACAATGCTCCTCAACTCGTCGACTGGCCCGCTTGCCGGGCCACTCTAGTTCGTTCACAGTCTAGAATAATGTGGCAGATGGCCTCCGTTCAATGGGGAGAACTCCCCGTGGCAGGCCGGTATTGAACTGAAGTAGAAAGGTCCCATGGACGTCGTTTCAGCAGCAGCCCTCGCCAAATCCTCCACCCTCGGAATGCGGCCGGCCGAAGCACGCCTGCGCATTTGGTCCTACCTTATCGACTACGCTGTTTCGCTGGCGGCGTTGCTGCCCGCCGGCATCGGCTACGTGATCTTCCGGGTTACCGGGCAGTATTCCACCGTTCCGCTCGTCCTGTCCGCGGTCAGCGCATTGCTGCTGCTGGTCTACCTGATCATCTTGATCGCGATGAACAGCCGCAAGGGCTCTTCTCCCGGCAAGTCCGCGATGCGACTGCGCGCCACCGGACTGGGCCGCTTCGCCGCACCGGGTTTCCCCCGCGTCATGGTCGCGTCTTTTGTCTTCCTGCTTAGCCATCTCCTCCCGCTCATTGGCCCCGTCCTGCTACTGGCCTCCTGCCTGTTCGACAAAGAGCACCGCCGCAGCTGGCTGGACAAGATTGCCCAGACCTATGTAGTCGATGTGCGCAATGGACTGGACCCCACCAACCCGCGGGCGCTGGCCCGTGCCGAATACCTGCTTTCGCGCCCGGACCGGGATATCTCCGAGCATCTGCCGTCATTGGGAACGATCGAAGACGACGCCGGGCGCGAAGAAGCCGCCGTGCCTTCGCGTGCCCGGTCCACCGCTGGCATTGTCGGAGCGCAGAACAGCGACTGGCATTCGCCTTCGGAGCAAGGTCTGGGAATCGTCCGCCGCGCGGCCTTCGCCTTCGACGACGGGTCCTACATCCCGGTTCCCGAATCCGGGCTGATCGGGCGTGCGCCCCAGGCCACCGCGGACACCGGCAATGAACTGCTGGTCGCGCTGAAGGACCCGGAACGTCTGATGTCCAAAACGCATCTGGCCTTCGGCTGCGACGGGGCGAATGCCTGGATCATGGATCTGGGATCCAGCAATGGCACCCAGGTCATCGTCGCCTCCCGCGCCCCGCACAATGCACCGCCCCATGTCCGCCTGCATCTGAATGACGGTGACGTCGTCCAAGTCGGCAGCCGCACCTTCCGCATTACCTTCCAGGAGACCGCCAAGTGAAAATCAAGGCCACGCTCAGGCGACCGGACACCAGCACCGTGGACGTCATCCTGACCTGCGATGCGACCGCCACCGTGGGAGATGCCGCCCGCGCCCTGGCCGGGGAGCAGGTTCCCGAGCATCCCACGCTGCTGGCCACGGCCACCGGCACCGCCCCGGTGCAGCTCGATCCGCACACCCCGCTGGCCGAAGCGGAACTGGGTTCGGGCTTCGCCATCGAAGTCGTGCCGACTACCGACGCCTTCGTCTCGGGCGGCTCGGCGGCCGCGGTGCTGCGAGTAGCCAACGGCCCGGATGCCGGCATGGCCTTCGCGCTGCCCGCCGGCACCTCCTATGTGGGGCGCTCGGAGAAGGCCACCGTGGTGCTCAACGACCGCATGGTCTCCACCCGGCATGCGCGCATCGAGGTGGGCAGCAAGATCGAGCTGGTGGACCTGAACTCCGCCAACGGCATCCTAGTGGATGGCGGGTTGGCCCAGCGCGTCTCGGTGATCCCCGGCCAGCTGATCACCCTGGGCGCCACGGATGTCTACTTCGAGCTGCTGCACGGGACCGCCACGGGGCAGTCCCCGGTCTACGAGATGGGCGGCTCGATCCTCTTCAACCGCTCCCCGCGGGTGGAGATCCGCTACCCCGGCGAGGAACTGCCTCGCCCGGCGATCCCGCAGGAAGCCAGCCCCAAGCTCTTCCCCTGGCCGATGATCTTCGCACCGCTGATAATGGGCTTGACCATTTTCTCGCTGACCCAGCGCGCGCTGTCGCTAATTGTAGTGCTGGTCTCGCCGCTGATGATGCTGGGCAACCTGATCGGCCAGCGCACCCAGAACAACAACAAGCTGCGCCTGGAAATCGAGACCTTCGAACGGCAATTCGAGGCATTGGAAGATGGCCTGCTGGCCGGGGAGGAAGCCGAACGCGCCCACCGGCGCAGCGAAGCCCCAGCCACCGCAACGGTCTTCGAGCAGGCCGAGTCCCTGGGCCAGCTGCTCTGGACCCGGCGCCCGGAGCACTGGAATTTCCTCTCCCTGCGGCTGGGCTCGGGAACCGCCCGCAGCCGCACCACCGTGGCCCCGTTGGCGGACCGGGCAGGACTGCAGGAATACGTCGAACGGGTCGAAGCGCTCACCGAGCAATACCGGATGATCGACGATGTGCCGATCATCGAGCTGCTGCCCTCTGCCGGCGCCATCGGCATTGCCGGGCCCCGGCTGCAGTCCGCCGATGTCCTGCGCTCGCTGGCCGTGCAGCTTTTCGGCCTGCACGCCCCCAACGACCTGTGCACCGCCGCGATCATCGACCCGGCCTGGACCGGGGACCTGGAATGGTTCAAGTGGCTGCCGCACACCACCGGGCCGCGCTCCCCGCTGGCCCAGCTGGCGCTGGCCGATACGCAGACCTCGGGCACCGTGCTGCTCAACGCCCTGGAAGAGCTCATCGCCCGGCGCAACGACCCGGCCTCCTACCGGCTGGGCCCGCTGTCCACCCGCAACTCCTCCATGGAGCTGGGCAAGGAAGCCGGCGAGCAGAACACCAGCCTGCCGGTAGCCAAGGACCTCTCGCTGGTGCTGTTCGTCAGCAATGACGCCCCGGTGGACCGCGCCCGGCTCTCGCAGATCATCGAGCGCGGACCGGCCGTGGGCATCTACACGATTTTCGTGGCCCCCACCGTCCAGTCCCTGCCCGCGGCCTGCCGCACCTTCGTGGATGTCACCCGGGGCCTGGAGGATGCCCGCGTGGGCTGGGTGCGCGCCGGCGAAGAAGCCCGCCAGGTGACCGTGGAAGGGGTCTCGCGCGAGCATGCAGAGCACTTCGCCCGTCGGCTGGCTCCGATCGTTGACTCCAGCTCGCTGGTCCCGGACTCTTCGGATATCCCGGACTCGGTGTCGCTGCTGCGCATCCTGGGCACTGATCTGGCCGAAGCACCGGACGCGGTGCTCGAGCGCTGGAAGCAGAACAACTCGGTGATCGACCGCGCCGCCACCGGGCCCCGGCCGCGGCTCAAGCGCGCCGGAACCCTGCGCGCCTACATCGGCCAGAGCACCCCGGATGCGATGAGCCTGGATCTGCGCACCCAGGGCCCGCACGCCCTGGTAGGCGGCACCACCGGCTCGGGCAAGTCCGAATTCCTGCAGGCCTGGGTACTGGCGATGGCCGCCGAATACAGCCCCGACCGGGTCACCTTCCTCTTCGTGGATTACAAGGGCGGCTCGGCCTTCGCCGACTGCGTGGACCTGCCGCACTGCGTCGGGCTGGTCACCGACCTCTCCCCGCACCTGGTCCGCCGCGCGCTGACCAGCCTGCGTGCCGAGCTGCACCACCGCGAGAAGCTCTTCCACCGCAAGAAGGCCAAGGACCTGCTGGAGCTGGAAAAGCGCCAGGACCCGGAGACCCCTCCGGCCCTGGTCCTGGTGGTCGACGAGTTCGCCGCCCTGGCCGGGGAGGTCCCGGAATTCGTGGACGGCGTAGTGGACATCGCCCAGCGCGGCCGTTCATTGGGAATCCACCTGATCCTGGCCACCCAGCGCCCGGCCGGGGTGATCAAGGACAACCTGCGCGCCAATACCAACCTGCGCGTGGCCCTGCGCATGGCCGACGCCGCCGACTCCAATGACGTGGTGGAGGACCCCATCGCCGCCGGCTTCGATCCGTCGCTGCCCGGCCGCGGCATCGCCAAGACCGGCCCGGGCCGGCTGGTGCCCTTCCAGTCCGGCTACGCCGGAGGCTGGACCACCGACGAGCCCGAAACGGCCGAAGTGCGGGTGGAGGACCTGCGCTTCGGCGGCGCGCGCGTCTGGGAGCAACCCGAATCGGGGACACCGGACATCGAGGAGAACAGCGGCCCGAACGACCAGAAGCGCCTGGTCTCCAGCTTCATCGCGGCATCCAACGGGGCCGGGATCCCGGCACCGCGCCGGCCATGGCTCGATGATCTCTCGGCCACTGTGGACTTGCGCGAGCTCGCCCCGGATTCGGACAGCCGGATCCCGCTGGCCCTGGCCGACATCCCCGAGCACCAGGCCCAGGAAACTGCTTGGTTCGAACCCGATACCGACGGCCACCTGCTGGTCTACGGCACCTCCGGCGCGGGCAAGTCGGCGGCCCTGCGCAGCATCGCGATCGCCGCGGGAGCCAACCCTTCGGCCGGCACCGCAGCGGTGTACGCGCTGGAATTCGGCACCAGCTCGCTGCGGTCGCTCGATCCGCTGCCGCATGTCGGCGCGGTGATCGGCGGCGATGACGTGGAGCGCATCCAGCGCGTCTTCCGCATCCTGGCCGAGCACCTCGATGAGCGCTCGGCCCGGTACGCGGCCGCGAACGCCGCCTCCTTGAGCGAATACCGCCAGGTCACCGGCGACTTGTCCGAACCGCGCATCTTCTTGCTGATCGACGGCTTCGGCCAGTTCCGCAGCGACTGGGAGCTGGGCCACGGCCGCGGCGAGTACTACCAGGTGTTCATGCGCATCGTGGGCGAAGGCCGCCCGCTGGGCGTGCACGTGGTCACCACCGCCGACCGCTTCGGCGCGGTGCCCACCGCGATCAGCGCGAACATCACCCAGCGCGTGGTGCTGCGCATGGCCGACGAGCAGGCCTACAACGTGCTGGGCGTGGCCAAGGATGTGCTGGGCGAACGCAGTGCCCCGGGTCGCGCCATCATCAAGGGCCACGAGGCGCAGATCGCCGTGCTGGGCGGCACCGCGAACGTGGCCGAGCAGACCGCGCTGACTACCAGCTGGGCCCAAGAGCTGGCAGCTTCCGGTGCCCCGCAGGCGGCCGGAGTCGAGTCGCTGCCGCAGGAATTCTCCGCGGCGGCGCTGCCCGACACGGTCAACGGGCAGCCGGCCATCGGCCTGTCGGATGCCACCCTCGCACCCTGCGGCTTCGAGCCCATCGGCACCTTCGTCATCGCCGGGCCGCCGCAAAGCGGGAAGACCAACACCATGCGCGCCATGGTCACCGCGCTGGAACGCGCCAACCCGGCCACCCAGTTCTTCCACATTGGCGGCCGGCGCGCCGAGCTGCGCGGCTGGCGGACTTGGAACGGCGCGGCCTCGGGCCCGGCTCAGACCCGGCAGTTCGCCAAGGACATGCTGGATCTGGTCGCCGACGATTCCATGCCGGGCAAGATCGTGTTCGTTGTGGAGAACTTCACCGAGTTCGCCGATTCGGATGCCGAGCGCCCGCTCAAGGAACTGCTCAAGGCCATCAACCGCTCCGACCACTTCCTGATCGCCGACGGAGACATCAACGCGTTCTCCTCCAGCTTCGGACTGCTCGGCGAACTGAAGTCCAACCGCCACGGCATCGCGCTCAAGCCCGACGCCTACGACGGGGACTCGCTGTTCAAGGTGCCCTTCCCGCGCGTCAAGCGCCACGAATTCCCGCCGGGCCGCGGATTCATGGTGCAAAACGGGCAACGCACACTGGTCCACCTTCCACTCGTGGAACAGTAGGGCCGCAGGACTCTGCGCCGGTTCAGTTTCCCGCGAACGATCCCGCACTTTCGGCTTCACGCTGCGGGCTGAACACCCCAGCGCCATGGCGCCAGCGGTAATAGGCCAAGCAGGCAAGGGTGAACGGAACACCGAAGTACAGTGCTGGACGCTGCACTGGATCAAAAGCCACGCCCACCAGCGAAGCGCCAAGCAGCACCAAGGCGATGATCGGCAGAATCGGGAACAATGGTGCCCGATAGGGCAGGGAATCGGTGGATCCATGCAGGGCTACGTAGTGCCGGCGGAACGACAGATGCGATGCACAGATCACGATCCACACCGCTACTACCGCAAACCCGGCAATGGATACCAAAGCCATGAAGAGCGACTGCGCCGCGATGAAGCTGGAGAACAGCGATACCAGTCCGCCGAGGATCGACAGGCTCAGGGCCAGCATCGGAATGCCCCTGCTGTTGGTCTTGGACAGGGCTTTGGGCGCCTGGCCTGCGGCTCCCATGGAATGCAGCATGCGAGCGCATGAGTACAGTCCGGAGTTGCCTGCCGAGAGCAGGGCGGTGATGATCACGAAGTTCATGATGTCCGCACCGGCTGGCAGGCCGGCGACATCCAGGACCGTGACGAACGGACTCTCATTCGCGCCCGCCTCGGCAAACGGGATAATTGCGGCTACGACCACGATGGCACCGATGAAGAACACCGCCAAGCGAACCACGGCGGTGCG
The DNA here is from genome assembly GCF_002979865.1 of Arthrobacter sp. MYb214. Lineage (GTDB taxonomy): Bacteria > Actinomycetota > Actinomycetes > Actinomycetales > Micrococcaceae > Glutamicibacter. Next base: position 196,944 of record NZ_PCPZ01000003.1, read on the forward strand.
GATGGCCCGCGGAATGCTCAGCTGCGGGTTCTTCGCCTCGCCGGCCGCTACGCCGATCAGCTCGGTACCGCTGAATGCGTAGAACACCGAGAGGACGGTGACCAGTACTCCGGTAATCCCCGCAGGGAACAGTCCCCCTTCGGTGCTGAAGTTGGACAGGCCAATCACGCCGGCGTCACTGGCCGGGTTGATGCCGATGATCGTGGCGGCGCCAACGACAATCACCAGCAGCACCGCCGCCACCTTGATCAGCGCAAACCAGAATTCGGTTTCGCCGAAGACCCGCGATGAAGTCGCATTCAGCGCAAACAGCAAAGCAGCGAAAACCAGTGAGAAGACCCAGACGGAAATCGAGGGGAACCAACGTTGCATCAGCAGCCCGGCTGCGGTGAATTCGCTGGCCAGGGCTACCGCCCAGCACAGCCAGTAGAGCCACGCCGTAGCAAAACCCCACGCTGGTCCAAGATCACGGGTGGCGTGTGCATGGAATCCTCCTGCCACCGGATGCCGCGCCGATAGCTCTCCCAGCCCGCTCATCACCATGTAGGCCACCAAGGCTCCGACTGCATAGGCCAGCACCGCGCCCAGCGGCCCGGCTTGGGCAATGGTGTATCCGGAGGAAACGAACAGGCCCGAGCCGATCACCCCGCCCAAAGCGATCATCACCAGATGACGCGAGGTCATGGTTCTTAGCAGTCCGGAATCGGCTGGTGCAGTCTCGTTGGTGCTGACGATGCTCTCGGTCATGGGGCTCCTTGTGGAATGAATGCGCTTGCAGGATATCGAGCTTGGACGGCAGTCCCGGACGGGCATGTCATCTGTGGTCACACGGCGTCAAGGTCGGTCATCCAAGCACTCGCCGTGTACCCTCGATGACGTGCATATCCCAAACCACCCCAGCAATTTCCGTGACGCATTGCGCGCCGAAGGCAGCCCGCCAATCATCCTCGACGGCGGTCTCGGCACCCATCTGGCCGATCGCGGCAATGACGTGACCGGGCACCTGTGGTCAGCGCAGATCCTCATGGACCGCCCCGAAGAGGTCCGCGCGGCACACCAGGACTTTTTCGCTGCCGGCGCCCAAGTTGCCACGACCTGCTCCTACCAGGTCAGCTATGACGGCCTGGCTCAGGTGGGCTCCGAGCAGAAGATGGAACAAATGCTGCGCACCAGCGTGCGCCTGGCGCGAGAAGCCTCCAGCGCTGGGCGCACGGACACAGCACGCTGGGTGGCCGCCTCGGTGGGGCCCTACGGTGCCGGGCCGGGCGCCGGGACCGAATACGACGGCGCCTATCGCAAGACGGCCTCCGAGCTGGCTAACTGGCACCGCAAGCGCTTGGAAATCCTGGCTGATGCCGGTGCCGATCTGGTCATCTTTGAAACCGTGCCCAGCCTGGCAGAAGCAGAAGCATTGACCGTATTGGCTCGGGAGCTGCAACTGCCGGCGTTGCTCAGCCTTGCGGTGCGCGCCGATGACCAAGGCCGAGTGGTTCTGGGTGATGGCACCGATCTGCGAGTCGTAGCCGGAATCGTTCAGGAATCCGGCGTGTGGGACGCAGTCGGCGTGAACTGCTGTCCGGTACCCCAAGCGGTGGCCGCGTTGCAGATCCTGGGAGAAGAAACCGGCTTGCCGCTGTCGGCCTACCCGAATAGCGGTGAAATTTGGGACCACGAAGCTCGTGTGTGGGTCCCAGGAACTGAAGGCAGTGATTTGCCCGGAGCGGTTCCCGAACTCGTGGCCGCAGGCGCTCGCCTGATCGGCGGTTGCTGCCAGGTCACCCCGGGACAGATCACCCGGGTCCGCGAAGCCGTCCAGCTCGGCTAAAGCCCGTCCAGGCACTTCGGCTTCCGCTGAGCCAGCGGCTTGTCCGTAGCCCTGGACAGTGCGCGAAAAAGCCGGCAGCAACACGCAGTTGCTGCCGGCTTGAGACCAGTTACTAGAACTCGAAGTCGCCGAAGTCCCCACCGGCACCGCCGAGGAAGTCCCCGAACATGCCTTCGGCCTGGCCGCCCAGGCCTTCACCGGCCGCGGAGAGCTGTTCCCCGGCACCGGATACGGTATCGCCCAGGCCCTCGGCCATGGAACCGAACTCTTCGCCGATGCCGGCGAAACCATCAAGCAGCGGTCCAGCAATGGCCGTGCCGATGAACGCACCTGCCACGCCGCCGAGCAGGCCAACACCCAAGCCGCCGGCCGCGCCGGCAGCCATGCCCATGCCCCGTCCCTTGCCGCCGGAACCCAAGATCTTGTCCATGAACCCGGGACGCGACATCTCCGCGCGGGTTGCCGAACGGGCCAGGTCCCTTGGGTCCTGGCTCATCGGGCGTTCTGCTGGCGGCAACTGCTCGGAGAGTTCATGATGCAGCAGTTCGCGTTGCTGCGGGGTCAGCCGGGCGAAAGCCTCGGCGTGGGCGCGTTCCATATCCTGCGGCGGAGCGGTACGGAGCATGTAGCGGTACTTCTCGATCGCGGCCTGATCCTCGCGCGACGGTGCCGAGGCCGGCTGGTTGCCGTAGCCGCGCTCGCCGTAGTTCTGGTGCTGCGGCTGCTGCTGGTAGCCGCCGGGATTCTGCTGGTAGCCGCGTTGCTGGTTATTGGAGCCGCGCTGATTGCTATTGGAGCCGCGCTGGTTGAGCTGTTCCCGGACGTACTCGCCGGCCATTTGCTTGCCCTTGCGCAGCAGCTTGTCGAACATGGACATGGAATTGGCCTCCTAGACGTTGCGGGCGCGGTGCACGAAGCACCGCTCTCCCCTGTTTAAACTCCCCGGCATTGCTCCTTGTTCCCCACGTTAGACAATTCTCATAATCGCCCGTCGGCCCCGCATCTAGGCGCTGCGCACCGGCTGCTTTGCCCCGGACGTGATCCTCGCCAGCAAGTCGGCAGCCACGGACACCGCAATCACCGCCGGCTGCTTGCCCCGCACCTGCTCGATCCCAATGGGGCACTGGATCGCCGCGATCTGTTCGTCGCTGAAGCCGCTGGCACGCAGATTCTTCTGGAAGCGGGCCCACTTGGCACTCGACCCGATCAATCCAATCGATCCCAAGCCCGGGTGGCGCAACGCGGCATCGCACAGGTGGAAATCCTCGGCATGATCGTGCGTCATGATCAGCACGTGCGTTCCCCCAGGCAGGCAGCTGAGCACCTGCTCCCCGAGCACCGCCACCGCCGAATGGATCCGCGCCACGCTGGGTTCAAGGGCCGGCAGGTCCTCCAGGAATTCCGGGCGCGAATCAACCAGATGCAGCTCCAGGTCATGGCGGGCGAGAATGCGGGCCAATTCCATTCCCACATTTCCCACCCCGAAGATCGCCACCGTGGCAGGAACCGGCAAGGGCTCTAGCAGCACCGTGATCTCGCCGCCGCAGCATTGCCTGCCGTACTTGGCCGGGGCCTTGTCGCTGAGCTTCATGGTGATGCTCTGCGGCTGGTTCCCGCCCGCGCTGATCATCTGCCGGGCCCGTTCCATGGCCGCCATTTCCAGGTTGCCCCCGCCGATGGTTCCGAAGATCTCCTGGCTGGCAATCACCATTTTCGCGCCGGCCTCGCGTGGGGCATGCCCGCGCACCGCGGTGATGGTGGCCAGCACCGCGGGACGCCGTTCATTGCGCAGCGCGGTGACAGCTTCAATCCACGACAGCATGGCTACCGCTCCTCCCGCGCCGCTTCGATCGCCCAGAACACCGCTTCCGGAGTCGCCGGGGACGCCAGCGGCACCGGACGCCCGGAGCGGCCGAAGGAGGCAATGGCCTGCCGCAGTGCCTCGCGCACCGAGAAGGCGAGCATCAGCGGCGGTTCTCCCACGGCCTTGGAACCGTAGACCGCGCCTTCCTCATGCGCCTTGTCCAGCAAGCTGACGTTGAAGACGTCAGGCATCTCGGAGAAGCTCGGGATCTTGTAGGTGCTCGCGGCTTGGGTGGCCACCCGTCCGCGGCCCGGGCCATCGGAGGTGTCCCAGCGCAAATCCTCCAGGGTCAGCCAGCCAGCCCCCTGCACGAACCCTCCCTCGATCTGCCCCAGATCCACCAGCGGCGAGAGCGAATCGCCCACATCATGGACGATATCCACGCGGCGCAGCACATAGGAGCCGTCAAAGCCGCTGACTTCCACCTCGCTGGCCGCCACCCCGTAGGAGAAGTACTTGAACGGGCTGCCCGTCATCTGCGAGAGGTCCCAATGCAGCCCTTCGGTCCGGTAGAAGCCGGCGGCCGAAAGCTGGACCCGCTGGAAGTACGCGGCGTTGACCACTTCTTCCCAACCCAGCGATTCGCTCTTGCCCAGCGCGGTGACCCTGCCGCGGCTGAAGCGCAGATCTTGCGCCGGAACCCCCAATTTTCCGGCGGCCACCTGCGCGAGCCGGCCGCGGATCTGCTCGCACGCATCCTTGACCGCGCCGCCGTTCAGGTCGCTGCCCGAGCTGGCTGCGGTGGCCGAGGTATTGGGCACCTTGTCGGTGCGTGTGGGGGCAATGCGCACCTTGGATAGCGGCAAGCCCAAGGCGGTGGCGGCCACCTGCAGCATCTTGGTATGCAGGCCCTGTCCCATTTCGGTGCCGCCGTGGTTGACCAGCACCGAACCGTCCTTGTAGACCAGCACCAACGCGCCGCCCTGGTTGAAGGCGGTGAGGTTGAAGGAGATGCCGAATTTCACCGGCGTCATCGCCAGCGCCCTTTTGGCGTGCTCGTGCCCGGCATTGAATTCTGCGATCTGCTCCTCGCGCGCGGCGATATCTGCCGAGCCGAGCAGCTGGGTCCAAGCAGCCTCCAAGCGCTCGGGATGCCGGACCGGCTGGTAGTACGGGGTGTCCTGTCCCTGGGTGTAGAAATTGCGGCGGCGCAGTTCCCGGGCGTCCAATCCCAGCTGCGGGGCCACCCGGCCCAGGATGTCTTCCATGACCAGCATGCCCTGCGGACCGCCGAAGCCGCGGAACGCGGTCTGCGAGGTCTTATGGCATTTGGCGATGCGCCCGTTGACCCTGATATTCGGGATCCAATAGGAATTGTCGATATGGCACATCGCGCGGGTCAGCACCGGTTCGGACAGATCCAGGCTCCACCCGCCGTCAGCGGTCAGCTGGGCCTGCAGGGCCAGGATCTTGCCCTGCCCGTCGAAGCCGATTTTCCAGGTTGCATGGAATCCGTGGCGCTTGCCGGTCATGGTCATGTCCAGGGTGCGGTCCAGCCGCACCCGCACCGGCCGTCCGGTGAGCACCGCACCGAGGGCCGCCACCGCGGCATAGCCATGGGGCTGCATTTCCTTGCCGCCGAAGCCGCCTCCCATGCGCAATACCTGCACGGTGACCTCGTGGGCGCCGATGCCCAGCACATGCGAGACGATGTCCTGGGTTTCGGTGGGATGCTGGGTGGAGCAGTGGATCATGATCTGCCCGCTCTCATCCACCATCGCCAGCGAGTTCTGGGTTTCCAGATAGAAGTGCTCCTGGCCGGCGAACTCGAAATCACCCTCGAAAACGTGGGCCGCCTGCGCGAATGCGGCCTCCGGATCGCCCTTGGAGATCTCGGGCTGGATGCCGTGGAAGCTGTTGGCCGCGATCGCGTCCTTGATGGTGATCAGCGAGTCCAGCGGTTCGTACTCCACGCGCACCGCCTTGGCCCCGGCCTTGGCAGCTTCCAGGTCTTCACCCAGGACCCACGCCACCGGTTGGCCGAAGAACATGACCTCGTGAACCGGGAGCAGCGGCTCGTCGTGCTTGGCGCCCTGGTCATTGACCCCGGGGATGTCTTTCGCGGTGATGACCCGGACCACCCCGGGTACCTGCTGTGCCGCGCTGGCATCCAGGCCCAGGATTTTTCCATGGGCGCAGGTGGACTGCACCGGGTAGGCATGCAGAACCCCGGCCAGGCGCGCGGCCAGGTCGTCGGTATACAGCGCGGTACCGGTGACGTGCGCGGCGGCGGATTCGTGGCGGTGGCGCTGGCCGACTACCGGAGCGTCGGGGCGTTGGGATAGCTGGCTCATGAGTTCTGCTCCTGTCCTGCTTCCAAGCTGCGTTCAAGCTGCTGGGCATAGAACCGTTCAAGCGAGGAGGCCAGCATGGCCTTGCGGTAGTTGGCGCTGGCCCGGTGGTCATCCATCGGGGTTCCTTCGGTGCCCATGGTGCGTGCCGCGGCCCGGATGGTTTCCAGGTTCCACGGCTGGCCTTCCAACAGTGCTTCGGTGGCCACGGCGCGCAGCGGGGTTGCGGCCACGCCGCCCAGCCCGATCCTCGCCGTGGTAATCATGCCGTCCGACACCGTGAGCGCATAGCCGATGGCTACCGAGGAGATGTCATCGAAGCGCCGCTTGGAAATCTTCTGGAAGCTGGTCAGCGGCGCCAGCGGCAACGGGATGCGGATCGCGGTGATCATCTCTCCCGGCTCGCGCACGGTCTGCCGGTAGCCGGTGAAGTAGTCCGAAAGCGCCACCATCCGGTTGCCGCGGATGCTGGAAAGGACCAGTTCGGCCTCCAGCGCCAGCAGCGCCGGCGGGGTGTCGCCAATGGGCGAGCCGGTCCCCAGATTGCCGCCGATGGTCGCGCTATTGCGGATCAGCCTTGACGCGAACTGCCCGAAGAGCTGGGAGAGCAGCGGAACCTGCCCGGCGAGCTTGCGTTCCAGTTCGCTCAGGGTGCAGCCTGCACCCAATTCAAGGTACTGCTCGTTCCAGTGGATCTGGCGCAGCTCGGGCAGCCGGTCGATGGCCAGCACCGAGCGGGCGCGGGCGCCCTTGATGTTGACCTCCACGCCCCAGTCGGTGGCACCGGACACCAGTACGGTCTGCGGTTCGGTTGACAGGATCTGCAGTGCCTGGTCCAGGTCCGCCGGCCGGCGGAAGCGGCCCAGGTCCCCGGTAGGGGTATCGGCGCGCTGGATGTCGGTGGCCACCGGTGCCGGGGCCCGGTGCTGGGTCCGGGCAGTCAGCGGGTCATCCGGCTCGGGCTCGCCCAGCGCGTAGGCGGCGTCGCGGATCGGGCGGTATCCGGTGCAGCGGCAGAGATTGCCCGACAGTGCGTGCAGGTCGAATCCATTCGGTCCGCACTCGTGCTCCCCGCCATCACCCGCGCTGACTGCGGGATTGGCGGTCCGCTCGGGGCGGTAGTATTCGGCGGCCATGGAGCAGACGAATCCGGGGGTGCAATAACCGCACTGGGATCCGCCGCGGTTGGCCATCTCTTCCTGCACCGGATGCAGCGCCGCGACGCTGCCCAGCCCTTCGGAGGTGATGATTTCCTGGCCGTCGAGCGCCGCGGCCGGCAGCAGGCAGGCGTTGGCCGCCGTCCACCTGCTGCCTTCCCCATCGCTGCGGGCCACCAGGATCGAGCAGGCGCCGCACTCGCCCTCGGCACAGCCTTCCTTGCATCCGATCAATTGCTGCCCGCGCAGGAAATCCAGCGCGTTGGTATGCGGCGGCCCGTCGAATTCCCGGACCTTTCCGTTGACCGTAACCTGGCATTTTGTCTCTTGCGTTGCCTCGGCGCTCATGCCGTTGACACCTCCTGCGCCCGGGTATCGCCGGACGCACCATGAATGAATTGGATGATGGGTGGGATCTGGCGCCCTGCCGGAGGTTCCAGGCTCGTCCAGGGCGCCGCCGCGTGCTGCGGCGGGATCAGTTTCCGTGCGCGATCTGGCCCTTGGACCAGGCGAGGCATCCGCCCATGATTACCCTCCAGAATTCGGATCATTCACATCCATGCAAACCATCAAGGTGAGCCACCTCACCTCAGTGGATCCTTACTATAGCCCGTATCAGCTCAGGCCAGTAGGGCCGTAATCGGGCCCCGTGCGAAGTACACCAGGAAGCCCAGCGCCACCACCCACAGCAGCGGGTGGATCTTGGCGTACCGCCCGGCCGCGGTGTTCACCACCACCCAGGCGATGAACCCTGCGCCAATGCCATTGGCAATGGAGTAGGTCAGCGGCATGGTGATCAGGGTGAGGAACGCCGGCATGGCGCTGGAGAACCGCTTGAAGTTGATCTCGCGGATCTGCGCGCACATCAAGGTGCCCACCAGAACCAGTGCCGCGGCAGCCACCTCGATGGGAACCACCGAAGTCAGCGGCGTGAAGAACATCGAACCCAGGAACAGCACCCCGGTGATGACCGAAGCCAGCCCGGTGCGCGCCCCTTCCCCGATGCCGGCCGCCGAATCCACGTAGACGGTATTCGAGGAGGACGAGCCCATGCCTCCAGCCACCGCGCCCAGGCCCTCGACCACGAATGCGGCCTTCAGCCGCGGGAAGGTGCCGTCCTTGCGCGCCAGACCGGCATTCTTGGCCAGTCCGGTCATGGTGCCCATGGCGTCGAAGAAGTTCGTGAACACCAAGGTGAACACCAGCATCGTCGCCGCCAGCGCGCCGATCCGCCCGAAGGATCCGAACAGGTCGAACTCCCCGGCCAGCGACAAATCCGGCAACGAGACGATATTTCCCTGCAGCACCGGCATGTTCAGGTGCCAGCCATGCGGGTTATCCGCGCCGGCTGGCCCGATCCTGAACACCAGCTCGGCGATCATCGCCAGCACCGTGGAGATCACGATGCCGATCAGGATCGCGCCCTGCACCCCGCGGGCCACCAGCGCACCCATGATCAGCAACCCCACCACGAAGACCATGGTCGGGATCGAGACGATCGACCCGCCATCGCCCAGCTGCACCGGAGGCCCGGCGGCGGTACGGGTGACGAAGCCGGAGTCCACGAACCCGATGAAGGTGATGAACAGCCCGATGCCCACCGTAATGGCGGCCTTCAGGTCCTTGGGGATGGCCCGGAAGATCGCGGTGCGCACCCCGGTCATCCCGAACAGGACGATCAGCACGCCGTTGACCACCACCAGTCCCATGGCCTCAGGCCAGGTGACGTCCTGGATCACCGAGACGGCCAGGAAGGAGTTGATGCCCAGCCCGGCGGCCAGGCCGAAGGGCAGGTTGGCGATCAGCCCGAACAGGATGGTCATGGCCCCGGCGGTCAGCGAGGTCATGGCCCCGACCTGCGCGGCCGGAAGCCAGTTGCCGGCCACATCCACGGGTGCGGCCTCGGCACTGAATCCGCCGAGGATCAGCGGGTTGAGTATCACGATGTAGGCCATCGTGAAGAAGGTGACGATCCCGCCGCGCAATTCCCGCGCCAGCGTGGACCCGCGTTCGGTGATGCTGAAGAACGCGTCCAGGATGCCGCCCGGCCCGCCCGGCCGGCGCGGCTTGCTGCCGCGCTGCGCGCCCTGGGGGCCAGCTGGCAAGCGACTTGTCGTGGTCATGGTCCTGGACCTTTAGTAGTCGGTCCGGGATTCTTGCGAATCCCATGCCTTGAACGGCAACAGGTGCTCGCCGCCTTCGGACTGGAAGCAGTTCACCGGCATCAGCGAGCGGTTGGATTTTGCTTCGAAGTAGTCGTAGAACACCGCGTCGTCGAACCCGGCGGCAGCCGCATCATGCCTGTTGGCCGCGAAGAAGACCTTGCCGATGCGGGCCCACAGCGAGGTGGCCAGGCACATCGGGCAAGGTTCGCAGCTGCTGTAGAGCACGCAGCCGCTCAAGTCGAAGGTCCCCAAGGCGGCGGCCGCGGTGCGGATGGCCACCACTTCGGCGTGCGCCGATGGATCATTGTTGGCCGTGACGCGGTTGACCCCTTCGAAGACCTTGCCGTCGGGGGCGACCACGACGGCGCCGAAAGGCCCGCCGGCGTTGTGGACATTTGTGGTGGCAATATCGATGGCCATCGAAAGATAGTCTTGGCCAGTGGTAGTAACGCTCATCGCGTGGCTCCTCATGCTTTGGACAAGAGAACCGCAGCGCGCTGCTTGGCGCTAGCTACCGGTTGCGCTTGTCACCTGAAATCGATCAGTTGCATGCCCGGTAGATAGCGACCCATCAGGTGGGTGCCCGCCATAGACAGCTACGAGATTATCAGCGGATTGTGACGCACGCAACACTTCTTTTGAAATCTCTTTTTCGCATCATGAACAAAAACTTGCCGTCTTGCCGCTCATCCCCTCTCCCACTTGCAGCGATCCGACGGGGCTGGCCCCTCCCTCCAGCACCGCGAATCCCGAAGCTGGATCGTTGCCCCGGGGCTCGGGTTTCCAACACATTACAGCCGCCTATCGGCGCACCGATCCGGCGGGTGAATTTAAGTTCCCTTCGGCGCAACAACCTGAGCACCTAGGCGAAATACCTCTTTGAGAAGCTCAGATGCATCAAGTGCTAGAGAAGGGATCGGATAACGTGAGCGCACAGCTAGAAGCATCTGACACATCGCAGGCACTGCAGGTGCAACCAGGACGCTGGGTCAGCAATTGGACCCCGGATGATCCAGAATTCTGGAAGCGCACCGGATCTGCGGTAGCCAGCCAAAACCTCAAGTGGTCCATCTTCGCCGAGTTCCTCGGATTCAGCGTTTGGCAGCTTTTCGCCATTGTCGTGGTCTATCTTCCAGTAGCGGGATTCAGCTACAGCACCACGCAGCTGTTCTGGCTGATCTCCATCCCGAGCCTCGTCGGTGCCACACTGCGCATCCCCTACACGTTCATGGTGGCCCGTTTCGGCGGGCGCAACTGGACGGTCATTTCCGCGCTGCTCCTGCTGATTCCGGCCGGCGGCATTTCCCTGGCCCTGGCTGATCCGTCCACGCCATTCTGGGTCATGCTCAGCCTTGCGGCGCTGACCGGCTTCGGCGGCGGAAACTTCGCTTCCTCGATGGCTAATATCACCTATTTCTACCCCGCTTCCCGCAAGGGGTGGGCGTTGGGCCTCAACGCCGCCGGCGGCAACCTCGGCGCGGCGGTCGCCCAGCTGCTTGTACCGGTCATTGTCACGGTCTTCGCCGCCGGGGCGTTGCAGCTTCCGCTGGCAGGGATGCTCTGGATCCCGTTGATTCTGCTCTCCGCATGGGGTGCCTGGAAATACATGCACAACCTGTCGTCGGCCCGCTCAGATATCCGCGGCGCCATTGCCTGCCTGAAGGTAAAGCACCTGTGGATCATCTCCGCACTGTATGTGGGAACCTTCGGCTCCTTCATTGGATTCTCGGCAGTTTTCCCCAAGCTGATCGTTGACACTTTCCCTGAATACGCGGCCTTGCCGTTGGGCACCGCAACCATCACCTTGGCTTTCCTCGGCCCGCTGGTCGCGTCCCTGGCCCGTCCATACGGCGGCAAGATCGCTGACAAGCTCGGCGGCGCACGCATCTCCGTGGCGACCTTCGGAGCCATGGCCTTGATTACCGCTGCGCTAGTGCTCAGCCTGCCACGGGCCAACTTCTGGATGTTTCTCTTCCTGTTCTTGCTGCTCTTCACCGCAAGCGGCATCGGCAATGGCTCGACCTACCGCATGATCCCGGCAGTCTTTGCCCTGAGCGACGAGGGAAAACAGGCAAGCCAGGTGGATTCTTCGCGCAAGGCGGCCGCAGCCCTCGGTTTGATCTCGGCCATTGGCGCCTACGGCGGCTTCCTGATTCCCCAGGCCTTGGGCCTGTCCGTATCCAGCACCGGCGCCTACACCACGGCGTTCATCATCTTCATCGCGGTCTACCTGCTGCTCATGGCCACCGCATGGTTCGCCTATGCACGCTCAGGCACCCGTTTCGCCCAGCACGGAGTCTAGGATGACCGACACTCATTGCCCCTATTGCGCCCTGCAGTGCGGCATCACCTTGGAACCCAACCAGCAGGATCACGGCACCGAACCGGTGAGCCTGAAGGGACGGGACTTCGAGACCAATGGCGGGGCGCTGTGCCGCAAAGGCTATAGCGCCGCCACGCTGCTCGATCACCCAGAACGCCTGCAATCACCCCTGCTCCGCCAGCCCGATGGAAGCTTTGCCCCGGTTAGCTGGGAGCATGCGCTGGATCTGGTTGCCGAAAAGGCGCTAGGCATCCGGGCCGACTCCGGAGCCGACGCACTCGCGGTCTTCGGTTCCGGGTCGCTGACCAATGAAAAGGCCTACCAGCTGGGCAAGTTCGCGCGGCTGGCCCTAGGTACCTCGCGGATCGATTACAACGGACGGTTCTGCATGTCCTCGGCGGCCGCCGGCACCAACCGCGCCTTCGGCTTGGACCGGGGATTGCCTTTCCCGCTGGCTGATCTGGATTCGGCCGGGATGATCCTGATGCTCGGTTCCAACGTGGCCGATACCATGCCGCCCTTTGTCCGGCATCTGGCCGGGGCCCGTGAGAACGGCGGGCTGATCGTGGTTGATCCGCGCCGTTCAGCTACAGCCGAGCTCTGCGCCGATAATGCTGGCTGGCACCTGCAGCCGACCCCCGCCACCGACCTTCCGCTGCTGCTGGGCTTGGCCCACGTGCTGGTGGCCGAGTCCCTGGCCGATACCAGCTACTTGGCCGCCCGCACCAACGGTTTCGATGCAGTGAAAGCCTCCTTGGCCAGCTGGTGGCCAGAACGCACCGCCCAGGTCACCGGCGTTCCTGCCGAGCAGATCCGGCGCACCGCCCGGGCCCTGGCCCAGGCGGCCAGCGAAGCGAAGGCCGGCGGCAAGCCGGTCTACATCCTCACCGGCCGCGGCATCGAGCAGCATTCCAACGGCACCGATACGGTCACCGCCGCGATCAACCTCGCGCTGCTGCTCGGCTTGCCCGGAACCCTGGCCGGCGGCTACGGCACCATCACCGGCCAGGGCAACGGGCAGGGCGGTCGGGAACACGGGCAAAAGTGCGACCAGCTTCCCGGCTACCGCAAGATCACCGACCCGGAACACCGTGCGCATGTAGCCCGCGTCTGGGGTGTTGACCCCGAAACCATTCCCGGTCCCGGGCTTCCCGCCGTTGAACTCCTTGACGCGCTAGGTTCCCCCACCGGTCCGCGCATGCTGATGGTCCACGGGGCCAACCCGGTGATCTCCGCACCCGATGCGTCACGCGTGATCCACGCACTGTCCAGGCTGGATTTCCTGGTGGTCTGCGACTTCTTCCTCTCGGAGACTGCAGCCCGAGCGGACCTGGTCCTGCCGGTGCTGCAATGGGCTGAAGAAGAAGGCAGCATGACCAACTTGGAGGGGCGGATCCTGCGCCGCCGCGCTGCCTTGGCGACACCGGAACATGCGCGCGGCGAACTGTGGATCCTCGCCCAGCTCGCCCAGCGGCTGGATGCTCCCGGCCACTTCTCCCCCGATCCGCGGGAAGTTTTCGAAGAACTCAAATTGGCTTCGGCCGGTGGCCTGGCGGACTACTCGGGGGTGCGTTGGGATGACCTCGATGCCGGGGCGGCCATCTACTGGCCGTGCCCTGCAGGCACCGAAGTGAAGGCCAGGCGCGGCATCCGCAATGGAACCCCTCGGCTATTCCTTGACGGTTTTGCGCATGCGGATCGGCGTGCAGTGCTGGTGCCAGTTGCTTTCCAACCGGAACCCCGGAAGAACAACGCGGCCGTGTCCCTGGTGACCGGCCGGCTGCTGGAGCACTACCAGTCTGGCGCCCAGACGCGCCGGGTCCCCGAGCTGGCCCAGGCCGCTCCGGAACCGCTGCTGGAAATCCATCCGGCAACCGCCCTGGCCCACCAGATTGCCCAGGGGCAGAAGGTCGTGATCAGCAATGAACGCGGTGAAGTCACCGCCCGCGCGCTGCTGACCGCCGATGCCCGGCTGGACACGGTCTTCCTGCCCTTCCACTACCCGGATTCCGGTACCGCAAACCTGCTGACCGAGGCGAAGGTCGACCCGCACAGCAGGATGCCGGAATTCAAGCACGCCCATGTTTCGCTGAGCGCTGTGAAAGAGGAACAATGAACGAGCAACGCCCGCAACGCATTATCATCATTGGCTTCGGCCCCGTCGCCGCGTCCCTTGTCGAAGGGCTGCTCCCGGCAGCGGCGGCCGGCCACTGCGCCATCACCATCATCAGCGCCGAAGACCACCTGGCCTACAACCGTGTGCTGCTCGCTGAACTGGCAGCCGGAGCCGCCGAGTTCGAACACCTGAGCATGGTGGATCCGCAGCGCTTGGCCGATGCCGGAGTCGACGTGCGCTTGGGCGTGCAGGCTACCGGCATCGATCGCTCACGGCGCCGGATCCATCTGGGCGGCAACGACTATGTGTCCTACGACCGGCTTGTTTTCGCCACCGGCGCCCGAGCGGTGATCCCCACGCTCAACGGCCTGAATTTCGATCCGCACGCTGATGCTTCACTGCCAGCCGGAGTTTTCGCGCTGCGCACGGTGGATGACGCCCACCAGCTGCGGGAATCGATCGGTCTGGGCCAACGCATTTTAATTCTCGGCGGCGGAGTTCTGGGTATCGAGGCGGCCTTGGCCATTGCGCGCACCGGCGCCCAACCGGTGCTGGTGCATCATGGTTCGGCTCCCTTGGGACGCGTCGTGGATGCAGATGGAGGGGCGCTGCTGACGCGTAATCTGCGTGAAGCAGGTGTCGAGGTGATCCCTGGTGCGAAGGCCAGTGGCATTCAGAAGGATGCACAGGGTTTCACCGGCCTGATGACTTCCACCCACGGACTGATCCAGGCTGATGCCCTGCTCATTTCCACGGGTGTGAGAGCCAGAACAGAGCTGGCCTCGGGCTGTGGATTACCGGTGGGCCGCGGTATTAAGACTGATGAATTCCTTTGCGCCGATACCGAGCAGCGAATTTTCGCCCTCGGCGACTGTGCCGAAGTTGCCGGACAGCCACCGGTCGGACTGCTGGCCCCGGGCTGGGCCCAAGCCGCATGGTTGTCCCAGCAGTTGTTGCGGCTGGCTGGTTCCTCTGGCTCCGAGCCGCTTGCTGCCCCGGACTTCTCTGCTTCTGATGTATTGATGCTCAAGGGACAAGGCATCGAGCTGACTGCAGCCGGCGATATCAGCGCCGGTTATTGGGACGATACCGATCTGCAGGCAACCGTCTATGCAGATCCTGCGCGCGGACGGTACCTGAAGATCGTCACCCGGCAGGATACGGTCACCGGATTCCTGGCCATGGGATTGCCGCAAACCAGTGCCGAACTCGTGCTGGCCTATGAACGGGCCACCGCATTGCCTGAAGACCGTTCGGCCCTCTTGCGGCTGGATGATCCGGCAACGGATCAAATCGCTGCTATCCCCAGCGATGATGATCAGCTGTGCCGCTGTTCGGGCGCTACCTACGGCCAGGTAACCCATGCTGTAGGCGCTGGTTGCACCACCGTCGCCGAGGTCGGCGAGAACTGCCGTGCGGGCACCGGATGCGGCGGGTGCAAAGCGAAGATCGAAGAGTTGCTGGCCAAGGCGCCTGCCCTGGCGTAATGACTCCAATGGGCGGTCGGCTCCCAGCTAGCTGGCCGCCCTTGCCTATGCCCGGCCGGAACGCAAAATCGCAGGGACGAAAGCCGTGAGCTTTCGTCCCTGCGTTTGGATGATGATGCGAGTTGCCTTATTCTTGCACGCCACCGCTGGAAAATGCGATAGCCGGAGCTAGTTGGTTGCAAGCGAATCCGTCTCGTCGTTCAGTTCGTACCAGCCTTGCCAGGCCGAATGCTCGACGTTCAGGCTGCGATCTGATTTGATACTCATTTGCTCTGCTCCATCCATAGCTGTCCCTCGATTTCCATGAGCCGCTGCACTGGCAGCGGCAGCGAATCGGCGTTCAGGCATTCGCCGGTATCCAGTCGGTACACTTCCTTGTGCAGCGGGCAGGCAACGGTGGCCACGCTGGTTCCTTCGACCATGGTGTCGCCCAGAATGCCGCGGGCCATGACCTTCGCGCCGCTGTTCGGGCAGTGATGCGAGGTTGCGTAGAAGGCATCTTCTTCGGTACGGAACAGGGCTAGCTGTGTGGCCTCGAGCCACAGCGCTTCTCCCCATCCACGCTCCAGCTCTGCACTGCGGCAAAGCGGAGCCAAGCTCAAAGTAGCTTCACGGGTGTCTTCTGCAATTTGCGTGCTCATGAACGTAAGCCCTTCGTGGTTGGCATCTGCTGACATACCGAGCTTAGAAGCCGCATGTTTCGCCCGATGCTTCCAGCCGTTGCCAGTCCGTAAAGCATGCCTAACAGCAAAAATGGGCACCGTGAATCCTGGATTCTCCCGGAAATCCGCTGGTTTATCCTGTCCAATTGCCTTTGCGCAACGATTGCCCATTGCGAATGATTCGAATATGTTTCAGCCGCTTCACCTGGCTTTCGTCTGATGGTGGAGAGAATTGCTCCGGCCGAAACACAAGGGTAATTGCGGCGCAAAGCATGCTTTCTACAGTGGACTCATCAGCCTGAAACTCACCGTTTCCCAGCGAAAGTCGAAATTGATCATGGGTACTCCACACAATGCACGCAACATCCTGGTTATCGGCGGCGGTCCCGCAGCCCACCGCTTCACCGAAGCCCTGGCCAGCCGCGCACCGCAGGATCTGAGCATCACGGTATTGACCGAAGAAACCCACCTTCCCTATGATCGCGTGGCGCTCTCCCAGGCGTTGACCAACCCCGGAGTCGATCTCACCCTCGGCGATCCGAAGCTCTGGGAAGCCGAGCATGTCACCTTGCAAACCAACGCCAAGGCCATCGCTATCGACAGCACCAAGCGCACGGTAACCACGGAAGACGGACGCATTTTCAGCTACGACGAATTGGTGCTGGCCACCGGTTCCAACGCGGCCACGTTGCCAATCGCCGGCAACGAGCACACCTTTGTGTACCGCACGCTGGAAGATGTCTGGTCCATCGCGCAGAAGGTCAAGGAACTTTCAGCTTCCCTGGGCCGCACCCCGGTGGTAGCTACCATCGGTGGCGGGCTGCTCGGTTTGGAAGCTGCCGCGGGTGCCCAAGCACTGGGTGCGGAGGCAGTGGTCATTGATGGCGGCAAATGGCTGATGGGCACCCAGCTGGATGAAGGCGCTGGCCAAGCCATGGGCCGGCTCATCGAGCAAACCGGATTCACCGTCCACAACGGCGTTTTCCCGCAGGAAATCCTGACCAGCCAGGAGTCCGGCAGCACGGCTGTCACCGGCGTGCTGATGGCTGATGAACGCACCATCGATGCGGATATGGTGGTCGTTTCGATCGGTGTTCGTCCCCGCGATGAACTGATCCGCAATTACAACGCGGCCCTTGACGAAGCAGGAAGCCCGGCACCCCGTTTCGGCATGGGCCCACGCGGCGGCGTGGTCATCGACGCGCATTGCGCCACCGATATCGAGCACATCTGGGCTATTGGCGAGGTCGCGAACTACGAGGGTTTCTGCATTGGCCTGGTCGCTCCGGCCAACGCCATGGCGGAAATCGTGGCCGAACAGCTGGCCGGGGGCGAAGCCGAATTCGCCGGCTTCGACACCGCCACCAAGCTCAAGCTCTCCGGTGTGGATGTGGCCAGCTTTGGCGATGGCTTCGCCCGCGCCGAGGGGGCGCTGGAAGTGGTCTATGCCGATGCCCCGCGCGGCCTGTACCAGAAGCTAGTGGTGTCCTCCGACGCCAAGACACTGCTCGGCGGCATTTTCGTTGGCGATGCCACCCCGTACCAGTCGCTGCGTCCGCTGCTCGGCCGGGAACTGCCCGGAGAGCCAGGCGCATATCTGAGTGCATTAGGCGGCGAAGCGCCGGAGGGCGAACTGCCCGATGATGCGGTGCTGTGCTCCTGCAATTCCGTGACTGCTGGCACCATCCGCGATGCCGTCTCGGGTTGCGGTTGCTTCGAGGGCGAAGCACCGGTGACCACGGTCTCCGGCTTGAAGGGCTGCACCCGTGCCGGCACCCAGTGCGGGTCATGCGTGCCGATGCTCAAGAAGCTCATGGAAGCGCAGATGCTCAAGGACGGCGCGGAAGTTTCCACCGCCCTGTGCGAGCATATTTCCTTCTCCCGTCCGGAGCTCTACGAAGCCATCCGCGTGGCCGGGTTGCAGGCCTTCGGCGAGGTGATGGAACGCTTCGGCACCGGCCAGGGCTGCGATATCTGCAAGCCGGTGATCGCCAATATCCTCTCCTCGCAGACCAGCGCCCACCCTATGGATGCAGGTCTTGCCGGCGCCCAGGACACCAACGACCGCGTGCTGGCCAATATGCAGAAGGACGGCACCTATTCGGTGGTGCCGCGCATCCCGGGCGGGGAGATCACCCCCGAGAAGCTCGGCGTGATTGCAGCGGTGGCACAGAAATACGGCCTGTACACCAAGCTCACCGGCGGCCTGCGCATCGACATGTTCGGCGCCCGCTTGGAGCAGCTGCCCGAGATCTGGCGCGAGCTGGTGGACGCCGGCTTCGAATCGGGCCAGGCCTACGGCAAGTCGCTGCGCAATGTGAAGACCTGCGTCGGTTCATCCTGGTGCCGATACGGCATGCTCGATTCCACCGCGCTGGGCATCGAAATGGAGCTGCGCTACCGGGGCCTGCGGGCACCGCACAAGCTGAAGATGGGCGTTTCGGGCTGTGCCCGCGAGTGCGCCGAAGCCCGGGCCAAGGACATCGGCGTAATCGCCACCACCGATGGCTGGAACCTGTATGTGGGCGGCAACGGCGGCGCCAACCCGGCCCATGCCCAACTGCTGGCCGGCGGGCTGGATGACCAAACGCTGTTCAAGTACATCGACCGCTACCTGATGTACTACATCCGCACCGCGGACAAGCTGCAGCGCACCGCGCATTGGCTGCAGGACCTGGATGGCGGATTGGAACGGGCCAAGCAGGTGGTGATCGGGGATTCGCTGGGCCTGGCCGACGAGTTGGAAGCGGCCATGGAAACCCACGTGGCCAACTACGAGGATGAATGGGCCGCCACCTTGGCCGACCCGGTGAAGCTCAAGCGCTTCCGTTCCTTCGTGAACACCGCCGCACCGGATACCGAGCTGGAATATGTTTCCGAGCGCGGACAGCAGCGCCCCGCCGAGCCGGTGGCACTAGGTGCCAGCATCCCGGTCGGGGCGCCGCAAGGCTAGGAACGGCATCCCACCCGTGCTGCCTACCAGCGCGGGTGGATCTGTTCGCGCAGCTTGGCGTCGTAGAGATCGCGGACCGAGGCGTTGAATCCCTCGGAAATCTGCAGCGAACCGGCTGCCGCGTTGGCGCGGGCCTGCTGCGCATTGCGGGCTCCGGGGATGATGGTGCTCACCCCGTCCTGGGCGGCCAGCCAAGCCAAAGCCACCTGGGCACTGGTGGCTTCGGGCGCCTCGGCGGCAGCTAGCTTGGCGAACTCGCCAGCGGCTTGAAGACCGGTGGCGTAGTCCACGCCGGAGAAGGTCTCCCCGACATCGAAGGAGGAGCCATCGCGGTTGAAGTTGCGGTGGTCGTCCTTGGCGAACTCGGTCTGCAGGGTGTAGCGGTTGGTCAGCAATCCGCTGGCCAGCGGCACCCGGGCGATGATCCCCACCCCTGCCTCGCGGGCTGCCGGAAGCACGGTTTCCAGCGGCTTGTGGCGGAAGGCGTTGATGATGATCTGCACGGTGGCGATGTTCGGGCGGGCAATAGCCGCCAGCGCCTCGTCCACGGTTTCCACCGAAACGCCGTAGTTGGCCATCCGGCCTTCATCCACCATGGTGTCCAGCGCATCGTAGATCGCATCGGTGGAGTACACCGGGGTTGGCGGGCAGTGCAGCTGGACCAGGTCCAGGGTGTCCACGCCCAGGTTCTTGCGGGAGCGGTCATTCCACGCGCGGAAGGCATCCAGATTGTAGTTCTCCGGCAGCTGCTCGACACGGCGGCCCATCTTGGTGGCCACGGTGACCCCGGCGTCCGGGTTGGCCTTCAGCCAAGTGCCGATCAGCTGCTCGCTGCGGCCATCGCCGTAGACATCGGCGGTGTCGAAGAAGCTCACGCCGGCTTCATAGGCGGCATCGAGTACGGCTAGCGCGTCGGTCTCGTCTACCGAGCCCCAGTCAGCGCCTAGCTGCCAGGTGCCCAGGCCAATGGCCGACACGTTGCGGTGGGTACGTCCAAGTTCTCGTTTTTGCATGCCTCCGAGTCTAGTGCCCGAAGTGCCTATTTCCGGTCGATAGCAGATCATATTTCTGTGTTGCGGTGTCTGAATTTGTTCTCAATTATCTAAACGATAGAATATAAATTACCGTCACACCATCGAGGAGATCATGTTCCCCACTATTCTTGCGGTCATTTGCGCCGTCGTAGGATTGCTCGTCATGCTTGCCAGCAAATCCATGAAGCCAGAAAACAAGAACCGCTCTTCCACGCGCTTCACCGGAATCAGCATCTTCATCGTCTCGCTGATTGTGCTGGCCATCATGTCCACCACCATCGTGCAGCCACGCACTGTAGGCGTGAAGGTCGCGCTGGGCAAGCCGACCTCCGTGGTGAGCAACGGCTTCCACCTGAAGTGGCCATGGGAAAAGGTCGAGAAGCTGGATGGCTCGGTGCAGAACGACGTCTACTCCGCCAGCAGCGCCATCCCGGTTCGCCTGGGCAACAACGGCCGAGCCGACGTTGACGCCTCGATCCAGTGGCAGCTGAAGACCGACGATGCGATGGACGTGTTCCTGGATTACCGCACCTTCGAGGGCATCCAGTCCAACCTCGTCGACCGCAACTTCCGCGCCGCTTTGAACGAGGTCATGGCCACCTATGATCCGCTGGAATACGGCGAACCGGCCAGCGGCGGCCAGGACCTGGAAGGCCTGGCGAAGTCCGTCCAGGAAAAGATGCAGGCCAAGGTCAAGACCCAGATCGAGATCCGCTCGGTTACCTTGCCGATCATCAACTTCGACGAGCCGACGCAGAACCGCATCAACGAGCTGCAGGCGGAAACCGCCAAGACCCGCGTGGCCCAGCAGCGCAAGCAGACCAGCCAGGCTGAAGCCGAAGCCAATAAGATCCTGGAACGCTCGCTGACTCCGGAAACATTGACGTCCAAGTGCCTGGATATCGTCGCCGAATCCGGCCAGAGCCCTATCGGCTGCTTCCCGAATTCAGGGGTCCAGCCCATTACGATGACTGGCGACAAAGACAGCAAATAGCCCCCTTTGATCATCGCCCCCGTCCACAGGACAGGGGCGATGATTAGCTTAATTTTGGACCTGCACCAATGAACTACGTTGCGCTGGTGTTTAGGGGGTGACTCGTGGGGAAAAGTTTTATGGATCGCTACTTGCTAATGAGATGAGCGGGTCAAGTTTCTGAAACAGAGTCGTTGATGATCCCTCAATACTTTCAAGCCGCGAACCTGTCGGCGATGTCTGAGGCGTTTTCCACTGGCTGTTCAGCCGAGTCGTCTTAGAAGGTCTTGTCGTGTTTTTCCGAGCCTCTTTCTATCAATTGGTTGGAAGTCCTACACAGTTCATCTGGCTGACTTCGCGCGAGTGCAGGCATGGTTCAGATCCATCTCGCGTGAAAGTGCTGAAAGGGATCATCGAGACTGCTCTCTACAAGAACTCAGTATTTAATCTGGAGGAAGACCTGCTCTCCGCAAGCCGGAGCAGGTGGCAGCCGATGAGGTCAATGAATTTGAGCACGCCCCAGTGCCAAGTTTCTACGACACCGAAAATCGGCGTGACTCCTATGTGTTCGCGTCTGAAACTGAACGGTCAATAACCGTGCGGGCGCGCTTCGAATTTGACTACACAAATACTGCACTGATCTAGTCAGCTTCCAATAGGAGCAACAGAACCCCTAACCGTATTGGCCAGGGGATTCTGTTGTTCTCAACCACGTGATAGCTCAAGAAACTTTGGTCACACAGCGGTCACTCGCAGCTTTGAGCTCTCCACTCGTAGCGGATATTTCCGACAACAGAAAAGCTTTTCGATGATTTCAAATCTGTCTTATAAATAACCCGAAGCTGTGAAACTTCAGCGTTTTCCACACCATTCTTCACGGCACCTTCGAGACCTACCTGCACATTTTCCCCGGCAGGGACTTCGATGGGACTATCTAAAGGTGCTAATCTCTTAGCGATTTCTTTGAATTCTGCCTCTTTGAGGCTCTCATTAGTCCACGCCATCAAGCTAGTCTCACCTTCGGGTAGCAGTGCTGCCACGGATCGCTTTGACTCCCAGCCCGTAGCCTCTACAGCTTGCACGTCAGTGATCCATAGCGGATCCTCTGAAGTGCTGGATGCTACATCGCCGACAAAGTTCTGCTCGTGAAATACTCCGCACAAAGTGTTTTCGACGTCGCCTTCAGGAGCGCCTAGGACCAATGCCCCAGTCTGCGTGGCTTGAACCCCGCCGCAAGCGGAAAGGGCACAAATAGTTGCTAAAGCAAGACAACCTGAATAGATCTTACGTATCATCATTTGAGCTAATGCTACCGGGATTCTGCCCCGGCCAATCGCGATGACCGCACGCGATTTACCTTTGATTAAAGTCATGTTCTTGTCGAATTTTAAACGTGGCTAAAATGTCCCACATTCTAGGCGAGCGCCAACGCGTCTGAATCCTCAGAATGTACCAGAATCCGACCGATGAATGGCTTGGAAACTGTTCATATTCAAGGTCAGGATGAACGGCTATGCGCCCAATCCTCGATTCAGATTTGGGCTCGGTAGACGAATGCTTTCGCGGGGCTAGCCCTGCGGCATCGGACGGTCACCGGCGTGGCCTGGCTGCTCGGAGATGACCTGGATTTCCAGGCCCTTCGAGTCGTACAGCTTGCCATCGATCAGGCGGTCGCCGTCTTCAAGGCCGGCCAGCTGGTACTTGTAGACGGTGCGCAGCGACGTTTCCTTCTTGCCCCAGTTCAGCTCGTTGAAGATGATGTTCAGCAGCACCGCCATGATGGTGGCCGAGGAGATGCTGGACTGGAAGATGGTGCCAACCCAGGCAGGGAATTCGGCGTAGAAGTCGGGCTTGACCATGGGAATGCAGCCGAAGGCCAGCGAGGTCGCGATGATCAGCATGTTCATGTTGTCATCCTTGGCCTTGGCCAAGGTGCGGATGCCTGCGGCCGCTACCGAGCCGAACAGCACCACGCCGGCGCCGCCCAGCACCGGGGAGGGGATGGAGGCGACCACGCGGCCAAGCACTGGCAGCAGGCCGAGGACCACCAGGATGCCGCCACCGGCGGCCACCACGAAGCGGCTCTTCACACCGGTAATGGCCACCAGCCCGACGTTCTGCGCGAAGGCCGACTGGGTGAAGGTGTTGAAGATCGGGGCGACGGTGGAGGAGAGCATGTCGGCGCGCAGGCCGTTGGCGATGCGTCGCGAATCCACCTTGGATCCGGTCACCTCGGCCACGGCGAGCATGTCTGCGGTGGTTTCGGTATAGGTCACCAGGATGACGATCATCATCGAGATGATGGCGCCGATCTCGAAGACCGGGGCGCCGAAGGCGAACGGAGTGGGAACCGCGAAAATGTCGCCGGTGAGCACCTGCGAGAAATCGGCCATGCCCATGAACACTGCCACCAGGGTGCCCAGCGCAATGGACAGCAGGATGGACAGCCGCGAGAGCGCAGGGATGCCGGACTTGGACAGCGCCAGCAGGATCAGCAGGGTAATGGCGGCCAGGGCGACGTTCTTGATCGAGCCATAGGAATCCCCTGCGCCCGCCCCGCCCATGGCCCAGTCGGCGGTGACCGGGAAGAGCGAGACGCCGATAATCGTGATCACCACGCCGGTGACCACCGGCGGGAAGAAGCGCAGCAGCTTGGCGAAGAACGGGGCAATGACGATGCCTATGGCGCCCGAGGCGAGCACCGCGCCGAAGACTGCCGGCATGCCTCCCCCGCCGTTGAGGATGGCGATCATGGTGGCCACCCCGGAGAAGGACGTGCCCTGGACCAGCGGCAGCTGGGCGCCGAAGAATGGCACGCCCAGGGTTTGCAGGATGGTGGCCAGGCCGCCGATGAACAGGCAGCTGGCGACGAGCACGCCCATTTCGGCCGTGTCCATTCCCGCAGCCCCGCCCATCACCAGCGGCGGAGCGATGATGCCGCCGTACATGGTCAGCACATGCTGGAAACCGTAGGCCACGGTTTTCGGCGCAGGCAGGCGTTCGTCTTCGGGTCTGATGCTCTCAGCGGATTGGCTGCGGGCAGCACTCATGGGGAATTTCCTCTTCGGTGGACTGCGAATTGGCGCACCCCATGCGTTCGGGATGCGCCCCGCCGTCAATTCTCCCGCACCAGCCCGCCAGGTGGACAACCGGTGAAGCGCAAATGGCTGCGAGGTGCATTACGTCAAGCGCTTAGCCTCGCCCCAGGTCAGCTATCCAGCGTGCGTCCAGGCTGCTGGGTGTGCTCGACGAAACGCACCATCATCGCCTTGAAACCCGGGGTGTTGGACTCGCGGGCCACCAGATCGCGGTGCACCAGCGCGTTGGCCTCCGGGTAGTAGGCCGCCACGCAGCCCTTGGCCGTCGGATAGGACACCAGGCGGAAGCGGTTCGCGCGGCGCTCGGAGCCGGCGAAGGTGGAAATCACGTCCACCAGGTCCCGGTCGCTGTACCCGGTCTCGGCCAGGTCCTCCGGGTTGATCAGGATGACGCGGCGGCCGTCCTTGATCCCGCGGTAGCGGTCATCGAGCCCGTAGAAGGTGGTGTTGTACTGGTCGTGGCTGCGCATGGTCTGCAGGATCAAGTGGCCCTCGGGAGCCTCCAGCGCTTCGAAGTCCGAGACGGTGAAGCGGCCCTTGCCGATGTCCGTGGCAAAGGAGCGGGTATCGCGCGGCGGATTGGGCAGCACGAAGCCGTTCTTCTCCCGCACCCGGGTGTTGAAGTCCTCGAAGCCGGGCAGCACCTTCTCGATGTGGTCGCGGATCACGTCGTAGTCCTCGGCCATGGCACGCCAGTTGACCGGGTGCCCATCGCCCAGGATGGCCTGGGCCATGCGGGCAACGATGACCGGCTCGGCCAGCAGGTGCTCGGAGACCGGGGTGAGCCGGCCGCGGGTGGACTTGATCACCGACATGGAGTCCTCCACCGAAAGGAACTGCGCACCGGTGGGGTGCTTGTCGTCCTTGTCGGTGCGGCCCAGGGTCGGCAGGATCAGCGAGGTCTTGCCGTGCACCACATGCGAGCGGTTGGGCTTGGTGGAGATGTGCACGGTCAGCTTGGCACGCTGCATGCCCGCCTCCAGCGCTTCGGTGTCCGAATTGGCCAGGGCGAAGTTGCCGCCCATGGAGACGAACACGTCCACTTCGTCCTTCTCGAAGGCATGCAGGGCCTCGGTGGAATCGTAGCCGTGGGCGCGCGGGGATTCGATGCCGAATTCGGCGTCCAGCGCTTCGAGCAGCTGCTCGCCGGGCTTCTCCCAGATGCCCATGGTGCGATCGCCCTGCACATTGGAGTGCCCGCGCACCGGGCAGGCGCCAGCACCTGGCTTGCCGAAGTTGCCCTGCAAAAGCAGCAGGTTGATGATTTCCTTCAGCGTCGGCACCGAGTGCGGCTGCTGGGTCAGGCCCAGCGCCCAGCAGATGATGGTGGCCTTGGACTTGGCAAGCAGCATCGCGATCTCGGTGATCTGGGTGCGGGTCAGTCCGGTGGCCTCCTCGGTAGCTTCCCAGTCCAAGGTGGCGCGCGCGGCCTGGTAGGCCTCGAACCCGTCGGTGACCGCGGCGATGAACTCGTGGTCCACCACGGTGCCCGGATGCTTCTTCTCTTCTTCGAGCAGCAGGTGGCCGAAGGCCTGGAACAGGGCCAGGTCGCCACCGACCTTGATCTGCAGGAAGTCGCTGGAAATCGGGTCGGCCTTGCCCAGCATGCCGCCCACGGTCTGCGGGTCCTTGAACCCGAAGAAGCCTGCCTCCGGCAGCGGGTTCACGGCAACGATGCGGGCGCCGCGCTTGCGCGCATCGGCCAGCGCGGAGAGCATGCGTGGATGGTTGGTGCCGGGGTTCTGGCCCACCACGAAGATCAGGTCCGCATGATCGAAGTCTTCCAATGACACGGTGCCCTTGCCGATGCCGATGGTCGGGTTCAGTGCGCTGCCCGAGGATTCGTGGCACATGTTCGAGCAGTCGGGCAGGTTGTTGGTGCCCAGCGAGCGGGCGAGCAGCTGGTACATGAACGCGGTCTCGTTCGCGGTGCGCCCGGAGGTGTAGAACACGCACTTGTCCGGGGTGGTCGCGTTCACGTGCTCGGCGATGGTCGAGAAGGCCTGCGCCCAACTGATCGGGGAGTAGTGGGTCTCCCCCTCGCGAATGATCATCGGAGCGGTGATCCGGCCCTGCGAGCCCAGCCAGTATTCGGTCTTGTCGCGCAGGTCCTCGATGGAGTGCTGCGCAAACCACTCCGGGGTGACGGTGCGGGCGCTGGCTTCCTCGGCGATGGCCTTGGCGCCGTTCTCGCAGAACTCGGCGGGCTTGCGCTTGCCGGTGATGGATTCAGGCCACGCGCATCCCGGGCAGTCGAAGCCGTCGTGCTGGTTGACGCGCAGCATCGAACGCAGGGTACGCGACGGGCCGGCTTCGGCGAAGCCGCGCTCCATGGATACCATCACGGCCTTCAAGCCGGCGGCGGCGTGCTTGGGTTCGCTGACCTTCAGTTCATCTTCGTTGATGTCCTTTTTGGGTGCCGAACGATGCATGAGACCCTCCTATTGGTAGCGCGGCCGGTACTGATATCCAGCTCACATATTACAAGGCTACGCCCTGATCACCCGATCCGCATGTGTATAAATGTTCACGCTGTGCCTGCGGGAAAAAGCGGCCAGCGTCAGACCCGATTCCTCGGCCAGGTCAGCGGCCAGCGACGAGGGCGCACTGACCGCTGCGAGCACCGGAATTCCAGCCATCGCGGCCTTCTGCACCAGCTCGAAGGAGGCGCGTCCGGAGACCTGCAGGACGGTGTCGCCCAGCGGCAGCAACCCGTCGCGCAGGGCCGCTCCGATGACCTTGTCCACCGCATTATGACGCCCGACGTCTTCGCGCAGGATCAGCAATTCCCCGGCGGTGGAGAACAACCCGGCCGCGTGCACTCCCCCGGTAGCGGAGAACAGCTGCTGCGATTCGCGCAAGGTGTCAGGCATGCCCAGCAGCGTTTCCAGCCCAACCCGCCCCGATTCCGGGGAGGGTGCGAAGGCGGCTTTCTTGCGCACTTCGTCAATGGAGTTGGTGCCGCAGATCCCGCATGCTGAACTGGTGACCACATTGCGGGCAGCCAGGAGATCAGGATGCTTCGCCCCCGCGCCCAGCTGCACCTCGATGACGTTATAGGTCTGGTTGCCTGCTTCATCGGTGCCGGCGCAGTAGCGCAGGGAGGCCAGATGCTCGGGCGCGGAAATGATTCCCTCGCCCACCAGGAATCCGGTGACCATGTCGAAGTCGTCGCCCGGAGTGCGCATGGAGGTGGTGTAGGAGGTATGGCCGAAGCGGATCTCCAGCGGCTCCTCGCCAGCCAGCTTCTCCTCGCGGACGCGGGAGCCCTCCAGCGTTGCCCTGACCACGCGGCGGCGCACGATCTTGCGACCCATTTAAACGCTCCTTGTGCTACATCTTGCGGCTTCCGCCGCTTGCCGCATACTGCTAGAGGACACTCTACGTTTACAGACCCCGGCTCGGCCAACCCCCATGCTGGATTGAGGCAAATCCAAGGCTCCACCGGGGCCGCAATTCGCTGGGCCCAACTATTTCGCGGTGCTGCCTAGCCTGCTTCGTTGCCGTCTCCACTCGGCGCTGCAGCTTCCAGCAAAGGTGCCTGCAGGCGCGTGTCGCAGCGCAGCTCCCTCATAAGCGACATCCCCAGCAGCGTCACAATCACCGTGAACGGCACCGCCGAGAGGATGGCTGCCTGCTGCAGGGCCTCGAGCCCGCCCACCAGCAGCAACACGATCGCGCAGACGCCGGTGAGAAGTCCCCAGACCACTAGGACCGGCCTCTTGGGGTACATATTTCCGCCGGAGGTCAGCGTGCCCAGAACATAGGTATTGGAATCCGCGCCGGTAATGAAGAACAGCACCACGAGAATTACTGTGAATGCCGAGGTCACTTCCGGTATCGGCAGTTCGGCCAGCATCGCGAAGAAGGTGCTGTTGGTGTCTTCCAACGTTGCCTGGCCGATCCCAGAGCTGCCGGTCATCTCCTGGTGGATCGAGGTGCCACCGAAAATGCTGAACCAGATGCTGAAGACCAGAGACGGGACACCCATCACCGCAATAACGAATTCGCGAATGGTCCGGCCCTTGGAAATCCGCGCCAGGAAGATGCCGACGAAGGCGCCCCAGCTCAACCACCAGGCCATCATGAAGTACGTCCACCATTGCATCCACTGCAAGTCTTCGGCTCCAGAGGGAGTCAGCAGCGCCACGGCCGGGAACTCGCCCAGGAACTGCCCCATGGAACGGAAATAGATGTTGGAAATAAATCCGGTGGGACCGGAAACCAGGACGAAAACCCCGATGGCGGCGGCACCGATCATGGTGCCCTGGCTGAGCCATTTGATGCCCTTGCCAACGCCGGAAAGCGCCGAGAGAGTGAATACGATGGTAACGCCTGCAATGATCACGATCTTGACGAACAGATCCGTGGGAATCCCGAACAGGCTGTTCAGCCCCTCGGCGATTTGCGAAGCGCCCAAGCCCAGGGAAGTGGTCGTGCCGAAGAGGGTGGCCAGCACGGTGAACACGTCAATGGTCTTCCCGAGCCATCCGTCCATGGATTTTCCAAGAACTGGCCTGAGCATCACCGAGACGAGTCCCGAGTTGCCCCGGCGGTGCGTCGAGTAGGCAATGGCCAGGCCGAACACGCCGAACAAGGCCCAGGCGTTCGGACCCCAGTCGAAGTACGAGAACTGCAAGGCCAGCACTGCCGCATCCATGCTTTCCGGCTCCGCCCGTCCGTGCGGAGGGACCATGAAGTGGCTCATGGGTTCGGCCGCGCCATAGCTGATCAACCCGATGCCCATCACGGCACCGAGAATCATCGCGATCCAGGCCCATGTGGAGAACTCGGGCCGGTCCGCGTCCTTGCCCAGCCTGATGCCTCCGTAGCGCGAAAAGGCCAGGAACAGCATCAGCACGATGCAGCCGAGAGTCACCAACAGGTAGCTCCAGCCAATGTACTGCGCTGACCAGGTGGATGCCCCGGACATCAGTTCATTGAGCCGGCCCGGTGCAATAGCCGCCCAGAGCACGAACACCACGACCAGCGCCAGCGAAACGAAAAGGACACTGCCCGGACGCTGGAGTTGCTTGTAGACCTGTTTCGATTCGTTCTTGTCCGCGGCCCGGCGCAATTTGCCGCCGGTGAGCGTGGGCCCTCCGCGTGGCCCCTTGCCCTGCTTTTCGTTGGTTTCGGTTTTCATGGCTCTCACACTTCGTTGTATTGGAGGAATCTGCCGACGCCGGGCTATAGCGCGGTCAGTTCGGCGCCGTCGTAGAACCGGCCGGCCTTGTAGACCATCGGCTCAAGCTGGGCGACTTCGGAATGCTTTACCTTGGCGATGAACACGGTATGGGTCTTGGCTTGGAAGCGCTCCTTGATTTCTGCTTCGATGGAAGCGGCCGAGCCATCGATCAGCGGGCTGCCGTTCGGCCCCTGATGCCATTCGAGCTCGGCGAACTTGTCATCACCCTTGGAAGCGAAGGTGCCCACGGTGTCGCGCTGCCCGTTGCTCATGATGTTGATGCCCAGATGGGTGGACTTGAACAGCGATGCATAGGTGCTGGTGGTCTTCTGCACGCACACCAGCACCAGAGGCGGCTCGAGCGAAACTGACACATATGAATTTGCGGCTAGCCCGCGAGGCTTGCCATGTTCATCCATGGTGGTCACGACAGTCACGCCGGTAATGAATTGGCGGTTGAACCCCTTGAGCGCATCGAGATTCGGCACGCCGCTCAAATCGTCCACTACCACGCCATCATCCGTGGACTCGAAGGCGGACTTGAGCGATGGGACCCCCACGTCTTCGAGCAGCTCGCTCTGGTCCCAAGTCACCTGCTCCGAGATGATTTTCCCGTCCTGGACTTCCATCAGGTTGGAACCGCGGGTCTCCACGGTGTTGCCCGTGGCCGGCACACCCTGCAGATCGTTGGTGAACGTTCCGGTGGTGTGCCAGAAAATCGCGATGGACTGCTCCTGCTCATCCACGAGCAGATGGTCGATTTTTGTCACCAGATCAGGGAAGGCCTCCCGCACGGACAAAATCTCTTGCTTCAGCTCTCGGATGGTGGTGACGTTTTTGGATTTCTTGCTGATTCGCCGGAAGTCCGCGTGGAAGATCTCGTCCAGTGCATCGACCTGGCCCCGATCCCATGCCGCTTCCCAGGCGTTGACGAGTGATTCTTTGACAGGCTGGAGTGAATTTACAATTTGTTGCATGCAAGAAATGCTAGCAAAGGTTGTGACGGAGTCAACATGTTTCAGGAAATTCTCTTAAATTTAGCGGATTCAAGGCGATTCCTTGAATTTCTGTTGCATACAAGAGAATCTATGGATAGAGTTCTTGTATGCAAGAGAGTTCAAGCGTGGAATCAAAAACCAGGAGCACCCCGGAGACGCCGTTGCTGGGCCGGCTCCGTCAAATGATCGTCACTGGAGTTGTTCAACCCGGAGACCTATTGGCAGAGACAGCCCTGGCGCAAGACTTCGAGGTCAGCCGTACTCCAATTCGAGAAGCATTGAAGCAGCTGGAGCGCGAGGGCCTAGTTGAGGTGCGTTCGCGGGTTGGAACATTCGTCAGGAAGCCCACCCAGCGCGAAATTCACGAGATGTTTTCCCTGAAGGAGGCCTTCGAGGGACTAGCCGCTGGCCTGCTGGCCAGACGTGGAGCCGTACCTGAATTGGAGCAGCTCAAGGAAAACGTTGCACGCAGCCAACGGGCCGTCGAGCGCGGCGACGCGGAACTCTATTCGCAACTGGTCCATGAATTCCACAGCACGTTGGTTGCCGGGGCTGACAACAGGAAGCTCACCGAGCACTATGACCTGTTGATGAACCAGCTGGCCTACCATCGCATCGTTTCGCAGACCCTGAGCTTGCCCGGGCGCTTGCAGAATTCGAAGGACGAGCACCAGGCAATCATCGACGCCATCAGCTCCAAAGATCCGTTGGCCGCAGAACTTGTGATGCGCAGGCATGTTGCCGCATCAAGCCAGTCGGCGGCCCTGGCCGCAATGAAAGAAGAAGACGAAGAACAACCGGGTTAGCCCCAAAATAGCCATGCAAAGGAATACCAGATGAATTCTCCACTGGCCCAGCCGCCTCAGCTCATTGATTTGAGCACCCGATCAACGCTCGAAGACTACCAGGATTTGGCCCAGGCCATTGGTTTGCGCAAAATCTCGTGCACGGTGGAAGAAGTTCCCCACCACGAATTAGGCAGCATCACCCGCGCGACCGCCACCGCAGTCATCCCCAATCCTTGGCTCGGCACCGGAACGTCGCAAGATTTATCCGAGCGGACCGAGGCCATCGCCCCATTGCTGGCCAAGCTGCTGTCGGATCGCCTGCTCAATGCCCTGGGCGGAGCCGAACAAGTTGAAGCTTTCGGCAAGGCCGCATTGGTTGGCAGCGATGGGGAATTGGAGCATGCCGGAGCGCTGATCCACACCCCGTTCTTCGGCAACCTGCTGCGCGAAGCCCTCGGCGGCACCTCGATCATCTGCTTTGTCGACGGTCGCGGCGTTCCTGGTGAATCCCTGCGAGTACCGATGTGGCATAAGACCGCAGCTGCCACCCGAACCCACTACCAGACCCTGGAGCTGTCCTTGCCCGATGCCCCGCATGCTGGCGAGATCGCGGTCATTGCCGCGGCATCAAGCGGCCCCCGGCCACATGCACGCATCGGCGATCGAACCACCGACCGAACGGTCACTTCCGAAATACTGAAGGGAATACAACTATGAACTACCGCAAACTGGTAACCATCGTCGAGGAAATTGCCACAGAGGGCGGACGCCCGGTGGATCCGGTAGCCCGCGTGGTCATTGTCGCCGCCGTATTCGACAACCCGTGGGCAGGGCAAGGATTCGTCGAGGACTTGAACCCGGGAATCGACTCGGCAGCCTCGGACCTCGGAGCGCTGCTGGCACCGCGGGTCATCGAAGCGCTGGGCGCCCCGCTCCAGGCCTATGGCAAGGCTGCAATCGTCGGCCTTGACGGTGAAGTCGAGCACGGCTCGGCCCTGATCCACACCCTGAAATTCGGCAACCACTTCCGCGACGCAGCCAAGGCCACCACCTTGCTGCCGGCCGTGGAAAAGCGCGGACAGGCCGGAGTGCAGTTCGACATCCCGCTCAAGCATTTCACCGATGCCACGATCCGCTCGCACCACCAGAGCGTCGAGGCCAGGATCGCCGATGCTCCGCATCCTGGCGAAATCCTGATCGCCCTGGCCGGCGCAACCCGTGGCCGGCCGCAGGAACGCCTGGCCCCGCTGTCCACCGAACAGTAGCAGAGCGCATCAGCCGGAACGGAGCGAAGCACGCATGACAAGCACGAAGCAGCCATTGGTTGTCCTCCTGCATGGAGTCGGATTGGACCGGGCCATGTGGAAGCCGCTGCGCGAGCAGCTGGCGCACGAATCAGTGGCCCTGGACCTGCCTGGGCACGGGTTACGCCCGCCCCTGCGCAGCGAGCAGAATCTGGCGAGCTTGGCCGCCGATGTGCTCGAACGCCTTGAAACTCGCGAGCCTGTGCATCTTGTGGGATTCTCGCTCGGTGCCTTGGTTGCCCAGTACCTTGCGCGCTTCGCTCCCGGGCGCGTGCTGACCTTGTCTGCGGTGAACTCCGTATGCCGGCGCACCGCCGAAGAGTCGGCCGCGGTGGAAGAGCGCCTGGCTACCGCCGGCACGAACTTCTCCCAGGGAGTGGACCGCGCCATCGAACGCTGGTTCCCGGCCGCGGCCACCACGGTGGACGCGCAGCTCATCGAGGCTACGCGCCAAACTATGGCGGGCAACGATCTCGAATCCTATCTGCACGCCTACGCGGTTTTTGCCCGCGGTGACCAGGAGATTGCCGGCGAACTCGATGCGATCAAGCAGCCGACACTGGCCATCACCGGCGAGCTGGATCCCGGATCGACCCCGCAGATGTCCCGCCGGTTGGTTGCCGCCGTGCCTCATGGGCGGCTGCGCATCATCCCCGGAGCACGGCACATGCTTCCGGTCGAGAATCCGCGAGCTTTGGCCGCGGAATTAAACAGTTTTTTCAGCGATAACGAAGGGAAACAGGCATGAGCGAGCGTTACATGCATTTCATCAACGGCGAGCACATTGCTCCCAGCGAAGACCGTTTCTTCACCAGCACCAACCCGGCGACCCTCGATGAGCTTTACGAGGCCGCGCGTGGCAATGCCGAAGACGTGGATCGCGCAGTCAAGGCCGCCCACGAGGCATTCTCCGCACCCTCGTGGAGCACCCTGAGCGCTACCGCCCGCGGGCATCTGCTGCGCCGCCTGGGCGATCTGATCGGCGAGAACGCCGAGAAGCTGGCCCGCTTCGAATCCCTGGACAATGGCAAGCTGCTGCGCGAAATGCGCGGCCAGCTGGCCACCCTGCCCGAGTACCTCTACTACTATGCGGGACTGGCTGACAAGGTGCAGGGCGCCCAGATCCCGAGCATGAACCCGGCGATCTTGAACTACACCCAGCGCGAAGCATTGGGCGTGGTCGGAGCCATTACCCCCTGGAACTCGCCGCTAACGCTGACCACCTCGAAAATCGCCCCGGCGCTGGCTGCTGGCAATACCGTGGTAATCAAGCCGAGCGAGTACACCTCGCGGACCGTGCTGCTGCTGGCAGAGCTGGCAGACCAGGCCGGATTCCCTCCGGGCGTCATCAACGTTGTCACCGGCTTTGGAGCCGAGGCCGGCGCCGCGCTGGTCAGCCACCCGCTGCTGGCCAAGATCTCCTTCACCGGTTCCACTGCCACCGGCTCGAAAATCGCCGCCGAGGCCGCCAGCCGCTTCATCGGCTGCACCCTGGAACTGGGCGGCAAGAGCCCGAACATCGTCTTCGATGACGCCAACGTCGCCAATGCGGCCATGGGCGTGGTGGCCGGAATCTACGCCGCGGCCGGCCAGACCTGCATTGCCGGCAGCCGGGTCTTCGCCCACAGGTCTGTCTACGACGAGCTGCTGGAACGGGTTACCGAACGTGCCAAGTCCATTGTCATCGGAGATCCGCTCTCCGATGCCACCGAGCTAGGCCCGCTGGCGTTCGCCGACCAATTGGAAAAGGTCGCTTCCTATGTGAAGATCGGCGCAGACGAGGGCGCCAAAGTACTGGCCGGCGGCACCCGCCCCGAAGGCCTGGACCTGCCGGGCTACTATTTCTCCCCCACCGTGCTCACCGACGTCAATAACGACATGCGCGTGGTCCGCGAGGAGATCTTCGGCCCGGTGGCTGCGATCATGCCCTTCGAGCACGAAGACGAGCTGCTGTCCATGGCCAATGACACCGAGTACGGGCTGGCCGCCGGCGTGTGGACGCAGAACCTTGCCCGCGCCCATCGCATGGCCCGGAGGCTGGAGGCCGGCACGATCTGGGTGAACACCTACCGCGCGATGTCCCCGATGTCCCCTCGCCAAGGCTTCAAGAACTCGGGCGTTGGCATCGAGCACGGCCTGGAATCCATGAACGAATACACCCGCCTCAAGAGCGTATGGATCAACACCGACGAGTCCCCCGTCGCAGATCCGTTTGTGATGCGCGGCTAAGGAAAGGGAACCCCATGCCACTGATCGATGTATCCATTGCCAAGGGCCGCAGCCCCCGGCAGCTGCGCGCCCTGATCGACGCCTTGCACCGGGCCGCCGAAGAAACCGTTGATGCGGCCCCCGAGAACATCACAGTCATCGTGCGCGAAGTCGACCATGAACATTGGTCCCGGACCAACCAAACCATCGCCGAACGCAACCGCACCCAGGCAACTGCCTAAGGGCAGCAGAGCAACGAAAGAAGGACAGATATGCGCTTTTCACTGTTCATCCACATGGAACGCTATGACGACTCGATCAGCCACGCACAGCATTTCGAGAACCTCGTCGAACTGACTCAAATGGCCGAAGCCGGTGGCTTCTCCACAGTCTGGATCGGCGAACACCACTCGATGGAATACACCGTCTCCCCGAACCCGATCCCGCAGCTTGCTTACCTCGCGGCTCGGACCTCCACGATCCGGCTCGGAGCCGGCACCATCATCGCACCATTCTGGAACCCGATCCGAGCAGCCGGCGAACTCGCGCTGCTCGATGTCATCAGCAATGGCCGTGCCGAATTAGGCGTGGCACGCGGTGCCTACCAATTCGAATTCGATCGCATGACCGATGGCATGAAGGCCACCGACGGCGGAGCCTCCATGCAGGAGCTCATCCCGGCAGTCAAGAAGCTTTGGGAGGGCGATTACGCCCACGACGGAGAAGTCTGGCAGTTCCCGACGTCCACTTCGGTGCCCAAGCCCGCGCAAAAGCAGATCCCTGTCTGGGTTGCCGCCCGCAGCCCCGAGTCACACGAGTACGCTGTGGCCAACGGGTGCCACGTCATGGTGACCCCGCTGATGAAGGGCGACGAAGAAGTCGAATCATTGGTCCAGAAGTACGAAGCCGCCATTGCCGCCCACCCGGAGGTGCAACAGCGCCCCGACATCATGGTGCTTCGCCACACCTATCTGCACTCCGCCAACGAGCCAGAGGCCTGGCGCCCGGCCGCCGAAGGCATCAACAAGTTCTACCGCACCTTCGATGCGGTCTTCGGCAACAAGGCGGAGCCGGTCAACGGCTTCATCGATCCCAGCCCGGAGGAGAAGTTCTCCGAACGCGAGGAATTCACCCCTGAGTCCCTGCACCGCACCGCAATGATCGGCACACCGGACGTGGTTGTTGAGCGACTGCGCCACTACGAAGATCTGGGCGTCAGCGAATACAGCTTCTGGAGCGACAACGCCCTGAGCCACGAGGAAAAGAAACGCTCGCTGAAGTTGTTCATTGACGAAGTTGTGCCGAATTTCGTGAAGTAGGCTGCGAAGAACCAGCCCGAACCGAGGCCGCCGTGCATCCGATTTTTCGGTGCCGGCGGCCTTTGCCATCAGGCTTCAGATTCCTGTTTGCGCGACGGGGCGATGATCGCGAACTCTGCGCCGGTGACGTCGCTGAGCACGGCCATGCGGCCGAAGTAGGAATCATGGGGCTCATGGATGATCGTGCCGCCGAGCTTCTCGGCGAGCGCCACGGTCTGTTCGGCATCCGCCACCGCGAAGTAGGCGCGCCAACCGGCCTTGGAATCCGGATAGCTGGAGATGTCGAAGATTCCGGCCACCGCCTCGGAACCTTGGCCGTAGGTGTGGTAGCGGAATTCGTCCGTGTCCGAGACCGGGGACAGGCACCAGCCCAGTGCTACACGGTAGAAGCGGGCCACCGCCTCGAAGTGCCTGGTGTGCAGCTCGTTCCAGATGCGGGTGCCCGGTGCGCGGCTGGCGGTTGTGTCTGCTGATTGGAATGCCTGGAAGAGTCCAACGCCGGTTCCCGCTGGGTCCCCGATGATGGCCATGGTTCCCTGGCCGGGAATGTCGATGGGCTTGAGATAGACCTTGCCGCCGTGCATCTTGGTGGCATAGGCGGCGGCGTGCACATCGGTCACATTCAGGTAGGTGGTCCAGGCATCTTGCACCTCGGAATCCGGGTCATTGGCAATGAAGCCGGTGGCCATTTCCCCGTTGAGGTAGACCTCGGCATATCCCTCGTCGCGGGTTTCCTCGTCATGGCGGACTTCCCAACCGAAAAGCTGCCCGTAGAACTGCGTGGAGCCCTCCATGTCGCTGGTGAGCAAATCGACCCAGCACGGCTCGGCTCGAGGATCCTTTGGTGCCGGCATCGCTTCCCCATTCCACAATTCATCCAGCTCGTTTGGGCTGAGTCTATGTCCTTTTTACCCAGATCAGCAACGGAAATTTTCCATTGTTCAAGATATTTCGAAACTCAATACCTCGTACTGAACCGCAGTTCCAATATGGTTTAATGTGACACAACACACAATGCACTGCTGGGCGACCCGAGGAGTTCACCATGAGCGTTTCCACATCCAATCTCACTGTTTCAGTGGCGGCCATCCTCGCAGAAGGGGCTGCCCGCTACGGCGAGCTGAACGCCATCACCGTCGATGGCCGCAGCACCACCTATGAGCAGCTGTGGGAGCAGGCCCGGCAATACGCCGGAGCTCTGCAAGCCCAAGGCATCGAGGCGGGCGACCGGGTGGCCTTGCTCATTCCCAACGTCACGGACTTCGCCCGCGCCTACTACGCGGTTCTGGCCCTGGGCGCCGTAGCGGTACCGGTCCACGCGCTGCTCAAGGCGCGCGAGATCTCCTACATCCTGGAGGATTCCGAAGCCAAGCTGATGATCTGCGCCGCACCCCTGCTCGCAGAAGGAGCAGCGGGGGCCGCCGCTTCCGGGGTGCCGGTGCTCAGCGTGCTGGCTCCGGAGGAATCGGGCGCCATCCGGTTGGAAGACCTGGCCCGGCACGCCGCGCCGATTGGCACCTACCTGCCGCGCCGCCCCGAAGACCTGGCCACGATCCTGTACACCTCGGGCACCACCGGCAAGCCCAAGGGGGCGCTGGGCACGCATCTGGCGTTGATCGAGCAGACCCACACCACGTTGCTGAACACCATGGAATTGCGCCGCGGCGACAAGCTCTTCGGCGGGTTGCCGCTGTTCCACACCTTCGGCCAGACCTGCGTGCTCAATACCGGGCTGCGGGTGGGGGCCGAGGTCATGCTGTTACCCAAATTCACCGCCGAAGGGGCCCTGGAACTGTTGCTGGAGGCTGGCATCGACGTCTTCTTCGGGGTGCCCACGATGTATGTGGCCCTGCTCGAAGCGGGCAAGCAGCGCGAAGGGATGCCGGAAAAACTGCGCTACGCCATTTCCGGAGGGGCCTCGCTTCCGGTATCCATCCTCACCGCCTTCGAGCAGCGCTTCGGCGCGCGGATCCACGAGGGCTACGGGCTGACCGAGACCTCTCCGGTGGCTTGCTTCAACCATGTGGGCGTCGACCCGCGGCCCGGAACCGTGGGCACCCCGGTCTGGGGCGTGGATGTGGAAATCGCCGATCCTGCCTGCCCCGATGAAATCCGGCTGCTGCCGCGCGGGGAGCTGGGCGAGCTGGTGGTGCGCGGGCACAACTTGTTCTCCGGCTACCTGAACCGGCCCGAGGCCACGGCCGAAGCGGTGGTTGATGGCTGGTTCCGCACCGGGGATCTGGGGACCAAGGACGAGGATGGCTACCTGCGCATCCTGGACCGGACCAAGGACATGATCCTGCGCAACGGCTACAACGTGTACCCGCGCGAAATCGAAGAGGTACTGGTTTCCCATCCGGAGATTTCCAATGCCGCCGTGTACGGGGTGCCGCACGAAACCCACGGACAGGAGATTGCCGCATCGGTGACCTTGGAGGCCGGCTCCACGCTGGGCGCGCAGGAGCTGGTGGCGTGGGCCAGCAAGCAGATGGCCGCGTACAAGTATCCGCGGCTGATCGAGATCGTCCAGGAATTCCCGCTGGGTCCCAGCGGGAAGATCCTCAAGCGCGAACTGGTTGCGCAGTTCACTGCCGAGCAGGACTAGCGAACACTACTGGGGCCGTCCACCGTAATCCGGTGTGCGGCGCGAGCAGAACGCGGATCTGCCTTCGGCCAGGTCCGCGTTCGCCCCGTTCTCTTCCCACATCGCTTCCCACCAGCCCTCGGTGGCTTCTCCCTGGCGCACCAAGTTGATGGCCTCATTGGTGCGCGCAATGGAATATGGCGAGTTCGCGGACAGCTTGCCCAGCAGTGCGGCCAGCTCTTCTTCGAGCTGCCCATGGGCAATCACGCGGGTGAACATGCCCCAGCGTTCCGCCTCGGCAATGGAAATCTCCGCGCCGGAAAACAGCAGGTACTTGGCCCGGTGCTCCCCCACGGTACGCACCAGCCGTTCGATGCCCGGCCGCGGGAAAACCAGCCCGATTCTTGCTGGGGTGATCGCGAGTCGCACGTTATCCGAGGCCAACTGGATATCGCAGGCCGAGGCCAGCTGCCAGGCCCCGCCAAAGCAATGGCCTTCCACCACCGCGATGGTGGTTTTCGGGCAGCCCACGATGATCTTGTCGAGCAGGTCGAAATGGTTGATCAGCTCCCCGTCGGCGTCCCGGTCGAAGAGCACCTGGTCCATCTCGTCGATGGCAATTCCAGCGCAGAAGTTCCCTTCCGCGCCGCGAACCACAATGGAACTGACCTCGTCGTCGGTCGAAAGGCCGGCAAAGGCGCCCACCAGCTGCAGGCACATGTCCTTGGTGAGCGCGTTGAGTTGGCCCGGGTTATCCAGCAGCACCACGGCAGTGGACCCGGCTATTTCTACGCTGACCCGTGCTTCATTGTCCTTGCCCATCAGGTTCCTCCCAGTCGCGTGCAAGCCGCAGAAGTTTTAGAGGCAATAGCAATGCCCCCACTTCGCAATCTATCGCGAAATGGGGGCAAGCTGTTGTCCAGGCTGGAAATTATTACTTCCCGGTTCGTTGTACGCGAATTGGAGCTAGGTGGCTGGATACGACCCAGGGCCCGGTACGCTAATACCGGGCCCTGGGCCCTTCCCTTCCGGGCTTAATTTCGCCGCAAGGTAAGAATTCGTTGCAAGACCACGAAGATCAGCAGCAATCCGCCGATCACGATCTTGGTCCACCAGGAACTCAAGGTTCCCTCGAAGGTGATGATGGTTTGGATCAGTCCGAGCACCATCACGCCAACCACCGAGCCGAGAATGAAGCCCATGCCGCCGACAAGCAGGGTTCCACCGATAACCACTGCGGCGATCGCGTCGAGCTCCATGCCCACACCGGTCAGCGCATAGCCCGAGCGCGAGAACATGGCGAAGAGGATTCCGCCCAGCGCCGCACAGGTGCCGGAGATGACGTAGACAACCACCTTGGTGCGTGCCACACGCAATCCCATCAGGGTGGCTGATTGCTCGCCGCCGCCCACCGCGTAAACGGTGCGGCCGAAACGGGTGCGGTGCAGCACCCACCAGGACCCGGCAATCACCAGCACGGCGATGACCACGGCCGCGGTCAACCGCCAGCGCCCCGCAGAAACACCCCAGCTCGACAGGGCGACAAAACCCTCATCGCGGATCGGCACGGATTCCGGGGCGAAGATGAAGCACAGGCCGCGGGCCAAGAACATGCCGGCCAAGGTAGCCACGAAGGGCTGCACCTCGAAGTACTGGATCATCACTCCCATGCCCAGGCCGATGATCGACCCGCTGAGAATCGCGATAGGCAGCACCAGGGACAACGGGATCCCGGCATTGAGCATGGTTGCGGTGATGACCGAGGACAGGGCCAGCACCGCACCGACCGACAGGTCGATGCCGCCGGTGAGAATCACGAACGTCATTCCTGCTGCCAGCACGATCAAGTGGGCATTGTTGATGAACAGGTTGGATAGTACAGCGGGCGAAAGGAAATTCTCGTAGCGCACTCCGCCGATGACGAGCATCAGCCCGAAGACGACCACAGTGCCCAGAACCGGCAGGTAGCGCCGGTCCACATTCAATTTGGATACGGACTTGCGCGGAACACTGAGGATGCTCATGCTCCCACCTCCTGGTAGCGGCGGCGTTCGCGCAAGGAACCGAGCATGGCGCGCAGCCGGGTTGACATCATCAAGGTCACGGCAATGACCACGATGGCTTTGAATAGCGAAGTGACCAGCGGTGAAACGCCCAGAACGGTCACAGCCAGGCTCAGGGTGGTAATGATCAGCACGCCAATCATGGTGCCCGCGAGGTTGAACTTGCCGCCGGCCAGGGACGTGCCGCCGATAACCACGGCGAGAATGGCATCCAGCTCTATGAACAGTCCCGCATTGTTGGCATCAGCGGCCATGGTGTTGCCGGCGAAGATCAGTCCGGCCAGGCCCGATAGCAGGCCGCACAACACATAGACGGTGAATACCAGAGTTCTTGATTTCACCCCTGAAAGCCGGCTGGCTTCCGGGTTGATGCCTACCGCTTCGAGCAGCATGCCCAGCGCAGTACGCCGTACCACGAGGGCCACCACCGCAAACACGCCGTAAGCGATGATCGCGGCCACCGGCAGGCCCAGCACATAGCCCGAGGCCAGTTTGCTGAAAGGTGCGCTATTGACCGTGGTGATCTGGCCGTTGGTAATCAGCATGGCCACACCGCGGCCGGCAGTCATCAGGATCAGCGTGGCGACGATCGGCTGGATGCCGAAGTTCGCCACCAGCACGCCGTTGAATGCGCCGAGGATCAGGCACAGCCCCAAGGCCACGATGACGGCGCCGACGGCTGTACCTGCGGATCCCGGATTGGCCGAGCTGGCGATGAATGTCAGCGCCACGGCTCCGGAGATCGCGACGGTGGCACCCACCGACAGGTCGATGCCGCGGGTGGCGATCACCAGAGTCATGCCCACGGCAACCAGCAGCAGCGGCGAGCTATTGCGCAGGATGTCTATGGGGGCACCGAACAGGTGCCCGTCCAGCACGCTGATGCCCAGGATGTCCGGGCGCTTGATGGTGCAGGCTAGCAGCAGCGCGAGCAGCGCAATCGCTGGCCAAAACAGGCGATGCTTGTAAATACGGGTCATTTGTTTTCTTCCCCGGTGGCGATGATTTCGATCAGGCGTGGCACATCCACATCTGGAGTGCTTGGAATTTCGGCAACCTTGGCGTGATCGCGCATCACAACGATGCGATCCGAGAGGCGCAGGACTTCTTCTAGCTCAGCGGAGATGAAGACCACCGACATGCCCTGTTCAGCTAGTTCGGAGACCAGGTTCATGATTTCGGTCTTCGCGCCGATGTCGATTCCGCGGGTGGGCTCATCGAGGAGCAACAGCTTCGGAGCGGTGGCGAGCCAGCGGGCCAGCAGAACTTTCTGCTGATTCCCGCCCGAGAGGTTCTTGAGCAGGGCGTTCGGATTGGCCGGACGGACGCCCAGTGCCTTGATATAGGCGTCCACGATTTGGGTGGCTTTGGTCTTGGGCAGCGGGCGGATCCATCCGCGCGCTGCCTGCAGGCCGAGGATGATGTTCTCGGCCACGGTCAGCTCCCCCACAACCCCTTCACCCTTGCGGTCTTCGGATGTGTAGGCGATTTTGCGGCCCAGGGCCTGCCGGGGAGTTCGCAGCTTCACCGGTTTCCCGCCCAGCTTGATCACCCCGTCATCTGCCTTGTCCGCTCCGTAAAACAGGCGCGCGAGTTCGGTACGGCCTGAGCCCAGCAGGCCGGCCAAGCCGATGACTTCCCCGGGATAGAGGTCCAGATCGAAAGGCTGCACCGCTCCCTTGCGCCCGAGTCCCACTGCCTGCAGCAACGGTTCGGCGTCGGCCGCG
The DNA here is from genome assembly GCF_002979865.1 of Arthrobacter sp. MYb214. Classification (GTDB taxonomy): domain Bacteria; phylum Actinomycetota; class Actinomycetes; order Actinomycetales; family Micrococcaceae; genus Glutamicibacter. Next base: position 239,071 of record NZ_PCPZ01000003.1, read on the forward strand.
CGTTCGGTTGCGGCGGTGCGTTCATTGGCGCCGCCCACTTGGGCATCGGAGGTGCCAGCGATCATCAGCGAGACCAGTTCACGTTGCGGCAGCTGGTCCTTCTCTCGTTCTTCCACCAATTGCCCGTTGCGCAGCACGGTAATGCGGTCGGCAATGGCGTAGATCTGGTCCAGGAAGTGCGACACGAAGAGGATCGCCACACCATCATCACGCAACTTCCGCATGACCTCGAAGAGCTGGGCCACCTCGTCGGTATCCAGGCTCGAGGTCGGTTCATCGAGAATCAGCACCTTGGCGTCGACCACCATGGCGCGGCTGATGGCCACCAGCTGCTGGACGGCCAATGAATGGGACCCCAGCGAGCTGGCCGGGTCTATCTTCAGCCCCATCCGCTCCAGATAGGTTTGGGCCTGGCGCCGCATGGTTCGCCAGTCAAGACCACCGAAACGGCGAGGCTCGCTGCCGAGCATGATGTTTTCGGCCACGGTGAGATTGGTGCAGAGATTCACCTCTTGGTACACCGTAGAGATGCCGCGTTCGCGGGCATCGGCGGGGCCTGTGAAGCGGGTGTCGTTGCCGTTAACCGTGATGGTTCCGGAAGCGATCGGATTCACTCCAGTCAGAGCCTTGATCAGGGTAGACTTTCCAGCGCCGTTCTCCCCCATCAGGGCGTGGACTTCACCGGGAAAAAGCCGGAAGCCAACGTTGTCCAATGCTTTGACCCCGGGGAACTCCACGGAAATTCCAGCCATTTGAACGATGGGCTTCGTTGTAGGAGAATGCTGCACGGTGATTTCCTCAGTCCGTGACATGGGTGTTGAATCAATCATTAACTTGCCTCTGCGAGTTGCTTGTCCTGCCACCTGGTGGTGAACCGGCGGGCCAGCTTGTGGCCCGCCGGTTCGTGCTCTTGCCTGCGTTTCTAGTAGGTGCGATCGGCCAGGACCTCGGCCGCTTCATCCTGGGTGAAGGCGGCGTCTTCAACGACGATGCGCTTCTCCACAGATTCGCCGGCTACAACCTTCTTGGCGATTTCTGCCAAATCCTCGCCCAGCAGCGGGTTGCATTCGACGATGTAGTTGATCTTGCCGTCAACCAATGCCTGCATGCCGTCCTTGACCGCGTCAATGGTGACAATCTTGATGTCCTCGCCTGGCTTCTTGCCTGCTGCCTCGATGGCTTCAATGGCGCCCAAGCCCATGTCATCGTTATGGGCGAAGACCAGATCGATATCGTCATGGGAGTTCAAGAAACCTTCCATGACCTGCTTGCCGCCTGCACGGGTGAAGTCACCGGTCTGCGAGTCGATAATCTCGATGTCCGTGCCCTCAATGGCCTTTCCGAAGCCTTCCTTGCGGTCGATGGCCGGTGCTGAGCCGGTAGTTCCCTGCAGTTCGACAACCTTCAGGTCCTTGTCCAGATTCTCTACAACCCAATCCCCGGCCCGCTGTCCTTCTTCAATGAAGTCGGAGCCGATGAACGAGGCAAAGAGCGTGTCATCGGTGGTGTCAACGGCGCGGTCCGTGAGGATCACCGGGATATTGGCGCTCTTGGCTTCTTGCAGCACAGCATCCCAGCCCGTTTCTACCACTGGGGAAAACGCCAGGACGTCAACGCCCTGCGCGATGTACGAACGCAGAGCCTGGATCTGGTTCTCCTGCTTCTGCTGGGCATCAGAGAAGCTGAGCTTGAAGCCGTTTTCTTCGGTCAGGGTGTCTTGGATGTCCTTGGTATTCGCCGCGCGCCACCCGGACTCGGCGCCAACCTGCGAGAAACCGATGGTAATGGTCTCAGAACCGGATCCTCCGCCTTCGCTGCCACTGGAATCCGAGCCGGCGCATGCGCTCATGGCTGCCATAGCTGCGATGCTGAGCGTTGCCAAGCCAGTGCGCAAAAAGGTCTGTCGTTTCATCGTGAGTTCCTCCTCGTAGGTCCCCGCCGGATAATGGTGGAGTGAATGGTCTCCGGCACCAGAACAATGTGTCGATGGTCACAATGTTAGCGCTAACAATTTAGGGTGTGAAGAGCCTTCCGGCTTTTGATTTCTTTTTCCATTGCCAACGGGCGACGCTTTTCAATCTAAATCGATATCCGACTAGGTAAAAAGGAATCAATGAGAGAAGGGAAATTATCCGGATTTAATCAATTGTTTGTTCGTCAGCTCGGCATTCGGAACAAATATCCCTGAATTCTTGTCCTGCTTGACGGTGCGCCTCATGCAAGGATGCAGTGTGCGAAACTGGGCATGTGGATGCACAAATTATTTACACGATTATCGCCGGGCTGCTGCTAGTTGTATCGGCATTGGGCACCATCTTCCCGGTGCTGCCCGGCTCGTTGCTGACGATCGGCACGCTCTTGGGCTGGGGCTGGCTGCTGGGTTCCGGCGCTTCCTGGTGGGCGGCCGGCCTGGGCATGGCGATCGCCCTGCTGGGCTGGTCCGCCTCTGCGATCCTGACCGGCAAGAAACTCAAGGAACATCAAATCCCCAAGGGTTCCATTCTCTTTGCGGTCGTGGGTGCCATCGCCGGTGCTTTCCTCATTCCCGTGATCGGCATGTTCGTCGGTTTCGCAGTGGGCCTATTCGCCGGTGAAAGCGTGCGCCGGCGCGAAGTCTCCGGCGCGCTCGGCTCATCCTGGGCCGCGTTGAAGGCCATGGGCCTGGGCATCGTCGTGGAATTCGGCTGCGTGCTGCTGGCCTCCTCAATTTGGGTCATAGGCCTGATTACCCACTTCGTAACGCGCTAGATCCAGCCCATCTCGCGGGCGTAGCGCGCGGCCTCAATGCGGTTGGCAGTGCTGGTTTTGCCGATCGCATTGGACAGGTGGTTGCGCACAGTTCCCACCGACAGGTGCACCGCCGAGGCAATCTGCGATACCGGCGAGCCTGAGGCGGCCAGTGAAAGGATCTCGCGCTCACGCCCGGTTAGCGGGTTGCTGCGGCTCTCCACGCTGAGCATGGCACGCTGCGGATCCACTACCTTGTCCCCGCAATAGACCCTGCGGATGGCGGCAATCAGCTCGGCCGGCGGAGAATCCTTGACCAGGAAGCCGTGCGCTCCGGCTTCGAAGGCCTGGCGGAAATATCCGGGACGGTCAAAGGTGGTCAGGATCAGCACCTTCACCTCGGCGTGGCTGGCCTTGAGTTCTGCTGCGGTGCGCAGCCCGTCGTGCCGCGGCATCTGCACATCCAGCAACGCGATGTCGGCGGGGTGCGCATCCAGTGCGGCGGCGACCTCGTCACCGTCGGCGCATTGCGCAACGACGTGGATGTCTTCTTCGAGGTTCAGCAAGGCTGCCAGTGCGCCCCGGACCAGGTGCTGGTCATCGGCGATGAGAATCCGGATCACGCTGCACTCCCCTCTGCCTCGAAGGCCACTTGCACGCTGGTTCCGCCCAGCCGCGATGCCCCTACTGTACAACTGGCACCGAATTGCTTGGCGCGTTCCTGCATTCCCCGGATGCCGTGGCCTGGCGTGCTGGCTTGCAGGCCATCCCCGTCGTCATCGACGCTGACTTTTCCGGGTTCCAGATGCAGCACGATGGTGCTGGCGTGCGCGTGGCGCAGCACATTGGTGACCGCTTCGCGCAGGATCCATGCCACATGCGAACGCAGCTGCATCGGGACTTGCTCGGCGGTTCCTGCCACCGTGAATTCGAGGTTGTTGTCGTCGCACGCCTGCTGCAGCTCGGCCAGTTCCCCGGCCAGGTCCTGGCGGCTGAGCCCCTGCACCGTCGTGCGCACGGAGTCCAGCGCGTCCACGGCCAGGGCGCTGAGTTGTTCCAGTTCCCCGCGGGCCTGGGCGTACTGTTCCTGGTCCATCAGGCGCAGGGCCAGCTGCGCCTTCAAATTCAATGCGGTCAGCGAATGCCCGATGCCATCATGCACGTCCCTGGCCACGCGTTCCTGCTCGGCGACCAGCAGGTAGTCGCTGCGGATCTTTTCTGCTGCGGCCGAGCGCCGAATGGCGGCCACGGTAATCGCGTACACCACCATCAGCACGAGGTTCAGGCCGATCAGGAAGATCGCGTCCATGAACTGCCCGTAGACGATCGGCAGCGCGAAACTGAGCACCAGCACCGCGGCGTAGGCCGCGATGGCCCACTTCCTGCTGAGCAAGAAGATCGCGAAGGAGGTGATGAAGGGGAAGAGCCCCATGGTGGTCAGCCCGATGACCGGGATGCCCAGGGCGATAATCGCGCAGAGGACCAGGAAGTTCGCATGCGCCCTGCGAGCGCTGGTTCCGCCTTGCCCGATGTTCTGGGAGAATTTGGCGTACGACTGCAGGTAGACGGCGGCGAAGAGGGCGATCAGCGCCAGGCCGATGATCCGGGTGGGCAGCGTGTAGTCTTCCACGAGAAGGTCCAGCACCGGGAAGACCAGGAAGATCACCCAGACGCCGGCGATCAGCCAGCCTCGGCGATCCCAGAATTTCTGGTCCTCGTCGATCTCGCAGAGCGGATCGTCCGCTGGCGCGGCGCCGGGCAGGTTGCGGCTCACTGGCGTGCCTTGGCCTTCCTGGTGGCGAGTACCGCGAAGAGAACGAAGATGAGTGCCCATGCCACTAGGTTAGCGGTTGGGATCCACAATGCGTCCGGGGCCATTTCGACTCCGGCGGGCATGTCCTTGAGCAATGGGTAGCGGGCCAGTGCTACGTAGCCGTACATCGGGGTGAAGCGGGCCGCGTCGAGCATGCCTCCTTCCAGGGGCATGAAGACATTGCCGAAGAAGGCGAAGAACACCATCAAGCCTGAGGCCAGGCCCAGGGCCGATTCGGATTTGAACACCATGCCCACCCCGATGCCGTAGCAGGCGAAGACCATGGCGCCGAGCAGGATGATCAGGTAGCTCGCTCCCCAGATCCAGCCTTCTTGCACTTCGGCTCCAGTCGCGGCGCCCAGGGCGAAGACTACTGCTGCCGAGGCACCGGCTACGGTGGCCGCGACGATCATCTTGCTGCTGACGAACATGGCCGGCGGCATTTTGGTCAAGGCTATTTGCCTGCCCCATCCCTGCATGGTTTCGGTGGCCACGGTCCCGGCGATTGCCACAGTGCTGACCGCCGCCCCGTAGGCTGCCATGGAAATCATCAGATAGAACTTCACGTTGCCTGCGCCCAGCTCGAACTCGGTGTAGCTGGGGATGTTGCCGAACAGGATGTACATGGCGGCGGGCAGCAGCAGGGCGAAGATCAGGTTGTACCCATCGCGGAAGTGCCGTGCGAATTCCACGCGGATGTAGGTGCTCATCATGATGCGTCCTTGGTCAGCTGGATGAAGGCCTCTTCCAGGCTCGGCGAGGAAATTTCCAGGTCGTAGCCCTGGTAGTCGGCGAGCAGGGCGGCCGCGAAGCGGTCCGAATCGACGCTGTGGAAAGCGAAGCGCAATCCGTTGCGTTCGGCTACCTGCACCGAATTATCAAAAGCTCCGGCTCGTTCGGCATGCTCCGCCGAGGGGAAGGAAGCGCTGACGGTGCGTCCGGAGATGAGCTTGCGCAGCTCTTCGGTGGCGCCGTCGGCGACAATGCGGCCTTGGCTCATCAGCACGGTGCGTTCTGCGAAGTTCTGGGCTTCTTCCAGATAGTGCGTGGCGAAAATGACGGTGCGCCCTTCGGTAGCTTCTTCTCGCATCGTGGCCCAGAAATCCCGGCGGGCCATCACGTCCATTCCGGCAGTTGGCTCATCGAGGATCAGTACATCCGGGTCGGGCAGCAGAGCCAAAGCGAACTTGATGCGCTGCTGCTCGCCGCCAGAGCATTTGCCCACGCGCCGCTTGGCGATTTTATCAAGCCCCGTGCGTTCCATGACCGGCCCAATGCGATCTGCTTGCTCATGCATGTGGGCGATGACTGACACTGTCTCCTTGACGGTCATATCGCGCAGCAACCCACCGGTTTGCAAGACGGCAGAGACCCTTCCAGCGGAGATGGCTTGGCGCGGATCCAAGCCGAGGATTTCCACCGACCCTCCTGTGGGTTGGGTCAGGCCCAGGATCATGTCCACGGTTGTCGTCTTGCCAGCTCCGTTGGGTCCTAGGAAGGCCACGATCTGTCCGGTCTGGATCTGCAGGTCAATGCCCTTGACTGCTTCAACTTTGCTGCGCGGCGTTGAGAAGGTCTTCTTCAAACCGCTGAGCGAAACTGCATTCGTTCTAATCAGCGTTTCCATGCTTCTTAGTCTTCCCCCTTTGCCGGGTGTGCAGAAGAGCAGAAAGTCATGCGTTGCCCATGACCGTTGTCATGGACCGAATCCAGGTGGCTCGATGCAACCTCGCCGACTTTTACGTCGAATCCCGCTGTGAGCTTGGCAACTTGCCGCTTCCCAATGCTCCCTCGGCTCTCGTTGCTGGCCCCGTGAAAAGCCATGATCACTACGGGTCAACGAACAACTTGGAGATTTTCGCCCTTGTGGCCGGGTTGTCCCCCATCAGAGATTACGGATGGCACTCTGGGAAACTCACAGCGTACTCACGTAGGATTTTTGCTGTGCTAGATCATTCTTCGTTTCTTTCCCTTGTGACCGATTATGCGGCTCCAACCATGGGCGCGGCTTTCCTGCCCGACTGGTTGAACCCAGTCGTCTTCCTGAACAACCCCGCGCTTGGCCCATGGGTCTTGCTGCTGGTTTGCGCCATTGTCTTCGCCGAGACCGGCTTGCTGGTGGGCTTCTTCCTGCCAGGCGACTCGATGCTCTTCACCGTTGGCATGCTCATTGCCACCGGCACCATCCAAATTCCGTTGTGGCTCTTCGCCGCCGCGATCTTTGTCTGCGCCTTCGCAGGTGACCAGACCGGCTACATCATTGGCAAGAAATCCGGACCTGCCATCTTCAAGAAACCGGATTCCCGCTTCTTCTCGCAGAAGAACGTTGAGCGGGCCCACGAGTTCTTCGAGAAGTTCGGCGGCCGCGCGGTGATCCTGGCACGCTTCGTTCCAGTGGTCCGCACCTTCGTCCCGGTAATCGCTGGCGTAGCGAGGATGAACCACAAGACCTTCATCCTCTACAACCTGATCGGTGCCGCCCTGTGGGGTATCGGCGTCACATTGCTGGGTTATTGGCTGGGCCAATTCACCTGGATCGAAGAGAACATCGACCTGATCTTCATCCTGATCGTCCTCATCTCGGTGATCCCTATTGGTGTTGAACTGCTCAAGGCCCGCAAGCCGAAGAGCAAGACCCCCGAAAACTGATCTTCAAGCACTTCGGCGGCGGAACTGACCGCCGCCCCACTGTACGCCGCGGCGCATCAACCAATGTTCACATGGTTGGATTGTGCCGCGGCGTACTCCTTTGCAGACAAGATTTTCGTCATTGTCCACGGCTTGAATCGCTTCACGCGTGATCGGGCGGATGGCATTGGCCAGCACTTCGCAGTCGCAGAATCCGCCCAGCAGCTGCATTTTCCGGTCAATCGCGGTAGCTCGCGGAGCGCTCGCATCGCGATAAGACAAGAGGAAGAGATGGGTCCCGTCGCATCCTTGCGCGCAGACCGCACGATACAAATAGCACGCAAGGCATTCATGTTCGACAGGTTCGAGTACTGCAGGCATTGGTGGCTCCTTGAAACAGTGGATGGCAGTAACGAAGCGTTACTGCCATCCACTGTCCATTTTGAAGCGCCGCGCGCAGCGCATTGCTCACCTAATGTGGAAAACTAGCTTCCTGCCAAGCTCTGCCGTAGGAAAGCCGCAACGCGTTCCAGGGCTTCTGCCACACGCTCATATCCGGCCGCGAAGGACAAGCGGATAAACAGGTGGCCTTCGAACGGATCAAAGTCGCCGCCAGGGGTCAGCGCAACATGCGCATGCTCCAAAACCGCTTGGCAGTACTTGCCCGCAGAACCGAAATGCTCCAAGACTTCGGGGGCCAACCGGCCGTAGAGGTAGAAAGCCCCATCGGCGGGAGCTGCCTCGCTGATGCCCAAGCTGCTGAAGTGCTCCAACACGTGGGCTCGGGTGCGGGCGAACTCGTCCACGCGCTCATTGGCTTCATCGAGGCTCCGCTGTTCAAAGGCAGCTACCACCGCGCGCTGTGCTGGCGCTGGAGCGCACAAGGCGAGGTTCGAAGCCAGTGCGTCCACCGTTGGCACTAGCTCATCGGGCACGATCATCCAGCCCAGGCGCCAGCCGGTCATCCCCCAGTATTTGGAGAAGGAGGAGACAACGATGGACGAGCGGGAGAACTCCCACGAGGTATGTGCCTTGCGGTCTGGGACGAATTCAATGCCGTGATAGATTTCATCGCTAATCAGCCGCACATCATTTGCTTCGCACCAGGTGGCCAAGTCCGAGAGCTCGCCTGCGCTGAACATGGTTCCGGTGGGATTATTCGGCGACGCAACAACCAGCCCATCGAGGCGTCCATGCTCCTTCTTGGCCGCCTCAAGCAGCTGCACGGTGGGCTGGTAACGCTGCGCTGCACCGGTGGGCAGGTCGACAACTTCCAGCCCCAGGGCACCCAGAATATTGGCGTAGGCCGGGTAGCCGGGACGGGCCAGCGCCACCACGTCTCCAGCATCGAAGGCTGCCAAGAACGAAAGCTGGAATGCACCGGAGGAACCTGTGGTCATCACGAAGTTCTTTGCGGGGATCTGTAAGCCATAGGTATCGAGGTAGTGCTTCGATAAGGCCTGTCGGGTTTCGAGCAGTCCCGCAGTTGAGGTGTACCCGAAGTCGGCATGCTCGGCATGCAGCTTCGCGGCCAGGTCATTCACGGCCGCTGGAGCACCGCCGCCAGGTTCTCCCACGCACAACGAGATCACGTCGTGGCCGGAGGTCCGCATCGTGGCGACCTGATCAACAATTTGCATCACTTCAAAGGGAGCTACCTTGGAACGCTGGGAGGCTTGCACTGTTTGTCCTTCTTTTCGCAGGCGTGGAAAACCGAAGCGCCCTCGCTTTGGTCTTCTCAGCTATCTGCTTCAAGGCTATCGGCTCCAGCTTGGTATTAGTGCGCGAGACAGCCGGTGAGCAGGCTCACCGACCCAGTTCACCCTTCGTTTGCCTCATATCCACCCTTGGGGCACGCGCCCCGGGCATCCTCAAGGTACCCGCCTTTTGCAGGCGACACCTCGCACAGGAGAACGCACTATGAACAACAAGCCCCTCTCGGCCGCACTTGCCGCCGCTGTATTGATCCCGTTGGTCTTGGCGCCGGCAGCCAGCGCCGCTGCTCTGCCAGGAACCGCTGCTTCCGCGCTTCCAGCGGTAACGGCCTAGTCCCCAGAACCGGGTTTCCGCGTACTGCCCTACCTCCAAGCTCCTGCTGCCACGTCGATGACCATCAACTGGATCAGCGAAACCGATGAGCCGGGCACGATAAGCCTCTCGGGACCGGGACTGGGAAAGTCCGGGAAGCAGAGCAGCGCACCACAGTACCTGGATCTCATGGAATACACCCGGGCCGAACTTGATCAGCAGATCGAGGGCTTGGAACAGGGCTCGTGGTTGAAGTCGAATTCGAACTACAAGCACTCGGTGACCCTCCAGGGCCTGCTGCCCGGAAAGTCCTACAACTACACCGTGACCCAATCAGGAGAAACCCACAGCGCGGCTTTCAAAACAGCTCCCAAGGGCGGGGCGTGGAAAAACGTGCGCATCATTGCGTTCTCAGATTCTGAAACCGAACCACGCGGACGCACCGAACACCGCGAGTGGGAGCTCTCCCCGGTCAACGGCTACACCGCAGATTCCATCCAGCGTCCGGGCGCGGGGTCCAAATGGGACCAGCAGTTCGGCATGACCACCCGCAACGGCGAACCGACCCTGCGCTACCCGCTGGACCAGTCCACCGCATTCAACGAGAACCTCAAGCACATCGAAGCTGCCGATCCGGACCTGGTCATGATGGCAGGCGATCTCACCCAGGGTTCGGGATACCAGCCGGCGTGGGATGAGTTCTTCGGCCATGTGGCCGGCGAGCATTCGGACTTGGCCTCCAGCGTTCCGCTGCTTCCAGCTTTGGGCAATTGGGAAACCTATGCGGCGCTGAACGGCGGCTACGGCACGGAAACCGACCTTGACCCCGGTTCACATTTTCCCCCAGCAGGATTCGGAATACCAGTTGGAAAAGACCGAGCGACGCGCCTATGACGACGTCGTGAGCTTCGCGGTAGGCAAGGATGGCGTGCCGCTGGCGAAGTAGTGCCCACGGCAGCGACGACTTGTCGCCACGGCTGCACGTAGTGGAGTATTGAAGCAGACGGCAAGACGCTGGTCAGAGCATCGTAGAGAGTAAGGCAGCAGATGAGTGAGCAACGCGTTTTCAAGGCAGTAGTCGGCAAGGAAGGCGGCTGGTGGAACATCTGGGTTCCGGAATTGGACCATGTGACGTCCACCCGGAAATCACGCAAGATCGCCCTTTACACCCGCTCACTGATCGCTGCGGTTCTGGGGATTGACGAGTCTTCATTCCGCGTGGAACGAGAAGTGGTCAGCGCCGAGGAATTCGAACGCCGCTACACCGAAGCCGTACGCAAAGCCAACGCCTGAGTTCGTATTGGCCGCCGTTTACCCCCACCCGGGCAAACGGCGGCCTTTTGCTATTTGTCCGCCTTTTCCAGTTCGCGTTCCTTGACCGGGTGGCGCGAAAGGATGGAAATCCTGTTGAAGGCATTCATGGCGACGGCGATCCATTGGATGGCTGCCACTTGCTCATCGCTGAGCACCAGCCGGGCCGAAGCCACCGCTGCTATGCGCTCATCGGGATTAGGCAGGTCCGTGGCGGCTTCTGCGATGGCCAACGCTGCGCATTCTTCTTCGCTAAACAGGCCGCCGCATTCATCCCAAGTGCTCAGCAGGTTGATGCGTTGCAGACTCTCCCCTGCGTCCAGTGCCTTGCGGGCGTGAAGGTCCAAGCAGTAGGCACACCCATTGATCTGCGAGACGCGCAGGTTGATCAGCTCGGCGGTGCGGTCGCTGATTCCGGCTGCGCGGTAGGACTTGGCGACATCTTTGGAAAATCTGCCAATCGAGTTCCATAGCTCTGGATTGGTCTTATCAAGGAAAAGCGGGTCTGAAACGGCCATATCAGAACCATACATGCAGTCGTAGACCTCCTGCACGAAGAGGGGTCGTTAACGCACCGTGGAGACCAGCGAAAGCTGGTCTCCACGGTAAATGCTACTTGTCGCCGTCGGCTGCGAGCTGGCCGCAGGCGCCGTCGATTTCCTTGCCTCGGGTATCGCGCAGCGTGGTTGGCACGCCGAGCTCATCGAGGCGGCGAACGAACTTGGATGTGATATCCGGTTCGCTGCGGGTCCAAATGGAGCCCGGCACCGGGTTCAGCGGAATCGGGTTCACGTGCACCCAGCCGCGGCCGCGCGCGTTCAGCTTCTTGGCCAGCATTTCTGCACGCCATTCGTGGTCGTTCATGTCCTTGATCAGCGCGTACTCGATGGAGACGCGGCGACCGGTCTTCACGTAGTAGTCGTACGCGGCATCCAGTGCCTCGTCGACCTTCCAGCGCGAGTTGACCGGGATCAGCTCGTCGCGCAGCTCGTCATCCGGCGCATGCAGCGACAGCGCGAAGGTGACCTGGACATTCTCCTCGGTCAGCTTGCGGATCGCCGGAACCAGGCCAACGGTGGAGACGGTGATGCCGCGGGCGGCCATGCCCAAGCCCTCAGGGGCATCGGCGACCATGCGGTGCACGGCGTTCATCACGCGCTTGTAGTTGGCCAGCGGCTCGCCCATGCCCATGAACACGATGTTGCCCACGCGCTCCTCGGGGTGCTGGCGTCCGCCCAGTCCGCCTTCGGCGATCACGCGGTTGGCCTGGACGATCTGGTCCAGGATTTCAGCGGTGGACATGTTGCGGGTCAAGCCCGCCTGGCCGGTGGCGCAGAACGGGCAGTTCATGCCACAGCCGCACTGCGAGGAAATGCACAGGGTGATGCGGCCCGGATAGCGCATCAGCACGGACTCGACCAGCGAGCCGTCGAACAGGCGCCAGAGGAACTTGATGGTCTTGCCATCATCGGTTTCCAGGCGCTTGACCTCGGTGAGCAGCTTCGGGAACATGGCCTCGGCCAGTTCCGCACGGCGCTCCTTGGGAAGATCGCTCATCTTCTCCGGGTCGGTGGTGTAGTGCTGGAAGTAGTGCACTGAGAGCTGCTTGGCGCGGAAGGCCGGCAGTCCCAGTTCCTTCAGCTTGGCCTGGCGCTCGGCCAGGGACAGGTCAGCCAGGTGCGTTGGCGGCTGGGAGACACGGCGCTTGGTGGCGAACTGCAGCTCTGGACGACCATCGGCACCCATCTCCTGCTTCCAGCCTTCGGCGGTTGGAACGACCTGGGCGCGGCCTTCGGCTTCGGCTCGGGACTTGGAGATGCGCATCTGCTGGGCGCGCTGGGCCGCGGCCTGCTCATTGCGCAGTGCCTTGCGTTCTTCGGCGGAAAGTGGGGTGGAATCGATGGAAGTCATTGCTACCTATTGTTTCATGTATCCGCGAGTATTTGGCGGTGAGTTTGGGCACGCAAAAACAGTGCCGCACCGCCAATCTACCGGCGGCGCGGCACTGCTGCATTCGGGTGTTCAGTACTTGACGGATTCCTTCAGGTGGCCGAGGTTGCCCACGGCACCGGCAAGGTCCATGTCTCCCAGATGCCCGCTGGTGGCAGAGGCCGGTCGGTCTTTGCTCCAGTGCCGGAATCCATCCTGATGCTCGTAGGTGACCACCGCATCACCGGTGCCGGCCATGACCGCCTCCAGCTGGAAGGTCTCGCCCCAGATGGACTCGCCGTGGTCGGTTTCACCCAGGTAAGCCCTGACTTCTCCGCTGACCGAGCCGTTGGCGAGCTGCTTGTCGATGTGCACTTCCTGCGCCGTTGGGCGCCATCCGGATAGATGCTCCATTCGCAATCAGTCTTCGAAACGTTGCCATTTCGTCATGCGACGGGAACCGAACGCTGTCCGGGACCGGTCATCGTGAAGTCGCGCGCCACCTTCTCATGCAGCCAGGCACTGGAGGCCAGCCGGGAAAACGCCGAATCCCGCAAAGGGACGGCCCAGCGCGGCAGTGCACGGCCCAGCAGCATGTTCGCCTGCGCACGCCGGGCCGCACTGCGGGCGGCCCCGAGCCGCAGGTCGTCCAAGGCTTCAAGGGGTGCCCTGGCGGCAATGAGCTGCACCACCGCCTGCGCATCAGCCAGCCCCAAGCTCAGCCCCTGCCCACCGATCGGGCTGATCTGGTGGGCCGCATCGCCCAGCAGCACCACGCGCCCATGGACCATCGAGGGCACCATCCGGGTGGCAGTGCCGAAATTGCTGGTCATCGTGCAGGCCTCGGCGTCAAGAAGGTATCCGGTGCGGTCCAAGATGGTCTCGGCCAGCATGCCCGGCGAATCATCGACCTGCGTTTGCTCGATGCGCACCACCCAGCGCCGCCGCGCAGCGGGCAGCGGGAAGGATTCGACAATCCCCTGCTGATGCAGGAAAAGCGCGGCAGTGTGCGCCAGCCCAGTGGTCTCCGGGAAGTCCCCCATCAGGTAGCGGTCCCGATGGTCCCTTCCGGCAAAGCCCACGCCGAGATCCCTGCGGACCGCGGAACGGACCCCGTCGGCTCCGGCCAGCCGCAGGGCCCGGTGAACCACGCCGCCAGCGGCAAATTCCACGGCTTGCTCCGATTGCCCAAGTACCTGCTCGAAAGCGCACTCCATCATCAATGACCCCGGTGCCAGCTGCTCCAAGCGCTCGCGCAGCAATTGCTCGGTGTCCTGCTGCGGCAAGGACAGCACATAGGGATACTGGCCGCCAATAGTGGAGAAATCCATCGAAGCGATACTCCGCCCGCGCGAGATCCCCAGTCCGCCGCGGATCTGCACGCCGCCGCGCTGCACCGCCGGTCCCACGCCGAGCCGCGCCAGGACCTCTTGCGCTGGAGGATGCAGGCCGATGGCGCGCGAGTGGGCTACCGGTGCGCCGCGCTGCTCGAAAACCCGAACGGCATGCCCGCTTTGGGCGAGCTCTATGGCCAGCGCCAGGCCCACCGGCCCGGCGCCGATGATCGCGGCGTCATCCATGGCCGCCAGCTTCCCAGAGCAGCAGGTTGCGGTAGGGCCGCTGCGTGCGCACCTCCCAACCAGGGCGGAGCAATGGCCCCAGTTCCCCCGGCACGAAGCTGCGCCGAATGGAGGTCAGGCCATCGCGCCGGATCAGCGAACTGCCTGCCAGCGGCAGGGTCGCCAGCCCGAACAGGCCCAGCGCCACCGGGGAACGCCGGATATCGCTGTGCAACCCGATCCCGGTGCACAATTGCTCGGTCTCGTCCTGCAACTGGCGCAGCTGGTCCGTACCCAGATGGTGCAGCAGGTGGTTGGAGAGCACCAGGTCGAACTGCTCGCCGTCGGCCGCTAGCCGGGTGCTGGTCGTTTCCCGGAATTCCAGCACCCCGCGCGGCAGCTTGCAGCGTTGCAGCGCTTGCCGGGCGTAGGAGATGGCCCGGGGATCCGGGTCGATACCGCACACTGCCACCTCGAACCCGTCGGCGAGCGCCCAGCGCGCCAGATTCGCCGCAATGTCTCCTCCCCCGCAGCCCACGTCCAGTATCCTGGCCCGGACCCGGCGCGCCAGCAACGGGCGGATGCACTGCACGTAATTGCCCCGCCAGCCGGCTACTATCCGGTTCACCAGAGGGAACTGGGCGTAGGTGCGGCGCAGCAGCACCGGGTCGCAATCCGGGCGGTCCATTTCCTCGATGGCTTCCGCTGCCCGCGCCAGCCGGAGCATTATCCTTGCCGGCATATGGTGAACAGCCCGGATTCCACGGTCAGCCCCGGACCGAATGCCATGGAGCAGACCCTTTCGCCCTGGTCCGCAGCGGCCGCTTCCAGGATTTCCTTGAGCACGAATAGCACCGTGGCGCTGGACATGTTCCCGTAGCGATCCAGGATCGCGCGGGCTGGCACCAGCTGCTGGTCATCCAGGCCCAGCCGGTTTTGCACCCGGTCCAGGATGGCCCGGCCCCCGGGGTGCAGACCCCAATGCTGGATCCGGTCCACAGAGAGTTCCGGGTCGGCGTCCTTGGCCAAGAGCGGCTGCAGCGCCCCGGTGATGTGCTCGTCGATGATGTGCGGAACGTAGGTGCCCAGCACCATCTCGAATCCATGGTCGCCGATATTCCAGGCCATGGCCTCCTCGCCCACCGG
This sequence comes from Arthrobacter sp. MYb214, assembly GCF_002979865.1. Lineage (GTDB taxonomy): Bacteria > Actinomycetota > Actinomycetes > Actinomycetales > Micrococcaceae > Glutamicibacter. The sequence goes on from NZ_PCPZ01000003.1 coordinate 254,212, forward strand.
GGTGAGCACGGTTTCGAAGCCGTCCATTTGCAGCAGCCCGCTGCCCTGCGCCGAGACGATCACCGCCGCGGCCCCGTCGGCGAAGATGGCCGAACCCATGATGGTGTCCGGGTCATTGGAGCTGTGCACATGCAACGTGCACAGCTCGGCGCAGACCACCAGCACGGTGGCTTGAGGATCGGCCAGGCAGAAGTCGCGGGCCGCGCGCAGGGCGGGGAACGCCGCGTAGCATCCCATGAAACCAAGGTGGTGGCGCACGGTGCTCGGTGCCAGCCCCAGCGCCCGCACGATCTGGTAGTCCGGGCCCGGGTTGTAGAACCCGGTGCAGGAGACGGTTATGACGTGGGTGATATCTTCCGGGGCAAGGTCCGGGCAGGCGTCGAGGGCCTTTTTCGCGGCGTTCGTGAACAGCGCGCTGGCCTGCTTCGCATAGATGCCGTTGCGTTCGGCGGTGCTCGGGGAGAGCAACCGGCCTTCAACCCGGTCGTAGAACAGCGGAGTTTCGGGTTCGGGCAGGGAGAGGTCGAATTCATCGACGCAGCTGTACCTGGTGCTGATCGCGGCGGAGTTGAACGAGGTGGCGATGAGCCGTTCACCCAGCCGGCTCAGGTTCGGCTGGCTGGCGAAGACATCGCGGATCTCTTCCTGGGCCAGGGTCGTCGCGGGAACTGCGGTTTGAATCGTGCGGATCTTCACTGACATGACCCGAGCCTAGGACCGACGCGGCGGAAGGTAAACAGTTTTGGCGAATTACCAGCAATAGCCCGGGTATTCTGTTCCGCCGTGCGCGTGGATTATCTATCCCCTGCGAAGAATATGATTATTGTTATTAACATCAGATTCAATCGATCACGCATGAAGAGGTCAGCTTGGCAAAGGCATCAGTTCATTCCCTGGAGGGTATCCGCCGAACCATCCTTGATGGCTTCTGGTCCCCCGGCGACCGCCTTCAGCCGACCACTTTGGCAGAACAGTTCGAGACCAGCACCACCGTGATCCGCGAATCGCTGACACGGCTAGCGGGGGAAAACCTGGTGGTCATCCGCCCAAACCGCGGCTTCTTCGTGCCGGATCTGAACCTGCGCGAACTGGCGGATATCACCGAACTGCGGTGTTCCACCGAGGCACTGGCCGCCCGCTTGGCGGTGGAGCGCGGAGATGTCGCGTGGGAATCGAACTTGATCGCAGCCCACCACAAGCTTTCGCGCACCCCGCGGCGTTTGCCGGAGGAACCTGGCACCGTCAACCCCGCATGGTCCGAGGCGCACCGCGAATTCCACCATGCATTGCTGGTACCGTGCGATTGCCAGCCGATGCTCAAGCTCTCTGCCGACCTTTCGAACTTCACCGAGCTGTACCGCCGCTGGGCTGCCCCGTCGAAGGCCGCAGGCAAGCGCAACGTTGAGAAGGAGCACCAGGAAATCCTGGATGCCGCCTTGGATCGTAATGCAGCCCTGCTCGGCGAGCTGCTCAATAGCCATTACCGCTCCACTATCCAGGTGGTCATGGATGCGGGATTGAGCACCCTGCGCTGAATCATCGCGCAGTAGTCTTTCCTTGCGGGCGCCGTCCAGCTATTTCTTTCCGGGCGCGGGCGGAATGACGCGCTGGGTAACGATGGCGGCGTTCATCGCTGCCACTGCCCGTTGCGCTGAATCGGCTGCCGGTGAATCCTGTGCGAGTTCCGCAATCCGGGACTGCGCTTGGCTTCCCGACATGGGTGCCAGCTCGTCTTCCAGCACATGGTTCACCAGGCCTATCGCCTGCAAGATCGCGAGCACGGTGGTATCGCTGGTTCCCGGGATCTTCTGTCCGTGCAGGGCGCCTTGTAAATCGGTCCGGATCTGGCGCTGGATCTGCTGGTTGATGAGGCGGACCCGTTGCTTGCCCAAGCCCAGCAGTGTGCGTTCGCCGTATTCGATAATCCCGGCCTTGGCCAAGGAATCGGTCAGCGAGCGGGCATCGCACAAGGAATTGATCTTCACCGCTTCGTCGAGGCTCAGATTGCCTCTCTTTTCCAGCTTTTCCAAAGGCGCGGCGAGAACTGGATCCGGGCAGGGGCCGGCACCGATGAGGTGGATCTGCCGATGCTGATCCTCGCTCAACGCCACACGCCCAGCGATCATCAAGTCGGTGATGATGGCAGCATTCATGCCGTATCCCGTAGCTGATACAACTGTCTCCGGCTTTTCGGAGTCATCGGCCATTAGCAAGTAGAGCTTTTCCGCAATCAACATATTTTCAGGCTACCGGCCCGCAGAGGCGAAATGCTTCAGCCTTCCGACGGATATTCAAGTTCAGCCGCCCTTGGCCGCGGACTTCTTCGCCTTGGCTACTTCGGAAGGCGAGTGGGTGGTTCGGGGTTCTGAACGGTCCTGGGTCATCGCCGAAGTCGTGCGGATGAACACCGAGATCCAGCTGAACATGATGGCCACGACCGAGAGCTCGAAACCGGTCAGGTTGTAGTAGGACCATTCGCTCCACAGCTGGAAGGCCGCCCAGATCGCGCCAATGGCCGCGTAGGACAGCATATGGAACACCGCAGGGTAGCCAGGCAGCAGCACGACGGTGCCCAGCAGCAAGAAGATCATGGCTGCCGAGACCATCTGCACGAAGGCCGAATGCACTTCCATGGCCACGTCGAAGGGAACCAAGCCAATGCCGATAATGCCGACCGAGACAATCAGCAGGCACCAGCGCACGAGCCACGGCCGCGGACGCACCATTCGTGCAATCCTGTATCTTTCCAGCGCCGGGCGGCAACGGTAGGACTGCGCCAGGCGGACCAGGTCGCGGGTCAGGAACTCGGTGAAGGCCGCCAGCACCAAACCGGAAATCACCAGGGTGAGGTTGAAGGTCCAGAAGGAGCCCATGCCGGCCTGCGTTGTTCCCAGCGAAGAGAACATGCTCTGCCACCAGCCTTGGTCTTCAGCCAGCAGCATGCTGATCAGCACGCCAGCGCCCATGAAGATGCCCAGCACCACGGAAAGTGATTCCGCGTTGATCCGCGCGGTTGCTTCCAAGGACAGGTAGGCGGAGATGCCCGTGGCGACGCTGACCGCCAACGCGCCTGCCAGCACATCCAGATGCAGCCCGTAGAAGGCCTGTTGGAACAAATGGAACACAACCAGCAGGATCATGACAGAACTGGCTACGTGCACCAATACGAGGCCCAGGGCCGTGATGATCTGGCGCCATTTGGGGATCTTCTTCAGCCACGGTTCACGTGCCCGCAGCATCGAACGGAAAGCATAGGCGCTGCTGGTTCCGGCCGAGACAGCACCGCAAGCGGCGGAGACGATGCCCACGGACAGATCGCCAAAGAGCGGCGGACGCTCGCCGGCAAAGACAATGAGCCCCACAACCAACCCGAATAGGGAACAGAACAGGCCAGCCCACAGGGCACGGCGCTCAATGTCTAGTTCGCTGACTCGTTTGCTGAGAGTTACATCGGGATATTGGGAATGCACGGAGTACATTCTCTCATTTTCATTGAAGAACGTGTACCGCTCGCGGCGCCGCCGCACACCGCGCAGCAGCGCACTGCGCTAGTGGGAGGCCAAGTCGACCAAGCCGCTTGCCATGAGGCTCAAGGCACCGCCGAAGGCAATCAGTATCACGAATGCGCGACTGAATTTTTGCGGGATCCTCGGAGCCAGGTAATTGCCCAGCAAGATGCCCAGCACCATCGCACCAAGACAGGCACCCCACTGCTGCCAATCCAGTTGAGGCATGCCGCCCTTGGCGGCCAGGGACGTCAGCGACAGCACCAGGAAGTAGAGCTGCACGGAGATGGCGAATTGCGCCTGCGGCCAGCGGCTGGCCACAGCGTATCCCGCGATGGCCGGGCCGGAGACACCGGCCGTCACCGACATGAAACCGGAAACTGCCCCGGCACCGACGGCCAATCCCTTGCTTTGGGCCAGCGCTAGATTTCGAATCATGAAACTCGAAACCAGTGCCAGGATCACCATGAACGAAATGCCGATGGAAAGCCATGGACCCTCCAGCGAGTTCGCCAGCCAAGCCCCCGGAACGGTCATGAGCATGGCCGGTATGAGCATGAAGGCGACCTTCCGGTACTCGACCTGACGGAAGACCTGCGCAAAGATCAGCAAACTGCTGCAGGCGCCGAGCAGGTTGACCAGCATGACCCCCTCATGGGGTCCCAAGACCATGACCAGGAAGGGCGAGGAGACCAGCGCGAACCCCATTCCAGAGATCCGTTGCGTGGAGGCGCCCACGAAAACCGCAGCTGCCAAGCCGATTACCGCCACTAGTTGCACGCTGCCTCCGCTTTCCCGATTCCCATCCTCTATTACGTTAGTCCACGGCCAATGAGTCAATTGAATGGAGCCCGCTTCAGTTGGAGTTTTACGCTGTAGAGGTGAGCAATGACGTAGATTTCCTGATTATCGGCGGCGGCGCGATGGGCTCGGCGGCCGCGTGGTCCCTGGCCTCTGCCGGGCACGAGGTCCTGCTGCTGGAACGCTTTGCCCCGGGGCATATGGAGGGCGCCTCGCACGGAGCAACCCGCAACTTCAATCCTGCTTACACCGAACTGGAGTATCTTCGCCTGCTGCAGCGTTCCGACGCTTTGTGGGATTCGCTTTCCGAGCAAGCCGGCACTCCGCTGCTGGAACGCACCGGATTGGTCAATCACGGAATCGTTGCCGAACAACGGGCAATGCAGCAGAGCCTCGCCCACGCAGGATTCGGCAGCGAGCTGCTGAGCATCGCTGCGGCAGAAGAGCGTTTCGCGGGAATGAAGTTCGAGACCGAAGTCCTGCATATCCCCGCCGGCGGCCAGATCAATGCCGATCTTGCGGTAGCTTCGCTGCAGAAGCTGGCCGTAGCGCACGGAGCTGCCGTGGAATACGGGCACCGGGTGACCGCTCTGCAGGTGCTTGCCGATGACCGTGTCGAGGTGCAAGTCCAGCACCAGGGCACCGTTTCGGCTATCCGGGCCCGCCATGCCATCGTCACCGCGGGGGCTTGGACCGCGCTGCTGCTGGGCGATGCGCTCAAGCTTCCTGCCATCCACGTCACCGAAGAGCACCCGGTGCATTTCGCGCAGAAGGACCTGCCGGCGCACTGGCCGGGGTTCAACCACACCCTGGATCCGGCACGGGATATCGGATCACGCGTCTTCGGGCCCATCTACGGCATGCGCACCCCGGGGGAAGGCATCAAGGTGGGCTGGCATGGTTCCGGACGGATCATCGATCCGGAGCACCGGCCGCACCAGGCCAGCGACGAGCAGCTGCGCGGACTGCAGGACTACGCGGCACGCTGGCTTCCGGGAGCGGATCCTTCGCGCTACGAAACGGTGTCCTGCACCTACGCCAACACCGCCGACGAGCACTTCATCCTCGATTCGCTGGGGCCGGTCACCGTCGGCGCGGGATTCAGCGGCCACGGCTTCAAATTCGTGCCCGCCATCGGCGAATACCTGGCCGACCTGGCCCTGGGCCGGCGTGCGGCCGACCCCCTGTTTTCCGCGACTCGCACGGCGGCGAAACCGGTCTTCCTGGAACGCCGCCGCGCGGTCGGCCTGGGCTAGGGGCCTATTCCCGTTCGGTGGCGGGCAGCTGCTGGGTGATGCAGTGGATGCCGCCGCCGCGGGCGAACAGCTCGCGTGCATCCACGCTGGCCACTTCCCGTCCGGGATAGGCCGCCTCCAGGATGCTCGCGGCCTGGTGGTCGTTGGGATCATCGAAGCTGCAGGCGATGACCCCGCCGTTGGTCACCAGGTGGTTGATATAGGAATAGTCCACCCAGTCCTCGGCATCGCGCAGCACCGTCGGCGCCGGAACGGCAATGAGCTCCAGCGCCCGTCCCTGCGCGTCGGTTGATTGCTCCAGCCGTTCGCGCACCGCCTGCGAAATCGCGTAGTCCGGGTGCCGCGGATCCTGCTGGTCGTGGTAGAGCACCACGCCGGGCCGGGCGAAGCAGGCGACTATGTCCACGTGGCCGCGCGTGCCGAATTCCTCGTTGTCGCGGCTCAGCCCGCGATCGAGCCAAATGGTCTTCCGGGTTCCGAGCAGCCGGGCGAACTCGTCCTCTATGTCCTTCTCGGTCTTGCCCGGGTTGCGGCCCGGATCCAGCTGGACGCTGCGCGTGGCCAGTACCGTGCCCTCGCCGTCCACGTGGATCCCGCCGCCCTCGTTGGTGATCGACGCCCGAATCTCCTCTGCGCCAGCAAGGCGCGCGACATGGCCCGCCACCAGTCGGTCCTTGTCCCAGGACGCCCAGCTCTGCGCGCCCCAGCCGTTGAAATTCCAGTTCACCGCCTTGAGCTGGCCCTGTGCGGTGCGCACGAAGCTCGGGCCGGAATCACGCATCCAGGCATCGTCCAGCGGGTGCAGGCAGTAGCTGACCGCATCACCCAGATGGCGCCGGGCTGCGGCTTCGCTGGCCGGGTCCACCACCATCGTGACCGGGGTGAAAGCGCTGACCGCCCGGGCCACGGCGCTCCAGGCGGCGCGGGCCGCTTCGGCCTGCGCTTCGGTTTCTCCCAGCGTGTAGCCGCCGGAGGGAAATGCCATGAAGATGCGCTCATGGGCTTCGGTTTCTGCCGGCATGCGCAACTCAGGCATGGGTCTGCGTCCGTTCTCCCAGCTGGGCGTCTTCGCGCGGCGCCGCCAGCGCCGCGTAGGTATCGGGACGGCGGGTGCGCAGGAAGGGGAAGAGCTCCAGCCAGTCACGCCGGGCGTCCAGGTCCAAGGTGGCCACGAGCACCGCTGAGGCATCGCGCGGGGCGCGGGCCAGGATGCGGCCGTAGGGGTCCGAGATGAATGACGAACCGTAGAAGTCCAGTGCTCCCTCGTCGCCCCACCGGTTGGGGACAACCATGAACAGCCCGTTGGCAATGCCGTTGCCGATGATGGTCTGGCGCCACAGCGGCTCGGTGTCGAAGTCCGGGTGGTCCGGCTCGGAACCGATTGCGGTGGGATAGGCCAGCAGGTCCGCTCCGGCCAGCGAATAGATGCGCGGCGGCTCGCTGAACCATTCATCCCAGCAGGTGGGCAGGCCCATGGCCAGGTCCCCGAGCGCCGCGATGCGGTGCACCGGATAGGGCTCGTCATTGGGCCCTTCGCGGAAGTATTTGTCCTCGTAGTAGCCTGCGGTCCGCGGAATATGCAGCTTGTTGGTCAGCGCGACGATCCGGCCCTGCGGGGAAAGAACCACTGCGGTGTTCAGTCCCAACCCGTCGGCGGCCGGAGCCTTGCGGAACAGCGAGATGTGCACGTGCAGGTTGTACTTCGCGGCCATCTCGCGGGCGAAGGCCACGGTCGGCCCGTTCTCCAGATCCTCGGCGGTCTCGTCCGCGGCGTCGGCGTCCGGGATCTCGAAGGCCGGATATTTGCCCAGGGTCAATTCCGGGAGGAAGACGATGCGCGCGCTATGCTTGGCCGCGCGGGCAATGCCGTCCTCCAGTTCCCCGCGCAGTTCCCGCGGGTCTTCACGCCAGCGGTGCTGCACCAGCGCAATGGTGATCTCGCCGCGCGACTTGGCTTCGGCACGCGCTGGGGAAACGGGTGGTTCAAGGGCCAGGATCTCTTGCATTGGGCTCCCCTTCAGATATTAAACGAATGGTATTCGTTTACAGATTAGGTCCAGCGACGGCCTCGGCGCAAGAGATTTAACGAATGACTTTCGTTTATTTGTGTAAGCTCTACCCAGAACCTTCAACAACGGGAGAATTCATGGCCAGGCCTTCCAAGCCGAAGCTCAGCACCGCCGCGATCGCCGATGCCGCACTCAAGCTCGTCGACGCCCATGGCGAGTTCACGCTTCCGCAATTGGCCAAGGCCCTCTCGGTCTCCGCTTCGTCCCTGTACAACCACGTGTCCGGCAAGGATGAGATCATCGAGCTAATGAGAGGCCGGGCCATGTCGGCGATCAGCCTGCCAGATAGCGTTTCCAGCGACTGGCAGGAGATCGTACAGCAAATTGCCACGTCCTACTGGGAGTCGTATTCAAGGCACCCACGGCTGATCCCGCTGCTCACCAGCCACACAGTCCGCGACAGCACCACGCTGCGCGTCTACGATGCACTGGCCGAGGCCTTCGCTATGGCCGGGTTCGAACCGAAGCGGCGGCTGCAGGCCATCACGATCGTCGACTCCTTTGTGCTCGGATCCGCCTTGGATGCGGCGGCACCTGAGAATGTATGGGAAATCGACGGAGAGTCGACACGCGCTTTCAGCGAGACACTGGCCACTGCCCTGGGCGACGAGGACCGGGCGTCAAAGACCTTTGCGGTGGGCCTTGATCTGATTATCAATGGTCTATATTCGCTGCCAGGCTAGTGCGGTTGGCAGGTTAAACGCTTGTTGCTGCCCAGAAGTCCAGCGCTGCCATGAATTTGAGTAAAGCTCACCGGGGCTGAACTCCATGATCCGTAATTCGCCCTGATCGCCACCGTGAATTTTCTGTCGAAGCCTACGAGCAAATCCAGCAGGGCACCCAGTAGACCCTGGCTCGAAGACAGGGATGTCGTGTAGCTTCGCGTGTTGCCAGCAAGCGACTCTGTCTTTACCGTCGAGCTGCCATTGAGTTGTCCGGTGATGGTATAGGACGTTGGTTCTGGTCCGGAAACTGACCAATCGAATCGGATGGTTTGCTGGTCCCCGACATTGCCTGTGCATTTAGCGTTGGCTGGGGGCAGAGCCGTGAGCGCAGTAGCCGTGGCGGAAGCCGCCGCTTGGCTGGAGAAAGCTGCCTGGGTTTGTTCGATTTGAATCGGCAAAAGGCACAACGTGAGCATTGAAAACATGCCAGCCATCTGAATCAGGGTCCGTCGCCGAGATCGTTGCGACATGGATTCCCGACTAGCTCCGGATACCCGAAATTCAGTGGCTTGATGCTCGCGACCAGCAAAAGGGCCTGGGTCCATTTCGGCCTCATTCATGCCCTGCCCGGATGAAAGTCGGCCGCTTCCACCATCCCTCTTGATGAACGCGACATAGAGCAGGTAGGCGCACAGCAGTCCGCCGAGAAAATAGGCCCATGGCTGGGACAGCCACGATACGACGTAGCCCAGGACCGGTACACTGGCCAGCAGTTTGTCGACGCTGTCCACCGCATACGGTTGCAGGTCCGCGACGGGATTGGCATCACCCTTGAGGACCAGCCCCGCGTCCGTCTTTTCGACAACCCGGTGCGTCACCCGCACTTCGTCACTGATCACCACCGAAACCACGTCGCCCACGGCGACGTCCTCTACCGCGGTCGGAACAGCCAGCCCCAGGGAACCGGTGGGGATGCCCGGTCCCATTGATCCCGAGGCGAAAACCAGGGGCTTGATCCCGAAAGCCAACGCCAGCACCGCCATGACCAGGCACAGGGTCCCGGCCGCGGCGCAGGCGTTCAGCACGAGGCGCTGGAACAGCGTCAGCGAAGATCCTGTGCGGGGTCCAGTTCGATTCAACTTCATCTCATGAACCCACCGTCGAGGTGAAGTCCAGGGTGATTGCCGTCGTGGCGCCCTGCAGGGTATTGGCCGCGGTTACTGGCAGCGAGTACTGCACGCACAGGGTTTCGCTGCTGCCGGCGGCCAAGGGCCTGGCGGCCGAGGCACTGCCGAACTGGGATCCAGCGTTCTTCGACAGCAGCGTGGTTCCGCCCGAGCAAGTAACGCTGGAGCCGGTGCCGCTGACCGTGGCGCCTGTTTTTACAACGATATTGAGTGCCGCCCCCAGCGCAGCGTTGCCCGATTCGGTGATTCTTCCGCCGAAAACATAGGGCGCCGAGATGGAACCGGTGTTCTTCACTGTCACGACGGATGCCGATGTCGAGCCCGGAAACAGGTTATTGCCGCTGATGGGCATCTGGTAGCTGGCCGAGGTTGCGCTGGTCGCAGTAGCTCCAACTCCCAGGGCAACGGTGGCCGTGCTGACGTTCGAGGTAGCTGTCGCTTGTCCGGTCCATGAGGCCAGCGTCGAGACGGTGCCGAATCCTACGAGGACGCCCAAGGACAGAATTGCCTTGATGCGCATTGAACGGTCGCTCATTCTTCCACTCCGTCCGTTTCAAGTTCCTTTTGTTTCCTTCGTTGCGCAGCAAGCAACGATAATCCCCCGATACCCGCGATGCCTGCCGCCGCAAGCAGCGCCGCACCGCGGAACCCGGTATCTCCGAGCCCATCATGCCGCTCGGGAGGATCCGATTGGGGCAGCTCTTCCCTCGGCGCATCACTGTCGGGCGAATACCCTTCGTCAGGCGGCCGCGAAGAATCCGGAGCTTGCCCATCTCCGCCTGCTAATTCGACGGCGTCGATGCGCACCTGCAACGAAGGCACCTGCTGGTCCTCCGACTCATTTTTCGCCGACCAGGGCAGTCCGACCCTCAGTCCGAATTCCGCGGCTTTGTCCGGTTCCAACCGGACTACCGTGGCTCCGGCTGTTTCGAAATAGATCCTGGTTGACGCAGCGGGCTCGATCGTCCGGATGCGGACTTCGATATCCGACTCCCGGTCATTGCGAATCCACAAGGATCCTGTGGATTCAACGCCCGGCGCCAAGACCGGGGCTCCTCCAAATACCTGCGGTGGGGCATCGGAATAGACCCGGCCGTCCAAGCTGTAGCTTAGGCCCTGGTCAGTTTCCGCGGCTGATGCGGGCAGTGCCAGGCCGAGTGCCGCGCAGGGAATCACGGCCGTCATGGCCGCGCGGGCTGCAAGAAAACGGAGCTTCATCGATGCCCTTTCCCCTGCCGTTCACGCCATGCCCCGCCGAACATCACCAGCGAATACACGATCAATCCGCTCGTTGCGATCCAGGTCAGCCACGTTCTCTGCTGGAGTGACAGAGCGCTGTTCACGTATCCCAGGAGCGGGACGGAATACCAGAGCTTGCCCCGGATCTGTTCGGGTTGCACCGGCTCGTCATCGGCATTGTTTGCATCCCCGCGGAAAATGAATTGTTCTTCCCCGCCCAGGCTCGCGCCGATAGCGGAAACACGGTGCGTAACGACTTCAGGCTCACCTGATTCCAGCTGGTAGGTGGCAACCTCGCCAATGCGAAGGTGCTGTGGGTCAATCGGCTTCACCACCACCAAAGTACCGGGCGGCAAATGCGGCCGCATGGATCCGGTGAGCACGGTATACGCCGTCGCCCCGCCCAATTTCGGAACCACGATCATGACGGCAATCAGGGCAAGGACGATGAACAGCACGAGCCAGGAAAGCACCTGACCGCACCACCACCGGATCCCTGTGCGTTCCTGCTGTTCCCTGCGCCGGACGCGATTCCCAATTGTCATCGTTGCTGCCCCGCGAACCCCAGCTTGAGCGCTACTTTCCCGCCGGAAGCCGTTTGAGGTGCCCCGGAGGGAACCGAAACACGAATGCACAAGGCCTCATTCGCCATCGCCGGCGCGGCGCGCAGCACCCTGGCAGCTGCGAAGGAGGCGGTGGATCCCAGCGGCCCGGCATACAGCCGTTCCCCGGCCAACGGCTGGTCGGCTTCGCAGGCCGCTTGGTCCATGCCGGAATAGATGCTCAGTTGCAAAACGCTGGACAGGGCACGATCAGCGGCAGTCGGCGAAGCGGTCGCATTGACCGCCCCATCCAGCTGATAGGTCAAGTCCACAGTGCCAGCATTGCTGATCACCAGTGATGCTTGCGTAAACGCCCCGGGGATCAGCTCGCTGCCGGACAGCTTCGCGAACTGGTGCTCGGTTTCGCCACCGGCCAGCAATGCCAGCGAACCGGTTTTCAAGGCTGGCGGATCCACCGTGCTTTCGGCGCGCCAAGTTGCGGCCGTGCCTTGCGCGCTGATACCCAGCAGCAAGAGCACAACCGCGACTATGGCGAACTTCAAGGGTTTGGGCATGCACCAGCCAATCCACGATCCATGACTAAGCGCGGACTTGGTCCAAGGTCAGCGTCAGCGCTTCAAGATCCAGCGGCTGGTCGTAGGTCGACGGCGGGGTGTCCCCTACCGCTCCTTCGGCAAAGGTGACGGTGATCAGGAATGGAACTGAATAGGTGCCCGGATCGGCAAAGCTCAGTGTGCCGTCAGCTTCCTCCGTAATCCCCGGCGCCGATGCGTCGACCTGCAGAGCGACGGTCACGTATCCTTCCAACGCTCCCAGCGCCGTAGCCGCCTGGTCGACGCTCAGGGATCCAGCAATGTTCTTGCCTTCGGCATCGATGGTGGCGGTCTGGCTGAACGCAACGACGTCGCCGGGAACGAGCTGCTGGGTTGCCGGGTCGAACGGCTCGGGCGCTTCCGGATTGCTGATGTCCTGCCAGTTGCCCTCCCCGTTGGTCGTCAAGTTCAGGTGGCCGGTTTCCACGGTGCCCGCGTCAATAGTCTGCTGCGCCTGCCAGCGCGCGATCGTTCCAGCGCCGCCGAGCAACAGCGCTCCGGCTGCAACAGCAGCAATGGTTGCCTTGGTTACTTTCTTCATGAATTACGCATCCTCAAAGTTTAGGTGCCCCCAGTGACACACACTTTAAGTAAAGCTTGTTTAGTAGGTTTTACAACCCCCGGACGTCACATGACAATGCCGCCGGCTTGCACCGCTAAAGGAAACAAGACAACCGCCGTGAAAACGTATTCTCATGCCATCGAAAATTCTTGCTAACCAGCAGCTGACCAGTTCCTTTGCGCGAGGATTTCAACTCTCGAAACGATCCGGCGCCAGATGGCGAAAGATGGACGGCAAAGGCCATCCACCTGTCCATAAAAGTTTAGCTAGTTAGCGAATCAATCCGCCTTTTGGATAATGCGCGAAACGCCCGGGATCAGCTTTCCCGATCTGGCGCCGACGCAAACAGATTCAGGCCCATGGCACGCGAAAGCTGCCCGATGGCCAGCTGCGCGCGCACCGAGTTCCCGGCCATATCCAAGGGCGGCGAGAACGCGCCGATGGCACCCTTGCCCGGAGCTACCGCGACAATACCGCCAGAAACCCCGGACTTCGCCGGGATCCCGATCTCGAATAGCCACTCGCCAGAACGCTCGTACAAGCCGTTGGAGGCCACGGTCGCCAGGGTATCGCGGCAAACGTCTGCATCGACGACGCGCTTTCCGGTCACCGGGTTCACTCCGCCATCGGCCAGCGTCGCGCCCATGACGGCAAGATCATGCGCGCTGATATTCAGCGAGCACTGCTTGGTGTACACATCAACGGCATCCGCAGGTTCGTTCTCCAGCCGCCCATAGCTCTTGAGCAAATGCCCCAAGGCCTTGTTGCGCTCGTTGGCCAGCGATTCTGAGTGGTAGACCTCGTCATCCAGGCTCAGCGCCCGGCCGGCAAAGGCGGATAGCCCTTCCCGGACGTTCTCCCACTTCTTGGCAGCGGTCTTGCCGGGCATCATTGCTGTCGTGGCGATGGCGCCGGCATTGACCATGGGGTTCATCGGCAAGCCGTTGTTCAATTCCACGGCCATCACAGAGTTGAAAGACATGCCCGTATTGTTCACGCCGATGCGTTCGCGAACGACCTCGCGCCCGTGCTCTTGCACCACTAGCGCGTAGACGAACATCTTGGAGATCGACTGGATCGAGAACAGATGATCGCAATCGCCAACCATGTGGACAGAGCCGCCGACGTGGGACATGGCGATGCCAAAGAGATTGGGGTCCGCTTGGCCCAGGATCGGAATGTAGTGGGCAAGGAGCCCGTCGTCTGCATCCGCGTATCGCTCATGGGCTTCCTTGAGCAGGGAATCGATGCGATCATGTTCCAGCTCACCGGTAGAAACTTGCTGAACGACGTCGTCGAAATCGGTGGGAATAGTTTCGTTATTCCCTTCCGAAGGATAGGTCATCTTCACCTGCCTTTTAGTCCTGGGTCCGTTGATTCATGCTGCTTGATTTGACCTTATCAACAGCATTGCCGCTTAGCACCTTGGAACAGCCGTGAGCAGACAGGAAGCATTGGGCCAGTTCTCCCGGCACCCGCCCCAATCACGCGTCCACTTGGTATTCAATGCATGAATCGCATGTGTTTTCCCCTACATTGTGGAGCACCTTACAGCGCAATGCACCCGATCTGACTTAGCATTTTGTGTATGGCTAAGGGTATTACTTTTCATACGCGCAAGTGGGTTCGCCCAGAAGACTTGAACGCAAACGGCACGCTGTTCGGCGGCAGCCTGCTGCGCTGGATCGACGAAGAAGCTGCGATCTACTCGATCATCCAGCTGGGCAACAAGCACGTTGTCACCAAGTTCATGTCCGAGATCAACTTCATCGCCTCCGCAAAGGAAGGCGACCTGATCGAGATGGGCCTGACCGCTATCGACTTCGGCCGGACTTCGGTCACCCTGCGCGCAGAGGTGCGCAACATCTTCACCCAGGAATCGATCCTGACCATCGAGAAGATCGTCTTCGTGAACATCGGCGAAGACGGCAAGCCGGCACCGCACGGCTACGACCACATCACCTACACCCGCGATCGCATCCCGCTGGAAATCACCAAGGCACTGATCTAGTCCCCGCTTGAATGCCCGAAGCCCTCAAGAATTCAAGGGTTTGGTTCAAGGCCCCGCACGGCCGCGCTTAACTGCGTGCTCTAGCGGGGCCTTGTTTCATTTCAAGGTTAATCCCGCATAGCTCTTGCGCTCGGTTCATGCGTCCAGCAAAGTTGTTTTTGCACTGAGGAATTCCCCCGACGCAGAAGCGAGAAACCCATGGGCCAGATGATTTTCGTCAACCTACCGACCGCTGATCTAGCCAGAGCCGACAAGTTCTACGAGGCCATGGGCTTCACCAAGAACACGACGTTCTCCGATGAAAATGCCACCTCATGGATCATCGCCGAGAATATTCTCGTGATGGTGCTGCGCCAGGAGTTCTTCGCAAGCTTCCTGGTCAACGGCGATAAGCCGGCGCTCGGAAGCGGCCTGCGCGAAACCCTCAATGCCCTGTCGGCAGAAACCCGCGAAGGCGTCGACGACTTCGTCGCACGGGCCGAGGCCGGTGGCGGCAGCATCTACCGCCCGGCAGATGAGCCATTCCCGGGCATGTACCAGGCAGCCGTCCAGGACCCGGATGGCCACGTCTGGGAAATCGCGTGGATGAGTCCAGAAGCAATGGAAAACCCAGGCAGCTAGGCAGCTAGCCGACCTCGGAATTCCGCAGGTGCCGCAGCTCTTCTGCTTTGCGGCGCTTGCGGAACTGCTTCTTCATCCCCTTGGCCGGATGCATCGGCTCCGGCCAGCGGGGACGCAGCTGGTCCCCCAGGGTAATGCCGCGCATGCGCCGCCCGAACATCGGCAGCACCCACTGCCTCAGCCACTCCACGTCGCGCTGCGTGGCCTGCCAGAATCCGACCCGGTCCGCGGCGCCAAAGGGATCGAAAACCAGCTGGTGTGGATACCCGAGGATCTCCAGGATCCTGATGGCCATGTAGCGATGGCCGGCACGATTCATGTGCAGCTTGTCGATATCCCACATGCGCTTATCCCGGTACGCCTCCCAATTCCAGTAGTCAACGAGCACTACTGAGTCCGGATAGCGTTCAGCGAGCCGGCGCACGTGGTCATTGAAGCGCCAGTTGCGCCGCTTGAACGGGGCGAGCACCGGGTGCACGGGGATATCGAACCCGGTGAACAGCAGGACCTTGGCACCCGTGGAAACCAGGGCTTCGACAGCTTGCGAGTATCGGGCAAGGAATTCCTTCATGTCCTTGCGGAATTCCAGGATGTCGTTGCCGCCGGCATAAAAGGTGATCACCTCCGGCCTGAGTTCCAGGGCTATGGGGATCTGCTCGTCGATAATCGACTGGAGCCGTCGGCTGCGGATTCCCAGGTTCACGTACTGCCACTCGGGATCCGCTTTGGATAGCTGCTTGGCCACGCGATCGGCCCATCCGCGTACCCCGTTGGGCAGCCTCGGTTCCCAGTCCCCCACGCCTTCGGTAAAGGAATCCCCGATCGCCATAAACAGCCGTCCCATGATTGGCTAATCTACAAGGAACAGTTGACTAAGCAATGACGGGAAAACGAACTCCACCACTCTTTTAGATGACAATGGCGTGCAGTCGGTCTATTGGCATAAGCTCATCGTGCCGCAGACAAGCTCTTCATCACCGATAAACCCGGAACCATAACGAAATCCTCGGATACAAGCCGAGCAATATCGTCTGCAATGCCAGAGGTGTCCTTCCCCATGTTCGGTCCGGCTAGTTCGGGAAGCTCGCGCACCACGCTGACGGCAGCAGATTCAATGGCCATTGCGGCCCGCTCTTCTCCTAGATGCGCGAGCATCATCGCACCAGACAGGATCGCACCGACAGGATTGGCCCAGCCCTTTCCGGCAATGTCGGGAGCCGAGCCGTGGATGGCTTCGAACATGCTAGGTGAGTTTCCATCCAGATTGAGATTCGCGCTTGCTGCAACGCCCAGGCCACCCTGGATGACGGCTCCAAGGTCCGTGATGATGTCTCCGAAGAGATTGTCGGTAACTACTACATCGAATCTTTCCGGGGCAACAGGGAGATGGAAACACATGGCATCGACATGAACGTAGTCGACTTCAACTTCGGGATAGCGCCCAGAAACGTGGTCCACGACTTCCTGCCAAAGCTTCCCAGCTTCGATAAGTATGTTCTTCTTATGGCACAAGGTAAGTTTCTTACGCCGGCTCATAGCCAGCTTGAAGGAATACTCCACTACTCGCGAGATCCCCTGCCGGGTGTTGACCGATTCTTGGAGCGCCACAGTGTGAGGTGTATTTGCGTGGACTGTCGAACCTTGGCCAATGTAGGCACCTTCGGTATTCTCACGGACGATCACCAGATCGCAACGTTCAGGTGTCAGCCCGGCAATGGGGGTGGCGACGCCCGGGTAGAGCTTGACCGGGCGCAGGTTCACCGCCTGCTCGAATTCCTGGCGCATCGCTAGGATAAATCCGCGCTCAAGTATGCCTGGCTGCACTGCTGGATCCCCCATCGCGCCGAAGAGTATGGCATCATGGCCCCGCAGCTTTCGAGTCAACTGCGGGTTCCATAGCTCGCCGGTCTGCAGATAATGCTTAGCACCTGCGTCATAAGTAGTCAGATCCAGCGCGAAGCCGAATTTCTTCTCAGCTGCAGCCAAAACGTCAAGTGTTCCCCCCATGACTTCCGGGCCGATCCCGTCTCCGGGGATGACGGCAACGCTGTAGGTTTTCATTGGATAGGCCTTTCACTAGCGGCTAGGTGGTTTTGAAGTTCGTTGAAGTATTCGCGTACTCGGCGTTGTGCAGCCTTACCGTCTGATTCGGCTAAACACTCCAGGATGCCTACCTGGAGGTTCCGCAGTTTTCCGGTATTCGTCGGGAACCACGCGGTAGCTGGCAAATGCACTTCCTCGGTTATCCGCACAAGGGTCGAGAATCCTTGAAGATAGCGATTGCCCGATGATCCCAGCAGCAATAGGTGCACCTTGGAAGCATTATGTGGCGTGGCGGTTCCCGAGTTGCGCAACGCTTGAAGCAGGTCGGCGAGCAAGGGCCTCGATATCTTATCGACTGCCATGCCGCAGGCTGCCGATTCCAATAGTTCGCGGAATTTCAGTGCTTCACGCAGATTCGTTATGTCCATCTTCGTAACCGTGGCTCGCCCGTAGGAATCGAGCTGAACCACGCCTTCATGCTCTAGCAAGGCAAAGGCTTCACGCAAGGGTGTCCGACTGACGCCAAGCTCTTCGGAGAGCCGCTGCTGCGCCAAGACTTGTCCTGGCGCATACCGTCCCGAGAAGACTCGCTCACTGATGACGCCAGCAGTTTCCCGAGCCAGCGAAACGTTGCTCCTCCAGTCAAAAGCCACCGCCACCGCCTGTACTCGCACATCCGAATTTCTCGGTATCCCGAAGTGGAATTGTGAGCATTACTGTTCCCGGAGTTTCGCTTAATGTCAATGAATTCAACGTTTTAGAAGTGTGAAAGGGTCATTTTCCTCAAACCCGTTGACTGCGAGCTAGATCACTGATTAGCTTTGGTCATCTACTGGTCAGACCAGTAGGACTTCCATGGCGCCAATTCGAAAGTAGGAACGATGACTTCTCACTCAGATGCTTACCCTGCGGGATTGCCCATCGGCGATCGGTGGGTGCACTGCGCGGAAACAGCCCCCGTTATTTTCCCTTTCGATGGTTCAGTAGTTGCGCACGCGCCTGTAGGCTCCGCGGCACTAGCCAGCCAGGCATTGGACGCCGCCCAAAGCGTCGCCAAGGAAGTTGAGAGGCTGAGCACCGGCACCAAGCGGTCAATCCTCTTGGCGGTCCATCACAAGATTTCCGAGCACCGCGAAGAGCTCGAGAATCTCCTGGTCCTCGAAACCGGCAAACCCCTGGTGGACTGCCGGGTAGAAGTTGCGCGCACCCTGACCACATGGGCCGCGGCAGCCGAAGAAGTTGCGAACCTGCGCGGCGAAACAGTACCCCTGGATCTGCAGGCCAGCGGCGATGGCATGATTGGGTACTGGACCCGTAAACCGGCAGGAATCGTGATCGGCATCGCCGGTTTCAATTACCCTTTGCTCTTGGCCAGCCATAAGCTTGCGCCAGCGCTGGCGGCTGGGTGCCCGATCATCATCAAGCCAGCACCGAATACTCCTCTGTCCACGTTGTGGGCTGTGCACTTGATCCGCGAAGCCCTCGCCGCCCATCAGGTCAGCACCGCAGCGGTGCAGCTGGTTACCGGCGGCATTGACGTTGGCGAGACATTGGTCGCAGACCCTCGCTCAGCGGTGGTTTCCTTCACCGGGTCCGCGGCCGTCGGCCACCAGATCGCCAAGAATGCGGCACCACGCAAGGCAGTGCTGGAGCTGGGGTCTAACACCGGTTTCATTGTCGCCGAGGACGCCGACATCCATGCAGCAGTCGATGCCGTGCTACGCGGGGGGTTCTATGCCAACGGGCAAGCCTGCATCTCTGTTCAGCGCGTTCTGCTCGATGAGAAAATCGCTGGCGACTTCCAGCGGGAGCTGCTGGCGCGCATCGGCGAAATAGCGGTTGGCGACCCCCGCTCGGAACAGACCCGGGTGGCTCCGCTGATCAATAAGGCATCCACCGGACGCGTGCTGTCATGGATCGAGAAGGCAAAAGAACGCGGAGCACAGGTGCTGACCGGCGGAGGCTTGCTAGGAGAATCCATCCAGCCCACGATTCTGAGCGGCGTCCCGTCCGATGCAGAACTATGGTGCGAGGAAATATTCGGTCCTGTCATCTGCTTGCGCACGGTGCCTGACCTCGATGCAGCTTTTGAGCTGGTGAACGATTCACGGTACGGACTGCAGGCAGCCATTTACAGCAAGTCGCTGAAGACGGCCTTCCGCGCCATCGATGAACTGGAAGTTGGCGGTGTCGTAGTGAATGAAATCCCGGGATTCCGGTCAGACATCATGCCCTATGGAGGAGTCAAGGACTCCGGGATCGGCCGTGAAGGCCCCCGCTTCGCAATGGAAGAATTCACTGTCACCCGGATGGCCATCATCCGCCCGTAGCCCGAGGCAACATAAACGAAGGACAACATAATGGATTACACGCAGCTCTTCCAATTTGCCGGCCAGCGCGTCATGGTCATCGGTGCAGGCAGCGGCATTGGCCGTGAAGCGGCTCTGGCCCTCGACGCCCACGGCGCCCACGTGATTTGCGCCGACCGCGATGTCGAAACCGCGCAGGAGACCGCCGACATGCTCAGCAGCGGTTCCACGGTTATCGAGCTCGACGTTCTGGATATTCAATCTGTTCAGGCCGCTTCCAATGAATTCAATGACATCGCTGCCCTGGTGTTCACCGCTGCCACGAATGTCCGAAAGCGCATCGTCGACTACACGATGGAAGAATTCGACCGCGTGGTGAATTTGAACCTGAGGGCTTCATTCGGACTGATCCAGGCCTTCGCACCTCGGCTGGCAGCCAATGGCGGCGGATCCATCATTGGCATCTCGTCCATTCGCGCATCAGTTGTCGAGCCCGGGCAAAGTGTCTATGCGGCCACCAAGGCTGCACTGGTCCAGCTGGCCCGTACCGCGGCCGCCGAATTCGGCCCGCAGGGTGTCAGGGTCAATGTTGTTGCCCCAGGGGTTGTTGAAACCCCTCTGACCGCACAGATCAAGGCCAACCCCGGCTGGTACAACGCCTACGCCCAGAAGAGCGCCTTGGGCCGCTGGGCCAGGCCAGAGGAAATGGCTGGAGCCATTGTCTATCTTGCATCGCCGGCATCGAGCTTCGTGACTGGTTCGGTGCTCACCGTCGATGGCGGTTGGACCGCCATCGATGGTCGTTTCACCCCACCGAACTAGGCGGTGGTGCCAAGGATTCTTCAGACAGACCACCACGAAAGCGACTTAAGATGTCACAGACACCAGAGGTGCCAGCTGCAACTAAGACGCGCGCTTTTGAAGCCATCGTCAGTTCCATTGAAAGCCAGGTACTTAGCGGCGAACTGAAAATCGGGGATCATCTGCCCGGAGAGCGTGAACTTGTAACCCAGTTTGAGGTGAGTCGTTCATCGGTGCGTGAAGCGATGCGGGTCTTGGAAAGCAACGGGATAGTTGCCTCTAGGCCGGGTGATCCGCGCGGAGCGGTTGTCCTCTCTCCCACGTCAGCGCCTTTGCGCAAAATGATAAGCCGTTTGGCCACGACCTCTTCGTCGAGCCTCGCGGATCTGCTCATTTATCGCATGACCATGGAATCTTCGGCCAATTCGCTGGCCGCAACGCGACGTTCCGATGCGGACTTATTGAAGCTCGAGAAGGCGATGGCGCGGATGCGGGCGGCGCGTTCGCAGAGCCAAAGCGCTTTCAGCCAGGCAGACCTCGATTTCCATGACGTGATCGCGCAGGCCAGCGGCCATGCACTGCTGCAGATTACCGGCGAAGCAGTCCGCCAGTCCATCGAGCAGCTCATCACGTCCAGCATTGAACAAAGTTCCGATGACGAGGCTTTGATGCAACGCACCCTCGACCATCATCACGAGGTCTTCATGGCCATCCAGAAGCAAGATGCGCATCTGGCTGAGCATCTTGCCCGCAGCAGCCTGTTCGAATACTACGGTCATCTGGTACCTGCCGATGACCGGACAGCTCTTGCCGCGCTGGCGTCCTTCGGACAGGCCACGCAAACCAGCTGATTTCCCGATACTGCAGATCAGAACAACAAGCAGGGCACAGCAACTGCGGTGGTTGCTGTGCCCTGCTTATACGGGATTTTCAGTCCAAGTTCGACCACTGCGGTTTGGCGCTATCTGGCCGAGCTGCCTCATACCAGCTGGCTGCGCGAAGCACATCGTCATCGGTTCCAACTGCTCCGGCCAGCTGCACGCCAATGGGCTTGCCCTCGGACGTGAAACCGCAATTGACGGTAGCCGCTGGCTGACCGGACATGTTGTACGGGACGGTGAAGGCAATATGGCCCATGGTGGCGTCAGGATCCACCACTGGCATCGGTTGTTCCGCAGGAAAAGCAGCCATCGGGGAGACCGGAGAGATGATGAGGTCATACCCGGCGGTAGCCGCGATGGTCACCTTCTGCATCTGGTCGATCGCACCGAAATTCCTGATCGTGTCGGCGCCATCGAACTTGGCTCCTCCTTCGCACCAGCGCACGATGTAATCCAGGACCTTCGCCTGCTCGCTTTCGCTCAGTTCACGGAAATCGGCCCAGGACCGGGTACGCCAAAAGCGGTCAAGCTGGTCAAGCATGCCTTGGTCGATGAAGGGCGGCAACTCTTCCACCCTGGCACCGTCCTGCGCAAAAGTGTCCGCTACCGACTGCACCGCCGATCGGATTTCGGGGTCGACAGCGACCCCAGCGTTAGCTTCAAGCTGCAACCCGATTCTCATCCCGCGGACGCTGCCAAGCTTTGACTGCCATTGCATGGCCGGATAGGCCCGTGCCGAATAGTCACGGATATCTGGTTGTCCGAGCACTGACATGAAAAGGGCAATGTCATCCACGGTACGTCCCATCGGGCCGGCCGCCCGGCCAATGTACGGGACATCCAGGGGAATCAATCCTGCACTGGGTTTCAGTGTTGCCAACCCCTGCCAGCCGCCGGGCAGGCGAATGGATCCACCGATGTCGGTGCCGACATGCAGTGGCCCGTATCCAGCAGCAGCCGCCGATCCCGCACCCGCACTGGAGCCACCGGTGGTCCATCCAGGGTTCCAAGCGCTACGCGATATTCCGTGAAGGCTGGAAACACCCGAAGAGAGCATGCCCCAGTCCGGCATCGTAGTCGAGCCAGCCAGGATGCCGCCGGCTTCAAGAATCCGATCGGTGATCGGCGCGTTCTGCGTGGGCACCTTGGGGTTGGATAGGGCCGTTCCCGAAGGCATCGGGATGCCCTTGCGTGCTATGTTCTCCTTGACCGTTGCCGGCACCCCGTCTAGTGGACCGAGCGCTGTTCCGCTGGCCCAGCGTTGCTCGCTTTCGCGTGCCTGGCTCAGCACGTCTTCCGGATCGAACTGGTACATCGCGTTGAGTACCGGTTCACGTTCCTGAACCCGTTTGATGACCGACTCTGCTACATCCACCGGCGAGATGTCCTTCGCAGCATAGGACGCGTGAAGTTCCTGCGCGGACAGCTGGTGCAGTGCGGTGGTGTGTTCAGAAAGCTGGGACATGATGGCCTCTCAAGGAAAATGAGCATTACTAGCGCAGGGCCAGTTCGTTGCGCAGGGACATGGATGAATTCACCAAAGTCCGCGTATACGCATGCTGCGGACTGTCATAGATCTGTTCGGTGGTTCCGCTTTCGACGATCCGCCCTTCATTCATCACCACGACGTTGTCGCAGATATGCCGCACCACGCCAAGATCGTGGGAGACGAAGACGAGGGTCAGATGGTAGTCGTCGACCAAGTCCGAAAGCAGGTTCAGTACTTGGGCCCGGACGGAGACATCAAGAGCGCTGACCGGTTCATCAGCCACCAGCACCCGAGGCTCGCAGATCAGCGCACGAGCAATGGAGATTCGCTGGCGCTGTCCACCGGAGAATTGATGCGGGAAGCGCTCCGCGGCATCGGCCGGCAGTCCCACCGATCCGAGCATCTCTGCGACCATCTTCCGGTGCTTGGCGCTATCCACCTTTTGCCCCGGAACAAGCAAAGGCTCAGCGATAATGTCGCGGACACGCATCCGCGGATCCAGCGATCCCATGGGATCCTGGAAAACGATCTGCAGCTGCTGGCGCAATTGGACCAGATCCCGCTCCTTGGCCCCTGCAACCTCGCTTCCTGCCACACGAACACTGCCTGAGGTGGGTTGGTCCAGACCTGCCAAGATGCGCAAGAGGGTGGATTTTCCGGAACCGGATTCACCGACCACACCGAAACGTTGCCCGGCAGCAACGTCAAAGGAAACGCCTTTCAACGCATGCACCTCCGACCGCTTCCCGAAGAGCGACGAGCGTCCGACAGGATAGATTCGCGTCAGGTCCTTGACACTGATCAACGAGGGCACTTCGGGAGCAGTGTCCCCCGCGGCCTGGTCGTGTTCCCGGAGATCGCTTATTTCCGCGTTTGCTGCTTCCACGACTGGCTGCGCTTCGGCCAAAGGCGGGATGTAGGAAGCGGCCGAAGCCACGGTGAATAACCTGCCGTCGGCATCTGTGGCATTCAGGTCCGAGGCAGCCAGCAGTCCTCGGGTGTAAGGGTGTTGCGGATTGCTGAATACCTCGCCGGTATCGCCTTCTTCAACCACTTGGCCGTTGTTCATCACCAGCACCCGGTCGCAGACGTTGGCGACCACCGAAAGGTCATGGGTGATGAACAGCAACCCGGTGCCGCGTTCTTGGACCGATTCCAAGATCAGATCCAGAACTTGGCGTTGAACCGTAACGTCCAAAGCCGTGGTCGGTTCATCGCAGAGCAAGAGACCCGGGTTATTCGCCAAGGCCATCGCCAGCATGGCGCGCTGTCGCTGGCCTCCAGAAAGCTGGTGCGGATAAGAGCGGGCGGCCCGTGCCGGATCCGGGAGCTTAACCGATCCGAGCAGTTCCACCGCACGAGCCTGAGCCGCTGATTTTGAAGCGACGGTCTTATGACTGGTCATAATTTCCGCGACCTGCGGACCGACTTTCATCAGCGGATTCAATGCGGTCAGCGGCTCCTGGAAGACCATGCTCATATCCTTGCCACGGATTTTCTGCAGTTCCCTGTCAGTTGCCTCGACCAGATTCCGTGGGTGACCCGCAAGCTGGATGGAGCCACTGGCGCTGACACCTTCCGGGAGCAACCCCATAAGGGCGGATGTGGTCATGGACTTTCCGGAACCAGATTCGCCAATCAGCCCTACACGATCCCCCGGATTCATGCGCAGATTAAAGTTCGAGACAAGCGTGCGGTGCTTGGTGCTGATTGTCAGGCCCCTGACATCTATCAGAGCGCCGGTAGTTGTTTTCTTATCCATGGATTACCGATCTCCATTCAGTTTCGGATCGAACCGATCACGCAGACCGTCACCAAGCAAGGTGAAGCCCAACACTGCAACGGCAATGGCGGCGCCCGGCCAAACGGCGAGCATCGGGAAGGTCCCCAGGAATTGCTGGGATTCTTGCAGCATGCGGCCCCAGGATGGGACCGGTGGTGGAGTGCCCAAGCCAAGGAAGGACAGCGCAGCTTCGGCAAGTACCGCAATTGCGAACGATACCGAGCACTGCACCACGACCATGCCGATGATATTGGGCAACACATGGCGCCGGGCGATACGCCAGCTGCTCTGGCTGGATGCCTTGGCAGCCATGATGTATTCG
This sequence comes from Arthrobacter sp. MYb214, assembly GCF_002979865.1. Taxonomy (GTDB): domain Bacteria; phylum Actinomycetota; class Actinomycetes; order Actinomycetales; family Micrococcaceae; genus Glutamicibacter. The sequence goes on from NZ_PCPZ01000003.1 coordinate 278,913, forward strand.
GTGCTCATCACCTGCAGGGTGCCGCTTCGCGCAACACGCGCAAAGCCGGGTATCGAGCCAATGCCGATTGCAAGCATGGCCGTGAATGTGCTGGCTCCAAATACGGCGCCGAACATGATCGCTACCAGCAACGCGGGAAAAGCGAGGAGAATATCAGCGCCACGCATGGTAACTTCCTCGGTGATGCCGCCTCGCATGCCAGCCAGAATACCTAGCGGCGTCCCTATGATCAGGGCGATGCCTACCGCAACCAAACCCACCAGCAAGGTAATGCGCGCTCCGTACAGGATTCCCGAAAAGACGTCGCGTCCGTACCTGTCGGTACCCATCAGATGGGTGACGCTGGATCCTTGCAAGCGATCCTGGGGAACTGCTTGTACCGGATCGAAGGGGGTCCAGACAAAGGAGACGAGTGCAGCGAGCACCACGAGAGCTACGAGGATGCTGCCTACCAGCAGCGTCACGGAGAGTTTGCGACGGGTGCTTGAAGCGGTAACTGGTTCTGCAGACATTACGCGCCCTTTCGAATGCGTGGATCCAGGATTGTGTAGAGCACGTCCACGACCAAGTTGATGATCAAGGTAATCGCGACGAGCACCATGACCACCGATTGCACGGTAAGAAGATCGCGGTTGCCCACCGCGTCGAGCAGCATGGACCCAAGGCCTGGGATCACAAACACCCGTTCAATGACCACCGCGCCAATGATCAATGCCGCCAACTGCACGCTGGTAACTGTCAGAACCGGGATGGAGGCGTTGCGCAGACCATGCTTGATCAGCGATTCAAGCTTCCCGAGGCCCTTGGACCGTGCGGTCCGCAAGTAATCCTCGTTCATCACTTCCATCACCGCCGAACGGACATAGCGAGTCAGGATAGCTCCCTGCACGGATGCCAGAGCGAGCACCGGCAGGACGACGCGGGAAATGAAATCTCCGAAGTCCTCGCCGGGCGGTGTCCACCCGTTGGCCGGAAGCCAACCCAGGCCCACGGCAAAGACGACCACCAGCAGAATGCCGGCGAGGAAGTTGGGAATGGCCACGCCTACCTGGCTGATTCCGCTGACAATGATGCCGCTCGGATTGCGGTGCTTGACCGCCGCGTAGGTGCCGAAAGGAATCGCAATCGCCAGGGCGAGGACCATTGCCAGCAGTACCAGGATCAGGCTGACTTGCACCCGGTCGACAATCAGCGGACTGATATCTTGCCGCGTGACGTAGGATGTGCCGAAGTTGCCGGTGGGCAACCCCAGCGCCCAGTCAAAGTACTGGACGATCAGCGGCCGATCGGTCCCGAACTCGGCTCGCGTTTTGGCCAATAGCTCCGGGGTGGCGTTCACACCCAGGGCAATCTGGGCAGGATCTCCGGGAATTGCTCGCATGAAAAGGAACACTGCAACCGTTGCAATCACATAAGTGACAACGAATCTTGCCAAGTTGATCAGTAATCTAATACCCACGTGATTTTCCCTTTGTCGGTGCGGCTATGGAAGCTATTTCCAGCCGATATTGGTCATATCCAATGCTTCGGTCACGGAGTTGGCCGGAATGCCGGTCACCTCTGCCTTGGCTACCACGATGTTCGGGAAGATGAACAGGGTATCTGCAGCTGCATCATCAACGATGGTGCGAACCACCTTTTTCATGCCATCCACGTATCCGGCTTCGTCGGCAGCATCGGCTTTTGCGGCAAGCTCCTCAATGCCTGAATTGTCGTAGCCCAGGTAGTAGTCCGGGTTGTTGAACATTGCCAAAACATCTCGGCTCTCCACTGCCAGGACGACCGACATCTGGTAATCGTGCTTGGTGAAGACCTCGTCGAGCCAGACCGCGGGGAATTCGGAGGACTCGATCTTAGCGTCGATTCCGACATCAGCCAGTTGCGAGACGACTATTTCAGAGACTGCGGTTGCGTAAGGGCGAGTTGGAACCTTGAAAGTGATCTGCAGGTTCTCGGCTCCAGCTTCCTTGAGTAACGCCTTGGCCTTCTCCGGGTCGTACGGGTAGATATCGTTCAGATCCTCGTAGTACGGGTCGGTGGTCGGAACCGGTCCGCCCACCACCGTGCCGTAGCCGTTCCATGCGGTGTCGACTACAGCTTGGCGGTCGATGGCATACATGACGGCTTGGCGCACGCGCTTGTCATCGAACGGAGCTTTTTTGTTATTCATGGACAAGACGATCTCGCCATTGGAGGTGCCGTCAAGGACCTGGTACTTGTCATTTGATTCGAAACGGGACAGCAGTTCCGGGGACTGCATGTTGTAGACGACATCCACGTCGCCGGATTGAAGTGCATTGGTCGTGGCTACCGCATCGGCGAAGTAGCGCAGTGAGACCTTTTCAACCTGCGGTTTCTCGCCCCAGTAGTCATCGCGTGTCGCGAGTTCGATGGACTGCCCGCGGTTCCACGCATCAATTTCGTATGGCCCAGTCCCAATGGCGGTCGAAGCTAGTTCGTCAACGCCGCTTGGATCGAACATGGCTCCGACCAAGGTGCCCATGTCGAAAAGCCAGGCATTACTCGGCTGCTTCAGGGTAATGGCGACTTCGGAATCACTGAGGACATCGACAGAGTCCACGATTTCCATTTTCGTCTTCAAGCTAGAGACCCAGTCATCGGATTGGACTCGTTCGATACTGAATTTGACGTCATCGGCAGTGAACGCTTCGCCATTGGAAAAGGTTGCGCCTTCGCGAAGCTTGAACGTATAAGTCTTGTTCCCGTTGCTCAGCTCCCACGATTCGGCGAGCAACGGCTGGATCTTTCCTTCTTGGTCGATCTCGACCAATCCTTCATAGACATTGGACATGAGCGCTTGCGGAATAGCAGCGCCTGCAGTCGTGGTGAAGTCCAGATTGACCGGTTCACCAGTTAGCGCGACGGTCACTGAAGTGTTTTCGGCCGAGCCTTCCGACGAAGTCCCGCCTGATCCTGCAGAGCACGCGGTTAGCGCCAGAGAGCCAACCAGCACTGTCGCCGCAAGCCGACTGTAGTTCTTTTTCTCTTTCATGGGATCTCCATCGGTCAACATGTCCATTGAGTGATGTGATCCATACAACACCATATATGCTGATATTTCTACTAAGTTTTCTGGTCTTACCAGTTGTCGAAATATTTGACTGGGGCGGTGCCGCCCCGGAGAACTGCAATACCTTGTCCGCTAACCGTTTCCACTCGCAGCTAAAGGAAGGCCCCAATTGAGCAAGCTAACTTTCACGCCGGCCGTGCCAACATTGACCTACGAGCGAGTAGTGCAACAAATCGAGGAAGCGATTCTGTCCAAGGAAATTGAACCTGGCCAGCACCTTCCCAGTGAACGCGAGCTCATGGTGCAGTTCTCCGTCAGCCGGCCAACGGTCCGCGAGGCATTGCGAGTATTACAGAGCCAAGGCCTCATTGCGTCGCGTCCCGGTAGCCGCAGCGGTCCAGTTGTCTTGCCGGTTTCCACGGATAATCTGGGCAGATCCTTTGCCAATATGGCGCGCATAGCTACCCTCTCACTCTCGGAATTGGTTCAATTCAGAATCGTTCTGGAGAGTTCCGCCTGCCAGCTAGCGGCCGTAATGCATAGTTCCGAGCAATTATCGGTCATGCGCGATGCAGTTGAACGCATGGAATCTGAGGCGGCTGCGGGCTCCGGATCCTTCAACCGAGCCGACCTCGATTTCCACGCGGCCGTATGGGAAGCCAGCCACAACAGCCTGTTGCGGATCTGTGGCGAGGCGGTATCCGGTGCCATCTTGAGCGTCATGAATGACCAGATGAGCCACGCGGACAACGAGTCCCTAGAAATGAAAAAAGTGGTGGCATTGGACCGAGCTATCTTCGATGCAATTGAAGCCAGAGAGCCAGTCACCGCCGGAAACGCAGCCAAGACGGCCATTTCCACGTATTTCAAACCTCGTCTGGATGATGAAGGGGTGCGCGGCGTTGAAGCGCTGACGGAACCTCGCTAATTCACGCCGGTTCCTTATCCCGGTGCCAAAGCGGAGCAAATGCAACACAGCGTCACCGGGTCAGAGCAGTTTGCGCATGATCAGCCGGGGCATCCTGCTGGCCTGGGCGTCGCTGACCCCGACGACCTCGAACCCGGCCTGCTCGAACATCTTCCTGGTTCCGACGAAGGCCATGGTCAGGTCCATCCGCCCTGCCGGATCCACGGGGTAGGCTTCGACCGCTGGCGCCCCGAGGTCCCGCGCATACTGCACTGCGCCTTGGACCATTTCCCGATTCACGCCCTGGCGGCGGTAGCCGCTGCGCACCACCATGCAGGTGATGCTCCAAGCCTCCAGATCATCCACGGGCCTGATGAGCTTGGACTTTTCCAGCAGTGGGATCCTCGATCGCGGAGCGATGCTGCACCAGCCCACCGGTTCCCCTGCGCGATAAGCGATCACTCCCGGGGCAATCGGCTCGGTGCTCAGTGAGCGCATGGCGGCGAACCGGTCCCCTGCGCCTCGTTCCCTGATCTCGACGGCACCGATCCGGTGCGACAAGCACCAGCAATGCTTCTGCCTCCGGCTCGGATTCACTACCGTCGCGAAGTCGTCCATGCGTTCTTCGGCCAGCGGCCTGATCTCGAGGGGCGCTGTTCCTGCCGCCTGCGGATCCTGGTTCGTGTCCATCTGTCCATCCTGCGCTCCGAAAAGCCCAAAGGGCACCCTGGGAGGCAAATTCTTCGGGTTTTCCATAATGAAGAACTCCGGTTCCCTCGGTGTTGGCGCTGACCTGCGCGCTCTAGTGTTGAGGTATGACTTCGACACCTAAGGTTCTACCGGGCACCGCACCTGCCCGTCCCCCGCTGAGATTGGGCATGACGCTGCTGCATATGGCATTGTTCGGGTCTGCCGGCCTGATCCTGTTTTCGCTGCTGCTGGCCTGGCTCTCGGTAGGCGTCGCGCTGACCCCGATCCTCGGTTTGGGCCTGGTCGTCTTGGCCGGAATGGTCTATGCGCTCTTCGGCCTGGCCCGCTTCGAGCTGACTCGAATCAGCAACCTCTACGACATGGACGTCGCTCCGCTGACCTGGCGGCCACGCCGCCGTGAAGGCTTTGGCGAATACGTCCGTTCGCTCGGACGCAATGTGTCCAACGGACGCATGTGGGCGCTGCTGGGAAGCTTGCTCTTCTCCTGCCTGGCCGGCTCGCTGATGCTCACTGCCCTGCAAATGGCCGTGCGTTCGTCCATCGTTGCCTTCGCCCCGGTCTTGCAGGCAGATAGTGCCGACCCGCTGGCAACCGTTCCCGGGCTGTGGGGCTTCCAGACCCCGGTAAGCCAGGCACCTTGGCTGGTGCTGGCGGCGCTGCTGGGAATAGCAGTGGTTATCGGCTTGGTTTTCTTGCACCGGATGGTCACCGTGGGAATCGTCGGCTCTATTGCCCGCGAGAGTGCACTGGTCGAACGCGTGCGCACCACCGCGGTGCAGCGCGAAGGAGCGGTGCGCGCCGCAGAGGTGGAGCGCACCCGCATCGAACGCGACCTGCACGATGGGGTCCAGCCCCGGCTGGTCTCCGTGGCCATGACCTTGGGGCTTGCGCACCAGCAGATCGACAGCGATCCGCGCCAGGCCAAGGAACTGGTGGCCGAAGCCCACGCTTCAACCAAGTCCGCGATTACCGAACTGCGCCAGCTCACCCGCGGAATCTACGCGTCGGTACTCGATGACCGCGGACTGGATGCGGCACTCTCGGCTATCGCAGGCCGCTCGCATATCCCGGTGGGCCTGGATATCCAGCTCAATGGGCGCTATCCGCGCGTGGCCGAAGCGGCGGTGTACTTCGCCATTGCCGAGGCGCTGACCAATGCTGCCAAGCATTCGCGGGCCCAGCGCTGCCAGATCACCGTGAGGGTCCGGGAGCATGAGGGCCAGCAAAGCCTGTGGGCCCGCATCGAGGACAACGGCACCGGCGGGGCGCTCATCACCCCCGGCGGCGGCCTGGATGGAATCAATAATCGGGTGCTCGCCGCCGGCGGCACCTTCAACCTGGACAGCCCCCAGGGCGGGCCAACTGCAGTGGAGGTGAACGTGCCATGCGCGTACTGATTTGCGAGGATTCGGTCCTTCTGCGTGAAGGGCTGGTCAGGTTGCTGGCCCACAGCGGCCACCATGTTGTCGCGGATTTGCCCGAAACCAGCGGGCTGATGGATTTCCTGGACAACTCGTCCGCCGATGATTTCCCGCAGGTCTGCATCCTGGATGTCCGCCTCCCGCCGACCTACACGGATGAAGGCATCCGTGCGGCGCTGGAACTGCGCAAGAAGTATCCAGACCTGCCGGTGCTGGTGCTCTCCCAGTACGTCGAGGAGCGCTACGCCTCGGAACTGATTTCCACCCAGTCCGGAGCGATCGGCTACCTGCTCAAGGACCGCGTTGCGGATGTCAGCGAGTTCATTGCCTCGCTGGAGCAGATTGCAGGTGGTGGAACCGTCTTGGACCAGGAAGTGGTGGCACAGCTGTTGACTCGACGCAATCACGATGACCGCATGCAGAAGCTGACCGACCGGGAACGCACAGTCCTGGCCGCACTGGCCGAAGGAAAATCCAACCAGGCGATCGCCGCGCTGCTCTTCCTCTCGGAGGCCAGCGTAGAAAAGTACATCACTTCCATCTTCCAGAAACTCGGCTTGGAAGCCGACGGAACGGGCAACCGGCGCGTGCTGGCAGCCCTGGCTCATATTGAAACCCTGGGCACCAACCGCACAGACAGGACAGGATCATGACTACCACGCAAACCATGCCGCTACCGCCAAACCCACCGGCGCCACCCAACAACGGCAAGCCGCTGAATATCATCCTCGCGGTGCTCGGCGGGCTGGTCATTCTCACCTTGGTCATCGCCACGGCACGCAGCGCCTTTGCTTCGGTCTCCCGGGAGCATTCGGTCCACGAAGCAGAGGTCTCCGGGGTGACCGCCTTGGAAGTTTCGGCGAGCTCGGGACGCTTCGATCTGGTCTTTGCGGACACCGACAAGGCAACACTTGAAGTCAAAAGCGCCAAGGCCGCGAGCTGGAAGCTGCATCGGGAGCGCAATCGGCTCATCGTCGAAGCCCCGAATGCCTGGGACAACTTCTGCTTCTTCGGCTGCGGATTCGACGACAACGAGGCAACGCTGGTGCTTCCGCAATCCATGGACAACGGAACGCTGGATGCGGACTTCGAGCTGTCCACCGGATCCTTCAACGCAGTCGGCGCCTACAAGGACCTGGTGGTTGAAGTCGGTGCCGGGGAGCTGAACCTCACCGGCAGCGCGCACACCGCCGATATCGACTTGGGCGCAGGGGAAGCAACGGTGCGCCTGGACAATGTCCGAAGCGCCCGGTTTGATATCTCGGCCGGCGAACTCATTGGCGAACTCTCGGGCACGGCGCCCAAGAGCATCGAGGGCAGTGTCAGCGCCGGCTCGCTGGAGCTGGAACTGCCCGAGGCCACCTACGACCTGCGGCAGAATACGGCCGCCGGATCCGTCGAGAACCTGCTCGCCACCGATCCGAACTCCCCTAACAAGATCACGATCGATGTCTCCGCAGGCAGTGCCACCTTGCATCCAGCAGGCACCGCCCAGGAATCGGTTGGCCGCTAGACCCGGTTCCCACGAAAAAGGCAAAGCGTCCCTTCCCGGATCAGTAGTGATCCGGGAAGGGACGCTTTGGCGCTTGTGGCTAGGACCTAGGCCTGGTTCTTCTTCAAGGCAGCCAGGCGTGCTTCGATCTCGGAAACCTGCGGTGCGCCGGCTTCGATCTGCGCTGCGCCGTCGGCTTCCTCGAGGATGTCCTGTGGGGCGTTGCTGGCCTTCAAGGCTGCCAAGCGCGCATCAACTTCGGTCTCGGCACCGAGGTCTTCCAGCTGCGCGAACTGCGCATCCAGGGAAGAGGCCGCCAGTTCCTGCGCACCGCGGACCTTGGCTTCGTCCTGGCGGATCTGCTGCTCGAAGCGGCTGATCTCGCTGGTCGGGTCGTTGATGTCCAGGGCCTTGAGGGTGTCCATCATCTGGTTCTGGGTCTTGGCATTGCGCGCGCGGGCCACCAGCTCATCGCGCTTGGCCACCAGTTCCTGGCGCTTGGTCTGCATGGTGTTCAGACCGGTCTTCAGCTTGGCCACGACATCACGCTGGGTGGTGATCGTGGATCCCAGGTTCTTGGCGCGCTTCTCGGCGTCCATCTGGCGCTGGATGGCCACCGTGGCCAGCTGGTTGAACTTCTGCTGGTTGGTGCTGTCACCGGCGGCAGAATATTCGTCAGCCTTGTTCGACGCGGCCAGCGCCTTGTTGCCCCAGTCCTTGGCTTCCTGCTGGAACTTGGCGTGGTCGTCCTCGGCCATGCGCAGGTTGCCGATGGTCTGGGCAACCGCCTGCTCGGCCTGGGCAATGTTGTTGGTGTATTCGCGAACCGACTGGTCCAGCATCTTCTTCGGATCCTCCAGAGCATCCAAAGCGGCGTTGGCGTTAGCCTTGCCGATACCGAACATTCGAGCCCAAATTGAGCGCTTCTTGGCCATAGTGCGTCCCTTCGTCTTCCGTTGCTTAAAGCTTAGGGGAATTAGCAGCGCCGCTCTAACCGAAGACCACGCTGCGTCGGCAATCTAGTCATTGAAATGGCGCAGGTACCGTCCCGGGGCATCCAGGAAAAGCCGCCAGTTCCGCACCATGTCCAACTCGTCGTAGTCCGATTCGCGGATTCCCCACTCGCCAATTTCATAGATTCTCGCCTCCGGCAAGGAAGCAAGAATTGGCGAGTGGGTGGAGAGAATCACCTGGGAACCGGAACGCAGCAGATCTGCAATATGCGAGAGCAGCATGAGGCAGCCATTGAAGGACAGCGCTGACTCGGCTTCGTCGAAGACCCACAACCCATTGACATACGATCGCTCGGTGAAGAACTCGACGAAGGATTCGCCATGGCTCTGGAAATTGTGCTTTCCGCGCGAGCCGATGGAGCCCAGATAGGCGAAGTGCCCGTGCATGGTTTCTGCGCGCAAGAACACTCCGGCCTTGGACGCACCGGCTCCGCGTTCCAATTGCAGGTGCGAGGACAACCCGGATTCGGTGGGTTGGGTCTGGTGCATGCTGTTGCGGGTTCCGCCCTCGGCATTCAGCCCAAAGGCCGCTGCAATCGCCTCGACGAGCGTTGATTTTCCCGCGCCATTTTCCCCCACCAGCACAGTCAGCTGGCCCAGTTCAAGGCCCTCGTCAAGCAGTTGCTGCACCGCCGGGATCTGGGCGGCCCAGTCGGAACGATCCATGGGTGCCTTGGGATGTTCGGTGACGCGGCGAACCGGCAGCGTGTCGAAAAGTGCGCTCATGCACCCGAGGCTACCAGCAGCGCGCGACAGCTTGGCGGCAGTTATGCAGGCTTGGCCCCTTGGCCGCACCCATGGTTCAGTCGGGTGCGGCCAAAGAGCCAAGAGGGTTTTCTAGCCGTTGGCCGGAAGCATGTTCCCGGCGAAGAACGCGGCGATCTCCTCACGCGCATCCAGCGGGAAGATCCCGGCGACGTACTGGTCCGGGCGGACCACCACGATGGCGCCGTTCTTGCTGATTTCGCGGTCGCGGAAGATGTCGCGGCCGTGGCCGGCTGCGAATACCTGGTTGATGTCGTGCAGGCCGTACGGGACCTTCAACGGCTGGAAGGCCTTGGGCACATCATGCAGCTCGACCTGCGTATAGTCCTGCTGGTAGATGGCCTTGGTATCGAAAACGGCATCCTCGTCCCCGCCCGCCGGGGTGTACAGGTTGCGCGGCGATGCCGGATCGGCGCTCCACCAAGCGGCGAAGTCGGCCATTGCGGTGCCCTCCAGTGCCGGTGCTGCCGCATCGGCGAAGGCGTAGATGCGCCAGCGTCCGTCAGCCTCGTGGAAGTGGCCCAAGTGGCGCCAGCGGTTATCAGAACGGCGGATGACCTCGGCGGACTTGAAGCGCTTGCCCACCGGGAAGCCCGGGGCCAGATCCTGGTGCTCCAGGCCGGCGGTGATCGGCGATTGGGTGTACTGCGTCATGAACCCGGCAGGGAATTCCTGGGTCTTGGTGTAGTACTTCTCCAGCTCGTCAGGGTCTTCCCAATCGTCCACCGACTTGGCCATCAGGGTGGACCATTCCTTGTCGAAGTCGATCAGGTTCTGCGCGATGACCTTGCGTTCCCCGGCGTAGGTATCCAGCAGCGCATCCGGGGCGCGGCCTTCGAGCACGGCGGCCAGCTTCCAGCCCAGGTTGAAGCCATCCTGGATGGACACGTTCATGCCCTGCCCGGCCTTGGCCGAGTGGGTGTGGCAGGCATCGCCCATGATGAAGGCACGCGCGCAGCGGGTGCCGCGCTCCTCATCGGAAACGTCGTCGAAGCCGTCGGTGATCCGGTGGGCCACCTCGTAGACCGAGAACCAGGCGACGTTCTTCACGTCCATCGTGTACGGGTGGATGATGCGGTTGGCTGTGGCCACGATTTCCTCGACCGGGGTGTTGCGGATGGCCCCGGCATCCTCGGCGGTCAGCTCGCCCAGGTCCACGTAGAAGCGGACCAGATAGCCGCCCTCGCGCGGGATAAGCAGGATATTGCCCGCGTCATGGGACTGGATGGAGCATTTGACCTGGATGTCCGGGAAGTCGGTGTTGACCATGACGTCCATGACGCCCCAGGCATGCAGGGCCGCATCGCCGTGCAGCTTGTGGCCCAGCGAGCGGCGCACCTGGCTGCGCGCGCCGTCGCCGCCAACCAGGTACTTGGCCTTCACAGTGCGCTCTTCGCCAGTACGCGGCCCCGCCACGTATTTGATGCGCGCGGACACCGGGTATTCGGCGTCCGGGTCGATCTCGCAGCCGAGGTATTCCACGCCGTAGTCCGGGGTGATTTTGCCCGGCGCGCGTTCGGCGTCACGCAGGAAGTAGTCCAGGATGCGCGACTGGTTCACGTAGATGTGCGGGAACTCGCTCATTCCGGTGGAGTCGTCGGCAGCACGCGAATGGCGCTTGATGTTCGCCGGGTTCTCGGGGTCCGGGGTCCAGAAGCACATTTCGACATTGCGGTAGGCCTCTTCGACAACCTCGTTGGCGAAGCCGAAAGCCTGGAAGGTTTCCACCGAGCGGGCCTGGATGCCGTCGGCCTGGCCGACGTCGAGCCGGCCCGGGCGCATCTCGATGGCGCGGGCGTTGATGCTCGGGAAGCGCGAGAGCTGCGCGGTCACCACGGCGGCCGCCGGACCGGTTCCAACGATCAGCACATCCATTTCATCGGGAATTTGCTCGGCGCGGTCGATGCCGTAGCCGGCCGCTTCCTTGACCCGTGGATCCCCGGAAACGTATCCCCTGTGGTGAATCTGCATAATGTGGCTCCCCTATCGCTGTGCCGCTGAACTTCATTGTCTCTATAATTGCGACACTGTTCTAACTATAGAAACAATCGTAGCTTTCACGTAGGCTGTAGGCAAGACGTGGATCACACCGGGAACAGCACGGCAGGCATCTGCGCAGGCCAGATGGAATGATTGGAACATGAGCAAAACCACCGAAGGCGGTTCGCAGACCCTGGGCCGCGGGCTAGAGGCACTGACCCTGATCGGGGAATCCGCGACGCCGCTGAGCGTCTCGGAACTCGCCGGACTGCTGGGCGTGCACCGCTCCATGGCCTACCGGCTGGTCAAGACCTTCGAGCAGTACGGTTTCGTGGAACGCAATCCTGCAGGCGAGCTCGAGTTGGGAGCCCGCCTGGGCGCGCTGGCGCGCAACGTCGCCAAGTCCCTGCAGGCCGCGGCCGCACCGCATCTGGCCACCGTCTCCGATGAGCTGCAGATGACGGCGCTGCTTGTCGTCTTCGATGGCGAGGCAGCCGTTACCCTGAGCACCGCAGAACCCCGGCTCGCCGATGCCACCGTAGCCCAGCGCCCGGGCACCCGCCATCCGATCGACAACGGCGCACCGGGACGGGTCATCCGTTCCATGCTCAATCCCCAGGAGCACCCGGCCAAGGACTTCGAATTCAGCCATGACGAAGTGATCCCGGGACTAACCTCGATTGCCGTTCCGCTGGTGCTCCCGCAGGGCAAGCCCGCGGCCATCGCCGTCATCTACCCGCCACTGGAACGCGATCGCAACCACATTGCAGCCGTGCTTACGGCCGCCTCGGCACGCATCTCGGCAAGCCTGGGCATCCGCTCGTGAGCGGTACCTGCCCGCACGCTGCGCTAGCTAGGCGGTGCAGGCCTCATTGGAGCACCCCGCATCACGCGGACGGTAGGTCTGGGTTCCTTCAACCTTCTCCCACACTATGTGGCGGTGCTGCCCGCAGCGATCGCATGAAGGAGCCAGGTACGTGGCCCGCTCTTCCATGGTGTATGCACGAAAATCACCCATCACAACCTCCGATGACCAGCCGCGAAGCGAAGTTCGCGGGCCTGCTGGACCTGCTTGGTGCCTTCACTCTACGCGCGGTTTGCACAACCGGCTAGGGTCCACTGGCGGCAGTTACCCACAGCCCCTCAAGCAGGGCTCTGCACCTCGTGGCAAACTAATGCAGAGAACCGGATATGACCGCTTCGCCACCGCCGGACCGCTAGCAAGGAAGAAGCCATGAGCACCTCTGAGCAAAAGCTGCAACGCTTGAAAGAACGCATTGCCCTATTGCTGAACAAGGCCGAGAACACCACTTTCCCGCACGAAGCGCAGGCCTTCCAGGAACATGCCGAACGGCTCATGGTGCGCTATGGCATCGGCCGTGCGGAACTGGATGCCGACTCGGCCCACCGGGGCAAGAAGAAGGAAGCCATTATCGAGGAGCACTTCGATATGCGCGGCGTCTACCGCCTGGGACAGCGCGATGGCCTGTCCGCTGTGGGCCGGGCCTTCCGCACGGTGTCCATGCTGCAAAGCAACTACTCGACCTCGTGCAGGCTGTACATCATCGGCCATGAATCGGATGTAGCTACCGTCAAGAATCTCTTCGCCTCCTTGGTTGTCCAGGCGACTGCCGCCATGGCCCACTGGTGGGCACAGGAGGGCAAGCTCTACGCGAACTGGTACACCGATTCCGAGAAAACCATTGAACGCCGCGAATTCCAGCGCAGCTTCTACCTGCAAGTCGCTTCGCGCATCGCCATCCTCTACCAGGAAGAAAGCGTGCACAGCGGCAGCGGGACCGAACTGGTCCTGGCTAGCCGCAAGGAACAGGTCGACGAATTCGTCAGCAACCAATATCCGTTCCTGCGCCGCAGCAGGAACCGCGCCGCAGCCGGAAGCGCCAATGCCTCATTGGCCGGACGGGTCGCAGGAAGCCAGGCAGATCTCGGTTTCGACAAGCACGTCGACTCAGCCGCGACCGGCGAAGTCGCCAGCTAGCGCACTTGCTCTAGTTGCGTGTCCTCGATGTAGCGCGGACGCCCGGCCATGATGCCGACCAGGGTCTGGAAAACGATCAAGCCGGCAATAAGCCACATTGGCGCAACCCATGAACCCGAAGTTTCGTGCAGCACCCCGACCAGGAACGGACCGGGGAACGCCAGCAGATAGCCCGCAGACTGGCCGAAGGTGGAGAGCTTCGAGACACCCGCGGCGGTGCGGGCCTTCAAGCCGATCATGGTCAAGGCCAGCGGGAAGTTCGACCCGCAAATGCCCAGCAGCACCGCCCACAGCACCGCTCCCTGGACCGGAGCAAGCAGCATGCCGATGATCGCGATGATGCCCACGGCACCGTTGAAGATCACCAGTGGCGCCTGGTTCGAGAATTTGGCAGCGAGCGCCGGCATCACGAAGGACAAAGGCACGCCCACACCCAGCAGGATCGCCAGCAGGGATCCAGCGAATGCCGGCGAGACTCCCAAGTCGATGAAGATCTTGGGCAGCCACCCCATGAAGATATAAGCCACGGCGGACTGCCCGCCGAAGAACAACGCCACCCACCATGCGGTGGCGTTCTTGCTCATCGGCCCGATGCCGGCCGCATCATTTGAGTTACTGGCAAGATGCTGCTGCTGGGCTGCGATTTGGTTGCGCATCCCGAAGTACACCAAAAGCCACAGCACCAGCGCCAGCAAGGCCAGAATTGCCCAGAATCCCAAGCCCACGCGCCAGTTTCCGCCGAGCATCTGATTCACCGGCACGGCGACCCCCGCAACTCCGGAAGCACCCAAGGCAACCGCCGTAGTGTAGGCGCCGGTGACAATCCCGATCTTTCCCGGGAACCAGCGCTTGACCAGTACCGGCATGAGAATGTTGCCCACCGCGATGCCTGCAAGGGCCAATGCGGTGCACAGCAGGAAGAATCCGGTCCCCGGAGCCACCGCGCGCAGGGCAATGCCCAACAGGACAGCACCCATGGCTGAGGCCACCACTAGTTCCGGTCCGCGCTTCCCGGCCAGCCGTGGCGCCAAGGGACCCAGCAGCGCGAAGCACAGTGGAGGGATGCCGGTGATCATTCCGGCCACGAAGCCATTCATCTGCAGGTCGCCAATCACCAGATCAAGCAGGGACCCCAAGGAGGTGACGGCAGGACGCAGGTTCAGCGAGGCCAGGATGATGGCAAGGATCAGCAGTGCGCCAGAGCCCTTGGACAGGGTGGCGCGGTTTTTCGGGAAGTCAGGCATGGTATCCACAGACTATCTGCTTCAAAACCCGGATCCCATCCCCGTTGCCTGGACTACGGCAACGGGCCGCCCCAAAAGTTGGACGGCCCGTGCCGAATGAAAAGTCCAGTGTTGGCTAGCCCAGTTTGGCGCGCACCATCTGGGAGACAGCCTTGCCATCGAAGCGGCCAGCGATTTCGGCGCCGACCAGCTTCATGGCCTGGCCCATGTCCTTCATGGTCAGGTCGTGATCGGCTGCAAGTTCGGCCATGATCCTCTCGACAATGTCCTGGGCTTGCGCTTCGTCAAGCATCTTGGGCAGGTACGTGGAGATGAAGGCGGCTTCGGCCAATTCGCGTTCAGCCAATTCGGTGCGGCCGTCCTTGGCGGCCAGGCCAGCAGTTTCCTCGCGGTTGCCGACTTCCTTGCGAAGCAGGTTCTCGACATCCTGGTCGTTGAGCTCGCTGGGGTTCTTTCCCGACTTCTCCTTGGTGCCGATGGCACTGAGGATATTGCGCAGGGTCGTCTTCTCCAGCTCGTTGCCGGCCTTCAGATGGGCGATGCTGTCATCGCGCAGGCGATCTTTCAAACTCATGGGAACTCGCTTTCAATACGTGTGCTTGAAATTTTACTCGCATTATCCCGTTACCGTTTTCCGGAGTACCAGCGGTCAAGCATGAGGTCGCATTTGATACAGTAGCCAGATGAATTCACTGCGCGCTGGAGCTAGCGTCATCGCACTGGCTCTTATCGCAGCCATCCTGGTGATCTGGCAGCCATGGAATTCCTGCGACGCGCCCGATGAAGTTTGCGATTTCGTTGCAGCCGTCGAGGACCGGGACGGGGTCCTTGGCGTCCAGATGTCCTCTGAGGTCATGGATCACGATGCCTTGGCCGCACCGGATCTGTCAGTTGACCTGCAATTCGTGCTCTCGGATCAGCTCGATCCTGTGCAAGCGGAAGAAATCGTGCGGGAGATGGCACAACAGATCCAGGCTGGGGCCCATGCCCTGAACTTGCGGGACATCGATCTGGCCTTTGTCGCCGGTGAACCCCAAAATGTCCCAGGCTCAAAAACAAAAACCCACCCTCTGGAAGTCTCCGACAATCTTTCGCACTTTGGAGGCGAAGAGCAAGCGAAGCCTGGTCTTCTCGGCGAGCGAGCTTCATTCGCATTCCGCCTACGCGAGCTGGGCGCGGCAAGTGCGGCTAACTACTCGGCCACGGCGCTTAGCTTGGAGCAGCTGCTGGCTCTGGGAAAATTCGCTGCACGGGCCAAGCATCCCACCGACCTGGCACTAGCAGACCGATCCGTGCGCTATTCGCCCGCGAATCGCACTGATATTCCCGAGCTCCAGCTTCTTATCGAGGCGGCCAAGCGAGGTGTCTTCGAGAACGCCAGCATTGACCATTCCGGATTGAACCTGGTCCTCGGCAACGAGGCGCCAGCAGAAGCGGAAAAGGAAACCCGCTTATGGCTGGAGAGGCATGATCCATTTGGCGAGCCCATGCCCTACACGCTGGCATCGCCTCGATACGAGGTCCTTGCTGAAGGCTGGGTTGGAAACAAGAAACCACAATGGCTGATTCCCAAGCCTGTGGTTCTTCCCGACAAGGTCAAAAGCTGGCCAGCGAATCAGCCAGCTCCGTTGTGCGCAGAGGGGGACTTGGAAATAGCCCTCGGCGCACCCGATGCAGCTGCCGGTTCACGGTACATGGCGGTCTACGCCAAGAACATTTCTGCTCGCTCGTGCGCGTTGCAGTCCTACCCGCAGATCGATTTCCTCAACGAGGCCGGCGATGCCCAGCCGGATATCGAGCTGCAGCCCGAACCGGATATCCTCCTTGAACGCGTTGCCATCCCTTCCGGCGAAGCGGTGATTTCGACGCTGGATTGGAATGCCATGTCAACGTCCCAGGATCCGGATGAAACCGTTGCCCTGGTCATCGCCGCAGCCAAGGGAATGAAACCGGTCCAGCTCGCACCCCAATACGATGGCCAGCCGACGTCCCTTGACATCCTGGACGGGGCGCAGATCGCCCAAAGCCCCTGGGTCCAGGCGCGCGACGGGTGGGCAATTCCTGGAGACGCCTTCAAACCGCAACCACCGGCCACTCCTAGGCCCTAGGCCTGGGCCTGGGCCTGGGCCTGGGCCTGGGCAAGCCTACTGGGTGCGCGGCGGGAACGCCTTGAACTTGCGGTAGTGGTTGGCCGCATTCAACAGCAGATAGAGCTTGCGGCGAGGGTTCTTCTCGGCTGCGAACTTCAACGGGTTCGAGACCTTGCCTGCCTTGAGCAGTGCTTCTGCCTTGCGGCCGGTTCCGCTGTCCAGGAAGCGGCGCAGCAAGTGGTGCGGCAGCACGGTGAATAGCCGCTGGCGCGACAGCTGCAAGACACCTGTGCCGGTGTCCACCACCGCGTCGGTTTCCGGGTTCGACTGATCGAACTGCGCGCCGAGGAACTCGGTGACATAGAAACGGGCCGGGTTCACCCCGGCTGCGGTCAGGTAGAAGTGGTTGCGGCCCAGGCGCGGGTTGATCTCGAAGAATTTGATCTGGCCATCGCGGTGATCGTATTTGGCATCGATCATGGCAATTCCGCGCCAGCCCAGTTCTTCGAGCATGCGCGCGCCATCGGCGGCCATCGCATCGTTGCGACCGCTGACAATGGCGGCCGAATTGCCCAGCACCAGCGGGGCATGCTCCTCGATCACCACTTCGCCGTAGCCGGCGAAGATGACCTTTTCTTCCTGGGTGGCGAAGTAGGTGCACAGGCGCATCGCGTCATCTCCACCCGGAATGTACTCCTGGAAGATGTAGCCCGAGTCGTAGCCGCTGCCATCGATTCTGGAAGCCAGGGCTTCGAGGTCGGCGCGGCTGTCGATGGTGTGGATTTTCTGCTTGCCCTCGAACTTGGCGGCGATCCAATCCGCGGAGCTCGATGGCTTGCCGATGACCGGGTAGTCGAAGGAACCTACAAGCGAATCCAGCGGGGTTCCCGGGTAATACACGGCGGTGCGCGGATGGGCGATGCCCAATTTTTCGGCGAGCGCGTAGAAGTTCTCTTTCAGTGCCGCACCCTCGATGGTTTCCAGCTGGGGGTACGGGATGACGTACTGTTCCTCAAGCTGCTCACGGTTCTTGGCGATCAGCATGATGTGGAAGTCCAGGGAGCCGAAAAGCATCAGCGGCCGATCCGCCGCGGCCTTCAGCTCATCGGCCAGCTCGACCAGGGCCGCGACTACGCGTCCCTCGTCGGCCATGGAACCGATGGGGCGCAGTTCGATGGCTACCGAGTGCTCGATGACGCCGTTGCCGGCAGCCGGCAGAACCACCGAGCGCACCCCGTAGGCCTCGTAGAATTCGCGCGCCAAGGTGTAGGTGCCGATGTCCCCGCCGAGGATGACCGGGACAAATGGCTGGGTTGGATCGATTGCCAAAGTGGTGTTTTCCCTACTTCTTGCGCCAGTTCATGTATTTTTCGAAGGCCCACGCCAGGGGCTTGTTCAGCGCCAGGTCCCACTCGCCGTTGGTCTGCACGATGTCGCAGCCGGTGTTGGTCTTGAACTTGGTCAGCCCCGAGAGGTGGTGCTCCTTGTCCAGGGTCGCGCTCACGCCGCCCTGGTCCAGATAGCGGCAACCTGCCTCGATGGAATCGATGACCATGTGCTGCATGATCGCCTTCGGCGCGAACAGCTTGCGCTGCTCCGAGGAGGAAGCGCCGTACAGGTACCAGGCCAGGTTCGAGGAACGGATGACAATGGATGCGGCCAGGTCCACGCCTTCATTGCTGGCGATGTACAGGGTGCAGGAGCCCGGCACCGCTTCGTTGAGCACGGTGTGCATCTTCTCGAAGTAGCCCAGCGGGCGGCCGGTGAAGTCCTGGCGGTCCGCGGTGTGGTTGTACAGGGCATGGAAGCGGGCCATGTCCTTGGTCTGGCCAACTTCGATTTCCAGGGTGCTTTTCAGCGCCTTGCGGGTCTCGTTGCGGGTGGTCGCCGAGTAGCTGGCCATGACCTGGTCCACGTCCAGCTGGTTGCCGTCATCATCTTGCAACGCCACGCGGGCCACGAATTCCGGCTGGCCCGCAGCGAAGTCCAGTCCCACATCTTCTTTGGAGAAGCCCATTTCCAGCAAGGCGTCATTCAGCGCTAGCGCGGTGCCTGAGGTGCTCTGGGTTTCAAGGTCAGCGAGCTGGGTGAACCCTTCCTTGCCCAGGTTCTTGCGCACCGCGGCGGCACCCCAGGTGCGCACGGCCAGTCCCGGGCCCATCTTCAGCTGGAATGCGCCACGATTCTTCAGGTAGGCGGCCAGCGGCTGGATTACCTGTCCAGGAGCATAGGTGCCGAAGTCGATGACCGGGCCATCGGGGATGTAGGCGAGGGTCTTCTTGATGACCGGGGCTGCACGATGCAGCACCAGTGCCGCGCCTACCAGCTCGTCTTCCTCGAACCAGCCGAGGGATTCACCGCGCCAGCCGCCCTTGACCTGGGCCCATTCGGGACGCTGCAGGAAGCTGACGTCTTGGGCGGTCTCAAGGAATGATGAGTGCTCGGTGCCGGAAATCGGACGCACATGAAGTTCGTTGTGGCTCACGGGTGAAATCCTACCGTGCTTCCCTCTCCGGCTGGGGGATGCTGGATACCCCCAGGGGGTACTTGACTTAATACCCCTAGGGGGTATGATCGTTATATGGATACCAACCACACGCCACATGAAACAGCTGAGCACCACGGCTATCACGCGGATAAAAGCGCCTTGGAACGACGCCTGAAGCGCATTGAAGGCCAGGTGCGCGGAGTGGCCAAGATGGTAGATGAAGACAAGTACTGCATCGACATCCTGACCCAGATCTCCGCTATCAACGCGGCATTGCACAAGGTCAGCGTGCAGCTGATCGATGACCATATCGGCCATTGCGTGGTTGATGCGGCCAAGTCATCCATCGAGACGGGTGATCCATCCATCGTGCAAGACAAAATCGCCGAGGCCACGGCCGCCATCTCCCGTTTGGTGCGCTGAGCGCGCCCCAACGGACCCATTTCCAATTCACACAGAATTCATCGAAAGAGAGCAAGATCATGAGCCACAACTGCAATTGCGGATGCTCCTCGGAAAAGAACTCCAACCAGGGCCTGCAGATCATTCCCCGCGAGCAGAGCACCCCGCTGACTAGCCATGTGGAAATCAAGATCTCCGGCATGACCTGCGGCCACTGCGTATCCTCTGTCACCGAGGAGCTCAAGGAGCTTGATGGGGTGCAAGAGGTGGAAGTGTTCCTCGATGCGAAGGGCGTGTCCACCGCCAACGTCACCACCAGCGCAACCGTAAGCGAAGAGAGCATTCGCAATGCCATCGACGAGGCTGGTTACACCGTCGAAGCAATTAACGCCTAGCCGCAAAAAAGCCAGGCACCAAGCCACAACGGCAAGAAAGTGCAAGGTCGTAAATCATGACTTCCCATGCCCCGCATGAAACAATCCCCGAATTGCGCACCGTCGATCTGGACATCCAGGGAATGACCTGCGCCTCGTGCGTGAATCGGGTGGAACGCAAACTCGGCAAGCTGCCCGGTGTCAGCGCGACGGTGAACCTGCCCCTGGAAACCGCCAAGGTCCAGGTCCCAGCCGATGTCACCGATGAAGCACTGATCGATACGGTGCACGCCGCCGGCTATACCGCTTCCCTCAAGCACCCGCCCAAACCCGCCAGTTCGGATCACCAGGGACACGGGGAGCATGATCACGGCGGGCACGAGCACATGGTGCCCAACCACCTGCTGCGCCGCCTGCTGGTCTCCGCGATCTTCACCATTCCGCTGTTCATCATTTCCATGATTCCCGCAGCGCAGTTCCCGCATTGGGGTTGGGTCGCCTTCGCGCTGGCCACTCCCGTGGTCTTCTACGGCGCCTGGCCTTTCCACAAGGCAGCGGCCGTCAACGCACGGCACCTGGCCTCGACCATGGACACTCTGGTTTCCCTCGGTGTGCTCGCGGCCTACTTCTTCTCTGCAGTGCAGCTGATCCTCGATCCGCAGCTGACCGCCCATATCGGCATGTCCATGTCCGAGCATGCGCTCTACTTTGAAACTGCCGGCGTCGTAGCCACCTTGCTGCTGCTGGGCCGTTTCCTGGAGCACCGCGCCAAGTCCTCGGCATCCGATGCGCTGAAGTCCTTGCTGAACCTGGGCGCCAAGGATGCAGTGGTGCTTCGCGACGGCGCGGAAGTGAAAATCCCGGCCGGGCAGGTGCAGGTCGGGGACCATTTAGTGGTGCGCCCCGGCGAGAAGATCGCTACTGACGGCGTGGTCATTGACGGCGCCAGCGCGGTAGACACCTCGCTGCTTACGGGCGAATCGGTCCCGCAGAAGGCCGGGCCCGGCGATGAAGTCACCGGCGCGACCTTGAATGCCTCAGGCCGGCTGGTGATCGAAGCTACCCGCGTTGGCGCGGACACCACCTTGGCCCAGATGGGCAAGCTGGTCTCCGAAGCCCAATCGGGCAAGGCGCCCATTGCCCGCCTGGCTGACCGGATATCCTCCGTCTTCGTGCCTATCGTACTGGCCATTGCGCTGCTCACGTTCGTGACCTGGTTCTTTGCCAGCGGCGATCCCTACCAGGCGTTCACCGCTGCGGTCGCCGTGCTGGTCATCGCCTGCCCCTGCGCATTGGGCCTGGCGACCCCGATCGGCTTGCTGGTCGGTACCGGCCGCGGCGCGCAGCTGGGCATCCTGATCCGCGGCCCGCAGGTCCTGGAAGATACCCGCAAACTGGACACCATCGTGCTGGACAAGACCGGCACCGTGACCACCGGGGTCATGGCCCATCAGGGCACCGAGGCCATCGACGGAGTCGATCCCGATGAGGTCCTGGCCTTGGCCGGTGCCGTGGAACACCATTCCGAGCATCCGATCGCCCAGGCCATCGCCAAGGCCGCAGCCGGCTTGGGCACGCTGCCCGAAGCCAGCGACTTCGATTCCGATCCGGGCGGCGGCGTGGTCGGCACGGTCAACGGGCATCGCGTTGCCGTAGGCCGCTCCAGCTGGCTCGAAGCCCAGGGCGCGTCCTTGGATGACTCCGCCAAGGCCATGCTCGCGCAAGCCGAGCAGGCCGGCGCGACCGCCATCCTGGTCGCGGTGGACCAGCGGTTCCAGGCAGTGATCTCGGTGGCGGACAAGATCAAGGACAGCTCCGCAAAAGCTATTGCCGAACTCCAGGAGCGCGGCCTGCGCGTGGTGCTGCTGACCGGCGACAACCAGTCGGTGGCTACCGAGGTTGCCGCCCAGGTAGGCATCAAGGCCGAGGACGTATTCGCCGGGGTGTTCCCTGCCGGCAAGGCCCAGGCGATCACCTCATTGCAAGAGCAGGGCAAGGTCGTGGCCATGGTGGGCGATGGCGTGAATGACGCGCCAGCACTGGCGCAGGCCGACCTCGGCATCGCCATGGGCTCGGGCACCGATGTGGCCATCGAAGCCGCGGACATCACCCTGATGGGTAACGACCTGCATCAGGTCACGCAGGCCATCGACCTGTCGGCCCGAACCCTGTCCACCATCAAGATGAACCTGTTCTGGGCTTTCGCCTACAACACTGCCGGCATTCCGATTGCGGCCCTGGGCTTGCTGAACCCGATGATCGCCGGAGCGGCCATGGCAGCCAGCTCGGTGCTGGTGGTACTGAACTCGCTGCGGCTGCGACGGTTCGGGAAGTAGCCCTCCGTACCTCCCCACGCGGGGCATCGGTTGAACCGATGCCCCGTTTTGCCGCATCCATGCCCTTGCTTCCCGAATCATTACGAAGCGGAGAATCCCCCATTTCGCCAGCCACTTTCCACGATTGGCGTGGCCAAGCGGTTATCCGGGGCCCGAAGTGTGAAATTGCGACTTGCACCACGTTCATTTTTCTGCGCATACTGTGATGGCAATCACCACATATGCCGTTGATGCGTGGCGGGAGAGATCCGCTCACACCATGGGCGGGCGCCGTAGGAGCAATTTCCTCCCCGGGAAACTCTCAGGCACCTGTACCGCTACGAACAGGCACCTCTGGAAAGCAGCCCAGGTTCGTCCGGGCTCACCGAAGGAGCAAGCTTCACCCAGTATTCGGGTGGAAGTGAAAACTCTCAGGTTGTAATACAGATTGGGGAGGGACCAAGAACAGTGCCGCACCGAGCGCACCAGTTTCGAGGGACTCCCCGTGGCATTCGCAGCAACTGCTCTGAGCGCA
Organism: Arthrobacter sp. MYb214; assembly: GCF_002979865.1. GTDB lineage: Bacteria > Actinomycetota > Actinomycetes > Actinomycetales > Micrococcaceae > Glutamicibacter. The sequence goes on from NZ_PCPZ01000003.1 coordinate 301,680, forward strand.
GCATGCCGCGCAATGCCCAGCTGGAATCCTTCCTAGTCGGATGCGTTCTTCAAAGCGAGCAGCTGCTCTCCAAGCCTTCAGGGCTTGGGGGCAGGAGCGCTTCGAGGCGTCACACCACACTCCTGGAAGGCAATCAGCATGAGTACCACCAGTTCTGGCCCCGCACTCGAACGAGGGCTCTCCAATCGTCACATCCAGCTGATCGCCATTGGCGGCGCCATCGGCACCGGCTTGTTCATGGGCTCCGGCAAGACCATCTCGGTAGCCGGCCCGTCGGTCATCTTCGTCTACATGATCATTGGCTTCATGCTGTTCTTCGTCATGCGCGCCATGGGCGAACTGCTGTTGAGCAACCTGAACTACAAGAGCTTCGCCGACTTCGCCGGCGACCTGTTAGGCCCTTGGGCCGCATTCTTTACCGGCTGGACCTACTGGTTCTGCTGGGTTGTCACCGGCATCGCCGACGTCGTGGCCATCGCCCATTATGTCGCCTTCTGGTGGGGCGATTTGCCGCTATGGATCCCGGCACTAGCCTGTATCGTGCTGCTGCTGGTTCTGAATCTGGCGACAGTGAAGGCTTTTGGCGAAACCGAATTCTGGTTCTCGCTGATCAAGATCGTCGCCATCGGCGCACTGATCGTGGTTGGCCTGGTTATGGTGATCACCGGTTTCGAGCACAACGGTGCTTCTTCATCCTTCGCTAACCTGTGGAACGACGGCGGCATGTTCCCGACCGGCTTCATGGGCTTCGTAGCCGGTTTCCAGATCGCGGTCTTCGCCTTCGTTGGCATTGAGCTGGTTGGCACCACCGCGGCGGAAACCAAGGACCCCGAAAAGACCCTGCCCAAGGCAATCAACTCGATTCCTGTCCGCATCCTGTTCTTCTACGTTGGCGCGCTGATCATCCTGATGGCCGTGACCCCCTGGGATCTGTTCTCCGCTGCGCAATCGCCATTCGTGGGCATGTTCGCCCTGGCCGGTCTGGCTGGCGCCGCTGGCATCATCAACTTCGTGGTCCTTACCTCGGCGGCTTCGAGCGCCAACTCGGGTATCTACTCGACCTCCCGCATGCTCCGTGGCCTGTCCATGGAAGGCGATGCACCGAAGACGTTCACCAAGCTGTCAGGCCGCAAGGTTCCGCGCAACGCCCTGATGTTCTCCTGCATGTTCCTGCTGGCCGGCGTCGCACTGCTCTACGGCGGCGATTCGGTCATGGGAGCATTTACACTGGTCACCACCGTCTCGGCCCTGTGCTTCATGTTCGTCTGGACCATCATCCTGCTCAGCTACCTGGTCTTCCGTGCTCGTCGCCCGCACCTGCACGACGCATCGAAGTTCAAGGTCCCTGGCGGCAGCTTCATGCCATATGTTGTGCTGGCATTCTTCGGCTTCATCTTGTGGGCCCTGACCACCCAGACCGATACCCTCATGGCTATGGCCATTACCCCGATCTGGTTCCTGATCCTGGCTGCAGGCTACCTGGTCATCCGCCGCAACCCCCAGCACCAGGCACTGCGCGCCGCGCACCTGGCCAAGGTGGCGCACGAACGCTATGAGGCCTCCGCCTACCGTGATGCGGAATCCTTCGCCAAGCGCGAAGCGGAAACCGCCGCACAGGTTGCCGAGGACATCCGCCAGTAGCCCGAGCACTTGACAGCTCTCTCAGCCGGGCCCCGGCATCACCAGATGCCGGGGCCTAACTGCATAGTCGCTGGGATCGCTACCGCAATAGCCGGGGTCGATGCGATCATGATGGCAGGCAGCAACCACTTGCATAGTCCGACCCGCTGCCGCTTGGAGGAGAGAACCATGGCATCAACCGGTCCGTTACCGCGCTTCGAATTCGATCAGAGGCTGGGCGCCTTGCCTGATTGGAAGCGTGATGACTTGGGTTTGCGGGCCGCTTACCGTTTCGATTGCGCGAGCACGGCCTTGCAGTTCATTGTCCAGGTAGGCCTGCGCGCCGAGCAGGACAACCGGCATCCGCACCTGGAGTGGCGGGTTACCATCGTCGAGCTGCGCCTAACGCACAACCAGCCCGAGCATCTGGGAACACTGGACCTGGAATTAGCCCGCCATATCTCCATCGAGGCCGGCAAGCTCGAAGCGCAGGTTGTCACCGAGCACTGGTAGCCCCCGGCGTTCGGCCTTGGCGGCGGCGGGCCACCAGCAGCGAAATGGCGATGCTCTGCACCGCACCCACCAAAGCGCCCAGCGCCGTCATGGAAATGCGGTCGATGAGCAGGGACGCGGCCGGTTCAGGGCTGACCAGGTGGACCATGAGCAGTGCGGTGACCGTCATGAATGCCATCCCCACCGCATAGTTGCGCAGAATCACCAGCTCGATGACGAACTGCGAGGCCAGCGCAGCGGCCAGGATTACCCAGACCGGGGAATCGAAGGCAAAAACTATTGCGGTCAGCGCTACGCCAATGCAGGTGCCTGCGCAGCGCTGCAGCCCGCGGGCTACCCGCGCATAGGCATCAGCGCCGGTGACTGCGGCGATCGCGCCGAGACTGGCCCAGTACCAGTGGCCGTCGCTGAGCAGATGCCCTGCGATTCCCGCCAGCAGCACGCCCGTGCCCATTTGGAGCGATTGGGCCATGGCCCGGCGCGAGGGCGACCAGGCGTATCCGGAGCGCAGGGTATGAAGCAGGTTGGCTTTGCGCATCGACAGGCCAAGCATCAGCAGCATGCTGAAGGCCATTGTTCCGCCGCCGGCCAGCAGCACCCCGGTGAAGCTTTGCGAAGTGGCCGGGATGCCCAGGCAGGCGCCGCCGGCGAAGACCGCGAAGACCGGTCCCGGCGGCATCCAGCGCGTGGCATGGGAGACGTAGTTGGCGCCAAAACCAATGAATGCCAGCACGAGCACGCGTACCGGGAACGGTGCCTCGATGAGCGAAAAATAGGTGCCCAGCAGCATTGCGGCCAGTTGCACGATACCTGCCGAGAGCTGCTGCCAGAAACGCGGCGCGTACGCGTCGAAACGGCCGAAGACCGCGCAGAAGGCGCCGAACGCTGCATACATTGCCCAGTCAAGGCGGCCAAGGCCGGCCAACAGGATCAGCGGCGCGGCCAGGCTGATCGTCGCCTTGGCTGCCGGGATGAGCGACGGGCGGTGAGGGGCCACGACGACGCTGCGCTGCACTATTTCTTCTAAGTGGCGCTTCACTGGCGTGCCTCGCCGTCCTGCGTAGCGACCAGCTGCAGCAAGGCGCGCAGCTGCTCCCGCTGCGGCTCATCCAATGCGCCGAAGACCTTGGCTTCGTTATGCGAGGCAGCCTCCATCGCCCGGGCAGCGAATTTCCGGCCCTCGGGAGTCAGCGTGATGACGTTGCGGCGGCGGTCCTCCGGATCAACTTCGCGTTCCAGGATCCCACGGCTCGACAGCTGATCGAGGTAGGCCACCAGATGGCCGCGGTTCACATTCGAGCGATCTGCCAAGTCGTTCTGGGAGATGCCGCCGAACTCCTCCAGCGCGCAGATGATGGTGAAATGATGCCGGGACAAGGACTCGGATTCCATCAGCTCGGTGAGCTCCTGGGTGCCGATGCGTCCGGCTCGGGCGGTGAGATAGCTCAGCGAGTTCCATTGGAACTGCGGAATCCGGTGTTCGTTCATCCCTTCAAAATATCATTTCAGCTTGAAACGATTTCGCCCTGAAGCAGTTTATTCGATGTATCTCACACGCAGCTGGCGCGCGTTCCATCGCCAGCTGCGGTCCACGGAATCATCGTCTCTTGGAATGTGAGGGCTTGTTCTCCTTGGCCGCCGCCATAGTGCGCCGCCTGTCAGAGCCGAAGATCCGCTACCAGGAACTTGGCTCCCAGCTCGCCGATGAGGATGGCCGGGGCATTGGTGTTTCCGGTGGTGATCTTGGGCATGATCGAGGCATCGATGACGCGCAGCCCTTCCAAGCCGCGTACCCGCAGCTGCGGATCCACCACGGCCTGCGCATCCGTGCCCATGCGGCAGGTACCCACCTGGTGGTGGTAGGTCACTACGTTGTTCCGAATGTAATCCTCCAGCTGCTCATCGCCGCGTATTTCTTCGCCCGGGTAGATTTCCCTCGCTCCCCAGTCCCCGGCCAAGGCATCTTGCTCCACCATCGCGCGGCATTGCTTCATCGATACCAGGAATGCCTGCATATCCCGCGGATCATCCAGCGCATTCAAATCGATGTTCACCGGGTCATCCAGGCCGGGCCCGCCCAGGGTGATTTCTCCGCGGCTGTGCGGGGTGACGATCCCGGAGTGCAAGGTGAAGGCAGTGCCGTCGACCGGTTCCATGCCCGGGGAGTACATGGGCACGGCGAAGAAGATCGGCTGGGTGTCCGGGCGATCCAGGCCCTCGCGGGATCGGGTGAACATGTGCGATTGCGAGACGGAGACCCCGGCACGCGGGGCGGGTATCGCGCGGGTGGTGGTTTCGGCAATCACCGGTGCCAGCAGGTGGTCATGCAGGTTCTTTCCGACCTGATCCAGCTCATGCAGCGGCATGACGCCCGCGGCTTCGAGCTCGGCCACCGGGCCGATGCCTGAGCGCAACAGGATTTGCGGGGATCCCAGGGCACCGGCGCTGAGCACCACCTCATCCGCGCGCAGCTCCTGCAGCTGCCCGCCGATCCGATAGCGCACGCCTACAGCGGATCCGGATTCGAGGATCACCGAATGCACCTCGGCGTCCGTGATGATTTCCATGCACTCGCGCACCGGCTTCAGATAGGCCTTCCAGGTGTTGATGCGTTCGCCGCCAGCAACGTTGATCTGCTCCTTGGAAACGCCTTCCAGCTGCTCGCCGTTGTAGTCGGGATTGAATCCGATTCCGGACTGCACCGCGGCGTCGATAATCGACTGGTGGATCTCATCCAGCTCGTAGTCGTTGTCCACCGGCACCAGCCCATCGCTGCCGTGGAATTCGCTGGCGCCGCCAGAGAAGTTCTCGATTTCCTTGTAGATCGGCAGGACATTCTTCCAGGCCCACTGCTCGCCGCAGTCCTTGGCCCAGTCATCGAAATCCTGCGGGGCGCAGCGCACCCAGATGGTCGCATTCAGCGCGTGGGAACCGCCGAGCACCTTGCCCCGTGGCAGGTGCATCGGCTTGTTCGCTGCCCCGGCCATCGGGACGGTGTGGTAATCCCAGTCGTCCTTGCTATGCCACAGCTCGCCCATGCGCGAGAGGTCGTGGATGGCAGGGTTGGTGTCCTCGGAGCCAGCTTCGAACAAGGTCACCCGCGCCCCGGCATCCACGAGCCGGCGCGCGACCACCGAGCCAGCCGAACCTGCGCCTACGACTATGACCGACTTGCTGCCCATGGGTATTCCTCCAGCTAGGATGCCTGCGAAACTTGTTTCTCCCAGCCTGTACAGGCCAGCGGGTTTTCCCTTGGCATCCGGCGCACAACAATTGGCATCGCGTGCGCGTTTTTACCCTACGGGCCGCTTAGACCCCCTTGCGTGCCGCACGCAGTTCATCGACACGCACCAGCACCACGCCGCACACAATCAGCAGGCCGCCGAACAGCTGCACCGCACCCGGCAGCTCGGAGAGCAGCAGCCAAGCCCACAGCACCGCGAAAAGCACCTCGGTCAAGGAGATGAAGCTGGCCACCTTGGACCCCAGTTCCCGGGCGGCCATCACACCGGTGGTGTAGGAGAACACGGTGGCGATCAGGATCAGCCCGGTCAAGGCCAACCACCACGGGGTTTCATATCCAGCAAATGATCCGCTGCCGGCGGCCCACTGCATTGGAAGGATTCCCAAGCCGCCAACCAGCAGCATGGTTAGCGCGCCAACGGCCATGCCACCGGCCGACAGCATGATGGGTGGCAGCGCGCCATCGACCTTGGCGCTAATGAAGAAGTAGACCGTCAGGCCCACCGCTGCCCCCAAGCCCCAGAGCACGCCGATCGGATCAATCCGCGTGGTGCCGGTCAGATCCAGCACCGCCACCAGGCCTGCCAATGACAATAGGGTGCCAGCGATCGTTGCCGCCGACGGGCGCTTCTGGTGCTTGGCCCAGAGCACCAGCACGATGAGCACCGGAGCCAGATACTCCAGCAGCAAAGCCACCCCGACATCCAAGCGCTGCACCGCCAAGAAATAGCACAGCTGGCAGGCTCCCACTCCAAACAATCCGAAGAGCACAATCGACACCCAGTTGGTGCGCAGCAACGTCCAGCGGCCGCGCATCGCCAGGACCGCAGGGATCGCCAGGACCAGCGCGGCGCCGGCCATGCGTGCGGCCACGGCCGCAGTGGGACTCCACCCTGCTTCGAAAAGCCCCTTGGCGAAGGAGCCGGAAATCCCGAAGGCCGCGGAGGATGCCAGCGCAATCCAGATCCCCCGGGACTGGCTTTGACGCAGTACTGGACTGCCGGCAGTGGCGGCCGGAAGGCCGGAATCAGACAGGTCGCTCATGAGGGTCTTTGAAGTCTTTCGCGAAGAATTTCATGCCGCCGTTCAGGGGCAAATGGGGGTATGAGCATGACGATACGGTTAGGCTTGAGTGGCAGTCAATCTACCCAGCTTCCAGGAACGAATTATGACCTTTGCACCAGATATCGAAGCTTCATTGAAGTCCGTGGTGAACCTTCTGAATACCGAGGTGCAAATCGTGGATATGCTCTCCACCGTCGCTGATCTCGATGAGTTCCTTGATGCCGAGAATTTCGAAGGCTCCCGCGCGCACAACCAGGCAGAGCTTCGCTCCATTCGCCAGTTGCGTTCCCAGCTGAAGAACATCTGGATAGGTACCGAAGAAGAATCCGTCTTCCGGGTCAATGCGATCCTGCGCAACGCCAACGCCCAGCCTCAATTGATCAAGAGCGAATCGCTGGGTTACCACCTGCACGCCACCACCAACAGCACCCCGCTCTACGACCGCATGGCCGTGGACGCCGCGATGGCACTGGCGGAAGTGATCCGCTCCGGCGGATTGCAGCGGCTGCGGATCTGCGCCTCGGAGGACTGCGAGGCGGCCCTGCTGGATCTGTCGCGCAACCGCTCCAAGCTGTACTGCGATACCGGCAACTGCGCCAACCGCGAGCACGTGCGCGCCTACCGTGCGCGCAAAGCCGGAAAACGTATCGACTAGCCAGAACCCCGACACTGAGCACACCAAGTCTAGTTTCGTCCGTGATCGGCCAGCGCCCCTGCGCACTTCATCACCACGCTGCCATCCCAATCTCGGTGGCAACACCCCCCGGATCATTGGTTAGACAGGGGCAAGACACCATGCCGAGATTGGTCGGCCGACAGTCCCTATGATCCTCTTTTTAGGGACTATCAAAAAGATAACGGGCCAGCACGTGGCCAAAATGGCGTTGGGCGATGCCCCTCGCCTTTTACCTTGCCCGGGCCATATGATGAACACACAACCGGGATACCGGCAGTTGCAGTAGTGGAAGGGGCAGGTCATGACTCAGGAAACCCACGCTTCGGATGATTACGAGGCACGGATAGAAGCAGCTGAGAGCGGACCATTGAAAGCCGCGGCCCGCTGGGTTGTAGCTCTGGCTTCTGCCACGCTGGGCGATGCCGAGTACGAAGCGAACGAGCCCCAGGTAGTCGTGCATTCCCGCCAAGACGATTCGGTACTGCTGCGCATGACAACCTCCAGCCTCGAAGAAGCTGAGCGGCTGATCGTCCAGATCCGCGCGGATTTGGAGGCCTTGGGCACCGAGGAGTTCAAAGCGGAATGGGAAGGCGCAGGCGACAAGCCCTAGCTGGATGGGCCAGCGGCTAGTTTTCGACAAGAATCCCGTCGATATCCGCATACACCATCGCGCCCGGTCGGACCTTCACATCCCCGATGCTGATCACTTCATCCACCGAACCGTGCGAGCGCTTGACGGTTTTGCGCGGGTTGCTGCCCAGTGCCTTGATCCCGAGTTCCATCTCAGCCAGTGCCGCACGGTCGCGTACGGCGCCGCTGATGATGACCCCGGCCCAGCCATTGGCTTCGGCATTCGCGGCAATCATGTCACCCATCAGGGCGTAACGCAGGGATGCTCCCCCATCGACCACGAGCACTGCGCCATTGCCCGGGAAGCTCAGGATCTCCTTGACCAGGCCGTTGTCCTCATGGCACTTCACGGTACGTGCCGGCCCGTGGAAGGACAGCCGCCCGCCAAAGTCCTGGAATTGAGCCGAGACGGACTGCAGTGCATCCCCATGCTGGTCGTAGAGGTCGGCGGTGCTGATCGGTTCCTGGTGCATGGTGTTTCCTTCATGAGCTGCGATAGTGGTCCACCACACAGCTTAGCCCGCAGTGCCCGCAACCCCAGCGCATGACGAAAGTGTCAGAGATTCAGTTCCGCTTCATAGGCCTTGGCGTCCAAGGCGCCGAGGCGCGAATTGCGGCGGCCGAAGCCCAGATAGATCGCAGCTCCCACAGCCATCCAGATGGCGAAGACCAGCCAGGTGATGCCAGCCAGGTTGAACATCAGGAACAGGCAGGCAGAGATGCCCAGAATCGGGGTCACCGGATACAGCGGGACGCGGAAGGTCCGTGGGGTATCCGGCTGGGTTTTGCGCAGGTACATTACCGAGACACCTACCAACGAGAAGGCGAACAGGGTGCCGATGCTGGTCGCTTCGGCCAGCTGGCCCAGAGGAATCAGCGAGGCGGCAATGGCCACGACCGCGCCGGTGACGTAGGTGCCGATGACCGGGGTGCGGGTGCTGGGCGAAACCTTGGCGAAGAAGCGAGGGATCAAGCCGTCGCGGCCCATGGAGAGCAGGATGCGGGTCTGCCCGTACAAGGTGGTCAGCACCACCGAGACGATCGCGATCACCGAGGCCAGGGCGAAAGCCAAGACCATCCACTTCTGTCCGGTGATTTCGGAAACAATCTGCACCAGGGCGGCTTCTGACTCGGCGAACCAGTTCCACTCCCGGGCGCCAATGGCAGCTACGGCAACCAGCACGTAAATGGTGGTTACCAGCACCATGGCGATCATGATTGCCCGCGGCAGGTCCTTCTGCGGATTCTTGGCTTCCTCGCCGGCGGTCGAGGCCGCGTCGAAGCCGATGTAGGAGAAGAAGACCATGGACGCTGCCCCGGTCACACCCGCGGCGCCCATGGGCAGCAGCGGAGCGAAGTTCCCGGCATTGAAAGCGGTGAAGGCGACCACCACGAAGAAGACGAGGATGGCGATCTTCACGATCACCATGACGGTGTTGGCCAGTGCCGATTCGCGGGCACCGCGAACCAGCAGCAGGGTCGCCAAGATGACCACGATCAATGCCGAGAGGTTGATGACGCCGCCGTCGCCCGGGCCGGCGGCCAGGGCTTGGGGCAAAGCCAGGCCGAAGATCTCCAGCGTCTGGTTCACGTAGGCGCCGGCACCCACCGCCACCGCTGCCGCGGAAACTGCGTATTCCAAGACCAGGCACCAACCGCACACCCAGGCCATGCCTTCGCCCAGCGTGGCGTAGGAATAGGAATAGCTGGAGCCGGAGACCGGGACCATGCCCGCCATTTCGGCATAGGAGACCGCCGAAAGCAGCGCGGTGATGCCGGCCAGCACGAAGGCGATCCAGATCGCCGGGCCGGCGACCGGAACGGCAGATCCGAGGATCACCAGGATGCCGGTGCCCAGGGTGGCTCCGACGGAGATCATGACCAGCTGGGTGACGCCCAGCGAGCGCTTGAGCGTCCCGAGCCCGGCGTTGTTCGCGGCGTCGTTGGCCATCGCCTGGATGGACTTGCGCCGTCGCAGCTGCTTGCCCAGTGGGGTGCGGCCATGCTGATCAGAGATACTCGTGCTACTCACTTGAAATCCTTGGTGCGTGCTTGAGGCGTCCTGCCTCGATCAATTGGCCCGGCAAACGACAACGCGCTGGGACTATCTGTGGATGGACAGTCTCAGCGCGTCATGCCGCGTGGCTAAGCTTTATTATCAGTCTTCAAACTTCTTGTCCGGGTTGGATGAGGATCGGTTTACCCCGGTCCCCTTTCCCAGGTCAGGATCATTGTCCTTGGCAGCCATGGTCATCACCGAGATGACCAGCAGGCTTGCGACAAAGGCGATGCCGAAACAGGCCAAACCGATATCGAAGCGCAAGGGATTCTGCGATCCGCCGGTGGAGCTAACCAAGCCGACCACGCCGGCGACGATGGCCAGGATCAGCGAGAAGCTCAGTGGGCCCTTGATTGACTGGCTCCACGGTTGCTTCTTCTTGTTGTTTCCCACCAGGAACTCCGTTTCTACTTTTACTGCAGACCTAAAGACTAGTTGCTTTCCTGGTCCGGCGAATTGATCGTGGTCGGGGCGGCTGCCTTCATTTCATGGCGATGGCCGAAGGCGGCAATCAGCGCGAAAACGGCCAGAACGATAGTTCCGCCGCCAATCAGGCCGAACAATGCGTGCGCATCCATGCCACCGCTGAAGCACAGCGAAATGGCCAAGATCACGCCCACCGCGCCGGTAACCAGCTGGTTCCTGAACGGCGGGAAGGCCTCGCGATGCTTGGCAAAGACGATGAGCTCGGCAATGCCTCCGGCCAGGAATGCAAAGGCACCCACATAGCCGACCCAGGCAATCGAGCTGACGAAGATGGTGGCGATACCAGCCAGAAGCATCAATCCCGCACCCAGCGCGTAGGGGGCGCGCGACTTCTCCGGCGCGCTTTCCACAGATACGTACTGCCACATGAACACGCCAGTGACAACGAGGAACGCTGCCGTGGAGTAAGTGACAACCTTGTCATCTGCGCCGATCCAGAAAATCGACATCAGGGCATAGGCCAGGGCTGTCAGGCCGCGCAGGAATACTGGGCGGAAAACTTCTGAAGCTTGAACTGGGGTGGTTTTTGGTGCAGGCACAATTTCTATTCTACCGCTCATAGAACTAACCGCCACTTCGCCCGGGGTTAATCACATCAGCCACGGCGGCGAATCAGCGACTGGTCCAGATCCCCGATGCTCGCCGCGCCCATCAGCTGCATAGTCACTTCCACTTCCTTGGCCAGCAATTCGATGGCACGGCTGACGCCTTCCTCTCCCCCAGCCATCAGGCCGTAGAGGTAGGCGCGGCCAATCAGCACGAAGTCCGCTCCGGCGCACAGCGCGGCGACAATGTCCGCGCCGGACATGATGCCCGAATCCATGATGATTTCCATATCCTCACCGACTTCGGCACGCACTTCGCCCAAGGCCTCGAAGGCGATCGGCGCGCGGTCCAGCTGCCGGCCGCCATGATTGGAGACCACCAGTCCGTCAGCACCGGCGGCCTGGGCCTTGGCAGCGTCTTCGCTGGTGAGCACGCCCTTGACGAAGAGCTTGCCCTTCCACAGCTCGCGGATCCATTTCAGATCCTCGAAGTCCAGGGAGGAATCGAACATGGAGTTGATGATCGTTGGCAGGTCTGCCGACGTATCCGACAATGATGCGAACTTCAGCGAATCGGTGGTCAAGAAGTTGTACCACCATTCGGGTCGGTACGACGCATCGAGCACGGTCTTCACGGTCAATTCCGGCGGGATCTTCATGCCGTTGCGGGTATCGCGGTGGCGCTGGCCGGCCACCGGGGTGTCCACGGTGACCAGCAAGGTGTCATAGCCCGCTGCAGCGGCACGTTCCACCAGCGCCCTGGACTTTTCCCGGTCCTTCCACAGATAGAGCTGGAACCATTTGCGGCCCTCGGGTGCCGCCTCGGCGACCTCCTCGATGGATCGGGTGCCCATGGTGGACAGGCTGAAGGGAATCCCTGCTTTCTGGGCAGCCCGCGAGCCGCCGATTTCGCCCTCGGCGTGCATGAAGCGGGTGAAACCGGTGGGGGCGATGCCGAAGGGCAATGCCGATGGGGCACCGGCAATGGTGGTGGAAAGATCCGACTGCGCGGTTCCGTGCAGGATTCGCGGCAACAGCTCAACGCTGTCGAACACCGCTCGGGCGCGGGTCGCGGTGATTTCTCGCCCGGCAGCGCCATCTACATAGTCGAAGGCCGCGGCGGGGGTGCGGCGCTTGGCGATCTTGCGCAGATCCCAGATGTCGGCGGCACCGGCCAGGCGGGCGGCGCGAGGGCTAGTGGAGGGGAGCTTGAACTTCATCAGGCTGACCAGTTCGGCCACGTCGGGCAGTTGGCGCTTGAGATTACCCATGGATTGTTCCTTTACTTCGGTAGAAATTGCCGGTCTAGTACAGGGTGCGCGAGCTTGCGCGGGTGCCGATGAAGATTGCAATGGCCGAGGACAGGCAGCACAGCGCCAGGTATCCCGCTGGCATCGCGATGGAGCCGTTGCCCGTCTGCAAGAGCGCAGCGGCAATCAGCGGCGAGAGCCCAGCGACGATGGCGCCGTTCAGTTCGCGCGCGATGGCAATCCCGGAGAAGCGCACCGAGACGGGGAACAGCTCGGTGAGGAAGGCCCCTTGGGCACCGGAAGTGCACGGGATCACCAGCGCGTAGCCGGCAGCGATGCCCAGGAATCCGAAGGCGAACTCGCCGGTTGAGATCATCGCGAAGATCGGGAACGCAAGGATCAAACCTGAGATATTCCCGGCCGCCAGGACCTTGGATGCGCCGAACCGATCGGCCAGCCAGCCACCCACCGGGGTGAGCACGACGGAGACCAATGAGCCCAGGGTGACCGCCAGCAGCGCATGGCTTCGCTCCATGCCACTGGTGACCATCAGGCTCAGCGCGAAGACCGCAAGGATGTAGTTGACAGCATTGTGCCCGGTGATGGCCAGGAAGCCCAGGATGACCCGGCGCCAATGCCCCGAGAATACCTGCACGATGGGGAGCTTGGCCTGCTGCTGCTCGGCACGGGCCGAGGCCATGGCGGCGGCATAGTCAGGGGTCTCTTCCAGCTTGTTGCGGATGTAGATGGCCACGACGAACAGCAGTGCCGAGACCAGGAATGGGATGCGCCAGGCCCACCCGAGCAGTACCTCGTCACCGGCCAGCGAGACCAGGAAGAAGCACACGGTGGCCAGGGCGATGCCCAGCGGCGGGGTGGAGAGCACCAGCGAGGTGTAGAACCCGCGTTTTCTCGGCTCCACGTATTCGGCCACCAGCGTCATGGCACCGGTCAGTTCCGCGCCAGCGCCGAATCCCTGGATCAGGCGCAGCAGCACCAGCAGGCCCACGGACCACACGCCCCAGGTCTGCGCGGTCGGCAGCAGGCCGATGCCCACGGTGGCGATGCCCATCAGGATGACCGAGAGCAGCATGGCCGGGCGGCGCCCGAACCGGTCCCCCAGGTGGCCGATGAGCACACCGCCCAGCGGGCGGGCCACGAAGCCCACCGCGAAGGTCGCAAAGGACGCGATCGAGGCCGCCGCTTCTCCGGCTCCGGCGAAGAACAGCGGACCGATCACCACCGATGCGGCCGCGCCATACAGCGCGTAGTCGTACCATTCAATGGCCGTGCCGAAGACAGAGGCGAACAGGGCCCGGCGCCGGTTGCGCGCTTGCTGCGTGCTGGCAGAGTTCTGGGTGATCGGCACAGTCGTAGTCCTTGCGATAAAGTGGTGTTCCGTAAGATACCTGAAATATATTTCATCCCAGACTAGAGTGTTGCCCAGAGCGATAGCTAGATCAGGTCGCCAAGTTACGCCCCTTAGGAATCGGAAAACCATGGCCAGCTCGCTCTCCGAACAGCTCACGCTCACCTTGCGCGAACGCATCAACCGCGGGGAACTTGCCCCGGGAAGCCTGATCATCGAACCGGCACTGGCCCAGGAGTTCGAGGTCTCCAAGACCCCGGTGCGCGAGTCCCTGCGCCAGCTCACCAGCGAGGGCCTGCTGCAGGTGCTGCCCAAGAAGGGCTATCTGGTTCGCGCCATCTCGATGAATGATGTCTATGAAGTCCTGGAACTGCGCAGCTTGCTCGAACCGCATGTGGCAGGACAGGTAGCCAGCATGCATTCGGCCGCGCTTGTGGTTTCCCTGGCCGGGCACCTTGAAGCCCAGCAAAAGCTGGCGGTCTCCGACCCCATTGCCTCCATGCATGCCGCCCAGTGCTTCCATAGCGAACTGGCCGCAGCATCGCGCAACTCCCGCATTGTGGACAGCCTGGAGAACTGCTTCACGCAAACCGCCCGAGCCCACTACGTCTTGCCTTCCATGCAGCCATACATGTCCCAATCGGACGAGCTGGCCGAGCACCAGTCGATCTTTGCCGCCATACAGAATTCAGATCCTTCAGCGGCCGCCGAGGCCATGACGCTGCATCTGGAATCCATCCGCCGAGCCATGCTGGGACATCACTAGCGGCCAACCACTGGTGCATCATGGGCAATGCACACAGCATCTCCGTGCTCGCCGGTAGATGATGCCCGATAACCGGATTGAGCGGCTTGGCGTGCACGACACGATCTTCTTCGGCGCAGTGGGGCAGCCTGCTGCCATTCCGCCAGCCAGGGGACGTGGACTTCTTCGTGGTCCGCGAGAACATCTTCGAAGGCACCGAACGCGAGACCCTCGTCCGGGAAACGGCAATGACCCGTACCGGTATCGGCCGCACCCTCAGTCCAACGCACTAGTCGTTGCCCAGCCCGGATCCGGGTGCCGGGGCACCACCAGCTCACTGGACCATGCGGTCACCTATGAGATTGCCGCCCAGGCAATGGAGCTCCAGGAGTAATCGGTGGCGAGCGGCCCGGTGGCCTGGGTTCAGCTGCCCAACCGCATCCAAGCGCTGTTCCTGGCACGCAGGGACAGGCTCACGCCGCGAGCTGCCATGTAGCCGATGGCGAAAGCAACCCAGATCCACAAAATCGCTGACGTGGAATCCTTGGCAAAGACCTGAACCGCCCAGAGCATCGGCACGTAGAGAACAAGGTTCGCTACGCCTACCAACCCGAGATAGCGGGCATCCCCCGCACCGATGAGCACGCCGTCCAGCACGAACACCAAACCGCACAACGGCTGGGACAATGCCAGCACCCATAGCCCAACGGTGGTCAGCTGGCGGATCTGCTCATCCGGGGTGAAGATCATCGGGAAGACCCACGAGGTGGCAAGCAGCAGGATCCCGGTTACCACGCCGAAGCAGATGCCCCAGCGGCTCATGATCCCGGTGAGCTTGCGGACCTGCTCTGCATCCCCGCGGCCCAGCTCCTGGCCAATCATGGCCTGGGCCGCAATAGCCAACGCATCCAGTGCAAAGGCCAGGAAACTGAAGATCGTGAAGACCAGCTGGTGCGCTGCCAGTGTCTGGGTGCCGGCGTTGGTGGCGACAAGAACCGTGAGGAGCAACGCCGCGCGCATACTCAGGTTGCGCAGCATCAACCAGGAACCGACTTGCCCGGTGGAAATGAACCCGGACCAGCTCGGCGCCATGGAAATTCCTTGCTTGCGGATTCTTGGCAAGATCATCCACAAATACACCACCGCCATCATCCACTGGGCGATCGATGTGCCAAGCGCGGCACCGGCTACGGACATATCGGCCCAGTAGACCAGCACGAAGTTCAGGACGATATTCAATCCGAAGCCAGCGGTGGCCACGATCAACGGTGTTTTCGTGTCCTGCATGCCACGCAGCACGCCGGTGGCTGCCAGGACCAGCAGCATCGCCGTCAGGCCAGGCATCGAGTACCTGATGTAGTCGACCGCGAATCCAGCGGTTTCCCCTTCGCCGCCCATCAAGCCCACAAGCCGATCGGCACTGAAGTATCCGAGCAGCGAAAGCGCCACCCCGAGGACTACGGCAAACCACATGCCATCACGGCCCGCCGCCATGGCCTTGCCGGGGTTGCCAGCGCCCAGGGCTCTGGCTACAGCTGGCGTGGTGGCATAGGCCAAGAAGATCATCAACCCCACCGCAGTGTGCAGCACCGTGGTGCCCAGTGCGGCGCCGGCCAGCTCGGCCACACCAAGGTGGCCCACGATGGCCGAATCGGCCATCAAGAACAGCGGCTCGGCGATCAAAGCACCCAAGGCGGGAACTGCCAAGGCAAGGATCTGCCGGGCCAAGCTCCGCGGGGATTCGGTGGGGGTTGAAGGATTCACAACCTCAACTCTACGAAGCAGAGTGGACTTTCACCATTTGCTTGCGCGCAGGAGGATTCCCGGTGCAGTCCTCTTTCCTGCGTCCGGAGCGAGCACTAGGTTTGGAAGCAAGCAGGGCACAGCCAGCACCGCCAGCAGAAGACAGGTTTCCCATGGGACAAGAACATATTGGCCATTGGCAATGCGCGGGCTGCGCCGTGGAGTTCCCGCCGGGCCCGCAACCCACCGGCACCTGCCCCATCTGCGCCGATGAACGCCAGTACATTCCGGGCGGAATCCAGCGTTGGGTGCGCACCGAAGACCTGGCAGCAGCCGGCCACCAGCTGACGATCACTTCGCTGGAGCCGGGACTGAATGCGATTGCTTCTCCCGAAATCGGCATAGGCCAAAGCTCCTTGCTCGTGGAGACCACCGCGGGCAACCTGCTCTTCGACGTGCCCGGGCTGATTACCGGAGAAATCATTGATTGGCTGGATAGCCGCGGAAAGCTGGCGGCCATTGTGGCGAGCCATCCGCACATGTACGGGGTGCAGCAGCAATACAGCCAGGCGCTGGGTGATGCGCCGATCCTCGTCGCCGAGAAAGATGCGCAGTGGGTCCAGTATTCCTCAGCCGCCGTCAGGACCTGGTCCCAGCCTTTTGAGGTGCTGCCCGGGATCAGGCTGATGCAGCTCGGCGGCCACTTCCCGGGCAGCACTGCGGCTGTTTGGGAAGCAGGGGCCGATGGCCGCGGAGTCCTGCTGGCTGGCGACGCGATTTTCCCCGTGGCCGATGGCAATGCGACCTTCTTGCGCAGCTACCCCAACCGCATCCCGCTCTCGGCTGCCGTGGTGCGGCGCATGGCCAAGGATCTGGAGCCGGTGAAGTTCGACCGCCTCTACAACAACTTCGCCGCCTGCATCCAGGCCGATGCCCACCGGGTGGTCCAGTTCTCTGCGGAACGCTATGCCAGGTGGGTATCAGGAGAATTCGACGATCTGACCTGATATTTCGCGCAAAGTTGAGTATTCCGAATGCGGAATATGAATTATCCGCGAAGGGATGGGTCCCTTTTGGAGAGCAAGGAAGCCATGATCAGGGCAACCACCTGCAACGCGCCAACGCAGAGCACGACGCTGGCCCAGCCGTAGTGCATGAAGGGGATGCCGATGAGCCAGCCAAGCAGTGACGAGCCCACGTAGTAGAACAAGTTGTACAGGCTGGAGGCCTGCGCCCTGGCTCCGGTGGCCAGCACCGGCACCCACCCGCTGGCGACCGCGTGGGCCGCGAAGAAGCCAGCGGTGAAGATCAGCAACCCGCTGATGATCACGACCAGGTTCCCGGCCAGGGTCAGCAGCAAGCCCAGGGCGCTGGTGAGAATGCTGATGCGCAGGGTATTTCGCCGTCCAGCCTTGGCGACGAGTTTGCTGCTGGCCACCGAGGTATAGGTTCCAGAAAGGTAGGCCAAGAAGACCAGTGCCGCCCACGAAGCCGGAATCAGGTAGGGCGGTGCTTCCAGCCGGAAAGCCAGGTAGTTGTAGACGGCCACGAATCCGCCCATGAGCAAGAATCCCTGGGCATAGACCAGTGCCATCTTGCCGTGCAATGCATGTGCGAACTTCTTGGCGATGCTGCGCAGGTCCTGGCCGTGGATGGGGTCGAAGCCCTGGGCGCTGGGCGCCTTGAACAGGAAGAAGAGCGTCGCCAGGCCGGCCATGATGCTCACTGCCGCGACCCCCCAGCGCCAGCCGGCGGGGTCTGCGACAAAGCTGGCGACCAAGCGTCCGGCCAGCCCGCCAAGGGTGGTGCCGGAGATATAGGTGCCGCTGGCCACGGCAACGGCTCGCGTATTGACCTCGTCAACGAGGAAGGCCAGTGCAGAGCCGGGAACACCTGCCAAGGCAATTCCCTCGAAGAACCGGATCGCCACCAGGAACTCGAAGCTTGGCGACAGGCAGCTGAGCAGTCCCAGGGCAACCGAAGAGATCAGGGCGATGCTGATGACCTTGCGGCGCCCGACGCGGTCGGAAATGATGGCCCATGGAGTCACGGCCAACGCCAGCCCCAGGGTCGCTGATGAAACGGCAAGTGCCGTGTGCGAAGAGGTGATGTGGAAATAGCCGGCGATCACCGGCAGCAGCCCCTGCACCGCATAGAGCTGGGAGAACGTGGCAACGCCGCCGGCAAAAAGCGCCAGCAGCATGCCCCGATAGGCGGGGGTGTTCGGTTCGAGTCCGGTAAATGCCACTGCCTAGGCTCCCACAGGAAGCAGCGGGTAGATCAGGTACACCACCAGCAACGCTACTGCATTGTTAATGACATGCAGCATGTAGGAGTAGGCCAGCGACTTGCCGCTGAGGATGTAGGCAACACCCATCATGACGCCCAGCATGAAGTACGGCACGACCTCCAGCCACGAGCCGATGCCCGCGCCAATGAAGTGGATGCTGGCGAACAGCACCGTGGAGATCAGTGCGCAAATCCAGACGTTGAGCTTGCGTGAAAGCTTGCCGATGAGCAGATGGCGGAACAGGTATTCCTCGACGAATGGGCCGAAGAGCGCAGTGACCACCAGCATGACCGGCAGCGGCACCGTTCCGGCCATGGATTCCAGGGCCGCCTGGTTCTCGCTGGTGGCCGCTTGGCCCGTCAAGGCGGCGATGATTCCGTTGGCCATGATGGTCAGGAACCAGCCACCGGGCAGCATCAGCCATTTGGCCCAGGGGTGGTAGCGCATGGTCTTGAACGACTCGAAGAACTGCGGACCGCACTGGATCATCGCGAGAATGAAGAAGGTGACATACAGGATCAGGTTGATCCCGAACAGCGCCTGTTCCTGGGTGGAGAAGGCGCCCATGTAGCCAGGGATCAAGCCGATGAGGCCTGCTGCGCCCCCGACAAAGAAGACGAGGTAGGCAAGAACTGTCCAGAAGTCGCCCTTGGTGAATTGCCCGGCGTTGAAGACGCGTTGCTTGGGCCGCGGAGCCGAATAGGGGTTCATGTACTCTGGCCGTTGTTGCATATGACAAGCCTAATCGCCTTCCATGTGGATTTCCCAAGTTCATCGTTCCACGTGAAAGGACGAACCCAGTCCAGCCGACGTCGAAGTCTGCTGGACTGGGTTCAGCGAGCTGCGGTAACCGCGAGCTCCCATCATCTGCTAGTTCTTGTCGAAACCTTCGCGACCCTTGTCCACGAAGGCCGGGAAGAGCACCTTGTAGCTGACACCGGCAATGGCCGCACCGATAACCGGTGCCAGGATAAACAGCCATACCTGGCCCAAGGCTTCCGGGCCGGCGAACCATGCGACGCCCAGGGAACGTGCCGGGTTGACCGAGGTATTGGTGATGGGAATGGACACCAGGTGGATCAGGGTCAATGACAGGCCGATAGCGATCGGCGCGAAACCCTGCGGCGCGCGCTTGTCGGTGGAGCCGAGGATCACGTACAGGAAGATCGCAGTCAAAACGATCTCTGCGACCAGTGCCGCAACCAGCGAATAGCCATCTGGCGATCGCTCCCCATAGCCATTGGAAGCGAAACCGGATTCGACTGCGTTGAATCCGTCCTTGCCCGAAGCGATCCAGAACAGCACGGCACCCGCCACCGAAGCAGCGACGATCTGCGTGACGATGTACGGGAGGACATCCTTCCACGGGGTGCGCCCGGCAAAGGCCGTGCCCAGGGTGACGGCAGGGTTGAAATGGCCGCCGGAGATATGCCCTACTGCGTACGCCATGATCAGCACAGTGAAACCGAAAGCCAGAGCTACGCCCAGGAATCCGATGCCCATGTTCACGGTTTCATCTGCGATGACCTTGGCTGCGAAGATCGCTGAACCACAGCCACCGAAGACCAGCACGAATGTGCCCAAGAATTCTGCCGATAGTTTTGCGCCAACAGTTGGCACAGCTGCATCTGACATGCTTTTTCCTTATCCTCGATGAATTATGCGAGTTCAAGGCCAGCTTATGTCCTGCCGATGGGGCTGCGGTAGGCCTGCGGCTACTTAATAGATCTCGTTCGTCGTATTTTTCTTCTGGGTTCATGCTTCTGATCTGCCGCGCCGCAGTTGCGGCGTTTCTAGATCGTGGTTCGGGGCTGCCGTTCGAAAATTGAAGCGGCCGCAATGCCGACAACGACACCGAGAAGATTTCCCATAGCGCAGTCCCACACCATCTGGGATCCGCTCTTCGGATTAGCCAGCTGAAGCATCAGGATAATCAGCGGCGTGAAAAAGCTGAGGGCAAGGCCGTAGTTCCGGACCATATAGGCCTCGGTTGGGAACATCAGCAAGATGATGCAGCAGCCGATCATCAGTTCGCTGGGAGTCAGGGCCGTGATCCCAAACAACACGCCTATACCGGCCACGGTTCCCCCGATGCGGTGAGCCCCACGTCGCAACCGTCCCCGGGCATTGCCGACGGCAAGCGGAACGGCCGCCCCGGCCATGGTCCATTGGAGATGCTCGACCTGCAGAGTAATCCCGACAGCTCCAGCTAGGAAGACAACTATCAGGTAGGTGCATGCCCTGCGCAGGATGCGGGGCCATGGAATCGCGAGGCCTTCCGAGCCGCACTCTTCCACTCGTCCGAAGCGTGCGGCTTGGCCGAGCAGGATGCTGAACAGAGCGGTGGCGACGAACGCGGCCAGGCCATCAAGGGCGGGAAGTTCCCCCACCGGCAAAGTTCCCAACGCACCAAACGCAAAGAGCGGAAAGAAGGCACCGCCGGGCTTGAGCCCATATCGATCAGCGATCAATGAGCTGAAGGCCGCCCAGAACATTCCTCCGGCAAGCAGCGTCCACCCGCGCATACCCAAGGGGGCCATGGCGATCCCGCAAATTCCCGCACACAGCATCAGTGCAGCTCCGAGCACCTGGTCCTTCAGTCGCTGCGAGCGATGCGGATTTCGGCCGTACCTCCCGACAATGGAGCCGAAAACAGCGTAGGCAAGGAGGTCCGTTCTGCCAATCAGCAGCAGCGCAATCCCCGGAAGTCCCAATCCGAGGCCTACGCGCAGGGCCGGGCGGATCTCTGGGCTGTGCGAAATGGCGAAGAGCTGCCAATTCACGAGCGAACCGCGCGTGAATTTGAACTTACCAATGGCTGTGGAGACCGGAGCTGCTCTGCCTGCCGTCATCATGGAATCCCGAGTCGTCCTGGCAATTATCTGATTGCCTGCATCCCTCGGATCCCATGGTGCCTCAAGATGGTCAGGTTCCACTGTTCTCTCCGCTCCCAGTTGCACGGCCCAATTCCTAAGCGACTTGGGGTCTGGTTCTAGGTTCAGGGATTACCATTGATCAGATCCAATAATTAGATCCGATGATTCAGTAAGTGCTACTTATGATTCCTGCTGAGATGCATATCGACCGCAGGGAATGTGCTAGAAATTATCTTTTCGAGCGCCTGCGACATCAGGGTTAATGGACTGCTGTCTTCCATTACAAGAGAAATTTGCGAGGTAACTTGCGGATCATCCAGCCTGTAAAGCTCAATACCAGGCAGAGCTCCCAAGGGTGGCAACCACTGGCGCGGAACTATGCTGGCCCAGTTCCCGGTGGACACATGCGCGAGCAACGTGACTATCGAGTCGCATTCGATTCGCGGCGAGACTACCAGATCGTGCCGGCTGAGCGTCTGGTCGAGG
This sequence comes from Arthrobacter sp. MYb214, assembly GCF_002979865.1. GTDB lineage: Bacteria > Actinomycetota > Actinomycetes > Actinomycetales > Micrococcaceae > Glutamicibacter. The sequence goes on from NZ_PCPZ01000003.1 coordinate 323,276, forward strand.
ACCTGGCGCCCTCGAAGAGATGAGTCGAGGAGGCATAAGGGCAACTCCAACGCCGTCGCCCAAGCCGTCGTTGCGCCCTCGGGGAGCATCCCCGGCGCAGTGAGCAGCACATGTTCCTCGGCATAGAGCGGATAGACCAGCAGTCCAGCTAGGTCCTGCGGCTCCGCGTAGATAAGGCCCGCGTCAAGCTCGTAGTTCCTGATCTGACGGACGATGTCCGCCGAATGGAGACTCGCCTGGACGTTGATGCCCACTTGCGGATGCGCACGGGCAAACTTGTCGGTGAGGGTTGCAACAGTTGAAGAGGCAGCAGGAACCGTTCCCAATCGAAGTGTTCCGTTCAGGCCATTCTCGTAATGGGAGATTTCCTGTCTCAGCGAGGCATGGTCTTTCAGGATTTTCCGAGCCCATTTGAGAACCGTCTCGCCTTCAACGGTCAGTCCTTGGAAGGCATGGCCCCGGCGGACCAATGGCGCGCCCAGTTCCTTTTCGAGTTTTCGAATGCCCTCTGATAATGCTGGCTGGGAGACCGCGCATTCTTCAGCTGCCCGGGCAAAATGTCCCTCATTGGCCAGTGCCACCAGATATTCCAACTGTCTAAGCATCATGTTCATATTGCATCATTTCCTGCAGGAACAAGTGCTATCGATGGCCTGGGGGCGTGCCGCAGCGGTTCGATCAGAAGCAGGCCTGGCAATGCAAAAAGACCCCGGCACCGGCAGTGAAAATCTGCCAGATGCCGGGGTCTTCGCGACTCAAGGTCCTACTCGGTTTCTTCCTTTGCTTCCGGTGCCATGTCACTGGCCACCGTGGCTCCGGCCGCTACCGCGGGCACCGCAGCTGTATCCGGATTCGCATCCACGTCCTCGGCCGGGCCGGCGAACTGCGACTGGTACAGCCGGTAGTAGGCGCCCTGGGTCCCCAGCAGGTGCTCGTGGTTGCCCTGCTCCACGATCCGGCCGGACTCCATCACCAAGATGGTGTCCGCATCGCGGATCGTGGACAGCCGGTGGGCAATCACGAAGCTGGTGCGGTCGCTGCGCAGCGCGGCCATCGCCTGCTGCACCAGCAATTCGGTACGGGTATCCACCGAGCTGGTCGCCTCGTCCAGGATCAGCAGCGACGGGTTGGCCACGAACGCGCGGGCAATGGTGATCAGCTGCTTCTCGCCGGCCGACACGTTGGTGCCTTCCTCGTCGATGATGGTGTCGTAGCCATCGGGCAGCGCGCGCACGAAACGGTCCACGAAGGTCGCCTTCGCGGCCGCGATCACTTCCTCATCGGTCGCATCCAGCCGGCCGTAGCGGATGTTCTCCATGATGCTTCCGCCAAAGAGCCATGCGTCCTGCAGCACCATGCCCACCTTCGAGCGGAGGTCAGCGCGGGAAAGGTCGGTGATATCGCGGTTATCGAGCATGATCTTCCCGGAGTTCAGCTCGTAGAAGCGCATCACCAGGTTCACCAGCGTGGTCTTGCCCGCGCCGGTCGGGCCGACAATCGCCACCGTGTGCCCCGGATCCGCGTCGAAGGACAGGTCCTCAATCAGCGGCTTGTCCGGGGAGTAGGAGAAGGACACGTTCTTGAAGGAGACATGCCCGTCGGCACGGGCAGGAAGGCTGTCCTGCGCGTCGTCCGGTTCCTGTTCCTCGGCGTCCAGCAGCTCGAAGGTGCGTTCAGCCGAAGCCACGCCGGACTGCAGCATGTTCGCCACGCCGGCAATCTGGCCCAGCGGCTGGGTGAACTCGCGGCTGTACTGGATGAACGCGGTCGCGTCGCCCAGGCTCATCGTGCCCGAAGCCACGCGCAGCCCGCCCACCACGGCGATGCCCACGTAGGCCAGGTAGGACACGAAGTTCATCACCGGCATGATCATGCCCGAGACGAACTGGGCGCCGAAGCTGGCCTTGTACAGTTCCTCGTTGCGCGCGGTGAAGCGGTCCACCATGTCCGCTTCGCGGCCGAAGACCTTCATCAGCTCGTGGCCGGAGAAGGATTCCTCGATCTGCCCGTTCAGCGCCCCTGTGTTCTTCCACTGCGCGGTGAACAGCTTCTGCGCCCGGGTGCCGATAATGCCCGCGGCAGCTGCCGAAAGCGGCAGGGCCACCAGCGCGATCAGCGCCATCTGCCAGGAGACCACGAACATCATGATCACGATGCCGATAACGGTCATGGCCGAGGAGACCAGCTGGCTCAGCGCCTGCTGCAGCGCGTTCTGGATGTTGTCCACGTCGTTGGTCACGCGCGAGAGCAGATCGCCGCGCTGGCGCGTGTCGAAGTAGTTCAGCGGCAGCTTGTTGATCTTGTCCTCGACGTCCTTGCGCAGGTTGTAGACCACGCGCATGACCAGCTTGTTCAGCAGCCAGCCCGAGGCCCACGAGAAGAGCGAGGCAACGAAGTACATGGAGAGCACGATCAGGATGTACTGCGAAAGCTGGGTGAAGTCGATGCCCTGCCCGGGGACGAAGTCCACCTTGGAGAGCATGTCGGCTTGGGTTCCCTGCCCGGAGTCGCGCAGCTGCTGGATCACCAGCTCCGCGGGCGTGCCGGCCGGGATGTTCTTGCCGATCAGCCCGGCGAAGATCACGTCCATGGCCTTGCCCAGGATCCGCGGTGCGATCACCGAGAGCACCACGTACACGGTGATCAGCGCGAACACCAGGACCATGCCCAGCTTGTACGGGGACATCAGCCCGACCAGGCGCTTGGCCGATGGCCAGAAATGCTCGGCCTTGCGCACCGGGGCGCCGCCGCTCCAGTCGTCGGCTCCCGCCGCGGCATCGAATTCATTGACGTCCGCAAGCTCGCTTTCGAGCTGTTCCGGATCGATATTCTTCTGCTTCTTCGCCATTTAGGCCACCTCCTCCACGCTCAGCTGGGATGCCACGATTTCCTGATAGGTTTCCGAGGTTTCGAGCAGTTGCTCGTGGGTACCCCGGGCCACGATTTCGCCATGGTCCAGGACCAGTATCTGGTCCGCACCGGTAATGGTCGATACGCGCTGGGCCACGATGATCACCGCGGCGTCCTTGGTCGGTTCGGCCAGGGCCGCACGCAGCCTGGCATCGGTGTTCACATCCAGGGCCGAGAAGGAATCATCGAACAGGTAGGTGTTCGGCTTCGCGGCCAGGGCCCGGGCAATGCACAGGCGCTGGCGCTGGCCGCCGGACACGTTGGTGCCGCCCTGGGAGATCTTCGAATCCAGCAGGCCTTCGCGTTCGGCGACGAAGCCGTCGGCCTGGGCCACCCTCAGCGCATCCCACAGGTCATCTTCGGTAGCGTCCTGGGCGCCGAAGCGCAGGTTGCTGGCGATGGTCCCGGAGAACAGGTAGGGGCGCTGCGGCACCGCGGAGATGTTCCGCGAAATGGTGTCTCGTCCCAGTTCCCTCAGCGGCACCCCGCCGATCAGGATTTCGCCTTCGGTGGCGTCGTAGAGCCGCGGGATCAGGTTCAGCAAGGTGGTCTTGCCGGCACCGGTGGAGCCGATGATGGCAGTGGTCTGCCCCGGCTTGGCGGTGAAGGAGATATCGTTGAGCACCGGCGCCTCGGCGCCGGGGTATCCGAAGCTGACGTTCTTGAATTCCACGGTGCCCGGGGTGGGCAGCGCGATTTGCCGTTCGGCGGCGTCGAGCATGCTCGGCTCGCTGTCCAGCACCTCGGAGATGCGGTCGGCCGAAACCATGGCACGGGGAATCATCATGGCCATGAAGGTACCCATCATGACCGCCATCAGGATCTGCAGCAGGTACTGCAGGAAGGCGGTCAGCGCGCCGACCTCCACCTGGTTGTTATCCACCCGGTGCCCGCCGAACCACAGCACGGCGGCGGTAGACAGGTGCAGGATCATGGTGATCGCCGGGAACATCAGCACGAACAGGTTGCCGACCTTGACACCGAGGTCGGTCAGCTTCTGGTTGGCATCGGCATAGCGCTGCGTCTCATGCTCTTCGCGCACGAATGCGCGCACCACGCGGATGCCGGTGATCTGCTCGCGGAGCACGCCGTTGATCCCGTCGATGCGGGTCTGCATATCGCGGAACAGCGGCATGAGCTTGATGACCAGCAGGCCCACGACTATGAGCACCAGCGGTACCGAAACCCAAACGAGCCAGGACAGTCCGGGATCTTCGCGGATCGCCATGATCACGCCGCCGATGGACATGATCGGCGCGGTGATCATGAAGTTCAACGCCATCAAGGTGAGCATCTGGATCTGCTGCACGTCGTTGGTGCCGCGGGTGATCAAGGTGGCGGCGCCGAATTTGTTGACGTCCTGTGCCGAGAAGGTCGAGACCTTCTCGAAGACCGACTGGCGGATGTCGCGGCCCACGCTCATGGAGGTCTTGGCCCCGAAATAGACGGCGGCCACCGCGGTGGCTACCTGGATGAGGGCCACCACCAGCATCAGTCCGCCGGTGCGCCAGATGTAGTCGATATCGGCTTCGACCACGCCGACGTCGATGATCCTGGCGTTCAGGCTAGGGAGATAAAGAGTGGCCACGGTGGTGGCCAGCTGCAAAATGACTACGGCAATGATCCACCCCGTGTACGGCTTGGAGTGTTTCAAGATGAGCTTGAGAAGCATGTGGGAAATCCTCGCTGGCATCAAGCTCTCCGGCATGCTGGACCTTCGGATTAAGGGCAGCGTGATTGAAGAGCGATTGCCAGTCTAGCGCTCGCCTTGGACACTTTGAATCATCCTTGCGATTGATTTTTATCAATCACTGGCAGGCACCCGCATTCCCGCAGGATCCCGGGCATGGTGGCGTTAATCATAAACCGTGTACTTACCGGCAGGACAGGTGCCGGTTACTTGCCACCAGCTCCTCTTGCGGTGGACATCACCGTTCTGCCGAGTCCTGTGCCCCGCGGCCCAGGTAGGCCAGCGCGGCCACCACCTGGGTGCGGCTCGCGGTTTCCAATGTCGGGTTGATGGCCGGGGCGAAGAACGGCGAGTGGTTTGCCGGAATCTTCGAGGCGACAGTCCCTTCGGCGAGCGCTGCCTGGTAGGTCTTTGGATCGGCGCAGCCCACGGTCCAGTAGACGTACGGGATCCCGAAGGCATCGGGAATGGTGCTGAAGTCTTCCGAGGCGGTGGCCGGGTCAGCCTGGTAGACCTGCCCGTCGGCGAAATGCTCTTCAAAGGCCTTGGTGACCTTCTCGTTGGCCGCCGCGTCATTGCTGGTCAGCGGGAACTGGTCGTAGAACTCGAAGTCCGGTTCCTTGGGCGAGCCGGCCGCGGCGCATTCGCCGCGCACGATGCGTTCGATGGAGTCGATGACGTGCTGGCGCAGCTGGAGATCATAGGTGCGAATGTTCAGCAGCAGCTGGGCCCGGTCCGGGATGATGTTCGCGGCGCTACCGGCATTCAACGCGCCGACGGTCAATACTGCGAACTGCCCGGGCCGGGTTTCACGCGAAACAATGGTCTGCAGCTTGAGCACGATGGACGAGGCCAGGACTACCGGGTCCACCGAATTATGCGGCATCGAGCCGTGCGCACCGCGCCCGTAGACGGTGATGCGCAGGCTGTCGCCGGCGGAAAGGATCGGTCCCGCGGTGGTGCCGATCCTCCCCGCTTCGACGGGCATCACGTGCTGAGCCAGCGCCACATCGGGCTTCGGGATCCTCTCCACCAGCCCATCGGCCACCATGGCCTTGGCCCCTGCGGCGGTCTCCTCGGCTGGCTGGAACAACGCCAGATAGGTGCCGGACCAGCGCTCGCGGTTCCCGGCCAGGAACCTGGCCGCTCCCAGCAAGGTGGCCATGTGCATGTCATGGCCGCAGGCGTGCATGGCCCCGGGGACCGTGGAGGAATATTCCAGCCCGGTGTCCTCGGCGACCGGCAGGGCATCCATGTCGGCCCGGGCCAGTACCACCGGCCCCTCGCCATTGCGCAGGATTCCGACGATTCCGGTACCGCCGATCAGGCAGGTTTCATAGCCCAGATCCTCCAGTTCCTCGCAGATTCGCGCCGAGGTCTCGTGCTCGGCCAGGCCCAGTTCCGGATGCCGGTGGAAATGCTTATAGAGCTCCTCCTGCCAGGGCAGCTGCTGCGAGATCGAGGCGGTGATTTCCTGTGCAGTGCCCATCGGGTTCCTTCCATCGCGCCCAGCATCCGAGCCCCCAAGGCCCCGCTGGCTTATCCGCTGTCAATCTATCCCCTGGCCGGCAGGACAGTCCAGAATCCGGTCGATTGCACCGGGAGAAATCGCCGGCTCAGGCCAAGGCCGCTAGCGGTCCTGCTCGGTGCAGATGCAGAAGCGGTTGCCCTGGTGGTCGCTGGCTATGGTGAAACCCGGAGCGCTGCGCTCATCGAGCACCGCACCCTGGCTCTCCAGCTGCGAAAGCACGGCAGCGCTTTCGGTGTGGGGAACCCACACATCCAGATGCAGCCGGGAGGGATGAGGCGTCGGGGTGTGCTGGAACCAGATGTCCGGCAACCTGCCCGCAGGATCGGCGAGGCTGCCGTCGGGCTGCTCGCGGTAGCCCAGGCCGGCGGCCCAATCCCCGGTTATGGCTTGGGCGTCGTCGGTGTCGATGCCGATTTCCACCACCTTGATCAAATCCAGGCGCGCTTTGGCATGCAAGGCGGCGGCCCGCTGCGTGATTTCCGAGGCCAGCGCGAGGTCCCTTTCGGTGATGTCGCCACCGGCGTCGTGGGACACTGTCGAAACGAACAAGAGGTTGTAGCGCCAGTCCACATCAGGATGGTGGTTGGCCATCTGCGCTGCGGCAGCGATGTCGCTGAACAATTCGATGGCTTCTGCCGAGCTCTTGGCCTCATACACCGCGCAGAGCTTCCCGGCCAGCTTGCGCCACTGCGGCAGAGCCTCCAGCCTGGAGGCCAATTCGGTGCTTTCAATGCGGTCGTTTACGGTCATGATCTCCTCCTCCTGGTGCAACTGTGGCACCACTTCCGGGCCGGCTCAAGCGGTCGGCCGCAATGCACAGGTTGGCGCCAGCGCCAGCTGCTGCGAACTGGATGCCGCCTGTGAACCGGAACTCGGCTGGTCCTGGCGCAGACGAATCGGCTTAGCCTCGATAGCAAGAGCGCAAGGAGGGCCCCATCCCATGCTGAATATCTTCCAGGCCAAGATCAGCGACTCGACGCTGGATGACATCACCTCGGAGGACAGCAATCGCAGACGCCGGCTGCTGAGCCTCGCCGCCCTGCTCGTGATTGCAGCCTTCGTGCTGGCGGCTCTGCTCGGCGCATTCGACCAGAAGAAGAGCATGGAACGACAGGCCGACGGCTTCGCGGTCCAGCTGCAGTTTCCCGCGGTGGTCCGTGCCGGCAATGAAATCCAGCTGAGGGTTGGGATCAGCTCTGCCGACCCTTTGACCGAGACCATCACGCTGGACCTGAGCGAGGACTATCTCATGCTCTTCGAGGACTTCTCGGCCTTTCCCGAACCGGAGTCCGAGTCGAGCCGAGCTGATGGAACCACTGAATTCGAGGTGGCCCCGGCACCGGGGTCGCGGCACATGGTTGCCACCCTCACGGGTCGGGCTTCGGACGAATGGTCGCCGAGCGCCAAGGGCGTGCTCGGAATTACTGCCAACGGCGAAAGCACCGACCTGAAGATCAGAACTTGGAGGATCCCCTGATGGAAATAGTCATCCGCGCAGCCACCGCCTTCATCATCCTGTGGCTGGTTACGCGCGCCGCCGGCAGATCGACCCTGGGCGAGCTCAGTTCCTTCGAGCTGGTGCTGTTCGTCGTCCTGGGCGACCTGGTGCAGCAGGGGATCACCATGGAGGACCGTTCGCTCACCGGCAGCCTGCTGGCAGTATTCACCATGGTGGTCCTGGCCGCTGCGCTGAACTTCGCCAATATGCGCTGGCCCAAGCTGGGCAAGCTGATGCAGGGCCGCCCGATTGTGCTGGTCCGCGACGGGGTCCTGGACCGCAAGGCCCTGCACAACGAGCGCATTGGGCTGGACGAATTGAGCATGCTCGCCCGCCAGGCTGGCATCGAGAACTACAGCAGCATCCGGCTGGCGATACTGGAAGCCAGCGGCAAGATTTCCTTTTTCACCCAGGAAGCCGAATCCCGTCCGTGACCACGCGATGGCAATGGCAGAAGGGGCATCCCTGCACGGGATGCCCCTTCTGCGGTTCTCAGCCCACCGGTGCGCTACTGCTGATCGGGTGTTTCGCGCTGGTCCGGCAGGTTGGCGGTCCGCTCGGCGTCCAGGCCTTGCTCGTCATCCTGGTCGGGGTAGTCCAGCAGCGTATCGTCGACCGGACGCTGCCCGTCAATCGGTTCGGGAAGCAGCGTTTCGGGATTGAGCGCCAAGGGATCGCCGTCGTTTTCCTCCAGCACCCGGTCTGCTCCGCGCAATGGATCCTCGGCGTCCTGGGCTTGGGGTGCATCCGATGACCCAGCCGCCGGCTGGCTATCGCGCCCATCCAACGGCTCGTCCGTGTCCGAGTCCTTGCGCACGTCGTCGAATTCAGAATTATTCAGTGACATTCCAGCTCCTTCTCGTGTTTCCAATCGGAAATGATTTCCAAGGTGGTCTTCAGCTTCTGCCGATGCTGCTTGCGCATGAATTCCAAGGTAGTCCCTTCGAAATCCGGGTCGGCCGATGCGGTGGCGTCGGTGGCCACCGCCACCGGCAAGTTCGCAGCGAAGGCATCGGCCGCGGTGGCGGAGATGCACGTCTCGGAGGAAACCCCGGCGAGTACCAGCGAACTAGCGCGGTGCTGCAGCAGCATGTCCTTGAGCTCCGTATCCCAGAACGCGCTGTCCCGGCGCTTAACCACTTCGATGGCCCCGTCCAGTTCCAACTCCGCCAGGTACGCGGCCTGCTCCGTTCCTTCGAACAGGTAGCCCTGGTCGTCTTCGAGCATCTTCAGCGTCCAGGTGGATTTGTCTTCCTTGTGCACGGTGCGCACGCTGATCACCGGGTACCCGGAGGCCCTCGCCGCTACGGCCAGCTGGTTGCAGCGGGCTGCCAGATCCTGGCGGGCCAGCGCCAGTGCCGGGTCCTCGAAGAATCCTTCTTGCAGGTCAATGAGCAGCAGCGCGGGATGGCTGAAGTCGCTTGTCGCGCTCATTGCTCAGCGTGTTCGGCGCAGTGCTGGCAGCAGTACGCCTCCTGGCCGTGGTGTACGGCGTGGCCCAGAATGGCGCAACCGCAGTGCGTGCATCTTTCGGCCATGGCGTGGATGGCGCATTCGAAACTGTCGAAGCGGCCCGAATGCCCGTTCCGGCTGAGCGTGAACACCGTTTCGCTCGCATTTCCGCAGATATCGCAGGTCTGCATGGTTTGCCTCCTGAACTCGGTTTGGCCATGGGACAGCTAGCGGTCCCCGTCGCCTTCGGAATACTGGTCTTCCGGGGAATCGTCGAGGTCCGGGTCGGCTCCTTGGACAGGAGGCAGGTGATTGCCGGGCTGCTCCAAGCCCTCTTCTGCCGGTTCCCCGGAATCGGCTGGCAGGTGCTCGTCGTCGGGTTGCCCCAGCGGCCAGAGATTCTCAACCAGGTCCTTGTCGGGATCCTTGAATCTGTCGGCAGCATGCGAAATGGCATCTTTGGCTTTGTCGATGAATCCCATGGTCATTCTCCTCACGTTGCGTTTCCCGGTGCTCTACCAACTACCAGCTATCGGCTGCACAAGTACATGATTAATCGGCTGTTGCCAGAGTCGAGGGGGCGCATCTGCAAGCTCGCTGGCAATGGTTGAAGACGTGCTTGCTGTGCTGGAGCGTGGAGGGTGTCCCACAAAAATACGCGAAAGGAGCACGATCATGGTTGCAGCCAAGGAACTAATGACCTCGCCTGCCAAATGCGTCAAGGAGCAGGACTCGATTCAAGTGGCCGCCCAGATGATGAAGGACTTGCAGGTCGGCATGCTGCCCATCTGCGGCAAGGATGACCGGTTGGCCGGCACGATCACCGACCGGGACATCGTCATCAACGCCGTGGCCGACGGTGTGGTCACTTCCAGCACCAAGGTCGCCGATTACGCCCAGGGCAAGCCGGTCACCATCGGAGCCGATGATTCGGTCGAAGAAGCCATCCGCACCATGCAGGAGCACCAGGTGCGCAGGCTTCCGGTCATCGACGGGCATTCGCTGGTCGGAATGCTCGCCCAGGCTGATATTGCCCGCTATTACGACCAGCAGAGCACCGGCAACCTGGTCGAAGGGATTTCCCAGGACTAGGATCTCCCAGCCCAGCCGGACCACAACGCAGAGCGTCCGGGAAAACCATGGTTTTCCCGGACGCTCTGCCCTTGTTCTGCTGCGATTCTCCTGGAGGGAGCGCCGTCACCGTCCGTTGGCGTCGGTGCCGGCGCGTGGATCATCCAGGGAGCTCGGTCCGCGAATGATGCGGTACAGGCCGTAGATGAAGACCAATGCGCCCCAGCCGGCCACGATCCATAGCGGCCCCGAGGTGCTGTCCGGCGCTGCGAGCAGCGCATAGATGGCGAATCCTACTGCCACCAGTCCGCCCACAATCGCCAGCCATAGACCAGGCCGACGCCTGCGGGTGCTGTCCACTGGTTTGCCAGTCATGGCTTTTCCCTTCGCTGGAGGGAAAGTTCAGCCCGCGTCATAGCGTTCTTCCCTTTCCTCGGATTCATCTTCGGTGTTCTCGTTGATGCTGCCGCGGCGAACCACGCGCTCGTCCCCTGGCTGGGCATCCTCATCCGGTTGGGTGGTGCGAGCCGGATTTTCAGGCTTCTCGCGTTCACTCATTGCTTCTCCTTCCATGGCGGTCTGCTACGAATTACGCAGGGCTTCGATGAGTTCGGCCTTGCGCATTTTCGAACGGCCATTAATCCCGATTTCCTTGGCCCGGTCCTGCAGTTCCCGGACCGTCCAGTCCTCGTAGTCCCCGGCCTTGCCTCCGCGCTGGCCCACTGCTGACCGGCCATCGCGGGCGGCGGCGTTGGCGATGCGCGCCGACTTCTGCTTGGAGTTCCCCTCCTCGCGCAGCTCCTCGTAGAGTTCTTCATCCTTGATCCGGCTCTTGCCTGCCATGGGTTTCCTCCCTCGTACGCTTCGCCAGCTGGCTCCTTGCAGTGCCAGCACTGTGCGTTCCACGCTAGCCACTTCACTGATCAGGGGACAGTGCCCCTGCCGGACTTTGCGCTGAATCCCAGACTTCAGCGGTAGCACAATTCATGCAGCGGGGTGCGAAACTGGATCTTCGCAGAAAAAAGTCTGGCTGTTGTCGCCGAAGGTGGAGGTGATCCTCGCGCAGCGGAAGGCCCGGAGCAAACTGGAATTGAACCCGGACGCCGCTGAGCGCACCGCGCCGGCGTCCTGCCGCAACAGCAGGAGGAGATCCCATGCCCGAGAAGAATCCCCAGGACCGCACTGAGCCGCTCGGTACCGGAAGCGAAGGCCGCGCCGGCAAGGAAAAGATCAGCCCGCCCGAACAGCGCCAGGAGGAACCCGGCCTGGACCGGGACCTGAAGCCCAAGGCGGATCATGGCGAGCGCAGCTACAAGGGCCGGGACCGGCTGGCCGGAAAACGCGCCCTGGTCACCGGCGGCGACTCCGGCATTGGCGCGGCGGTGGCTATCGCCTTTGCCCGCGAGGGAGCCAAGGTCGCCTTGGCCTATCTGCCCGCCGAACAGCCTGATGCCGACGCCATCGCCGGGGTCCTGGAAGATGCGGGAGTCGAAGTCCACCTGCTGCCCGGGGACCTGCGGGACCGCAATTACCGCGATTCATTGATCGATGAGGCGGTGACCGCGCTGGATGGCTTGGACATCCTGGTGAACAACGCCGGCAAGCAGATCAGCGTCGAGTCCCTGGAAGAGCTGAGCGACGAGCAGGTCGAAGCCACCTTCGATGTGAACATCTTCGCGATGTTCGCCTTGAGCCGCGCAGCCCTGCAGGTGCTTCCCGAAGGCGGCTCCATCATCAACACCACCTCCATCCAGGCCTTCGATCCCTCGGATCACCTGATGGACTATGCCGCCACCAAGGGCGCGATCAGCAACTTCACGAAGTCGCTGGCGTCCCAAGCAGCGAAGAAGGGCATCAGGGTTAATGCCGTGGCGCCCGGCCCCATCTGGACTCCATTGCAGCCTTCGGATGGCCAGCCGATCGAGGCGCTGCCTGAGTTCGGCCACGATACCTGGCTTGGCCGGGCCGGCCAGCCGGTGGAAGTGGCCCCGGCCTATGTGTTCCTGGCCAGCGATGAGGCTTCCTACGTGGTCGGTTCCACGGTGCACGTGAACGGCGGCAAGAACCAGCCGTAGGACGGTGAACCGGTCCCCGGGCGATTGGGCCCGGGGATCATTCCACGTCATCCTTGCTGATGGTGAATTCCATATTCCTCCGCTCGTATTCGCGCTGGCTGAAGGTGGCGCGCTGGACTTCCTTGACTTCGTCAAAGCTGGAGCCGATGGCCCCGCCCATGGTTCCCAGCGAGGATGCCAGCCAGGCAAGGTTGATGTATTCGGCCAGCGTGACATCATGGCGCAGCTGGTAGGCGAGATATTCCTGGTCAATGACAATCAGCGAGCCGGCCAGCAAGGCAAGGAACAAGAGCAGGTACATGACCGTCGCGGCAAACCCGACCGTCAGCACGGTGGCCGCGTTGTAGACGACCATCCGCTCGCGGCGGCGGTTGCCCTTGGGCCTCTCCCACAACCGGTTGTGCAGCAGCAGCCAGAGCGTGAGGATCAGGATGCTTGAGACCGTGATCAGCGAAAGCCGCCCGGCAGGCAGGTAGTCGGCCATGGCCCAGATGCTCGTGTAGAACACGCCGAAGGCACCGGTGGCCACCGCACCTGCCATCGCGGAGGAAAGCCGCGGCACCAGTTTCCACGGCTGGTTGCTGCGCACCATCCCGGCAATCAGCAGCAACCGCCCGCGCAAACCTTCGATGCTCGAGATGCGGTTCTGCTCGTTTTGCCCGTCCTGCCGGCTGGCGTGCACGCTCATCGCCCGTCCCAGCGGGGTCGGAGGCGGAGCCGGCTGCTTGCCGGTAGCCAATTCCCTGACCAGTTCGGCCAGTTCCCGTGCCACGGTGCGCGGCCGGGCCAACCCGAGGCTGGGCATGGAAAGCACGGCCGAGGCATCCTCGACGGAAATCACCGAACGCACGGGCCGGTTCTGCACATAGTGCGGGGCATCGGTGAGGTAGATGATGAAGTCCCAGCCATGCTTTTCCCGCAGCCTGGGCACCTTGTCGTTCAGCGCGACCCGTCCGCTCTCCCCCAAGGGCAGGGAAAAGGGAGCTACCTGCACGTCCCATTGCTGCTCGTGCTCCTGCAACTTCTCTATGACCCCTTCCAGCCGGGCAGCGATCCGATTGGCCATCGCGTCGGCTATGCCAGGGTCGGCAATTAATCCCACCGTGCGCTTCTCGGGCTCTTGCACGCTCATCAGCACCTCGCAGCTCTCAGGGCAGCAGTTTGGCCCGCTCCCACAGCACACACTAGGAAGTCGCGCCCGCGCCTGCAGTGCCGTTCAGCAACCTTGCAGGAATCAGCCCCGGCAGTGCACGCTTGATCCCCGGAATTCCGGGGATCCCCGACTCACAGGTAATGCCCATCAAACTTGCCTTGTTGCCTGCTGCCCGGTGTGGAATGGTCGGTGCCATCGCCCATCTGATGAAGAAAGGACCATCCATGGAATCCAACCAGCCAGACGAAGAGCAGCACCCGGGGATCGTTCCAACGCCCGATGAGCCCACGGAGGAAAAACAGAATTCTGTCGGGGACCACGAAGACGCGTTCGAGCAGCCAGCCGAGGAGCAAGACCCGGACCAGGTTGACACCGACCAGTTCAATACCGACTGATCCGCGTTTGTATTCCGCCGGCAACGATACGACTAGGAGATAACCTCTTGAAAGCATTGACATGGCAAGGCAAGCGAAAGATCGGTTTCAGTGATGTCCCGGATCCGGTGATTCAGGATCCCGGGGACATCATCATCAAGGTCACTTCCACCGCGATTTGCGGATCGGACCTGCATCTCTATGAGCTGCTGGGCCCCTACATGCATGCCGGCGACGTGCTGGGCCACGAAACCATGGGCATCGTCCAGGAAGTCGGCAGCGGCATAACCAAGCTGTCGGTAGGCGACCGGGTAGTCATCCCGTTCAACATCTCCTGCGGCCACTGCTGGATGTGCCAGCACGACCTGCAGTCGCAGTGCGAGACCACCCAGGTGCGCAAGCACGGCAAGGGCGCCCAATTCTTCGGATACTCCGAACTCTACGGACAGGTGCCCGGCGGCCAAGCCGAATACCTGCGCGTGCCCCATGCCGATTACGGTGCGGTGAAAGTTGGCGACCAGCTGCCCGACCACCGCTACCTTTTCCTCTCCGATATCCTGCCCACCGCGTGGCAGGGCGTGCACTATGCCAATGTCCCCGACGGCGGAACTCTCGCGGTCTACGGGCTCGGGCCGGTGGGCCAGCTCGCCGCGCGCATCGGCCGGCACCTGGGCTATGAGGTGCTGGGCATCGACCCGGTGGCAGAACGCCGCGCCATGGCTGAGCGCCACGGCATCCAGACCCTGGACTTCACCAAGGACACCGTGGGCGAATTGCGCGGGCGCACCGGTCGAGGCCCCGATGCCGTGCTCGATGCGGTGGGCATGGAAGCCCATGGTTCCCCGGTCTCCTCGATGTTCCAGCAAGCCACCGGGTTGCTGCCGGACAAGGCCGCGCAGCTGGCCATGGAGAACGTCTCCGCGGACCGCACCAGCGTGCTGGATTCGGCCATCGATGCCGTGCGCCGCGGCGGCACCCTGTCGATCAGCGGCGTCTATGCCGGGGCCGCCACCCCGATGCCGATGGTGAAGCTGTTCGACAAGCAGATCCAGATCCGACAGGGCCAATGCAATGTGCGCTCATGGACCCAGAAGCTGCTGCCGCTGGCCGAGGATGCAGCCGATCCGCTGGGCCTGGACGACTTGGTCACCCACGAGCAGCCGCTCTCGAACGGTCCGCAGATGTACGAGACCTTCCAGAAGAAGCAGGATGCGTGCATCAAGGTGGTGCTCAAGCCCTAGCGGCTAGGCGCTTTTCTTCCCGGAACCGGAGGCCTTCTTCTTGTGTGGCGAGGAGGAGGCCTCCTTTGCCGTTGCCTTCTTCGTGGCCGGCTTCTTGGCTGCCGTTTTCTTCGCAGGTTTCTTCGCTGCTGGCTTCTTCGCCGCCGCGGCCTTCCCATCCTTGGCTGCCTTGGCCGGGGCCTTGGCCTTGCGCCCGTCGATGCTGCGCTTGAGCGCCTCCATCAGATCGATGACCTCCCCGGACTCGCTGCTCTGGTCCGGGGAACCGAAGGTCGCCTCGGTATCCAGGTCCTCACCCTGCTCGATTTTCGCTTCGATCAGCGCCTGCAGCTGGACTTGGTAGTCATCCTGGAACTCGTGCGGCGTGAAATCACTGCTGTACTGGTCTACCAGGGAGGCAGACATCTTCAGTTCCTGCTCGCTGATCCGCGGTGATTTCTCCGGTGCCACTGCCTCGGCATCGCGCAGCTCGTCCGCCCACATGACCGCTTGCAGCACCATCACCTTGGATCGGACACGCAAGATGCCCAGCCGGGTCTTCTGGCGCAGGGCGAAGCGCACCACTGCCAGCTTCTCGGTGTCCTGAAGCGTTCGGCGCAACAGCTCGTAGGCCTTGGGCGATTTGGAGTCCGCCTGGAGATAGTAGCTCTTCTCCAGCATCAGGGGATCTACTTGGCTGGCCGGGACGAACTGGACCACCTCGATTTCGCGGCTCTTCTCCGCAGGCAACGCGTCCATGTCCTCATCGGTGAGCACAATGGTCCGTTCTCCGTCCTCATAGGCCTTGTCCAGATCCTTGTAGGCGATTTTCTTCCCGCACACTTCGCATCGGCGCTCGTAGCGGATCCGTCCGCCGTCCTTGTCATGGACCTGGTGCAGGTCGATGTCGTGGTCCTCGGTGGCGCCGTAGGCCTTGACCGGCACGTTCACCAGGCCGAAGGCAATTGATCCAGTCCAGATAGCTCGCATGGGCATAGTGAAGCATCTTTCCAGCCAGTGTGTCACTGCCCTAGTGATTCTGGCAGGCGGCGCTGAGGTTCGGCAGCGCGAAACGCAAAGCTTGCTTGGAACGCTGGATTCCCCGGCGCCGCTCGGGAAGATTGGTCCTCATAAGGCAAAGCAAAGGACAGCGCATGGCACGCAGGGAGCAAACCGTCACCGTCGCGGGGAACACGCTGAAGGTCAGCAATCTGGATAAGGTCCTGTACCCGCAGACCGGGACCACCAAGGGCGAAGTCATGGACTACTTCCAGCAGGTGGCCCCGGTGCTGATTCCGCATGCCGCGTGGCGCCCGGCCACCCGCAAGCGCTGGGTGGACGGCGTGGGGACCCCCGAAGAACCGGGCAAGGTGTTTTTCCGCAAGGATCTCGAGGACTCTGCCCCAGGCTGGATTCCCTCGGCCAAGCTGCAGCACAAGACCCACTCCAATATCTATCCGCTAGTCAACAACGAGGCGGTGCTGGCCTGGATGGCCCAGGTGGCTGCGCTGGAAATCCATGTTCCCCAGTGGCGCTTCGATTCCTCGCTGGAACCTGCCAATCCGGACCGGCTGGTGCTGGACCTGGATCCCGGTCCGGGCGCGGGCTTGGAGCAGTGCGCTGAAGTCGCCTTGATCTGCCGAGAGATTCTCGACGGCATGGACCTGCCCAGCTTTGCGGTGACCTCCGGTTCCAAGGGCATCCACCTCTATGCCGGACTGGATGGCAAATACACCTCGGAGCAAGTCAACGAGGTGGCCAAGGAATTGGCCTCCACCTTGCAGAAGGAGCATCCGCAACTGGTTCTCGCCAGCATGAAGCGCTCGCTGCGCGAGAACAAGGTGTTCGTGGACTGGAGCCAGAATAACGCCTCGAAGACTACCGTCTGTCCGTATTCGCTGCGCGGCCGGGCACGGCCCACTGTCGCGGCCCCGCGAACCTGGGAAGAAATCGAAGCGCCGGGTTTGGAGCAGCTGGACTTCCACGAGGTGCTGGACCGCATTGCTGATGGAATCGATCCGCTGGCGCAGCTGGCCTCGGGACAACAGCAGGACCCGGATCGTCTGGCGGTCTACCGCTCCAAGCGCGATGCGGCGCTGACACCTGAACCGGTGCCGGAGCAATCCGGGAATTCCCAGTCCGGTCAGCCGGGCGGAAAGGACGGCACCGGGCTGTCCTTTGTCATCCAGGAACATCATGCCCGCGCGCTGCATTGGGATTTCCGCCTGGAGCACGAGGGAGTGCTGGTCTCCTGGGCGGTGCCCAAGGGTCCACCCCTGGAACCCGGAATCCAGCGCTTGGCGGTCATGACCGAAGACCATCCGCTCTCCTACGCAAGCTTCGAAGGCAGCATCCCCAAGGGCCAATACGGTGCTGGGGAAGTATCAATCTGGGATTCGGGCAGTTGCACCATCGAGAAGTGGCGCGAAGGCAAAGAAGTCATCGCGGTGCTCACCGGCTCCCGCGAGGGCGGGCTGGGCGGAGTGGACCGGCGGTTCGTGCTGATCCAGGCCGCAGGGATGGGCGGCAAGGACAATTGGCTGCTGCAGCTGGCCAAGGAACAGCCGGCCGGAGCCGAGGCGGGAACGTCCGCTGATTCCGGTGGCGGAGAACCGGAGGCTGCTCGCGAGCCTAGCGCCAAGCAGGCCGTGGCTGATCTGTCGGGCCAAGCGTTGCGCCCCATGCTGGCCACTGCCGGCACTGCTCGGGAGATCTCCGGCGAGCGGGGTTGGAGCTTTGAAATGAAATGGGACGGCTACCGCGCGTTGGCAGTAGTCGATGGCGCCAAAACCAAGCTGATCAGCCGCAACGGCCACGACCTGACCGGAGACTTCCCGGAACTCGAAATCCTCGGTTCGCTGCTGCCGGAACGCTGTGTGGTGGACGGGGAAATCGTCGCCCTGGATTCTTCGGGCCGCCCTGACTTCTCGCTGCTCCAGCAACGGGTGGCCCACCAGCGGAAGAAACGCACGAAGCAGGCCTCGGCCATCAGGATCCAGTACCTGGTCTTCGACGTGCTGCAGCTGCCATATGACAAGGATGCAGGACTGGTGGATCTGACTGCTCTGACCTACGAACAACGCCGCCAACGGCTTGCGGGCCTGGATCTCGACCACCAGTACGTGCAGGTGCCACCGGCCCACACCGGGACCTTGGAGCAGGCCATCGAGACCAGCCGTGCGCTGGGCCTGGAGGGCGTGGTGGCCAAGGAACGCGACTCCGTCTACGAGCTGGGCCGGCGCAGCACCAGCTGGGTGAAGCTCAAGCACCAGCGGCACCAGGAAGCTGTGGTGATTGGCTGGCGGTCTGGACAGGGGTCGCGTAGCCGCAGCCTGGCATCGCTGCTGCTGGCCATTCCGGGAAATGGCGGCTTGGAATACGCCGGCCGGGTGGGCACCGGATTCAGCGACGCGCAACTGGCCGAAATCCGCGAGCGGCTTGAAAAGATCGAACGCAAGACTCCCCCGGCCAAGAACATCCCGGCAGCGCATCAAAGCGATGCGCACTGGGTGAGCCCGAAATACGTGGCAGAAGTCCGATACAGCGAACTGACCTCGGACCGCCTTCTGCGCCATCCGGTGTGGCGTGGCTGGCGCGATGAGAAGCAACCGGATGAGGTCCGCTGGGAACCGGCGGAGCCGACCGGGAACCAAACTCCAACTAACCGCTAACAGAGGAGCAGAACATGAAATTGCTGGTAAAGATCTTCGGAACCCTGATTTCGCTCGGTGCAGGCTGGCTCGGAGCCAAGCTCGTCTCCGGGGTCTGGCATAAAGCCATGGGTGAAGAACCGCCATCGCTGGCCAACCCCGAAAAGCAGCAGCAGGCCGCCGTAGGCAAGGTGCTGGCGTTCGCCGTGATCTCGGGGGCAAGCGCTTCTGCCATCCAGGCCATGGCCAAACGGTGGACGCGTTCCCTCGAAGCCAAGGCCGCCAACCGCTAGCAGGCCGCATTCTGGCCGGTAACCGGATGCACCGGGTCGCGCAGCTGTTGCCAGTTGCCCGCCTCGGTGTTTTCGTTGGTGCAGGGCAGCTTTCTGCGCGGTGTCCACTGCCCTAGTGCATCGCGGATGGCTGAAGGCCTGCGGGACTCGCATGGTGATCAATTGGCCGGGCGACAGTTTCGCCAGCACGCAGAACTGCCAACGGGAAAGCAATCTTTTGCACCAGCCAAGCCTTCCTTGATGCCTTGTAAGCGTGCCTCACGGTCAATGGCGAGGTTGTTGCCTTCCAGAAGTCGTTGGATCGCTCCCGGCTGGCGTTCTGCTCTGGCAGGCAGGAACACCCCGGAAAGTTCGGTAACCGCGAGGACACCAGAGCATCAGGGCGCGAATGCTCAGTGGTCCAGTCCGTTGGAAATATATCCCAGAAGTCTCTGGCATTGAGTGCATCCACTGAATTAGAATGAAAACAAAATATCACTATATGAAAGTTGAATCGATGACTGCCCATTCTTCTCCGCTCACCGCCGGCCAGCCAGCGCCAACCTTCTCCCTGCAAGATGCCAAGGGAGAGACCATCTCGCTTTCGGATTATTCAGGGCAGAAAGTCATCGTGTATTTCTACCCCAAGGCCGCGACTCCCGGCTGCACCACCGAGGCCTGCGATTTCCGCGACAACCTCAATTCGCTGCAGGCCGCAGGATTCTCCGTTCTGGGCATCTCCCCGGACGCGCCAGAAGAGCTGGCAGCCTTCGCTAGCGATGAATCGCTGAACTTCCCGCTGCTTTCCGACCCGGGCAACGAAGTTGCCAAAGCCTACGGCTCCTACGGTGAAAAGAACATCGGCGAAAAGACCGTCGTGGGCACCCTGCGCTCCACCGCTGTCATCGATGAAGACGGCAGCATCCGCCAAATTGAATATGCCGTGGATGCCCAGGGGCATGTGGCGCGACTTCGCGATTCCCTCGGAATCTAGAGGATTCCGCACCCGGATCTTTCCGGTGCCAGCCCGGATGCTTCGAGCCGGGGCCAGCTTTCACCGGCCCCGGCCACACCCTGCAGTCTGCAGTCTGCAGTCTGCGTTGAGGATCCCTGGACGGCAAGCTACATCTGCATCTCGGAATGGGCATTGGCCAACAGATGCGTGAAAGCACCACGCTCGAATGCAGCCCGCTGGCGAACCGCTCCATTGCCTGTCTCCAGCATGTTCCTGAGTGAAATCACGGCATAGTCGTAATCTCCATGAGCCCTCAATGCGTCCTCAATGAGTCGGAGCATTCTGCGGGCCAGTTCCTCCACAGCGACCTGCTCTCCGGTTCGCGTGTCCACGTGCACTCCGGTGATTCCGTTCTTGGCCGCTTGCCACAATGAGAGGTCCAGGACTTCGGGCAGATACTCGATCGCATCGAATTCGCCGGCCACCGCAGTCTCGACCAGCCCTCGCATGAGCACGGCCAGCAATACCGAATCCTGCGCTCTCAACTGCGAGTCCGCGACCCGAATTTCGAGTGTCGGGTACTTTTCCGACAACCGGGCGGACCATCCGATGTGGCCTGGGTCGGGAACTGCATCGGTTCCATTGATTCGCGCAAGCCGAGTCCCATAGTCTTTCGAATCCTTGAAGTACGGCGGAATTCCCTGGACGGACCACTTTCGATAGTGAATGGTTCTCCACGATGAAAAGTTGCTGTCGCCCCCTTTCCAATACGGAGAATTGGCGCCCAGGGCGCAAAGAAATGGCAGCCATCCGCGCAAGAAGTTCAGCGCACGAATTCCCGCTTCGGAATCAGGGATGGACACATGGACGTGCAAACCGCACATGTAATGCTCTGACGCTATTCCGGAAACGAAGTTGCCGATTTCCCGATACCTTGCATTATCGGTCAGCTCCGGAGCCTGCTGGGCAATCATCGGCGCCGCGCCCAAACCCGCGACCAGCAGGCCGCGGGAAGCCGCTTCGCCTGCCAGAGCCCTGCGGAAACTTCCCAGCTCATGCAGGGCCTGATCCCGGTCTTCGCAGATGGCGCTAGCATGCTCTATTTGGCAAGCAAGCAATTCGTTCTGCACTTCGCCATCGCGCTGCGAATCCAGCGCTTGCCGTAACGCTTCTTTATCCGTGCTGGCCGGCAACCCTGTTTCTGCGTCGAACATGAAGAATTCTTCTTCAATGCCAAAGGTGCTCATTTCGTGCCTCCCGGAATATGGTTGCTAGGGCGTCGGACCAGCAACCGGCCTGTGTGGACTTACTGCTGGCTAACCTGGTCTGCCTGATGCGAACTAGCGGGGAGCTGCTCATCTTTCTTCTTGCGCGGAACGGAATGCCGCATGATCAATCCCCTTTCAGCTAGGCTGCGAATTTCCGGATGGCCGCAGCTTCATCCGCCTCGGCGGCTTGCGTTCTGCGTAAGCGGATTCTGAAACAGTAGATCCCGTAGCCTGGCTGCATCTGCTTGCCCGATGGATTCTCATGGTTTTCCCATCAACCCAGAATGAATCGGACATGAAATCTGAACTAGCTGTGAGGTCCAGGGACATTGTTTAGTCGGGCGAAGGGTGCGCAGCCAATCGCTGAGTGGTGTCGGTGGTGGTTGTAGAAGTGGAGCCAGCCGGGCAGAGCCAGGCGTCGCTCGGCGTTTGAACCGTAAAACTTGGCATAAGCCCACCCGCCCCCGAGTGTGCGGTGGAACCGCTCGATCGTCCCGTTCGTCTGCGGCTGGTAGGGAGGTGCTCGCTTGTGTCTGATGCCAAGCCGAGCGCAGAAGTCCCTCCAAAGGTGGGATCTGTAGGCCGACCCATTGTCGGATAGGACTCGCTCGACGGTCACGCCCCGTTCAGCGAACCAGGCCACAGCGCGTTCGAGAACTCCCACCGCTGTGCTTGCCCGCTCGTCCATGCAGATCTCTGCATAAGCGGCTCGGGGGTGGTCGTCGATCACTGTGTGAACGAACGCCGTTCCAGTCCGCGGCTTGTGGTCTTTGCCTCTGGGCAGTCCCGGAGTGGCGGTTCTGTTCCGTGCGCCTTGCTGCCGACCAACGTAACGATGTCCACCACCGTCGGGGATATTCCCGAACTTCGTGACATCGACATGGATCAACGATCCCGGATAAGGGTGCCCATGTCGCCGCAAGGGCTCACCAGTGACACGATCGATACGGGAGAGGCGGTTCACGCGGCAACGGGCGAGGACCGCGTGAACCCTGGACGCCGGGAGACCAAGTCACGCAGCGATCTGGGCTGGACCAGCCGAAGTCGCAAGCGCAGATTGATGATCTGCTTCTTCTAGGCATGCTCGGGCGTCCTGCCTGGACTGCAATGCGGCCTGCTGGAGCGATCCTGCATCCCATGCCCACCCTCTTCCCGTCAACGACCGGCCCCCCCCTTCCGGGCAGTGATCGGAGAGAGCATATACATCTTCGCTGTCATCGTGGCCGGATAGCCGTCTTCAACAATCAGACGGGCTATCCGGAGACGGGTACGAGGCGTGAACAGCGCATTTGGATCTGTCATCGATTGGCCTCCGCAGTGGTTTCCAAAAGCGTGCGCCGGCTCAGCACCATGGTCAAGAGCGCGGCCGCCGCCAATGCCGCGGCCACCCAGACCGGCGCGAGCACCCCCAACCCTGCCGCGAGCCCGAACGCGCCAAGCACAGGACCCGCCGCGGCACCGAGGTTCAATGCCGCGGTTGCGTACGAACCGCCCATCGTTGGAGCAGCCGACGCTGCATACAGCACACGCGTGATCAAGGTGCTGCCAACGCCGAACGACAGGAAGCCCTGAACGAAGACGAGGACGATAAGCGCAACGGGATGCGACGCGACCAATGCCAATCCGATCCATCCTGTCAGCAGCAGCGGGCCGCCGACTGCAAGCACGACGCCGGGGCGTTGATCTGACAGTCTCCCAGCGATCGTGACGCCAAGGAATGATCCGACGCCGAACATCACCAGTGCGAAGGACACCCACCCATCAGCCATCCCCGCAGTCTCGGTCACTACGGGGGCGAGGAAGGTGAACGCCGCAAAGGTCCCTCCGTTGATCAGCGCTCCAAGTGCCATGGCCAGGATGAGCCGCGGCGTCGCCAACTGGCTGAGCTCGGCACGAAGCCTTGGCGAGGACCCGGCAGTTGCGGTCTGACCGGCATTGTTCGTGATCCCTCGAACGACTCCGAAGACCGCCGGAATACAGAGGATGGCGACTGCCCAGAACGTCGTTCGCCAGCCCAACGCTGTGCCGAGCAGAGACCCAGCGGGGACACCCGCGACCGTTGCGATCGTCGTGCCGGAGAGCAGGATCGACAGTGCACGCCCCTTCTGGTTCGCTGGCACGAGAGTAGTGGCCGTGCTCAGTGCTACGGCGAGGAATCCTGCGTTTGCAAGAGCGCTGAGCACCCGGGTGATGAGGAGGAGAGCGAACACGGGTGTCATCGCTCCGATGACGTGGCTTCCCGCGAACACGAGAAGGCAGACGATCAACGTGAGCCGCGGTGGCCAACGGCGAGCGAATGCGGCCATCACTGGCGCGCCGATGACCATACCGATCGCGAAGGCCGAGGTCAGCAGGCCCGCCGTGCCGACCGAGACGTCAAGCTCGGTCGCGATCGCGGGGAGCAATCCCGCGAGCATGAATTCTGAAGTGCCCATGACGAAAACCGCCAAGGCAAGCATGTAGAGAGCAAAAGGCATCGAGTACTCCGAGGTGAGAAATCAAGAAATGGTTCTTCTTGTCACCACGGCCAGCACCCCGGGTACGCCAGACATACGCCCACACAGATCGTGGGCGTCGTAACTACTGGTTGAAGGGGCTGGCGGTATGACCGACAACCCCGGACTTGTCTGACTCGGGACTCGACATATCCCGAACTCTACAGCGCTCGACTGCGCGTGGTGTGGATAGACACGTCCCTAATCGGCACGACGTCGTTGCGCGCGGGGGCAGAACACTGTCCCTGGACATCACAACTGGCTCTGGAAGCGGCAACGATCTGCCCGCAGCTGCGGCGAACAGCAAGCACGGCTGTGGACCTTGGAAATGCGGTCCGTTCCGGCGTACATACGAAGCCTAGCGACGGGCAGTCCGCGGCAGACCAAACAAACTACTGACTAGGCCGGAAGCTAAGTTCAAAAAGCTCTCCTCTGAGCCTGAAAATTAGCTGAGAACCCAGGGGCACCCCTCCCGGTCGTAGACCAAGTGGCCTAGATTTAAAGCACACTCCGCTTCTCAACGACGGCGAACCTTGCCTGCTGGCAGACTCATCGGCAATCTGCGAAGTGGCGTGACTTATGGGGTGCACTCGAGAGTTACGAACAAAGTGGAGGTAGTACTAATGCCAGGACGTATAGTCAGGTCCAAGACTGCTGAACGTGTCGCCGAACTCCTGGGGTCGCGCGAAGGACGCTCCCATCTGAGCGAGTACGGGTGGATCCAAGGAATGCCCGTGATCATTGCACAACTCAACGAGCCGGTAGACGACGTCATGGGCCTCGCTTCCGTTCACAATTGCGCTGTTCTCGTGGCGATACTGGACGCCCAGGGCGAGCAGCTTCGTTTCATCCATGTCTCGCCTCCCAACGGTGCTCTCCAGATCGTCGATGAGACTCCTGCGAATACCCGGATCTGCACGCTCTTCGAGCAAGCGGAGGAAAGCGGCATGCTGGCCTTCCGAGTTCGGTATTGGACCCACACGGCAATTGCCAACGCCCTGCCAGTCTTCACCCCGGAAGAACAGTGGCCGCTGGCGATGACGCGCAGCTAGCTGCCGGGGCACTGGAGGCCCCGCCCAGGTGCCGCTGATTCAACGGCTCGCTGCTAACCGCATATAGGCCATTTTCGACTGACGGTCCTGGCTTACCCGGAATTCTCCGGGGAAGCCAGGACCGTTGCCGCAATCCCCTGTCTTAGCGCCCAGCGATCTTCACCAGCTTGTGGTTGATGAATTCGTCCATGCCGTACTTGCCCAGCTCGCGGCCGATGCCCGAGCGCTTCACGCCGCCAAAAGGCAGCTCAGGGTAGGAAGCCGAAGGCTCGTTGACGGCCACCATGCCGCTTTGCAGCTGCACGGAAACGCGCTCTGCGCGTTCCATGTCCTGGGTGTGGATGGAAGCTCCCAGCCCGTAGTCGGTGTTGTTGGCCAGGGCCACGGCTTCTTCTTCGCCATCTACCTTGTAGAGCACGGCGACCGGGCCGAAGAGCTCCTCGGAGAAGGCACGCATCTCGGGAGTCACCCCGGCGAGGATGGTCGGCTCGTAGAATGCGCCCGCGCCCTGGATCGGCTTGCCGCCGGCCAAGACCTGGGCACCCTTGTCGATGGCATCCTGCACCTGTGCGGCCAAGCCGTCGCGGGCAGCGGCCGAAGACAGCGGGCCAAGGAAGTTCTCCGGCTGGGCCGGGTCGCCCACCTTGATTCCGGCCACCTGCTCCACCAGCGCTTGGGAGAAGTCCTCGTAGACCGAGGAATCGATGATGAAGCGCTTGGCCGCGTTGCAGGCCTGGCCGGTGTTCCCGAAGCGGGCGCGCATGCCCAGCTTGGCGGTGCGCGCCACGTCCGCGTCGTCGAAGACCACGAATGGATCCGAGCCGCCCAGTTCCAGCACCACCTTCTTCAGGTTGCGCCCGGCAATCTCTGCCACGGCGGATCCGGCGCGCTCGGAACCGGTCAGGGATACTCCCTGCACCCGGCGGTCGGCGATGATGTCCGCGACCTGGTCATTGGTGGCGAAGATGTTCACATACGCACCCTGCGGGGCCCCTGCTTCCTTGAAGATCTCCTCCATGGCCAGCGCCGACTCCGGGCACTGCGGCGCGTGCTTGAGCAGGATGGTGTTGCCGTTCATCAGGTTCGGCCCGGCGAAGCGTGCCACCTGGTAGTACGGGAAATTCCACGGCATGATGCCCAGCAGCGCGCCGACCGCTTCCTTGCGCACCAGCGCCTTGCCGCCCGAAGCGATCTCCAGCTCCTCGTCGGCCAGGTACCCCGGGCCGTTCTTGGCATAGTAGCGGTAGATCGCCGCCACGATGCCGATTTCCCCCAGCGACTGCTTGATGGGCTTGCCCATCTCGCGGGTGATGATCGCGGCCAGCTGATCGGCGCGTGCCTCGTAGATGTCAGCCACCCGCTCCAGCAGGGCGACGCGTTCCTCCAGTGCGGAGACCGACCACTGGGTGTAGGCGTTGTGCGCCTCGGCGATGGCATCCTGGATCTGCGCATCGGTGGCAGTCGGGTAGGTTGCTTCGACTACGCCGGTGGCGGGGTTGGTAACGGCATAAGTGGACATGGTGCTCCTTCGAAGATTCGCTTGTTGGACACTTAGCGCCCAGTCTTCCAGCTCCCGTCGCCAATGCCCCGGACTCGTCGGGTATTGGCGTGTTCGCCACGGAAACTGCCGCTGCTCCTCCAAAGCCGCGGACTGGGCCGCAGCAGGGATTGCAGTACTGCTGGACTCCTCGCAGCTGCGCCGGGTGGTGCGCTGGACGCTCGGGATCCGGCTCGATCCTACTCGCTTGCCTCCTGCTTTCCTGGAAGCTCCGAGCTGTCGCCACCGAACCTGAATGCTTCCTGCGGATTGGCCGCGATCTGTGACCTGCGGCGCGCTCTTGCCTAGCGTCGTAGGCAACCAGCAGCGCTCCGCACGGACTGCGGAGCCGAATGCGCGGCCACCTGCCGCGCCACCCGCAGCTGACGACAGCAGCAGAGGAAGGGAAGACATGAGCACCAACGATTACACCAGTTCGAATCCATTCCCCGATGACCCGCGCAGCACCCCGCAACCCGGAACCGTCCGCCACGGCTTGAACGATCCGGATCCGTTGACCGAGCCGCAAACCGACCTGTTCCCTTCGGGCACTGTCGAACCGGTACCGGCCGACGCGCATGATTCCGATGACCGGCAGTCCGCAGGAAGCGGCAGTACGTCGGGCAAAGCGCAGGCAGCCCAGGATCTGGCGCGCGAGGGCCAGGAATCCGCCACCCACGTGCTTGACAGCGCCAAGCAGGAAGCCTCGATGCTCGCGGAGCAGGCCAAGGACCAGGCCACCCACCTGTGGGATGAACTCGGCTCCGACCTTAAGGAGCAGACCTCCGCGCAGCAGCGGAAGGTCGCGGCCAACCTGCGCGACATCAGCGATGAGTTCCGCGCCATGCTCGACCAGTCCAGCGCGAGCGGAACCGCCTCCATGCTGGTGGACCAGGCTTCGCATCACAGCGGACAGGCCGCCGATTGGCTCGAACAGCGCGAGCCGCACGACTTGCTGGATGCGGTCAAGGGCTTTGCACGCAAACGCCCTGCGGCCTTCTTGGGGCTGGCGCTGGGCGCCGGCCTGCTGGCAGGACGCATGACCCGGAATGCCAGCGAGCCGAAGGAAGGCACAGTGCACCGCGACCAGGAACCGCGCCCCGGCACCACCAGTGCACCGAACGCCTCGGCCGGAGATGGGCCAGGTCCGGTGCGGGTTGACCCGTCCTTCCAGGGAACCACCCGCGTGGATTCGGCAGGCAACCCGCTGCATGCCGATTCGGTGGACGTTGACCCGCTGCGCTCCTACCCTCCTGGGGATCCGCGCAGCACCGACTACCGCTAGGAGCATTCGATGACTCACACGACGCCAGATCCCGATTCCGCAGAACATGAACGCAGTTCCCTCGGCGCCCTGTTCAATGACCTGACCCAGAACGTATCGCTGCTGGTTCGCCAAGAGATCGAGCTGGCAAAGACGGAGCTGAAGGAGTCGGCCAGCTCCGCCGGCAAGGGTGCGGGCATGTATGCCGGTGCCGGTGTTGCCGGCCACTTCGTCTTGCTGTTCCTTTCCGTTGCGGCTTTCTTCGGATTGTCGCTCTGGATTGGCTACGGCTTCTCGGCTTTGGTGGTCGCCGCCCTCTGGGCGGTGATCGGTCTGGTCTTGGCAAGTGCAGCCAAGAAGAAGATGCAAGAGATCAAGGGACTGCCTAATACGGCCGAAACAGTCAAGAGGATTCCATCAGCTTTTACTCCGAAGGATGATGCATCATGAGCAAGAATTCAGAAGAACTCCGCGCGGAAATCGCCCAGACACGAGGCGACATGCAACAGGATGTGGATGCGATTGCCGACAGGGTCAGTCCCAGCCACATTGCCCACCGCCAATCCGAAAAGGTCAAGGACTCATTCAGGAAGGTGAAGGACTCCGTCATGGGAACCGGTGAATCAACAAGTGACCAGCTGCACCACTACAGTGAAGACGCCACGGAAGCCGTCAGGGACGCACCGCACAGGGTGGTGGAGCAAACCAAGGGCAATCCGCTGGCCGCCGGAATCATCGCCTTCGGGGCAGGACTGTTGGCCTCGTCGCTACTTCCGGGGACCCAGAAAGAAGCCGAGCTGGTCCAGCGGGTCAAGGACAAGGCAGAACCGCTGGCCGAAGAGGCCAAGGATGCGGCGAAGCAGATTGCCGAAGACCTGCGGGAGCCTGCGCGGCAGGCCGCCGAGGACCTGCGGGATTCCGCCCAGGAATCCGTGCAGACCGTGAAATCCGAAGCCAACTCCGAAGCCGAGCATCTGCACGGCGAAGCGAAGGACACGGCCAAGCAGATGGGTAACGACTCCTGATCCCTAGGCGCGGCAAGAGGCTGGTGCGTGCAATCTCTGATTGGAACCACCAGCCTCTTGCTCTGCCCGGTAGGCGCTGAACCAGTCGGGGAATCCACCGTGATTTAGCTAGCTAAGCTAAATAACCACTAGGATGAGTCCATGGAGAATCCCAAATGACTCAGTCTGCTTTGCCTACGCAGCTGGTATGGTTCCGCGATGATCTGCGCACCAGCGATCACCCCGCGTTGGATGCCGCGCTTTCTTCCGGTCCGGTGATCGCGGTCTATGTCCTGGACCAGGAATCTGCCGGCATCCGCCCGCTGGGCGGCGCGGCCAAATGGTGGCTGCATCAGGCGCTGGAGGACCTTCGCAGATCGCTGGAAAAACTGGGAATCCCGCTCATCCTGCGCCAAGGCCCATCCGCCGGGATCATCAGCGAACTCGTGCACGATGGCAACGTGCAGACCGTGCACTGGAACCGCCGCTACGGCCACGCCGAACGCGCCGTCGACATGCAGATCAAGCAGGACCTCCACGCGCGAGGCGTCCACGCCCACAGCTACAGCGGGACGCTCCTGCATGAGCCCTGGGAGCTGCTGACCAAGAACAACACCGGCTACAAGGTCTTCACGCCCTTCTACAACGCGTTGCGCGACAGCGAGATCCGACCTCCGTTGCCCGCGCCACAGGCACAAGAACCCCTCCCGGACACTAATCTTCCCGCCAGCGACGAGTTGGAGAGCTTGGAATTATTGCCGGCTTTGGACTGGATTGACGGGCTCGCCGCGCAATGGGAACCCGGAGAAGCGCCTGCGCGCCAGCGCCTGGAGCAGGTGCTGGAATCGATCGCCGAAGACTACCCGGAGCACCATGACCGCCCCGATCTGGACGGAACGTCTGCCCTCTCCCCCGCCTTGCGCTGGGGGCATGTCAGCGCAAGCCAGATGTGGGAGGCGCTGGGCCGTCTGGCCGCCGTAAATCCCGAGGCTTCCGACGGTGCCACCGCGATGCGCCGCCAGCTCGCCTGGCGGGATTTCTGCTGGCACCTGTACTACCATCACCCGCAGCTTCCGGAGCGGAATCTGCGTGCGCAGTTCGATCATTTCGACTGGGCCTGGCCTGAGGCAGACCCGCAGGCCGCGGAATATATGAGCTGTTGGCAACAAGGACGCACCGGTTTCGGTCTAGTGGACGCCGGCATGCAGCAGCTTTGGCAGACCGGATGGATGCATAACCGGGTGCGGATGGTGGCAGCCAGCCTGCTGGTCAAGAACCTGCAAGTGCATTGGAAGGTCGGCGAGCGCTGGTTCTGGGACACCTTGGTAGATGCGGATCTCGCCAGCAATACTGCCAATTGGCAGTGGGTCGCTGGAAGCGGCGCCGACGCGGCACCGTACTTCAGGGTGTTCAACCCGGAACTGCAGGCCAAGAAATTCGATCCCCAGGGAAGCTACACGGCTCGATTCGCGCCGCTGGCCGCGGAGCCCATTGTGGACCTGAAGCAATCGCGGCAGGCTGCATTGGATGCTTACGAGCAGATGAAACTCAGCTCATAGTCGCGAAGCGTCTGGCAGCGCGAAGATGAAGCCCGCAGATCCACGATGACCTGCTATTCGCTGTTTCGGCCCAACGCATCTTCGGCTCGCTCTCTCAACGCATCAGCTTCCTTGCCGAGGGATCCAGAGCCTCCCCAACCGAACACCAATGCGAAAACGCCTACCGCATCCTTGGGTGCCTCCGGTGCCGGCAAATAAGTCCAATCAAGACCAATCCGCCTTCCGTCCTTCTCCGAAGAACTTCTACAGGGTTCCTTCCGGAACCCGCAGAACTCGACACGGACTAGAATCCGTGTCCCAGGAAGGACTGATTGCCATGCGCACATCGCCTAACCGCTTGCTCGCAACGATTTTCGGGGCCGTGTACCTCCTTGTCGGCCTGCTCGGGTTCCTTGTCACTGCCGGCGTGGATTTCTTCGCAACAGAGGGCGGGAAGCTGATCATTTTCGAGGTCAATCCACTTCACAACGTCATCCACCTGGCCATCGGCGCAGCACTGCTCATCGCTGGGCTCGGATCCGTGCGTGCTTCCAAGCTCGCCAACACCACGGTGGGCGCCGTCTACCTCCTGGTTGGCATCCTCGGCCTCTTCTTGGCTTCGACAGCGCTGAACATCATTGCCCTGAACGGTGCGGATAACGTCCTGCACCTAGCCAGCGCGATTGTCCTGCTGTCGGTAGGCCTGTCCCAGGACCGGACGCCAGCAGCCCATACTGCACGGTCATGATTTCCCATGAGGCCATGGAGCCTGCCACCGAACCTGCCATGCAAGGGCGAGATGCAGTTGCGGGCTCCATTGCCTTCGGCGGCCTCTATGCCGGGATCGCCGGACTGGGAGTTGCGGCGCTGGCCGCGGCCTCCTCCGCCAGCCTGGCCTCGGTATTCGGGGTCGGGTCCGCCCCGGCACCGTGGTGGGCGTGGCTCGGCGCGATAGCATCCGCGGCCTGGGCCGGGGTGGCGCTTTTGTACGCCGTTGCCAGCCTGCTGAAGGCAGCGGCCCCTGCCGTGAAGCTTGCGGTCCCCTGCCTGGCGCTCGTCTCCTCCGTGCATTTAGCCAGCATTGTTGCCGGCCTTTGGGGGTTCCCGGAGGGAGCGAAGAATCTGGATCTCACGATTGCTTCCTTGCTGTTGCTTGAGCTGTCGGTGCTGGCGGTCTTCGTGTGGCAGCGCAAGCGGCGGAAGAACTATCCGCACCGGGCAGTGCGTTCCAGCAGCCTAGTTGTCCTCGGGAGCATGTTTGCCGGTTCGGTTGCGGTTGCGGCGGTTGCCAGTTTGGGGTTGGCAGCTTCTTCCGCTGGAGAACTCGCGGTACCGCATTCCGAGCACGGCGCTCATCGTTCGGGAGACATCGACCCGGGAATCATTGGGAAAATGAAACAGGCAGAACACCACCACTAGCCGCAGCCAGGGGGCCAGTGCCAGTGATCCAACTGGCCCCGATAGCTGCAGGCTAGGCCCGCGGATCAACAATGATCTTCACGTGTTCCTCATTGTTGTTGATCAGCTGGTCGAACCCTTCGGAAACCAGCTCGTCGAGCCCGATGCGCCCGGTGATGAACGGGGCCAGGTCCAGTTTGCCGCTTTGCACCAGGGCAATGGTGTCCGGATGGTCATTGGCGTAGCCGATGGTGCCGCGCAGGTCGATTTCCTTCAAGACCAGCTTGGGCATGTCCACTTGCGGCTTATGCCCCCAAATCGAAACGTTGACGATCACCCCGCCGGGAGCCACCGCGTCCAGGAGCATATCCAGGACCACCGGGACCGAGGAGCACTCGAATCCGGCATCGGCCCCGCGTCCTCCGGTCGCCTCGCGCACCTTGTCCGCCACGTCCCCGTCCCTCGGATCAAAGACCTCGTCGGCAACCCCGGTTTCCCGCGCCTTGGCCTTGCGGGCCTCGGAGAGTTCCGAGATGTAGACCGTCAGCCCTTTGGCCTTAAGCACCGCTGCGGTCAGGAGGCCGATCGGGCCGGCACCGCCCACGATGGCTATCTGCCCTGCCTGGACGCCGGAGCGGACGAAGGCGTGGTGGGCCACCGACAGCGGCTCGATCAGCGCGGCCTCATCCAGGGGAATCTTGCCGATCGGATGCACCCAGCGGCGTTCCACGACAATTTTCTCCGATAGCCCTCCGCCGCGACCGCCCAGGCCGATGAAGTTCATGTCCTCGGAGAGCTGGTACTGCTGGCCCTTGCCGGTGTCCACATCTTCATGGATGATGTACGGTTCCACCACGACGTGCTCGCCGACTTCAAGTCCGGTGACGCCCTCGCCCAGGGCGGTAATGGTTCCGGAGAACTCATGGCCCATGGTCACCGGCGCGCTCTCTCCCGAGATCGGGTGCGGATGCCCGGCCGGCGGGATGAAGATCGGGCCCTCCAGGTATTCGTGCAGATCGGTGCCGCAGATGCCGCACCAGGCCACGTCGATGGCCACCGTTCCGGGCTTCAGCACCGGCTCATCGATGTCCTCGATCCGGATGTCCTTCTGGCCGTAGTACCGTGCTGCGCGCATGGCTCCCCCTCGATTCTTCTGCCTGTTGCCGACCGGCCCGATCCCGGCCGGCCATTCCAGCTCCAAGCTACTGCGGCAGCCAAGGTTTGGGAACCGTTGCAAGAGGTTTCATCCGATGGCACCGGCAAGCCATCCAGCCAAAGCCCAGCCAGCAGTGCGCGGCCTGGTCGCGGCGCACAATGGACTATGGACATCATGTCGGCGGCGCAGCGTTCGGCGCTCATGTCGCGCATCTCCAGCAAGAACACCGGACCGGAACTGGTCCTGCGCCGGTTGCTGCATGCCGCCGGGTACCGCTACAGCGTGCACGGCGTCCTGCCCGCACGGCAAGTTGCCCAGCTGCGTGCTGCGCATCCCGGCATCCCGCTGCGGGGCGGAAAGCTTCCCGAATCCCCGGATCTGGTCTTCAGCGCCCGGCGCAAGGCCATCTTCGTCAACGGCTGCTTCTGGCACGGCCACGACTGCCCGGTGGGCCAGCGGCGCCCCGCATCCAATACCGGGTACTGGAACCCCAAGCTGGATGCCAACATCGCCCGGGACCAGCGCAATCGCGATAGCCTGGCGGCACTTGGCTGGGAATCGCTGACGCTCTGGGAATGCGAGCTGAAGGCGATGGATGGCGTCTTGGACAGGGCAGCAAGTTTCCTCGGACCGGTACGGATCCTGCCGGGCAGCCCCGGCGGGCAGGACCCGTCCCAGGGCACCGGAGTTGGCTAAGATCAAAGAGTCCGCCCGATCTGCCCGCAGCGCACCTGCCCGTTCCCCGAGGTCCATGAAAACCAGCACGTCCCGCTTCGAAGTCCCGGTACTGCTGGGAACCCAGACGCTGTTCAATATCGGCTTCTACACCGTGGTTCCCTTTCTTGCCGTAGTGCTGGCCAACGACTTCCTGTTGGCAGGCGCCGCGGTGGGCCTGATCCTGGGCATCCGGACCTTCGCCCAGCAGGGCCTCTTCCTGGCCGGAGGCAGCCTGGCCGATAGCTTCGGCGCCCGGCGCATGATCCTCATTGGCTGCGCAGTGCGCGCCGCCGGGTTCTTCACGCTGGCCGCCTCCCTATCCTTGGGTGACCCGAAGCTCTGGTTGTTCATCCTTGGCACATTGCTCACCGGATTCGGCGGGGCACTTTTCTCTCCGGGCCTGAGCATTCTGGTGGGTGCGGCCCAGACCGCGCGCGACAGGGGCCAGCCCACGGGAGCCAAGCGGGCCACGCTCTTTGCGTGGC
Source organism: Arthrobacter sp. MYb214 (assembly GCF_002979865.1). Lineage (GTDB taxonomy): Bacteria > Actinomycetota > Actinomycetes > Actinomycetales > Micrococcaceae > Glutamicibacter. The sequence continues at coordinate 357,041 of NZ_PCPZ01000003.1, forward strand.
TGAGCGTCACCGGAGAAATCGGCGCGGTGGCTGGACCGCTGGTGGGAGCGGCCTTGTGGGATTGGGGGTTCGCGGCCGTTGCAGGTTTCGGGGCAATCTTCTTCATCGCCATCGGACTGTTCCTGGCTGCGACATTGCGCCGCTACGCTCCGGAAGTCACTTCGCTGGATCATGCTGGATCCCGGGCCAAGCGGCCGGCCCAGCCTGGCAGCCTGCGCCGTTGCCTGGCGGACCGGAAATTCGTGGCCTTCTGCGCCTTGCATGCCTCGGACCTGCTGGCATACAACCAGCTCTATTTGGCCATTCCCCTGGAATTGGAACGCACCGGCCTGCCCACCCAGTGGCTGGGACTGGTTTTCGCGTGGATCTCCGTGCTAACTCTGGGCTTGCAATTGCCCATCGCATGGCTCGCCGCACGGATCGGCTCGGCGGCGACCCTGCGTTGCGGATATTTCTCCAGCGCCCTGGGGTTCGGCGTACTCGCATTTCTCCCCGCCACGGCTTTTGGCGAGAATACCGCGGCGGTACGCATCTTGTGCGCGGTCACCCTGCTGGCCTTGGGGCATATGAGCGTGCACCCTGCAGCTCTTTCGCTGGTTCCCGGATTCGCCGGGCACCGGGGTACCGGATCCTACTTCGGCTTGCTGTCCAGTTGCGGCGGCCTGGCGGTGCTACTGGGGAATTTGCTGGTGGGCTGGCTCTTGTCCCAGGCCGGCCAGGGCCACGTCCCCGGATTCCTGCCGTGGCTGGTTCTCATCATTCCGCTGGTCGTTGCTTCTTGGCTTGGCGCATCGCTCGTGAGGCGTTCAGGCCTGCAGACCCAGGGTGCGTGAACTGCGACACATGACGCGCTGCCCTCGCAGAATTTCCACGGGGCACCCCAAGTTTGCACTACTCAGCTTCCACTCTTCCCAGGCTCTCTGCGGGGGCTTTTCCTCCGCTTTCCCTGCCGGGTCATAATCAGCAAAACGAGGCAACTAATTAGGGTACGCTTACCGAGGCTCTATTGCATTAGATGCCAATCCATCACGTAATACCGAAGGATTTCCATGAAACTTGGACGATTGAGCGTTGCCGCAGGTTTTGCGGCCATTGCCCTGGCGCTGACCGCCTGCAGCTCCACCTCTGCGAGCTCCGCCCCGGAACAAGCCGCGGACTCGGAAGCCCGCGTGGTCGTGGCCAATTTCCGCGCGCCGGTATCCAACTGGGCGTTGGAAAGCGACGACGCCTATGTGCTCTCCATCGCCGGTTGCTTGGAAACCCTGGCCAAATACAACCAGAGCACCAAAACCGTTGAACCGATGCTCGCTGCTTCCTGGAAGCAGTCCTCGGATACCGAATGGGATTTCGAGCTGCGCAAGAACGTACTGTTCCAGGATGGCACCGCCATGGATGCCAAGGCCGTTGCCGGCTCGCTGAACCACGTCCTTGAGGCCACCGCTCCAGCCCGTGCGGTGAACCCCAAGACCATCAAGAAGGTCCAGGCCCTCGACGCTGATACCGTGCGCGTCACCACACCCGCCGCGGATCCGTTGCTGCCCTACCGCATGGCCAGCGTGAACGCCGGCGTGCTTTCCCCTGCCGCGTACACCGGCAAGGGCATCGACCCGATGAAGCACTGCACCGGACCATTTGCCCCGGTCTCCGAAAAAGCCGGGCAGTCCCTGACCTTGGACCGCAACGCGAATTACTGGGACGGAGAGGTGAAGCTGGCCGGCGGCGAAATCCGCTACATCACCGAAGGCGCCACCCGCGCCACCCAGGTCCAGACCGGAGAAGCGGACATTTCCATGTCCATCCCGGCCACCAGCCTGGCGGCTCTGGAAGCCGATAGCAAGATCAGCGTGCTCAAGGCCGACTCGCCTCGCACCTCGACCTTGTACCTGAACAACTCGCGCGCTCCATTCGAGAGCCGGGAGCTGCGCAAGGCCGCCACCATGGCCCTGGATCTGCCGGCCATGGCCGCCAGCATCTACGAAGGCGCAGCGCAGCCTGCCACCGGCCCCTTCGCCCCGAGCGAGCCCTGGGCCAACCCGGATCTGGCCGTACCGCAGGTGAATATCGAAGAAGCCAAGAAGCTGGTGGAAGCGTCCGGCTACCAGCAGGACAAGCCCCTGGAAATCATTGCGATCACCGAACGCGCGGAGTTCGCCGGCGTGGGCGCCATCATCCAGGAGCAGTTCAAGCAGATCGGCTTGCAGGCCAATGTGGTGACCAAGTCCTACGGCGCCGCGGAACCGGATGTGCTGGCCGGCAACTACGACATGATCCTCAGCCAGCGCAACCGGATGATCGACATTGCCGATCCGATCGGCTTCCTGCAGTCGGACTACACCTGCGAGGGCGGCTACAACCTGAGCCACTACTGCAACAAGGACTACGACCAGCTGATCGGCCAGGCACTGGCAGAGAAGGACGAGGCCCAGCGCCACGACCTGTACCGCCAGGCAGGGGATCTGCTCGCCGACGACGCCGCGAACGTCTGGCTGGTCAACGAGCAGGCTATCGACGGCGTGGGAGCCAAGGTCCAGGGCTACGTCCAGGACCCGCTGACCCGCTACGTGCTGACCAAGGATCTGGCGAAGACCAGCTAGCGTGTCTCCTCTAGCCACCATGCTGCGCCGGGCCATTGGACTCGGCGCAGCAGTTCTGCTTTCATCCTTCGCGGTATTCCTGGTCCCCTTCGTTTCCCCCGGGGACCCCGTGCGGTCCTTGCTGCGCGCCCGCATGGACATCGGGGCCGCCGACGAGGCAACGGTGCAGGCCTACGCACAGCAATTCGGCCTGCACGACCCGATGCTGGTGCAGTTCGGACGGTGGCTGGGCCGGTTCGCCACTGGAGACATGGGCATCTCGCATATCAGCGGCACCCCGGTAGCCGACCAGGTGCTGCCGGCCATTGGCGTCACCCTGTCCTTGGCCGGCAGCGCGTTGGTGGTGGCCATCGCCGTGTCCATTGTCTTGGGAGTGCTGTCGGCCACCCGTGCCGGGAGGTGGCCCGATAGGCTGATCACCTCGGCGACCCATGCGTTGATTGCCATCCCCGAATATGCGCTGGCTCCGCTGCTGGTCCTGCTCTTCGCGGTGCGCTTCTCGCTGCTTCCCTCGGCCGGTTTCGAATCCCCGGCCTCGATGGTGCTGCCGGTCTTCATTCTGGCCTTGCGCCCCATCAGCTTCTTCACCGTCGCGGTGCGCTCTGGGGTGCGCCAGGCATTGGACTCCGAGCACGTGCTGGCCGCCCGCGCCCGCGGGCTGAGCAGCACCCAGGGGCTGGTCCGCCATGTGGTTCCCCACGGTTTGCTGCCGCTGTGGACCATGGTGGGTGTCTGGTTTGCCGGGCTGCTGGGCGGGTCGGTCATCGTGGAAGTCATCTTCGCCATTCCCGGAATGGGCCGGCTGATCTTCGACTCCATCGTCGATGCCGATATCCCGGTCGCCCAGGGTGGCGTGGTGGTGGTCGTCACCTGTGCTGTAGTGGTGACCGGAATCGTTGACCTGGTGCACAGGATCAGCGATCCCAATGTGAGGATTGGTGTACGACATGGCTAGGAATCATTCCAGGGAAATCCTGCTTTCCCCTCCCGCGTTCATCTTGCTGGCGGTGGTCGTCCTGACCATCGCCGCTCCGTGGATTTCCCCCTACAACCCCGACGCCCAGAACCTGGCGGACCGGTTGCAAGGTCCCAGCCTGTCCCATCTGCTGGGCACCGATGCCCTGGGCCGCGACACCTTGAGCAGGGTGCTGCACGGTGGCCGGTTCTCGCTATCGGTAGCACTGATCACCACGCTGTTCGCACTGCTGGTTGGCACCGCACTGGGCCTGCTCAGCGCGGTGCGCGGCGGGTGGCTGGATGAGCTCTTCCTGCGCGTGAACGACTTGCTGCTCGCGCTGCCCGAAATCGTGATTGCGCTGCTGATCATCGCGGTCATGGGTCCCGGATTCTTCACCATGGTGCTTTCCGTAGGCGTCGTGGCATGGACTCCCACCGCACGGTTGGTGCGTTCCATGGCGGCCCAGGCGTTATCCACCCACCATGTCGAAGCCTCCAGGCATGTCGGCGCTTCGCGCTGGTTCATCCTGCGCCACCACGTCCTGCCCTTCGTGGCTGGACCGGTGCTGGCCCAGGCGGCATTGCGCTTCGGGCTGCTGCTGGTATTGCTCGGCTCATTGTCCTATCTGGGCATCGGCGTCCAACCGCCGCAGTCCGACTGGGGTTCAATGCTGGCCGAAACCCAGCCTCATGCCATCCGCTCCCCTTGGGGCCTGATTGCGCCGGGCGCGGCCATCTTCCTGGTCAGCTTCTGCGTCACCTTGCTGGGCAATCGAATCACCCACGTGCTGGGCGGGCAGGACGTGCTGGCCACCGAAGCCAAGGCGGAAGCCCATGACTAGAGAACTTGAATTCATTGATCTTTCGGTCAGCTCCGGCGATCAGCGATTGCTTTCCGAAGCACGCGGCGCCCTGCGAGCCGGCGAATTGGTGGCGGTTGTCGGACGTTCCGGTTCCGGCAAGACGCTGCTCACCAAGGCGATCATCGGCCTGCTGCCCCAGCAGCTGCGTGCCGAGGGCCAGATCCTGCTTGACGGCCAGCGCCTTGACCAGCTGGGCGAGAAGGCCATGGACTCGGTGCGCGGACGGCGCATCAGCATGCTGTTCCAGCAGCCCAAGCGCGTGATGAACCCGCGGCTGACCATCCGCGCGCATCTGCTTGAAGCCCTTGGAGCCCACGGCTGGGGCAAAGCCCGCCAGCACGAGCAGCAGGTGCTGTCCTTGCTCAAAGAAGTAGGCCTGTCCCCTGCCCAGCAGATTGCCGGCCAGCGCCCGGACCAGCTTTCCGGCGGGATGGCCCAACGCGCCATGCTGGCCATCGCCTTGGCCGCTGACCCGGAGTTCATTTTGGCTGATGAACCAACGTCATCCTTGGACTCGATTCTCAAGGCCGAAGTGCTGCAATTGTTGCGCCGCAAGCAGCAGGAACGTGGCGTGGGCGTCCTGTTCATCACCCACGACATTGCCAGCATCCAGCACATTGCCGACCGCGTCGTGGTGGTCAGCGACGGGCAAATTGTGGACCAGTGCCCCACCGCGCACATCTTCTCCAAGGACCGCCATTCCAAGACACGCGAGCTGGTGGAAGCCAGCTTGCCTCCCCTGCGCACGCCACGCGTTAAGGATTCCGCATGCTTGCTGGAAGCGGTGGATGCGGGCAAGAACTACACGCGCCGCGCGAAGGGACCGGCGGCATTGAAGCCCACAAGCTTGCGCCTGCACGGCGGCCAGATCCTGGGAGTGGTGGGCCGCTCCGGTTCGGGCAAGAGCACCTTCGCCAGGCTGCTGGCCGGGTTGGAAGAGCCGACGACCGGACGGATCATCGATACGCACCACAATGGCGAAGCGACGCGGGTGCAGGTCATTGCCCAGGAACCGTACTCTTCCTTCGATCCCCGGCTTTCCATCCGCACGTCGATGGGCGCGGCGGTGCACCGGCTGCCGGCAATCCAGGCCGGCGAGCGCATGGCGCAAGCCATGGCCCAGGTGGGGCTGCCCGGGGAATTACTGGATCGCAGGCCTGGCCAATGCTCCGGCGGCCAGCTCCAGCGCCTGGCTATCGCGCGGGCGCTGCTGACCGAACCCCAGGTATTGATCTGCGATGAGTCCACCTCGGCACTGGATTCGGTAGCCCAGCGCCACGTCCTAGACCTGCTGCTTGATTTGCGCGAGCACATGGGGCTGAGCCTGGTGGTCATCTCCCACGACATGGACGTGATCCGCTACGTGAGTGACGACGTGGCAGTGTTCTACGAGGGCAAGCTGGTGGAGCATCGTCCGCTCAACGAGTTCCTGGGCAATGCGGAACATCAGCACAGCAAGGATCTCGTGGCCGCGCTGGACCTCACCGCAGCGGTTCCTTCCGCCGGCTGATTTCTGCTCGCGTAAGAAAACCCGGAACTCTTGTGCCCTGACTTGGACCGCTTATAGATTGATGGACTATGACCGACAGTTCGCAGAAGAATCCGTCCATCACCCGCCGCTTGCCATTGCTGGCCCTATGCGCAGCCTTGTTCCTTGCAGGCTGTTCCGCTCCAGCCCCGGATTCCGGCGACGCCCAGGAGCCAGCTTCCGAGAGCACCCGGCTGGCCAGCGTAGCTGAAGCCGGAACGCTGAAGGTCTGCACCACCGGGGACTACCGGCCGTTCACCTATCTTGACCCGGACACCGGGCAATGGTCGGGAATCGACATCACGATGGCCAAGAATCTTGCCGAGTCGATGGGCGCAGAGCCCGAGTTCATCCAGACCTCCTGGAAGGACTTGATGCCGGACTTCCTCTCCGAATGCGATATCGCCGTGGGCGGGGTATCCATTTCTATGGAACGCGCCCAGCAGGCCTACTACAGCGAAGCCACCCTGGACGAGGGCAAGACGCCCATCACCTTGTGCGAGAACGTGGAGAAGTACGACACGGTCAAGGAAATCAACCAGCCCGGGGTCCGTTCCATCACTCCGATTGGCGGGACCAACGAGAAGTTCGCCGACGCGAACTACCCGAAGGGCGAGATCATCCGTTTCGAGGACAACAACAAGATCTTCGATGAGATCATTGCCGGGCGTGCCGACGTGATGACCACCGACGCCTCGGAGACCCGCTGGGTGGCCAACGAGCACCCCGAGCTGTGCGCGGTGCACCCGGATCAGCCATTCAATTTCTCCCAGAAGGCGTACCTGCTGCCGCTGGGCGATGACGAGTTCCAGGAATACGTGAACCAGTGGCTGAACATGGCCAAGAACGATGGGACTCTCGCGGCTGCCGAGAAGCCCTGGTTCGGATAAGTTCGAAGCCACAAGAAGCTTGCCGCTTTCCTTGCAAGCAGCAGGACCTCCTCCAGCTTCTTGATTGGCCGTGATTGAGGCGGACCGATACTCAGCGGATCGGTCCGCAAAAGGACTCGCGCAACGGTTGGATCAGGTCATTGCCTGGATCATGATGAAGGATGCTTGGTTTTGCTGGAGCCATGTCCGGCATTCCGGCCCTCGACTGATTTTTCATGCCCCACGAACCACCAAGCGGAAAGTGATAGCAACACGGATCCTTACTATCATTTTCTAAGAAAGTGATAGTAAGGGAAATTCATACCGTCGCTTTGGAGGGACCCATAGCCGGCTCTCTTTACGCCTGGCCTGCGTTCAGCTCCTCTATTTTGAGGTACCAAGAGCACTTCTGCCTGCCGAAAATCCTCATATCTTCTCCGGTGCTGAAGTTCAGCGATCGGGATGACTTGGACTTTGCGCAAATGAAAAGCTCATCAAGAGCGATTCGACGCAAAAGCTTTCGCTATTGAGACCTCCCTGTTGTCCAGTGACCTAAGCCTAAGTGCACGTTCATTCACATTAATGAAAGTGAACAAACGTACACTTTCGTAAAAGTGTACGTACGTTCACTTTCATGATTGTGCACGTACGTTCACTTATAATAATGTTCATATACGTGCACAACAGGAGGTTTCATGAATCGCGACGTTTCGACCCAAAAGGAACTCGGAGCATTCGTGCATGATGCCCGGATGAAACTCGGCCTCACTCAAGAAGCCCTAGCCGACCGCGCAGGCGTTTCGCGCAAATGGCTTATAGGCCTGGAGCAGGGTGTACGCACGAGAGCTGAACTCGGCAAGGTGTTAGATACCTTTGAAGCACTCGGGATATCAATAAATCTTTCTTTCAATGCTGAACCCGAAATCGAGTCATCAGATGAAGACCGCTACCATTCGATAGCTCGTATCTCTCCGGCCGCGTCGGAAGCAATTAGAAAAGCCTCGAGTTTGGATCATTCCTCTTTCCCAAGATTGGCACCCTCGAACATAGGTCAATCGGCTTTCCGAAAACTAGCCGCATCAGGGCTCGGCGAATCCTCATTCCAAAAGTTCGCCAAAGAACTGCGCAACCAAACAGGCATCCGAAACCTAGCCGCCTCCGATCTCGGTCAATCGGCGTTGCAACAGTCCCTTAGAAAAGGGTTGCCTAGTTCAGATGCTTCGACTTTCGATCGCAACTCAAGCACCGCGAACGACGTAGAAAGCGAGCAGGATCAAGCACTTCTTGATAATGACGAATGCAATGAACCGGACAATAAAGATGAGAACAACGAACAGGGCCCGCGATGAAAGAACTCGTGACCTTTTTATACGGGCAGCCTGTCGGAATCCTTCAACAAGATCATTCTGGTAACAGAAAATTTCAATTCGTCCCACAAGATTCTAGACAAGCCAGATTATCCCTGGCAATGCCCTATCGAGAGACCCCTTACCAGCGCTCTATTACTGATCCGTTCATCGAGGGGCTAATTCCGGAAGGCGAAGCTGTCCGCCAGTCGTTCGCTGATGACTTTGGCATATCGGCAAAGAATCCCTTCGCCTTACTTGAGCATATTGGGTTTGAATGTGCAGGAGCAGTGCAGTTCGTACGGCCGGATGAAATTGACGAGCTAACGCGTTCCGCAGGTGAACTCGTGGCTTGCAACGACAATGAAATCGGTCAACGCATCAGGGTTCTATCTTCGTCTCCGAAAGGATCGTGGACTGTCAGTCGTGAACGGTGGTCACTAGCTGGAGCTCAAAGCAAATTCGCTTTGAGATGGCAGGACGGATGGCATGAAGCCACTGGCAGCGAACCGACAACCCACATTTTCAAGCCCGGCATCCAAGATTTTCGAGATCAAGCACTCAATGAGCACCTATGTCTGAAGACTTTGGGACGCATGGGATTACAAGTTGCCGAAACCAACTTCACGCAGTTTGACGGGCAATCGACAATCGTGGTGAAACGGTACGATCGGCTTATTGAGGGAAACAACGTCTATCGGGTCCATCAAGAAGACTTCTGCCAGGCCACTTCGACCTTACCTACAAACAAGTACGAATCAAACCGAGGGCCCAGCGCATTAAAGATCATCAATACCCTCCGGGAAGCCCGCGCTCCCGAAACTGAAGTCCACAAATTCGTTGAAGGCCTAATAGGAAATTACCTTTTGGGAGCTCCCGACGCACACGGCAAGAACTACTCGATACTCCATCTTCCTGATAGCCGTGTGCAGCTTGCGCCATTTTATGACATCGCATCTGGCTTGCCCTACGAACACGTTAGCAACGACGGTTTTCCGAAGAAAAACGATGGATTGCGGAAGGCCGCCATGTCCATCGGGGGCGAGCGACAGTTCGGGAGAGTCTCATCAAAGCATTGGTCAAGATTTGCTAGTGAAGCAAAAATAGATGAAGAGTGGTTGCGGATGACAGTGAGTGCGATGACGTACGCTCTGCCTATCGCCATGGCAGAAGTTTTCGAAAATGAATCCGAGGCCATAGGCAACAGCGAACTACCGAGCAAGCTTTATCCAAAGGTCGAACATCTCTGTGCGACAACTCAAACTCTTCTAGAGCATGACGTGTAGCTCGCTGGATATGGAGAAGCCACCGCTTCCGTTTACGAACGGAAGCGGTGGCTTCATCTAAACTAAGTCAGAAGTTTTAGAGGCTAGTTCTCCCAGAATGGGTAGTCGATGTAGCCCTTTGGACCTTCGGTGTAGAACGTCGCGAAGTCTGGTTCATTCAGCGGCAACTGTTCCTTCCACCGGCGCACCAGATCCGGGTTGGCAATCGCAGGGCGTCCCACGACTACCGCTTCGCCCCAGCCTTCGGCAGCCACGCGCGCGGCTTCCTCATAGGTGGTGATCTCCGCGAAGCCGGTGTTCAGCAGCACCGGTCCGCCAAAGGCCTTGCGCAGCGACTGGACCAGCTCGCCGGCTGGGTCATGGTGCAGGATGCTCAAGTTGGCCAGCCCCAGTGGCGCGATGCCCTGGACCAGCGCGGTGTAGGTAGCCAGCACATCCGCACGATCGTTTTCCACGGCACCCTGGACATTGTGTTCCGGCGAAATGCGCAGGCCGGTCTTGCCAGCGCCAATGGCGTTGGCTACTGCGGTCACGACTTCGATGACGAAGCTGGCCCGGTTCTCCGGGGAACCGCCGTAGTTGTCGTTGCGGGTGTTGGCCGAAGGCGCCAGGAACTCGTGCAGCAGGTAGCCGTTGGCCCCGTGAAGCTCCACGCCGTCGAATCCGGCGGCGATGGCGTTGCGCGAAGCGGTGACGAATTCCTCGATGATCCTTGGGAGTTCTTCGGTGGCCAGGGCATGCGGAACCGGGTACGCGTGCTTTCCGGTGTAGGTGCGCGACTCGCCTTCAACCGCGATGGCGCTTGGCGCCTCGACGTAGTCAGCACCGGTGGTCTCCGGGTGGGTGACACGGCCAGCGTGCATGACCTGGGCAACGATGAGGCCGCCTTCGGCGTGCACCGCATCGGTGACCTTCTTCCAGCCGGCAATCTGCTCCTCGGTGACCAGGCCCGGCTGGCGGACGAAGCCCTGGCCGGCAAAGCTCGGGTAGGCGCCCTCGCTGACGATCAAGCCCAGGGACGCGCGCTGGCGGTAGTACTCGACTACATCTGCGTTGGGCACGCCGTCCTTGCCAGAGCGAGAGCGGGTGAGCGGTGCCATGACCAGGCGGTTGGACAGCTTGAGGTCGCCGAGGGCGAGAGGGGAAAACAGATCCATGGGGCGGGACTCCTGAATTGGAAATTGTAGTTGCACAGCGTAACTACCTCCGCAAGCAACTTATTCCGTTTCGGCTAAGAACATGAGCTGGCTAACGGCTCCAAGGCATTGGAATCGCCTGAGGCTCATTGCTTGGATTCGCGGGCTCGCCAGGAGCAATAAACCAGCGGATGCGGCACAGCTCCGCACCGCATCCGCTTGATCCGACGGGCTATACGGCGGTATAGCCGCCGTCAACCAGGTGGTAGCTGCCGGTCACGAAGGACGCGGCATCGCTGGCCAGGAAGGCCACTAGCGCCGCCACTTCTTCCGGCTTGCCCAAGCGGGCAATCGGGTGCTTGTCGACCAGCGCGTCATAGGCTTTCTTGGGCATCTGCTGCAGCAGCGGGGTGTCGATGAAGCCCGGGGCCACGCTGTTCACGCGTACCCCTGAGGTGGCATACTCCACGGCGGCCGTCTTGCTCAGGCCCACCACGGCATGCTTCGTGGAAACGTAGGCGGAGCTGCCGGCGAAGCCCACCGAGCCGAGGATCGAGGCCATGTTCACGATGGACCCTCCCCCGTTCTCGCTCATGGCGTTGGCCTGGGCGCGGGTTCCGCGGAAGACGGCGTTGAGGTTCACGGAGATGACCTTGTCCCAGTCCTCGTCGGTCAGCTCGCCCACCTTGGCGGCGCGGCCGCCGATGCCTGCGTTGTTGACGCCGATCTTCAATGGAGCCATGGCGTTGGCGGCCTTGATGGTTTCGTCGATGACAGCCGAAGAGCTGGCATCTCCTGCAACAGCTACAGCTTCTCCGCCTGCGGCCTTGATGGTTTCCACGGTAGCGCCCGCGGCCTCGGCATTGAGGTCCTGGACCACCACTTTGGTTCCGTTGGCGGCTAAGAGGATGGCGATAGCCTGGCCGATGCCCGAACCGGCGCCGGTGACTACTGCCGAACGATCTGCTACATCATACTGAGCCATGATGGACCCACTTTCCGTTTCAAGATGGTCACGGGATTTCCGTTGGCCTCATACCTTGGACGCTACTCCGATCCATCTCGAAAGTCGATGACGTGTCAATCAAAGGTCTATGAGCTCAGTCACTGCTCCGCAGAGCCAACCAGGCGACGCAGGTTGCTGCACGCCAGCATTGCCCGGACCTATTCCCCGGTCATCGAAACGATGCGTCGGCGTACCATCTTGGCGCCTTCAAGCAGGCCCTCGATCTTCTGCACTTCCAGCTTTTCGGTGTCCACGCGGTGGCGCGGTGCCATGTAGGCGAGCATTCCGATGAGATCGTTGCCAGCGCCGCGGATCGGGACCGCCACGGAAATGATTCCCACTTCCAGCTCGTCAATGGTGCTTGCCCAGCCGCGTTCGCGAATCTGATCCAGCTCGGCGTCCAAGGCTTTCCATGTGGTGATCGTTTGGCTCGTCAGCTTTTCCAGCTTGCTTCCGGTAGCAATGCGGATCGATTCCTTATCCAGTTCGGAAAGGAGCAGCTTTCCGGTAGCCGAGGCATGCAATGGCCAGCGCTGGCCCTGCAGCTCGGTCATCGACATTCCAATGGCGCGCGGAGACGCTTGCTGCACGAGATCCAGGTCGTACTTCCCGTGGCGCACGCTCAGCGTCACCGTTTCGTTGAGCATGTCGGCGATCTCCACTACCACGTCGCTGACCCTGGATAGCAACCCCGGGGTGGGATCAACGTCCTGGGCAATGCGGGCCAGATCCCAGCCGAGGGTGTAGTGCGTGTCCTGGCGGTCGACGAACCCTTCTTCTTCCAGGGTCAGCAAGAGGCGGAAGACCGTGGCCCGGGCCAAGCCGATCTGCTTGGCGATCTCCGTGACCGTCAAGGGTTCCCCCCTGGCGGCAAGGGCGCGCAGCACCGCGATTGCCCGTGAAACCGACCGGTTTGCCGCCATGCCGCCAGAGGATTTTCCACTTGTTTCTCCCATGGAGGGGAACCAGCCTTTCGAATAGTCTTCTATTCAGCCTAGCCGGTTGACCGCAGGGTGAACACTCTGCCCATAAATCGAGCCAAGGCCCGATTACCATTCGAGTGCGGCGCGCACCTCACGGGATACCCGCAACCCGCTCTCGATAGCACCGTCGAAGAAGCCGGCCCAAAGGTTGGCCAGGTCGCTGCCGGCCAGGTGCACTGCCCCTTCGGCACGCTGCAGCTCGGCTTGGCCCGTGGTGTAGGCCTGCGGCCGGTGGATGAGCCAGGTTTCCTTGGCGTAGGGATCCGCGTTCCAGTCGTGGGCCGCGATTTCCAGGACTTCCAGGTCATCGCGCCAGGCACGCAGCGCTTCCTGCACGTCCTCGATACTGGTGATGTCCAAGCGTGAGGCGTCGGCGCCGAAGGAGACCAGAACTGCATCCTCTTCGCCCACGAATTCCGTGCGTACCACCGAGAGCGGGTGCTCCTGCGTGGAGTACGCGAAGAATGGCTTGATCGGACCCTTCACCCGGATCCAGAGCTTGAGCCCCTGTGATGCGGTACCTGCCTGGCTCACCTCGCGCTTGACCGGCGACAGCGCAGGCTGGATATCCAGCTCGTGCAGGATGTTCAGCGGAACGGTGACAATGACCCGGCGAGCGCGCAAGCTCTCGCCGCTTGCCAGTACCACGGTGGCGCCCTGCTCATCGTGGGCAATCGAGGCCACTGGCGCATTCAGGCGGATCTCTCCGGGAACGTCGGATGCAATGGCCTTGACCAGCTGGTCATTGCCATCTTCCAGCCGGTAAACGGCGCTGGCCTCATGCATGACGCGCCATGCTCCGGAGGTGGCCGCGGTCCAGCGGATCGCTGCGCTGAAGCCGACCTGGTCCAGCGGCCCATTGCAATGCCCCACCCAGGCCGCTTCATTGGCCTGCCGCTCGTCATCGCTCAGATCCAGGCGGTCAAGGGCCTGCTGCAAGGTCAGCTGATCGGCCTGCGCGAACTGATCGTCATTGGAGACCAAGTCGGGGCGCGGCAGGAGCTTTCCGCTTTCGCCTACCAGGGCGTGCATGCCGTGGTCGATCAGGTCCATGAAGCCGGCCAGGTCCCCGCGCTGCACCTTGCCATCGGCATACCAGAAGGTCTCCTCGGACTTCGGGCCGCGGCCCGCGCGCAGTCCGTAGCGGGTGACCTCGGCCCACACGTGCGGCTGGGTCCAGTGCAGCCAGTTTCCGCCCAGCTCCAGGTGCTTGCCCAGGCGGTCCTCGGTGTAGAGGCGGCCGCCCATGCGGTCGCGCGCTTCGAGCACGGTGACCGAGTAGTCGGCTGCGCCCAGTTCGCGGGCGGCGGTCAGTCCGGCCAGGCCGGCGCCGATGATGATGACATCTGAGTCGTAAGTGTTGTCCATGGTTTTCCGGTCCTTTTCATGTGCCAGTCGTGTACTGGTAGCCACTGTATGGTGCGGCATCCCGGAGATCACTTATGCGGATGTATGATATTCATACTATTTTCATCACTGCGCACAAAACCCTGGAGAAAAGATGGCGGAACTGCTCACGATCGCCAAACTCATTTCTGATCCGGCCTTGGATACCAAGGTGATCGCCGGCCAGTCAGGCCTTGGACGCATCGTGCGCTGGGCGCAGACCAGCGAATCCGCTGAGCCGTGGCGCTGGCTGGGTAACGAGGAACTATTGATGTCCCTGGGCCTGAATATCCCCGCGGAAGCCCAAAAGCAGGCCGATTTCGTCCGCAAGGCGGATGCTGCGGGGATTGCAGGGCTGATCATTGGCCAGGATGGGCTCGCACCCGAGCTCACACGCGAGATGCTGCAGGCGGCCGATGAACTGACCTTCCCGGTGCTGTCCACCGGACCGCAAACCCCCTTCGTGGTGATCGCCCGGACAGTGGCCGCCGTGACCACCAACCAGCTGAACCGCTCGGTCCTGCTACTTTCCCGGATGTACCAGGAAGCCGGATCGCAGAACCGGAAGGGCAAGCGCAGCGGCGACTGGGTGGAAAAGCTGTGCTCGGTGGACATTGCTGTCCAGGACACGATGACCGGATGCCCAGTGATCGGCACACTGCCCACGAATGCGCATCGCCGCCACTCCCTGTCCACCATCCGCCCCACCCAATTGCTCGTCCCGGCCGACGCGCAACTGGATGCCCTGCTGCTGGTGCACCTCAAGCAGATCCTCGCGGTCGATGCCAATTCGCTGCTCCAGGATGCCGGCAATGCCGTCGCCGCGGCCGAAACTTCCCTGCGGCTGGGCCTGGCCGGCAAGCTGGGCGAACAGGATATCGATGGCGGTGCATGGATCGCTGGGGAGCCCGGATTCCGGGTCGCCTGCGCCCCGGGAAAGCTGCTCGATGCCGTGGCGATGTCCCTGTCCTTGCACGGGTTGATGCCGCTAGCCACGTCGTGGAAGAACAACTCCATCGCCGTCGTGCGCGAGAAGGATCTTCCGGTGCTACGGACGATCGCCAGCGAATTGCAGGCCACTTTCGGACTAAGCTCACCGCAGCAGCGCTTCGCGGACCTCGAAGGCGCGGCGCAAGAAGCGCAGGGGGCGATTCCTTCTGAACCCCGGCCCGGAGAACTCGTTGAATTCTCCGGACTGCAGGTGTCACTGCTGGCCCGATCCGCCTCGGAAGCCGAGCGAATCGTCAGCATGGTGCTCGGCCCGCTGGCAGGCTCCAGCAACCAGGTAGCCGTGTACCGGGATTCCCTTTTCGCCTTGCTGGACCGCGACCTGCAATGGCAGCACACCGCAAATTTCTTGGGCATTCACCGGCAGACCTTGGCCTACCGGATCAAGCAGGCCGAATTGCTGACCGGGCGCAGCGTACGCAAAGTAGTGGATATCTCGGACTTCTACCTCGCGCGCAAGGCCTGGCCCGTGGTGCAGGCCTAGCCAGTACGCACCGGCTCCAGCGGATAATTCCCGCAATGCAAACCGCCCGGTGCGCGTTCCCTCCATCGGGAACGCCCACCGGGCGGTTGCTGCGAGGCATATCGAAGCTAGCTACTTGTTTCCGGAGCACGCGCTGGCACTGGGGCGAGAAGCATGGTGGAGGTATCCAGCAGCTCATTTTCATCCTGTCCCTTGGCCAGGGCCAGCGCTTCTTCGCGCGTGCGCACCACGGGCACCGAACCTAGCAGCGGACGAGATGCCGTCTCGCGCAGCTTGAAGGTGGCACAGAGCGCAATAACCGAGAAGAACATGATGTAGTAGGCCGGCGCGAAGTGGTTGCCCGTGGTATTCACCAGGATCTGGCTGACCAGCGGCGTGGTTCCGCCGAAAATGGAAATCGACAGGTTGTGGGTGACGCCCATTCCGCCGTAGCGCGAAGCGGTGGGGAACAGCTCGGACATGACAGCTCCGGTCATGGCCAGGAAGAACGCGCTGGGCAGGGCCACCATGAACAGCGAGAGGTACAGCGACCACATCGTGCCAACATGCATCAGCGCGAAGGCCGGCACCAGCAGGACCAGGTTGCCGATGGTCGCGATCATGTAGATCGGCCGCCGACCGATCTTGTCCGACCAGTTGGCTATCACGGGGATCAGCACTGCCTGGAGGACCAGCACCACCACAGCTGCCACCGCGGTATGCACCGCTGGCGAGCCGATTTCCGCTTCGAGATAGGTGGGCATATAGCTGGTGAGCATATATCCGGAGGTGCCGTCCGCGGCGATCAAGGCGCAGCCGATGAGGATCTGCGGCCAGTAGTGGCGGAAGATGTTTGGCAGATTGTGGCGGACGAACATTGGATGGACCTCGCCGACCTCGGCAGCCTCGCGGGCCGCTTCGAAGGTCGGGGATTCCGGGATCTTGCTGCGCAGCGAAATCGCCACGATGCCCAGCGGCAGTGCCACCAGGAACGGAATGCGCCAGCCGCCGGCGAGCATCGCATTCTCGCCCCACGCCGAGGTGGTGATCGCGGAGGTGGCAGCGACAACTGCCGCACCGGCAGCGAAGCCGAGCATCGATCCCGAGTTCAGCAGGGAGGTCATGAATCCGCGGCGGTCATCCGGGGAGAACTCGGCCACGTAGGTTGCGGCGCCGGAGTATTCGCCGCCGGTGGAGAAGCCCTGCAGCATCTTGAGCAGGTACAGCGGGACGATCACCCACAGGCCGACCTGCCCAGCGGTGGGAAGCAAGCCAATCAGCGTGGTGGCTCCGGCCATCAGGGCGATGGTGAAGAACATGACCTTGCGCCGGCCGATCTTGTCCCCGAGCGGGCCCAGGATCATTCCGCCCAGCGGGCGGACGATGAAGGACACGGCGAAACCGAACAGCGTCACCAGCAGGCCCATGCTCTGGTCCATGCCTTCGGTGAAGACCGCGGTCATGGTCACTGCCAGATAGCCGTAGACCCCGATGTCATACCATTCGATGAAATTGCCAATGCCCGCGCCGATCTGTGCGCGGCGCAATTCCTTCTTGTCGACGACAATGCAGTCATCGGCGCGGAGCCTGCGCGATACCTTGGGCAACGCGGGACGCTGCATTCTCGATGATTCGCTCATCGTATTCTCTTTCCTGCCGGGAATTGGTTTCGAGATCTGATGCTCTCGCTGCGCATGAACTGCTGTGGAATTTTCACTTGCAATAGCGAAACAAGAACTTCATAACGTTCACCAGATGATCATGCTAGTTATCTAGTGAACACGACACTTCGGTGATGCACAACACATTCTGCAAAACATTTCATCATCGGACCCAGCTTCGGGGCCCGGAAATTCAAGGAGTGCAGCTGCACGAACGGAACTGACATGGAGACTGAGATGATTTTGCCGCCCTGGGCGTTGCGCAGAAATGTCCCGGATTAAACCCGCGACGGCGCAGGAGCATTGCCCGTATGGCCGGGCCCATAGCGGCACAGGGGCACCAAGGCAGCACCAGAAAGCCGCGCGAGGCAGCGGGATGATCCTGCGGGGATTCGCGCGGCTTGGGTGGAGAAGGCACCAGGAATTTTACCGGCGGCCCCTCAGGCCCGCAACGTCCAGCGCCCGGGAGCCAGGGGCCTTGTCCAGCAGGCCTGGTCCCTGCCGGAGGCTATTTTCCGCTGTCCATGTAGTGGATGCAGCGGCGGGCCAGGCTCTTGCTCACCCCGGCTTTTTGCGCGATGCGCTTGGCATCGCGGATCGGCACCGGGATGCCCTGGCGTTCAATGACGGTCGCCACCCGCTGCACCGCCCAGGACGGCGGCGCAGCCGGGGGCGCCATTGCGATCCCGCTCATGCAAGGACGCTTTCCCGCAGCTGTGCCGCGCGTCGCGTCTCGGCCACATCCCGATGCAGCTGCTCCACCAGGGTTCCAGCATCCGCATATTCAATTTGCGGGCGCTGGAATTCCAGCAGGCGCACCACCAGGTGCTGACCGTAGAGATCCCCGGAGAAGTCGAGCAGATGCGCTTCGAGCAGCACCTGCCCGCCGGTGCGGTAGAAGGTGGCGCGCCGGCCGATGGACACGCAGGCAGGCACCTGGCGCCCATCGGGCAGCTGCACTTCGGCACCCCACACGCCATCGAGCTGGTCATCTTGCAGCATGGGGATATTCGCGGTGCGGAAGCCGAGTTCTCGCCCGCGGGCGTCTCCGTGCTCGACGATTCCTTCAATGGCATGCATGGGCTCTTCCCTCCTGGTGGTACTTCGCGGTTCCGGTCAGCGGCCGCGCGGCTGGCCGTTGACCAGCTGCGGAACGCTGTCCGGGTTGGCATCCTGCAGCTGTGCCGGGAGCAGATGCTGCGGGAAGTTCTGGTAGGCCACCGGGCGCACGAACCGCTCGATGGCGGCGGCACCGACCGAGGTGGTCCCCACCGCGGTGGTGGCCGGGTAGGGGCCGCCATGCTGCTGGGCGTAGGTCACCGAAACCCCGGTGGGCCACTGGTTCCACAGCACGCGTCCGGCCTTGTTCGCCAGCACCGCGACCAGCTCTTGGACGCGGTCGCCTTCTTCGCCGTGGATGGTTGCGGTCAGCTGGCCCTCGAAGGTCTGCGCCGCAGCCACCAGCTGCTGCTCGGAGTCGTATTCCACGACCAGTGCGGTCGGCCCGAAGCACTCGGCCTGCAAGGCCTGCGGATCTGCCAGCAGCTCGTCGATGCCGGTGATCAGCAAGGTGGGCGATGGCTGCTCGCCCAGCGGTTCGCCGCCCTGCGCGAGCACCTCGACACCGGGGTGCGCGGACAGCTGGTCCAGCACCTGCCCGTAGCCTTCGCGGATGCGCTGGTTCAGCAGCCCGGCCCCGGCCGGGAGCGCGGCCTCGGACAGCAACGGGCGCAAGCCCGAGCCGCGCGGGATGAACAGCGTTCCGGGCTTGGTGCACAGCTGGCCGGCGCTGGTGGTGAAGGAGCCGATGAAATCGGCGACGATCTGCTCGCCGCGTACGCTGGCAGCCTGCTCGGTGACGAACACCGGGTTATTGCTTCCCAGCTCCCCGTAGAAGGGAATTGGTTCATCGCGGGAAACAGCCAGGTCCATCAGGGCCCGGCCCCCGGGGATGGAACCGGTGAATCCTGCGGCCTTGATCCGCGGATCCAGCAGGACGGTGCGCCCGGCTTCGGTTCCGAAGACGACCTGGAATAGCCCGTCTGGCGCGCCAGCCCCGGCCAAGGCCTCGTTGACCACCTGGGCGGTGAGCCGCGAGAGTTGAAGATGCCCATGGTGCGCCTTGACGATGACCGGGTTGCCAGCCGCCAGCGCCGAGGCGCTGTCGCCGCCGGCCACCGAGAAGGCGAAGGGGAAGTTGCTGGCCGCGAAGACCACGACCGGACCGAGCGGAATGCGGGTGCGCCGCAGATCCGGGCGGGCGGCTCCCATGGGCCACTGCGCATCGGCATGGTCGATGCGCGCGTCGAGGTATCCGCCATCGCGCAGCAGTTCCCCGAAGAAGCGCAGCTGGAAGGTGGTGCGCTTCAGTTCCCCGCGAAGACGCGGCTCGGGCAGGTTGGTCTCGGCCATGGCTACCGGAACCAGCTGGTCTGCGGCGGCATCCAGCGCATCGCCCACGGCGTCCAGGATTCCGGCTCGCTGGGCCGGGCTGGTAGCGGCCCAGGTGCCGAAGCTGTCCTGCGCGGCGGCAAGATAGGCTTCCAGCTGCCCGCTGGTGGTGTTTTCGGTAGTTGGTGCAATGCTCAGGGACATTTTCAAGCTCTTTTCTGCTCTGTGGAGCGGTTCAGGAATGCGTGGCGGAACTAGGTTCCGGCGTGTAGTCGAAGGAGATTTCTCCCCAGCCTTCGAAGCGGCCGGTGACCGCCGTGCCCGGGACCATCTTCTCGGCGGCCAAGCAGCTGCCGGGCAGGATGAATTGGCCGGCCTTCAAGGTGATGCCGTATTCGGCGATGCGCCGGCAGAGCCAGGCGATGGCCGACACAGGATTGCCGTGGATGGCATTGGTGTTCCCGCGGGCCACTTGTTGGCCGTCGAATTCAATGCAACCGGGCTGGTTGGCGAGATTGACCTCGGACAGCTTGCGCGGCTGCCCGCCGAGAATCACCCCGCCCACCGAACCGTTATCGGCCAGGGTGTCGAACAGGCCGATCTTCCAGTCCTTGATCCGCGAGTCGATGATTTCCAGTGCGGGCACCACGAAGTCGGTGGCGGCCATGACATCCGCTGCGGTGACATGCTTGCCGCCCAGGTCCTTCTTCAGCACGAAGCCCGGTTCCAGCTCGATGAACGGCTCGATGAAGTCGGCCGCGCTGATCGGCAGGTTCTCCGGGTAGAACTGGCTGGCCAGCAGGTAGCCGTAGTCCGGTTCGTCCACCCCGAACTTGCTCTGCATGGCCTTGGCGATGTTGCCCAGCTTGAAGCCGGCGATGCTGTCCCCCGCTTCGACATTCAGCCGGATGATCTCCTGCTGCACGCGGAAGGCATCGGCCACCGTGGGGCCTGCGGAATGATCGATCAGGCTCTCCAGTGGCTGGCGTGATTCCTTGGCGGAAATCAGGCGTAGGGCAGTCTGGGCAATGTTGATTGGCAAAGGGATCTCCATCCTCACCTCGGGCGGCGCTGGCCGCCGGAATGTCTTGGGACGACGGGGCAGCGGCTTGCCTGCCGCCCCGTCGCTGCTGCTTGCTACTTTTTGATCCGCTGGTCGCCCAGGTGCCAGATACTCATGGCCGAAAGCATTTCTCGCGGATCCCAGACCACCGATTCCTCGGTGACCTTGCCATCGCAATGGCTGATGAAGGTCGCGCCGGTAACAGTCACCGTGCGTCCGGTCGGCGGGACGCCCATGAATTCCCCGGTGTGCACCCCGGTGCTGCGCCAGTGGATTGCTGCCAGGTTGTCATCCTCGATAGCCCGCAGGATTTCCATGTTGAAGTCGCTGAAGGCCTGGTGGGATTCGGTGATCTGGCGGAACAGGTCATCGATGCGCTCTTCGCCGGTCTTGGAGTAGCGCACGTAGTCTTCGGATACCAGATCCGCGAAAGCCGCGGTGTTGCCCTTGCTCCACGCCTCGGTCCAGGCGGAGGTGATGCGTTCCAGGATTGATGCCATGATGCTAGGCCTTTGCAGTTGGGGCCGGTGCCGGCCAAAGGTTGAAATCTCCGAATTTTCCGCCGCGGAAGAGCAGCGCTTCGCGCTCTGTGGCTTCCATGGTTTCCACTCCGCCGACAATCATGTAGTGGTCACCGGCAACGACTTCCGAAAGCACTTCGCAGTCGATCCAGGCCGAAGCGCCGGCGATGCGCGGGGTGCCGTTGGCGCCGATCTCGTAGTCGATGCCCTCGAACTTGTCCACACCCTTGCGGGAAAGCGCCCGGCTGACCGGAAGCTGCTCGGTGGATAGGATGTTCGCGGTGAAGCGGCCCAGGGAGCGCAGGGTCGGCCAGGTGCTCGAACCCTTGTCGACGCAGAAGGTGACCAGCGGCGGTTCCAGCGACAGGGACATGAAGGTTCCCACGACGAAGCCCATGGGCTTGCCGGCGGCGGTCATGCCGGTGATGGCGGTGACGCCGGTGGGCAGGGCGCCGAAGACCTTGCGGTATTCGGCCGGATCAATCCCCGTGTTCTGCGGGGTCACAATGATGGACATGGGAAACTCCTAGCTGGCTTGCGCGGTGGTCTGCTGGTTCAGTGCTGCGCCTGGGTGGTCCAGGGGCAGCCGGGCGTTGCCTTCTCCGAAGAGCGTCTCGCGCAGGGTGGACCCGGCGAAGGAGGTGCGCATGGCGCCTCGGCGCTGCAGCTCGGGAACGACGAATTCGGCGAAGTTCTTGATGTCCTGGAACTTGATGGCATTGGCCAGGTTGAAGCCGCTGGCTCCGGTCTGGTCCATCCAGGAAATCAGCTCATCCGCGCAGGTTTCCGGTCCGCCCACGATGACTGGCGAGGTGCCGCCGATGCCGATGTACTCGGCGATGTCGCGGGTGGTCCAGTCCTTGGACGGGTCCATCTTCAGGAAGAAGTTCAGCATGGTCTGCCCGGCGTTCGTATCGATTTCCTTCAGCGGGACATCCGGGTCGAAGGCCGACAGGTCCACCCCGGCCCAGCTGCTGTAGCGGGCCATGGCCCCGTCGTAGGAGACCAGCTTGAGGTACTCCTCGTATTTGGCCTGCGCCTCTTCATCGGTGGCAGCGCTGATGACGGTGATCATCTGCAAGGTGGC
Organism: Arthrobacter sp. MYb214; assembly: GCF_002979865.1. Taxonomy (GTDB): domain Bacteria; phylum Actinomycetota; class Actinomycetes; order Actinomycetales; family Micrococcaceae; genus Glutamicibacter. The sequence goes on from NZ_PCPZ01000003.1 coordinate 379,189, forward strand.
GATGTTCTCCGGATTCCGCCCGAATTCCAGCGCCTTGGCCTTCAGCCCGTCGACCTGCTTCTTCAGCGCTTCCTTGGTCATCGCGTTCAGGAAGACAGCTTCGGCTGTCTTGGCGGCCAGCGCCACGCCGCGCGGGGATCCGCCGGCCTGGAAGATTACCGGGGTGCGCTGCGGCGAGGGTTCGCACAAGTGGATGCCTGGAACGCTGAAGTGCTCGCCCTGGTGCTCGATATTGTGCACGCGGCTGGGGTCCACGTAGGTGGAGGTCGAGGCGTCGCGCAGCACTGCGTCCTCGTCCCACGAAGTCTCCCAGAGCTTCATGGCCACGGTGATGAATTCCTCGGCGCGGGCGTAGCGGTCGTCGTGGGCTTCGGCGGCTTCGAGCCCGGCGATGTTCCGCGCTGCGCTGTTGGTGTAAGAGGTGACTACGTTCCATCCCACCCGGCCATCGGTCAGGTGATCCAGCGTGGAGAACTTGCGGGCCAGCTTGTACGGGGCGTCGTAGGCGGTGGAGGAGGTGACGCCGAAGCTCAGGTTCTTGGTTACCGCGGCCATGGCCGGAATCAGGTATGAAGGATCATTGGCCGGGATCTGCGCGGCGTCCTTCAGGGAATCGTTCACCGACCCCTTGTAGGTCTCGTGGTAGCCGTCGTTGTCGGCAAAGAAAATCCCGTCGAAGCAGGCAGCTTCGAGGAGCTTCGCGTACTCGACCCAGTAGCCAAGCGACTTGTATTCACCACCCCGGTCCTTCGGATGGCGCCAAGTGCCAGCGGAAAGATGCGCCGGGCCGTTGAAGTCGAACGCGAAAACGCGCATCTCCTTTGTCATGTTGAATCCCTTCAATGCGTTCACTAGATGAACTATGTGTTTATTCAGTGATCACAGACTAGGGTGTCGAAGGCCACATCGTCAAGCGGTAAAGGAGTTCTATTTCACATGGATCGGTAATTGTGACAAGCAACCGGGCAGGCGCGCTTTGCAGCTACAGCCAGCTGATTCGGATTCCTCCACGTCACTTCGCGTACGCGTGGGATTGATTGCAGGAATTCGGGTGACGCTATGAGAATGAGTTGGTCCAGGGAGAAGCCAGCGGAGCGACTGGATCAGTTCTCGTGATGAGTTGATTAGCGATTGCGCTATTGCCTTGGCTCGGGGGTCAATCCCTTGCACGGCCGGAATGAAGATACAGGTCGCGAGGTCCAGGAATGACTGCTCGAATGGACGAGTACCGCGAATCCGTTGGGGCGAAAGGGCGCGCATTCAGCGTGCGGCTTGCATGGCGCAGTGACTTGATCACTCTGGTGAGCACCGGGAAGAGGCTTGGCCTAAACGCGGGAGCCTGTCCCGCAGCAGAAAAATTGCTACGACAGCTGGTGCACCCTGTGCGCAGTGCGCGAGATGAATCGCTCATCATGGGAGGAAAACAGCACCGCTCCCCCGCGCTCGAATACCGAATCGATGACCTCGTGCAGGATTTGAAGCCCGGCCGAATCCATCGCCTCAGTTGGTTCATCAAGGAGGAGCAGCCGAGGTTCGCGCACCAGCACGGTGGCCAAGGCAACGAGCCGGCGGGCCGAAGCCGGCAGTTCATAAGGGTGGGTCTGAGCATAGGATTCCAGGCCCAGCTGTTCAAGCACCAACGGCACACGGGCGCGTTGGATGCTCTTCTTGGGAAGGCCGAAAGCGATCTCCCGGGCTACCGTACGTTCGAAGAGCTGATCCGAAGGGTTCTGCAGGAGCATTCCGGCATCAGCTGCCACCCGCATCTTTCCGGAAGCTGGCTTGAGCAGCCCTGCGGCGGCTTTGAGCAGCGTGGTCTTTCCTGTTCCGTTGGCGCCAGCCAGCCCCACGCATTCTCCTGCATGGACTTCGAGGTCTAGGTTGGAGATGACCGGGGCGCTGGCGCCCTTGTATCCGAGCTGCACGCCAGCAAAGGCCAGCAGGGGCTCTGCTGATGCTGCTGCGATGGATGGTCTTCTTCGTTTGGACGGCAACGCAGCAGTTCCAGTGCCTTCAGATGCCGGCAGCAAAGTTCCGTCCGCCAAGGTCCACAGGGCATCTGCTTCGGCTTCCCATGCTTCAGTTGTCCGAGTCAGCACCACAAGCGCGGTGCCCGCGGCGCGCAGCCGTGTGATCATCGCGGTCACTGTTGCAGTTGCCTTGGAATCCAAACCGGCCAGTGGTTCGTCGAGCACAATGATGGACGGTTTCGCGGCGGACAATGCAGCTAACGCGACGAGGCGTTCCTGGCCTCCTGAAAGCTTGGCGGGGTCGCGTTCCAGCAGATGTTCCAGGGACAGCCGCGTGGAGAGCTCGCTGATGAGCTCTGTCATCTCTTCGCGGGGCATGCCTTCGTTCTCCCGGGCGAAGACAAGCTCTTCGGCAACCGTCTGGCGAATCCTCGAAAGGTAGAGGCCGGCATCCTGGGGCAGCAGTCCCACGTGCCTGGCCCAGCCGGCTATGTCGATTCGTGGCGAAAGCTCCGGAGAATAATCAATCCGTTGCCCCGCCAGGGTGACCGTTCCCTCGCACTGGTCGGCTCCCGGCCGCGGCAGCATGCCAGCTAGTACTCCGCCCAGCGTGGACTTCCCGGATCCAGAGTCGCCGGCAATGACAGTCAGGGATCCCGGGGAGAATTCCATCTCGATCTCGCGCAAGGCATCGGAGTGCGCCTCGGAGTAGCGGAAGCTTCCCAGCCTGAGGTGCAGCGCCGCCGTGGTTCCGGCACGTGCACGGTGCTCCATGTCCATCATGAGGCTCCCCCGAGAGGCAACAGAATCGCTACCGGCACCAGCACCGAACACAGCAGGGCAACCCAGCGGACGCCCCGCTGTATCTGCGAGTCTGCAACTTGGCGCAACCTGCTGTGCTCACCACGGGCGGGAAAACCGCGTGCCGCCAGATGCACCGAGCGGTCATGGGCATCTTGCACCGAGGAGAGCACCAGCGGCACGGCTCGCAGCCTCAGGCGCTGCAGCCAACCGGCCAAGCCACGGCCGGTTCCTGCCTTCCGCAAGGCCTGGGCTTCGCCGATGGCATGCTGCTTTTCCATCATCTGCGGAAGAAGGAACAGCGTGGATGCCAATAGGTATCCCGCCTGCGGCGGAGCCGGAGACAAATCGATGGCTGCCACCAACTGGTGCTTATCGATCAGCAAACCGCAAAGCAAACCGGCCACCACCAGCACGGCGGTGCGCAAGGCCAAGGCCATGGCAATCTCCACTCCCCCAAGCGTCAGTAAAATTGGTCCCCAGACCGCGATCACCGCCGAAGTTTCCTGCGAAGCCAGTCCATGGATCATCAGCAAGGACAAGAGAGTCGGGAGCATGATTGCACCGCTGAGCGCCGCGAGTTTACGGGACTTGCCCGCAACTGCGCCAACGGCCAGGCAAAGCACTATTACCGCGCAGTTCAGCCACCAGCGGCTGGCAGCCGTGGCCACTGAAACGGTGAGCACGGCTAGGCAAAGCACGGTAAAAGGATGCAAGTCAGCGATGCGGCGCTTCATTAGTGGCCTACTTGTTTCCGCTCTTGCCCAGCACCTTGTAGCGGCGAATGAATTCGAAGGAACCGCTCAAGCGCTTCGGCAGGGCGAAGACCAGCAGCGCTGCGATGAGGAAGACAATTGCCTTGTCTCCCGGGTCGGAGATCAGGGCCTGCTTGGTGACTGCGGAGAGCAGCGAATCTCCCATGGAGCGGAAGGCCGCAACCACTGCGCCGGTGCCGACGCCCGAGGTGCCGCCGTAGACGAAGGCAGCCACCGGGGAGGAGACTACGCCAACCAGTACACCGGAAACCAAGCCCGCGATTGGGGCAAGGTATGGCCGGCGCAAGGCGCCGTAGCGAGCGGCGGTTCCCGCAAGGAAACCGACTAATGCGGCTCCTGCAGCGAATGGCAAGACCGTTGGGGCGAACAGCGCCCAGATCAGCGTGCTGAGCACACCGGTGGCGGCACCGGCACGGCGGCCGGCCAGGAAGCCCACCAGCACGGTGCCCATGGAGTCCAAGTACAGCGGGACCATGACGGACCCGACGAATTGGCCCAGGATGATGTTCAGTGCCAGCGCAACCGGGATCAGTGTCAGGGCGGAGACCGGCAGATCCGGCAGCACAGCGAGCAGCAGCAGGACGGCAGCGATCAGGTAGGCAGCGAAAGTTGCCAAGGCAACTCCCTGGCCCAGGCCCTCGACGATTCCCGCGGGTTGGGTGATGACCAGGAACAGGTAGGTTCCAACGAGCAGCAGGGTTCCAGCTGCGCCGAGCACCCTGCGGCGCAGGAGCTGGGTCGCTGATGCTTCGGGCAAAAGAAGGTTCGGTGACATGATGAGGCAATCCTGGGGATACGAGTTTGGCTGCGCGCAGGATTGCTCCCGCAACGCGCGAATGGCGGGTCTATGTCACCTCGACCCGGTAGACGATTCTAGCCCACCTGCCCGTGCTCAGGAATTCTCGTTGAGTTTCCTTGCCAGCGCACCGAGGCGCTGGACCAGCTCGGCAAACCCTGCTTCGGGGTCATTTGCCACGACCACCTGGGCATTCGCCGGCTTGCCCCACAGCCCGCGGAAATCGGCCACGGTGGTACCAAAGAGCAAAGGCGATTCTGTCTCTACGTCCACCGTTGCGAGGCGGGTTTGGTACTCAAGCGTCCCCGCGGCGACACCAGCGGCAAAGTAGTCGTGCACGTGGGCAATGTAGCCCTGGTCGTAGTGGCGATGGAATTCGAAGTAGAAGCGCAGGGCATCGGAGAGATAGCGAACCAGCGGATTGGAGGACTTGCTCAACGTCCCTTCCGGGTCGCTAGCCTGGACGACTTCGGGTTCAGCGCATTCGGCTTCTTCGGAGAGCTTCGTCAGGAAGTCCGGCTGCATTTCGAAGCGTTCCGTGGTGTCCAGCGAACAGACGATTGGCAGCTTCGAGGAATCGAGCCCTTGTTCCGCCGCCGCCGTATAGGCAGCAAAAACTTCCTTTGCGGCGTGCGGGTCCACGTGGGTGTTCCACTCGGCCGTCGGCGTTGTATTCCCTTGGTAGTAGAAAGCACCGCCCATGATCACTACTTTGCGCAGCAACCAGGGAAGACGCGGTTCACCTCGAAGTGCCAGAGCGAAATTTGTCAGCGGTGCAGTCAGGAGCACCGTGAGCTCGCCTGGGTTGGCGCGTGCCGCCTGGATCCAACAGTCAACGGCGTCATTGCCTCCAGCTGAATCTGAGCCAGGATCGGGAAGCGTTGCGTATCCAACGCCCTGAGGACCATGAGTCTCTGGAGTTGTCACGAGTGGAATCTTAAGTGGTTCACTTGCACCGATGAGCACTAGAACGTCCGGCTTTCCGCAGAGGTTGAGCAGAGCGCGGTTATTCGCAGCGACTTGCTCGACACCAATATTGCCTGGGGTGCTGGTGACTGCCTCGATCTTCACGTGATCGAGCGAGCAGAGATACGCCAAGGCCAGAGCATCATCGATGCCGGTGTCGCAATCGATTAAGAGGCGTCTATGTAATGTGCGGTCACTCTGTTCATCATCTACGCTTTCGAAACTCATTCGTACTCCTACGAGTTGACGGCCGACGAACGGCTCACATATCCAAATTAGTGTGTCGTATTCTATGCGTGAGCAGTTCTAAAAACTGCTCTTGGACTCCGTTGCCATTCACCCAAACCGATTGATAAATATGAATCTATGGTATCTGCCTCGTTAGACGATATCGCGAGTAGCATTCAGACTTGTCACCTCGCCAAGCCGGTGATGGAAGCGTTGTCGTCCATGTAGACGACGATGCAAGGTCCGCGTCAGCTAAGATGGAACGTCGGCAGATTGATGCTGTGTCCAAAATCGCAGCTGGCCAACCAGTCGGGCTTTTCAGAACCAGCGAAAACCTACCAGGATCTGCGTTCGAGCATAGGATTCCCCTGTCTACGAACATGCTCGCTGCCGCAGACACTTCCTTGTCTCCTTATATGCCATTGCTGGTTGAGGCTGACTTCTTATTCACTTTAGACGGAGGAGCTATCTCCGGTTTTATCACTACAGAAGCACCGACGCACTATTATCAACTCCTTGTGGAAGTGAAATAGGAATTTTAGAACATCTTCGACAGATTTACGTCGACCGACAAGAAGATTGGGCTCAGCCTTCTACAAATTCGAATGCTGCGCGCTCTTCAAAAGGAGAACGTTGTGCAGTAGCTTGGTGCCATGGTCGGTTGGGACGTCTCGCGGCATCCGGAATGGGACATGATGTTCACCGCTTGCCTCACTGCGCGCGAAATCGCTGACCGATGCAAACAGAACATCGCGACCGGGCATCTACACATGAAAAACCGGGAAAAATATGACCCCGACTTCTATACCAAACACGTCGAAGCACTCGAAGCTCGGGGACCGCATCGCGTCAACACGAAATGGCGGAGGCGCGTTAAGGAAGCTCAAGATTTCTATACTTCTCAAGGACGCCTTCCGCTTCGCACTGGGGATTTTTCAGAGCATTCGTTGGCTAATTGGATCGCTGAGCAACGCCTCCTCTACGAACGAAATGAACTGCCACAAGCAAAATTAGTCCTGCTTGAGCCACTCACTGGCTGGAACGTCAATCCACGGACTCGAGAAAGCGAGCTGCGGTGGAGGAACAAGCTCGAGTCGTTCATCGACTTCGTGGCTACCGAACATCGCATGCCCAGATACAGGACATACGCCACACCAGAAGAGCATGCGCTGGGCGTGTGGTTGCATAATCAGCATCAACGACGCACTGAGAACCGGCTTGAGCTGTGGAAGCTTGAAGCACTCAACGAAGAGATACCCGAGTGGCGTAGCAGAGCATGAATCGAAGTCAGCGCATCGCGCCCCAAGCAACTTTGCAAAATAGCGTCCACAGTCCGGAAGATACAAAAAGAATAATCACGATTCCGAGCGACACATTTCCGATAACCAGGCGGACCATTGCCCTCCCCGCCCTTTTTGACCAGTCGCTTCTATTTGGCTAGGCACAATACGACCCAAAAGTTCAGTAATAATTCCCAGTATCAAAGCAGTGTTGGAAAGTGGATTTGCCTCACCGCTACCAGTGCTCTCATGCAGGGGTCTTCCATCCATCATGTAGCCAACGTGAGTAATGGGGTCTCACAATATCTATTGCCTGAGCTCGTCAGAACACGCCTCAAAATCTGCTTCGAGCACCCCGTGGTACTTGATCATGGTGTGCCTTTCGGTTTTCACATCCTGCACTCGACGCTACGGACGGAGAACGTAACTGACCGGTTTGAAGTCCGCCTCAAAGGTCGGTTCCAACTCCAACGCCAACTTTGCCTGAATCTCCCGCTCCTGGACAGTGGGGATTCCGAAGCGCCGAAGTTTTGGGTTTCCCGGTTTGGGAATCAAACGTTCCTTCACCGGCGATGGGACAAAGGCCTGAGACTTCAAAAGCTCCTTGTCTTCCTCCATAAATTCCACGCTTTCGACACCATCACCAGTCATGACCGGAATGCGCCGTTCAGCATCGGCAATCCTGGCATCCTTGTTGCGCTTCACCTGGCCACACGAACTGGTAAGGAATACCTTGTCATGGACGAGGTTGCACACATCGTCAAGAAATGAGGCTGGGCGCGTACTAATATCGGTCACCGCATGGCGGAAACGTGGGGGTGGATGATTCGGGGTCACAGCGATGTTTGCTGCAGCCCCTGCCGGTGCGCATGTTTCGTTCCGCCTCGCGCTTCAGCCCGTTATATTGTTGACAGCCCCTAAAAGAGGATCATAGGGACTGTCGGCCGACCAATCTCGGCATGGTGTCTTGCCCCTGTCTAACCAATGATCCGGGGGTGTTGCCACCGAGATTGGGATGGCAGTAGGGTGATTGACTCTTCTATGTCCGTCAAGCCGCAACCGGAACCTCTTCAATCATTTTTGAAGCACTGAAGATTCTGAAGATCCGACGGATGAGATAGCGTTTGATGCATCGACGGATCTCCTGATCAGTCTTCCCCTCAGCCTGACGCTTCTCAACATAAACTCGAGTCTCATCGTCATGGGCCATGCGTGTGACCGCGGCAATATGCAGGGCAGCATTTAATGACCTATCACCACCACGATTAAGCCGGTACCGGGTTGTGTTCCCGGACGACGCAGGAATCGGATTCACGCCAGCCAGGCAGGCAAACGCCGCTTCATTGCGCACTCGCCCATCATGGGACCACTCGACGAAGCACTTCGCAACTGTGATTGCTTTGAAGCCGACCTCATCCAATTAGGGTGCTGCTACGCTGACCTGCACCAGCTCGTCCAGTTGATGCTCTTTGGCAGCCAGCTGCTGATCCAAGTCCAGGACATGTTTGGCCAGTCGTACCGCTTCCGACCGTGCAATCCTCAGCGACAGTTCTTCTTCCCGGTCCCGCCACCGGCTGATTTCAGCAATCTGGCTTCCGATCAGTTTCTTTCGGGCATCAATCCCTAGGCCATTGCTGCGAATCGGGGCGTACAAGGCGTTCACGGACCTGGTACGGTCTTTCGCCATCGAGCTGCGTGCCGTGACAAGGATGCGCAATCCTTGGCGGATCCCCTCATTCAGCCGGGGATGGCGCAATTTGTCCACCGGAAGCGGCAGAGACGCCATTGCCATGCGATGCGCATCTAACACATCAGTTTTTCCCACACCACTGTTCTGTTTCTTGATCATGCGTGGTGCCTCGGATACGGGGAACCCATGGGCTGCAACTGTGCCGGCAAGGATCGCTCCATAGGTGGCGGCACCTTCAATGATCCAGAGGGTGTCTGCGTTGCCTTCGGTGCGTCGGGCGACCCAGCTAATGGCCCGGTTGATCCCACTGCTGGTCACTGGAAACTACTGGGTATCGAGTAGAGCGCCATTGCTGGAATCAGTGATGGCGTAGACATGATTACGTGCCTGGGTGTCGACACCCACGACAAATGGGTGGCAATGAGCGACGATAGGTTGTGCGGTCACCGTACTTTCCTTTCCTGGAATTCAAGGTCGGCCGTGAACGGCCGGTACCAGTCCGGGTAAGTGTCCTGTCTCCGCACTTCGTGGACACACGAACTCATGACTTCGTGGACACCATGTCTCAACAGTTCGTGGACAAAACCACACCGGTTTCTGGCACTGTCGAGAACACGAAAAGTGCCCTTCCTCCACGCGTACGATCCATGATCATCAACTTCGACCCCACACAACCAGATGCCCTGAGCATCAGCGAATTCTGCAACACTCAGAAAATCTCCCGAAGTATTTTCTATCGACTTCGACACCGGGCAACCAGCGAATCAGCTGCGGCTCTCCACCCGCACTCCAGAGCACCGAGAGAGCCAGCCAGGAAATACGGCCCAGCAGTGATCAACGAGCTGGTGAAGATCCGCCAGAAACTCAAAAAGGATGGTTGGGACTACGGTCCCAAAACCATTCATTATGAAGCAACGATTAACGAAGACACTTTCCCAGGCGGGAAGATTCCGCCTGTTGCTACGATAGGTCGCTTGCTGGCCGGCGTCGGCCACGTGGACGGTAACCCTCGCAAGCGACGGAAATCGTCCTATGTTCCCTTCGCAAGGTCAACGGCCATGGCCCTGTGGCAACTTGATGCTTTTGAATACCGTCCCGCCAAAAATCAGCTCATCACCGTGTGCCAGCTCATCGATGATGCCAGCAGATTCGATGTTGGCTCCCGAGCGTTCCAACGCCACGAAAACAGCCAGGACGCTCAAGAAGTACTCGTGCGCGCCATCGCTGAGTACGGTGCACCACAAGAGGTGCTCAGTGATAATTCCAAAGCGTTCAACCAGTTACGTAGCGGGACATTCGGTTCAGTAGAAATCTTTCTCGCATCCAAAGGAACCATGCCGATCACTGGGCTTCCTGGAAGGCCTACTACTCAGGGGAAGAACGAACGTTCACACCGTACGTTGCAACGTTTCTTGACGGCGAACAAGCCACAGGATCTGGCTGATGTGCAGAGGCTATTGAAACGCTACCGAGAACACTACAACAAACGCAGACCGCATCAATCCTTGAACCAAGCGACCCCACAGGCTGCCTGGGAACTGCTGGAACATACACCGGCCACTGAACCGATTCACTTATCAGTGTTGGAAGCGAAAGCTGCCGAGTATTTGAGCAAACGTCGATTAGCTCAGGCTACGGCCAGTAGGTTGGATGTGGTGGTGTCGAAGTCGGGTGAAATCATGAAAAGCACTCATGATGGATCGGATCCAGTGCCCCTGTTGGAATCAAATCAGATGCTTGTGGAAGTCACTAAGGAAAACCGCAGGACGTTCTATCAAGGGTTCCACATTTCGTTGCCCACATCGTTCGCTCGCCGTCAGTTCATCAGGACGATTACGGACACAGAATTTTTGTTGTCTGGCCCTGAGACTAGTGAAGTTGTCCTGTCGTTCCCGTTACCGATGGTGGCTCTAAAAGTTGAGGGGAAGTTCGTTTCGTCGTATTCAATCAGAGGAATTCAGATGACTATAGCGACTCGTCAATGGGTGAAGAAGGCAGAGCAGTACCGTGCCGTCATCCAGGCTCGTGAGCAGCAATCGCCGACGTTCTTTGAACATAGCTAGGTGGTATTCAGTTACCAACTGCTCAACTCGGTTGGCAGTTGGTAACTGTGTACAAAGCCATGAGTTCCACTGTCTACGAAGTGATGAGTTTCAGTGTCCACGAAGTAACGAGATTTCACACCCGCATACAAGAACAGAAGTACCTTCAATCGCTATTCTGCAACGGGTCCGGGGTGGTGACTTCGCAGAGGATCTCATCTTTCGTTGGGGTCAGGTGCTGCCCGATCGCAGTCAGGCCCAAGCCGTCGAGGCTGGCGAAAGTCGTGAGGTCTGGTGCGGTGAAGGTAGGATTGAGCAACGTCGAGGTCTTTCGAGAATGTTTGTGTGGTAACTTCCATTCTTCTGGAGGGCCTCGACTTTTTCGTGTCTTTCGACATGCCCGGGATTCGGGGTGTTGGATTCAGGTGGTTACACTCTCAATCCTGAAGAGCCGAAGTTGGCACGTAACAGGTCGGGCGATGACAGCGATTAGCATGGATCGTCGCCGAGGAGTTTTACGACCGAATTAGACGACCACGCGGGCTACACGTCACCACCCGAAAAATCACTCATCGTCTAATTTGGAGCATTGTTCCGGCAAATAAGTAGCGGAAACTGTTTACCTTCACCTCTTATAGCCTCATGATCAGAAAACGAGCGACTCAAGCTAATCTTGGCCTCGATTCCTGAACACTAGTTGATATACCCGATCAATGAGCATCTACGGGAGCTGTTGCAAACTACGGATATCCATCAGGGTCAGTCCCCAAGGGCGGTGCTGTCGAAAATAATAAATGACACAAAATTGTTGTCGGCATAGTAGTACCGGAGCTAGCTTCGCGCACTGACTACGTGCAGCAAATTGCTATCGGTCGTCATGATGGACCAGCTGACGAGCGACATGTGTGTGGGGCGAATTTGACATTGAATAACCTGAAGCAAATCGGTCGGAGCTACCACGGAATCATATTCATTATTGGTGCCGGATATGGTTACTCATCGCATAGAAAAGATATAGCCGAACGTCCTGCACCAAACCTATCTTGAAGGAGGCGTCAAACTCACCATCTAGACTGCGTCTATTTTGTAATAAATGGTATTAGAATGCACCTCCTCATATCTTGAACAGATGATAGAAATTATTTCAAGTTTTGCGTTACTATCATCCCAATGGACAATTTCACGTGTCGACAGAATACGATCTTAATTTCATAAAACTAGTATCGGTCAAAGCTAACCAGAGTGCTGCGACTTCCAGTAGCGAATATTTGTTGACGGGCAAGGAACGACACTTTTGGATATATCTCAATCTAAGACGACAAGGCTATTACTCTCCCAATCCCTGGATTCGACTGGACAAACTGCTTCTTGGATTGGTCCTTTGCTTGCGCTAGGGACTCGCGCTTCCAGATATTCTTCGAAGCTTGAAAAACGTCAGCTTGTAGTCGCAGTCTCTGTACCGATACGCGATTTTGCGGCAGTTCTGATTGGCTGCGGTTGGGTGCTTGCTAGCAAGCCCAAGCAGCTCGACACCCCACTAGAAGTGCTCAGAAAACTGCAAGCAGGAGACATTATTCGTGTACTGAACTCCTCAGAAATCATTGTGGGCCGTTTCTCGTCCCTCAGCGAAGATCAGATCCCCCCTCGTGCAAATTTTGCCGGTTCGGAGTGGAACATCGAGCGGATTAAAGCCGTGTTACCCATAGACGACCCTGGCTACACGGCGAGATCACTTCACCCCGAACTTTCAGCGATTCACCGGTTTGCCGGACTAGCCAAGAATTGGGAATCCCACTTAGCAGGCCCGACTGCCGACCTCGGTATTGTTGGCACCTTGACTTGGATCAACGAGGAAATGAAATACTACCTTGGCTTAGAACATGATCCTTACGATCTTGGCTCCCTAGATTCCGTCCTACTTCCAAAATATTTGCATGTTGCAACTTGGTACACCCATCTATACCACTCCACTGGGTTCGATGAGCGATTAGATGCCGCGAACAACCTGAGATCAATCATTCTTGACGGGAATGGAGCCATTAGTCACTTAAACGAATTAGAGAGTTCCGTCATCTTCTGTGTAATTGATCGCTCGTTAAGTGATGACACTGGCGCCGAAGTAATTAAGCAATTGCGAAACATGAGGGGTACACCATTGTCATTAGCAGATGATCTCCGGTGGAATCCACCGCGTGGTATTGAAGCTCTCGCATTTACGGTTCCGCAATGAATCGTATATCTAACGTCAACGCCCGATATTCCGCACAGGATTCACTAATTCGCTATGGAGTTGAAATGCTACTAGTCAGTGATCCACTGGGCGAAACGCTAAACCGAACAGTTTACAATCTTTCACGACTTATTCGTGGTCAAAACTTAAGCTCGCTAGAGGATCTGGAATCCGCTGCTAAGGCTTTGCTTTGGCGGCAGATTACGCGACCAGGACCGCCTAAATACAGCCAAGGGCTTGGCGAAATATGCGAGACAATCCAACGGCAAACGGCACGATTCAGTCATATGATCGAAGATCAAACCTTACTGATGGACTTAGGGGAAACTGCCGAACAAATATTGCTTGCCGATCCTCCATTAGGCAAGACCTTACTGGAATCTTGCCAGGAAGTCGGCGCTGATAAAGCAGTTGTACTGGCAGCAAACCGCCCGGCGGCTCAAGATCTGCGTACATGGCTAGAACCTTTAGGAATCACGGTACTTACGCGAAGTGAGTGGGCAAGGCTCCGGGATCCTTTTGAAGTAACCTACGTCATCGGACCCCCAAAGTTCTTTGGACCTTCTTTAGTCACCGCACCTGTTACTAACGAGCTTAGCTACATTTTACCGTCGTGGTTCAGAGATCGCAGTATTCCTCTTTCTTCAATTTCTGACTACTCCGAAGGAAAAATCGAAGTAAGACAACGCCTTTTTACAGTTAATTCTGGACTAGAAGTCGCGGCTAAATCAGTTGAGAATACGGCTGAGGAAACACCGGAACTCGAATCGTACCTCCCACAAGCGGTCTGGCCATCATTCAGTGACTCAACAAAGGAACCTACCGAAGACGAGGCTCGCGCCAGAAAGATCTACCTGAGCGGCGATTACTCCATCTGGCTCGATGACGGCGATCGCATCCGAACAGTAGATGTTGGTAACCCGCCAGGCGAACGAGTTTCTTATTCGAGTGTCAAGTCCGTGAAGTGTGGAACAGTCCTGCTTCTTCGACAAGGCGTTTCTGAATATGGTGCCCTCTACGATGCTTCAAAAAGGGCATTGGGCAAGCGTGCTACTGAAATTGCATTAACACAATCAAGCTGGAAACAAATCTTGAAAAAACGATTAAATGAGTATAGTAGAATATACGTCACCAACCAGCTCAAGAGAGCCGGAGTATCAACACCAAATCGCGCACTCGCTTGGACTGAAGAAAATCTAATCTGCCCACAGAAAAAGAACGACTTCCTATCGCTTTTACGTTGGCTGGGGATCCCCGAAGAGCCCACATTCAGCAACGCAATGGCGCTTAGGCTGCAAACTTATAGAACTCGAAATACCGTCTTGAAGGATTTGGAAGATTCCGTTTCAAAAGCAAACATGAGTCTTCTTGAAAAAAACGGATTCATTCAAATAGAATACACAACAGAAGGCTTTAGGGGGATTCTCGCAACAAGAGTTCTAGCAATTTCGCCAAAATACGAAATTGTTCCTAAGTCCAGCCTTAGAGTTCCAGCTATTGACAGGAGCGCCAAGTGGCTCGAATGATACCGTCATTTTGTCCAAGTGATGTCCCTCCGGGCGAAAAAGCTGTGTATTCGGCTTTTCAAGGGGAAGACAATACACGGGACTGGACAATTCTTCATTCGCTTGGAATAGCCAACCATATTCGTCAAGTGCAAGGTGAATCTGATTTTGTCTTTATTGTTCCGGGTTCAGGAGTACTAGTTGTAGAAGTTAAGTCTCACCTAACCGTTGGCCGGGATGAAGACGGTACGTGGACGCTCGGTAATGACAAACCTACTTCGCGTGGCCCTTTTCAACAAGCTAACGAAGCTATGCACAGCATACTGAAGTTCTTGGATAAGCAGAAATTGCATCTGGAAGACGTTCCTGTTCTATTTGCAGTATGGTTTACCGGAGTACGTGCACGTGCACTTCTCCCGAAGAATCCAGAATGGCATGATTGGCAAGTCCTCGACATAACCGACCTGAATAATCCACGTAAAGCAATCTTGAATGTTCTGGCAGCAGGTTCCAGCCATCTCGGCTCTAAGGTGAGAAGGTTTAGTACGGGCCTCTATGGCCCTGATTCTGCGAAAGCCAAGAGCATCGCGAGCGTGCTGCGCCCCAAGTTCGAATTGGCGACAGTCGGCTCGGATAGACGTAGAGACCGGGAAGCAAATCTAAATAGCTTCGTAGAAGAACAGTATCTGGCTCTTGATTCAGCCAGTGATAATTTGTCGATGCTTTTCTACGGTCCAGCCGGTTCTGGAAAAACATTCTTGGCACAAGAATCAGCTCGTCGCGAGGCGTCTCTTGACAGGCAAGGTCGGCTACTTTGCTACAACCGTCTTCTCGGAACGCATCTGGCTCAACAGATGAAGGGCGTTAAAGGGCTTACGACAGGAACTCTTCATCAGGAGCTGCTACGTATATCAGGTCTTGATCGCGTTCCGGAAAATGCAACTCCTTCATTTTGGAATGAGGAACTCCCGGAGCGTGCGTTAGAGAATATTTTGAATACAGGAGACAAATATGTCGGTGATTTCCTTGTAGTGGACGAAATTCAAGACATAGCCAAAGAACCACTACTCGATGTACTGGACGCGATGGTGGATGGGGGACTCCAAAATGGACGTCTTCTCTTCTACGGAGATTTTGAACGCCAAGCCATCTATACAAACAAAATGGGACGGGGTCTACTCTTCCAACGTTCCTCACAGATGTCGCAGTTCAAACTTGTTATGAATTGTCGTAATGTCCCCAGGATTGGTTACCAGACCAATATGCTCACAAAGCTCCAGCCGGGATACTCGCTGTTCCGCCGAGAAGATGACGGCATAGATCCGGAGATCCGAAAATATAAGCGAGCTGAAGACCAAACCGCATTTCTGTCCTCGGCTATCCGCAAGTTAAAAGCTGAAGGATACTCGCTGGATGAGATCGTGGTCCTTAGCCCACTGAGGGACATGTCAGCGGCCGCCCAAACTACCGATCCTTGGTTACGCCAGATTCTTTCATTCTTGGGTGATTCTTTGGAGACTACGCCAGGTAAGGTTCGCTATTCAACGATCCATGCGTTTAAGGGGTTGGAAGCACCGGTGGTTATCTTGACGGATCTTGATCACCGACATATGAGGCCACACGTAGAAGCACTCCTATACGTTGCCCTTACGCGGGCTACAGATCGCCTAATTGCATTTGCTGACGAGACGACACTCAAAAATCTTATAGGAAAAGGCTAATGTCAACTACTGAAGCTCGAGAAACCATTGAGTCAGAGATTCGCCGGGAACTATTCGGACCCCACGAAGGTGAACAATCAGTTGGCAGACCAATAGACACGTCTAGCGGCTCTGTCTCCTTTGCATCTATTGAAGACAGCCGTGGAAGATTCTATGACAGCGTCACGAACCAAGAAATCATAAGCTCCGGCACGCCTCTTACCAGATACGGTATCGGCGTTCTTCATGGTGGTGGGAATATCTCCACCGAATATACTCAAGAAACACTAGACCTGACCCAAGTTGCTGGAATTTCCCACAACGATGAAGATGCTCCTGGGTTTCCAGTGGAAGTGCTTTCCTCAAGCAATTTAGCGGAATCCGACTCGGACGATTTCGATCTAACTAGCGCGAATAGTTTTAAACCATCATCAATGGCGATTTCGTTTCAGTGTCGGGTATCGGATGAAGGCCTACTCAAGCTACGAGTAGATTGCGCCTACTACGATCGCATCTCAGCAAAGATCGCCGGAAACTCAAAATCTATCGATTGGTGGGTAAGGCATCCGCTTTCGCTGGCTGCCTCAATTCCGGGGAATCTATTGATCGATCGCATACACCGACTCACCCCTGTTTCAACCACGTCAGAACAATTAAATCCGAGGATTTCACCAATTGTTCAGGTGTTCAGTCGACCTGTTCCTAAATCGTCAGATGCCAATCTACGATTGGTCACGCTTGCTTTAGTCAATCAGACACCTGGCACTGGGCCTGAAAACACGTTCTTCCAAGTGTCCTTCTCCCTCGCCCCAGAGAACAAACTTGAGATCACCCCGTACCTTGATACCCAGTTGGTCGATCTTGATGAAGAAGAACAGTCCTTCGAGCTGCTGTATCGCAACAAACGAACCTACGCTATCGGGCACGGTTGTGCAGCTGAGTGGACTACCACTGCTAATGGAAGCTCTGTCAGTTCGCTAAGGGCTGCCGCTTTACCAGCCCACGAAGTAGTCAGTTTGACCCCAAACGTCTACTTGACCGATTCGCGAGGAGACTACCTTTACGATGCAGTTGGTCGTCGTCAGGCGCTAACTATAAGTATGAAGCAACTTGCTACAGGGAGCATGGAGGCTTCGACGCAAGTCGAGCTGCTTCTAGACTCATACGCTACTTGGATCGCCGCTAGGAAGGCCGAAATTATCGGCCTTCCTTCGCAATATCATGCTGCTGCGAAAAATCATATGGATAAAGCTGAGTCAGCCCTTGAACGTATGCGTTCTGGGTGGACACTCGTTAACTCTAGTGAGATTGCGCAGCAAGCATTCCGTTGGACCAACGAAGCCATGCTTCATCAGCAAATTCGCTCAAGTTTTCCGCTGCGAAAGGTAGTCCGGCAGAAGGATGGGACGATACGACCTGATGGTCGTCATCCATCCCTTGAGGTTCCGACTGGACGAGGTTCCTGGCGCCCGTTCCAGATTGCATTCATCCTGGCAAGCCTACCGGAGCTGATCGAGCCTTCTCACCATGTGAGAGAAACTGTTGATCTCATCTTCTTTCCAACTGGGGGAGGTAAAACAGAAGCGTATCTTGGAGCCAGTGCCATTAGCCTATTAGCACGGCGCTTACGGGATCCAAACGACTCCGGTACAGATACCATAATGCGGTACACGTTAAGACTTCTAACAGCACAGCAATTTTTGCGAGCTGCTTCGCTGATATGCGTGCTCGAGGACATTAGATCTCAGAACGAACGGGCATTGGGATCTGCTCCGTTCGGAATTGGAATTTGGCTTGGCGGGTCTTCCACGCCGAATACTTGGAAATCTGCAGTCGAAAGCTACTCTCAGCTAAGCAAGAATGCTGCTGCGAAAAACCCCTTTCTACTACTGCGCTGCCCATGGTGTGGCACCGAAATGGGGACGAAGCCTAAGGGACGCAATCAGCAGGATGTAATTGGCTACGAGTTGGTCGGCAAGAAAGTAAGACTACGCTGCATCGATCCAAGATGCCTTTACTCTCGACGGTCTGGACTCCCCGTTCATGTAGTTGATGAAGACATCTACCAGGCCCAACCTTCTCTGGTTATCGGCACGGTCGACAAGTTCGCTATGACTGCGTGGAAGCCAGAAGCCAGAGCTTTGTTCGGAATCGGCGATGATGGCACTCGGTTGTTGTCCCCTCCAAACCTAATAATACAAGACGAGCTACACCTAATTTCAGGCCCGCTTGGATCGATGGTCGGGTTGTATGAAACCATCATTGGCGAGTTATGCACCGACCGGCGGTCCGGTAAAAATATAGTTCCAAAAATCATTGCAGCTACCGCGACGATTCGCCGATACGAGGAGCAGGTTGTGAGTCTCTACGGCCGGACTAAAACGTCTCTCTTCCCTCCTCATGGATTAGAAGAAGGCCGTTCATTCTTTGCTGAGCCAGCGAGAGACGACAAGGGTCGGTTAGAACCCGGACGACGCTACCTCGGCATAATGAGTTCTTCGTTAGGGTCAATGCAAACTGTACAGACGAGGGTAACTGCCGCCACCTTACAAGGTGCGGCTAAGCTACCGGAAGAAAAGAGGGATGGATATTGGACCAATCTCAATTTTCTAAACTCACTACGCGAGCTGGGAAATACTGTGTCACTCCTCGAATCAGATGTTCCCGATTATCTTAGTGGACTCCGACGAAGGGACGGTATAACCCCGCGGTGGCCCAAAAGGGTATTGGAATTGACTTCGCGTAGGCGTTCAGATGAAATTCCTAAAGCAATTCAGGAGCTTCAGGTTAATTATGCGCCCGGCAGTGATGCCCAGGATGTTATAGATATATGCCTAGCTTCAAATATTATTGAAGTCGGTGTGGACATCGACCGTTTGGGCCTAATGACGATTGTTGGACAGCCGAAGACAACTGCCCAGTATATTCAAGTTAGCGGCCGGGTCGGACGTCGTGCTGATATTAGCCCGGGTCTTGTGATTACCCTTTATGGCGCCTCGAAACCACGAGATCGCAGCCACTATGAACGTTTCACTCCATATCATCAACAACTGTATGCGCAAGTTGAACCGACTTCCGTTACCCCTTTTGCAACGCCGGTTTTACGGCGCGCCCTCCACGCCGTGGCTGTCGCCTTCATCAGACAGACAGTTGACGCTGGAATCGCCCCTTACCCCTTCCCTGCCAAGGAATACAACGATGCTATGGAATTATTGCATGCTAGAGCACTACTAGTGGACAAGAAAGAAGCTCCTGCCGTTAAGCAGATAGCAACCGAACGGGCTAAAGAATGGCGTAATTGGCTTCGAACCGAATGGAACGCCAACCCCGCCCCTTGGGGAGATCCGCTAGAAGGACTAATGCAGTTCGCAGGGACTCTGCCTGATGAAGATCGCAAGTTCCCAATTTGGGATATACCCACAAGTATGCGAAATGTCGACGCAGAATGCCGACTAACTATTACGACGGCATACGCACTCGAAGATGGCGAAACGACGGAGAGCGAATCATGAGCAGCGGTTCAATACGTAGAGCGCAATTAGTCGCGCCTTTCGGTGTCGGAGCGTTAAGCGTGCTCGTTGACGGCACATCAGTTATTACGGCGGGGCTAGACCACTGGTATGAAAGCAGCGGTTCGACTCCTGTCGATATAAATGAGTACGAAGCGCACGATTGGAGACTTGAAGCCAGGCTTAAAGTTAACTCGTTTCGGCTTCCCGCGGATTACCGGCGTTCAAAACCGAGTGAGACTGACCGCAATGTAAAACTCAGCGTTCCCGTACTTCGATTTCCACGCTGGTGTTACTGCATGTACTGCAAGAGGCTTGAACTCTCCACTCTGACCATGCAGCATCCCACCAAATGCACGGACGCTAAGCACGCGGATTGGAAACATAAGCCTCGCATGGCGCAGGTACCTTTCGTTGCAGTTTGCACTAACGGACATTTGGACGACTTTCCATTTAACGAATGGGTTCACAGAACAGACAACCCATCGTGTTTCGGACCGTTGCGTCTCAAATCTATTGGTGGAGCAGGACTAGATGGGCAACGAGTCGTGTGTGTTTCATGCGAATCTCACCGATCGTTGGGTGGAATAACGCAAACCCGTCGCATCAACGGTGAAGAACACAGCATATTAAGCGATAGTTTGTCACCAAAGACTGAAAATCCTTTCCTATGTTCGGGCGCTCGACCTTGGCTCGGGCAGCTTACGGGCAACTGCGACAGGCCGCTGCGAGGAGCTTTAAGGGCAGCTGGCAATGTCTATTTCCCAAAAGTTGAATCTTCCATCTATCTGCCACGTAATGTAGGAAAAGTAACTGCAGAGATGCACGCGCTAATGGACCTGCCATCGGTAAGCGTCATCATGTCGACTCTCCATTCAGTTTTTGGTTCTGAACTAGGCGTAGACGTTCTGCGCAATAGTTTGCTGAATAAAGTTCCACCAGAGCTATTCCATGCTGCATCTGATGAGGAACTAATGGACGGATATCTCGAACGTTTCGGAGATTCAGGCAAAACGACGGAAGGCGAAGAGGAATCCGGCAATGAATCACTAAGCGAAACAAACATATGGCGGTATCCCGAGTATCTTCAGATTCGAGAAACACCTAAAGATGTTTTTTTGACTATTAGCGACCCCGGGATTCATTCAGACCTAGACGATCTCTTGGACCGAGTCAGGTCAGTAGAAGTGCTTCGAGAAACTCGTGCGCTACGTGGTTTTACGCGAGTTCATGATGACCCACTGACGTTATCTGAAGGCAAAAAGCAACTTCGGAGGCAGCCGCTAGCGCCACAACAAGATTGGCTGCCCGCTTATGTTGTCAAAGGCGAGGGGATCTACTTTGAGCTCAATGAACAACGACTATCTGCTTGGGAATCCACTCCCGGAGCTCGCGCCAGAGCCCAAAAGATTTCTGATCGGTACAAAATAGCTGCTGCACAACGTGGGCTTGAAGAACGAGAATTGACACCGAGATTTATATTGATGCATACGCTCGGTCATCTCTTGATCAATGAGTTGGTTTACACATGCGGGTATAGTTCCGCTTCACTACGGGAGCGGTTATATGTGTCCGAATCTCCTAATAGCCGAATGGCTGGGATACTGATTTACACGGCGGCGGGTGACTCCGAAGGTACATTGGGGGGCTTAGTTAGAATGGCCCAGACTGATAATCTTAGATCAACCTTCTACTCGGCAATTTCCAAAGCAAAATGGTGCTCTTCCGACCCTGTTTGCATGGAAACCGGTGCCAAAGGTCAAGGTCCAGACTCATGCAACTTGGCCGCTTGCCACAGTTGTTCACTGGTGCCTGAGACTAGTTGTGAAGAATTCAACAGGTTCCTCGACCGAGGATTGGTAATTGGCACCTTAGACGATCCTGCTCTTGGGTATTTTCACCCTTAAATTCATAGGGGTGGCAAATTCAGGCGATTCGTGAAACATTGGCCCGTTTGACGAATCGCCTGACATTGAATTAAATTCAATTTCATTATTTAGGTTAGGGAAGTGTAACTGGATTAGTTTAACTTACTTTGTGAATTGAATTCTCAAAAAATGCGTGCCTAGAATGTTGCTCTTGGCCTACGAACGCCTTGAATCTGCCTATTTTATAGGACCACTGAGTTCCAGTCTTGACCCTTTCCATTTCAAAGTCTTTCTCCAAAATAACTAAATGATTTTGAAGCTCACGTATTGTTAT
This sequence comes from Arthrobacter sp. MYb214, assembly GCF_002979865.1. Classification (GTDB taxonomy): domain Bacteria; phylum Actinomycetota; class Actinomycetes; order Actinomycetales; family Micrococcaceae; genus Glutamicibacter. The sequence continues at coordinate 400,884 of NZ_PCPZ01000003.1, forward strand.
GTCAATACCAATGTTATCAACGATCTGTCTGGCAGTCTTGAATGAGTCACTGTTTTTGAGGAATTTGTAAACAGGATCCGTAATACGAGAATAATCTTGTTCTTTTTTTATCTCGCTAGTTCCATTTAAGGCGTCTGCAATAGCGAGGCCTAACGCCCGCGCTACAGGCGGAGGAAACGCATTTCCGATCTGTCGGTATGTGCTCGTCTTTTTGCCAGCGAAGTTCCATCTAAATTCTCTGCCACCCCATCCTTGGAGTTTTGCCACCATGCCCAAAGTCAGCTTGGGGCCGACTTCGAATTTATCGCCAGGCTGCGGCGCTGAATCAGCAATCCCCTTTCCGTTGACTCCAAGTTCGGCCCATGCCTGCTTCGCGCGGGTTGGTCCAAGATCCGCCCCACCGTGTTTTTTCGAGCCGCCCACAATAGTGGGACCGATACCATTAGCGTTCTGCGCCCATTCAGATGCGCCTTCCCACCCATTGGCAGCCATAAGGTTTTTCAGCGCTTTACCAACAGTTACGTGTGTACTCTTAGGTTCTGGCCAATGGAAGAATTGAAATTCTTTTTGCTCCATCGCGATAAGAACGAATCGCGGACGGAGTTGCGCAACACCATAGTCGGAAGAATTAATTAGGCGCCACTCTGCGCGATACCCCAATTCTTCAAACCTGTCTAAAACATGCTGACGGTACCCCGCGAAACGAGGCATGCTCAGCCCTCGGACGTTTTCCAACATTACAGCTCTTGGTTGAATTACTCCCACTTGTTCAACAGCCCAGGCAAATAAATCGCGCTCGTCACCCGACCCTAACTGCTTCCCTGCAATGCTGAATGGCGGGCAAGGAACACCACCTGCAAACAGATCTATACGGTATGGAAGGTTACTCGGAGAATAGTCAGCGGGATCCCATACAGACCGATTCGCCACATCTCCGACAGCTATGTTCCAGTTCGGACGGTTGAGTCGAAGAGTCGATGCGGCGGTTTCGTCAAGCTCAATAGCGAGCTCGTGGTGAAACCCCGAACGCTCGAGCCCCAGGGACTGACCGCCGGCGCCTGCACATATCTCGATTACGCGCAATTTGCTATTCATTAGAACGCTCCTCTAGCCTGCAAACACAACGAATGATTCGTTGAAAGGATGGCATCCTCTCCATATTACCGGTTGCAGATACCATCATTTTTCTATTTTCGCCTCCGAATACGACAGTATGATGCTCTGGCTTGCGGAGAGGTTCCATTTAGCGATTTATGGAAACTTCGAAACGTGCCGAATTCGTCACGATTCTATTGCAAGCAGCTCTGCGCCAATCATGCTGAAATGGCGAATTACTGGTTTCGAATAGTGGGTGCTGGGGCTGCGCTTCCATGGTATCCGGCATCGGCCACCCATCGCCCACCGTCGAGTTCAACGCTATTGGCCATTGCAATATCTGCCCTGACTACTCTGGTACTTACCAATTCCCCCTCGTGCGGTATTGCGCATCCAAGCTCCAAAGCAATATTGACTTGTCGCTTGTAGTCCCCCGACAATATTATGATTCCTTCCGACTGCAAGGTACTCCTTGCGCCGCCATTGGCTCGCACACGTTTCATGTAGTCGCTTTGCTGGGCTACCGTCGCAACAACATTTCGTGAGATTCTCCGGTTCGTCGCGATCCGGAAAAGCTGATTGATACGCGCTTGCCCACTTCGCGGGGCAAATATTTTTGCCACTTCATTCTCTGAAATATGGAGCAGAACGTTTGGTGGCATCGGTGCATCCTTTCGGATCCACCGGATGCGACGCTTACCCAACGCATTTAGCGTGCCCTTCTGATCGCGGTTCATGCCCACATTGCGGTTCTCCGCCGATGCACGGACTAAACCCATACTCCACTTTGATTTCTCATCACTCGCAACAGAACCAAGTATCAAGTGATCGATGCTTTCCGGTGGAAGCATCCAACTCCCCGTAGCGGAATACTTGCAATCGACTTCGTGTCCAGCGATCTGATAATCCATCAACAGCCCATCGGAAAAATCGAATTCACGTTGAAGATTAATTTCGATAAGTGTGCCGAAATGCGTTTTTTCGGTTTTGTAGAGCTGATCCCACCGATAGCGTCCAGTGCGTTGTCCGTCATACAATTGGTCGAAGGTTTCTCGGAAGACCTTGGCCATGCGACTCCCCGATGGGTCCTGTTCGACTATCCACCCAATAACTTCTTCAAGTGCTGAATCATTGTGTGAGAGGTCATGTCCAAGTGGGAGCTCCTGCATGCCTCCATCGTAACGGAACTAACCCGACAAGTACGCCTCTGACCTAGTCTAAGAACCCGCGCAGCAGGGTCGCAGTGCCATCAAGATGTTCTTGCATCAGCTTCTTTGCGCTGGCTCCATCGCCGCGGAGGATGGCGTTTAAGATGTCCTCGTGCTGGCGGCTCGAGTGCGCGATATTCGGCTTCAGGAACGGAATCCGGTCCAGCAGCTCGCTGGTTGCGTCGCGCGCTTCAGCGACAGCTTTTGCCAGCATGCTCGAAGCTGACAAATCGGCGATCATGACATGGAGCCGGGCATCCAGCGGCCGGTAGTTCGTCGCGTCGGCCGAATTGACGGCTTCGTGCGCCAGCATCAAATTATTTCGCTGGGTTGCAGTGAGCGATGCTCCCGCGGCCAATTCAGCTGCGGCAGGTTCCACGACCGATCTGAATGCAAGCACATCCTCAATGCGTGCACGGTCAGAACCATCCAATGGATTCTCATGCGAATTCGGTTGAGCCGCAACAACCGTTCCGCCGTATCGGCCTCGCTGCACCTGCAAGTAGCCTGCGCTCTGCAATTCCGCCAACGAGTCGCGCAATGTTGCTCGTGAAACACCCAGGGCTTCAGCAAGTTCCCTCTCCGCAGGCAATTTTTCGCCGGGCGGGAAGACACCTAGCCTCATGGCGCGCAACAGTTGCCCGAGGGTCTCCTCGAAGACGTTTCCCCGGCGCACTTGCCCAAGGAACCTCATCCCGTCCCGGGAATCCAATGGTTTAGTTTCGGCCATGATCTAAGAATGGCACACAATTTGGTTCAAGAAAACACCTTTCATTTTCTCTTACCAGCTCCATCTTCAAACTAACCTATTGACTTTCCTTCGTGACCCCTGCCACAGTTGAGCGCATGCAAAGGACTGATTTCAGTCCATTAGATTCAGGACTCATGGACCGAGGAAGCTCACATGACCAAGAATTCACACATCGACTACGCATCGGTCGACAAAGACTATCTACGACATAGGCAGCTCAAGAAAGGCGCCGCAGGTTGGATCCTGCTTGCCGGTTTGGGTATTGCCTACGTCATTTCCGGTGATTTTTCAGGCTGGAATCTCGGCTTGGCCGCTGGCGGCTGGGGCGGACTGCTCATTGCCTTCGTGCTGATGGGCATCATGTACACCTGCATGGTATTCGGTCTTGCCGAAATGTCATCCGCCTTGCCCACCGCGGGCGCAGGTTACGGCTTTGCCCGCAGGGCCATGGGACCACTAGGCGGTTTCGCCACCGGCATGGCAGTGCTCATCGAGTATGCCGTGGCCCCTGCCGCTATCGCCACCTTCATCGGCGGCTACATCGAGGCCCTCGGCCTGTTCGGGATGACCAATTCGTGGCCCGTCTACCTGGTCACCTACATTGTTTTCATCGGCATCCACATGTGGGGCGTGGGCGAAGCGCTCAAGCTGATGTTCGGCATCACCGCTATCGCCATTGTGGCGCTGGTGGTCACCGTCTTTGGCCTGATACCGCACTTTGAGCCAAGCAACCTCTTCGACATCGTGCCAGACGGTTCGGCCGGCTCCTCAGCCTTCATGCCGTTCGGCATTTCCGGAACCCTTGCCGCGCTGGTCTTCGGTATCTGGTTCTTCCTCGCAGTAGAGGGTGTCCCCCTTGCCGCAGAAGAATCGCAAGATCCGAAACGCGATATGCCCAAGGGCATCATCACAGCAGTCATCTTCCTGGTCTTCTCCGGTGCTGCCATGCTCATCCTGGTGCCCGGAGTCGCGGGAGCCGAAGCCATGAGCGTTTCCGGCTCCCCACTTCCCGAGGCGCTGCGCGAAGCCTACGGGCAGAATTCGGCGCTGGCGAACTTCGTGAACTATGCGGGACTGGCAGGTTTGGTGGCCAGCTTCTTCTCTATCGTCTATGCCTACTCCCGGCAGTTGTTCGCCTTGTCCCGTGCCGGCTACTTGCCCCGGGTGCTCTCGCTTACCGGCTCCCGCCATACACCGTGGGTGGCCCTGCTGGTTCCAGGCACCATCGGATTCATCCTGGCAGCAGTCATCCGCAATGGCGACCAGCTGATCAATATCGCGGTCTTCGGAGCCACCGTCTCCTACGTGCTGCTGAATCTAAGCCACATTGTCCTGCGGATCAAGGAACCCGACCTGCCCCGCGGGTATCGCACCCCGGGCGGCATCGTCACCACTTCCATTGCGCTGGTGCTGGCTGTCATTGCCCTCATCGCAACATTCGTCGTGGACATCCTCGCCGCAGGAATCACCGCAGGAGTCTTCGTCCTGGCACTCGCGTACTTCTGGTTCTATAGCCGGCATCGCCTGGTTGCTAGCGCGCCCGAAGAAGAATTCGCCATCCTGGAGTCCGAAGAAAATGCCCTGAAGTAAACCGGTCCCAGGCCACAGAACCAATCCCCGACAATCGAAGGAACATTCTCCATGCAAGACATCCAAGAACTCGTCAAGGCCTCCAAGAACGAACGCATGCTAAGCGTTGAACAGTTGACCGAGGGCATCCGCACCGGAGTCTATGATTCGGTCATTCTCGCCTTCACCGACATGCAGGGCCGGCTCCAGGGAAAAATCGTCCATGCCCAGTTCTTCCTGGACACCGTGCTGAATCACGGCACCGAAGCTTGCAACTACCTGTTGGCAGTGGATACCGAAATGAACACCGTGGAAGGCTATTCGCTGACCAGCTGGGACACCGGCTACGGCGACATGGAGTTCGTGCTGGATTACGACACCATCCGCCCAGTTCCGTACTTGGAACGCACGGCGCTGATCCAGACCGACTTGGCCACCACGGACGGACGTCCGGTTCCAGTGGCCCCGCGGTCCCTGCTCAAGGCGCAGCAGGAGAAAGCCGCTGCGTTGGGCTTGCGCGCCATGGCAGGTACGGAACTGGAGTTCTTGATCTTCAACGACTCCTACGAAGATGCGCAGCAGCGCGGCTACCGGGACCTCACCCCTGCCAACCAGCACAACGTCGACTACTCGATCCTGGGCTCAATGCGCGTCGAACCGCTACTGCGCGATATCCGCAACGCCATGTACGAATCGGGCATGATCGTCGAATCGGCCAAGGGCGAGTGCAACTTCGGGCAACACGAAATCGCTTTCAAATACGACGACGTGGTCACCACCGGCGATAACCACACCTTCTACAAGCTCTCGGCCAAGCACATGGCCTCGCAGCGCGGGCAATCCATCACCTTCATGGCCAAGCCCAACCAGCGCGAAGGTTCCAGCTGCCACATCCATATGTCGCTGCGAAAGCTCGACGGATCCTTGGCCTTCTGGGACGAAGCCCGCGGAGAACGCACGGAGATGTACAACCACTTCATCGCCGGAGTCTTGGCCACGATGCGGGAGTTCACCCTGTTCTACGCCCCGAATATCAACTCCTACAAGCGTTTCGCCAAGGGGTCCTTCGCGCCTACCGCCGTTGCTTGGGGCCTGGACAACCGCAGCTGCGCGGTCCGGCTGGTGGGCAAGGGATACGGCGCACGCATGGAGAACCGCTTGCCCGGAGCGGACGCCAACCCGTACCTGGCCATGGCCGCCATGCTGGCGGCCGGTCTCTACGGCATGGAGAAGAAGCTGGAACTGCCCGAGATGGTGACCGGAAGCGCCTACGACTCCGGATCCCAGCATGTGCCCCAAACCATGGCCGAGGCCCGAGAGCTCTTCGCGAACTCGGAAATCGCTTTGGAAATCTTCGGCAAGGAAGTAGTGGAGCACTACACCCGCTACGCGGACGTGGAAATCGAGCAGTTCAACGCGGCGGTCACCGACTGGGAAGTCTCCCGCGGTTTCGAACGCCACTGATCACGAAGGACAACTACAAGTGAACTATCCATCGGACCCGGCAGCGCAGCGCAGGCCGCGCATCGGGCTGACCACCTACTGGCAGGAAGCCAAATGGGGTGTCTGGGAAAGTACCGCGGCCATTGTCCCGGGCAAGTACATCAAGTCAGTAGTTGCAGCCGGTGGTACGCCAATGCTTCTTCCACCGGTTGCCACTGACATCTCTGTCTTGGACGTCCTGGATGGGCTGATAGTCATCGGCGGCGTGGATGTGGATCCTGCCAACTACGGCCAGCAACCGCACCCGCGCACGGCGGCACAGCCGGAGCGGGACCTGCACGACATGGCTTTGGCCGCCGCCGCGCTGGAGCGGGCCGTTCCGCTGTTCGCCATCTGCCGTGGCGCCCAGGTGCTCAACGTGCAGCAGGGCGGAACCCTGAACCAGCACCTGCCCGATGTCCTTCCGGATGCTGCCGAAAAGTACCAGCCAGCTCCCGGGGTCTTCGGCACAGTGGATTTCACCACCGCGCAGGGTTCTCTGGCGGAGCAGATCCTGGGCAACCAGGCCAGTGCTCCGTGCTACCACCACCAGTCCCTGCAGGAGGTAGCCAAAGGCCTTGAGGTCACCGCCCGCGCCAGCGACGGGACGGTGGAAATCGTTGAAATGCCGCAGGCCCGAGGCTGGGTTCTGGGCACGCAATTCCACCCGGAAGAGAACTTGGAAGATATCCGGCTCATGCAGGCTTTCGTCCAGGCTGCGCATGACTACGCCACCAGCAAATCTATTTCGACACCACAGGAAGCGCTATGAGCACTGATACCGCAGTGAAAGACACCTTTACCGTGATCAACCCGGCGACTGGGCAAGCAGTCCAGGACGTCGCGCTGGCTGATACCGCGCAGGCGGATGCCGCAATTGCCCGGGCCTCCGAGGCTTTTCCCGCCTGGAGCCAGGTCGCTCCTGCTGAGCGCGCCGCGCTGCTGCGCAGATTCGCGGCCGCAGTAGACCGCGACCTGGAAAATCTGGCTCAGCTGGAAGTGCTCAATGCCGGGCACACCATCGGCAACGCCCGCTGGGAGGCCGGAAACGTCAGGGATGTGCTGAACTACTACGCAGCAGCCCCGGAACGGAACTTCGGCAAGCAGATTCCCGTCGCAGGCGGAGTGAACGTGACCTTCCACGAACCCCTGGGTGTCGTTGGGATCATCGTGCCATGGAATTTCCCCATGCCGATCGCGGGGTGGGGGTTCGCCCCGGCACTGGCCGCAGGCAATACTGTCGTGCTCAAGCCAGCGGAGCTGACCCCTCTGACTGCCATCCGTCTGGGCGAGTTGGCCCGCGAGGCCGGCATTCCAGAGGGCGTCTTCACCGTCATTCCGGGCAAGGGCTCGGTAGTCGGCGAGCGCTTTGTCACCCATCCCGACGTCCGCAAGGTGGTTTTCACCGGTTCCACCCAAGTGGGCCAGGGCATCATGCGCGGATGCGCGGACCAGCTGAAGCGTGTCACCCTGGAGCTGGGCGGCAAGAGCGCCAATATCATCTTCGCCGATGCCGACCTCGACAAGGCAGCCGCCCAGGCACCGGGCGGTGTCTTCGACAATGCCGGACAGGACTGCTGCGCGCGGTCCCGGATCCTGGTGCAGCGCAGCGTTCTGGATTCGTTCATGGAGCGATTCACCCAGGCTGTCGCGGCGGTTACCGTCGGGGATCCGAGCGACGAAGCTACGGTGATGGGCCCTTTGGTCTCCGCCAAGCAATTGCAGACGGTGTCTTCCTTCCTGCTCGATGAGCAAGGCAATCCCCGCAATGATATCGCCTACCAGGGAAAGATCCCCCAGGGCGAGGGCTTCTGGTTCCCGCCTACGGTCGTGGTTCCCGAAGATCCGCAGGACCGGATCCTGCGCGAAGAGATCTTCGGCCCGATCGTCGCGGTGATCCCATTCGAGGATGAGGCCGATGCCATCCGCATTGCCAATGACTCGGAGTACGGGCTCTCCGGATCCATCTGGACCCGGGATGTGGGCCGTGCCCTGCGCGTGGCCCGCGCGGTCGAGGCCGGGAACCTGTCGGTGAACTCCCATTCCTCGGTGCGCTATTCCACTCCTTTCGGCGGCTACAAGAAATCCGGACTCGGCCGCGAGCTGGGACCAGATGCTCTCGAAGCCTTCAGCGAGGTCAAGAACGTCTTCATTGACACCGAAAGCTGATTTACCGCAAAGCCTCAAACAACTAAAACAAATCACTAGCAAGGAGAACCATCAAATGAGCGAAACTGCCCCATACAACGGCTTGGTCACCAATCGGCTTGCCGGACGAGTCGCCACTATTACCGGCGGAGCCTCCGGCATCGGCCTGGCCACGGCCAAGCGCTTGGCCCATGAAGGCGCCAAGGTGGTCATTGGCGATATCTGCGCCGAGGAAATCGGCCAGAAAGCCGCCGAAGAAGTCGGCGGGCTTTTCGTCCGCACCGATGTCACCAATGAGGAAGACGTCAAGAACCTGTTCGCCACAGCCAAGTCGACCTACGGTTCGGTGGATATCGCATTCAACAACGCGGGGATTTCCCCGGCAGACGACGCTTCCATCCTGGATACCGGCATCGACGCCTGGCGCAAGGTCCAGGAGGTCAACCTGACCAGCGTGTACTACTGCTGCAAGCACGTGCTGCCTTATATGCAGGAACAGGGCCGGGGCTCCATCATCAACACCGCTTCCTTCGTCGCTGTCATGGGTGCGGCGACCAGCCAGATCAGCTACTCGGCTTCCAAGGGCGGGGTGCTATCCATGAGCCGCGAACTCGGTGTCGAGTTCGCCCGGCAGGGCATCCGGGTCAATGCACTTTGCCCCGGCCCGGTGAACACCCCGCTGCTCAAAGAGCTCTTCGCCAAGGACCCGGAGCGCGCCGCGCGCCGCTTGGTGCATGTGCCGCTTGGTCGGTTCGCGGAACCGGATGAGCTGGCAGCGTCAGTTGCCTTCTTGGCATCTGATGATTCCTCGTTCATCACCGCGAGCCAGTTCCTCGTTGATGGCGGAATCGCCGGCGCTTACGTCACTCCCCTATAAACGGCCTAGAGCATCGAACGGTCGGAGGTGAACCTGAAATTTCAGGTTCACCTCCGACCGTTCGTTTCGGAGCCGAGGGCCCCGGATGCTTCCTCTAGGTAACGCCTAGCCCTCGACGCGCTGCACCTTGCCCACCAAGAAGACGTAGGAGAGTATTCCGACCGCCGCGATGACCGTCATGTAAATGAACGCCGGGCCGAAGTCCGTGGCCGAGACCAGCAGACCAATCACGATTGGGGTGGCAATCGAGGACAGGTTGCCGATGAAGTTGAACATGCCACCGGTCAAACCAATCAGGCGAGACGGTGCCAGTGCAGATACCAAGGACCAGGTAATCGAAGCCAGGCCATTGCCGAAGAAGGCAATAGACATGAAGGTGATGACCAGTGCGGTGCTGTCCGTGAAGATTGCACCAATCATGCTCATGGAAAGCAACAGCCCGGTGATGATTGGCAGCTTGCGGGAAGTACCCAGGCTCACCCCACGCTTGAGCATGAGGTCAGAGAGAACACCACTGATCAGTACACCGGCCAACGCCGCGATGAATGGAAGCGACGTCAGGAATCCCGTCTTGATGTAATCCATCTGACGGTAGGTCACCAAGTAGGTTGGGAACCAGGTCAAGAAGAACCACAACGTGGAGGTCAGGCAGAACTGGCCAATATAGATTCCCCACAGCTTCTTGCGTCCCAAAACCAAGGCAAAGTCAGCCTTGCTCAGCTTCGGTGCAACCGTCTTGGCCTTCTTGCTGCCAAGGTCAACAAGTCCGCCGCCCTCGCGGATGTACTCGATTTCAGCGGCATTGGCTCTCTTGGAATCCACCGGATTCCGGTACATGACGAACCAGATCAGGCCCCATACGACGCCTACCGCACCGGTAACCACGAAGACCCAGTGCCAGGTCAATGCATGCTGAAGCCACAGCAGGACGGGGGTCAGCAGCGCGAGACCTATGAACTGGCCAGAGGTGTAGAAGCCAATAGCGGTGGCGCGCTCACGTTCAGGGAACCAGGCAGTGACCACCTTGTTGTTGATTGGGTACGCAGGGGCTTCGAAGCCACCGACAGCCATTCGCAACACGATCAAAGCAATGAAGCTTCCGGCCATGCCCATGAAGATTGTGGCCACCGACCACAGCACCAGGCAAATTGGGTACAGCAGACGAGGCTGAACTCGGTCTACCAGCCAACCGCCCGGTAGCTGCATGGCCGCATAGGTCCAGCCAAAGGCAGAGAGCAACAGGCCTTGCTGTGCTGTGTCCAGGCCGAATTCCTCGGAGATCAACGGCGCTGCAACCGAGAGGTTTGAACGATCCATGTAGTTGATTACTACGGTGAGGAACAACATGAAGGCTACGGCGTAGCGCGTCTTTGTAGCTTTGCCAGCGCTCTTGAGTGTTGCAGCTGACGACAGTGTCGACTGAGACATACGATTTACCATTCTGCGAAGGATCCGTCCTTGTGACGCCAAATTGGGTTGCGCCAGCGATGACCTTCAGCTGCGCGTTCAATGACGTACTCTTCATTTACATCAATGCCCAGACCCGGACCTTCAGGGATGGCAACCATGCCATCCTCGTAGGCGAAGACCGACGGATCATTGACGTAGTCAAGGAGATCGTTGGATTTGTTGTAGTGGATCCCCAGGGATTGCTCCTGGATAAAGGCGTTGTATGCACCGGCATCGATCTGCAGGTTCGCGGCTAGAGCGATTGGGCCAAGTGGGCAGTGCAAGGCGACTGCAACGTCATAGGCTTCAGCCATCGCCGCAATCTTGCGGGCTTCGGTGATGCCGCCACAGTGCGAGGGATCCGGCTGAATGATGTCCACCGCTCCGCTGGCCAAGACATCCTTGAAGTCCCAACGGGAGAACAGCCGCTCGCCCAAGGCAATCGGAGTACTGGAATTGCGCAATGGCTCCAGCATGGATTTCACGTTTTCACTGAGTACCGGTTCTTCAATGAACATCAGCTTGAAGGGCTCTAGTTCCTTGAGCAGGACTTTGGCCATTGGCTTGTGCACTCGACCATGGAAGTCAACGCCGATGCCTACGTTCTCGCCTACTGCGTCGCGGACAGCCTGAACGTTCTCCAAGCACCCCTGAACCTTGTCCCAGGTGTCGATGTACTGGAGTTCTTCGGTGCCGTTCATTTTCACTGCAGTGAAGCCGCGTTCAACAGCGGCCTTTGCGGCGGTTGCGGTATCCGACGGGCGGTCGCCGCCAATCCATGAGTACACGCGGATCTTGTCGCGCACCTTGCCACCGAGTAGCTCATAGGCAGGAACCCCAAGGGCTTTGCCCTTGATGTCCCACAGCGCCTGGTCGATGCCGGCCAGGGCGCTCATCATGATGCCGCCACCGCGGTAGAAGCCGCCGCGGTACATTACCGTCCACAGGTCCTCGATGTTTCGCGGATCCTGGCCGATGAGGTAATCCGAAAGTTCCTCAACTGCTGCGGCAACAGTGGATGCGCGGCCTTCGAGTACCGGCTCGCCCCAACCGACAATTCCCTCGTCGGTTTCGATCTTCAGGAACAACCAGCGAGGTGGCACCATGTACGTGGTCAGTTTTGTAATTTTCATGCAGACTTCCTCATCTCATGGATCGTTTGGTAGGCAGAGACAAGATTGCCTGCCCTCGTTTTCAGGTCTTCAAGGCTTCGTCCGGACTTGTAAAGGGAGGAGCCAATGCCAAAACCTGTGGCTCCGGCTTCCAGCCATTGCGCCATGTTCTCCTCGTTGATGCCCCCGACAGGGATCAGGCCAATGCCGGAGGGAATCACAGCGGTCCACGCCTTGAATCCCGCCAGGCCTACTTGCTCGGCAGGGAAAATCTTGACGTTCTTCGCTCCGGCTTCAATGGCATCAAAGGCGTTGCTCGGAGTAGCAGCACCTGGGAACGAATCCATGCCCAGCGCCACCGTTTCTTGGATAACCCGCACGTTGGTGTTTGGGGAAACAATGATTTGCGAGCCCGCCTCGTGGCACGAGCGAACTTGGTCTACGGTGAGCACAGTACCTGCACCAACTACTGCGTCTTCAGGTAGCGCACCGCGTAAAATTTCGATGCTATTCAATGGCTCCGGGGAATTCAGCGGTACCTCCAAAGACCGAAAACCGCTGGCATAGAGCGCTTCGCCAACGCCTTGAGCTTCCGAAGGATGAAGACCTCGCAAAATGGCTACGAGTCCGGCAGCCTTCAAAGTTGTCGTCAGTTCATTCACGGCAAAACCTTTCTTGATAAATCGTGTGGCAAGTTGGTGGCTCAGACCGAGGCGGTCTGCAGGAGGCCTTGTGCGCTTGCAACGGCCCAGATTCCCCGAGGGGCTGTGCCTTGCAGTTCGCGCACCTGATCAATTCCGAAAATATTCAGCGCCCTGGTGTACCTGGAGCTGAGTTCCTTATTGCCGCAGATGGTCAGCGACAGGGCGTCGTTGGTGGCTTGCTTGCCAAGAACGGAACGGATTTCAGCACCGATCATCAGCCCAGAGAGATAGTTACTGACTTCGTTTTTTTCCAAACGCTCGGTCAGAACCAAGGTTCTCGCGGAGAAGGCCGTGAGCATCAGATCCGCAGCGCCCTCGCCCGATTGCGATACCTTCACGCCTCGATCAAAGGCCGACCAATTCGCCGATGGTGCTGGCTCGATGAGCTTGGAGAGGATGGACCGGGTGCTGAGCAGTGCAAACGTTTCACCTGTCATGGAAGTGCAGAATTCGGTAATCGTGCGTCCGGAGACCTTGACCCATTTGGAGTGCGTCCCCGGGAGCAGGAACAGTTGCTCTTCGGAGTCATCTGCGTTCACGGCGGCAAGATCAATGGCACCGAGGATTTGAGTTTCTTCACCGCGCATGACGTCTGGAAGTTCTTTGAGGTCCAAGACGCCGGGGATGATCTGCATCGTTCGGCCCGGAGCGATCTCCACTGATGCCAACCCGAATTCTGGATCAGCCAAATTGGCTGGAACTGGTCGGTAGGCCGCTTCGGTCCAGCCCTGCTGACTGCCAACCATTCCGCAGGCGATCACGGGGACATTCTCGAAGTTATCCAGCCAATCGCCGCACAGTTCGGTCAGCGTCGCCTTGAAGGCCTCATCGAGGGACTGGGTCTCGGCTTGCGCCTTCGAGGCCACTTGCATGATGCCAAGAGCTGCACTGCGTTCCGCCACGGTGTGGCCATCGGCGCCCATGAGGTAGGCGCGTGCGGACGTAGTTCCCCAGTCCAAGGCGATCAACTGGGCTTCGGCGATATTTGTCATAACTCCTGTTTTCATTTCATGGACTGCACAAGATCGTTCAGCTGTGCTCCCCTTCACATCTGAATAGTGTCGGAGGTATCCCAATAGTTCAAAAGGTGTTGTATATAGTGGGATGAAATACTTTGATCTTTTCATACCAAGGAACACGTCATGACCATGAATCCCGAACCCACCACAGACGATTCAATGGACGCTCCTCCTCCGGGCACGCTCACACTTGCTCGCGGACTGGAGATTCTGCGCGCTGTTGGCCGCGGTGCGACGAATCTGAATGAAGTGGCAGCCGCAGCCAATATCGGAAAGAGCGCTGCGCAACGCATGGTGAAGCTCCTGGTGCAGCGCGGATTCCTGCGCAGCACCCATGGCACCGATTTCAGCCTGGGCCCGGCACTGATCGAGCTGGGTTTCCATGCCCTCTATCAAAGCCCGGTCCCTGTTATTGCGAAACCCATTTTGGAAGAACTCGCCCGCAAGTACCAGGACACGGTGCATCTAGCGGTGGAAGACGAAGCGCAGGTGCTTTATGTCGACAAAGTCCCCGGAACTCGCGGCGCACAAATGCGCTCACGAGTCGGACAGCGCATGCCTCTAAGCCGCACCGGCATCGGCAAAGCGCTCCTGCTTGATACTCCCCTGCGCTGGGAATCCACCTTTGATTCCGAGTCGCCTGTAGAACAAGCCTCGCATCAAACCAAGGAGGCGTTCCTGTCCAGGATGAAAGCCTACGCAAAAGAAGGCATCGCCTTGGATCTGGAAGACAATGAGCCTGGCATCCGATGCGTCGCCGCACCGATCCGCGACGGCAGTGGCCAGATCATCGCCGCCATCAGCATGTCTGCCACTAATCCCTACATGCCTGACGAGCGGATGAAAGCGCTCAAGTCCGTGATGGGATCTACCGCCACGCAAATTTCGCGCAAGTTGGGCTACTCGGGCAAGACCTTCTAGAACGCTTCGCATTTAGAGCGCGAAACGGCGGTCCATACCTAGATGTGGACCGGATGTCCCTCCGCCTATTCGACATCGACAAGCACCGATTCCGCGAAGTCCGCCACGCTTGGGACAGGACTAGGAAAGTCGTGCGGATTGAGCCCTGGTCGATCGTGGTTACTGATCTGGATAACGGAAAGAACTTGGATACCGTGGACGGTCGCCGTGGCACCGCAGTGAAACGATGGTAGAAATCCCGGCCACGGTATTGGTATCAAAGTGTGCAGTACGTCGCAATCTACAAGTCATCGGAATTCTGCAAGGCGGTGCGAGATAATCTGCCGAAGGCTAAGGTCAGCATGGATCATTTCCACGTGATTCAGCGGGCGACTCTGATGATCATGCAGGTCCGCCGGCGCAGCTCCCACGAAGTGCACGAGCGTCGCGGCCGGGCGGCTGATCCGGCCTTACAAGTATCGGCAGCTGCTGAGCTGCAACTAGGAGAACCTGTCGATCGAGCAGGTTGAACGATTGAAGGTGATCATGGAACTGACGCGGAATTCGGGGTGATCCATGCGAACAAGGAGCGCGTGCGGCAACTGTTGAAAGCCGCGGATACCCATGAATTCCAATCCAGATGGGCGGTGCAGGAGAAATCCCTGATAACAACAAGATGGTTGAGGTGAAGTCGATGTACCGCACATTCGCTGCGTGGAGGAGTGAGTTTTTGGTGTTCAGCCGAACGAGGCTGACGAACGCCAGGAAACAGGAAAGAGGAAGCGAATCTGACAGCGAAGAACCTGAAACGGATTGGTCGGGGTTATAGGAATCATGGGCATTATCGGCTTCGGATATTGTTATACTCGGCAGGGTTGCGGCCCTGCCGAGCACTCTGCACCACGCTTAACTTTTAAGAGTCCGTGAAGACCTTTCTTGTGGCGCCCGGCCGACAAGCACCCCGGCCAGGAACGCCACCGCGCTCATGTACCAGTTATTCGTCGCCGCCAGGTTAATCCCGGGGGTTAGCACCACCATCGCCGCATCTCAGAGCCTGCACCCAGCGATCCGGACCGCCACCTACAAGAAGTTCAGATCGAAGAATGCCAGCGCCCAGTCGAATTCGGTTCCCGTGGTGGCGGACGCGTTCTCGGCGAACCTGCAAGCGTCGAAGAGCGCGGTCCAGTCCGAACAGCAAGGTTCAGGTGTAGGCGTTCTTGAAAGCGACGGCCACCAGTGCGACCACCACGTTGAGGAGCACTAGCACTCGCTCGATGGTGGAGAAGCCCGGTTGCTCCGCCCCGGATTGCTGTGTATTCCCATCAGACCGCCGATGAGCTCGATGAACTTGCGCAAGCATGCGTCGCTGCGGCTGGGCGCGGTGTTTTACCTCGTCTTCGACGAGCTGCTCAGAGCAAAGTCCCTCACTCGGTGGCGCCGGGGAACTGCGCGGCCAGCCGTTCCAGGGTGCGTTCCATATTGGG
This sequence comes from Arthrobacter sp. MYb214, assembly GCF_002979865.1. Lineage (GTDB taxonomy): Bacteria > Actinomycetota > Actinomycetes > Actinomycetales > Micrococcaceae > Glutamicibacter. Next base: position 416,682 of record NZ_PCPZ01000003.1, read on the forward strand.
CCCGGTACTCCGAGTGAATCCTAGGATCCGTAACACCCACTTGTGCCGTAACCGGCTCGCATCCCAGGTTTCGCTGACCATGGTCCCGGACCCTATAGCTTCCAGCTCGTAGCGCCACCGATGCCCGCTGAAGTGCCGCCAAGCGATCTGCCGGTCCTGCTCGAATTCCACCACGGTATTGCTGATCCGGTACGGGACACCCAGACGCATCTGCATGCCGAACTCGCTGCCCAGGCTGAGCTTGCTGCCCTGCGCATTCGAGGCCCGCACCGTTCCTGAGCCGTCGATGACCGGGTGCATGGCCGGATCCCTGAGCAGTTCGAAGATCTCTGAAGGCGCGGCGGCAACGAGGCGGCGGCGGGTTTGCAGATACGGGGATGGATTCATCAGCCCATCCTATTCCTCATCTGGTCCTGAGCCCGGCAGCCGGGCCTCTCCTCAACGATTCAGTTGTGCCACTCGGGTTTGACTTGTACCACCAGAAAAGTCACAGGTGCTTCGGCTCTGCTTCCTCGCCCGACTCGCCGATGCCTGCCCGGTCATGCGGATACAACTCCGCTCCGGTGCGAATTATCAATCAGCCAATCAGCCCGCCATGGCCAAGAGCTATCGGCCAGTGGCGGGCTCTTGGCGGGTCGGCAAGCAAGCTTGCTGCATCCAGACCTCCTCGGCACTCCAGCCCTGCCCGAAATCGACCGAATTTGGTGTCCTTCATGGCCTTTGCCCCAACGGGCACAAGAATTCCTGTCAGTGTCCTGCCCCAGAGCTAGCCCAGTTCAAGTATCCGGGTCATGTAGATGCTGTTGGGGTCCTCCAGATAGGTCCCGAAGGGCTGGCACTGCTTGAAGCCGTGCTTTCGGTACAGCGAGCGTGCAGGTGCGAAGAACTCCATAGCTCCGGTTTCAAGGGATATGTACGATAGCTTGCGCTGCGCGGCATCCTCCAGAGCATGGAGCAGCAATCGGGAAGCGACGCCTTGCCCGCGGAAGTCCGGGTCCGTCCGCATGCTCTTGAGTTCCTCGTGACCCGGTTCCAATACCGCCAACGCACAGGCGCCCACGATGCGCTGGTCCTTCTGCGCTGCCCAGAGCCGGACGGTTGGCTGGCGTAGCGCAGCCAAGTCCAATGCATGTTGGGACTCCAGCGGCGACTGCGGCGCCATGTCAGCAAGGTGGGCTTCAAGGAAGGCTCTCAGGGAGGGATCCTCGAAGTTTGCGGGTTCGATGGACAACGTCATGAGCGACAAGTTATCAGCAGTTTGTATCGGAGATGTTACGGACAGCTACTTGCCCTTTCCCCACCAGTGCTCACAAATGCTCGGGCCCGGCTTCTTCTGTGTAGCCTCCCGATGCTCCGGTGGCGCCCTCCTGCGGATACAGATCAGCTCCGGTGCGGTCCTTCAATGTCAGGGTTGCGATCAGCGAAGCGCCCACCCAGATGAACAGGTAGGTCGAGACCGCCACGGTGGTATTGAACTGGCCCACCAGCGCGGCGGCAATGGTCGGGGCGAACGCGCCACCGATCACCGAGCCCAGGGCGTAGCTGATCGAGGAACCGCTCAGGCGGATGCGGGCCGGGAACAGCTCGGCATACAGTGCCGGCAACGGGCCGTAGGAGAAGCCCATGAAAGCGCCGAAGACCACCAGGGAGACAGTGACCCAGGCCAGGTTTCGTGTCTCGATGAGCAGGAACAGCGGGAAGAGCCAGGCCAGCAACAGCACCCAGCCGATGATGAACATCTTCTTGCGGCCAATGCGGTCCGAGACCACTCCGCCGATCCAGGTGGAGATCAGCCAGGCCAGCGAGCCGATGGTCATGATGTTCAGGATGTCGCCAGCCTGCAGTTCCAGCTTGTTCGTTGCATAGCCCAGGATGAAGCCGCCGGTGAGCATGTACCCGGCAGTGTTGTTGCCCATGAATACCAGCGTCGCCTGGATGACCTTCTTGGGGTGCTTGCTGAACAGCGTGGACAGCGGGGCCGACTCGGTCTGCTTGGTCCGGGCCATTTCCTCGAAGACCGGGGATTCCTCCACGCGCTGGCGGATGTAATAGCCGATGAGGATCAGCACGAAGCTGAGCAGGAACGGGATGCGCCAGCCCCAGGCCATGAACTGCTCCGGGGAGAGAACGGCGGCGATAATGGCGCTGACCGCGGAGGCCAGCAGCATGCCGGCCGGGACGCCGAGCTGCGGGAAGGCGCCGAATTTGCCGCGTGCATGATCCGGCGCGTGCTCCACTGCCATCAATGCCGCACCTCCCCACTCGCCGCCGGCGGAGAAGCCCTGGACGATGCGCAGGAAGATCAGGAGAATCGGAGCCCAGATGCCGATGCTCGCATAGGTGGGCAGCAAGCCCACCAATGTGGTGCCGACGCCCATCAGCACCAGGGTGATGATCAGCACCGCTCGGCGGCCGTATTTGTCGCCCACCCGGCCCATCACGATCGCGCCCAACGGGCGGAAGAGGAAGCTGATGCCGACGGTGGCGAAAGCGATGATGGAGCCCAGCGACGCTTCGGCGGGAGTGAAGAATTGCGGGGCCAGGACCAGGGCCGCCGCATTGGCGTAGATGAAGTAGTCGTACCACTCCACGGTGGTGCCCACCATGGTCGCTCCCGCGACGCGTTTCTGCTCCTTGGTCATGCGCCCGGGTACTGCAGCTGGAGTGCTCATGATTCCCCCTCGTTGTTGCGAGTATGCAGGAATCACTTTCCTCCGCCCCAGCACCCCCGTGCTGGCCATTCATGCAGGATCGACTCCCTGCCTTGATAGTAGGCTTCTGCCGAACCCGCTACAAGCGATATTTCTCCTTGCACGCCGCTCCCCTGGTTGTTCGCGCTGCTTCTGCGAAAACCTGTCAGTCTTGCGCGAACAGCTTGGCGGCATCAGCGACGACCTGCTTGGCGCCGCCCTGGTTCCAGCTCTCGAGTTGGCGCGTGGCGCCATTGCCGAGATTCGCGAGCGAGTCCAGGTAATCGGCCACGAACTGTTCATCGCCATTGCGTTGCAATTGACGGCCCGCGTAATCGAGCACCCGCTGGATCATCGCCTTGGCAGGCACGGGAGTTCTGGATTCGCTATCGAAATAGGTGCCTTCCACTCCCGACTTCGCCGCTTGCCACAGGCCCAGGTCAAGAACCTCGGACGCTGCCGTGCTGGCAGGGCTGTGTGTTGCCGAGGCGGTATCCACTATGGCCCGGATGAGCAAAGCCAGGGCCACGGATTCGCCGGCTGCCATCTGCGTGTCCGCCGCGCGGACTTCAATGGTCGGATGGTTCACCGACAAGCGGGCGAACCAGCCGATATGCCCCGGATCAAGCAGCGCCCCGGAGGCGATCATGTCCTCAATGCGCTGCTGGTATTCCTGCGCTGTCGCAAACGCCGGCGGAATGCCTGCCGCAGACCATCTGCGGTAGTGCACCGTCCGCCACGAGGCGAAGCCGGTCGGCTCCCCGTTCCAGATGGGAGAGTTCGCGCCCAATCCCGCAATCAGCGACAGCCAGCCGCGCAAGGCATTCAGCGCCCGGACTCCGGCGGCGGCATCCGGGACATGCACATGGATGTGCAGTCCGTTGATGAAATGCTCGCGGGCGATCCCCGGGACGAACTCGTGGATGGTTGCGTAGCGCTGGCCCTTGGTGAACTCCGTAGTGCTCGGAAGCCCCAGCGCCGTTCCCGAAGCAAAGGGAAGCGCCTGATGTTCGCGGCATATCCGCTCAATGGCGGCGCGCCGCCGCACCAGCGCTTCCACGGCTTCTTGCGCGGAGGTGCAGATTCCGGTGACGATTTCCAGCTGGCTGGCCAGAAGTTCGCGGTGGACCGTGGTGCCCGGCAGTTCGAGGCCAAGCAACTGGGCGCTGAGCTCGTCGGACATCGGCACCGGGGCGGCAGTTTCCGGATCCACGAGGAAGAATTCCTCTTCGATCCCAAAGGTCCTGGTCATGGATGCTGGTTCGCCTTCCCTGGGCAGCAATACCAACTGAACATTAGATGGCAGCTGGCCAGGGACGGCCGTTCCCGGCAGGAAACCCAGCGATTTTCCAGCTTCGCCGCAGTTGCGGACACGGCTGTCCGCAGTCACCCGTGCACCCGCCTCGCCCTACGCCCGATAGCTGCCCCGGGCACTTGCTGACCGCTTTTCACAGCTGCTACTGAGCTTGCGGCCATGCAAGCACAAGTCCCGGCGCAAGGGCTTGCAAAGTGTGCCACGCTCTAATCACCGTGGCTCGGCAAAGCACTGCAAGAAGCCAAGCTGCGGGCCGTCACGCCCACTTGGAGGCGCAGCTTCAGCCGGCCGGCCACTGGCCAGCCGGACTGGAATTACTGGATTGATCCGAAGTCGAACGCAGCAGGAGGACAGACCCATGATCAGCACAGAACAACTTCAGGAACTCAGCGCAATTGGCGGCACCGTCATTGGCCCCGACGGCCAGAAGATCGGCAAATTCGGCCAGATTTTCCTTGACGACCGCAGCGGGCAGCCGGAATGGGCGACCGTCCGCACGGGCCTCTTCGGCCTCTCCGAGAGCTTCGTTCCGCTCAGCCAGGCAACCGTCGCCGGCGATACGCTCTCGGTGCCCTATGGCAAGCAGACCGTCAAGGACGCCCCGAACATCGATCCGGAGGGCCAGCTCACCCCAGAGCAGGAGCAGGAGCTCTACCACTACTACAGCCTGTCCTACCAGGAAGCGGACCAGGCCGCCGTGCAGCCCGGCGTCCCGGAGACCGATGCCCGCGCCGAGTATTCGCGGGAAGACGTGCGTGATCCGGTGGACGGCACCTCCCCGGCATCTTCCATCCGTTCCGAGGAGCGGCTGCATGTGGGAACCGAAAGCGTGGAAACCGGCAAGGTGCGCCTGCGCAAGCACGTGGTCACCGAGGATGTGGCCACCACGATGCCGGTGAGCCATGAGGAAGTGCGGCTTGAGCGCGAGCCCATCACGGATGCCGAAGCCACTGGCACCAGCGGAGAACTGGTTGAAGACGAGCAGGAGGTGACCTTGCACGAGGAGCGCCCCGTCGTAGAGAAGACTGTTGAGCCAGTTGAGCGGGTCAGCCTGGAAAAGGAAACAGTCATCGAGGAAGAACGCCTCGAAGCGCAGTTGCGCAAGGAACAGGTTCAGGCCGAGGGCTGGGAAGGCGGCCGGCAAACCCGCTAGCGCCGGCGCGCTGGCTTAGCGCAGGAGCTGAACCTGCACGCAGCGGTGATCGGGGTGGAATCCGGCGGGTGCCGGGTTCCTCCCCGATCCACGCACCTCCGTTGCTGGACGTTCCCTAGGTACTGGAAGATTCCCGTGCCATCCAGTCGGCAATCCCCTAGCGTGGCTAGCATGACGGCGGCCGGCATGCCTGGCCAACGTTTCCTTCCGATCGCAACAGCCAGAATGAAGGAGCAAGATCATGGAACATCCAAAAGATCCTGCCATAGCAACACGTCCGCTGGTGCAGAAGGCCGCCCTGGCGGTCGGCATCGTGTTCTTCCTGGTCGGCGTCCTCGGATTCATTCCGGGAATCACCACCAACTACGAATCGCTCTCTGGTGCCGGCCACCACTCTGAAGCCAAGCTGCTGGGAATCTTCCAGGTCTCGTACCTGCACAATGCCGTGCATCTGCTCTTCGGTGTTGCCGGCTACCTGATGGCGCGAACCGTGCCTGCTGCCCGCAGCTACCTCATTGGCGGCGGAATCATCTACCTGGCCCTGTGGGTCTACGGGCTGGTCATTGATTTCAACAGCGCCGCCAACTTCATCCCGCTGAACGATGCCGATAACTGGCTGCATCTGGGGCTCGGTGCGCTCATGATCATCTTGGGATTGCTCCTCTCCCGCAAGACGACCGGACAGCATCGGGACCCGCACGCGGCTTGACCAGATGCTCAATTGCTGAAGCGGGCACTTTGGCATGCCGGGGTGTCCGCTTTTCCATGCAGTCCATGGCAAAGTCCTCAGCGTCATCGCCATACCCAACGCCTTGGAACGCCGAGGTCGCCGAACGCCGGGACTCTGGGAATCCCAGGAATCTAGGCGAGTTCGCTGGCGCAGTCGCGGCAGATGACGCCTAGGCCAGTCTTCTGCACGGCTTGGCTGCGATGGCGGATAGTGAAGCAACTGGCGCAGAGGAACTCATCCGCTGCTTGCGGGAGGACTTCAACGCTCAGCTCTTCCTCGACGATGGCGCCAGGGAGCTCCACGCCATCGGAAAGGTCGGTTTCTTCAAGCTCGGCCACAACGCTCTTCGCGTCGGGGGCATCGGCTTGTTGCACGTCCTTGAGCGTCTTCTCGGACGCCGCGGCGAAATCCGGACGAACCTCGTCATAATCTGCAGCCATGTTCCTGCCTCCACAGGTGGGAAAATACGCGACAACCACAGCGTGGTGGCGTGCGCTTCGATCGCCAAAGCCCTGGATGGCGTGCTTTGGTCCCAGCGCAGCGAAGCCGCCGTCCAGAAGGCTGGCTTCGACGGCGGCTTTGCCGGCTGGCCGCCAATTGCTAGGAGCCGAGCTCCGCGGCAATGGCGCTGTTGAACGCATCGAGGTCGCCTGGATTGCGCGAGGTAATCAGCACGAAGCCGTTTGCCGGGCAGCGGAAAACCTGTTCGTCCTTCCAGGTGCCGCCGGCATTGACGACATCGGTCCTGATCGAGGTGTATGAGGTCAAGGTCTTGCCCTTGGCCAATCCGGTTTCCACCAGCAGCCATGGCCCATGGCAGATGGAAGCGATCGGCCGGCCCGAACCTGCAAAGGACTTGGCAATGCGCTGGGCATCGGCATCCAAGCGGAGATTGTCGGCATTCAGTGTCCCGCCGGGGATCAGCAGCAGGTCGAAATCCTGTTCGTTCACTGCCGCCAGCGTTTCGCTGGCTTCGAAAACCTCCCCCAAATCCCAATCGCCGACCAGCGACTTGACCTGGCCGGCCTCCGGGGCCGCGATCACCACCTCCGCACCGGCTTGGCGCAAATGCTCCACTGGCTTCTTCAGCTCATCCTGCTCGACTCCGCGGTTGGAAACTGCCGCAAGAACTTTCTTGCCTGCTAGGTCTGGCATATTCATGCTCCTTTCATCGTCCACAGCCCACTGTGCTCTGGGCAGCTACCGCAGGCAAGCAGCAGTCAGGAAGCATCCAGCTGCCGGCTTCGGATCGGGCCTTCGCAGTGCTGCCATGCGCCTTGAACGCGCACAGCAGGCCTTGCCGCGGTAGAGGCGGCAAGGCCTGCTGTGCTGGGAAGCAGATGATCAGGCGTTGATCAGCTCGGCGTCTTCCTTGGCCTTCTTGCTAGCACGCACGTGCTTGTAGGCGGTGAATGCCAGCGTCAATGCGAGGATCGAGTACAGGGTAATCGTGATTCCGCTGGAAACCAGGATGCCCGCATCGCCTTCCGAGACGGTCAGTGCACGGCGCAGCTCGGTTTCGGCCAGGGGACCGAGGATCACTGCAATCAGTACCGGAGCCAAGGGGATCTCGTAGCGACGCATCACGAATCCAACCAGTCCCACACCCAGCAGGATCCACAGATCCAGCAGCGCGGCGCTGATGGCGTAGACGCCGAGGACCGAGAGCACGGTAATGCCTGCGTACAGGTAGTGGCGCGGGACCAGCAGCAGCTTGGCCCACAGCACCGCGAACTGCATGTTCATGACCAGCAGGATCACCAGTCCAATGAACAGCGAGGCCAGCAGGGTCCACACCATGGGGCCGCTGCGTTCGAACAGCAGCGGGCCTGGCTGCATGCCGTACTGCTGGAAGGCGGCGATCATGATCGCCGCGGTAGCGCTGGTGGGCAGTCCCAGGGCCAGCAAGGCGCCCATGGCGGTGCCGGCGGTGGCATTGCCAGCGGCTTCTGGAGCAGCCACGCCTCGGATGGAACCGATCTGGCCGAATTCGATATCGCCGCGGCGCTTGGCCAGGCGCTTTTCGGTGCCGTAGGCCAGGAAGGTCGGAACCTCGGAACCGCCAGCAGGGATGATGCCGAAAGGCAGGCCGAAAGCGGTACCGCGCAGCCATGCCGGCAGGGCCTTCTTGATGTCGTGGCGGTGCAGGCGCGGACGGCCGCTTGGCTTGATTTTCACGGCTTCCGGATCGCGGTGGATGCGCGAAGCAATGTGCAGCACTTCGCCCAGGGCCAGCAGGCCCACGGTGATCACCACAATGGAAATGCCGTCGAAGAGCTGCGGCAGGCCCAGGGTGTAGCGGATGGTTCCCGAAGGGCCATCCACCCCGACCATGGCCAAGACCAAACCGATGCCCAGGGCCACCAGGCCCTTGACGATCGAATCGGACACCACCGAGGAGATTGCAAGGAAGGCGAAGACCGCCAGCGCGAAGTATTCAGCCGGACCGAAAGCGGTGGCCAGCTTGACCAGGGTCGGGGCGAAGAACACCACGACGGTGGTGGCCAGCAGGCCGCCAATGAAGGCGCCCATGGCCGCAGTTGCCAGGGCCTTGGCGGCCAGGCCGCTGCGGGCCATCCGGTGGCCTTCGAAGGTCGAGGCGATCGCCGAGGAATTGCCCGGCGTATTGAGCAGGATGCCGGAGGTGGAGTCGCCGAACAGCCCGCCGTAGTAGACGCCGGCGAACATGATGAATGCCGCGGTGGGATCCAGCGAGAAGGTAATAGGCAGCAGCAGCGCCACGGCCATCGCCGAGCCCAGGCCGGGAAGCACGCCTACGGCGGTGCCCAGCAGGGCACCAAGCAGCACCCACAGCAAGTTCATTGGGGTCAGTGCGTTTGAGAATCCCTCAAGCAGCAGATTGAGCTGTTCCATCTAGAGCAGTCCTTCCAGGAATCCCGCAGGCAGGTTCAATCCCAGTCCGGCGTTGAAAGCCAACTGGATCACGCAGGAGAAGAGCAGTGCAATGCTCACGTCGAATAGCGCCTTCTTGCTGCCCAGTGCGCGGGCAACGACCCAGAACAGGGCTGCCGCGCTGAGGATCCAGCCGGCGTAGGGCAGGATCAGGATGAAGCCGATGACGCCGGCAACCACCATGCCCATGGTCTTCCAGTCCGACTGGGTCTTGTACTGCTTTTCTTCCGCGGCCGGCGCGGCTGCGCCGCCGCGCGGGGAGCGGAAAATCTGGATGGTGTGGGCGATGACCACACCGTAGAGCAGCACGCACACAATGGTCGGGAAGAACTGCGGGCCGGGGACCGACTTGCCCAGTACCTCCATGGTGGCGGTCTGCCAAGTCAGGAAGAGCGCCAGGGCCAGTACCAGAGCCGGGACGATCAGTTCGCTGCGCCCGCTGAAGAAGTTCTGGGCAGGGGCGGCGTTACGGCGGGTGCCGGTGCCGTTGCCGGTGCCTTCTGTTGCTTGGGGTGCTTGAATGCTCATAGTCCCAGTCCCTTGACGATTTGTTCCGTGACTTCGATTTCGCTGTCCACGTAGTCTTCGAATTCCTTGCCGATCATGAAGCTGTCGGTCCAGTTATTGCGCTCCAGCGCATCTTTCCACTGCTCGGATTCATGGATTTCGTGGACCATGTCCACGAAGACCTGCTTGTCCTCTTCGGTGATGCCCGGGGCACCGACGAAGCCGCGCCAGTTGGCCATGACCGCGTCAACTCCCTGTTCCTTGAAGGTCGGGACGTCGACCCCCGGCAGCCGTTCTTCGGAGGAGATGGCCAGCGCCCGCAGGTTTCCGGCTTCGATCTGGTCAGCTACTTCGTTATAGCCGGACATGCCGCCAACGGTGGTGCCTGCCAGCATCGAGGTCAGTGCCTCGCCGCCGCCGGAGTAGGCGATGTAGTTGGCCTTGGACGGGTCGATGCCCACTTCCTGGGCCACCGCACCGGTGAGCAGGTGGTCAATCGAACCCAGCGAACCGCCGGCAATCGAGGTTTTCCCCGGGTCCTTCTTCCAGGCCGCGATGAACTCGTCCAGGGTCTTGATATCGGACTTGGCCGGCACTACCAGCACCGCGTAGTCATCAGACATGCGCGCGACCAGCTCCACGTCCTTCATGGTGGCTTCGGAGTTGGCCAGCTCGATTGCGCCGATCATCACCCCGCCGGTGGCCATGAGCATGTCGTGGCGCCCGGTCATCTGCACGAATTGGCTCAAGCCGATGGTGCCGCCAGCTCCCGGGATGTTCGTGACCTGCACGTTGTTCACTGCGCCGATGGACTTCAGTGCCTGCTGGGCTTCACGGGCGAAGCCGTCCCAGCCGCCGCCGGGCGAGGCAGGGGCCATGATGACCAACTTGTTCCGCGCCGAGGACTCTCCGCCCGACGCTGCCGCGTTGGTGAATGCGAGTCCCGCTACCGCCACGACGACAACGCCGTACAGGGACCGGCTCAAGATGCGTTTGCTCACCATTTTCCGTAACCTCATTGTTAGTGATTCACCTCACCGATTCCCGGTGCGGCCTTTCCCAGTGTGCAGTCAAAGTGAGCCGAAACACACCGGGAATGCGGTTCTGGTCATAACGGGCAATTAAGAAAATAAAAACAACGGGAGCAAGCGGGTCCACCATGCAATGGATAAAGAACAGCCAGCGCTTCCGGGTTCGCATCCTGTTCCTGCAATTAGCCATCGTGCTGATCACGCTGCTGGCAGTTTCGGTGATCGTGATGCGCTTCGAGATCAACCGGGTGGAGGACAGCGCTTTCAGCCGCGTCGCCCTGGTGGCCGAGGAAACGGCCCAGCTGGCCCCGATTGGCCACGCGCTGGCCGAGGATCCCGGAAACGCAGCCGAAGTCGTCGCCCCGCTGGCCCACCTGGCCGAGTCGGCCTCCGGAGTGGACTATGTGACCATTGCCGATTTGAACGGCATTCGCGTGGCCCACCCCGAACCCGAGTCCATCGGCCAGCCGGTTTCCTCGGATCATGAATCCATCCGCAACGGCGAAACCTTCAGGGGCGTGGAGGAAGGCCCCCTGGGCGTCACCCTGCGGGTGAAGCAACCGGTCTTCGAGGAGGGGAAGATCGTTGGCACCATCTCCGTGGGCATCCTGCAAAGCAAGGTGCGCGCCAGCCTGGTTGATATCGTCTGGGCGTTCGCGCCGTGGATTATCCTGGCCGTGGCCATCGGCAGCCTCGCGGCCGCGCTGGTCGAACGGGCCATCCGCAGGATCTACCGGGTTGACCCCGAAGAGGTGGATTCGCTGAAGCAGGCGCAGCAGGCCGTGCTCTACGGAGTCAGCGATGGCGTACTGGGCGTGGATGGCAATGGCCGGCTCACCTTGGTCAACGGAGAAGCGCGCCGGCTGCTGGATCTTCCCGAAGACACTGTGGGCCAGCAAGCCGAAGAGGTCCTGGACCAGAGCCTGGTAGACCTGCTGCGCAGCGACTCCCCCGAGGCCGAATCGGTGCAGAACGTGCTCTCCGGAGAGCGTGTGCTGATCGCCACCCGCCGCGAGGCGATGCTGGGACCCAAGCACTATGGACGCACCCTGACCTTGACCGACCATACCGAGCTGGAAGAGACCTTGCGCGAGTTGCGCGGCCAGAGGTCCTTGGCCGATACGCTGCGCGCCCAGGCCCACGAATTCACCAACCGCTTGCACCTGCTCTCGGGGCTGATGTCCATCGGCGAATACGAAGAAGCCAATGAGCATATCCAGCGTTTCTCCGGCGCTCGCGGCGAGCATCCGGAAACGCACCTGGGCGACCCCACCCTGTCAGCGCTCTTCGTTGCCAAGCAGGCCGTGGCCAGCGAAGCCGGGGTCCGGCTGGAACTGCACCCGTTCTCCGCGGTGGTGCCCGGAACCGCGATTGACGACGATGCCATCACCGTCGCCTCGAACCTGCTGGCCAACGCCATCGAGGCCGCCGGTGATGGCGGCGTGGTGTCATTGCACTTGAACGCCGGGCCCACCGGCATGCGCATCGCGGTCAGTGATTCCGGCCCGGGCATCAAGGAAGGCGACGCGGCCCGCCTGGTGCAGCTTGGCTACAGCAGCAAAACCGGGGCGCCGGGAGCAGTCCACGGACGGGGCATCGGCCTGGCCCTGGTGGACCGCATCAGGACCCGGCGCGGTGGCGTGCTGAAGTTCGGTTCCAGTGATCTGGGCGGCGCCGAGGTCATCGCCGCCTGGCCTCCGTCGAAGCGACCTATGGTTAAGCAGAGCACTCCCATTCCCGTGCAAGGAGATTACTTCAATGATTAAGACACTCGTGGTCGATGACGACTTCGCAGTGGCCGGGCTGCACCGCCGCTACCTGCAGGGCATGGAGCATTTTGAAGTGGTCGGCGTGCTGGAGCGCGGTTCCGGCGTGGTTCCCTTTGTGCAATCCGGGCAGGTGGATCTGGTCTTGCTCGATGTGCACCTGCCGGATCTGACCGGGCTGGAAGTCTTGGCCCAGCTGCGCGCAGCTGGATCCGACGCGCACGTCATCATGATTACCGCCAACAATGAACGCGATGCGGTGCGCCAGGCAGTAGGCCACGGCGTCGAGGATTATCTGGTCAAGCCCTTCACCGTGGACGAGTTCAAGCAGCGCCTGGCGCTTTATGCCCAGCGCGTTTCGGAGCAGCCCGAAGCGGTGGCGCAACCAGAGGAGCAGATCGACGAGCTGGGCCAGGCCGAGATCGACCAGCTGCTCCAGGCCGCCAGTGGACGAGGGGATGCCAGGATCCCCGAAGTCCTCGAACTGGCACCCGGGGCCGTTACCGGCGCGCAGACCGAGCGGCTGCCCAAGGGCTTCACCGCGCCCACCATGGCACTGGTCGGAGAAGCCTTGCGCAGCGCACCGGGCCATCCGGATGGCACCCTGTCTTCCTTGGAGGTTGCCGAAATTTGCGGGATCTCCCGGGTCAGCGCCCGGCGTTACCTGGACTTCCTGGTCACGGCGGGCAAGGCCCAGCTGCGTCCGCGCTACGGTTCGGCAGGCCGTCCCGAGCACCGGTATTCGTGGGTCAGCTGAATTTTCTGCACCGCACTGGCTTTTAATGCACATTAGTGTATACACTAATTTCGGATCCACGTTTTCCCACGTCTTCATTTCCGAAAGGCCATCTCATGACAACCCATGCTCAGGAAACCGCTGCCAACGTCGCAGACGTCATCGTGGTCGGCGGCGGCAACGCTGCCTTCACCGCAGCGCACGCGGCAGTGACCCGCGGCCGCAAGGTACTGCTCCTGGAGAAGGCACCCCGCGACCAGTTCGGTGGCAACAGCTACTACACCGCAGGCGCAACCCGCATCGCGCACAACGGCCTGGAAGACCTGCAGGACCTGGTCGAATTCGATGAGCGCCACCCGCTCTCCGAAGTTCCGCCCTACTCCGAGGCCGACTACGCCGGCGACATCGCCAAGGTAACCGAAGGCCGCAACGACAAGGAAATGACCGAAGTCCTGGTCAAGGAAGCAGCACCCGGCCTGCGCTGGCTCAAATCCCTGGGCCTGAAGTACCGGCTGATGTACGAACGCCAGGCCTACAAGACCCCCGAGGGCGGCTACCTGTTCTGGGGCGGCCTGCACGTGGGCAACGTCGACGGCGGCGAAGGCCTGATGAAGGACCACCTGGAAGTAGCCCAGAAGCTGGGCACCGAAGTCCGTTTCGAGCAGGACGTCTACGGCCTGATCGTGGAAGAGGGCAAGGTGGTGGGCATCAAGGTCCGCGCCAACGGCGAAGAGCAGGAACTGCGCGCCGAGTCGGTCATCCTCGGCGCTGGCGGCTTCGAATCCAGCCCGCAATGGCGCCAGGAGCACCTGGGCGAAGGCTGGCAGAACGCCAAGGTCCGCGGCACCCCATTCAACAATGGCGAGATGCTGGCCGCCGGCCTGGAAATCGGCGCCGCCAAGGGCGGGGACTGGAGCACCTGCCACTCGGTCCAATGGGACGCGCTGACCCCGAAGAACGAATCCAACCGCGAGCTGACCAACCGCCTGACCCGCCAGTCCTACCCGCTGGGGATCATCGTGAACAACCGCGGCGAGCGCTTCCTGGACGAGGGCGCGGACTTCCGCAACCTGACCTACGCCAAGTACGGCAAGGTCATCTTGCAGCAGCCGGACTCCATCGCCTACCAGGTCTTCGACGCGTCGCTGCGTCCGATGCTGCGCGCCGAAGAGTACGAGATGCCGGAGATCTCCGAGGTCATCGCCGACACCGTTGAGGAATTGGCGCAGAAGATCGGCGTGGATCCAGCGGCGCTGTCCAAGACCGTCTCGGAATTCAATGCTTCCATCGACACCTCCATCGCCTACGACCCGAACGTGCTCGATGGGCGCGCCGCGAAGGTAACTCCGCCTAAGAGCAACTGGGCCAACCCGCTGGAGACCGGCCCGTTCTACGCCTACCCGGTCACCTGCGGCATCACGTTCACCTTCGGTGGCCTGAAGGGCAACACCGACGGCCAGGTGCTGGACGAGAACGGCGAGATCATCCAAGGCCTGTACGTCTGCGGCGAAATGCTCGGCGGCCTGTTCTCGGCCAACTACCCGGGCGGTTCCGGCCTGGCTGCCGGTGTGGTCTTCGGCCGGCGTGCCGGTAACCTTGCCTAAGTACTAAATCCCATTGTTCCGCCAGTACGCCTGTACTGGCGGAACAATGGTTTTACCCGCCATCCAGCCTTAGACGAGAATGGGGATCATGGCCAAGCTCGATTCGGATTCAATCCATGCCCAGCTCAAGGACGACTTGCTGCAAGGCGCATTCCAGCCCGGGGATGCCCTGCGCGAGGTCGCCCTGGCAGAACGCTTTGGAGTTTCCCGCACCCCGGTGCGCGAAGCCCTGACCCGCCTGCTGCATGAAGGATTGCTGGAGCGCCGCGCCCGCGGTCTTTTCGTCAAGGAAATCGACCCCGAGCAGATCATGCAGGTCTACGACCTGCGCATCCTGCTCGAAGGCCAGGCCGCCCAGGAAGCCGCTTCGGTGCGCACCGAAGTGGACCTGATGCGGCTGCAGGCCCTGGTTGACCGGGACCGCGCACTGTCCGAACCAGATGACGCCACCCGCTTGGCCACCAACATCGAGTTCCACCGCGCGCTCTGGCGCGCCGCGCACAACCCGGTGCTGGAGGATCTGCTGGAGCGCCTGGCCACCCACCAGATCCATGCTCCTACATCCACGCTCTCGGTTGGCTCGCGGTGGACCGAATCCCTGGATGAGCACCAGTGCATCGTGGACAACATCCGCGAGCGCGACAGCGCCAAGGCCAGCGGACTCATCCAGGCGCACATGGCCACCGCCAAGGCGCTGCGCTTGGAGATGTTCGCCAGCCTGATGCATTAGCGTCGGGCCCACGGCAGCCGGGACGTCTCGAGTTAGGCCAATGCATCGCTGGTCTGTAGACTGGAAGCATGGCCCTGGTTGTCTCAACGCATGCGCAGCGGCTTCTCGCTGCCGTTTTCCCCAAGGGAAAACTGCTGACCAAGCTAGCCAGCGGCACCAATGGGTGGTTGAGTTCCTGGGGAACCAACGCCCACGGCGAGATCGCCGGCTGCCCGCCACCGCGCCACTAGTTGCGCGGTCCCGATTCCTGGTTTTTCTCCGGTGGATTCCGCGCGCCCTCGTGCCCTTTTCCCGGATCCCAGAAAGACCCGTTACTTTGCCATACCCCTCAACTGGCGTATCCCGCCAAGCACCCCACGCCCTGTGGCGTGGAATCCGCCAAACCCTCAAGCAGGACTCGATGGGCGGACTGCTGCTGCTCTGCGCCACCCTCGCCGCCTTGGTCCTGGCCAATTCCCCTGCAGCCCCATGGTATGAGGGGTTGCGAGACTTCCGTTTCGGCCCCGAGTCCCTGCACTTGAATCTCTCGGTCGGAGCCTGGGCCGCTGACGGCCTGCTCGCCATCTTCTTCTTCGTTGTCGGCTTGGAACTCAAGGAAGAATTCGTTGTCGGCAAATTGCGCAATCCGCGCACGGCGATCGTTCCGGTGGCCGCAGCCGTAGGCGGCGTGGCGCTGCCGGCACTGTTCTACGTCCTTGTCATCTCCGCATCGGGAAGCTCCGCCATCAACGGCTGGGCAATCCCCGCAGCCACTGATATCGCCTTCGCGATCGCCGTGATCGCAGTGGTGGGCAAGTTCCTGCCCCCTGCCCTGCGCACCTTCCTGCTCACGCTGGCGGTGGTCGATGACCTGCTGGCCATTTCCATCATCGCCATTTTCTACACCGATGACCTGGCCTGGCTGCCGCTGCTCCTCGCGCTGCTGCCACTGGCGGCATTCGCGCTGGCAGTGCAGCGCGGGGTCCGCGCCTGGTGGGTCCTGATCCCGCTCGGCGCCACCGTCTGGGCATTGGTGCATGCCTCGGGAATCCACGCCACGGTGGCCGGCGTGCTGCTGGGCTTCATGGTTCCGGTGATTGCCACCCAGCGGGCGCATGTGCGCACCGGGAGCACCGAGCAGGGCGAAGCGATCCACGAAGGCCTGGCCGCCCACTTCGCGGACCGGTGGTCCATTCCCTCATCCATCATCGCCATTCCGGTGTTCGCCTTCTTCGCTGCCGGTGTTCCGGTCGGCGGCCTGTCCGGACTGGGCGAAGCGCTGGCCAGCCCGGTGGCACTGGGAATCATTGCCGGCCTGGTGCTGGGCAAGTCGATGGGCATCACCGCCGCCACCTTCCTGGTCACCAGGCTTCCGGGAATCAAGCTGGATGGCAGCATCAAATGGCCTGATGTGCTGGGGCTGTCCTTCGTGGCAGGCATCGGCTTCACCGTCTCCCTGCTGGTCGGCGAGCTGGCCTTCGGCCAGGGCGGCGAGGAAGCGCAGTACGTGAAGGTCGGGGTGCTGTGCGGTTCGCTGCTGGCCGCGGTCATCGGCGCGGCGCTGCTCGGGTCGCGAAATCGCGCGTACCGCGCGGCGGCCAAGACTGCTGCATAGCTAGCCCTGCTGCATCCTTCCTGCGGATGGATGCAGCAGGGCTGTTCGCCCGAATCAGGAACGCGCGGTGATCGAATCGATGGCTTCGCGGGCATCTTCGGCCAGCTGCTGCGGCATCGGCGCGCTCTTGGCCGAGTCGGACGCTGTCTTCTGCCCCTGGTCGCTGACGACGTACTGGCCGAAGGTCTTGGCCAGTTCCATGGTCTGCGGATCCTCATAGCCGCTGCAGAACAGCAGGTAGGAGACCAGCACCATCGGGTACGCGCCGGCGGCGGTGGTCTTGCGGTCCAGTTCCAGGGCGATGTCATGCTCACCGCGGCCGTGGACCCGCTCTGATTCGGCCACTGCCTTGGCCGCTGATTCCCCGCTGACTGCCACGAATTCCTCGCCGACCTTCAGCTTCACCTTGCCCAGCGACTTATCCACCAGGGAGTCATCGGCATAGGTAACCGCGCCCACGGCGCGGGTCACGGTGGTCACCACACCGGCGTTGCCCTGGGCCTTCTCCAAGCCGGTGGCGTCCGGCCAGCCGCCATCCGGCTCGTGCGGCCAGGCTTCGGGAGCTACCGCATGCAGGTACTCTGTGAAGTTCTCGGTCGTGCCAGAATCGTCGGCGCGCGCCACCCCGGTGATCGGCAGGTCGGGCAGCTGCACCTGCGGGTTCAGCTGGGCGATGGCCGGGTCCTGCCAGGAGCGGATCTCACCGGAGAAGATCCTGGCGATCGTTGGGGCATCCATGTTCAATTCCTTGATGCCCGGCAGGTTGAAGGCGATGCTGATCGGGGAAATATACGCCGGGATATTGATCGCGCCCTGCGGGCCGCAGGTCTCGATGGAGCGCTGGACTTCCTCTTCCTTCAGGTAAGCGTCGGATCCGGCGAATTCGGTGCCGCCTGCCAGGAGCCCGGCGCGTCCGGCGCCGGAGCCCACCGAGGCGTACTGCACCTGGACCTGGGGGTGCATGGTGGAGAATTCGGTGGTCCAGGCATTCATGGCGGAATTCTGCGCGGTGGATCCGCCGCCGGTCAGCGTGCCTTGGAGGCTAGAGCTATTCGATTCAGCGGCCTTGCGCTGCTCTTCTCCCAGCGGGTAGTCCGACCCGCAGCCCGAAAGCAGCAGGACCAGGCCCATGCTGGCAATCGCGGTGAAAGCGGCGGTTCGAGGCAGAGGTGGCCGGGCAGGTCCGGTGGTTCGCAAAACTTCTCCTGGGGTCCAAGGTGAACGGCGGGTGTACTTGAAATTCCAGTGAATCATCATCCCTGCACTTTCCGAAATCATTCCCTGGCCACAGCCGATGAATACTCGGCGGGCCCGCGGGCGTCGAATTGCTTTTCCAGACACCTAGTCCCCTCCGGTGCCAGTCCTCGAGTCAATGGCAGCGAGGTCCTGCGTAGCGGACCCGGTGAGCCCAGGGCACACGACGATGGCGTCATGGGTTGCGCCCGGCTGGAATTGGCCGGTGCCACCGGAAGAACGCTTCGCCTGCCATAACGACTCCATCATCGCTTTCTCCTCTTGCTCAGTTTGCTGCCGCACCCTGATTCCACGGTATGCACAAGCGCCGAGGTTCGGTACGGCCACGAAAAATCAGGCGAATTCACCCAGCTTGGCCAGCAGCCGCGGCCCGCCACGGCCGCCTTGCCGATCCCGCAGGCTGATTTGCGCTGCCGAGAAAACTTAAGTGATAATGATTCTCATTATGACTCTTGAAGAGCCCGGGCTCGCCCGCCAGCCCCGCGCCCCACTGCCGCCCAGCCCGGCCTTGTGCCTGCGTAACGCGCGCCTGGGACTGCCCGGCGCCGCCAGCCCGCTGCTCGACGTCGAGGAGTTCATGCTTCTTCCCGGCGAGCGCGTGGTCATCACCGGCCCGTCGGGTGCTGGCAAGTCGCTGCTGCTGTCGATGATCACCGGGAACTGGGCACCCGGACTGGAATTCACCGGAACCCGCACTCCCGGATCAACGCGCATCGGCTACATCCCGCAGCGCGGCCAGGACGCCCTGCATCCGCTGCTGCCGCTGGGACGGCAACTGCGCAAGGCCACCGGCGCCAGCGCGCAGCAAGTCCGCGGCATCCTGCAAGACGCCGGGCTGGGCGATCCGCAACTGCTCGCACGACGTCCCGCAGAACTCTCCGGAGGGCAAGCACAGCGCGCCGCCATAGCCCTGGCCGTGCTCAGCCAGGCCCCGGTGATCCTTGCCGATGAACCGACCAGCGCCCTGGACCACACCGCCCGGGACCTCATCCTGGAACTGCTGGGCACCCTGCTGGGCCAGCAGCAGGCCCTGGTGCTGGTCACCCACGACGCGGCAGTTGCCCAGGCGCTGGCCACCCGGCACCTAGTCCTGGACTCCGGGAAGATCGCCAGCACCCGCGCGCCCCGGCTGGAACGGGTACCGGCTTGAGCATCCCCGCATTGGAAGTATCCGCGCTCAGCGCACTGCGCGGGCACGGCGCAGCCCGCCGACTGGTCCTGGAGCCCCTTGGCTTCACGCTGGCCCCGGGCGAATCGGTGGCCGTCACCGGGCCGTCCGGCGCCGGCAAATCCACCCTGGCCGACATCGTGCTGGGCCTGGAACTGCCGGACTCCGGAGAAATCCGCGTGCTGGGCCAGCACTGGAGCTCACCGAAGCGCAGCCACGCGCCAGCACGCCGCCGGCTGGTCCAGGGCGTGCCCCAGGACCCTGCCGCCGCCTTCGTGCCGCGCTGGAGCATCCGCACCTCGCTGCAGCAGGCCATCCACCGGCTGGCTCCCCCAGCCGGCCCCGGAACGGGCATCGACCGGGCTGCCGAGCTGGCGCAATTCGACACGGCACTGCTGGATCGGCGCCCGCACCAGCTCTCCGGAGGACAGTTGCAGCGGGCCGCACTGGCCCGCGCCGTGGCAGTGAACCCCTCGGTGCTGGTGGCGGACGAGCCGACCAGCGCCCTGGATCCGGACACCGCCCAGGCAGTCGCCGGCCAGCTGCTCTCCACCGCCGCCAACTCCGGCATTGCCTTGCTGCTGATCACCCATGACCCGCAGCTGGCCGCGCAATGCTCGCGCACCATCGCCATCCGCCCACCGTCCCGATAACCCGCCCGCCAGCTGATCACCCATCACCCATCACCCACTTCCCAAGGACCTCGCACCCATGAATCGACCCCGCCCCAAGACCCTGGCTTTGCTCACCATCCCGCTGGCCGGGGCACTTGCCCTCAGCGGCTGCTTCTCCGCGGCCGCCGAGCAGGCCGGAAGCACCGACCGCATCTCCGTAGCCCACATGCAGCCGCCCCGCTCCGGGCTCAGCCCGCTCAGCGACGACGCGTTCAAGCTCTCGCGCTGGTCCACCGCCGAAACCCTGGTCAACCTCGACGCGTCCGGGGACGCCCAGCCGGCATTGGCTACCAGCTGGGAAAGCAGCGGCGAGCTTGCCTGGGACTTCGAGATCCGCGAAGGCGTCAGTTTCCACAACGGCCAGCCGCTGACCGCCCAAACGGTGGCGAACTCCTTGCAGCGGGCCATCGACTCCACCCCGGTGCCGCGCATCCTGAACGGAACCGCATTGAAGGTCGCGGTGCGCGGGGAGCACGGACTGCGGATCACCACCGCGGATCCCGACCCGCTGCTGCCCCAGCGGCTCTCCAGCCCGCAGCTGGCCATCTTCGCCGCCGAAGCCTACACCGCCAACGGGGTGGATCCGGCCGGCCACGGCACCGGCCCCTTCCAGATCGTGGACGTGGACGGGATCTCGGGGGCCACCCTGGACCGGTACGAGGGCTACTGGGGCGAAAAGGCCGCAGCCTCGGGCATCGACGTGAAGTTCGTGCCCGATGGCACCGCCCGCGCCGCCGCGCTGCGCACCTCGGAAGCAGATGTCATCGAGGCCATCCCCGCCGGGCAGGCCGCCACGGTGGACCAGGAGCTGCTCACCGAAGTGCCGATGCCGCGCACCAACACGCTGTACCTGAACACCGAGAAGGGCCCATTCGCCGACCCGGCGGTGCGCGCCGCAGCCCGCGAATCCATCGACCGGGCGGCCATCGTTGAATCGGTGTACGAGAACCGCGCCGATATAGCCGATGGCCTGCTCGGCCCGGCCCTGCCCTACGCCGCCGGACTGCGCGATTCTGGAGAATACCGGCAGCTGCTGGCCCAGCGTGCCGAACCAGCCAAGGTCAAGGACGTGGAAATCACCCTGGGCACCTTCACCGACCGCGCCGAACTGCCAGAAGTCGCGGTGATCCTGGAGCAGCAGCTGGAAGCGGCCGGATTCATCGTGAAGCAGGATGTGCGCGAATACCAGTACATCGAGGCCGACGCACTGGACGGCGCCTTCGATGCCTTCATCCTCTCGCGCGCCACCGTGCTGGATTCCGGGGACCCGGTTGCGTACTTCGCCTCCGACTTCACCTGCGAAGGCGGCTTCGCCATCGCCCAGCTCTGCGACAAGGACGTGGACCAGGCGATCGCCCGAGCCTCGGAAACCGAAGCCGGGGAACAGCGCCAGCAGCAGATCATGCTGGCCGAAGCCCGGATCCTGGGCACCGACGCGGCCATCGCGCTGCTGCACGAACGCGTGATCCAGGGCGAGGGCCCCGCCGTGCGCGATGCCGCGCAGGATCCGCGCGAACGCGAGCTGATCACTGCGCAGACCCGCCTGGACAGCGACCAGGAGCCGCAACGCTGATGAACTGGTTCGCCCTGAAGGCGCGGCGCCTCTCCTGGCCGTCCTTCGCATCCTGCCTGCTCAGCGCGCTGGCCCTGCTGCTGGTAGCCGGCGCGCTGCCCTGGCTTTCGCGCACGGACCCGGCCGCCGCGGTGCTGCGCGCACGCTATGCCGAACTGGAACCCACCGAGCAGGCGCTGGCCGCCGTGCGCGCGCAGCTGGGCCTGGACCAGGGCCCGCTGGCCACCAGCCTGCACTGGTGGTCCGGGGTGCTGCACGGGGATCTGGGCAGCTCCTGGGTCAGCGGGGCAGAAATCGCTCCCGGCGTCTGGCGGGCGCTGTCGGTCTCCGCCACGCTCACCGTATTCGCCACTATCATCGCGCTCGCCGTGGCCTTGGCCCTGGTGCTGCCCGCCGCGCTGCGCGTGCTGCGCAACCGGCCGCATTCAGGATCCGGGCCGCTGGGCGTGGCACTGACCGCCTTGCCCGAATTTCTGCTGGCCAGCTTGCTGCTGGTGCTGGTGGCGGTGCAGCTGCAATGGCTTCCGCCCTACGGGTGGACCGGGCTGGACACCGCGGTCCTGCCCGCACTGGCCCTGGGCATCCCGGCCGGCGGATTACTCGGCCGGCTGCTGGCCGACGCCATCGCCTCGGTGGCCGCCGAACGCTGGGCCGGGATCTGGCACCTGGCCGGAGCTCCGGCGCCGGCCATCCTCTCCGGGGTGCTGCGCCGGGCCGCCGCGGCAGTCATCGACCAGCTCGGCCTGGTGTTCATCGGCTTGCTCGGCGGCGCCGTGGCCGTAGAGCAGGTCTTCGCGGTGCCCGGACTTGGCCGCTATCTGCTCGGGGCCGCCAATGCGCAGGATATTCCCGCCTTGCAGGCCGGGCTGCTGCTGATGGCGGGATCGGCGCTGCTGATCGGAATGCTCACCGCAGCGGCCCGGCGCGCGCTGCGCGGCGGCGCCCTGCCCGCCGGGTCGCTGCCAGCCCCGCCCGAGGCGCGCGGCAACGGCAGGATCCAGCGCTGGACTGCGGCGATCACCTGCACCGCGCTGCTGGCCATCCTGGCTTTCGGACTGCCGCGCGACCCCTACACCCTTGCCTTCCAGAGGCTGCAAGCCCCGGGGGCCGGTTTGCCATTCGGCGCCGATTCCAGCGGACGGGATCTGCTGGCCCGCGTGGCCCACGGAACCTTGGGCACGGTAGGCCCGGCGCTGGGAATCGTGGCCTGCGCAATCCTGATCGGCCTGCTGCTAGCGGCAGCAGGCGAGATCTCGCGCGGGCCGGCGGTAATCGCCAACGCGACTCCGCCGATTCTGGCCGGGGTGGTCATCGCGGCCCTGCTGGGCCCCTCGGTCGGCGGTGCGGCGCTGGCCGTGCTCTGGGTGAGCTGGCCTCCGCTGGCCACGCATGCTGCCTCGCTGCTCGACGAAGCCCGGGCCATGCCGCATATCCGCTGGCTTCCGCTCTCCGGGGTGCCGCGCGGCCGGATCTGGGTCCAGCATCTGCTGCCCGCGGTGCTTCCGGCCCTGCTGAGGCACGGGATGCTGCGGCTGCCCGGGGTGGCACTGGCCTTGGCCGCCCTCGGCTTCCTCGGGCTCGGCGCGCAGCCGCCCACCCCGGAGTGGGGCCTGCTGCTGGCCGAAGGCATCGGCTACGTCGAGCGGGCTCCGTGGACTGCCATCGCCCCAGCTACCGCACTGGTGCTCACTTCCGTGTGCGCGGTGGCGCTCGCCGGAATCCCGGCGCCGCAGCGTACCGGCACAAGAGGCACGGCAACGCAGCAGGATCCAGCGGCCAGGAACACACCAGTCCCGGTGAGCTGAAACGCGGTCCTATCCCGGTCCTCGAAAAGAAAAATGGAGCCAAGGGGCAACGCGGCATATGCCGCGTTGCCCCTTGGCTCCATCGAATTTCCGTGGCGATCGCCCCTTGCCCAAGCTGGCTTACTGGGCGGCTACTTCGCTGTTGCCGTGCAGTGTTCCTGTGCTCAATCCCAGGCTCACCGGCTGCGGCGAGGCGCAGCAGCTGGCAGCTTCGGCGGGCTCGGTTCCCCTGGCGGTGTCGCCGTCCGCGGGGGCGTCGCAGGAACCGCCCAGATCCGTGGAGCAGACCCCGGTTTCCGGCAGATCCAGTTCAACCCGGCCTGCCCCGTCGGCATCGCCGGACAAGGCAGCGGCAATGGAGCGCACCTGCTCGTAGCCGGTAGCCATCAGGAACGTCGGAGCCCGTCCATAGCTCTTCATTCCAACGATGTAGAAGTTCTTCTCCGGGTGCGCCAATTGCTTTTCGCCGTGCGCGCTGACCGTTCCGCAGCTGTGGAATTCCGGGTCGATCAATGGCCCGAGCTGGCGCGGGGCTTCAACGCATTCATCCAAGTCCAGACGCAGTTCGGAGAGCATCTGCAGGTCCGGGCGGAAACCAGTGGCCGCGATGATGCGGTCAACGGCCAGCTCGCGCCCGTCAGCCAGTGACACGGATAGCTGCTCGCCGGCGCTCATCGAAGCCACGGACACGTTTTCCAGCAGTTTCACATTGCCGTTCTCAACCAGCCGGCGCAGGGACGTGCCCAGCTGGCCCCGGGCTGGAAGCTGGTCAGCAGCTCCCCCGCCGTACAGGCGAATAGGGTTGGCCGCCCCGCGCAGGCCCCAGAGGATCCGGGTGTCCGGGAACTTCTTCTGCAACCGGCCCAGGGCAATGACGGTATTCGCCGCCGAATGCCCGGCGCCAAGCACCAGCAATTTCTTGCCCGCGAGCTCCTGCTCATCGGCGCGCAGCGGATCAGGAAGCCCGCAGATGATGAAGCCGCGCTCGCGCGCCTGCGCTTCACCGATAGCTTCGATTCCGGCCCGGCCTACCGGGCTTGGCTGGTTCCAGGTGCCACTGGCATCAACCACGGCACGGCCGAGAAGATCCACCGGGCCGCCAGGAGTTTCGGTGCGCACCAGGAACGGGGCTTCATCGCGGTGCGCGGTGCGTGCCTTGTCGGCACCGCGGCCGTCGTCCAGCACGCGGCTGATTTTCGCCACGCGGTGGCCGTAGCGGATGCGCGGTGACAGTTGGGGGTGGGCGGCCAGCGGTTGGAGATATTCGCTGACCAACTCCGCGCCGGTGGGAAGCTTGGTGATCCGCGGTGCTTCCCAGCCTCCGGCGTATCCCTCGCTGGGGGTTTCCAGCAGCCGGCGGGAGGCCGCATCGATATTGAAGCGCCATGGGGAGAAGAGCTTGATGTGGGACCACTGGGCTATTGCGGCGCCGGCGCTGTCCCCAGCTTCCAGGACAAGCACTTCCTGCCCGCGTTCGCGCAGGTGGGCGGCGGTGGCAAGGCCGATGGGGCCGGCGCCGATGACGATGACTGGAAGGTTCTCCTGCATGGGTTTCTCCTTGGCTACTGGAATTCTGGAGACGGTCTGCGCTTAGCTGGCCGGCAGCAGGTCGGCGATGAGGTTCTCAATCCGGGCACGGATTTCATCACGGATTGGCCGCACACCGTCAATGCCCTGCCCTGCGGGGTCTTCCAGCTTCCAATCTTCATAGCGCTTGCCCGGGAAGAATGGGCAGGCATCTCCGCAGCCCATGGTGATCACCACATCGGAGTCCTTCACGGCTTGGGTGGTCAGCACCTTGGGGATTTCCAAGGACATGTCGATGCCGATTTCTTTCATGGCTTCCACGGCGGCCGGGTTGACCGAGTCGGCTGGGGCGGAACCGGCCGAGCGGACCTCGATGCGCCCTCCGGAGAGGTGGGAGAGGAAGGCCGCGGCCATCTGGGAACGCCCTGCGTTGTGCACGCAGACAAAGAGAACCGAAGGCTTTTCGGCAGCAGTCATGGGTGTTGTCCTTAGGAAGAAGTAGTGGAAGTGCTTACAGCTGGGAAGACTTTCCGGGACCACAGGGCCACGTAGACCAAGGCAACCAGGATCGGCACCTCGATCAGCGGACCGACCACGCCGGCCAGGGCCTGGCCGCTGGTGGCACCGAAGGTGGCGATGGCTACCGCGATGGCCAGCTCGAAGTTGTTGCCGGCGGCAGTGAACGCCAAGGTGGTGGTGCGCGGGTAGCCCAGCTTCAGCCAGTGGCCGATGAGCATTCCGGCGCCGAAGACCACCACGAAGTAGATCAGCAGCGGAATCGCCATGCGCAGCACATCCAGGGGCTTGGAGATGATGTTATCGCCCTGCAATGCGAAGAGCAGCACGATGGTGAACAGCAGCCCGTACAGTGCCCACGGCCCGATTTTCGGCAGGAATTTACCCTCGTACCAGTCGCGGCCCTTGGCCTTTTCGCCCAGGGTGCGGGTCAGGTAGCCGGCCACCAGCGGAATGCCCAGGAAGACCAGGACCGAGGCGGTGATGGCGGCAATGGAGAACTCGGCGCTGGTGGTTTCCAGCCCCAGCCACGATGGCAGCAGCTGCAGGTAGAACCAGCCCAGGGCACCGAAGGCGATGACCTGGAAGACGGAGTTGATGGCCACCAGCACCGCGGCCGCTTCCCGGTCCCCGCAAGCCAGGTCATTCCAGATGAACACCATGGCGATGCAGCGGGCCAGCCCCACAATGATCAGGCCGGTGCGGTATTCGGGCAGGTCGGCCAGGAATACCCACGCCAGCACGAACATGAACGCCGGGGCCAGGACCCAATTGATCACCAGCGAGGTGATCATCAGCTTCTTGTCGGCCAGCACGCGGCCGGTTTCGTTGTAGCGGACCTTGGCCAGCACCGGATACATCATGACCAGCAGGCCGATGGCGATGGGTACCGAGACCCCGGCCACGGTGAAGCGGTCCAGCAGCTCGCCCAGCTGAGGGAAGATGCGGCCCAGACCCAAGCCGACGCCCATGGCCAGCAGGATCCACAGGGCCAGGTAGCGGTCCAGGAAGGAAAGTTTTGCCGCCACGGGGGCAGTGTCTGGCGCAGGCGCGGGTGCCACTGATTCATCACTCCAAGAATAGGCATCGACGATTGTCGATGTTTTGAGTATGATGAAACATATCGACGTTTGTCAATCTCTGGCGCCAGCCAAGAAAAGAGCCAAGGCCCGTGAGTACAGCCACCGTGAATCCTGCCGGAGGGACTTCCCCAGCACCGGCAGCCGACGCCTGCTGCACGCCATCCCAAGGCGAGGCAATCCTCAACGCCGGGCAGGCCGAAGCGCTGGCGCTGCGCTTCAAGGCCCTGGGCGATCCCAACCGCCTGCGCATCCTGTCCATCGTCTCCGCCAGCGAGTCGGCCGAGACGTGCGTCTGCGACCTGCCCGAACCACTGGGCCTCAAGCAGCCGACGGTCTCGCACCACCTGAAAATCCTGGTGGAGGCCGGAATCCTGCACCGCGAAAAGCGCGGGGTGTGGGCGTACTACTCTGTCGTCCCTGGCGCTTTGGAATCCCTGGGCGCCAGCTTGGCGGCCAAACCCTAGACAGGCTTGCCGCAACTGCATTCCAGGCGGCTGGGATCACGCCACCCAGGATCCACCAACTAGCCGCATTCCCGCGTCCGCGCAGGCAGCTCGGCAAACGGCATCAAACGATGCAGGTGCCGGCAGCGCCGGCCCGCTGCGGACCAGATGCGCAATAGCCCATTTCAGGATCCAGTGCCCTACTTCGGGCGCTCGAACTTCATGAGCTTGTGCGTGCCATCGCAAAAAGGCTTGATGGCAGAGCCCCCGCAGCGGCATAGCGCGACGGGCCCTTTCCGGGCCTCGATGGATTGCCCCTCGGCATCCACGATTTCAAAATCTCCCCTTAGCAGCAAGGGGCCCTGCGGGCAAACGGTAATCATGGCGGCTTCCGAAGCGCTGCGCCCCTCGCTCATACCACTGCCCCCGCTCCGGCATGCAATGCTGATCTGCCAGCTTCCCACGCGTCCAGGTACTTTGCGCCGGCCAACGCGTCAACCGCGGCCGCGGCTTGGGCTCCGAAGAGTATGTCGGGCACCAGATCCGGTTCGTCTTCAGCCAGTCCGCCCGCCAGGTCGCGGCCGGCGATTTGCTCATGGACCGCATCAGCTTCCACATGCTCATCGAAGTAATCGGTCACCGGGGATTCATATCCCAGGCGCCGGAACCCGCGGGCATAAGCCGCCTGGGGTATCGAGGAAGTCATCTCGTACAGTGCCAGGTGGCCAGTGATGGCTCCCCGCAGGCGCCGGTGCATGCCGAAGAGCGAAATCATGTTCACTGCCGCCAGCGTCACCGCCGGAATGCGGTCCACGTACGCGCCGAAATCATCACGCAACCCCAGGCCCTTCATGGTCTGCCTGAACAGCTCGCTATGCATTCGCGGCAGCTGCCCATTTCCGTATTCATCAGCCTGGATCTCCACCATGGCGGCTTTTGCACGGCCTTCGAGTTTCGGGATCGCCCAGGTATGCGGATCAGCTTCCTTGAGCTGGTAGATCGACTTGAGAATCAGGAATTCGCCTGCTTGGCCGGCAGTGGCCTTGCGCTGGATGAATTTCGAGACCGACGGTCCAGCATCATCAGCTGCGAGCTCGAACAGGGCTTGGGCCACCTTCGCGGAGCTGGGTTCCACGCTTGGAATCGGGCCTGCCGCCTCGCGCAGCGCTTGCTCGAAACCCTCCTCGATCCGGGCCCGAAGCGAAATGAGCCCGGGGTTCCATTCCCAGCGGTCATCGACTTCTTCGAATCCCCGATAGTGCAGTTCGTAGAGCACGAAAAGGCTCAGCTGCAGGTCCCCGTCATCCAGCACATCCGAAGCCGCAGCCAACCGATCTCTTGCGACCGTTGCCAGATAGGCCGCGTATTCCTCCGAGGGGTTGCACAGCAACGCATTGTTCAGCGCTTGGGACAGGTCTCCGCGGGGTACGGGCAGATGCATGATGCTCCTTCGTTCACACTGATCGCACGGTCAGCAATAGTGGCAGTAGGATGATCGTGCCAGCATCCCCGGGATATAACCACCATTGGGAGGAAAAGCCAAGGTAGCCCCTGATCGTGCTCCCCAGCTATGTTCTCGACAGCACCTTATCCCTGAGGAACATAGGGCTGTCGGCCGGCCAATCTCGACATGATGTCTTGTCCCAGCTTTTCCATAGCCAGTGGGAGTTGCGACCGGGATTGGGTTGGGATCATGATGGCAACCGATTAGAGGCAGAACTTACCGGAGTCGTCAGAGAGCACCTGTCGCCGCCCACTCTTATTGGCACATTCAATCTGGCAAGTAAGCAGGTCATGCCGTGTAAAACTGCCGACAATACTGGCGCCCAGAAGTTGCTCGCACCTCTGACAACAAACCCGGTCCAGAATCTTTTGCTCCATATCCACACCCAACTGCTAGGTGTCGACTCGTTCATTTCCCCAAGATGAAAAACAGGTTCCCTAGGGCTGTCGCGTTGCCACTTTAGTATCGAGTAGGCCCGTCTGCTACTCCAGCAAGGGACCAATTACTTGGCATCAATCACTCGCTCGCACTTTCTAATAACGAACTTTCAGGGCCGCACTGGTCGTCAGGTCCGTGCTCGCTAATCAAGGAGAGTCATGCCCCTAAGCCACTAATATCACAGCTTTGAAGCAGTGGGCCCGGGCACTTCAGAGGCACTGGAAGTTTCACAGAGTTACTACAGTTGCTCCATGGGCCCTACTGCGATCGATTATTCGGGCTCCAGCGCTGGTCGCTTGGCAGGCGCTGTATAACGAGAAGCTGCTCCCTCAATACCCTGCTAGGCTCAAGATGCTGCCGACGTTGCGCCGCGTGTACGGAAGAAACATCCGAATTTATCTTCATCGATGGGAATATCTCATGGGCAACAGCCCTGAAGCAGCACTAGGTATCGCACTACTGACATCACTGGTCCGCCAAGACCGAGAAGCCTTCCTGATCATCGCCTCCGAGCTGGAAGGAGGCAACACGCAAGCCGTGGCGATCCTTGCACGGCTAGGTGAAGCAATGGTCGCGATGATCGCTGAGCTGCTGCAGATCGGCAACGAGGAAGCGCTCACACGCATCGCAGCGTCACTGGCTCTCAAAGCTGGATAGAACTCAAAGAAATATGTGAAAGAGCAGAATCTGACAGCGGAAGAACAGCGAGAGCGGCCGTGAACCTGAGTAGAATGGGGGTAATAGGCTCGGTCGGGTAATTTATTGTTCACGACGCAGCGAGCTCTTTCAATCAAGGATTATATTTGCCTCGCAGTTCTCTGCTGGACGTTCCAGCACCCACCGTTAAACCCGGTGATCCTCAAAGTTTCTTCCACGTCAAGAAGCTGGTCACCGAAGCTGGACTGGTCGGCCGCCGCCGCGGGCACTATCTCGGGTTGGGCAT
>NZ_PCPZ01000004.1 GCF_002979865.1 Arthrobacter sp. MYb214
TGAGTTCTCAAACAACAAACACTCTCGACACCACAACCACCAATCCTTCGATGACTGCTTCGCTCCGGAGCAACTTTTCCAACTTACCAGACTTCCTGATCCGATCAAAATCGGCGGAAAACCTTCAGTGAAAAGTGATTGGCTGCCGGGTGAACAATCGGTAGATTCCGTGTTGTTTCCGTTCCGGCAACAGATAAAAACTATACACAGGTTCTTGGGCACTTACAAATCGAGGGGCCGCGTTCTAGGTCACATTCATTTCGCTGTTCTAGTCTGGGCTCATGAGCGACCTGCAAAGACTCCTTGGATACCGTGAACCCATCTTCAATGCATCTATGGCTGGCGCGGCTGGCGGCGCCTTGGCTGCAGCTGTTTCCCACGCGGGAGGTGTAGGGATGATCGGTTCGCCTGCAACTCCCACAGCTGACTGGATTGAACAGCAAACGCAATTCGTTGAATCCCTGAGTACTCCATGGGGCGTCGGCTTCATGGCCTGGGCGTTGGAAACGGATCTCTCCCCGCTAGAGGCCTTCTTGGAGTTCGGGCCCTCGTTGGTGACCTTGAGCTTCGGCGATGTCACCCGGGCCGCGGCGGTAGCCCATGAGGCTGGAGTTCTGACCGCCATGCAGGTAGGCAATGCGGCAGATCTGGAACGCGCGATGGCTGATGACATCGACATCATCATTGCCCGTGGCGCAGAAGGTGGCGGACATGGCCGCAATGAAGCCGGAACTCTGCCGCTGCTGCAGCTGGCAACCGCCCAGCACCAGAAGCCTGTGGTGGCGGCCGGAGGCATCGGCACTGCGCGAGGTATCGCCGCGGTGCTGTCAGCTGGCGCGGAAGCTGCCTGGATCGGGACCCGTTTCCTCTCGGCAGCAGAGTCCAGCGGGCACGGGAACATGAAGAGCGCAGCACGCAATGCGGGCCTGGATGACACTATCTATACCCGCGCCTTCGATCTCGCCCAGCAATTGCCATGGGCGCCCGAGTTCGGCGGACGGGCGCTGCGCAATGAGTTCAGCGACAAGCACGCGGATCTTTCCAGCTGGGAGCCGAACGATGCGCTGCGCGAGCAGATGGATCAGGCCCGCTCCGAAGCGCTGACGGACATAGCCCCGGTCTATGCCGGTGAGGCAGTGCAGTTCGTTGGCGCCGAGCAGCCCGCCGCCGAAATCATGCAGGAGCTGTGCGGCTTCCGCCAGGTCCTCGGGCAGGCTGCTCGACGATTTGCCTAGATCGGCTGGTTGTCGATCAGACGGACGTTGCCCACCTTCGCCGCGACAAGGATCAAGCCCTCGCCGGTGAAGGGGGTGTCCTGGCAGTTGAATGCCAGTTCCTGCAGGGTATCCGGGTCAACGACGGCGAAGTAGTCCAGCTCCACCAGCGGGGCCATCTGGTACATGGCGATGGCATCCTCGATGTACAGCGGTTCATTGCGTGCCGCACGGTCGGCAACCAGCTGGATCGAACGGTGCAGCACCAAGGCTGCTTCCTTCTCTTCCTCGCTGAGCAATGCATTGCGGCTGGAAAGCGCCAGGCCTTTCGGGCTGCGCACGATCGGCACCGCACGCAGTTCTACCGGATAATCCAGGTCGGCAACCATGCGGCGGATCAGCATCAGCTGCTGGGCATCCTTCTGGCCGAAGTAGGCGCGGTATTCGCCCCGACGCGGGTCGGCCAAGTGCAGCAGCTTGGCAACTACGGCCAGCATGCCATCGAAGTGGCCTGGACGCGAGGCGCCTTCATACATTTCGCCCAGCGCGCCGGAACTCAACTTCACCAGCGGAAGGCCGGCATGGTAGATCTCGGAAGCGTCCGGGGCAAAGACAAGATCGACGCCGGCGGCCGCGGCCAGCTGCACATCAGCGTCGAGCTGGCGCGGATAGTTGGCGTAGTCGCTGGCATCGTTGAACTGCAGCTCATTGACGAATACGGAGATGACTACAAGTTCGTTTTCTTCGCGGGCGGCCTTGAACAGCGAAGCATGTCCGCGGTGCAGGGCTCCCATAGTGGGCACGAAGCCCAGCGATCCCGGGTTAGCTGCGGCAATAGCAGCCTTCAGCTCGGCACGGGTCTTTACAATCTTCGGGGTTTTCACCCTTCTATTCTAGAACTCGCAGAAGCTCTTCCAGCGTGCCTTGGGAGATCAGTCCGCGTTCTGCGGCGCGCAGCGCGGTAGCGCGCGAGAGGCTCCGATAGGAATTGTTGGTTTCCGCCGGGGCGTCGGCCAGCGCCTGCAGGTGCGCGGTGACCGTTCCGCTATCGCCTCGTGCTACCGGGCCGGTCAGTGCGCCCGCGCCGGAACGCAGGGCGTTATCCAGGCTCGCGTACATCAGGGCGCGCAGGGTATTGGATGGTTCTTCCACGCCGATCCGGCGCAGGATGTCCGCCGATTGCGCCGTGATGGTGTTCAGGTGGTTTGCCGCATGGGCCAGGGCCGCGTGGTAGCTGGCACGATCCTGCTCGGCGATCACCACCGGCTCCCCGCGCATTTCCACCACCAGCGCCTGGGCTACCGGGAGGATGGCCTCGTCCGCGGTGACCGCGAAGACGCAGTCGGTCAGGCGCTGGAGGTCCATGCTCATGCCGGTGAAGGTCATGGCCGGGTGGATTGCCAGTCCAAAGGCGCCAGCATCCAAGGCCGGTTGCAGGATCGAGGTGCCGTACCGCCCGGCGGTGTGCGCGATCAACTGCCCGGCGGCGATATGGCCGCCCGCTGCCAGTCCGGACACCAGTTCGCCGAGCACGTCGTCGGGTACCGCAAGGAGCACCAGTTCGCTGCGGCGCAGGATTTCTGCTGGGTCCAGCAGTTCCACGCCGGGCAGCAAGGCGTCGGCGCGATCGCGCGAATCCTCCGAGACGGCGTGGATTCCGGTGATCCGGTGTCCGCTGGCTGCCAGCGCCGCACCAAGCACGGTGCCTACCTTGCCGGCGGAGATGATGCCGATTCCCAAGCGTGGTGCGTCCACTTCTACCTTTCAACCAGGCGCCGGGTTTGCGCCCGAATAAATTCTGCTGCGGTGTCCGCATCAATTTGATGCAGGTACCCGATGATATTTCCGCCGGCACAGTGCAAGCGGACACCGGCCAGTTTACGTCCTTGCTCCCATGGTCCCTGGCCCCAGCTCATGCCCTGCACCCGGTTATGCGGCACGAAGCTGGCCTGCCGGGCCAGCCAGCCATACCGGGAAATCACCGTGGTGCCGGTGGCCAGGAACGCCTGGTGCTTCCATGCCCCGGGCGATAGCGGCTTGGCGCGTTCCGGGGAGCCGGTGAAACCGTGTTCGCATCCGGTGCTCACCGCGGTGGCCAGCACCTCGCGCTGGTTGGCGACGCCAAGATCCGGCAGCAGGATCCCCATGATCCGGGCGACCGACTCGAAGTCGCCCACCGGGAGCACCTGCAGGTTATCCGCGTCATCGCTCTTGGTGCCCAGCACGTTGACTTCCACCTTGTACCAGCCCAGCATCCGCCAGAAGAAGGGTGCCGTCACCGAAATGGCCTGGACGCGGCCGGCAGGAATGGAGTGCTGGCGGGTGTCAGCCAGTCCGTAGCTGATGCGCATGCCGGTGTCCGAGGCGCTGGCGGTGAAGTTCCAGCCCTGGTTCAGCTGCTTGTAGTAGAAGCTGCCGAAGGCCAAGGCCGCGGGGACCAGGGCCGCGATGATTCCGTCGACCCCGGCAAGCCAAAGCACCAGCATCGCCAGGCATGCGAGCACCCCGAACATCACCGGCAATTGCAGGAACATGGAGCCAATCAGGCGCCCAATGGGCACGTTGGCCATCAGCGGCAATGCGTCCGCGGCGGCCTGCGGCTGGGCTGCCGCGCGATCCGCCGCGTCGTGGGAGCCGCTTTCTTGGGCAGCGGCAGGTTCTTCGCCGCGGGCCCGCTCCAGGATGACCACGCGCAGCGCGTGGGCATCGGCCTTGCGCAGGAAGGAAAGGCGCAGCACCGACTCGGAGGAATCGGCCACGTCAAAGCGCAGTTCGGCGAGACCCAGCAGCCGGGCTACCAGTGGCTGGGCAATGTCTATGCCTTGCACCTTGTCGATGCGCGCCTGCTTCTGGCTGCGGAATAGCATCCCGGAATTCACGTACACGTGGGTGCTGGTGAGCTTATAGCGGGTGAAGTACCAGGAAAGGAAGTAGAAGATGAGCACCACGGCCAGTGCGATGCCGGCGCCCGCGACGGTCCACATCAACCTGGTGCCGGAGAAGCGCTCCGCCCAGGACAGGTCGTCGGTGTTCTGCCAGTAGATGTAGCCCAGGCCGATGATGGCCAGCCAGCCGTGGACGAACGGGCTGGCTGGATGCACCCGCTGCCATGGCTCGGCACTGTCTCCGGTGGCCAGTTCTTCGGCCTGGCTCATAGCATTTTCTCTTCGCCGGCGGCCACAAGCCGTTCGCGCAGGGCCTGCCCTTCGCGCTCGGGCAACCCGTAGACGTGCGCGGTGGCAGCGCTGCCGGCGGTGTTCAGCGTTAGCTGGCATAGCCCATAGCGGCGCTCCAGCGGCCCGCTGTTGACCTCGACGTATTGCATGCGGCCGTAGGGAATGACCACCTGCTTGCGCCACATCACCCCGGAGCGGACGATGAAGTCTTCTTCGCGTTCGAGATAGCCCAGTGCGGCGACCTGGCGGCGGATGATGCGCAATGCCGGCAACGCGATCGCCAGCACCAGCAGGACCGGGGAAAGCACCAGCCACAGCGGGATGCCGACGCCGGTGACTGCCAGCACGGCAGGGACCAGTGCCGCCAGCAGGAACAGGCCCCAGGTGATTGCCCAGGTGGTGAACTTGACCTTGGCGTAGTCCCGGTGGGCTGGGGTGAAGTTATTCGGTGACCACGGAGTCGCTGTTGCCATCGGTATCCTCTGGAGGTAGTTTGCACAGTTGCTGAACAATATACCCAATAATCACCATGAGGACACCAGCACCAGTCAGCACCAGGCCGCGGGTCAGGGTGGGGGTGATCCCAGTGGCCGCCCAGAGGGTGATGATGGCCGGAACATGCCAACCGGCAATCACCGCACCAGCATACGCCGAGGCCTGGGCCAGAACCAGGGTACGAGCTGCGGCGATCGGCTCGAAGTCCGATTTGCCCAGGGTGGAGCGCTTCACGCGGATCCCCAGGAACAGGATCACCGCGCAGACCGCGCCCAGCGAGTACAGGGCGGAGTAGTCCAGCACCGGCGCGTACCTGCCTGCCGCGGTGAGCAGGCGCAACGCGATCCAGCCGGCCACGGCCCCGAGCCCGGCGCACCAGAGCAGCCAGCGCAGCTTCAGCTTGGCCATAGCCGGATGATGTCCTTCGTATCGGCAGCTTCGGCGGCCAAACGGGAAACCAGTTGCCCGTTCAGCACCGCGTCCGGATCCATCCAGCTCCACGGGGCCAGCACGAAGCCGCGGATCGCGGCGCGCGGATGAGGCAGGGTCAGCCGCTCATCATCCAGGTTCAGCTGGTCGTAGGCGATCAGGTCCAGATCCAGCGTGCGCGCTTCCCAGCGCACTTCGCGGGTGCGGTGGTGCTTGGCTTCTATCCACTGGCACAGATCCAGCAGCTCATGCGGGGCCAGCCGGGTACGCACTTGGACGACCTGGTTGGTGTAATCGGGCTGTTCCGGCGGACCGCCTACCGGCTTGGTGATGGCCAGCGGGGAAACCTTGAGCAGCTCGACTTCTGCGCCGAGGTCCTGCACCGCGGCGGCCAGGGTAGCCTGCGGATCACCCAGGTTGGCGCCCAACGCGATGATCGCGGTGTGCTGCTTCTGGTGCCGCGTCAGCGAGATGGTGACATCGGTGAACGGTACCGGGATTGGAGCCTGCGGCTTGTGCACCACCACGTCGATGGTGAACACGCCCGGGTAGGCGGCGAGGATCGCCTCGGCGATTTCGCTGCCCAGCTTCTCGATCAGGTCCCACGGGCCGGCCTGGATCTGCTGGACTACCAGCTCGCTGACTTCGCCGTAGTGCACCGTGTCAAGAACATTGTCGCTGGCTGCCGCACGTGAGATATCCACGTGCAGCACCACGTCAATGATGAATTCCTGGCCGTCGCGCTTCTCATGGTCGAAAACGCCATGGTAGCCGGTGGCCGAAATTCCGTAGATGCTAATGCGATCCATAGGCCTGCACGACTTCAATGGCGTCGCGGTTGCCGGTGACATCGTGCACGCGCACTGCCCAGACCTTGTCGCGGGCGCCCAGCACGGTGGTCGCGGCGGTCGCGGAATCGCGTTCCATCGGCGCGCGGCTCTTGGAGCCTTCGGCCAGCAGTTCGCCCAGGAAGCGCTTGCGGCTGGTGCCGATCAGCACACGGTGGCCCAGCTCCTCGATGGCAGGGACGTTGGCCAGCAGCGCCCAGTTGTGCTGCGCATCCTTGGCGAAGCCCAGTCCCGGATCGATGATGATCTGCTCCGGGGCCACGCCCTTGGCGACGAATTCATCGCGCAGCATGCGCAATTCTGCGATGACCTCGGTGACCACGTCCTGGTAGTTCGCCTCGGAAACCATGTCCTGCGCGGTGCCGCGGCGGTGCATCAATACGTAGGGGACGCCGGTTTCCGCGATCAGCTCCGGCATGCCCGGCTCATAGGTCAGGCCGGAAACGTCGTTGATGAGGTGCGCGCCGGCGGCGATGGCCGCGCGGGCGGTGGAGACATGCATGGTGTCCACGGAGATCACCGCGCCGGCCTTCACCAGGGCTTCGATGACCGGGATGATGCGCTCGCGCTCCAGGGCAGGATCCACGTTCGTGGCGCCCGGGCGGGTGGATTCGCCGCCCACGTCGATGATGTCGGCACCCGAGTACAGCAGCTTCAGGCCCTGGTCGATCGCGGCATCGCCGGACAGGTACTTCCCGCCATCCGAGAAGGAGTCCTCGGTGACGTTCAGGATGCCCATGACCAGGGTGCGGCCGGTTGGCAGGTCGGCCATGGTCTTCTTGCTGGACTTGCGGATCACCGGCAATGGGCTGGTGTTCGGGCCGGTGCCCGGGATCGCTCCAAGCGACATGGGGGTTCCTACTTTCCGAGGATCAGGCTCATGGCTTCGGCACGGGTGGCGGTTTCCCGCAGCTGCCCGCGCACCGCACTGGTCACGGTCTTCGCGCCGGGCTTCTGCACCCCGCGCATGGACATGCACATGTGCTCGCATTCAACGACGACGATCGCACCGGAGGGGTTCAGGTGCTCCACGAGGGCATCGACGATCTGGGTGGTCAGGCGCTCCTGGACCTGCGGGCGGCGGGCGTACACCTCGACCAGCCGGGCCAGCTTGGACAGGCCGGTGACCTTGCCGCCCTTGCCCGGGATGTAGCCGATATGCGCCGAACCGTAGAAGGGCACCAGGTGGTGCTCGCAGGTCGAGTAGAACGGGATGTCCTTGACCAGCACCATCTCATCGTGCTCGATGTCGAAGGTGGTGGACAAGTGGTCTGCCGCTTTCTGGTGCAAGCCGGCGAAGAACTCCGCATAGGCCTTGGCCACCCGCTTCGGGGTGTCTACCAGGCCGTCGCGGTCGGGATCCTCGCCAATGGCTTCCAGGATCTCGCGCACGGCTGCCGCGATCCGCGGCTGATCAATCTCTTGTAGTTCACTCACGCTTCGATCCTAGTCGGTCGAGGAAGCTGCGCGCTCCTTGGGGCTTAATATCGGGCCCTCTTGGTGCACCGGACGGGCCTCGTTGCTCAGCCAGACTTCGCGCTTGTCGCGCTTTACCAGGTCGGAGAAGATCTCGGCGATCTCCTTCTGGTTCAGCGTCTCGCGCTCCAGCAGCGCCAGGGCCAGGCGGTCGAGCACATGGCGGTTGGCCATCAGCGCCTGGTAGGCGTCGTTGTGCGCCTGCTCGATCAGCTCGCGCACTTCCTGGTCCACCAGGTGGGCCATTTCGTCGGAGAAGTCGCGGGAGGCGGTGCCCATGCCCTGCTCGGCAGCCGAGCCGGCCAGGCGCACGGCGCCCACCTTCTCGCTCATGCCGTATTCGGTGACCATCTTGCGCGCGGTGGCGGTGGCCTTCTCGATGTCGTTGCTGGCACCGGTGGACGGATCGTGGAAGACGATCTCCTCGGCGACGCGCCCGCCCATGGCGTAGGCCATCTGGTCCAGCAGCTCGTTGCGGGTGACCGAGTACTTGTCGGATTCGGGAACCACCATGGTGTAGCCCAGCGCGCGGCCGCGCGGCAGGATGGTGATCTTGGTGACGGGTGCGGTCTGGTTCATGGCCGCTGCCACCAGCGCGTGGCCGCCCTCGTGGTAGGCGGTGACCTTGCGCTCGTGCTCGTCCATCAGGCGGGTGCGCTTCTGCGGGCCGGCCATGACGCGGTCGATGGCCTCGTCCAGGGCGCGGTCGTCGATCAGGTTCGCGTTGGAGCGGGCGGTGAGCAGCGCGGCCTCGTTGAGCACGTTGGCCAAGTCGGCGCCGGTGTAGCCCGGGGTCTTCTTCGCGACGGCGTTCAGGTCCACGGTGGCATCCATCGGCTTGCCCTTCACGTGCACGGCCAGGATCTGCTCGCGGCCCTTCAGATCCGGTGCCTCCACCGGGATCTGGCGGTCGAAGCGGCCCGGGCGCAGCAGCGCCGGGTCCAGCACGTCGGGGCGGTTGGTCGCGGCAATCAGGATGACGTTGGTGGTGGCGTCGAAGCCGTCCATCTCCACCAGCAGCTGGTTCAGGGTCTGCTCGCGCTCATCGTTGCCGCCGCCGATGCCGGCGCCGCGATGGCGGCCGACGGCGTCGATTTCGTCAACGAAGATGATCGCCGGGGAGTTGGTCTTTGCCTGCTCGAACAAGTCGCGAACGCGCGAGGCGCCCACGCCGACGAACATCTCCACGAAGTCCGAACCGGAGATCGAGTAGAACGGTACCGCCGCCTCGCCGGCTACGGCCTTGGCCAGCAGGGTCTTGCCGGTGCCCGGAGGGCCGTAGAGCAGCACGCCCTTGGGGATCTTCGCGCCCAGGGCCTGGAATTTGGCTGGTTCCTGAAGGAATTCCTTGATTTCGTGGAGTTCCTCCACGGCCTCGTCGGCGCCGGCGACATCCTTGAAGGTCACCTGCGGCATGTCCTTGGTGATCAGCTTCGCCTTGGACTTGCCGAACTGCATGACCTTGGAGCCGCCGCCTTGGGAGCGGGCGAGGATGAACCAGAAGATGCCGGCGATCAGCAGGAACGGGATGATGATCCCGAGCATCGACAGCAGCCAGTTGCTTTCCACCGGCTGGTCGGTGAACTTGCCCAGGTTGGCCTTGTTGATCTCATCGACCACCAGTTCGGCACGGGCGGTGGAGTAGTAGAAGCTCACCGAGGTGCCCTTGTCCACGCCATCGACCTTCAGCGAGTCGCGCAGCTTCAGATCCACGCGCTGGTCGCCGTCGAACATCTTCGCTTCGGTGACATTGCCGCTGGTGAGCTGGTGCAGGCCTACGGAAGTGTCCACCTTGGCCGAGTTATTGCCGAAGACCATCGGCAGGAACAACACCACGGCGACTACGCCGACCAGGACCCAAATGATCCAGCTGTTAAAAAGCTTCTTCGTTTTCATTGATCCGACAGGCCCCGCGCCTGGCGCATCCCCCTCACGCACTGCTCTGGCGTCCGGGTCACGCCACCTTCGATATTTCTCAACGCCCCATTGGCGAGAAAAGTTCCCTACTGGTAAATATGCGGGGCCAAGGTGCCCACGCAATCAAGGTTGCGGTACTTTTCC
The DNA here is from genome assembly GCF_002979865.1 of Arthrobacter sp. MYb214. Taxonomy (GTDB): domain Bacteria; phylum Actinomycetota; class Actinomycetes; order Actinomycetales; family Micrococcaceae; genus Glutamicibacter. Next base: position 9,700 of record NZ_PCPZ01000004.1, read on the forward strand.
GCGAAGTCCAGGCCGTAGCCCACCACGAATTCGTTCGGGATGTCCATGCCGACGTACTTGACGTCGATTTCCACCTTGGCTGCTTCCGGCTTGCGCAGCAGGGTGCAGATTTCCACCGAGGCCGGGCCGCGGGATTCCAGGTTGGACTTCAGCCAGGACAAGGTCAGGCCGGAATCGATGATGTCCTCGACGATCAGCACGTGCTTGCCCATGAGGTCGGAATCCAGGTCCTTGAGGATGCGCACCACACCGGAGGACTGGGTACCCGAACCGTAGGAGGACACTGCCATCCAGTCCATGGTCAGGTGGGAGTTCAGTGCGCGAACCAGGTCAGCCATGATCATCACGGCGCCCTTGAGCACACCTACCACGAGGATGTCGCGGCCTTCGTAATCCTTGTCGATCTGCGCGGCAAGTTCTTCCACGCGGGCCTGGATTTCTTCCTTGGTGTACAGAACGTGCGCAAGATCGGCTTTGACTGCATTGGAATCCACGAGAATTCTCCTGATTCTAGAGGTGTGGTACTTACCTAGAGTGCCACATTTAGCGGAAGGTTGTTTAGCCGGTTGTGGTGAAAACGATCACCGATTGCCGCCGGAAGGCGCTGATCCTGCCATCCAGCTGCACAGGACCAGCTGATTTGGACTTGGGGACGCCGAGCCCGGCCAGCGCGCACAGCGCCGCCGTTCGCTCATGGCCCACATTCCTGGCCCCGGCTTCCATGGCGGCCAGGCGTAATACTCGCGAGCTGATGGCCACCGGCAGCTTGGCCAGGTCCGGGATCGCCAACCCGTGCTCGTCCTTGGCCGCTTGGGCCCATTCGTCGAGGGCTTGGGCGTCGGCGGCGGCCAGGCTGGCGGTGCGCGCCAGTGCTTCGGGAACATGCTCGCCAAGTTCCTCGCGCAAGAAGGGCAGGATCCTATGGCGGATGAGGTTGCGCTTGTACCCGGTGTCCGCGTTGCTCGGATCTTCCCAGTAGCCAAGCCCCGCCTGCCGGCAGATTTCCTCGGTTTGCGCCCGGGACAGTTCCAGCAGGGGGCGCCGGTAGGCTCCGCGCCGGGCAGGGATGCCGGCCAGCGAGCGGGTTCCCGATCCGCGCAGCAGCCCCAGCAGCACCTGCTCGGCCTGGTCGTCGCGGGTGTGGGCGAGCATCAATGCCTGCGCGTTGAACTGCTGCAAGGCTGCTTCAAAGGCCTGGTACCTGGCCGTGCGGGCCGAAGCCTCGTCATCCGAGGTCTCGACCTGGAGCACCGCCACCGGGTCCAATCCCAGCTCGCGGCATTGCCCGGCGGCTCGTTCGGCCGCCTGGGCGCTGCCGGGCTGCAGGCCGTGATCGATAACCACGGCGCCGAAGGAAGCGGGCAGCGTCGCCGCGGCAATGGCCAGGGCTAGCGAGTCGGCACCGCCGGAAACCCCGATCAGGTTCAGCCCGGGCGCGCTGCTGGCACTGATGGCGGCGCGGGCAAGGTGAAGGGCGCGGCTCATCGGGTGCGGGCCAGCCAGCGTTCCGGGTCATCGAGTTCCCCGGCGCTCGGGAACATCTCGCGGGCGGTGAAGATTTCGTTGAAGCCCTCGTAGCCGATCGCGTCGACGATATGCCGCACGAATTTTGCCCCGCGTTTGTACTGCAGCGCCTTGGCATCCAATCCCAGCAGCTTGCCCAGCAGGATCGCCAGGGCCGAACGGTTCTCGCCACGGGCTTCGAAGCGGCGGCGGATGGTCTTGATGCTGCGGATCGAGGTGACATCGTTCATCACGACCATGGCGTGGCCTTCGAGCACCGACATGATGCTGGTCAGTTCGCTGACCTCGGACTTCATGGATTTCAGGCGTTCACCCAGTTCGCCCATGGAGTGGGTGGTGCCGGCCAGCGGCTCGAAGGCCTCGGCCAGGGTCTGCTTCATGACCCCGGGGATCCAGGCAGCGTGCTCGAATTGCAGGCGGTGGGTCTGCTCGTGGGTGGCGATCCACAGGTAGAAGTCGCGGGCGTTCACATTCAGCTCGCCGCGGATCTGGGTGATGGTCGGGGCGTTGAGCAGCAGGCGCGGGCCGACGAATGGGTCGAACTGGCCCAGCACCCGGGTGCCCAGCACCGAGAGCACCGCGCCAAGTTCTGCGCCGGCAATCAAGGGGACCACACCGGGGACGTCCTGGCGCGCTGCCGGGAGCAGGGCCGCGAAATTCTGGCTGACGGCCTTGGCCCAGCCGGACCGGTCCACCACCAGGGTCTGCGAGGGCGCGGAAGCAGCCAGCTTGGAAACCTTCTCGGCCTCCACCAGGCCTTCGCCGGCGGCGATGCGCAGTTCCTCGATGATCCGTGCGGCATCCTGGGCCTGGATCCCCGGCCCGGCGGGCATCAGGGTTTTCGCGGCCTTGGCCGCCAGCTTCCAATCGACGAACTGGTTCATTTGCTGCTCCTGCGGCGTTCAGCTCCGGCAGCCACAGCCACGGATGGCGGTGACAGCAGAGTCAATGGTTGGCTTGTGGGGTGCGAGTGTTCCGTTGGGCTGATCGGCATAGATCGAGAAGGCGAGCAGGCGCCCGTCTTCGGTCATGGCCATGCCCGTCAGCGTGGCCACGCCGGTGAGCGAGCCGGTCTTGGCGCGGACCAGGCCAAGTGTTCCGGCACCGCCCAGGCGGTTCATCAAGGTGCCGTTGTAGCCGGCGACCGGCAGCGAGTAGACGACCTCGCGCAATTCCGGCTTCTTGCTGGTGGCGGCCGAGCGCAGTACCGCGGTCAGCGCCGCGGGCGAAATCCGGTTCCTGGCAGCCAGGCCGCTGGTGTCCACGAGCGTGTGTCCAGCAGCCCCATGGGCCTGGGCCACAGCAGCGACGGCGGCCCCTGCCTGTTCCCCGGGCATCTGGCGGTCCAGCGCCACCAGGCGGCCCATGGATTCGGCAATGTAGTTATCCGAAACCAGCAGCATGTGCTTGATGACATCGCGCAGCGGTGCGGACTTCACTTCGGTGATCTGCTCGCCCCCCGCATAGGGGCCGCGGCCACCCTCATCCACCTTGACCCGCTCGCCCAGGGCTTGGGCGAAGACCTTGCGGACCTGCCCGGCCGGGTCGGACTGGTAGGCGGTGCTGGTGCTTTCCCCGGCACGCCCGGCGTAGTGCGCAATCGGGTAGACCTGGCCAATGTTATTGGAGGTGAACAGCGACTTGTCCCAGGCGGGGTTGCTGTGCGCATCGCCGAACAGCGAGTCGTCCAGCCACAGCTTGACCTCGCTGATGCCGCGCTTTTCAAGTTCTTCGGCGGTCTGCTTGGCCAGGGTTGCCAGTCCTGCATAGCCCTTGGGGTGCGCCGGGTCCGATTCCCCGTCGCCCAGCAGCACATCTCCCCCGCCGCGCAGGATCAATGTGCCGCCATCGAGCAGCACGCTGGTGGACAGCTGGGTGTCGCCGCCGAGGGCATCGAGGGCCGCGATGGCGGTGACTACCTTCAGGCTGGAGGCCGGGGTGCCATTTATTTCGGAGTTCCTGTCATACAGGACTGTGCCCGTGGCCACGTCGACCACCTGGGCGTTGAAGGACGTCCGGTCGGGCTTGTCCGCCAGGATGCCATCCAGCTTCGCGGCGAGGATCCCGGGGTCCGGTTGCGCGGCGTTGGGGTCCAGGTCCCGCACGGCGACTGGGGATTTATCGGCCAGCTGCGCGCTGGCCGGGGTGTAGAAAGCCTCGGGCTCTCCGGTGAAGAATCGCGGGGCCAGCAGCATCGCGGCAATCACTGCAACCATGGCAACAATCGCCACCCCCAGCGTAATAGCGCGTCGGGCGGCAGTGTTCATATGGTTACATTCCTCTCGCAGTTTTATCCATCAGGCGCAATGGGGCGATACCCTTATTAGCGGATATCCCTAAGACTAGTTTAGGAGTGTGCTTTTCATGAGCCACGACGTGACCATCGAGATCCCCACCGGATCGCGCGTCAAGTACGAGATCGACCACGAGACCCACCGCCTGCGCCTGGATCGCGTGCTGTTCACCTCGATGCAGTACCCAACCCACTACGGCTACTTCGACGATACTCTGGGCGAAGATGGCGATCCATTGGACGCCATGGTCTTCATCCCGGGTGTTGACCTGATCCCAGGTGTTGTTGTCGAAGCACGCCCAATTGGCGTATTCAACATGACCGACGATGGCGGTGGCGATGCCAAGCTGCTGTGCGTTCCTGCCGACAAGCGCTTTGACCACATCAAGGAACTTGAAGACATCGACGAATGGCTGATCAAGGAGATCGAGCACTTCTTCACCCGCTACAAGGACCTGGAACCAGGCAAGTGGGTCAAGGCCGAGGGTTGGGAAGGCCGCGAGGCTGCCGAAGCCGAGCTGGCTCGCTCCATCGAGCGTTTCAAGGCCTAGCCACTAGGCTCAAGCCGAACATGGCGGCGACCCCCGAATCGGGGTCGCCGCCATTGCTTTTGCTGCCGGTTCACTGCCGGAGACCCGGACTTGCCCGGCGCTAGGCTTCAGGCAGCATTCCGCTGAGCACATCTTCCTGCGCGGAAACTTCCAGGGTCTGCACGTCCTTGAGTTTCCGCTCCACCGCACGGGTCCGGGTACCGGCATCGCGCACCGTGTTCTGCGCCGTGGCCAGCTGCTTGCCCAGCTTGTCCCAGACATCTCCGTACTTGCGGAACTCTTCCTTGGCCGCCGAGAGCACCTGCCACACCTCACTGCTGCGCTTCTCAATGGCCAGTGTCCGGAAACCCATTTGCAAGGAGTTCAGCAGGCTCATCAGGGTGGTCGGCCCCGTGACCAGCACCCGGTGCTCGGCCTGCAGCTTGCTGGCCAGCCCCGGGCTGCGCACAACCTCGGCGAACAGCCCCTCGGTGGGCAAGTACATGATGGCGAAGTCGGTGCTGTACGGCGGGGCGATGTACTTGCTGGAGATCAGCTTGGCCTGCTCAAGGATCGCCCGGTCCAGCGCCTTGCCCGCAGCGGCGATGACGGCCTTGTCGCCGTGCTCCTGGGCATCGAGCAGGCGCTCGTAGTCCTCTTGCGGCAGCTTGGAGTCGATTGGCAGATAGATCGTTCCGGCATCCCGCCCGGGCAGGATCACCGCGAACTCCACGACCTCGCGGCTGCCGGGCACGACCGCCACGTTCTGCTCGTACTGCTCTGCGGTGAGGATGTCTTCCAGCTGGCGCGAAAGCTGCACTTCGCCCCATGAACCACGGCTCTTCACGTTGGTGAGCACGCGTTTCAGCCCGCCGACATCCTGGGCCAGGCTCTGCATTTCCCCCAGCCCCTTCTGCACCATTTCCAGCCGCTTGCTGACCAGTTCAAAGGATTCGCCCAGCCGCTTCTCCAAGGTCCCCTGGAGCTTCTCGTCCACCGTCTCGCGCATCTTCTCGAGTTTGGCTTCATTGCCCGAGCGCAGTTTCTCCATTTCCTGCTGGAGCAGCCCCTGGACCTGCAGATGGCGGTTCGCATTGGCTTCTGCCATCGCGGTCAGCTTGGCGTCGATCTCGGTACGCACTTCGCCCATCCCCTGGCGCAGTTCGGTGCGCTGGGTCCCCAGTTCCTGCCGGAGCTCCGCATTAGCAGCACGCACCGAGTCCTGGATCTGGGTGCCATCAGAGCCGGATGTCCTGCGCACCAGCAGCAAGGCAATACATGCCGTTGCCAGAATATTCAGGATGACGAGTACAAAAACCGCGATTACCATGAGCACCTAACCAAGAACTGTCGAGCGGACCATTGCCTCAGTCCTATCAGCGGACACCGACAGTTTGGGCCCATAATGGGTCCATGCATATTTTGGTCACCGGTTTCGAGCCGTTCGGCAACGACGAATTCAATGCCAGCCAGGAAGCCGTTTCCAGCCTTCCCAGGCAGCTGGGCGAGCATCAGGTCCTCACCGCCATGCTTCCGGTGTCCTTCGCGGCCTCCGGCAAAGCACTCGAATCGCTCTTGGCGAAGCACCAGCCCGATGCGCTGATTTGCGTCGGCGAAGCCGGCGGCCGGAATGCAATCACGCCGGAGCGATGGGCTTTTAACGAAGATGATGCCCGCATCCCCGACAATGATGGCGCCCAGCCACGGTCAGCGGCCATCAAGGCGAATGCGCCGGGACGCTTGGATGCCACACTTGATCCAGCAGCGGCCGTCCGCGCCCTGCTCGCCGCAGGCTATGAGGCAAGGGTCTCCGAGGATGCCGGGCGTTTCGTGTGCAACCACACTGCGTATTTGGCGTATTCCCAACCGGTCCCGGCATTGTTCATCCATGTTCCCGCACTGCGCCCGCCAGGGGTTCAAGCCACGGTTGGTGCTGAAACCGACGCATCGGCCAGCCAACCTCGGCCCGGGGACCTGAGCCAGCTATCGTCGGCCCTGGGCATTGCGATACTGGGAAGCCTCGCCCCCGGTGGATAGACTGCTTTCATGGAAGCGGTAATGGCACTGGACGGCCTGGAAGTTGGCATTCTGGTGCTGTGGGCGCTGGGCACGCTCTTTGTGCTGGTGCAGTTCCTCCGCGAACGCTGTGTGCGCACCGCCATACCGCTGGCCCTAGCCATGCCTATTCCCCTGTTTGGCGCCGTCTACTCGGTGGCCCGCTTGACCGGGATCATGATGAAACGAAAGCCTGGATCCGATAATGAATAGCAGTCCCACCCGCTGGATGGTTCTTTTTTCGCTTGCCATCGGCTTTCTTTTCATCGGAGCTTTCGCCCTGGTTGTCTCGGGGCTCGCTGCACCATGGCTGGACTGGGACTAGGAATGTGACCATCTGATACTTGCGGGATTACTGCCGGGGTTCAGCGCAGGGCTAGCCTTGAAGCATCATGACCCTGCATAATCTCACTCCGCTCGATCAGCTGCGTGCCGGAAAGCTCCCCCTGCGTCTTGCAAATCTGTTCATCGGCCTCATGCTTTTTGCGCTGGCCATGGCACTGCTGATCCGCGCCCAGCTCGGCGTGGATCCGTGGGATGTGCTTCACCTGGGCCTGGCCAACTACATTCCGCTGTCGCTGGGAACGATAGTGATCATCGTCGGCGTCGTGGTGCTGCTGGCCTGGATTCCGCTCAAGCAGTGGCCAGGATTGGGCACCGTCGCCAATGTGCTGCTCATCGGGCTTGGCCTGGACTTCTTTCTCTGGCTCATCCCTGATGTCCACGGGTTGGGCTGGCAGATCCTGACCCTGGTTGGCGCCATCGCCGTCAATGGCCTTGGCGGCGCCCTGTACATCGGCTGCCATTTCGGCCCCGGCCCGCGCGACGGCCTGATGACCGGGCTGCATTTGCGCACCGGCAAATCGATCCGCCTGCTGCGCACCATTATCGAGGTGTGCGTGCTGGGGATCGGCTGGTTGCTCGGCGGTCCGGTGGGCGTGGGCACGGTGGCTTATGCGCTGCTGATTGGCCCCGCTACGCAGTTCTTCTTCAAGTACACGACCGTTGCGCTGCCCGCCCAGCAGGGCGCGCCCAGCAGCACCCTGTCCTAGTTCCTCCTGATCCCGCCAGCCGGCGGACCAGCATCAGGCTGGAGCAGCACCGTTAGCCGCCAAGTGCCGCACAGTGCGCGACAAACCCGGTTGCACACGCAATACTTGAATCATGTTTGTCGTTGCGCTCAGCCCCCGGCCCCGCTCGGTCACCGATGTTGCCGCCGCCAGCGAGCAGCTCTGGCACCAGCTGGAACAAGTCGACACCCACGCGCCGTTCACCGCGCTCAGCGGGCAGCTGCTGCTCGGAGTGCCCAGTGACCCCGATGCCGCCGTCGACGCGCTGCTGCGCGTGGCACGGCTGAACTTCTGCAATATCGGGCTGGGCATCGGCAGCCTGTACGAGCCGGTGCCCGTAGAGGCCGACCTGGTCGAGGGCAGGGCGGCGCGGCGCGCGCTCGGCGCGCTGGAGGCGGCCAGCCACCGCGGCGAAAGGGTCCCGATCTGCGTTTCCTCGGGCAATGACGAGATGGACGGCGAGCTCGAGGGCCTGCTGCGCATGCTCGGACAGTGGATCCGCACCCGCACCGAGGCCGAATGGTCCGTCGTTGACCTGTTGACTCCCGGTGTGCGCGGGCAGCAAAAAGCGGTCGCCGGGATCCTGGGAATCACTCCCCAGGCAGTATCTGCGGCGATCGTGCGTTCGGGCTACAACGACGAGCTGGGCGCGCGGGCAGCGATCGCCCGGCTGCTGGAATACACCGACCAGCTCTAGACTCTGGTGCTAGCTGCCCAGCAGCCCTTCCAGGACGATGGCCAGGCCATCCTGGTCAACGCCTTCAGTCACGGCGTCGGCCGCTGCCTTGACCTCATCCGGCGCTTGGCCCATGGCCACGCCATGTCCGGCCCACTGCAGCATTTCGACGTCATTGCGGCCATCGCCTACTGCCAGCGAGTCCTTCGAATCGAACTTCAGGATCGCCCGCAGCCGCTCCAGGCCGCTGGCCTTGGTGGTACCCTCGGCGGCAATATCCAGCCAAGCGGTCCAGCCCACCGAGTAGGTCACCCCGGAGAGCCCCAGGCTCTGCACGGCATGCCCGAATTCCTCGGCGGTGTTGTCGGTGGAGAAAACCACCACGCGCACGGCCTTGCTGTTGACCAGCTCGCCGAAATCAACGACCTTGCTCTCGGCGCCAAAGCTCATGTCGCCGAAGGTTTCGCTGGAAAGGAATTCGCCGCGCTCGTTTTCCAAGGCGTACTTGGCTTTGGGAAGCTGGTCGCGCAGCGCCTTGAGCGCTGTCGACGGGTCGAAGATCTCGCGGTGCAGGATCTCGACTTCATCCTGGCACACCTTTGCGAGCACGCCGCCGTTGCTGACCACGACATAGCCATGGTCGATGCCCAGTTCCGCCATGATGGGCAGGGCCGCACCCAAGGAGCGGCCGGTGGAGATGATTACCTCATGGCCCTGGGCCACTACAGCCCGCGCGGCATCGCGCACGCGCTGGCTCATTTCCCCCTGGTGGTTGACGATGGTGCCATCCACGTCAAGGCAAATCATCAATTTTTGCTTGGTCAGCCGGTCATCGTTGCCGAGCTTAGTCATAACAGTCATGGCTCAAGTTAACCACCACCGCGGGTTTTTGGCGATGACCCAAGGCACAGCGCCAAGTGAACAACCGGTTAAAAGCATTTGCCGGCTGCCCGCGAGGGGCAGCCGGCAAATGGCCGGTCATTGGCTACTTGAGTACTTCGAGTCCGCCAAGGTAAGGCTGCAGCGCCTTGGGCACGTTGACCGAACCGTCCGGGTTCTGGTGGTTTTCCAGAATCGCCACGAGCCAGCGGGTGGTCGCCAGGGTGCCGTTCAGCGTCGCCACCGAACGGGTCTTGCCGGCCTTGCCGTCGATGATCTCGCGTTCGCGGATATTCAGGCGGCGGGCCTGGAAGGTGGTGCAGTTCGAGGTCGAGGTCAGTTCGCGGAAGGTGCCCTGGGTAGGAACCCAGGCTTCGCAGTCGAACTTGCGCGCGGCGCTCATGCCCAAATCCCCGGCGGCGGTGTCGATCACGCGGTAGGGAAGTTCCATGCGCCCGAGCATGTCCTCTTCCATGGCCAGCAGCTTCTGGTGCTCTGCTTCGGCGTCCTCGACGCTGGCGTAGACGAACATCTCCAGCTTGTTGAACTGGTGCACGCGGATGATGCCGCGGGTGTCCTTGCCGGCCGAACCAGCCTCGCGGCGGTAGCAGGAGGACCAGCCGGCGTAGCGGATCGGGCCGTCGGCCAGATCCATGATCTCGTCCGCGTGGTAGCCGGCCAGGGCCACCTCCGAGGTGCCGACCAGGTACATGTTGTCGCGCTCGAGCTTGTAGATCTCGTCGTCGTGCTCGACATCGAAGCCGGTGCCCTGCATGGTTTCGGGGCGGACCAGGGTCGGGGTGATCATCGGGATGAAGTCGTGCGCCATGGCCACATCCAAGGCCATGTTCATCATCGCGATTTCCAGCCGGGCGCCGATGCCCTTGAGGAAGTAGAAGCGCGAGCCGGAAACCTTGGCGCCGCGTTCCATGTCGATGGCGTCCAGCTTCTCGGCGATCTGCAGGTGGTCCAGCGGCTCGAAGCCCTCGGCCTTGAAGTCGCGGGCGGTGCCCACGTGCTTGACGACGGTGAAGTCATCCTCGCCGCCGGCCGGGATGCCGTCGATGATCAGGTTGGGGATGGAACGCTGCAGTGCGGTGCACTTGGCGGAGGCCGCGTCGGACTCGGCCTGGGCGGACTTCACCGCGGCAGCGAGCTCCTTGACCTCGGCAAGCAGGGCGGCGCGCTCGTCGCCCTTGGCCTTGCCGACCTTCTTGGAGAACGCATTCTGCTCGGCACGCAGGCGCTCGTAGGTGGCGATGGTTTCACGACGTGCCGTGTCAGCTGCCAGCAGCTGGTCAATTAACGACTCGTCGGCACCGCGCGCGCGTTGCGAGGCACGGTACAAATCCGGATTTTCGGTGAGCATTTTCAGGTCGATCACATGTTAAGGGTAGCAATCATGAGTACGATGAGAGCATTATGCAGACAAATCGTGTGATCGTTTTCTCTGCCGTGGCTGCTGCAGCTGCCGCCGCGGCGACCAGTTGGTATTCGGTGCGCAAGCTTTCGAACTACAGCAAACCGCTGATCAAGCAGCCCGAAGCGGCTGAACAGGCAGCGGCTACCAAGGTGGCCCTGGTCATCAATCCTTCCAAGTCAGGTGCTGACGAAGCAAGGGAAGCCGTGGTCCGCGTCTGCGCTGAAGCGGGCCTGGAAGCACCGCTGGTCCTTGAAACGACCAAGGACAACGCCGGCCAGGATGCAGCCCGTGAAGCACTCGATGCGCAATGCGACACAATTATTGCCGCAGGTGGCGACGGAACCATCCGCGCCGTCGCGGAAGTGCTCGAAGGCACCGGCGCATCCCTGGGAATCCTGCCGCTGGGCACTGGCAACCTGCTGGCCCGCAACGTGGATATTCCGCTCGATGACCTGCACACCGCGGCGCTGGTGGCAGTGCGCGGGATGGTTCGCCGGATCGACGTCGGGCACATGAAGCTGCAGCTGCTGGACGGCAAGGAGGCGGATCATGCTTTCCTGGTCATCGCCGGCGTGGGCACCGACGCCGACCTGTTTGACGACACCAACGAAGAGCTGAAATCCAAGGTCGGCTGGCTGGCCTACTCGGAAGCCGGCCTGCGCCAGTTGCTGGGCCAGCGCAAGAAGGTCAGCTTCAAGCTCTCGGGCGACGAGAGCTGGCAGACCCGCAAGGTCCGTTCGGTGCTCTTCGCCAACTGCGGAAAGCTGCAGGGCCTGGATTTCGTGCCCGACGCCAAGATCGACGACGGCGTGCTCGACGCAGTGATCCTTTCTCCCCGCTCGGCCGCCGGCTGGACCTGGATCCTGCTCAAGACCGCATTCCGCGCCAAGAACAAGATTCCGGTGATGAGCTTCTACCAGACCTCTGGCGTGTCGCTGCGTTGCGATGAGCCGATGAATACCCAGATCGACGGGGACCCCACCGGCCAGGTCAACGAACTGCAGGTGTCCGTGAACCCGAGCGCCCTGCGCCTGCGCACCCCGTAGCGCATGCCGAAGGCCCGGCCGATTTCCCCTTGCGGGGAGCTAGGCCGGGCCTTCGAGCTGCCTGCTTAAAGCCGGTCGCGCAGCGACTGCACCCAGGCACGGGCTTCACTGAAGGCCGCATCTGAATTATGCGTATCCACGGCCGGCTCCAGGCCTTGGGCGGCTGGGTAGGAACCGAGGAAGCGCAGCTGCGGGGACAGCCGGTGCAGCCCCGACAAGGCGGCGGCAACGCGTTCCTCGGCCACGTGGCCTTCGATATCGACGGAGAAGAAGTACTCGCCCAGGCTCTTGCCGGTAGGACGCGATTCGATGCGCGAGAGGTTCACGCCGCGCGCGGTGAATTGCTCGAGGATTTCCATCAGCGCACCGGGACGGTCCTCGGGCAGCGGCAGGATCAGCGTTGACTTGTCCACGCCGGTAGGCTGCGGAATCCTTCCCGGACGAGTCACGAGGATGAAGCGGGTCACCGCGCCGATATTGTCCTCGACCCCGCTGGCCAGCACCTTCAGGCCGCGCTCTTGGGCTACCAGCGGAGAGCAGATCGCCGCATCATGCGGCGGTTCGTCCTCTTCGAGAGCCAGGGCGCCGGCTGCCGTGGAAGAAGCCGGGGTGAATGCGGCCCCGGGAATATTCGCTTCGGCCCATAAGCGGCACTGCGCCCAGGCATGCCCGTGGGTGGAGATCTGCCTGATCTGCTCCAGCGAGTCGATGCCGGGGCGTACCGCCAGCACGAAAGTGATCGGAATCAGGATTTCGGAAACAATCTGCAGGGCTTCGCCCTGCGCAATGGCGTCCAAGGTGGCCGAAACGCCGCCTTCTACCGAGTTCTCGATCGGGACCATCGCCGCGTCCGCGGTCCCCTCGCGCACCATGGTCAGCGCCACGTTGACGTTGGAGGCCGCGATCCGCTGCGCCTCGGTAGCCCCGGGAACCTGCAGCAGGGCCGACTCGGTGAAAGTGCCAGCAGGTCCCAGATAGGCATAGTTCATCGTACGGTTGGCTCCTGGCCGTTATCCGCTTCCATTGGCAAGCCCGCTTCGATCCACGCATCGGAACCGCCGGCGACGTTGAAGGCGGTGTAGCCCATCACGGTGAGCCATGATGCGGCCTGGGCCGAACGGCCACCGGTACGGCAGATGACGTAGGTGTCTACATCCGGGTCAAGCTCGGAAATCTTCTCTGGCAAGGAGCCAAGGGGAATATGGGTTGCTCCGGCAGCACGGCCTGCTTCCCATTCGAAGTCTTCGCGCACGTCAAGGATGAAGGCATCCTTCGGGACATCATTGACCGAAACAGTCTCAAAATCGCTCACGGCTAGCATTCCTCTCACATAGGGTGTTTGCTTATAAGACTAGTCATTTCCTGCGTCGAAAGCCGACATGTTTCCCTCAAGCGCCCTGAAATTGCGAGACGAGCTGGCCCGCGGCGAGCGTTCAAGCCGCGAGGTCACCGAGCACTACCTCAAGCGCATCGAAGAGCAAGCGGACCTTGGCGCTTTCGTCCACGTGGCAGAAAATGCGATGGAGGCCGCGGCAGCGGCGGACCAGGCGCATGCCCGTGGCGACATTGGCCGCTTGCATGGGCTCCCCACCGCGTTCAAGGACCTCAATGACGTGGCCGGGATGCCTACCACCTATGGCACTGCGGCGATGCCTGCGATGGTCGCTGAACGTGATCACTCCTTGGTGGCCAGGCTGCGCGCCGAGGGCGTGGTGGTCCTGGGCAAGACGCAGGTTCCGGAATTCGGGCTGAGCAGCTATTCAGAGAACCTCGTGGCGCCCCCATCACGCAATCCCTTTGATCCCACGCGCTCGTCGGGCGGTTCCTCTGGCGGGCAGGCCGCGGCGATTGCCGCCGGCATGATTCCGCTGGGTCCGGGCTCTGATGGCGGCGGTTCGGTTCGCATCCCCGCGGCCGCCTGCGGGCTGGTAGGCCTGAAGCCTTCTTTGGGCCGCGTTCCCAGCGACATCCTTGATGGCTACACCGATCCCATGGGCGCACCGAAGCTAGCGGTTAGCGGACCGTTGGCCCATGATGCCTTGGATGCGGCTTTGCTGCTTGACGCCATGCGCGGCAAGGACCACTATCTGCCGTTGCTGCAGGGAAGCTACCCCCAGCGCCTGGACGGGCTGAAGATTGGGTACAGCATCCATTCCCCGTTTGAACCGGTCTATGAAATTACCCTGGCGCAAGAAGCCCGGGCTTCATTTGCCCAGGGCCTTGAACGCCTTGGAGAACGGCATCGCGTCCAGCCGGCCAACCTGCACTACGCCACGGACTATCCGGAAACCTTCGCGGCGGTGTGGACCAATGGGCTGAAGGACGTTCCGGTCGCGGATGATTCGCTGCTCGGCGATTTGGCAAGGGATTTCCGCCGACGCGCCGCCGACCGCTCGCTGGAACAGAGCCTGCAGGCAGGTTCGAGGTTGAAGCAGATTGCGGCCGACTTCGTGCGCCAATGGTCCGCCTACGATGTCGTGGCCACCCCTGCCATGGCCTCGATCCCGCCGAAGATCGGGCACTATACACAATCCACAGCCGATGTGGATTATATGTTGCAGTGCCAGTACACCCCCTACACTTCCATGGTGAACGTCGCCTCAGTAGCGGCCATCACCGTTCCGGTAGGCCACTCCAACGAGGGGTTACCAATGAGTATTCAGCTGATTTCCCCGCGCTCGGACGAAGGACTGCTGCTCGCGCTGGCAGCCCAGATGCAGGTGTGACCTTTCCCATATAAGTAGGTACTCGGGTGGGCAAGGGCGAAAAATATTACGTATGTCTACTGCAACAACGAGCACCAAAGCTTCCGGAAAGACCTTCTTCGGTCACCCCGGTGCGCTCGCAAGCCTCTTCAGCGTGGAAATGTGGGAACGATTCTCCTTCTACGGCATGCAGGGCTTGCTGGCTTACTACATGTACTACTCGGTCACCGACGGCGGCCTGGGCATGGACCAGGGTCTGGCTCTGTCGCTGGTCGGCGCCTACGGCGGCGCTGTCTACCTGTCCACCATCCTGGGCGCGTGGCTCTCCGACCGCCTGTTCGGCTCGGAACGCGTCCTGTTCTTCTCGGCCATCGCGATCATGATCGGCCATATTGGCCTGGCGCTCCTGCCCGGCTATGCCGGACTGGTTATCGGCCTGATCTTCGTTGCCGTCGGTTCCGGCGGCCTGAAGGCCAACGCTGTAGCCCTGGTGGGCTCCCTGTACTCCAAGGAAGATCCGCGCATCGATGCCGGCTTCTCCCTGTTCTACATGGGCGTGAACATCGGCGGGCTGCTCGGCCCACTGCTCACCGGTTGGCTGCAGGTCCAGTACGGCTTCCACATCGGCTTTGCCGCTGCCGCGGTCGGCATGGCTATCGGCCTGGGGATCTATGCCCTTGGACGCAAGAAGCTGCCGGACTCCGGCCGCATCCCAAGCAACCCACTGCCTGCCTCTGAGCGCAACCGCTATGTGGTCATCTTCGCTGCCGTGATCGTTTTGATCATTGCCGCTTTCGCATCCAAGATCGTGACTCCGGAGAATCTGGCAAGCACCATCGCCTACGTGGTGATCGCCGCTTCGATCATCTACTTCGCGTTGATCCTGCGCAGCAAGAAGGTTGACGCCACCGAGCGCAAGCAAGTCTGGGCATTCATTCCGTTCTACATCGGTTCGGCTGCCTTCTGGGCCCTGTTCCAGCAGCAGTTCACCTTCATTGCCGCTTACTCGGATCAGCGCCTGGACCGCCACCTGGGCAGCTGGGAAATGCCACCGAGCTGGGTTACCTCGATCAACCCGGTCTTCATCATCATCTTCGCCGGTATCTTCGCCGCATTGTGGACCAAACTGGGCAAGCGCCAGCCACGCACATCAATGAAGTTCGGCCTGGCACTGGTGGTTGTGGGTGCGGCCTTCTTGCTGTTCATCCCGCTGGAATCCTTCGTGAAGACCCCGCTGCTGGCGCTGGTCGGCATCCTGCTGCTGTGCACCTTTGCCGAGCTGCTGCTCTCGCCAGTGGGCCAGGCAATTGCCACCAAGCTGGCTCCGGCCGCCTTCGGCACCCAGATGATCGCCTTGTTCTTCCTGTCGGTTTCGCTGGGCACCACCCTGTCGGGTGTGCTGGCCGGCTACTACACCGAGGGCAACGAGATCCCGTACTTCATCGCCATGGGCGGCACCGCTGTTGTCCTGGGTATTGCCATGATGGCAGCTACCCCGGCCTTGAAGAAGCTGATGGGCCCGATCCTCTAAGCGTTCGAGCATGCGAAAAGCGGTTGGTTCATTTGAACCAACCGCTTTTTTCATGCCCGGGGATTATCGAAGAAGCCCTTGTGAGAAGGTCACGTTGTCGTAATACGAGTCGTAGCCGAACCCGGTTGACAATGCCCAGAAGAACCAGATGGCTACCGCATAAATGACTATGGCTAGTGCCAATCCAATCCATGAGGTAATTAGCCCGGCCAGGCTCAGGCCCCGGGAGCTGGGTTCACGCCGGTAGGCCAGGTGCCCGGTAATGACTCCGGCCAGCGGAACAAGGATAATGACAGTGAAGCCTAGCAACGACAAGATGCCAAGCACCAGGGAAGCCACCGAGAGGCCGGCGGATTCAGGCGGTCGTTGGTAGGGGTTCTGCGGATACTGGTAGTAGCTCATTTGCCTACCATTCTTCTACGAAACTGCGATAAGCGCATCAATCTGAAAGGCAATCTGTGGCACACCTCCGAGCTGGCCAGCCAGCCCAAGAATCAGACCTGATCAATTTGCAGGAGGTACTCGATGCCTACAGCACCCTGGTTCCTTCCAGCGGCAACCCCGACCAGGCCGTCATTTTCGGCACCTCGGGACATCGCGGAAGCTCCCTGAACACCACCTTCAATGAAATGCATATCGCTGCGATCACCCAGGCCGTGGTCGACTACCGCAACGGTGCGGGGATCACCGGCCCGATGTACGTGGGCAAGGACAGCCACGCACTCTCCGCGCCCGCATACCGCACCGCCCTTGAAGTTTTGGCAGGCAACGGCGTCACCGTGCTCGCCGATGACGGACTGACTCCCACTCCAGCGGTCAGCCACGCAATCCTGGTACATAACGCTAGCGGCGGCGAACAGGCCGATGGCCTGATCATCACCCCATCGCACAACCCGCCAACCGACGGCGGCATCAAGTACAACCCGCCGCATGGCGGACCGGCAGAATCCGGAATCACCGGACCCATCGCTGCACGGGCCAACGAATTGCTGGCCAGCGGAGCGGTCAAGCGCGGCGAGCCGAATGCCCGGCCCTTCGACTTCCGCGAACTGTACATCGCCAATTTGGCTGAAGTCATCGACTTCAAGGCCATCGCCGAGTCCGGCATTTCCATTGGCGCAGATCCGCTGGGCGGGGCTTCGGTGCACTACTGGGGCGAACTCGGCCGGCGATACGGCCTGAACCTCGAAGTGGTCAACGAGTCCGTGGATCCGCGCTTCGGCTTCATGACCTTGGACAAGGACGGGAAGATCCGCATGGATTGCTCCTCCGCCCATGCAATGGCCTCCCTCGTGGCCAATCGCGAGAAGTACGACATCGCGACCGGCAACGATGCCGATGCTGACCGCCACGGCATTGTCACCCCGGATGCCGGCCTGATGAATCCGAACCATTTCCTGGCCGTGGCCATCGACTACCTGCTCACCCACCGTCCGCAGTGGCCGGCTGATGCCCAGATCGGCAAGACCCTGGTCTCCTCGGTGCTCATCGACAAGGTGGTGGCTTCCCACGGCCGGACCCTGCGCGAGGTACCGGTGGGCTTCAAGTACTTCGTTGAACCGCTGGCTTCCGGCAGGGTCGCTTTTTGCGGCGAGGAATCGGCCGGCGCGAGCTTCTTGGACTTCTCCGGCAAGGCGTTCAGCACCGACAAGGACGGCCTGATGCTGGCCCTGCTGGCCAGCGAGATCCGCGCAGTAACCGGCAAGAGCCCCAGCCAGCTGCATACCGAACTGGTAGAGCGCCACGGCCCCAGCTTCTACGACCGCTTTGACGCGCCCGCAAATCGCGAGCAGAAGGCCGTACTGGGCAAGCTGGACCCATCGATGGTCACCGCTACCGAACTGGCATCGGATCCGATTACCGCCAAGGCCACGCAAGCGGCCGGCTTCCCCATTGGCGGCTTGAAGGTTTCCAGCGAGCACGCATGGTTTGCCGCGCGCCCATCGGGCACAGAAGACATCTACAAGATCTATGCAGAATCAACAAAATCACCCGAGCATCTGCAGCAGGTGCTGGCTGAAGCTCGGGTGATTGTTGATGCTGCGCTAGCTGGCTAGTTCAGCTTCGCGGTCCATGGATCGATGGCCACGGCTGGCTGCTTGCGGGTAGCCAGCCAGTGGCCCAGCCAGAGCAGCAGGAAGATCGGCAGGCCGATGTAGCTCGAAGCCATCTGCAGCAAGTTTCCATCCACGATCGCCTGGTAGTTCTGGCCGACGATCACCACGATCAGGATCACGAAAGCCAGGATCGGTCCCAGCGGGAACAGTGGCGCCTTGTACGGCAGGTTCGCGAGATCCTGCCCGCTGGCAATATATGCCTTGCGGAACTTGTAGTGGCACACCGCGATACCCACCCAGGCAATGAAGCCGGAGAGACCTGAAACGTTCAGCAACCAGGTATATGCCGAACCCTGGCCGACAATCGCGGTAAGGAAGCCGAAAAGGCCTACCGAGGCGGTTAGCAGCATTGCCGGCATGGGCACGCCGCGCTTGTTCAAGCGGGCGAAGATCTTTGGAGCCTTGCCGTCCAACGCCATCGAATAAAGCATGCGCGCAGAGGCATATAGACCGGAGTTGCCTGCGGAGAGGATGGCTGACAGGATCACCGCATTCATCAGGGCCGCGGCGAATGCTACGCCCGCACGCTCGAAGACCAGGGTGAATGGCGAGGTGGTGATATCCGATGCCTCCGAAGACAGCAGCGATGGATCCATATACGGGATCAGCATGCCAATGACGAAGATCGCGCCGATGTAGAAGAGCATGATGCGCCAGAAGATCGCCTTGATGGCGCGTGGGATATCGCGCTGGGGGTTCTCGGCTTCGCCGGCGGCCACACCGATCAGTTCGGTTCCCTGGAAGGAGAAGCCGGCAATCATGAAGACCGAGACGATGGACAACCAGCCGCCAACAAATGGCGCTTCGCCATCGGTCCAATTACTGAAGCCCGGGGTGGAATCACCCAGGATGCCGAAGATCATCGCGACACCGCAGATCAAGAAGACCACCACGGTGATGACCTTGATCGCGGCCAACCAGTATTCGCCCTCGCCAAAGGCCTTGGCGGACAGCGCGTTCAAGCCGGTGAGCAGCACCAGGAAGATGGCCGCCCAGATCCACCCCGGGGCATCAGGGAACCAGTAGGACATGATGATGCCGGCGGCTACCAGCTCGGCAGCCACGGTGATGGCCCAGTTGAACCAGTAGTTCCAGCCGATTGCGAAGCCGAAGTGGCGGTTCACGAAGACCGTTGCGTAGGTCTGGAAGGAACCAGCGACCGGAAGGCGGGCGCTCATTTCTCCCAACGACTGCATCAGGAGCAGCACCATCATGCCGATCAGCGCGTAGGCCACCAGCGAACCGCCTGGGCCAGCTTGGGCAATGGTGCCGCCGGACGCGACGAATAGTCCGGTACCAATCGAGCCGCCAATGGCAATCATCTGCATATGGCGAGCTTTGAGGCCACGCTTCAGACCGTCCTGGGACGGTGCGGGCTCAGTCATGCGTTACATCTCCTGATGCTTGAAAATTTCCAACCTATCCATCCAAGCACCCTGACAAGCCATAACGCTATGAACCGCGCTACAGTAAGCGATCAATAATCTTTCGCTTAGCCCATGAATACGGAGGATATATTGCGCTCAAGGTGTCAACTACGGTCGTTTTGTTGAGTTCCGAGCGCATCTGCGAAAGCCGTTCGAATCCATGCTTGCCGTGGTAGGCCCCCATTCCACTCGGTCCGACGCCACCAAAAGGCAGGGTTGGAACGATCATCTGGGCCAACGGAGCATTGTGCACTATGGAGCCGGCTCGCACCCGATCAGAGAAAATCGACTGCAGGCGCGGACTTTCGCTCATCAGGTAAGCGGCCAGCGGTGATGGCCGCCGGGCAATGAATTCGAGGGCTTCCTCGAAGGTTTCCACCTCGATCACCGGCAGGATAGGACCGAAAATCTCTTCGGTCATCAAACTTCCCTCGAGGTCCACATTGCGCATGATGCTCGGAGCGATGCGCAAGGTATCCTCGTCGTATTCGCCGCCGAAAACCACCTCGCCCTGCTCGAACATCGACAACAGCCGGTCAAAGTGCTTGCGGCTGACGATGCGGCCAAAGTCCGGATGGGTCAGCGGCTCCTTGCCGTAGAAGCTGGTGATGGCCTGGCCCAGGCGCCTGATGAGCTCAGACGAGTCGCCAACACTCAATACGTAATCCGGGGCCACACAGGTCTGGCCGGCATTCATGAATTTGGCGTAGGCCAAGCGCTTTGCGGAAGCCAACGAATCGTTTTCCACCACGGCCGGCGACTTTCCGCCCAGTTCCAAGGTGGTTGGTGTCAGATGCTTCGCAGCCGCTGCAGCCACGATCTTGGCCACGCGTTCACCGCCGGTGTAGAAAATATGATCCCAGCGGGCGCCGAGCAACTCCGTGGAGGTATCCACCCCGCCTTCAACTACCGCGTAGACACGTTCGTCGAGGTAGACCGGGAGGAACTTGGCCAAGGCGCCTGAGGTCGCAGGAGCCAGTTCCGATGGCTTGATCACCGCCGCGTTGCCGGCAGCAATGGCCGCGACCAGCGGTGCGAGCACCAGCTGAACCGGATAGTTCCAGGCGCCGATAATCAGCACGACCCCCAGCGGGCGCGGCTCAACCTTGGCAATGGCTGGTTGCAAAGCCAGCGGTACCTTGACGCTGGTGGAATCCATCCATTCAACGAGGTGGCGCTGGGCGAAATCTATTTCTGCCCGCACCACGTCGATTTCGGAGAATTTGGCTTCGGTGGCACTCTTGCCCAAGTCCTCGGCCAAGGCCTGGACGAAGTCTTCCAGATGCTCTTCGAGCATCTTCTCCAGGGCCTTGAGCTGCTGCAGGCGGAAGCGTCGCGGATGCGTGATCCGCGTGTCCGCAGAACGCCGCAAATGGCTCAGAACTGTTGCTATGCGCGATGGATGCTCGTCCACCGGAGGTGCGGAATCACCGACCGGTTCGGGCAACGGAGTGGAAGTAAACAGACCCATGATTTGAGCGTACGTCACTGGGACTATTTTTCATCGTTTAATTCGCCGGAGGATTCAATATGTATCAAATAGTTGATACATTGATTTCCATGAACCAGTTCTCGGCGAGCGCCATATCCATCGCTTTCGTTGCCGCAATCATCTGCGTTTGGTTGCGTTCGGTGGCGCACAGGCGTGGAACACCAGCTATCGACCGGGCCCGATCCCACTCGTTCTGGTGCGCATTGATCGCATTCTTTGCTTCAACCTCATGGGATTTGTCCGAGACCTGGCGCGTTTCAATGACCGAGCCCAATTCAGGTTCGGCTCTCGCTGAAGCACTCACTCCGGGGATCTGGGTTCTTCTGGTTTACCTCATCGGCTTGTTCACTTGGCCCAAGGAACTCCAGCCAGTGCGCACCGCTTCATTAGAGGCCCGCAGCCTGACAACTCCATTT
This sequence comes from Arthrobacter sp. MYb214, assembly GCF_002979865.1. GTDB lineage: Bacteria > Actinomycetota > Actinomycetes > Actinomycetales > Micrococcaceae > Glutamicibacter. The sequence goes on from NZ_PCPZ01000004.1 coordinate 30,884, forward strand.
CCCAAGGCCCTAGGGGCTTTCGTTGGGCTTTTGCTGCTGATCGCGGTCGGCTCCCTGTGGCCGGCGTCCAAAGTCGAAGGGCTCGTTGGCGTTCCGGCCTCGGAATTCACGACCTTTGATTTTGACGGCATCTATTCATACACGTCGGAGGGTCCGTATGATGGGCGGTTGCCGGGCACACAGATGCTCCCGGTATTCATCGTGGCCCTGGCAGGGATCATCGTGGCCGCGGCTGTGATTACCGTAGTTATCCTGAAAAGACCTGCCTTGGCCGGCATCTCGGTCGAAGACAACCAAGCGTTGCGCACGGTCTGGCTCAACCGCTTGATGCGCAATATCGGCATCGTCTTGCTGGCCTTCACTTTGTCGGTGGTCAATTACTCGCAGGCTAATTCGCCGGATGGACAGTACGAGTTCGTTAGCTATGGCGCCCTTGCGGTGGCCCTCACGTTGCTCTTCTGGGGACCGCGCTCTACATTCTCAGCTCAATCCACCACCAGGGAACGGACCGCCTTCTCGCGTTTGCGTGATCAACTATTCACCTTGCAATACGTAACTGCAGCACTCACCTTGCTCAGCGTTGCAATCGGCTGGTCATTCTTGCCGCTGGATGACGAGCTCCAGATGCCTACCAATGAGCGAACTACGTGGATCTTAATGATCTTTGCCGGTGCGGCTTTGAGCTATGCCGTTCTCAATGCGCTTTATCTCAGCTACGTCAGCACGGTGGCCCGGCAGGCGTCTGCAGCACCCAAGTACCACGCGCCCCTGCCCTTGTGGTCCTACATCGCCGCTGGCTTGCTGTTTGCCACCAGCACCTATTTTCTGCTCGATCCGCCGCTGGACTATTTGTGGGGCTTCGTGCCTCCAGGCAAGACAATGGTTGCAGGCTTGATCCTGCTGTTGCTGGCAACCCATCTTGGATTCGTCTGGTTCTCCCGCCGGGCAATTATTCCCTGGGCTGTCTCGTCGGCCGAAGAAATCTGGTACCGCAAGGTCCTGGAACTGCGTTCAATGCGTGTTAACACCAGTGCAGTGGTAGCCATGCTGCTCATTGGCTACGGATTCCCGGCCGGGCTGGGACTCTTTGCATTGCTCATCTTCGTTGTCCCAGCAGTCATTTTCCTAGAGCGCCCCGGTAGCGCCTTCGTGCGGGAACATCAGCCGGCAGCTACTTCATGAGCACGCAGATCAGTGTTGACCTCCAAGCAGCTACCCCGCCCTATGAGCAGATCCGCTCGCAGATTGCTTCACTGATCTCCTTGGGAGATCTGCCCTCGGGGAGCAAGCTGCCTACTGTGCGTGCGCTGGCCACGGACCTCGGCGTCGCTGCCGGTACAGTGGCGCGCGCCTACAAGGAGCTGGAAGCCGAAGAGCTGATCACCTCCCGGCGCCGTGCCGGCACAGTAGTCAACGAGCGGCCGCAGCCGGTGGATACCAGTGAAGATCTCCTGGCCGCCGTGGATCACCTCTGGGCGCTGGCGGCCGCGCAGAAGGTGGATGCGGCCACGCTCAAGGCCTTGGTGGCGCGGCGCGAGCGTAAGTAACTTGTCCTCGGAACCGGTTGTGCGTACGCTCTATGGCAGTGACACGGGGTGTCGGATCAACCGACTGAGATAAGACCCGTAGAACCTGATCTAGTTCACGCTAGCGGAGGGATGTCGCATGGCTTTGCATGCAGTTGCCCAAAAATACCGGCAACAATCACCTTTGGTTTTTTGCCTGACCAATACCGTCGTATCCAATTTCACCGCCAATGTCTTGCTGGCATCCGGGGCTTCCCCGGCCATGACGGATCTGCCCGGAGAGGCCGGCCCATTCGCGCAGGCAGCTTCAGCCGTATTGGTGAATTTGGGAACTCCAAGCACTGAACAGCTGACCGCCATGGAAGAAGCTGTGCAGTCGGCGAGCGCTGCAGGCACCCCCTGGGTCCTGGATCCAGTGGCAGTGGGAGCGCTTCTGGTGCGCACGGAGTTTGCCCGGCGCATTGTCCGGCAACGCCCGACCCTGATTCGCGGCAACGCCTCGGAAATCCTGGCCCTGGCCGGCCGGCAATCTGCTTCGCGCGGTGTCGATGCCTTGGATGAGGTTTCTGCCGCCTTGGCGGCGGGACGCGAACTGGCCACGGAACACGACTGCGTAGTGGCCATTTCCGGCCAGGCTGACGCCATCATCGACGCCACGCGTACCGTCTTGGTGCATACCAACGGAATTGGCTTGACCCGGATGACAGGTGGCGGCTGCGCCTTGGGCGCGGTCTGCGCCGGGATGGTTGCGGTCCACGATGACCCGTTCGAGGCCACCATCGCAGCCCACGGTTTCTATGGCCTGGCCGCGGAAAAGGCCCTGGCTGGCAGCTCCGGTCCGGGCAGCTTCGCAGTTGCCTTCCTTGATGCGCTGTCGGCTGCCGATCCCGGGGAACTGAAGACTTTGAAGTACGAGGAATTGAACCATGCATAATTACGGCGCTTATCTAGTAGCCAACACTGCCAGCTGCACCCCACGCAGCACCCTGGAAGTTATCGAGGGCGCCGTCGCCGGAGGGATCGGGTGGATCCAGCTGCGCGCCAAGGATGAAAGCGCCCGGGAATTCTTCGAGCTGGCCTGCGCGGCTGCCAAGCTCACCGAGGGCAAAGCCCAGTTGCTGATCAATGACCGCATTGACGTCTACCTCGCGTCACGGGCTGCTGGCGCAGCAGTGAACGGCATCCATATCGGGCAAAAAGATGTGCCGGTACAGCTGGCTCGCCAGATCATCGGCGAGGGCATCATCGGCTTGAGTGCTTCCAGCGATGAGCAATTGGCCCAGGCGAACAAGGACGCCTCGGTGATCGACTACCTCGGTGTAGGAGCCATCCGCGCCACTCCGACGAAAAAAGACCATCCTGCTCCCCTGGGGCTGGACGGCTTTGCGCGAGCCGCTGCCTTGGCCAAGCTGCCCTGCGTAGCGATCGGCGCAATTACCCAAGACGATGCCGCCGCGATCCGCACCGGCGGCGGCGCAGGCCTGGCCGTGGTCCGCGCCATCTGCAACGCCGAAGATCCGCAACTTGCCAGCGCGCAGCTGGTCGCAGCCTGGGAGGCCTCGAAATGAACATCCTATCCATCGCAGGCTCCGATCCTTCCGGCGGCGCCGGAATCCAAGCGGATCTGAAGGCCATTGCCGCCAACGGCGGCTACGGAATGTGCGTGATCACCGCTTTGACTGCGCAAAACACCCATGGGGTATCCGGAGTTCAGGCGATCAGCGGCGATTTCGTCCTCGCGCAGCTCGAAGCCGTGAGTACAGATATCCGCATCGATGCGATCAAGATCGGGATGCTGGCCAACGCCGAGGTGATCCGCGCAGTCACCAGCTGGCTGGAAACTGTTGACGCCCCCGTCGTGCTGGACCCGGTCATGGTGGCGACCAGCGGGGATCGCCTGCTCGACGACGAATCGGCCCTTGATTCACTGCTGGATCGCGCCACGGTGATTACCCCGAACCTGCTGGAGCTGGCCAGCTTGCTGCGCGAGCCTGTGGCCCCTTCCTGGGACGAAGCCCTGCGCCAGGCCCAGCGGCTGGCTGCCAAGCACGGCACGCTGGTGCTGGCCAAGGGCGGGCACCTGGCCGGGGCGGATTGCCCCGATGCCCTGGTGTCGGCGGGCGGGGTGCAGCTGGAGCTGCACGGACCGCGCCATGCCACCAGGAACACCCACGGCACCGGCTGCACCCTTTCCAGCACTCTGGCTACCCGCTTCGCTGCCACTGGAGATTGGATCGCCGCGTTGGAGCAGTCCAAGTCCTACCTCTCCAAGGCCATCGCAGCGGCCGACCAATTGCAGGTGGGCAGCGGCCACGGCCCGGTCAACCACTTCATCGACTTCTTCGGCACGGCAGATCCCATGGGCGACTGGTGGCAGAAGATCCAGCCGATCCGCGAGGAAATCGACCAGCTGGATTTCATCACCCGGCTATCCGAGGGCACCTTGGACCGGGATGACTTCCACTACTACATCGCCCAGGATGCGCTGTATCTGCTGCGTTACGCCAAGGTGCTTTCGCTGGCCAGCTCGATGGCGCCGGATCTCGGTGCCCAGCGTTTCTGGTCGCGTGGCGCCAACGGCATCCTCGATGGCGAGCTGCAGCTGCACGGCAGCTACCTGGATGAGTTCGCTGATACGCCCAGCGCCACCACGCTGAACTACACCAACCACCTGGCCGCCAGCCAGGAGAGCTACGGGGAGCTGATTGCCGCGATCCTGCCTTGCTACTGGCTGTACCAGGACATCGGCAAGCGGCTGGCGGCAGCCAACCATGCCGAGCATCCTTATCGGCAATGGCTGGAAACCTATGCATCCGAGGAATTCGACTCCGCCACCGAGCAGGCCATCGAAATGGTCCGCCAGGCGTTCGAGCAGGCAGATCCGCAGCTGCGGGCCCGCATGGAGGCCGCTTTCATCCGCTCCGCGGAACATGAGCGCTCTTTCTTCGCGCAGGCGCACGAGAACCGAGTAGACTTCTCTACGGCCTAAAACCCGCAGGGCCCGGGAAGAGGAATCATGAGTTGGAGCATTCACGGCAACGGCAGGACCATCACCCCAGGTGAGGTAGTTGCCCCGGATGAGCGGCTGCATTGGCCGCAGACCGTTTCCATCGGAGCCCAGCACATCCTGGCGATGTTCGGCGCCAGCATCCTGGTGCCAACCATCACCGGCTTCCCGGTCACCACGACCTTGCTGTTCACCGGCCTGGCCACCGTCATCTTCTTGCTGATGACCAGGAACAAGGTGCCCAGCTACCTCGGCTCGTCCTTTGCGATGATTGCCCCGGTCCTCTCGACCACCCAGTCGCACAGCATGTCCGGCGCGCTGGGCGGCATCGTGATGACCGGGGCCTTGCTGTTCGTTGTCGGGCTGATCGTGCAGAAGACCGGCACCGGCTGGATCCACGCCCTGATGCCGCCGGTGGTCATGGGCACCATCGTGGCGCTCATCGGCCTGAATTTGGCCAGCGCAACGCTGGTTCCCATGACCGAGTTCCCGCTGACCACTTTCCTCACGGTGATCTTTACCGTGGTCGCGACCGTTGCGTTCAAGGGCCTGCTGGGCCGGTTGTCGATCCTCATGGGACTTCTTTGCGGCTACCTTGTTGCGCTGGCCCAGGGGCAGGTGAGCTTCAAGGCGGTTGCTGCCGCAGAGTGGATCGGACTGCCAGAATTCCACACCCCGACCTTCCACTTCGACACTGCGCTGATGTTCCTGCCTGCGGTGTTCGTGCTGATCGCCGAGAACATCGGCCATGTGCGCACCGTGGGCGTGATGACCAATCGCGACCTGTCGAAGTTCAACGGCCGTGCGCTGATGGCCGATGGCGCTGCCAGCGTGCTCGCCGGTTTCGGCGGCGGTTCGGCCACGACCACCTATGCCGAGAACATCGGCGTGATGGCCGCTTCGCGCGTGTACTCGACCGCGGCCTATTGGATCGCTGCGATTGTGGCCGTGGCCCTGGCCTTCCTGCCAAAGTTCGGCGCATTGATCGGCACCATTCCAGAAGGCGTGATCGGCGGCTTGGGCATCGTGCTCTACGGCATGATCGGCATCGTCGGCGCGCGCCTGTGGATCGAGGCGAAGGTGGATTTCGGCAACCCGATCAACTTGATGACCGCCGGCACCGGCCTGATTATCGCCATTGCGGTGACCAAGGAAATCGCTTTCGGCCAGCTCCAGCTGGGCGGCATCGCCCTGGGCTCGATCGCCACCTTGGTGGTCTTCCACCTGATGAGTATCGTCGCCAAGATGCGCGGCAACGATTTGGCGGACTCGCAGAAGCCTGCGGATAGCTAGCAAATAAATTCCCCGCAGGCCGGCATCGCGATAACTCGCAATGCCGGCCTGCTTTTTTGCCAAGAATTCGGGAGCTGGCCAGTCATGAACCGGCGACGCGCACTGGGCCTCCCCCGGTCTTGAAGTAAGGACTCCTTCCAATTTGTGATCGATCTCCCATAAAAAATCGGGAAATCGGGATTCTGCGGCTCTCGAATCCGATAGCATGGCTCATTGTGACTGCGACTACATCAGACGGAAAACTCTCCGCGCGACTCATCTTCATCGCCCTCGGGGCGGCATTGGGTGGGTTCGTTTTCGGATATGACTCATCAATCGTTAACGGCACCGTGGACGCTGTCGAGCACGAATTCGGGCTCAACGCGGTAACCATCGGATTCACCGTTTCCTGCGCCCTGCTCGGCGCAGCACTGGGAGCTTGGATAGCGGGTGTGGTCTCCGAACGCGTGGGACGCGTGCGCACCATGCTCTTCGCCTCCATCCTCCTGGCAGCATCAGCCATCGGCTGCGGCCTGTGCTTCGGCGTAACCGACCTGATCATCTGGCGCATTGTCGGCGGCATCGGCGTGGGCTTCGCCTCGGTGATCGCCCCTGCCTACATTGCCGAGGTCTCCCCGGCCGCGCATCGCGGACGCCTGGGCACCATGCAGCAGATGGCCATCGTGCTGGGCATCTTCGTGGCCTTCCTGGTCAGCGCGCTGCTGGTCTTCGTCATGGGCTCGGCGGATGCCGTCGGCTTGTTCGGCCTGACGGCCTGGCGCTGGATGTACCTGTCGCTGCTGGTTCCAGCAGTGCTCTACGGCCTGCTCTCGCTGCGCCTGCCCGAATCTCCCCGCTACCTGGTCGAGCGCGGCCGCTTCGTTGAAGCAGCTACCGTGCTGACCCGCGATATGGGCATGAACGCCGGCACGGATACCGAAAAGAAGATCGAAGAGATCCGCTCCACCGTGCACATCGAGCGCCGCCAGGTCTTCAAGGACCTGCTGGGCCGCTTCGGCTTCCACCCGCTGGTGTGGGTCGGCATCCTGCTCTCGGTCTTCCAGCAGTTCGTCGGCATCAACGTGATCTTCTACTACTCCACGACGCTGTGGAAGTCCGTCGGCTTTGCCGAATCGGATTCCTTCACGATTTCGCTGATCACCTCGGCGACCAACGTGCTGGCAACGATCGTGGCGGTGCTTCTGATCGACGTGCTGGGACGCAAGCTGCTGCTCACCATCGGCTCAGCCATCATGACCGTGTCGCTGGGCATGATGGCGGTAGCGTTCGCGCAGTCGGTCACCATCGACGGCGCCGTGTCGCTGCCGGGCAGCTGGGGCATCGTCGCCCTGGTCTCGGCCAACCTGTTCGTGGTCGGCTTCGGCGCCACCTGGGGTCCGGCCGTATGGGTATTGCTCGGCGAGATCTTCCCGAACTCGATCCGCGCCATGGCACTCGGAGTGGCAGCCTCGGCGCAGTGGATCGCCAACTTCGCCGTTTCCACCACCTTCCCGGCCCTCGCCGAGGCAGGCTTGGCATTGGCCTACGGCATCTACGCATTCTTCGCGCTGCTTTCCCTGATCTTCGTGATCTTCCTGGTCAAGGAAACCAAGGGGCGCCAACTCGAGGAGATGACCCTCTAGGCACCACCCGCAGGGCATTGCGGATTGCGCAAAGGAGGCAGGAACCAAGATGGTTCCTGCCTCCTTTTGCGTGCCCGGATGCTTACCAGGCCTTGTTGGGCACATCCACTCCTACGTCGCTTTGCAGCGAGAGCACATGCTCCAAGCTTGGCCGCCCTTCCAGCGTCGGGCCCTGGCCGGCGAGCGCCACGCTGACTGTCTGCCCCGGCTGCAGATCGACCTGCTGGCCGCGCACCCAGATCGGACGGGAGAAGGCTCCGTGCAGGGTGAAATCAATGGCTTCAGCCCGCAAGCCCACGGAAATCCTCATACCCCGCCACCCGAGGTTGAAGCGCAGGGCCCGCCATTTCTCCGGGAGCCGCGGATCAAAGCGCAGCTGGTCGTCATCGTCGCGCAGCCCCGCGAAGCCGTAGATCAGCGCCGACCAGACGCCACCGGTCGATGCCACATGCACGCCGTCAGCGGTATTGCCATGCAGGTTTTCCAGATCCACGTTCAGCGCGTGCTCGAAATACTCCCAGGCAAGATCGCGGTAGCCCACCTCGGCTGCGAGAATCGACTGCACTGTCGCCGACAGTGTCGAGTCGCCCGTAGTCAGCGGGTCATAGTAGTTGAAATCCGCAAGTTTCTGCTCGGCGGTGAAATCGCTGGAACGCAGCCACAAAGCCAGCACCGCGTCGGCTTGCTTGATGACCTGGAAGCGGTAGATCACCAGCGGATGGTAGTGCAGCAGCAACGGCCGCTTATCCGCACCGGTATTGGCCAGGTCCCAGACTTCGCGGTTCAAGAAATGCTCGTCCTGGGGGTGGATTCCGACCGTTTCGGAATACGGGATGTGCATGCAATCAGCGGCCTTGAGCCACAGGGCGATCTCCTCGTTTTCCAATGAGTGCCTGCTGGCCAGTTGCGCGAACTCGCGCGGATGCTCTTGGGCCATTTCGGCCAGCAGCTGGGCGCTGCGGCGCAAATTGAAGCGCGCCATGACATTGGTGTAGAGGTTGTCGTTGACTACCGCGGTGTACTCATCGGGCCCGGTGACCCCATGGATATGGAAGCGCTCATTGCCCTGCTCGCCACGCCAGAACCCCAGCGAGGCCCACATGCGCGCAGTTCCCACGAGGATTTCGGCGCCGCCGGCCAGCAGGAACTCGTCATCCTCCATGACCCCGAGGTACCGGTTGAGCGAATACACCACGTCGGCATTGATATGGTACTGCGCAGTGCCAGCCGGATAATAGGCGCTGGCTTCCTCGCCGTTAATCGTGCGCCACGGGAAGAGCAGGCCTTCCTCATTCATGATCAGCGCCCGCCGGGTCGCTGCAGGAATCATCGAGACCCGGGCGCGGAGCGTGTTGCGCGCCCACTGCTGGTTCGTATAGGTCAAGAACGGCATCACATAGATTTCGGTATCCCAGAAATAGTGCCCGGAATAGCCGTTGCCGCTCACGCCCTTGGCGCTGATGCCCAGGCCGTCGGCACGTCCGGCAGCTTGGGCGAGCTGGAACAGGTTCCAGCGGATCTTGCGCTGCAGCTCGGGCTCATCGCTCTCCACCACCACATCGCTGCGGTCCCAGTAGTCGGCCATGAAACGGCGCTGGGTGCGGAAGTGCTCGTCAATCCCCAACGGCACCAGGTGCTCCAAGGCCCGCGCAGAACGCAAGAGCATCTCCTGGGCAGGATGGCGCCGCGAGGAGTGGTAGACCGCGTACTTGGAGACGCGCACGCCTTGCCCGGCTTCCAGCCTGGCGCTGATCACTTCATCGGCGCGGTCATCGTCCACCTGGCGGACCACGGACAGCTCCGCCTGCGCTCCGCCAGTGGTGGCCACCTCGTGCTCCACCATTGCTGCTACCGACATCCCGGATCCGAAGACCTGGTACGAGATGCCCAGCCGCGCGCCATCGCGGTGGGTGCCCGCCGGATGCAGCGGGTTGGCCCTGGCTTCCTCGCTCTTGCGCGGATCGGCAGGAACCCCGGCATCGGTTTCCTCCGGGGAAGCCACCTTCCGGCTGGAACGGTACCCGATGACCGAAGACTGGATCAGCACCTGCGCCGGAGCATCGAGCAGGCGCACGTGCACGTCCTGCAGCGCCACGTGGCGATCCGTGAAGGAAATCATTGAGCGGGCAGTGACGGCTACCCGGTGCCCCTCGGCAGTTCGCCACAGGGTGTGCGCGGTCAGCGTCCCGTCAAGGAAATCCAGGCGCAGCTCATCACGCAGCATCTCCGTGCGGCCGACTTCCAGGGCTTCGTCATTGATGAACACGCGCATGGTCCGGAAATCCGGGGCGCTGATCATGGTCTGTCCGGTTTCGGCCAGCCCGAAGGCGCTCTCGGCATGGCGGATTTCCCAGGTCTCATGCAGCCCGTTGATGAATGTGCCGCCTCCTTGGTCCCCCAGACCCAGTTGCGCAGCCCGTGCACCCAGAAAACCGTTGCCCAGAGAGAAAACGGTGTCTTCGGCGCCATCGCTGTCTCGCTGGTTCCCGCGCCACAGCGACCAGGAGTCCTCTTCCCAGGCCTTGGCTGCTTGCTCGGAGACCAGTTCGGAAAGGTCATGAACCACAAAATGGGCCCCTGCATCCAGCAAGGCGGCCTCATTGCCTTCGCGGGCCACGCCGATGACGCCGAAGCCCCCGGCACGCGCTGCCCTCACCCCGCTGGTGGCATCCTCGATGACGGCGCATTCTTCCGGACGCCAACCCAGATCGGCGGCGGCAGCCAGGAACGTGTCCGGGGCTGGTTTGCCCGCCAGCCGGCGCGCAGCAGCTTCCTGGCCGCTCATCACCAATGGGAAGTGCTCGGCCAGTCCTGCGGCAGCCAGTACCACGCGGGCATTGCGCGAGGAGGACACCACCGCGACGTCCAGCCCGGCATCCAGCACCTGTTGCAGGTAGGCCACGGAGCCAGCATAGGGGTCGATCCCGTCGCGCTGCAGCACTTGGGTGAACTTTTCGTTCTTCATATTGCCCAGCGCGCAGATGCTGCCCTCCCCCGGCAGATCGCTTTCATCCCCGCGGGGCAAGCTGATGCCGCGGGATTCGAGGGTGGCCACCACCGCGTCATAACGCGGACGGCCGTCAAGCAGGTTGAAATAGTCCTCGGCAGTGTATGGGGCCACGCCCGGGTGCTTGTCGAAAAAGGTGGTGAAAAGTTCTTCCCACGCCTTGCGATGCAGCAACGCGGTAGGAGTGATCACGCCATCCAGATCAAAGAGGACGGCCTTGTAATCACGATGTCGGTACTCAGGACGAAAAGCGTTCACAATCGAAATCCTTCGAAAGAGGAGCGAATTACTGGCCGTAGTCCTTACCGTAGCAACTGAACGCGCTTGCTTCGACATACTACGATAAGAATGTGGCTCAGTGGATAGATGTATGGAATAGCGAAGACTGGCGTGAGGCAACCGCCGAGTGGATCGATGCTGCGTGCGAGGCATATGGCATTCAGCGCACCGCAGGACCGGATTTTTGGCCCGCAGATTTGCACCAGATCCAGGCGGCGGTTCAGACCGGTGCCGCAGATCTGATCTTCAGCGCCAACGCTCCGGGGCTGGCTTCGGAACCAGCGACCACGGTCGCTGCCGGCCAGCTGCTGCCCGATCGCGTGGTGATGCCACTGGCTATCGACCGGATCGCCGGCTACATGCTCAGCCCGGATTTCGGGCACACCCTGGCGGATCTGGGCGATTCGGTGGAGAACTGGGAGCTGGCCATGGCCTCGCTCGGTTCCTTTCAGGTCGCACTGATGGGCCACGAGGAAGAATTCTTTGATTCCGGGGTCACCGTGGTGGACCCGCAGTTCCTGCCCGAGCAGTACGAGCAGGCGCTGATGATGCATGTGTCCCTGGACCCGGCGCACCCGCTGTACCTGGATGGATCCATGGCGGACAAGATGGTTTCGCATCTCGATGAGTTGAGGAGGGCCACCGCTGCCCTTCATGCCGGTGCGGTGCCGTTGAGCATCGAGCACGGCAACTTCGATCTGTCGCAGGTGGTGGTTCCTGCCGAGGCCGGAGACCACGGCCGCATCCTGAATCTGTCCTCCGCGCACTGGGCTCACCCCTTCTCATCCCTGAACACGCCGCTGGCCGCCATGTGCGAAGCGTGGGATTGCGATACCGGTGATGAGCGCGTGATGAAGGTGCTTTTCGCGTACCTGGACCAGTTCTCTGCCTACGGCTCAGCAGATGAGCTGTACGACCTGATTAATCCAGCCTGCCTAGTTGCGCCGCTGTCGCAGCACGAGACCTGGTTGCGCCTGCTCCTGGATGCCAGCGACGAGCAACTGCAGGAGCACGCCGAGACCGTTTTGGGAACCCTGGATATCTCCTAGGGCCGCAGTTCAAGAGCCCAGAACCCTGGCCAGCAAGGCCGCGTCATCGCTCATGATGGCGTCGGCCTTGCGCTCCATCAGCAGCCGCATGGTCGGCTCGTCGTTGATGACCCAGACATGCACCTGGGCGCCGGCTCGGTGGACCGCCTTGATGAATCGACGGGTCGCTACCGGCAGCATGCCCTGGTTCAGCGGCACCTGGACCGCCCAGAAGCCTGCCAGCAGCCGCTTGGGAACCCAGCCCAGCAGGTGGGCGCACAGCCAGATGGCGACAATTTCCCGTTGACCCGGCGAGCGCCGTATCGGAGCGGAAAGCAGGTGGCCGACCGCGGCGCTGCGTGCCGTGGAGAAGGACGCGAGGGCAATTTGCCGATGGGCTTTCCTGCGCTCGATGAGCTCGGCCAGCGGGCCGATCACGTGCTCGTCCTTGACGTCCAGGTTCAGTGTGGCGTGCGGGAACGCGTCGAGCAGTTCATCAAGCGTGCACAGCGGTTCCCCGCCGGCCCGCACCGTTGCCAGCTGCTCGTCGGTGAAGTCGTTGAAATTCCCGCTCGCGTCGGCTACCCGGTCCAGGCTCTGGTCATGGAACAGGTAGACCGTGCCGTCGGCGGAGGCGTGCACATCCGACTCCAGATGGGTGATGCCCAGGTCTGCGGCGCGCTGGAAGGCTGCCAGCGTGTTTTCCTCGTTGCCCGTGCGTACGCCGCGGTGCGAAAAGGCGTAGGTCATTTCAGCAGGCCTTCAATGACCTGGGCTACCCCGTCATCGGCCAGCGAGGGTGCACGGAAGCGGGCGGAGGCCAGCGCCATGGGGTGTCCGGAGGACATCGCGTAGCCGTGGCCGGCGTATTCGAGCATTTCGATGTCGTTGGGCATGTCGCCGAAGGCCATCACTTCAGCTGCGGCAATTCCCAGGCGCTGGCAGTATTCATGCAGCGTGGTGGCCTTGTGGATATCCACATGCGCCATTTCCAATAGGGAAACGTCGAAGGCGGAGTGGGTCACCGATACCAGTTCTGCCAGCTGCGGCTCAACCGAGGAATAGAACTTGTCTATCGGCAGGTGCTGGGAGCGGGCAAGGAATTTCACGATGCCCTCGGAATCAATTGACTCGCTAGTCAGATCCAGGACTGCCTGCACCCCGAAGTTGTGGTGGCGGTCGGCAAAGCCTTCACCCAGGTGCAGCCCCTTGGTGGTCTCGGCAGCGAAGGACGCGCGCGGTTCCAGCTCCAGGATGATTTCGCTCGCCCGCCGCGCGGTAGCCGCGCTGAGCGTGCGCGACCAGATCACTTCGTCTTGTTCCAGGTCGTAGAGCACCGCGCCATTGGAGCAGATGACCGTGCCCATCCCGCCGAAGGCTTCAATGATCGGGCTCAGCCAGCGGAAGGGGCGTCCGGTGACAAAGACGATCTGGATGCCAGCGTCGCGGGCTTGGATGAAGGCACGTTGGGTGCGTTCGGAGATGGTGCCGTCCTTGGCGACAATGGTGCCGTCGAGGTCCGAGGCGATCAGCTTGATCATCTACAGCTCCTGGCGGCGTGGCGGGTTCGCCCCGGCACGCTGCACGGTCACCGCGGCGGCCATGGCCGCGAATTCCAGGGCTCGCGAAAGCTCCGCAATCTGCAGCTGGTTCAGCTTTTCGCGGTTGGCCGCGCCAATCAGGCCATGTTCGGCCAGCCAGCACAGCAGCGCGGCGGTGAAGGTATCGCCGGCACCCACGGTATCGGTGACTTCCACCGACGGCGCAGTGAATTCGGAGTCGCCGGCGCGAACGACGCCCCAGGACCCGCGCGAGCCTGCGGTGGACACCACGATCGCCGGACCCATGTCCAGCCAGGCACGGGCCGAGTCCTGGACCGAGCGCATCGGGTACAGCCACTTCAGGTCGATGCCGGAGACCCGCACCACGTCGGCCTGGCCGACGAATCGCTCGACCTCGGCCACGGTCTGCGAATGGTTGGTGACCAGCGACGGGCGCAGGTTCGGGTCGTAGCTGATGGTGGCATGGGTGCGCGCGGCCGAAAGCAGCGGCAGCAGTTCTCCGGGGCTGAACAGGGTGGCGATGGAGCCGGTGTGCACCAGCTCGGCATCCTGGGCCAGCTCCGGCCCGATGGTCGGCATCTGCCAGTAGGCGTTGAACGCGAAGGCCGCGCCGCCGGCCGGGTCGAGAATGCCATGGGCAATGACGGTGGCCTGGTCATCGGCTCCGCCCAGGTATGCCACGTTGTTGTCCTTGAGGTAATCCTCGATCTTGCGGCCCTTGTCATCGGCGCCCCAGCGGGAAATCAAGGTTCCCGGGTACCCCAGGCGGGAGAGCGCAACCGCGACGTTCAACGGGCTGCCGCCAACGAACTCCTGGGCTGGGGCAATGCCGGAGGCCAGGACGTCAACGAGGGCCTCGCCGATCACGGTCGGGTTCATGCTGCTCCTTCAGTAATGCAGTGGGGACAGGGCACGCACGCAGGCAGCCCATTGGCTGCTGTGCGGATCGATCCAGGTGTAGTGGTCTCCCGCGAACAGCGAGAAGCTGTGCTCCTGTCCGAGCGCAGCCGCTTTCTGGGCTGCGATACGGGCAATTCTTACCGGAACATCGCCATCGTCCCGTCCATGAAAGATTACGACACGGGCATGCATTGGCCATAATTCCACCGGATTGCAGGCGCCCAATGGCGCGCCTGCGAGCATCTCGTCCACCGCGCTGCCGCTGAGCTTCAGGCGCTGCGCCGTTTCAAGGTCCAGGACCCCGGCCTGGCTGATCACCTGGGAGACCCGTGCATCATGGGCGGCCAACACGCAGGCCAATTGCGCTCCGGCTGAATGGCCGATCAGCGTGATCGGCCCTTCTTCCTTGACCAGGCCCAGCGCGAGCCGGGCATCGGCCAGCATTTTCGCCGCGCTGCCCGGCCCACGCCGGTATTCGAGGTTGTAGGCAGGGATCCCGCGGGCGGCAAGATCCTCTGCCAGGGGCACGCCAAGGCCAGAGGTGTACTTTTCACGCCAGTATCCGCCGTGGATGATCATCACCGCTCCGCGAGCGGTGGTGCGTTCCGGCTCGTAGAACTGGACCTGCTGGTCCGGGTGCGCCCCGTAGTGCATGGTCGGCGCCCCGGCTAGTTGCCCGGGAAGACCGCGGCGCGCTTTTCGACGAAGGCGGCACGGCCTTCCACCGAGTCGGCGGTTCCGAAGGCCTGCTGGAAGGACTGTGCTTCAACCAGCAGGGCGTCATGGGTGTTCAGCGCGTCCATGTCCACCATCGCGGCCTTGGCATTGCCAACGGCCGTCGGTGCCACCTTCGCGATCTCCTCGATGGTGGCCACGGCCTGGTCAATCAGTTCCCCGGCCGGGACAACGCGGTTGGCCAGGCCAATGCGCAATGCTTCCTCGGACTTGATGCGGCGGCCGGTGAAAACCAATTCACGGGCCATCGCGTTGCCGACACGTCGCGGCAGGCGCACCATGCCGCCAAAGCCGGGCACCAGCCCGAGGTTGACCTCCGGCTGCCCAAAGCTGGCCGTCTCGGAAGCGTAGATGAAATCGCAAGCCAGGGCGAGTTCGCAGCCGCCGCCCAGGGCGAAGCCGTTGACTGCGGCGATCACTGGAACCTGCAGCTTCTCCAGGCGTTCGGTGACCGCGTGCATCTGGCGCCCGTAGGCCAGCGCCGCCGCCGGGTCCATTTCGCGCAGCTGCACGATATTGGCGCCGGCGACAAAGGACTTCTCGCCGGCACCGGTGAGGATCACGCCGCGGTATTCATAGCCGGTGGCCTCGAACCAGTCCAGGAAGGCTTCAAGGTCGTTGACGACCTCTTTTGCCAACGCGTTCAGCGACTTCGGCTGGTTGACGGTCAGGATGAGGGCCGAGCCCTGGGTGCTCAGGCTGAGGGTATCGAATTGCTTCATACCCCTAACTCTCTCACGTAACGCGCGTCACGTATTGGATTGTCAGCGGTGCTTGCGTGGCTTTGCCTTGGCACCCTGTGGCTTCTTGGATGAGCTCTTGGCCTGCTGTTTTGCCTTGGCTTGGGCTTTCGCCTTGGCCTTCTTCTGCTCATTGACGCGCTTGGCCTTCTGCTCCTGGTTGCGCACCGAAGTCTGGCGCGATGAGCTGGCGGTACGTCCGCGCACAATGCCGATGAATTCTTCGAGCAAGGCGGTGTCTTCGGTGGCGGTAGGCCAGGCGATGCCCACCTGGGTTGGCGAACCGCCTTCAATGAAGCGCACCACCACGTCCTTGCGGGCGAAGAGCCGGGCAATGGACTGCGTGGTGCGCAGCACCTGGGCTCCGGAAGCGACAACTTCCATCGCTACCGGAATGCCGCCCACGGATTCCGGGTAGTCGGCCAAGTCGAGTTGCGGGAAGGACTCTACGGTCTCCAGCGGAACGGATTCTTCGAAGTACTCCACGTCGTGGTCTTTGCCCGCGCAGACCACTTCGAGTTCCTCGTAAAGCGGGATGACGTGGCGCGTTGCGTCCTTGGGCGAGTCGCCTCGATAGCGCACGAATACTGCGTCAGCCTCGCCATTGGCCAGCAGATCCAGGATTTCCCCCTCATCCAGGCGCCAGGCTTTCAGCTCGATGGCAGGATAGCGTTCCTGGAAGCGGTCCATCCATTTGCCGGGGGTGACGCCGGTTGCGTAGGCGATTCGAAGTTTCTGCACGGGTTAAGCCTACGCTCTGCCGGGTTAAATGGCGCAGGCGGGCACCGGTGAACCGGTGCCCGCCTGCGTCCGCGCAAGCCGGGGAGGCCTACTTGTCGGTCTTGACGACCAGAACGTCGCATGGTGCCGAGTGGGCCACCGAGGAAGCTACCGAACCGAGCACGCGGCCCAGGCCCTTCATGCCCACGTTGCCGACAACGATCATCGAAGCCTTGCGGTCCTCGGCGTCGGAGATCAGCACGTCACCTGGCTTGCCGTGGCCGGCAGCAGCGGTGATCTTGACGCCTGGCACAGCGTTCTTCACGTCGTTGGCTACGCGCTGGGCGAGCTTGCGGGCCTGCTCTGCGTCATCCAGGATCCAGGTATCGGAACCGATGGAAACGACCTCGGTGTTATCCGAAGCGTGAGCGGTGATGACCACTAGGTCAGCGTCGAGCTTGACGGCGAGTTCTGCAGCGCGGCGGGCTGCGCGCTGTGCGGTTTCGGAACCGTCTACGCCTACGATGATGGTTTCAGACATATTGTTCTCCTTATATGAGTGATGCATTAAGTGATGGGTAACACTTTATGGCCTTCAGGCCACTTTAGCCTGCAAAAAGTCCACGGCGCGCTGCCATGCGATGGCAGCCTGTTCGGGATCGTAGTTGCCGGCAGGGTTCTCGTCGTTGTGGAATGCGTGATCGGCGTCGTAGTAGAAGTACTGGACTTCCGCGCCTGATTCCTGGCGAATCTGCTCTTCCTGAGCCTTCGCCTGAGCCGGCGAGTACATCTGGTCCAGGTTCGCGTAGTGGCCCTGGATGGCCGCGCGGACTCCGGAAAAATCGTTGGGCACACCCTGGCCGACGCCATAGAAAGGCACGGCCGCGGCAATTTTCCCGCCTTGCTGGGCAGCCATCTGCAGCACGAAACCGCCACCCATGCAGAAGCCGATGACGCCCAGCTTCTCGCTGGTGACGTGCTCATTGGCCAGCAGGTAGTCCACGGCACCGCTCAATAGCTGGGCCCCGGCGGCTTCCGGGAGCTGGGACATCATCTGCCCGGCTTCTTCACCGTCGTGGGTGATCCAGCCTCCATAGAGGTCCGGAGCCAGAGCCACGAAGCCCTGCGCGGCCAGCCGGTCGGCAACGTCGCGGATATGGTCGGTCAGACCCCACCATTCCTGGATCACGATGACCCCAGGGCCCTTGCCGGACTCCGGCAAGGCGAGATAGCCATGCGCTTGCGCGCCTGAAGAAGGGAAAGTCACGTTCTGGTGCGGGGTTTTGTCCGCCATGGTGCCTCCTGCTCTGCGTGTGCCTCCAGTTTATGCAGGTCTGGACGCCATTGGCATTGACCTGCCCCACATTGCGCCAAAGTTGTTCTATTTTCCGAGCGTGACCTCGCCGATACGTTCCAGCGCATCGACCACCAGATTCCAGAAGCCTTCGTGATCCAGGTCCACCGCCACGGAAGTATTGCAGTCGGCGGAAGCCGGCGCGCGGAAGTCCGTGACGGTCATCCCCAAGGTCAGCTCGCCACGCAGCTCAACGCTGACCGGGGCCTTGACAGTGCGCACGATATCCGGGTCGATCACGTAGGCCACGGCGCATGGGTCATGCACCGGCGGTGCATCGAAGCCCTGGTGGTCTCGGTAGGCCCGGGCGAAGAAGTCCATCAGCTCGCGCACGAAGGTCGATGGGCCGGTGCCGATCTTCTCGATGCGTTCAACCACCTCGGAGGTGGCCAACGCCTGGTGGGTCAGGTCCAATCCGACCATCACCACCGGCCAGGCCTCGTTGAAGACGATGTGCGCAGCTTCAGGATCGATCTTGATATTGAATTCTGCCACCGCCGACCAGTTGCCGGTGTGGTAGCCGCCGCCCATCAGCACCACTTCGCGCACGCGTTCAACGATGCGCGGTTCCTTCCGGGCCGCCAAGGCGATATTGGTCAATGCGCCGGTGGGCACCAAGGTGATTTCACCGGGTTCATGGCTCATCACCAGGTCGATGATGACGTCCACGGCGTGGCGCCCATCGAGTTCGATGCCCGGCTCCGGCTGGGCCGGCCCGTCCATCCCGGAATCCCCGTGGACGTCTCCCGCGGTTTCCACTTCGCGCACCAGCGGACGGGCGCAGCCGGCCGCGAAGGGAATGCCGGTAATGCCGGCGATGGTACCCACGGCCAGCGCGTTGGCAGTGACCTTATCCAGGGTCTGGTTGCCGGCCACGGTGGTCACGGCCAGCAGGTCGATCTTGGGATTGCCATGGGCAAGAATCATTGCCACGGCGTCATCATGACCCGGGTCGCAGTCCAAAATGATCTTGCGCGGGGCATTGCTGTCCTGGGTCATGGCTTCTTCCTTCGCTCTGCCAGCTGGCGGCCGGTAGCTAAGTCGTGGGGGCGGATAGGCATCCTTTGATAATTCTTTCGCGTCCCCATGCTATCGTCAAGCGCTTAACGCAAAGCTGTCGCGTGTCACAACTCCGACTACGATGGAGCCATGAAGAATGGTGAGAAGTCCGGCAACTCGCGCGCTCCACGCCGCGTGACCGCAGCGATGGTAGCCGAACACGCCGGCGTTTCCACCGCAACGGTCTCTCTTGTTGCCAACGGGAAGTCGGCGGGCCGGGTCTCGGCCGCGAATGAGCAGCGCGTGCGTGAATCAATTCGCGAACTGGGCTACTTCGTCGACAGCATCGGCAGCTCGCTGGCCAAGGGCGTCAGTTCGCTGGTGGTCCTGGTGGCCCCGGATATCTCCAACCCCTTCTTTGCCAAGGTGATCGCTGGCGTGCGCTCGGTATTGGCTAGCGACTACCAGCTCCTGCTCTCGGTCACGGATGCCGGCGTCTCCCCCAGCGCCAGCGAAACGAGGAAGATCATGGGCCTCCGTCCGGCCGGGCTGCTGGTCCATGCCCCAAGCCAGGATTTCCTCGAGGAAATTTCGAGCAACCTCCCGCTGGTGGCCCTGGATGCCCCGGGCATCGATCCATCGATTCCTGCCGTGAATATGGACGTCGCCCAGGGAGCGCGGGAAGTCGTAGCCCATTTCGCTGCACAGGGACACACCAAGGCCGCCTACCTGGATGCCAGCACCGGCACCGAGACCCTGGCAGTGCGCCGCGAGGCCTTCCTGGCGGCGGCAAGGGAGTACGGCATCGAAGTGCTGCCATCTTCTGTTGCCAGCTCGATGATCGACGTCACTGAGGCTTCAGCAGCCTTTGGCCAGCATTGGCCCAAGTGGCATGAATCGGGCGTGACCGCACTGGGCTGCGCAACCGATAACCACGCTTTCGGCGTGCTGCATGCTTCGCGCCTGCTTGGTATCCGCATTCCGCAGCAGCTTGCGGTGGCCGGATTCGACGACCTTCCCTACTCGGCGACGTCCAGCCCTTCCATCACTTCCGTGCAGCTCAACGCCCAGGAAGGCGGGCGCCAGGCCGCATTGAAGCTGCGCGCGCTGCTCGATGGAAAAACCCCTGACCCACTGCAGACAATGCTGCCCAGTTCGTTGATTGTCCGCGGATCGACGCTGGGCAACAAAGGAGACTAGCCGGTGAACATGCATAAATGGCCTGCCAAGGTCACTGCCGCCATCGCCCTGCTGATTGCTTTGGGCCTGATCGTCATGTCCAGCGGAGTGCTGGGCCTCATTACCGGCCCGGCAACCCCACCGGGCACCGGCATCGAATCCGCCGCGCGCAGCTGGGTGCTACTGGATTAGCTTTCCGCTCTTCGAAACTTCGGGATCGGTGCATGAGGACAAATCAAAGCAGCACGGCCGGCGCTTGCCATCACGCAGCTTGGAAATACTGGCCTCCACTCGGCGTTCGCGCGTGGAAGGGTTCTTGGTCGCACCGATCCAGCGTACCCATTCCCAGCGGGCCATGGCAGTGAGCCCTGCCCACATCTCATCCAGATCCCCAGCC
Organism: Arthrobacter sp. MYb214; assembly: GCF_002979865.1. Classification (GTDB taxonomy): domain Bacteria; phylum Actinomycetota; class Actinomycetes; order Actinomycetales; family Micrococcaceae; genus Glutamicibacter. The sequence goes on from NZ_PCPZ01000004.1 coordinate 51,232, forward strand.
TCGCCCAGGGCACTGGCCAGGTCTTGCGGAATCCCTGTTTCCGGCCAGGTTCTAGCGACCCGGGCGGTCAATTCCACTTGATCCCCCGCCTCGGCCAACAGCTGGGGCGCGCCCTGTCCATCGAGGGCCAACCAGTGGCCTCGGCGCCCGTCGGGATCTATTACGACCACGTGGCCTTCATGCGCCTGGAGAAGTTCCACCGCAACCTGTCCGCGGCTTGGCAACTTGTCGCTGGATTCCTGGTCGAGCCTGATTATCTTCCGATCGTTGACCAGATCTGCAGTTCCATTTAGTTCGAATATCTCATTGGATACCGCCATGGGAATTCCCCTTCTCCGTTGTCCAAGGGCAGTCTATGGCACGGCGGCATTGCGCTTCCACGTGGCTAGACTGCTGTTATGACCCAACCTCCGCTGCTCGTTAGTTCCTGCCTGGCCGGCATCCCTTGCCGCTACAACGGCAAGGCGAAGGCAAACCCTGCCATCGTCGAGGCCGTGGCACGAGGAGAAGCCGTTGCGGCCTGCGCTGAGGAATTGGGCGAGCTCCCTACTCCGCGTCCGCCAGCGGAGATTGTCGGTGGCGATGGCCACGACGTGCTGGAAGGCCGGGCCTGCGTGATCGACATCACCGGCGAGGACATCAGCGGGCAGTTCATAGCTGGTGCCCAGAAGGTTTCGGATCTAGTCCAGCACCAGAGAATCACCGAGGCGATCCTGCAGGATCGCAGCCCCTCGTGCGGCTGCGGCACCATCTACGATGGCTCGCACACCGGAAAACTCGTTGCAGGCGATGGCGTACTGGCCGCCCTGCTCAAGCGCTGGGGCGTCAATGTCAGCGCGCCACCGGCAAACTGACACACCCTGCAAGATAACGATTCAGTTGCTCTTTTAAACAAAAAAATAACCCTCGATCCGAAGATCAAGGGTTATTTTCCATTTGTGCGCGAGGGGGGACTTGAACCCCCACGACCTTGCGATCACTGGCACCTGAAGCCAGCGCGTCTACCAATTCCGCCACTCGCGCATATTCTGTTTTCGTTGCCATCGTTCTTTGCAACAAGAAATAGCTTACACACTCATTTTCCGTTCACCTAATCGAAACCCTGATTTGTGGTTAGGGACACATGGGAAACCTTTTTGGGGCATTTATCGTTGATATTGACGCACTTGAGCCGCTCAAGGATTTTTCGGCATTTGCACAGCTGAAAACAGTAAGATCGAATATGAAGTTCTGTGTTCACAGCTTGGACGGCGTGAATGCAGGCTCGCAATAACCAGCCATGGACCCTAAGGAAGGAGCACGAATAATGGGCTTTCTCGACAATGTCGAACGCGGCTTAGAGAAGGTCGTCACTAGCTTCTTTCGTGGCACCAGCACCGCAGATCTCAAGCCAGTCGAACTGACTACCGCGCTACGCAATGACATGGACCGCGGAATCATGCCAATCAGCGAGGGCCGCAGCCTTGCAGCCAATGACTTCGTTGTCTCGCTGAGCACCAAGGACTACAACACCGCGCAGGGTTGGGGGCGGGGCGTCGTCAACGAAATGGCAAAGGTCACCGCTGAGCATGCGGCAGCCCAGGACTACTCGATCCACGGCGACATCACGATCCATTTTGTTTCCAAGGACGATTTCAAGCCCGGAGAAATGGAGATTGCCAGCTCGGTCAAGGAGTCCAGCTCGCGCCCAGCAGCCTCGGCTCCGGTAAAAGAGCGAGCAGCAGCGCCCGCAGCGCCATCCGCCACCCCGCCGACAACCGCACAGCCACGTCCATCGGTCCGTCCGATTGCAGAGATCCCCAAGAAGCCCATGCAGAAGCAGGCAATTCTTGAGGTCGCTGGACAGCGCTACGCCCTGCATCACCACTCCATCGTGCTGGGCCGTTCGGCCAGCACCGATATTCCCGTGGATGATTCCGGCGTTTCCCGCCAGCATGTGCGCGTCGAAACCCGTGGCAAAACCAGTTTCGTCGTCACCGATCTGGGTTCAACCAATGGAACCTACGTGGACGGCAAGAAGATTTCGGAAGAAACCCGTATATTTGACGGTTCGATCATTACTATCGGACAGACAAAAATCGTCTTTCGGCTGATTACCTCGAACAACGGAGGCCGCGCGTGAACGACCTGGTTCTAAGCTTGTTCCGATTGGGCTTTTTGGTCCTCATCTGGCTGCTCGTATTAAGCGTTGTCGGATCGATGCGCCGCGACTTGGCCATCGGATCGCGGGCACGCACCGGCAAGCCCAGCGCTCGGGAACTGAAGAAGAATCCAGAGCTGGCGGAACCAGAAGTGCCTGCGCGCAAGGCCGCCACGTCATTGGAAGTTGTTGAGGGCCCACTGGCCGGCAGCAGCATTCCCCTCCGCGGCCAACCGATCATGTTCGGGCGAGCTCAGGATGCCACCGTCGTTCTCGATGATGACTACGCTTCGGGACGCCATGCCCGCCTGTTCCCGCAGGGATCGCGCTGGTTCATTGAAGATCTCGGCTCAACTAACGGCACCTTCGTGGGTGACAACCAGCTCTCACGCGCCCAGGCAGTGGAGCCCGGCCAGCGAATCCGCATCGGAAAGACTGTCCTGGAATTGAAGCCCTAGCCTATGGCCCTCAAACTAAAATTTGCTGCGAAATCCGACGTGGGGCGGGTTCGCAAGAAGAATGACGACTCCGCCTACGCCGGCGCGTACCTCGCGGTGCTTGCCGATGGCATGGGCGGACACGTCGGCGGTGACGTGGCGTCAGCCTCCACCGTACTTGATTTGGTGCATCTGGACCACGATGGCACCGCAGATCCGCAAAATGCCCTGCCGGATGAGATCCAGGCCGCCAATTTGGTGCTGAATGAACTCGTTGGCGCCAACCCGAAGCTTTCGGGGATGGGTACCACCGTCACTTCCTTGCTGCTCTCGGGAAGTACCCTGCACATGGCGCACATCGGCGACTCCCGCGCCTACCGCTTGAAGCACGGGGTCTTCGAGCAGATCAGCAAGGACCATACCTTCGTGCAGCGGCTGGTCGACGAAGGCCGCATCAAGCCGGCCGAGGCCGAGGTCCACCCGCATAAGAACGTGCTCTTGCGCGTGCTGGGCGACTCGGATGCCTCCCCGGAACTCGATGTCGACCAATTCGAGGCAGAACCCGGCGAACGCTGGATGCTGTGCTCTGACGGACTCACCGACGCGGTGCCGGTTCCGGTAATCGAGCAGATCATCCGCACTACCGCCGATATGGATGAAGCGGTCAACGACCTGGTTGCCATCACCTTGAAGAATGGTGCGCCGGATAACGTCACCGTGGTGATGTTCGAGGTTGTCGAAAACGCTGTCGTCGAAGGCGAAGCGCCCGCCGAACCAGAACCCGCACCGGATACCGGCCAGCTCACCATTGCCGCCGAAGGCGATGTCGAAGCCAGCGCTTCGCTGCTCCGCCATGAGATTTCCCAGCGTCCCCACCTGCTGGTGGGCGCCGCCCAGCTTGCGACGCAAACCGGCCAGATCCCGGTGGTGACCCAGCACACCGGCGAACGCCGTGCAGCTGCCTTGCTGACCCACCGTTCCCCGGCGGCCGGCGAGGTGCTGGATCCACTGGATGCTCCGGTGCAGCAGCGCCGTTGGATGATGCCGATCCTGCTGACCTTGACGGCTTTCTTCGTCATTGCCCTGGGCGTCTGGGGCTACATGTGGACCCAGACCCAGTACTTTGTTGGCACTGTCGATGGAAAGGTCGCAATCTACAAGGGCGTTCCCCAGGAGCTCGGACCGATTTCGCTCTCCGAGGTCGACACAGTCAGCAAGGTGCCGCTCGAAGCCCTGCCGGAGTATTCACGCCACCGCGTTGAATCGACCATCTCGGCAGAGAACCAGCAGCATGCCCAGATGATCATCCAGGAACTCCTGGTCACCGCGAAGCAGAACTGCCCGGTCACCGTTCCCGGATCCTCGGATTCCGCCAACCAGCTCGAACTGCCCGCCTACTGCCAGGAGATAATGCAATGACCGAAGTGCAAACCGCACCGGTGCCTCGGCGCAATCTCGAGCTGCTGCTGGTGCTGCTGGCCCTCTGCGTGGGCGGTGCCGCGTTCTATCTGGTGGGCAGCTCCACCGAGGATGTCGACAACACCGACTTCTACGTGCAGATGGGCATCCTGGCGGCACTATCCCTGACGGTTCATGTGCTGCTGCGCATCTTCGCCAAATATGCCGATCCAGTAATACTTCCGATTACGATTGCGTTGAATTCCCTTGGCTTAGCCATGATTCACCGCATTGACCTGGCTAAAGGAACGTCCCAGTCGGCGCGCCAGCTGCTCTGGACTGCCATTGCCATCGTCATTGCTTCGGTCGTTCTCTGGGCAATCAAGGACCACCGCCTGCTGCGTCGGTTTACCTATATCGCCCTGCTGCTATCGGTCGTATTGCTCCTGCTTCCGTTGATTCCCAAACTGGGTGTCACGATCAACGGTGCCCGCATTTGGATCCGCATGGGCATGTTCTCGCTGCAGCCAGGCGAACTCGCGAAGATCACCTTGTCGATCTTCTTCGCCGGTTATCTCTCGTCGAACCGCGACTTGATCCTGATGGCTGGCCGCAAGTTCGGACCGCTGCAGCTGCCCCGCCTGCGGGATATGGCTCCGATGGTTATCGCTTGGCTGCTCTCCATCGGCGTGCTCGTGGTGCAGCGAGACCTCGGTTCCGCGATCCTCTTCTTCGGCCTGTTCATCGTGATGATCTACGTGGCAACCGCGCGTATTTCCTGGGTGCTCATCGGTGCCTTGATGGTTGTCGCCGGCGGCATCGTCGCGGGCCTGACCATGGGCCACGTGACCCGCCGCCTGGACGTCTGGCTCAACGCCTTTGACCCTGCGATCTACCAGGCCAAGGGTGGCAGCATGCAGATCGTAGAAGGCTTATTCGGCATGGCTGACGGCGGCTTGTTCGGCACCGGCCTGGGCGCGGGTTCCCCCTACCGTGTTCCGCTGGCCAACTCCGACATGATCATTGCCTCCTTCGGCGAAGAAATTGGCCTGATCGGCGTGGCCGCGATCATCCTGCTCTACATGCTGCTGGTCTCCCGTGGCTTGCGGGCCGCCTTGGGCTCGGCCGATACCTTCGGCAAGCTACTGGCTGCAGGCCTGTCCTTCACCCTGGGCCTGCAATGCATCGTGATCATCGGAGGCGTCACCCGGCTGATCCCGCTGACCGGCCTGGCAACGCCATTTATGGCCGCCGGCGGCTCATCGCTGCTGGCGAACTGGATCATCATCGCGTTGCTGCTCCTGATCTCCCACAACTCGCGCCGCCCGAAGACTGGCGGCGTAGGACCAACCGATGAATTTGCAAGTGCCAGCACGGCCCTTACCTCCAGCACCAAGGCGGTGACGAAAAAGTGAATCATGCAATCAAGCGCGTTTGGGTTGCGCTAACCGTCCTGTTCGTCATCTGCCTGGGTGGACTGAGCTACATCCAGTTCTTCGACGCCAAGCCGCTCTCGGAGAATGCGCTGAACAAGCGCGAACTCTACCGCGAGTTCGACCTGCCCCGCGGCGCGATCCTGGTCGACGGCAAGCCGATTGCCGAATCCGTTCCGACCGATGATGGCCAGTTCGAATTCCAGCGTGTTTACCACGACGCGAAAACCTACGCCCACCTGACTGGCTACTATTCGCTCGCGAATGGCACCACCCAGCTCGAATCGCAGCTGAACGACTGGCTGACCGGCACGAGCTCGGATCTGCTCTTCGACCGCTTGTCGGCCATGTTCACCGGTACCCGTTCCGAAGGCGCCTCGGTTGAGCTGACCATTGACGGGCAGTTGCAGAAGACTGCCTTCGAAGCGATTCCTGACGACTTGAAGGCCACGATCATCGTGACCAATCCGAAGACCGGCGACATCCTGGCGATGGCTTCCAAGCCAAGCTACAACACCAACCTGCTGGCGGTGCACTCGACCTCCCAGGCGGCCCAGAACCTGAAGGACATCAGCAACACCGACGGCTTGAGCCCCTACCGGAACCCGGCCATCAGCAACCCGGTGACCCCAGGTTCCTCGTTCAAGATCCTCAGCACCGTTGCGGCCCTGGAATCGGGCAAGTTCGATATGGAAACCCCCATCGACAATCCGGTGTCGGTGAATTATCCGCATTCGACCGCTAAGATGAACAACTTCAATGAGGGCATCTGCGCGCGGGATACCCGGGCAAGGCTCGAGTTCATCTTTGCCCAGAGCTGCAACACCCCGTTCATGGAAATCAGCCAGACCGTCGGCAAGGATGCCTTCACCGAGGTTGCCGAGCGCTTCGGCTACGGGCAGCAGCTGAGCATCCCGCAGAATGTTGTTCCAAGCGAGTTCCCTTCTGCTGAGGCCAATGAAGCGCAGATGGCGCAGATGGCAATCGGCGAATGGGAAAACAAGGCTACTCCGCTGCAGATGAACATGGCCGCCATGGCCATCGCCAATGACGGCGTGATCATGAAGCCGAATTTGATCGGCAAGGTCATCGCGCCGGATCTTCGAGTGATCGAGGACCCGAAGCCGGAGAAGTTCTCCACGGCCACCACCCCGGAAGTTGCCGAACAGCTCACCGAGCTGATGGAAGGCCCGGTTGTGAGCGGTACGGCCATGAATGCCCGCGTTCCCGGCGTGGATTTCCGAGCCAAGACCGGCACCTCGCAGCGACCGTCAGAGAACGGAGTCCGCATGGTGAACTCCTGGATGACCGGTTTCGCACCGGCCGATGATCCGCAGGTTGCCATCACGGTCAATATTCAAGACGTAGATTACAACACCGGCCACAACACGGCAGGTGCACTTATGAAGACGATGTTAGAGGCGGTGTTCAACAAGTGAGGCCAGTAACCGGCACCACCTTGGGCGGTCGTTACAAGCTGACCGACCGCATTGCGATCGGTGGCATGGGCGAAGTTTGGAAGGCACGAGACCAGGTCCTAGGACGTCTGGTAGCGATCAAGATCCTCAAAGAGGAATACACCGATAATGAGAGCTTCCTGACGCGTTTCCGCGTGGAAGCACGCCACACCGCGCTGCTGAACCACCCTGGTATCGCTGGCGTCTTCGACTACGGCGAGGAACAGGGCTCCGCCTATCTGGTGATGGAACTGGTTCCCGGCCCGCCGCTGTCCACCATTATCGAGCGCGAGCGCAAGCTCGACGTGGACCGTACACTCTCGCTGATCGCGCAGACCGCCCGCGCGCTGGCAGCAGCCCACGAGCACGGCCTGGTGCACCGCGATGTGAAGCCGGGTAACATCCTGGTGATGCCTTCGGGCGTCGTGAAGATCACCGACTTCGGCATTGCCCGGCTTGCTGACCAGGTTCCGCTGACCGCCACCGGGCAGGTAATGGGAACCGCCCAGTACTTGGCCCCGGAACAGGCCACCGGGCAGATCGCCACCGGCAGCTCTGACATCTACGCCTTGGGCGTGATCGGCTACGAGTGCCTGGCAGGACGCCGCCCGTTCACCGGCGAATCGCAGATCGCCATCGCCCTCGCACAGGTCAACGATGCTCCCCCGGCGCTGCCGGACACCATCCCGGCACCGGTACGCCAGCTGATCATGTCGATGCTGGCCAAGAACCCGTCGGATCGCCCGAAGGACGCAACGGCGCTGGCGAAGGCCGCCGATGCACTGCGCTCCGGTGATACCAATACCGCGACCTTGGCCGTTCCCGGCATGCTGGCCACCGGTATCGCCACCGACGCAACCCAAGTGGTCAACATGGGTAACGACGCCACCCAGGTGGTGCCGCGTGCTGATTCCGCGCCGACGATGACCAATGCGATGCCGACCGTGGTGGAACCTGCCGGCGCTACCAGCGGTTTCTCCGGGTCCAGTGCCGCAGCCGGCGGATTCGATGACGAGGACGTGGATACCCAGGATCCGGCTGGCGAGGCCGGGGCCAAACGCAGCCCTTGGCTGGTCCCGCTGATCGTGATCATCGCGCTGGCCGCCGTGATTGCCTTGCTGGCGTGGCTGATCCCTGCCATGAGCAGCGACAAGGACAATCAGCCGACGGCTTCGGTCACGCAGAGCACCGATGTTTCCCAATCCCCTTCTCCGACCGAGGAATCCACCGATCCTTCGGAAGAAACCACCGAAGCATCGGAGACCTCCGAGTCCTCTTCCCCGACCCCGAGTGAAACCGTGACCTACGTAGAGGTTCCGGCCTCGCTGGTGGGCCAGGATATCGACACCGTGACGGCAGAGCTTGAGGGCAAGGGCCTGGTCGTTGACGCGACCCCGCAGGAAACCAATGAGTACGACCCACGCGAAGTCATTTCGCTGAACCCGACCGGCAGCGTCGAAAAGGGCGAAACCATTTCGATTACCTACGCCATGGCTCCCGAAACCGTTGGCGTTCCTTCGGTAACCGGCATGGGCTACGAAGCTGCGCAGAAGCGCATCCAGGACGCTGGGCTGGCCGTGGCCAAGGGCGAGGAACGCCATGACTCTTCGGTCGCTGGCACGGTGCTTGCGCAGGACGTTCCAGCCGGCAGCGAAGTAGAGCCGGGCACCACGGTGACCCTGGATATTTCCATGGGCCCAGAAGAACCCGAAGCATCCGAGTCCGCTACCCCGTCGGCATCTGAATCCCCAGAAGCTGCAGAGCCGGACCAAAGCGAAGCGCCATGAGTGAAGTCGAAGCCTTGCCCCCCGGCTTGCCACGGTTGATCAACGATCGCTACGAGATCGAATCGCTGGTAGGCCGCGGCGGCATGGCGGATGTCTATCTTGCCACCGACCATGTGCTTTCGCGCAAGGTCGCGGTCAAGGTGCTGCGCCCGGATACCGCAAGCAACCCCATGGTGGTCAATCGATTCCGCCGTGAAGCCAAGGCCGTCGCGGGCCTGAGCCATCCGAATATCGTTGCCGTCTACGACACCGGCGAGCTGCCTGCTACCGATCATAGCCGTGAGCGCTTGCCCTTCATGGTCATGGAATACGTGACCGGCCGGACTCTGAAGCAGGTGATCGCTTCGGGCGATGTCGACGCTTCCTTCGCTGTGCACGTCACCCGCGGCGTATGCAATGCCCTGGATCATTCGCACAATAACAATGTCGTCCACCGCGACATCAAGCCGGCCAACGTGATGGTGACCGATGCCGGCCACGTGAAGCTGATGGACTTCGGCATAGCCCGTGCCTTGGACACATCGGCGACAATGACGCAGACCGCCGCTGTGGTGGGAACCGCCCAGTACTTCTCTCCTGAGCAGGCACGCGGCGAACAGGTCGATTTCCGTTCGGATATCTACTCTGTTGGCTGCCTGTTCTACGAGCTGATGACCCAGCGCCCCCCGTTCACCGGTGATTCGCCGGTTTCGGTCGCGTACCAGCACGTTGGCGAGATTCCGTCAGCGCCCAGCGAGGTCAAGCACGACGTTGACCCGATCTTCGACCCGATCGTTTCCAAGGTTCTGTCCAAGGAACGCGATGACCGTTTCCAGAGCGCAGGCGCTTTCGCGGCTGCGTTGGAAGATGCACTGAACGGCATTGAATTCCATGATGACGAACCGGCACCATCAACCTACACCTTGCCGATATACGGCATGCACGGCGAGACTGAAACCGGGTTCATCGCGCAGTCAGCGCCAGGCACCAGCCAGCACCCGGTCTTCGTCGAAGATGAGGCTCCCGAGGCCCCTGCACGGCACAAGTCCAACCGCGGCCTGATCATCCTGCTGACCATCATTGCCCTGATCGCTGTGGGTATCGCCAGTTTCCTGGTGATCCGCTCGATCCAGGCCGAGGCTGAAAAGCGTGCCCCAGTTGCTGTGCCCAAGGTCCTGGAGATGTCCGAAGACGACGCACGTGAATTGCTGCGCGATTCCACCTTCCAGGTGCGTGTAGAGCGGGAATTCAGTGATGAAGTAGAGCAGGGCAAGGCGACCCGAACCGACCCGGCAGAAGGGTCCATGGTTTCCAAGGAATCCACGGTTGCGCTGTTCATTTCCGATGGTTCGGAACAGCGCACGATTCCCAAGGATCTGGCGAACCAGTCCGAGACGGCTGCCCGCGATGCCCTGCGTGAAGCTGGCCTCGAAGTGGGTGAAGTCAGCCGGGAGAACTCTGCAACCATTCCAACCGACTGGGTTATTGGCACCAGCCCGGAGCTGGGCTCCAAGGTGAAGGCCGGCAGCGAAGTCGACCTGATCCTTTCTACCGGCATGGTGACCGTTCCGGTCGTTACCGAGATGAGCCGTGAGGAAGCTGAAGAGAAGCTCTCTGCGGACGACATCGGGTTGGAAGTTCAGTTCGATGAGGTGGCAACCGACGACTACCCTGAGGGAACCTTGTTCAAGCAGTCCCCCGAGGCCTCCGAGGACGTGGCTCAGGGAAGCCTGGTGAAGATTTCTGTGGCCAAGGCTCCGCCGGCACCAGAACCAAGTGAAGAACCATCGCCCAGCGAGACCGAATCTCCAGATTCAGAAGAATCCGATGATCCGTCCGACAGTGCTTCGCCTACCAGTGACGCTCCGGCTCCTTCCAATGGGAACGGCCCGCCAGATCGGACTAACCCGCCACGGGAAAACGGGCGCGACCGATAGGCTGCTAGGCTACTCTCCGCTGAAGAGCGGGCTCAGGGTCGTGGCCTTCTTGGCTGCCCCCTGAAGTCCTACGAATTCCAGCCAATTGCCCAGCATCTGGTATCCCTGCTCGGTCAGCACCGACTCTGGGTGGTACTGCAGGCCCCATAGTGGTGCTTCCCGGTGCGCCAGCCCCATGATGACTCCCCCGGCGGTAGCAGCGATGATTTCAAGCTCAGCAGGGATGCTCTCGCGTACGGCTGCCAGGGAGTGGTAGCGCGTTGCGGTGAAGGGGTTGGCTACCTGGTTGAAGACCGGGTGGTTTTCGTGGCTCACCAGCGAGGTCTTGCCGTGCATTAGTTCTTCGGCGTGCGTGACCGTGCCGCCATAGGCTTCAGCGAGCGCCTGATGCCCAAGGCAGACACCGAGCATTGGCTTGCGCTGCTGCCCGCACCACTTGATCAGATCGATGCTGACACCCGCTCCTGCAGGCTCGCCCGGGCCCGGGGAGATCAGCACACCGTCGTATTCCGCAGCCAACTTAGTTGCTTCCCCAACGCTCAAATCGTCGTTGCGGTATACGGTGGTTTCCGCGCCCAGCTCCTGCAGGTAACCCACGAGGGTGTACACAAAGCTGTCGTAGTTATCGATCACGAGGATCCTGGTGCTGCTCACGGGGTGCTCTGGCCAATCGTTGAATCGGTGAATGGGCTGATGTACTGGTTCAGCCATGGGAAAACGTACATCATCAGTAATAGCACGATCGCGGCAATGAGAATCAATGCTTCAAAAATACGAAGCCACAAAGGGCCGGGCAGATTTCTAAATATCCAGGCGTACATCTCTTCTCCTAGCTCGTTGCGTCGATGACCATGTCACGGATTTCCTTCGGCGGACCTGCATCCAGTGGACGCCAATCGGTGAGTTCCGAATACGCGATCATGCGTTGCTGGGTCGAGTACTTCGGATGGCAGGTGGTCATGGTCAAGATGGACTTCGTTGGTTCCACTCCCCACTGGTGCGGGGTAGGCAACAGGACATCGCCATTGGATGGAGCCACAATCTCGGTGGCGTACCAGGTGTAGGTGTAATACCCCTGTGCAGTCTGCAGATAGATCTTGTCGCCGTCTTGCAGCTTGTCAATATCCCAGAAGACCTGGCCATGGGTCTGGCGGTGGGCCGCTACGGCGAAGTTGCCCAGCTCCCCCGGTTGCTGCGTGGTCGGGTAATAGCCAATGCCGAGGTTATCGATCACGTGGTCTTCCACTCCGTAGGTCACCGGGTGGTGCGATCCGCTAGCGCCAAAGCGCGGGAAATACATGATCCCGAAAGTTTCTCCGGGAGCCAATTCCGTGACCGGAGCCGGACCGTAGTCCTTCTCCTCTTCCTCCTCGTTGCCTTCCGGCACCACGACCTCGCCAAGTTCTTGCACGAGGTTTGCGGTGACTTCCTTCTGGGCCTGGGCCGAGTCGATATTCGTCCACCACAGTTCCCACACCACGTAGAGCATCAGCAAGATGCCAAGGGTGATCAGCAGTTCGCCAAAGAATCCGGCAATACGGTTTCCTGCCGACGGTCGTCGGTGCTGCATGCGACGTCCCTGCGCAGTGGCTGATCGGTTCACGGCGGTCTGGCTCCTTAAGGGAAAGAAATGCGCGAAATAGGTCAACTAAGATGGGTCGATACTGGCCAAAACCCAGAGTTCCAGCGGGTAACGGCTAGTATGGAAGCTACGTAGGAATGCACTAAGCAGTTCTCAGCATTCTTGCACCCAAGCCTACCGGGAAGACCTGAAGGTCACCCACATTTACTACATTAAGCAGATGAAGCCGAGGGAGCATTCGAGTGCCGGAGTCAAAGCCACGACGCAAGAAGAATTCACAGCCGCAGGAGACGCGCCAGAGCGCCCATGCCATCGATAAGCCGATGCCGGGCTGGTACAAGCCAGTCATGTTCGGACTGATGCTTCTGGGCTTGCTGTGGATCATCGTTTATTACGTTTCGCAGACCCTGTACCCGATTCCGAATATCGGCGGTTGGAACATCGTTGTCGGCTTCGGTATTGCGATGGTCGGCTTTTTCATGACAACGGGCTGGAAATAGCCGTATCGCCGGCCCCCTGCTGAGGGGGCCGGCGAAGTTGTTTAATGGCGGCTTTTGATATTAGTGGCTGACGGCTTTCAAGCCGATGATGCAACCAACCAATCCGAGAATGAAGACCATCTTCAGTACGCTGAAGGCTTCCTGTCCGGTGGCCATCGAGTAAATGACGGCAAGCGAGGCTCCGATGCCTACCCAGATGGCATATGCAGTGCCGACGGGAATTTCCTTCATGGCGTAGGCCAGTCCACCCATGGACACAACCAGCGCCGCGAAGAAGACGATGGTCGGAACGAGTTTGGAGAACCCCTCGCTCATGCCAAGAGCGATGGCCCATACCGCTTCGAATAGTCCGGAAACGATCAAAATTACCCAATGCATGCCAGATACTTTCTGGCCGTCTTGTCGCGCTCCGGGTACGGCTCCCTCGTCCGGGTCCAAGCAATGATTGCTGGTGACCACCTCAGGCTAGCAAATGCAGGCCTTGCTGTCTCGCGGCTGTGACCAAAATGCCACCTATCCTCGCGAGGATCTGCGAGTCCACAGCCCAGCGCTGAAAATACAGTGGCACATCGATAAACCATTGCTCGTTGAGTACCTGCAGCCCGCTGGCTTTCTGCAGCTGCGTTTCTGGAATCATCCCCCACCCCATCCCCGCTTCTATGGCCGCAACGAACTGCATGGAATCTGGAACATGGTGGACTTGGCCTTCCGGTCGCGCTTTAGCCCCGGCAACCCGCTGGAGCATCTCATGCTGCAAGGGATCCTCACGATCGAAGACCACCATCGGAGTGCGAATGAGCTCTTCCACGGCCCCAGTAGGTACATGGCGTTGGACCACCGAAGCTTGCGCGGCTGCGCGATAGCGCAGTGCACCCAGTTTGTCACTGATGCAACCCTGGATATTCTCCTCCGCATTGGTGACCACGGCGCTGACGCGACCGGTTCGAAGTAGCTCCAGTCCCCTGTTTTCATCGGTACGCACTATTTCACAGGAGAGGTCTTCGAACTTCGCGAGCTCGTAGAATACCGGACCGAACCAAGTGGAGAGCGAATCCGCGTTGACTCCAATGGCGATCGGGATCGGATTTTCGGAGGCTATCTCTTTGGAGAACTCTGCACTGAGCAGCGTCATCTGTCGCGCATAGCGCAGAACTTTCAGTCCATGCTCGGTAGGCCTAACCGGGCGACTGCGGACGAGCAGGACTGCGCCCAGGCGGTTCTCCAAGGCCTTGATGCGCTGGCTGACGGCCGAAGCGGTCACTCCCAGATCAATCGAGGCATCATCGAAGCTTCCCGCATCAACTACCGTAAGCAGGGTTTCGAGGTGTTCCACATCCATGTTCACATTAGGAACTCTAATCTAGAATCAGAAACTTAAGTTCGACGCAGATCAGCTAATCTCTTACAGTTTCTACATGCTCTCTGGATCCTTGTTCTTCGGCTTTACCACTGGCCTGTCCCTCATCGTCGCCATCGGTGCGCAAAATGCGTTTGTGCTGCGCCAGGGAATCAGGAAAGAGCATGTTTTCATCACCGCTTTGGTGTGCTCATTATCAGATGCGATCCTGATTGCCGCCGGAGCCAGCGGCATGGGAGCGCTTGTCGACCGAGCGCCCTGGATATTGGTGATTGCGCGAATAGGCGGTTTCATCTTCCTGGCAAGCTACGCGATTTTCGCTTTCCGCCGAGCACTGAAGCCCGAGGCGCTGAAAGTCTCAGGGCTCCCCGGTGCAACAACAGCCGTCTCGATCATCGGAACGACGTTGGCCCTCACCTGGCTGAATCCACATGTCTATATCGACACGGTACTGCTTCTTGGTTCAATTGCTACTTCCCAAGCCGCAGGCGCACCCTATTTCGCCACTGGTGCGATCATTGCCAGCTTCACTTGGTTCTTCGCACTTGCCTACGCCGCACGTTTCCTTGCCCCGCTCTTTGCCAACCCCAAGGCGTGGCAGGTACTTGATGTACTTATCGGAATCGTCATGCTCATCTTTGCCAGCATGCTGATCCTGCCAGTTCTCACCAAGTAATCCACAGGCAAACACGCTTATCCACAGTGACTGTGAACAACTTTTATAAACAGTTGTTCACAAAGTTATCCACAGCTGGGGAGAACTTGGGTAGAGTTCACGATTTTTCGGATAAAGTACAGGTCAACGGGGATATTGGAAACTGAAATGACATGCTTGTAAGTTATTAACACTGTGGATTCCGGCTGTGGATAAGGCGTGATTCCGCTTATTGAACCGTGATTCTCATGATTCGTTTAAACTTTCGAACCCGAAGTTATTAACAGTCGGTGGATTCGTATATGCACTATCTACAGGGGTTGTTAAAAAGTTATCCACAACTGGGGACAAGGTTGTGAGTATTGGGTACTCCAAGGCGAATATCCCTGATATCACGGGGTCTTGGGGCTGTTAATAACCACTAGGCCTCGAGAGTTACACGCTTGTAAGTTATTAACAGTGTGGATAAGCAGTGTGGATAACTGCATTGCTTCTTTCGAACTATCCCAAGGGCCACTTCACTGCTTCCGTGGAGAGGTAAAGGGCTGCCAGCAACGCAATCGACAAGGCCGTGAGTAAAAGTATCTGGTTACGCGCACGCTGTGGATTACTTCGCGGGATCAGCACAATGCAGCAGGCTGCGAGGATACCCAATATCGCTCCGCCCAGATGCCCCTGCCACGAAATACTGGGAATAACGAAGCCGAGAACGACATTCAGCGCCAGGATAATTCCCATGGAGCGAAGTGCCTGCTTGTTGGAACGGAACACTACGAAAGTTGCGAGGAACAAGCCTGCCAGTGCGCCCGAAGCGCCGAGCGTGGCGCTGATCGGGTTGCTCAGCAGGAGAACGCCTAGTGAACCGCCAAAAGCGCTGAGCAGGTATAGCCAGGTGAAGCGCAGCCGTCCCATCCTTGGTTCGAGCATGGTGCCGAAGATGTAGACGCCGTACATGTTCATGGCAAGGTGCAAGAAGGAGCTCGTGGAGTGGGCAAAGGCGCTGGTGATCAGGCGCCATGGCTCATAGGCGGCCAGAGCCGGCGCAAGTACAAGCTGATTGGTGAATCCAGGGATGATCCACTGCAGCAGATACACCAGCACGTTCAGGCCGATGAAAGTGTAGGTGATAACAGGAGCACCGGATCGAGCCCGGCCACCGAATTGGGTCTTCTGCCGCGGCAGGTTCTTATTGGCTTGCGCGACGCAGTCTACGCATTGCACACCTACAGGCGCAGAGACCTGGCACTGCGGGCAGACCGGACGTCCGCACCGGTGGCATGAAACATAGGACACCGTCTGCGAGTGTCGATAGCACGTCGGAGTTGCTTGGCCCTCTGGGAAAACCTGTCCAAAGGACATCAGTACCTGCCTTGAGTTGGGGGAGAAGGATTAAATACTCGAGGCCCCGACAATGCCGCTAGGGAATCGTCAGAGCCTCGGGTTGGTGCGCCTGTGTTGTTACAGGGTCTCGATGTCGACCGAGTTGATAACGACGTCTTCCAGTGGCTTGTCACGGCCATCGGTAGCAACGGCGTTCAGCGCGTCAACGATCTTGCGCGAGTCAGCGTCAAGGACTTCACCGAAGATGGTGTGCTTGCCCTGCAGCCAGGTGGTAGGAACGGTGGTGATGAAGAACTGCGAACCGTTGGTTCCACGGCCCATGCGGATGCCCGCGTTGGCCATGGCCAGCTTGTAAGGCTCGTTGAAGTTCAGTTCTGGGTGGATCTCATCATCGAACTGGTAGCCTGGGCCGCCGAAGCCCTGGCCCAGTGGGTCGCCACCCTGAATCATGAAATCAGAAATGATGCGGTGGAAGATGGTTCCGCTGTACAGCGGGGTGTTGGTCTTCTTGTCACCGGATTCTGGGTGTACCCACTCCTGCTCACCGGTCGAGAGGCCAACGAAGTTCTTTACGGTCTTTGGTGCGTGGTTGCCGAAGAGATCGACAACGATATCGCCCAAAGTAGTGTGAATCGTGGCTTTATGAGTTGCGTTTGCGGTCATGCCTTCATTCTTCCATGATCTATGCTCGACCCGCTAAATACTGACGTACGCGTTGAGAGAAAATTTGGACCATTCTTAGGTTGCTTGTCCGATACTGCTGGCCACTGGGCATAGAACTGCCTAGTCTTGAACTGTCGGTTAGCGTGAATTTTTTCGGATCGGGAGCAATGCATGAGCAAGAAGAGCAAAGCAGGAAAAGTACTAGCCGTTGGCTTGATTGCGGGACTTGTCGCAGTGCTGGTAGCTGTGTGGAAGGCCTCGAAACCAATTGAGGATCCATGGGAAAACGAACCACTTCCTGCACAACCGCACGAGCCTGTTGAATCGCGTGAAGCCAGCGTGGAAGAAATCCGCGAAATCCTCGAAGATGACAAATAAAGCCGTCTAGGCTGCTTTTGGTTGGGCTTGCCCTCGAATCACGAGGGCAAGCCCAACAAGTATCACGGCCAACCCGGCATAGGTAGCGATAGGAACTACCTGCCCCAAGAACATTGCCGCTAGGATTGCCGCGCCAGGAATCTCGAGCAGAATCAGCGTCGAGACCGTGAGCGGACCGAGCACGCTGAGCAAATGATTCATGGCGGTATGGCCAAAGATCTGCGCGCAAAGCGTCAGCAGAATGATCGCCATCCATCCTCGGGCGTCGAAACCCCAAATCGGCGTTCCAGTCAGGAAACACAGGATTAGCAGCACTGCGGCGGTAATGGCATAGCAGCTCGAGGCATACGTTGTAGTTCCCAAGGTCCTGCGAGCCACGGATCCGGCCAGCGTGTACACAGCGGCCAAGACGCCACCGGCTAGTGCCAAGAGGTCGCCAATGATGGCATCACGTCCCAGCCCCATGTCGAATCCCGTGATGATGATTGCACCAAGCAGCGCAATGCCCATGCCAAGGAAAACCTGCGTTCGATATTTGGTTCCGCGAAGAACCTGGTAAATCGCGATCCAGACACCTTGGATGCACACCAGTGCCGTTCCAGCAGCCACGCTGGTTAGTCGCATCGAATACATGAAGCACACGAAATGCAGTGCGAGAGCTACACCTGCTACCCCGGTGAAGAACCATTCTCGCCCGGTCATCTGCAGATAAGCTTTGGAGTTCTTTCGCAGTGCCGGTGCGCTGAGCGCGGCCGCCGCAGCTCCATTGCGCCAAAAGGCCATGGAGAGAACCGGGACACCAGGGAAGGCGGCAATAATGGGGCCAGATGCCGAAATCCCGAGAATTCCGACCAAGGCAAGCAAGATGGTCACCAACCAAGGTTACAGTTTCCCAGCGCATGGGCTTCATTCGAACTTGGAACGTGCCGGATCCGGCGAATACTTGGACAGATCAAGATATTCTTATGATGGAATACTTTTATCCGTGCCCGCACTCTCGAGCTATTTAGCGTCTTTTCTCCGCCAATAAGCTGCGATCAATGCGCCGGACAAGTTATGCCAAACAGAGAATACGGCACCTGGCAGAGCGGCTTCAGGCGAGAAGTATTGCTTCGCTAGCCCACCGGCGAGGCCTGAATTCTGCATGCCGACTTCGATGGCGATTGTTCGCCGGGAAGCTTCGGGAACGCGCAACAGGACACCCATGGCATACCCCAAAGCCAGGCCCAGGGCATTATGCAAAATGACCGCAACCAGGACCAGCAGGCCAGCAGTCAAAATCGTCTGTGCACTGCCCGCGACGATGACCGTCACCACGAAGGTGATGGCTAGTACCGACAGCCATGGCAGCACACCACCGATCTTCGCCACGAACTGGTTGAACAGCATGCGCAGGACGATGCCTAGGACCACAGGGATCAGTACGATCTTGATGACGCTGACGGCCATGGATCCAGCATCGACCGGCATGTACTGGCCAGCCAGCCACAAGGCCAGCGCCGGGGTCAGCAGCGGTGCGAGCAAGGTCGACACGGACGTCATGGCAACGGACAGGGCGACATTGCCTCGAGCCAGGTAGGAAACCACATTCGATGCCGTGCCTCCTGGTGCGCAGCCAACCAGGATCAGGCCGGCGGCCAAGGCAGGTTCAAGCTGCAGCAGCGTGGCGACCAGCCAGCCCATGGATGGCATCAGGATGAACTGCGCTGCGACACCGCCGAGCACCGGCAACGGGTTCTTGAACACCAGGGCGAAGTCTGGCAAGGTCAGCGTCAGCCCCATGCAGAACATGATCACCATCAGGAGGGGATTTATCCATCCGGAAAACCCCACGAACGCTTGGGGAACGAACATTCCGCACAGTCCGCCCAGCAAAATCAGCACAGGGAAGAGCAGTACCGCGATGCGGGAGTCTTTTTCGTTCTTGTTGGCATTCGCCGCCGCGGCGGAAGGGCTGGACTGTTCATAGGGCACCTAGGTATTTTGCCACTAAAGAGTTGCGGCCACAACGAGACAACTGAAGTTAATCCACTACCCTTGTCATATTCACTTGCGTGTAATTGACGAAAAGCATGCTGAAGATGTGAAGGTAGCAATCGTCGCTGAATCGTTCCTTCCCCATTTCAATGGGGTCACCAACTCAATCCTCAAGACGCTGGATCACCTCAGGCAGACTGGCCAGGAGGCCGTGGTCATTACCCCTGCAGGCTCGCTGGCAGGGGAGCTGTCGGGCCATGGCGTGCCAAAGCTCTATCAGGGCTTCAAGATCCTCACAGTTCCGTCGATGCCTTTGGCAAGCTATCCCGAGGTTCGGGTCGCTGCCACCAGTGTGGCGCGCCTGCGCAAGATGCTGGCTCGAGAGCGCGTCGACGTAGTTCATCTGGCTAGCCCGTTCATCCTTGGATGGCAGGCTCTGCGCGCTGCACAGGAACTCGAATTGCCCACCGTGGCGCTGTATCAGACCGAGGTTCCCAGCTACGCGGCACGCTACAAAATGCCGTGGCTGACGCAGAGGCTCTGGGAGCACGTCAGAGCGATCCACACGGGTGCGGACCTCACTCTGGTTCCAAGCACGTTTTCCTACCACCAGCTCGAATCTCTGGGCGTTCCGCGGCTTGCCATTTCAGGCAGGGGAGTAGATACAGCGCAGTTCACGCCAAGACGGCGAAGCGAGCAGTTCAGGCAGGCGGTTGCCCCGAATGACGAGGTAGTCATTGGCTACGTCGGCCGGCTGGCAGCAGAGAAGCAGGTCGCGGACCTGCAGGCCCTGGCGAGTCTTGAGAATACTCGGCTGGTGATCGTCGGTTCCGGCCCACTCGAGGACGAACTGCGCAGCCTTTTGCCCAACGCCCACTTCACCGGTTTCCTTTCCGGGGAACGCTTGGCCGAGGTCATGGCTTCGATGGACATCTTTGTGCATCCTGGCGCCTCAGAGACCTTTTGCCAGACTATTCAGGAAGCCATGGCCTGTGGTGTGCCTGTCGTGGCCGTAGGCCGTGGGGGACCGCTGGATCTGGTGGATTCCTCGCGCACGGGCTGGCTCTATCAGCCAGGAAACCTTAGTGAGCTGCGCAGTCGGGTCAGCGACTTGGCCTATGACGATGCGAAACGGCTGGCTTTTGCCAGCGCTGCGCTTAGCAGTGTCCAGGATCGGTCCTGGCACAGCATTGGCGAGCAGCTTATTGGACACTATGAGCATGTCCGGATGGCCCGGATCCGGCACTAGCGAAATAGAATTTTCTTCTGGATACGCAAAAGGCGGAAAGTTTTCACTTTCCGCCTTTTGGCAAATGTGGAGCCTAGGAGAATCGAACTCCTGACATTCTGCTTGCAAAGCAGACGCTCTACCAACTGAGCTAAGGCCCCGTATTCAATTTTGAAGTTTCCACTCCAAGATCAATCCAACCGGATCAATCAAAAAGAATTAGCGGAAAGTTTTCACTTTCCGCCACTTTCTTTTGTGGAGCCTAGGAGAATCGAACTCCTGACATTCTGCTTGCAAAGCAGACGCTCTACCAACTGAGCTAAGGCCCCAAAAGCTTTAGGAAACTTTATCGGCTACCTGATGCCAGGTTTCCTTCGTTTCCGACGAAGCCTTCGCTTTCTTGACCAAGACTACTGCAGCAGCCGCGATCGATGCGAGAACCAGGAACTTTTTCATTACTCCCTCTTTCTCTCCAGCAAGGTTTCCGTGGGCGTACCAAGACTTGAACTTGGGACCTCTTCGTTATCAGCGAAGCGCTCTAACCGCCTGAGCTATACGCCCTTGCTTTTGTTTTTGTTCCCTTCGGAACGAAATAAAACTTTACCGGTGTTCTCCCAAAGATACAAATCGAGCCCGGGTGTCATGCATCACAGCATGAATCCCGGGCTCGACTTGGGGTGTTCCTAGTCGTCGGTGAGGGTCACTCCGGCTCCGCCGACCAGTGAAGCAGCAATGTTGTACAGCACCGCGCCAAGCATGGAGACCACGGAAATTACCACTACGTTCACCACTGCGATGATCGTCGCGTAGGAAGCCACCTGGCCCAGCGACATGGTGTCGCGCAGGTCGAAGTTGCCGTCGGCGCCAATGGCCTCGCGCATCAGCTGGTTGAACGCATCAAAGGTTCCGGTCAGATCCAAGACAGCCCAGATGCCCACGGCGGCAACCACGGTGATCACACCGAAAGCTACCGAGAGCAGGAAGGCCAGCTTCAGAACCGAGAAGGGCTCCACCTTGGAAACCAGCAGGCGGGCCTTGCGGACCTTCGCCTTGGGCGCTGGACGAACCAGGCGATCCTGGCCATTGGCCGGACGCTGCTGGCTGGTTGGGCGCTGCGGCGCTCCTGTCGGGCGCTGGCCCGCTGGACGTGCCTGGCCTGCTGCTGGTCGTGCGCCGGCGCTAGCCGGACGGGCGCCAGTACCGGTCGGAGCTGGACGCTTTACCTGGGTAGGTCGCGGCGCTGCGCTCTTCGGGGCACCGCCGCTGGGGCGTGGCGTCGAGGGCGTGCTCATGCGTTACCTCCGTTAGTGTTGTCATCATTTTCCGCGCCGGATTCGTTTTCTGGCACAGCCGATGACTCATCGATCGTGTTTTCTGCGTCCAACGTTACGGCATCTTCCTCCAAGTTCTCTTCGAGCTCAGTCTCAGAGTTCTTGGCAACCGCAAGGATCCGGTCCTTCTTGTCCGGCTTGGCGAAGATGACGCCCATCGTGTCGCGGCCCTTGGAAGGAACCTGCGAAACGGCCGAGCGGACCACCTTGCCCGAGCCCATCACCACCAAGACCTCATCGGTCTCGTCGACGATCAGCGCGCCAACCAGCTCACCGCGTTCCTCGTTGAGCTTGGCCACCTTAATGCCCAAACCACCGCGGGATTGCACACGGTATTCCTCGACGGTGGTGCGCTTGGCGTAGCCCTCGTTGGTCACGGTGAAGACATAGGAGCCTTCGCGGACCACATCGGCTGCCAGCAGTTCATCGTCTTCGCGGAACTTCATACCGGTCACGCCCGAGGTTGCACGGCCCATGGGGCGCAGCGCGGTATCGGTGGCGGTGAAGCGGACCGACTGGCCCTTGCGTGAGACGAGCATCACGTCATCGGATTCGCTGACCAGCTGCGCGGAGACCAGTTCATCGTCCTCGCGCAGGTTGATCGCGATCACGCCGGCGGTGCGGTTGGTGTCGTAATCCTCCAGGCGGGTCTTCTTGACCAAGCCGTTGCGGGTAGCCAGCATCAGGTAGGCCGCATCCTGGTAGGTGCGCAGGTCCAGCACCTGGGCAATGTGCTCGTCCGGCTGGAAGGCCATCACGTTGGCTACGTGCTGGCCCTTGGCATCGCGGCCGGCCTCGGCCAGCTCGTAGCACTTGGTGCGGTAAACCCGGCCGTGGTTGGTGAAGAACAGCAGCCAGTTGTGGGTCGAGGTGACGAAGAAGTGCTCCACCACGTCGTCCCCGCGCAGGTTCGCGCCCTTGATGCCCTTGCCGCCACGTGCCTGCGAACGGTAGTTGTCGATGCGGGTGCGCTTGACGTAGCCGCCGCGGGTGATGGTGACGACCATTTCCTCTTCGGGAATCAGGTCTTCGACGCTCATGTCGCCGTCGTAGCCCATCAGCACCTTGGTACGGCGCTCGTCCCCGTGCTTGTCGACGATTTCCTGCAGTTCTTCGGAGACGATCTGGCGCTGGCGTGCCGGATCGGCGATGATCGCCTGGAATTCGGCGATCATGCGCTCGAGCTCGGCATGGCGATCCTGGATCTTCTGGCGCTCGAGGGCGGCCAGGCGGCGCAGCTGCATGTCGAGGATGGCGCGGGACTGCGCCTCGTCGATGTCCAGCAGCTCCATCAGCCCGTCGCGCGCCGCCTCGGTGGTAGCCGAGCGGCGAATCAGGGCGATGACCTCGTCCAGGGCATCCAGGGCCTTGAGCAGGCCGCGCAGGATGTGGGCTTCTTCCTCGGCCTTCTTCAGGCGGTATTCAGTACGGCGGACGATCACTTCGATCTGGTGGGTGACCCAGTGGCGGATGAATCCATCCAGCGGCAGGGTGCGCGGCACCCCGTCGACGATCGCGAGCATGTTGGCCGAGAAGTTGGACTGCAGCTCGGTGTGCTTGTACAGGTTGTTCAGCACTACCTTGGCCACGGCATCGCGCTTGAGCACGATGACCAGGCGCTGGCCGGTGCGGCCCGAGGTCTCGTCGCGCATGTCGGCGATGCCGGCGATCTTGCCGTCGCGGACCAGTTCGGCGATCTTCACCGCGAGGTTATCCGGGTTGGCCATGTACGGCAGTTCGGTGACCACCAGGCAGGTGCGTCCCTGGATTTCCTCCACGTTGACCACTGCGCGCATGGTGATCGAGCCGCGGCCGGTGCGGTAGGCATCGGCGATGCCCTTGGTGCCCAGGATCATGGCGCCGGATGGGAAGTCCGGGCCCTTCACGCGCAGCATCAGCTCGGCGAGCAGCTCCTCGCGCGAAACTTCCGGGTTCTTCAAGTACCACTGCACGCCCTCGGCGACTTCGCGCAGGTTGTGCGGCGGGATGTTGGTGGCCATGCCCACGGCGATGCCGGAGGAGCCGTTGACCAAAAGGTTGGGGAAACGCGCCGGAAGAACCGTTGGTTCCTGGTTCTTGCCGTCGTAGTTGTCCTGGAAATCAACGGTGTTCTCGTTGATGTCGCGGACCATTTCCATGGCCAGCGGGGCCATCTTGGTTTCGGTGTAACGCTGGGCGGCGGCGCCGTCGTTGCCCGGGGAGCCGAAGTTGCCCTGGCCCAGGGCCAGCGGGTAGCGCATGACCCAGTCCTGGATCAGGCGGACCAGCGCATCGTAGATCGCGGTGTCGCCGTGCGGGTGGTACTGGCCCATGACTTCGCCGACCACGCGGGCGCACTTGTTGTACGAGCGCTCAGGGCGGTAGCCGCCGTCGTACATTGCGTACAGCACGCGGCGGTGCACCGGCTTCAGGCCATCGCGCACATCCGGCAGCGCGCGGCCGACAATAACGGCCATGGCGTAGTCGAGGTACGAACGCTGCATTTCGGTCTGCAGGTCGATCTGGTCGATGCGACCGCCTTCTGGGACCGGCTCGATGATCTCGCCGTCCATTGGTGCGTTCTCAGGGGTTTGCTCGTCGCTCAATTTCTTCCCTTACAAGTCAAAAAAGTCTTCGGTGGATATCTGTGGTGGCGGCGGCCGGCTAGATATCCAGGAAGCGCACGTCCTTGGCGTTCTGCTGGATGAAGTTACGGCGGGACTCGACGTCCTCGCCCATCAGCACGGAGAACACCTCGTCCGCGGCGGCCGCGTCATCCATGGTGACCTGGCGCAGCGTACGGTGCTCCGGATCCATGGTGGTGTCCCACAGTTCCGAGTAGTCCATCTCGCCCAGGCCCTTGTAGCGCTGGATGCCGTTGTCCTTGGGCAGGCGCTTGTTGGCGGCCTGGCCGGCAAGCAGCTCCTGGTCGCGTTCCTTGTCGGTGAACACGTAGTCATGCGGCGCATTGGACCACTTGATGCGGTACAGCGGCGGGGCTGCCAGGTAGACGTAGCCGTGCTCGATCAGCGGGCGCATGAAGCGGAAGATCAAGGTCAGCAGCAGCGTGGTGATGTGCTGGCCGTCCACGTCGGCATCGGCCATCAGCACGATCTTGTGGTAGCGCAGCTTGGCCATGTCGAACTCTTCGCCGATGCCGGTGCCGAAGGCGGTGATCATCGCCTGCACTTCGGCATTGCCCAGCGCGCGGTCCAGGCGGGCACGTTCCACGTTCAGGATCTTGCCGCGCAGCGGCAGGATGGCCTGGGTGTGCGGGTCGCGTCCGCGCTTGGCGGAGCCGCCTGCGGAGTCGCCCTCCACGATGAACACTTCGCACTCGGCAGGGTTCTTCGAGGAGCAGTCCGAGAGCTTGCCCGGCATGCCGAAGGATTCCATCGGCGACTTGCGGCGGGCGTTGTCGCGGGCCTTGCGGGCGGCCATGCGGGCCTGCGAAGCCAGTTGGGCCTTGCGGATGATGTCGCGGGCCACGTTCGGGTTGCGCTCGAACCAGTCGCCCAGTTCCTCGTTGACCACGCCCTGGACGAAGCCTCGGGCCATCGAGTTGCCCAGCTTGGTCTTGGTCTGGCCCTCGAACTGGGGCTCGGAGAGCTTGACCGAAATCACGGCGGTCAACCCTTCGCGGGCGTCCTCGCCGGTGAGGTTGTCGTCCTTTTCGCGCAGGATCTTGTTATCGCGTGCGTAGCGGTTGAGCAGGCCGGTCAGGGCCGCGCGGAAGCCCTCTTCGTGGGTGCCGCCTTCATGGGTGTTGATGGTGTTCGCGTAGGTGTGCACGGATTCGGCGTAGGCGCTGGTCCACTGCATCGCGATTTCCAGGCTGATGCCGCGGGCAGCATCTTCGGATTCGAAGGCGATGACCTCGTCGTGGACCAGTTCGATCTTCTTGGCGGCGTTCAGGTGCTTGACGTAGTCCAGCAGGCCGTCCTTGTACAGGTAGTCCACCGTGCGCGGCTTGACTACCTGGTTCTCGATTTCCTCCTCGACCTCGGCCTCGGGCTCTTCGTTGTCCTGCACTCGCTCATCGGTGAGGGTGATGCGCAGGCCCTTGTTCAGGAAGGCCATCTGCTGGAAACGGGCGCGAAGCGTCTCGAAATCGAATTCGGTGGTCTCGAAGATTTCCGGATCCGGGTAGAAGGTCTGGCTGGTGCCGGTCAGCTCGGTTTCTTCGCCCTTGGTCAGCTCCTGGACGGTGTGGCCGCCGTTGCCGAAGCCGATGCGCCACGCATGGCCCTGGCGGCGCACGATGGTGTCGACCTTCTCGGACAGGGCGTTCACCACGGAGATGCCCACACCGTGCAGGCCGCCGGAGACCGCGTAGCCGCCGCCGCCGAACTTGCCGCCTGCGTGCAGGATGGTCATGACAACCTCTACGGTTGGCTTGCCCTCGGTTGGGTGGATGTCTACTGGGATGCCGCGGCCGTTATCTTCACAGCGCACGCCGCCATCGGCCTGCAGCGTGACGTTGATGGTGTCGCAGTAGCCAGCCAGCGCCTCATCGACGGAGTTGTCGACGACTTCGTAGACCAAGTGGTGCAGGCCTCGAGGGCCGGTGGAACCGATGTACATGCCCGGGCGTTTGCGTACCGCTTCGAGTCCTTCGAGGACGGTAATATCCTGGGCGCCGTAAGTGTGTTCGACTTTGGAAGTCATCGATTCCGCGGGGGCTTGGCTTTCAGCCGGTTCCTGCGGTGAAGCATTTTCGGTAGACACGGGTGCTACGAACTCCTCGGATTTGGCGCGCGATTGCCCGCTGCAATGGATTCAGCGCGTCAGGCAATCATGGTCTGGAGGGACACCGCCGCCGGGCAAGCCCGCAGCGGAGTCATTTCACTACCTCTAATTCTACCGCGTAGACCAAAATAAACGGTGACTTTGAGGCCTAAATCGCCCACCAAAAGCTGCTAATTGACGTTCTGAGGCAGTTGGGGCGATCAAGTGTGGGGGGATCCACCCTCCGGGTCCGTGAGTGCGCCATATGCCGTGCCAGCAATTTCTACCCGTATGTGTCGCGTGGACCCCGGCCGGCCACCGAACGCATGCCATGGCGCCAGGAGGGAGCATTAGGCCCGAGCACCTTGATCACGGTGACGATCCCGGGACCCAACTCGGCATCGAATTTCTTCAGAATATCGTGGCTGAGCAGGCGCATTTGCGCAGCTCTCGCTGTTGTATCGCAGCGCATCACCACCACCGTGTCTTCAAAGGATTCCGGCTTGCAGTGCTTCGCGTTCTCCACGCCAATGATGTCGGGCCAGCGGCCGAGTACCGATCCGACCGCGACCTGGGTGTTCCAGCCGCGGGACTTGGACAAGCGGGAGACTACTTCGCCGATGGCGCGCGGATCGCGGATCGCCCCCTCGGCGGATTCCGGCTTTTCAGCGGCGAATCCGCGGCGGGCGGCTTTTCGCTTGCGCACTTTGTCCATGCGCGCCGCATCTATGCGCTTCTCGCCACGTTCTTCGGCGAGCTTCCGCATGCGGTTGAGCAGTGCTTTGGCCGCATCGATCTCTGGATCGAAGCGGTGTTCATCCCGTTCTGATGGCTCATGCATCGACAACCTGGCCAGGGGAGACCTGGAAGAAATGTCCCTTCAGTGCTTCTGGAACATCTTCGACAACGGCGGCGGTCACCAGAACCTGCTCGGCTCCGGCAACGATATGCGCCAAACGATCACGACGGGTGGTGTCCAGTTCGGCAAAGACATCATCAAGGATCAGGATGGGTCCGGAACCTGGGCGCGGATCGTCATCGCCGAAAACACGGTAGGCGGCAAGGCGCAGGGCCAGGGCAAAGGACCAGGTTTCCCCGTGCGAGGCATAGCCCTTGGCAGGGGTCGGTCCCAGGATCAGGGTCAGATCGTCCCGGTGCGGTCCAAAGAGCGAAATTCCGCGGTCGACTTCCCGACTGCGATTAACTTCAATGGCGTTCAGCAGCAGTTCCTGGATTTCTTCTTGGTCCAAGGATTCAAGGTCCTCTGCCGGAAGGCTGTTTTCATCGAGTTCGCCCTCGAGCGAGGACCGGTAGACGGCGCGCGCTTCCTTCGCGCCATCGGCCAAATCCGCGTAGGCGGCCTGCATGTACGGGCGAATCAAGGCCAGGACGTCAAGGCGTCCGCGGATCAATCGAGCGCCCGTCAAGGCCAACTGCAGATCCCAGGCCTTGAGGGTGTTTTCCTGCGAGGTGCTCAGCTTGGACTTGCCGCGGATGGATTTGAGCAGGGCATTGCGTTGCTTCACGATGCGGTCGTAGTCGTTCTTGGTGCCGGCTTCTACCGGGCGCAGGGCTACCAGGAGCTCGTCCAAGAACTTGCGGCGGTTGGACGGGTCGCCCTTGATCAGCGCCATGTCCTCCGGGGCGAAGAGCACGGTGCGCACCATGCCCAGGATCTCCCGAGCGCGAACCGGGTTGGCCCGGTTGATGCGGGCACGATTGATCTTGCCACTGGTGATTTCGACCTCGATCACTGTGGTTTGCGGGCCGAGATGCACGGTGCCGCGGATCAGCGCGCGCTCAGAACCGAAATGCAGCAAAGGGGCGTCATTGCTCACGCGATGCGAAGAGAGATTGGCCAAATAGCCAACGGACTCAACGATATTGGTTTTGCCGACGCCGTTGGGGCCGATCAGAACGTTGATCCCAGGGGCCAGGTGCACGTCGGCCTGCGCATACGAGCGGAAGCCCGTGAGTGAAAGCTGCGAGATATACACCGAGGTCCTGACAGAAAGAAGGTGGTGGATGGCTAAAGCCATCCACCACGAAATTGGCTTAGTTCGAGTTGGGCAACCGAACCGGCATCACGAGGTAGCGATACTGGTCCTGGTCATCCTCATCCAGCTTCTTCTGGCCGGTCAGCATGGCCGGCTTGGGCGCACTGGTGAAGGAGAAGCGCACGAAATCGGTATTGAAGGAGTTCAGGCCTTCGGACAAGAAGGTCGGGTTGAAGGCAACGACGATGTCTTCGCCGCGAAGAGACGCAACAATAGCTTCTTCAGCCTGCGCGTCTTCGCCGGTGCCAGCATCCAAGGTCAGCTGGCCATCGGTAAAAGCCATGCGAACTGGGGTATTGCGTTCGGCAACCACCGATACACGACGAACAGCTTCCATCAGCTCGCTGGTGCGAACGGTGGCATGGATTGGGGTGTCGCTTGGGAACAGCGAGCGGATCTTCGGGTATTCGCCATTGATCAGCAGCGAAGTGGTCCGGCGGTTGGAGCTTTCGAAGCCAACCATTTCTCCGTTCTCGCTCATTGCAAGCTTCAGCTCGCCAGAGCTCGAGAGAGTCTTGGCAACTTCGTTGAGGGTCTTGGCTTTGATCAGGAAGGAGGTCGAGATTTCTGCCTGGTTCGGAGTCCAATTGAGTTCACGCAGAGCCAGACGGTAGCGGTCCGTGGCCAAGAATGTGATCAGGTCATTTTCAATTTCAACCTTGATGCCGGTGAGAACTGGCAAGGTGTCGTCCTTGGACGCCGCAACGATAACCTGCGATACAGCTTCGGAGAATGCTTGGCCATCGATAGTGCCGGCGATAGCTGGAAGTTCAGGCAGGGTTGGGTATTCATCAACTGGCATGGTGGCCAGGTGGAATCGTGAACGGCCACAGGTCAGCGAGATCTTCGAGCCTTCGGTCTCCAAGGTGACCGTCGAGTTAGGCAGCGATCGGGTGATCTCAGCCAAGAGCTTGCCGGAAACCAAGATCGAACCCTGCTCAGAAATGTCCGCGGGAATCTCAATATGCGAGGAAATCTCATAGTCGAATCCCTCGAGCCGAACCAGGCCTTCATGGGTGGTGATGAGAATGCCAGCCAAAACAGGTGATGGTGGTCGCTGTGCCAGGGACCGGGCAGTCCAGGATACGGCGTCTGCCAATACATCCTTTTCAACGCTGAACTTCACGAAAAATCCGCCTTTCGGAACCCATAAGTCTTAAGTCAGGCCAAGAAGGTTGTTCCCTCGCCAAGTTCTTAAGCATAGAGCAGGTAATTGCACGTTTTATCCATCTAATCTTGCCACGCCCTGATAGCGCAACGTCTGCTCAATGAACGAAGTGTGGACGATGCAACAAAAAATTGTTCTGCACAGGATTTGGCTCGAGGGTGTGGAGTGGACTCGTTATTTGGATGATTAAGAGTTTAAAGGAGAAGTGTTAATAACCCTTGTGGATACTGTGGATAAGGCCTGTAACCCCAGACCCGCCCACGATTGTGCATGTGAACAATCTGTGGTTGAACATGAGACTCAGTTCCATCATCCTGTTGATACTCAGTTCCATGATTTTTAACGTCCACATGGTTTGCGCACTTATCCGCAGGTCGTCACCAAATCATCCACAGTCTTATCCACACCTGTGATTTCTCGCTGCTAGTGCTCCCGCTGGCTCTGCTTAATCCGGTTGGTTAGCTCGGTGACCTGATTAAAGATCGCTCGGCGCTCGGCCATGAGCTCACGGATCTTACGATCCGCGTGAATCACGGTGGTGTGGTCGCGGCCGCCAAGTTCTGCACCAATCTTCGGCAGCGACATGTCGGTAAGCTCACGCAGCAAGTACATGGCGATCTGGCGCGCGGTGACCAAAGTACGAGTTCGCGACTTGCTGTTCAGCTCATCAATACTCAGTCCGAAGTACTCTGCGGTCTGCTTGATGATGGTCGACGGCGTGATTTCCTGGGCCCCGTCTTCGCTGATCAAGTCCTTGAGCACGGTTTCGGCCAATGCAAGGTCCACGGGCTGGTTATTCAGCGACGCGAAAGCGGTGACACGGATCAAAGCACCTTCGAGTTCCCGGATATTCGTGGAAATACGCGAAGCAATGTACTCCATGACATCACTTGGAGCTGAAAGATTTTCAGCGTCGGCCTTCTTACGCAAAATCGCAATACGCGTCTCCAGCTCTGGTGGCTGAATATCGGTCAGCAGGCCCCACTCGAAGCGCGAACGCATGCGGTCTTCGAATCCCTGCAGCTGCTTGGGAGGCAGATCAGAGGTGATGACAACCTGCTTGTTGTGGTTGTGCAGCGCATTGAAGGTATGGAAGAACTCTTCCTGGGTAGCGTCCTTGTTGGCCAAGAACTGAATGTCGTCAATGAGCAGAATGTCGACATTGCGGTAAGTCTGCTTGAAACTTGCGCCCTCGTCGTCGCGGATCGAGTTGATGAAATCATTGGTGAACTCTTCGGAGTTCACGTAGCGCACGCGGATGCCCTTGTAGAGATGGCGTGCGTAGTGGCCAATGGCATGCAGCAAGTGAGTCTTGCCCAGACCTGAATCACCATAGATGAACAGCGGGTTGTAGGCCTTGGCCGGCGCTTCGGCAACAGCAACGGCTGCGGCGTGGGCAAAGCGGTTCGATGAGCCGATCACGAAGGTGTCGAAAATGTACTTCGGGTTCAGCCGGCCGAACTCCTGCGAATTCGATGGGGGAGTTGGCTGCGGTGCTGGCTGGGGGCGCGGACCAGGAGTCTCAACGACTGCTGGAGCTGACGGCGCGGCGGCTTTGGCTTCAGGCTCATCTTCTTCGAGCTCATCCGAGAGCGAGAGATCAACGCTGACGGCGCAACGGATCTCGTCCTGGAAGACTTCTCGCAGTGCTTCATCCAGCGGCTCGCGCAGCTGAGTCTGCAGAATATCGCGGGTGAGGTCATTGGGTACCGCAACTAAGAGCGTCGTACCGATTAGTCCCTGAGGTTTAGCCAGCGATACGAAGGCACGGTAACGCGCCTTGACGCGATCATCATCCTCGATCTTCCGGATGACTTGGCGCCAAGAGCTACCAATGCTATTGGTTTCGTCGCTGCTCACTAAGGGCGCCCCGCTTCCGTTTAAATGCAATCTTGGTCACAAGAATCCTGTTTCCAGGCTTCTGAAACGTCGTTTTCTGGACCACGTCTGCATTGATTCTATCCATCATCCACACAGTTATGCACAGCTCCGTGCAAAAACCGGGTGTTATTACTGTGGAAAACGGGTTTTCCCTTGAAATCAAGCGTTTTTCGCTGCGAGATGACTAGCTGTTTTGCGGAAAACTGTGAATTTTCTTTCGTTATGCACAGCCTTAATCCACAAGTCTGGGGTAGATTATTCACAGGCCGACTCTCGAAGTAGGGAGCATGGGCAGAACTCGTGCGCCAATTTGACCTTGCGCGCATAGTTTTCTATTGTTATTCAGTCCTATGCGCATCTTTTTGCGACTTGCTCATTTTTGGAAGAGCCCGCGAAAAAAGCGCATTTTATAAAAAGCACGAGCGTCATCCTGTTGTTATCCAGCTAGCTAGTAACGGGTAGTACGCATCATCTAAAACGTTTTGGAGTGTCACCGTGAGCAAGCGGACTTTTCAGCCTAACAACCGTCGTCGTTCGAAGAAGCATGGCTTCCGCCTTCGTATGCGTACCCGTGCAGGTCGTGCCATCCTTTCGGCACGTCGCGGCAAGGGTCGCACCGAGCTGTCCGCATAAATTTGCGAAACAGCTCTTGG
Source organism: Arthrobacter sp. MYb214 (assembly GCF_002979865.1). GTDB lineage: Bacteria > Actinomycetota > Actinomycetes > Actinomycetales > Micrococcaceae > Glutamicibacter. The sequence continues at coordinate 83,278 of NZ_PCPZ01000004.1, forward strand.
CAGCATGACTTCAACGAGCTCAGCTAAAGAGCAACCCGAAGCCGATGTTGCCTAAGAATCAGCGACTGCGCCTAGCGCAAGACCTTACAGCCACTGTACGTTCCGGCGTCCGAAGCGGACGCCGGAACGTCGTGCTATATGCACGGCACCGAGAAACCGAAGAGTTCCTTGGTGACAGGTTTGGATTCATTGTTTCCAAGGCTGTAGGTATTGCCGTTAAAAGGAATCTCACCAAACGACGAATGCGGGAAATCGCCCACGAGCTGCGGCGCGTGGACGGCGACGTCGATTTCGTCTTCCGTGCACTTCCTGGCGCCGCCGAACTCTCTTGGGAAGAACTCAACTCCCAGGTCAATTCAGCCTTCTCCGCTGTTTTGCGCAAGATTGAGGCGCGCTGATGCGTAAGGACTTAGCTCCGCGTACCGGTTTGCTGTGGTTCATCATCGATATCCCACGCAACATCGTTATCGGGCTGCTCAAGACTTACCGAAAACTCATCTCGCCACTATATGGCGATGTATGCCGATACTTTCCTAGCTGTTCTGCCTATGGGCTCGAAGCAGTGACTCAGCACGGCGTTGTCAAAGGCGCCGGATTGACCACTTGGCGGATTCTCCGATGCAATCCGTGGTCCCACGGAGGCGTCGACCACGTTCCTGAGGGACCGAGGATTTGGCCAGAAGGCAAACTGCCGAGGATCATAGTTCTGAATCATCCTGTGATTCCCGACGATGAAGACGCCGCGGAAAGCGGCCGCAAGGAGCTCGACCACTGATGAACAACTTCCTAGACACGATACTGACTCCGTTTACGTACGTAGTCTCGTGGGTTCTGTGGGCATTCCACGAACTGTTCACCGCGATTGGAATGAACGGGGATTCGGGTGTTACCTGGACCTTGTCGATCATCTTCCTCGTGCTGCTGATCCGTACTTTGCTGATCCCAGTGTTCGTCAAGCAGATCAAGTCCCAGCGCGCGATGCAGGCACTGCAGCCTGATCTGCGCAAGCTGCAGGCCAAGTACAAGGGCAAGACCGACCAGATGTCGCGCCAGGCTATGGTTCAGGAGCAGCAGGCGCTGTTCAAGAAGCATAAGACCAACCCGCTGTCTTCCTGCTTGCCCCTGCTCGTGCAGATGCCTTTCTTCTTCGCGCTGTTCCGCGTTCTGAACGAAGCCTCCCGCGCCAGCGATGATGGACGTTCGATCGGCGCTCTGTCCGCTGAGCACATCCGCAGCTTCGACAATTCCTCGATCCTGGGCGCTCCGCTGTCCGAGACCTTCTTGGGCACCATCAATTCCGGTGCCATCAACTGGGCAGTGATCATCGTTGCGGTGGTCATGATCCTTGCAATGACCGCATCGCAGTTCTTCACCCAGCGACAGCTGATGACCAAGAACATGAGCAAGGAGGCCCTCGAGGGCCCGTTCATGCAGCAGCAGAAGATGATGCTGTACATCCTGCCCCTGGTCTTCGGTATCGGTGGTATCAACTTCCCAATCGGTGTGCTGATTTACTGGACCGCTTCGAACCTGTGGACCCTGGGCCAGCAGTTCTGGGTTATCCGAAACAACCCGACCCCTGGTTCGGAAGCAGAGCGCGAACTTAACGCTCGCCGCGCCGCCAAGGGCCTGCCTCCAGTAGGCGTGAAGAAGGAAGACGCTGATGCCGCTGCCGCCGCCGCGGCAGAGCAGCAGGCCAAGGGCCAGCGTGAACAGCCGCAGCGCAAGAACCGTCGAAAGAAGAAGTAGCCATGACTGCAACTGAGAACATCGACGCACCAGAACTGGAAAACCAGATCGAAGACGACCAGGAAGTTCTGGACGAGGGCGACGTCGCCGCCGACTACCTCGAAGAGCTTCTGGACATTGCAGATCTGGACGGCGATATCGACATCGAGATCCGCGGTGGCCGCACCTACATCTCGATCCTTGCCGAGGACGCAGACGCCTCGTTGGAGAGCCTCGTAGGCAAGGATGGAGAAGTCCTCGATGCCCTCCAGGAACTCACCCGGCTGGCAGTGCTCACTGCTACCGGTGAACGTTCGCGCTTGATCCTGGATATTGCCGACTACCGCGCAGAGCGCGCAGAACTGCTCCGCAAGATCGCTGAAGATGCTATTGCGTCGGTACGCGAAACCGGCGAGAAGACCCACTTGGATCCAATGAGCGCCTACGAGCGCAAGCTCGTGCACGACGTGATCGCCGATGCAGGACTGCACTCGGAATCCGAGGGTGAATCGACCCGACGCCATATCGTTATTTCGGTACTGGACAGCTAAGAACCATCACGCGAGAGCGTGCTGATCGACCTAAGGACCAACGACCATGACTGAGGACCTCAGCCTTACTGCAGAAGAGACCCTGGCTGCCGAGAAGATCTTCGGTGACCGCCTGGATCTTGCCAAGCGCTATGTGGAGCATCTGGCGACCTCGGGCATTGAGCGCGGGCTTCTTGGCCCACGGGAAGTACCCCGTCTGTGGTCCCGTCACGTGCTCAACTGCGCCGTGATCGAAGAGGTCATGGAGAAGGACGCCGAGGTAGCCGACGTAGGCTCCGGTGCTGGCCTTCCAGGGCTCTGCTTGGCAATTGCCCGCGCGGACCTCAAATTGACGCTTATTGAGCCTCTGGAGCGCCGCTGCATCTGGCTCTCCGAGGTTATCGATGATCTGGGTCTGGACAACGTCACCGTGATGCGTGGCCGTGCAGAGCAGATGGTCGACGTCGTCAACGCACGCTATGTCACGGCCCGTGCCGTATCTGCTCTGACCAACTTGGCTGGACTGACTATTCCATTGCTACACGGACAGGGCGAGCTCATCGCCATCAAGGGCCGCTCCGCTGTCGAAGAGATCGCTAAGGCTACCAAGGCGATCCGCAAGCTTGGCGGCAGGGAAACCGAAGTGCTCACTGTGGGCGAAAGCATCCTTGCAGAGCCAACCACGGTGGTTCGCATCAAGGTTGGCTAAGGTTGACGCGATAGTCTGTTAAATAGTTATAGAAGCGAAATGGCTTTCATCCTCATAGTTTTCGAGGATGAAGCCATTTCGCAATCTGCATGACTTGTTTTGAATGTTTCACGTGAAACATTATCGGTGCACGCCATGAGCATTAGGTGCATCAATTCACGAGGAGGAGTTTTACCTTTGTCTAAGACTAAGGATTCATCGGATAGCGCGTTTGATTTCAACGACTCGTCCTCGCCTTTGGCTACTCAGATAGCTAGTGAACATCGTCGTCGCGAAGCTTTGGAGGCCCGCAAGGTGCCAATGCCTGAGAAGACCCGCTATTTCACCATTTCCAACCAGAAGGGTGGCGTAGGCAAGACGACGACCACGGTCAACCTTGCCGCCGCCCTGGCCAAGGGCGGGCTAAACGTCCTGGTCATTGATATCGACCCGCAGGGCAACGCTTCTACCGCGCTGGGCATTGAACACCACGCTGAAGTAGACAGCATTTATGACGTGTTAATCAATGATCTTCCATTGGCTGACGTAGTAGCCACATGCCCAGACTTGCCAACCCTGCAGGTCGCTCCTGCAACCATTCACCTGGCAGGCGCTGAAATCGAGTTGGTTTCATTAGTAGCCCGCGAACAGCGCCTGCAGCGCGCCCTGGATGACTACGCGCGTACCCGCCAGCGCAAGGGGCTGCCTCGCCTGGACTACGTCTTCATCGACTGCCCGCCAAGCCTAGGCCTGCTGACCGTTAACGCCTTCGTTGCCGCTCGTGAAGTTCTCATCCCAATCCAGTGCGAGTACTATGCGCTCGAGGGCCTGAGTCAGCTACTGAAGAACATTGAAATGATCCAGAAGCATTTGAACTCCAAGCTGACGGTTTCGACGATACTGCTGACCATGTACGACGGTCGCACGAATTTGGCCGCGCAGGTCGCCAACGAAGTCCGTGAGCACTTCCCAGAGCAGGTGCTCAAGGCCGTCATCCCTCGTTCGGTACGAATCTCTGAAGCGCCGAGCTACCAGCAGACCGTCATTACTTATGATCCAAATTCGACTGGTGCATTGTCGTACTCCGAAGCAGCCGTAGAGATGGCTGAACGAGGCGCGTAAGACCTTATAAATACGTTTCACGCTGGAAAAGATCATCCCCTTAGATTTTCGTTTGTTTTTCCAGATCTATCTGATGCGGATGCGAGATTCGTACGGTGAGAGCCACGGCTGACGCACTGTGCGCATCCCCGGTTCAAAGCCAAAAAACAGTAGACTAGTCTCGGGCTGAAATTTCGGATGAAAGGGCGTGCGAAGAACATGGCAGATAAGAAGCGGGGATTGGGCAGGGGACTGGGTGCCCTTATTTCCAGCTCACCGGCGACGGCGGCTCCTGAAGAAAACCAGAATGTTTCACGTGAAACAGCTCCTGTAGAACCGGCCGCGGAACCGTCGAAGTCGCGCGCCACACGTCCTGTCGATATGTTCTTCGAACCGGGACGCAAGTCCTCGGCACCTAAGGCGCCAACCACTCCCGCAAAGCCGGCAAAGCGCGCTCGCGCAACTATGCCTGGCTTGAATACAACTCTTGGGGGAAAGAATACCTCTGCACCTCAGGAAGACGCACCAGCTGAGAAACCAGCAACTAAGAAGACCGAGCCGCAACCTGTAAAATCAGACTCTCCCGATCTTGTCGAAGTTCCTGGCGCACAGTTCGCTGAACTCGACGTCCAGCTGATTCACCCAAATCGCAAGCAGCCGCGTACCAACTTCGATCAGGAGCACATGGATGAACTCATCCATTCGATCCGCGAAATTGGATTGCTTCAACCTATCGTGGTCCGCCCTTCCCGCGAGAAAGATGACGCTCCGTATGAGCTGGTCATGGGTGAACGCCGTTGGCGCGCGACACAGGCGGCTGGCCTAGCGACTATCCCGGCCATTATCCGCGACACGCATGACACCGATCTGTTGCGCGACGCCTTGCTCGAGAACCTGCATCGGTCACAACTGAATCCACTGGAAGAGGCCGCTGCTTATCAGCAGCTTCTAGAAGAGTTCAATTGCACCCAGGAAGTGCTTTCAGAACGAATCGGACGATCCCGTTCGCAGATTTCCAATACGATTCGCTTGATGAAACTACCTCCACTCGTTCAGCGTCGTGTTGCGGCTGGCGTTCTTTCTGCCGGTCATGCGCGCGCGTTGCTAGGACTGTCGAACAACGAAGTCATCGAGCAGCTGGCTCAGCGAATCATCAATGAGGGCTTGTCCGTGCGCGCGACCGAAGAAGCAGTGGCACTGAGTGACGACAAGCCACGAAAGCCAGCAAAGAAGGCGCGAGAGACCCAGCGCAATGAACGCCTGGACTTCCTGGCAACTTCGCTCGCGGACCGCTTGGACACTAACGTCAAGATTCAGCTTGGCAGCCGCAAGGGCAAAGTCAGCATCGAGTTCGCTTCGGTGGATGATCTGAACCGCATCATGCAGGTTATTGATCCGACTATGAACTCGTAATTTCATGAACTGGCGCATGTTTCACGTGAAACATGCGCCTTTCTTGTATCTAGAGCCTGTGTTTCACGTGGAACAAATACTCCATGCGAGGTTACTGCCAACCAAGTATGAGGGCGGCACATGGAGATGAGTCGTTGGTGGGTAGGAAACCGCTGCTGTCCATAAACGGATACTTAGGTGTGCCCGCATAGCTTTCGCATCAAATGGATCATGAACCACAGCAAGCATAAAACTGATTGTTGGCATCCGTCGTTGGCTTATCAAAGAGGGAACGTACACGCCGATGGCATGAGCACGAAGTAGCCACGACGCTGTCCAGAAATGTAGAAAAAGCAGGACACACCGTACCAGGTTCGGGATTGGCACCGCATCGCTGAGCCGAGCCCATCACCTCGCTTCGTAACCATTCTCCGATGCCTGCTCCTGAGGATCAGCGAGCCATTCAGTTTAGGTCACCGAAATGCCTCCACTTAATGAATTCTACGGAGAACGGGAAGAGGATAGAACGCATGATTCGAGCCGCCTGGCTGCGGGAACTACCCCAGCGGATACGGATTTGGGCAGCCAGTATTCTGCTTGGTAGGACATCCGGGGCGATAGGTGCCGCATTTGGTGCACAGTATTCCGGCTACCTTCCAGTGCGAAGGAGAACACAAGGTGCGATCAGTAGAGACACTGATGGTTTTCGCGGTCTATCCCTGCCTGGCTCTACTCCATCTAATGCGCAGTGGCATGTGTCAGCCATGCTTCTTAGATTGTTCGAGGACTGATGTGCAAGGGAGCCAGGATGCTGTCCGCAACTGAGCACAACTCCGAAAACATTGGACCGAGAAGCTGTATCGGGCGATTCCAAGGGTACGTTTCATCGTTCTTGCTTAGGGCAGATAGGCAACGGCGTTGAGCAAGGACTGCATACAGCATGTTCTGGAACAGCAAGATCAGATAGTCAGGCATACCGTGATGACTCTCTGAGCAGCAAGGTGGGCGTGTAGCGACGCCACGAGAGCGGGGAGTCGGGTAGGGGAGAGGAAGGCTCGCACGAAGGCCGTGAAGGGCCAAGGAAGGCCGCTATGGACTTATGGCAGGACCAACCGGGGGCAAGTTCGGAGGGGTGCCAACGCTAACTGAATGCTAACCATTGAACGACTTTTGAATATTCACCCCACCTGATCCATTCAACAGACATTCTGAGGGTAGGATCAATGTGGAACAGTACGCAGAGATCCGTCGACTGCATTGAGCAGAAGGCGTGCCAATAACGGCGATCTCGCGGCGACTTGGCATCCCACGTAACACCGTATGCTCAGCATTGGCAGTCACCGAGTCTGCAAATGACCTGTAGACGAAGCGTGGTTCCATCGCTGACGCTTTCGAACCAGAAACCCGCAGGCTGGTCTGCGAGTATCCGCGCATGCCGGCGACGGCCATCGACGAACGAATCGAATGAACGAATTCCATCTCCACGTTGAAGAACCGGGTCGCACTGATATGTCCGGAATACACGAACGTGGGCCCTGCGGACCGGTTGGTCCACGAATCAGGGCAAGCCGCGCAAGTGGATCTGTGGTTCCCCAAGCTACGGACACCTGTCGGATCCGACCAGGCTCTGATGCTGCCGGAGCTGATGATGAGGCTGTCGCATTTGAGGGTGTTCAAAGCGCTGATGATTCCTAGTTGGCAATGCCCGGATCTGAGCGTTGGGATGTGGAGCTAGAACGACGATGATGACGCGGTCCTCAAGAGCAGAATCTGGGACCGTGAATCCGCGATTCGGAAGCAAAAGGAAAGACACGGAAGCCAATTCAGTGCTTGCCGAGCCGCTGGCTAGCAGGACCATTCTGGCTCCACCGAGAGATTCTGAGTTCAAAGAGCAAACCGAATGCAACCAGTTGCTTGAATCCTCTTTCCTTCAGAATCTCAGCAAACAGCTCGACGGGTGTCTACCGAAAGCCAATGTACACCGTTCAGCCCGATCCAGGTCCGGAGCATCGACCGGTCGCCGTAGGCTCTAGGCACAATGATCATCTCGCCTTCGATGCCATCAGTACCGGGCTCAGCCATCGGGCACGATGGAGAAGGACCTATAGCATGAGTCTGGGCCGCAATAATTATTTGGTGCATCCTTCAGACATTGGCCGGATTGTTGATTCCACGGTGACCATGGATAGAGGGTCTGCGGCCAGTTGGTGGTGGCTGATCCTCCGCGGTGCTGGACAAGCTGAATATTGGACTTTTCGAGAGCCGCCAATATTGCGGTTCTGAGCCACCCAGTATTCTGTCCGCGCGCGCCGGTGGTTGCGTCTTGCTGCTGGATGAGTGGCTTTTGGATCCTCCAGCCGGCGGGTTGCTGAGAATCATCTTCGAGCTCATAGGGTGGCGGTATGACGCTGCATCCACCATTTTCTGTACGCAGTACAAGCAATCGGATTGGCGTGCCCGGCTGGACGCTGGTGCGTTGGCCGACGCGATCATGGATCATGTCGTGCACGATACGATTTGGGTTGAGACCGGTGGGCTCAACATGTGTGAGGTGTACTCTCGGCCGGAGCATTAGCCACGGGGCGTTGATTCGATGGAATCCTCGTTCAGGACTGCCTGCCGGACTGATGATCCGGCAGGTGGCTCTAAGGGAGACTATTGGGTGGATCTGAACCACAATAACGACTGGCCCAGAAGCGCAATATTGGGTGGCTCTCAAACCACCGAATATTCACAAGCACCAGATGATTACCGATCCGGCACATGTGCAGATTACTGCGTTGTGCGTTGAGCAAGATCCGACGCACAACCGTTATTTGGCCACGACCACGGCCGCGTGGTCGCGTCACGCTAGGTATCGGCCGGCAATAGAATCCCTTGCCTAGACATCCACGACTTTCATGATGACCAGTAATGCGTACTTCGGAAGAAACGATTGAGCAGTTGGCGAGAGCCATGAAAATGCCATCAATCTGTCGGACGTGCAAGTAGCATGTTGATCCAGCACATGATGAGGGATGGACTCGTGAAGCCTGCCGGGCCAGGACGGCGATCATCCCGACAGCTATGCTCGTGACCTGTAGAGGACCGCCATGGGCGGTGAATACTAACTCGCGTATTGCGCTGGGTGTCAAAGCCTGCCGGCAGTGGTATCCAATGCTCTTCGATGAACAGCTCTGGCTGCGCGTAAAGGTTGGTGGCGGCGCATCACGGAGGGAAATCGACTCATGAGTTGCCGCGTCTTATGCAATACAAACTGTTGATCATCGTCAAGGTGGATTACGTTCCATTCGGTGCTGCGGCCGTTGATGCAGCTGATCGTTATTAACAGAAGTCGGTGCTAACCAGGTCCAATCCGCCGATTGTCCGCTGGGGTGAGGCCAATGGTGCCGAGGTTGATGCCTCGGCGAATACTGATTGCTCGGTTCACCCTGAGGAGAGGCTGTCTTCGCCTAACCATCCATATCGGGCGAAGAACCGTCCGGTTTGCTGACCAATGCCGAGCTGGCGTAGGGAGAATTGGACGGTACAGGTCCGATTCCGTTTGACGATAAGAAGGCGATCTTCAGTTGGCGTTGCGGGCATGACCGGAACTTCTTATGTCGAATGCGCCATGCCGTGCGATGGGGGAGTGGTACTAGCCCTTCCCGAAGCCATTACGCGCACCTTGAGCCAGGGCACGCTGATGAGAATCAACGACTCCATTAAGATTCCTGACGCAGGTGTGGGATTAACATTGGTGCGCACCCTTGCCGAACCGACATCCAGATCTCTAGAAATCCGAGTTCGAGCTGTCATGAAATCGTGTCACCGTCTCTCGAATTTCTTGAATCGGCGACTGCGACTGGTGGGGGGGGCGGAACCGCAACATGGACACTGAAAGCAGCTGCCTTGAAGCAACGTTTCACGTGAAACATGATCCAGACCGCCCTTCGAACCTGCTGACGTCTGCGAAGCGAAACGTGTTTCACGTGAAACACTAACTAGGCCGCCCTTTGATTGTCCTGAATTCAACGATGCGCTTGGTGTTTCACGTGAAACAACCAGAACGACCTGAAAGCACATGCAGGTTTGACGTTGCACAGAATGGAGCGGCCACGCACGACCTGGGCACCCCGCCCCCGAGATGAATAGCTAATGATGCTATACCCACTACCCGCAGGCTGACAGCCTCTGCTGAGATGAGGCATAAGAAGCTTGCTGAATACATGCGTAGGCCTGTACGAGCGCCGGAGAGGACCTGTCTGGCCGGTGCCTACGTGAGAGGACAGTGATCAGCCTGCGGCTTGCGGCGCGGACATGAGGAAGTTCGTTCCAGCGCCAAAAACCCGGCGAGCACGCACGGCGTGCAGGAAAGTAATAGCGTCGCGAGATGCCGAGGGATAACTTGACCCTTGGTCCCATACGCGCGGAAGGTGAAGCCTGGATACGATCGTCCAACCACTTCAACGCCAGCAGCTGACAGGAGGAAATGACGCCAAGGCCCTAGGGAGGGGTCGAGGCAACAGATGGCCAGAAAGCCTTAGGAGTGCTTATGAGGCCGCAGAAGCGCGTCCTAGGCGGATGTATGGGTCTCCGGGAGCCCTGTCGGGCATGAGCGGCCCGGCAGCGCTCCAGATCCCGCTCATGAGCAAGGTGAGCGAAGGGAAATCCAGAAGGATCACAACCTTCAATCCAAGAGAGTAGGAGGATTAGCGGTGAAATAGGTTCACTAGAGTCTCCGCAAACCCGGCTCAACCCGCTCCTGCTTTTGTCCCGGTTCGAAGGAACTATTCACTAGAAAAAAGCCCCAAGGTAACTAGCGCGGGAATTCGGACCAAGCTGTCCATGCACCAGCCGCGCAATAGGTAGGCATGATGCCGTGGAGTGCGAAGCCCCAGGTGCCGAAGCCCGTAGTAGCGATCAACCTAAATTTCTCAGGGTTGGAGAACTGGGCGAAGACCTCCATTAATTGAAAGGCAAGAGAACCTGAAGGAGGGAAGCGTGTGAATGAAAGAACTTATATGTGGGGTTAGTACTGGCCCTCGGGGAAACCGACTTCCCGAAAGATAGGTAGCGCGCTGTTCAGAGTTAGTTGATTGCACTAGGACCTAGTGCAGAATCGCAATGACCTGATCAGAGAGAAACCCCTCCGATCACTAGCAGATTGGAGATTCAGGCCTTCTCTTCGCGAGTCGACAGTAGGGCAACGAGCATGAGTCTAAGGCCTTTGTCCCTGATGCAGGTTCTACCGGCAAGCTTCGCCCCGATGGGTATGAACAGCTATTCAGCGATGATGTGGCTCGTTCGCTCCACGGCAATCGACCTCAGATTCATTCAATCTTCGACAGGTCGCACCTCATCATTACCCAGCGGCCCATGTGACAGTTGCGCAGTGGGTGATGACGTATCGGCACGAAACATGGTTTGGGCCGCAGCAACTGACTTACGACAACAACTCACAAGCCGAAAGATTCTGTTCTGCTTACTGCGTGCCAGTTTAGCCAGAGAACGTCCTCAGGAACTCGTTGCTGAACCGTTCGGACTTTGGAAGAGATAGCGTCATGGATTCTGACGATTGACGGCGAAACAGTAGGCTCAGTGAGCAACCAGTGGATACGCGGAAGGGGAGAGCTCCGCTAATTCCCTGGAACTCCGTTAGCCCTGGCAGTTCTCACTGCGCGTTGAACCCTCCCCAATAATCAAGACCAAGAGATGCTGTTCCAGCTAAAGACGCCCATGAAAACTGAGTGTCGCGGCGACACGGGGATGCGGCAGTCGGCATGGCCTGGATTATCCATGGACAGAATTTGACGCAATTTCGACCGGAAGCGGATAGTCCCATGAGTAATTGGTTTTGGCTTTCTCTCAGAAAGCACATCCGCTCAGCTAGCATGTACGGCGTATCCGGATGCGTTTCCGCGGCCCTTCACAGTACAGTCTGGAATTGTGGGCCGAAGTTGAAGGGCTAGAAATACGGAGATTGCGGATCGCTGAATTTTGCATAGGACATCAAGATTCAGAATTCGGGAACCTGTCTAGGTGGCCAGAGAAACGATCAAATGCGAACCCGAACTTGCCGGGTCCATTGCTGAGCATGAAATGCGCATCTTGGCTGACGGGTGCCAAAGAACGGTGCAAAGCGTCATAGAACAGAGCCAGAATCATAAAAACAAATATTTTGGCTTGGATATTCGCAACAGCATGTCAAAAGGGCCTTCAGATGAAGAACCGGCTCAACCTGAGCTGGGGTAAGGGTCGGAAACGGCCAGAAAACGAAAGCAAGTGAACTTCTCGCGGCGCCACGGTTAAATAAGAAGTGGGGACCAACCTTGCGGTTGATCCCCACTTCAATCATGTTCTTGGCTTACAGGTATTCTGCGAAGTCCTTTTCGATGACAGCCTTCGGCTTGGCACCGATGGAAGTAGCGACATGCTCGCCGCCCTTGAAGACGTATACGGCTGGGATGCTGGTGATGCCGTACTTCGCGGCAATGCCCTGGTTCTCATCGACGTTGACCTTCACGACGTCGACCTTCGCAGCGTGCTCTTCTGCGATCTGATCCAGGATTGGACCGAGCTGGCGGCAAGGGCCGCACCATTCAGCCCAGAAATCGACGATCACTGGCTTGTCGGCATCCAGGACATCGGCCTGGAAGGTTGCTTCAGTTACTGCTTTTGCGTTGCTCATGAGAGACAACCCCTTTCTGAGAAAACTATTAGGCGGTAGCGAGGGTTTCGGAAACGTTGGCCAGGTAGTGCTCCACGTCCTGGGCCGCGGCGCAGCCCGAGCCGGCCGCGGTAATGGCCTGGCGGTAGGTGGAATCGATGACGTCGCCGGCGGCGAAGACACCTGGCAGCGAGGTCTTGGATGTGCGGCCTTCAACGGCGATGGTGCCCTCGGAAGTCAGCTGCAGCTGGTCCTTGACCAGATCCACGCGTGGGTCGTTGCCGATGGCCACGAAGATACCGGTGACATCCACGGTGGATTCTTCGCCGCTGGTGCGGTTCTTCACGACCAAGCCTTCGACCTTATCGGCACCGTTGATGCCGATGACTTCGGAGTCCCAGATGAATTCGATCTTCTCGTGGGCCAGGGCGCGGTCGGCCATGATCTTCGAAGCGCGCAGCTCGTTGCGGCGGTGCACGACGATGACCTTGGAGGCGAACTTGGTCAGGAACAGTGCTTCTTCCATGGCGGAGTCGCCACCGCCGATCACGGCGATTCTCTGGTCGCGGAAGAAGAACCCGTCGCAAGTGGCGCACCAGGAGACGCCATGGCCAGAGAGGCGCTTTTCGTCCTGCAGGCCCAGCTCGCGGTAGGCGGAGCCGGTGGAGACGATGACAGCACGAGCACGGTAGATGGTGCCGTCAGCCAGGGACAGCGTCTTGATTTCGCCTTCGAGGTTCATTTCGGTGACGTCATCGAAGAGGATCTCGGCGCCGAAGCGTTCGGCTTGCTTCTGCATGTTGTCCATCAGGTCTGGGCCCATGATGCCCTCGGGGAAGCCGGGGAAGTTCTCCACGTCGGTGGTGTTCATCAGTTCGCCGCCGGCAGTGACTGAGCCGGCGATGACTAGTGGGTTCAGATTCGCACGGGCGGTGTAAACCGCGGCGGTGTAACCGGCCGGACCGGAGCCGACAATGATGACGTCGCGGATTTCGTCGTTCTGTGCTGAAGTCACGGGGGTAGAACCCTTTCGTTCTAATAATGCGAGGTGGATAGCAAGGTCTAACCTCACTATCCACCTCAACGCATTGCTTTCGTAAAAAATTCCGCTTCTATTACTTGGCGGAGAATTCACCGATCTGGAGACCGAATGGACGTGAATCATTGCCGCCGGATGCCTTGCGAGGCAGGTCGGTGATGTCCAGGAACACGTGGGTTCCTTCCATGTAGTCCTTGTCGTCGTCCTTGGCAGTTACCGATACCGAAGGACCGGAGAATGAACCCTTGGCTACCGACTTGGCATCGCCCAGGTCTTCGGATTCGCCGACGAGGATTTCGTAGTTGCCGCCGGTGCCGTTCAGGCCCTCGAGATTGACCTCGGAGATCTTGGACTTCTCGTCCAGTTCCAGGATGAAGACCATGTTGGAAGCGAAGCCGCCGAAATCAGCGGTGGTGTACGAGTACGTTGAGTAGGTGCTCGAGGCGTTGCCGTCGATCATCTGGCCCAGCTTGCCATCGGTTTCGGAGTTCAGCTGCTGATTGCCGGGAACCAGGCGGGATACGTCGTCGATCTTCGGAGCAGGCAAGGCGTCCTCGGTTGAGTCCTTTTCTTTCTCGGTCTCGGATGGCTTTTCCGGGGACTCCACGGCAGTTGGCTGCTCGCCATCGGCGGTGGTGTTCTTGTCCCCACCAAGGAAGTTGAAAGCGAACACGACTGCAACAATCAGCACGATGAGCAAGACGGCGCCAACCAGCAGGCGAGTTCCCTTGGAACCGCCTTCTTCCTCTTCCTCTTCGCCGACCTGGGGGTCCTGGGCAGGAGCATTCTTGGCAGCTGCGGGGAAGGTCGAGGCTTTCGGGGCAGCGGCAGCGGCGGCACCCGCAGCGGCGCCTGCGCCGGCTACGGCTCCAGCTGCTGCAGCCTTCTTCTTTGCCGGCTTCTCATCTTCCTCGGCAGGCTTCTGGGTAGGCTTGGCCGGCGTCTTGCCCTTGGACTGCGCAGCGGCAGCCAGGGCCGCAGTTGCGGTGACATTAGGCTCGTCTTCGTCTTCCAGGCGGGACACCTTCGGCTTGTCTTCGGCCGCTGGCTTTTCAGCTGGCGCAACCGGGGTAGCCATGGTGGCGGGAACCTGCTCATTAGGCGCAGTCTGGTCGAACTGTTCTTCTTCAGGCTGTTCCTGGTTCTTCTTGCCGAACCGGTTCTTCAGTCCTGCGAAGCCACCAGCCAAGGCGGAACCGATCTTGCCCTGCTGCTCTGGTTCGTCTTCGTACTGCAGCTGGTCGTAGTACTCGTTGTCGTCTTCGTAGGTCTCAGGGACGGCCTGGCGGGACTCGCCGAAGATCTCGGTGCCCAGGGTGTCGGTGAAGAACGGCTCAACATATGGAGCGTCGTCGGTTTCCAATACCAGGTCCAGCAGGTCCGAGGAACGCGCGGTGTTGGCGACGAGGTAGGTCTGGTTGGCATCGGTGATGCCCAGATCCAGCACCTGAACGTTCGAAGCGCGCTCGCCCATGGCGATTTCGCGTGCGCTCGTTGCCAGCTGCGATGAATTCTCCACGGAAGCCACCATGATGCTGACCGAGCGGTTCAGTACCTGGTCTACGCCACCGAGTACCAAGTCTCCTTCAGCTGATGAAAGGACACTCTCGGTTACTTGGTAGCGACCGCTGAGGACAGAGCCGACATCGATTGGCTGCGACACGTGCATCTCCAAGGGATTGATTTTGGTTCGGTGGCGGTCCACGGACCACCACCTGCCATGTTACCGGTCAGATCAAGCTATTTGGTGCCTATTTGCCCAGAATCACTAGCAAGTTTCAGCGGACCATCAGCGATTGAGTCCCGGGATTCTGCGAAGGATCGGACCCAGGAACGACTGGAGCTCCGGGACCTTGGTTTTGTACAGCAAGCCAATGAAGACGATGCCCATCACCAGCGCGACAATAGCCACCGAAACCAGGGCGCTGAATACGGAGTCGTAGGCGAATCCGAAGTTGAATCCACCCAGCAACCAGAGCGCGATGCATCCAATGATGGAGGAGAGCGTAGCCATCCAACCGACTCGAATGTAGGTGTCGATGACAGAGGAAACACCGTAGTTGCCGTAGCGGCGCTTGATCAGATAGTGGGTGCCGATGCAGGTCAGCACGTTGGTCAAGCCGTAGATGAAGGCAATGGCGGCGGCGATATGCAGCGGATCGACCACGGCTGCAGCGGCGAACGCCAAGATCAATCCGAGCCCGGCGGTGGCCGACTGGATCAGCATCGGGGTGCGGGTATCCTCCTCTGCGTAGAAGACACGCAGCATGAAGAACTGCAAGGACTTGAACGGCAGCCCAAGCGCGGTGAGCACCAGCAGCTGCCCGAGAGCGCCCGCGGCCTGCGCAGCATTCTCGGAGTTGCCGGCAAAGAGCCTGCCTAGCGGTCCGGCCAGCACGATGAAGACCAGCGTGCAGAACACGATAGGGATTGCGGTGGAGCGCATGCCCTGATTGAGCAGCTTGCCAACATCCTTGCGGCGGTTCTCGGTGAAAGCCCGAGCGAAGTCGTTGAACAGCACGGTGGCGACGGTCAGCGCGAACAGGGAGTGCGGCAGCACGGTGATCAACTGCGAGGTGTTCAACGCGTACTCGCCGGCTACCGAGGCGGCCTGTTCGGGAGGCAGCTGCGCTCGAGCCGCGGTAGCTCCGGACACGATCTTGGAGTACACCAGCGAGGAGAGATTGCCGATCACCATGGCCGCCAGGGTCCAGATCGCCAGCTTGCCCACGTGGCGCAGTCCCATGCCGCGCCATTGGAAGTCCAGTGTCAGTTTCAGCCCGGTCTTCTTCAGTGGCCAGAACAGCGCCACCGACTGCAATACGATACCCAAGGTGGCACCGCCAGCCAGCCACATGGTCTTGACGCCGCTCCAATCCTGCATCGGGTCGCCCGAAGAGTAGGCGCCGAAAGTCAGGATGAAAGCGCCAATGACGATCAGCTGGATGATGTTGTTGACCGCAGGAGCCCACATGAATGCGGCAAAGCGGCCATTCGCGTTCAGCACCTGGCCCAGCACTGCGTAGAGCCCATAGAAGAAGATCTGCGGCAGCGACCAGTAGGCAAAGGCCGTTCCCAACGCGATCATGGGCTCGGTCCAGTTATTGGTGAGCACTGTGATCAATGGCCTGGCGCAGAGCGTGAGGATCAGAGTCAGGATACCCATGCCCACGACGGTCAGCGTCACCAATTTCGACGTGTACGCGGCGCCGCGGTCCTTCGCCTTGGAGGCCTTGATCAGCTGCGGGATCAGCACGACGTTGAAAATGCCGCCGGCCAGCAGCATGTAGATGATAGTCGGGATGATATTGGCTTTTTCAAAGATGTCAGCCACCGAGGTGACCGAACCAATGGCCATCGCCAGCAAGGCCGTGCGCACGAAGCCCAGCAAGCGGGAGACCATCGTGCCGGAGGCCATCAGGGCATAGATCCTGGAGCGCGAGCCAACAGGCTGAGCTGCCTGCTGCGGGGGAGGTCCGGCGACTACGTCCATGGCTCCGGTGTGTAGCTGATCGGAGCCCGCAGATGGATTAGGAACCTGAGACATGCTTTGTAAGGACCTCGCGTGCCAGATCAGCGATCCGGCGCTCATTAGGGAAGGACAGGCGCTTGCCCAGGGAACCGATGGGGACCCAGGCAACATCGACGGCTTCATGATCGGGATCATTCTCGATCGTCAGATGCCCGCCGGTAGCTTCCAGCAGGAAATGGTGCACGGTCTTGTGCACACGGTAATTCGTCACGGTGAACCAGTAGTCGACCGAACCCAGCGGGGCGAGGATGCGTCCGGCAATGCCGGTCTCTTCCTCGATTTCGCGGATAGCCGCTTCCTCATTGGTTTCCACGCCCTCCGGGTGGCCCTTGGGCAGGCACCATTCCAGCCGTCCGCCACGGTTGTACCGGGCAATGATGGCCACTGGGAAGGTGGGGTCGTTGAAGTCGATCACGATGCCGCCGGAAGAGACTTCTTCCACGGTCGGCAGGCTCGTGTGACCGCCAGTTGCCTGCGCGCGAGCCATTGACGCAGTCAATGGGGTGCGCTTTGGGGCAGACGGGATCGGTCGGTTCATGGAACCACTCTATCGAGAAAGTACCGTTCGCCGCCTGATCGACGTGGACAAGTAAGTTATCTCGCAGGCAAATCCGTCGGAATTTCAAGCATTCTTCCGGGATTTCTGGCACGCTTAAGTAACTATGCATGCACTTCCCTCGCCTGACGCACTGCGTCAAATCCTGCCCTCGGTTATTTTCGACTTGGCCGACCGTTTTGTTCGGGCGGGCCATGAATTGTCGCTGGTAGGTGGGCCGGTTCGGGATCTGTACTTGGGACGCGTATCCCCGGACCTCGATTTCACCACCAGCGCTCGCCCGGAAGAAACCATCAAGGTGATTTCCGGCTGGGCCGATAACGTTTGGGATGTGGGACGCGAGTTTGGAACTATTGCCTTCAAGAAGGGCGAACACACGCTAGAGGTCACGACCTACCGCGCTGATGCCTATGACAAGGAGTCGCGCAAGCCGATCGTTGCCTTCGGTGATAACCTGCACGACGATCTCTTCCGTCGGGACTTCACCATGAACTCGATGGCTCTGCGCTTGCCGCAGCTCGAGCTGGTGGATCCTTTCGACGGCGTAAGCTCGCTGGAAGACGGGTCCATCCGCACCCCTGGTGCACCTGATATCTCCTTCTCTGACGATCCGCTGCGCATGATGCGTGCTGCCCGTTTTGCTTCGCAGCTGAAGATCGAAGTCAGTCCAGAGGTGCGCGAAGCCATGAGCGGAATGACCGATCGGATCGACATCATTTCCTCCGAGCGGGTTCGCGATGAACTGGTCAAGCTGATCAACGGTGCAGACCCGCGCGCGGGAATCGACCTTCTGGTGGAAACTGGCCTGGCCGATAAGGTGCTGCCCGAAGTCTCGGCACTGCGTCTGGAAATTGACGAGCACCACCGGCACAAGGATGTCTACCAGCATTCGCTGACCGTGCTGGAACAAGCCATGGCGTTGGAAACCGACGAAGAGGGACCTGTTCCCGGCCCGAACTTCGTGTTGCGCTTCGCGGCGCTGATGCACGATATCGGAAAGCCGGCGACCCGCAAATTTGAACCAAGCGGCGCGGTATCCTTCCGCCACCATGACATGGTGGGTTCGAAGCTCGTCAAGGCGCGTATGCGCGCCCTGCGTTTCGACAAGGACACCACCAAGTCCGTAGCCCGACTGGTCGAGTTGCACATGCGCTTCTATGGCTACGGCGAGGCCGGCTGGACCGACTCGGCGGTGCGCCGTTACGTCACCGATGCTGGAGACCTGCTCGAGCACCTGCACCGCCTGACCCGTTCGGATGTCACCACCCGCAATCGCAAGAAGGCCGACCGCCTAGCTTTTGCCTACGACGACCTCGAGGCGCGCATCGCGCAGATCGCCGAGCAAGAAGAGCTCCAGTCAATCCGCCCGGATCTTGACGGCGAGCAGATCATGCACCTGTTGGGAATCAAGCCGAGCAAGGTCGTTGGCCGCGCATACAAGTTCCTCTTGGAACTGCGTTTGGACGAAGGCCCGCTGGGCGCGGAAGTCGCCACTGAGCGCTTGCGCGCCTGGTGGAAAGAACAGCCTGAAGCCCAGGAATCGGCTACCGAGGGGTAACCTCTGACCTGAACACCAAGGGAAAAGCACCTGAAATCCGCATGGATTCGGGTGCTTTTGCCGTCCCCGGGAAAGTGCTTAAAGTTTCTGCGCAAATTTGTAGCGCATCGGGGATAATCCATGTATGCTGAATACTGTGATTGGGAAGTCTCAATGAGACTTGCGGATCGAGAAAACTTTTCAAAGAGGCCCCATGGCATCCATGGCCGGCCGAGAGCAGATTTTAGGAGGTGGCGAAATGATTAATACCAATTGGTACACAGAGACTCATCGCGGAGCGCGATTTATTGGCGGCTCTCCCATGTCTCGTCTGTGCAAGCTCATTTCCCCAACCTCCGGACAAGCGGATTCCTAACTCACGGTAAATCCCGCATAAGTTCCTGAGGTTGCAGGTCAGTAATCGACTCTCACCCTTAGGAACTTTTTTCATGCCTAGTCCACTGTTCTCCTCATCCGCTCAACGGGCAGTTCGCACCTCGGAATTAATCTTCGCAGGACCAGAAAGCCTGAAAGCTCGCGCCATTTCAACTACGCGCCAAGATCTTCCCTCCCCTTCTACTTTGACCGAAGGGAGGGACAGCAAATGAAAAAGCGTCAAGACAAGCGCAAGTTCACCAACCTTGATAGCACCGAGTTCAACCGCCGCATGCGTCAGCGTGAGCTGAAGAACCACGTGCCACCAGAAATGTACCTTCGAATTCGCTAAGGCCGGCAACGCCATTACCGTTGCCCGCTAACAAGAATCCGAGGTACCCATGATGAACTCGCAAGGCATCGCCAAGAGGCCCGCCGGCCTGCAAGCCGGCGGGCTTCTCCGCATCCAGAGCACTGTCGAATACAGCAATGGCCAGGACCGAACGGTCCTGGCCATTGCCTTTCCGCTAACGCGGAGGGCTAGCGCTCGATGTCGCCGCGAATGAAGGCTTCCACCTTGTTGCGCGCGGTCTCATCGTCGTACTGCTCTGGTGGCGACTTCATGAAGTAGCTCGAAGCCGACAGGATCGGACCGCCGATGCCGCGGTCCAGGGCGATCTTCGCTGCGCGTACGGCATCGATGATCACGCCGGCCGAGTTTGGCGAGTCCCAAACTTCCAGTTTGTATTCCAGGTTGACCGGAGCATCGCCGAAGTTGCGGCCCTCGAGGCGGACGAAAGCCCACTTGCGGTCATCAAGCCATGCAACGTAGTCGCTTGGGCCGATGTGCACGTCGTCTTCGCCCAAGGCGGCGGAGGTGTTCGAGGTGACTGCCTGGGTCTTGGAGATCTTCTTGGACTCCAGGCGATCGCGCTCGAGCATGTTCTTGAAGTCCATGTTGCCGCCAACGTTCAGCTGGTAGGTGCGGTCCAGGACAACGCCGCGGTCTTCGAACAACTTGGCCATCACGCGGTGGGTTATGGTTGCGCCGATCTGGCTCTTGATGTCGTCGCCAACGATTGGCACACCGGCGTCAGTGAACTTCTGCGCCCACTCTGGGGTGCCGGCGATGAATACTGGCAGGGCATTGACGAATGCAACGCCTGCGTCGATGGCGCACTGCGCGTAGAACTTGGCGGCCTGCTCGGAACCAACTGGCAGGTAGCAAACCAGGACATCGACTTCGTTGTCCTTCAGGGACTGGACGATGTCAACTGGCTCGGCTGCAGACTCTTCGATGGTCTCGCGGTAGTACTTGCCCAGGCCATCCAAGGTGTGGCCGCGCTGAACGGTCACTCCGGTGGTTGGAACGTCGGCAATCTTGATGGTGTTGTTCTCGCTGGCCAAGATGGCTTCCGAGAGGTCGAGCCCGACCTTCTTGGCGTCGACATCGAAGGCGGCAACGAACTGAACGTCGCCCACGTGGTACTGGCCGAACTGCACATGCATGAGACCTGGAACCGTGGAATCAGCATCGGCGTTTCGGTAGTACTCAACACCTTGGATAAGGGAAGTGGCGCAGTTGCCTACGCCTACGATGGCAACGCGAATCGGGTTCGCCGACACATGAACTCCTTATTGAAATGTATAAAACCTTTGGGCAATAGGGCGCGCAAAAGCGCATTGCGCAAATTGACCCACAATGATCTTAAGTCTTAATGGAGTGCAAACATTCCCAATCGTGCCCGGTATCACCGAATAACTATCGGGGCGGCCTCTCTGGGCTAGCGAAACCGAGGTGATTACTGCACTGTCTCAGCGCAGCTGCACCAATAGCAGGTAAAGCACCTAAGGATTGGATACTACTGACAATGACGATCAATTCAGGCATTAAAGTGACTTCATGGGCTAAGACCTAGTTGGTCATGACCATGAGTTGGCGCCATTTTTGCGTGCTAGCCCGAACTGGTGCCGCAACTTCACCAAAACCCTGACTAGCGGTGCAGGCAACGTTGTTCTGAGGCGGTGGCGCAATGGCTGGCGGCGAATATGCGCCAGCATTTCCGGATCAGTGTGCAGCTTTCCAGCTCGAGCTCGCTGCGCGAGAATCTCTAGGGACTGAACGAAACTGTGGTCCACCCTGTGGAAGTAGTTTTCCCGCAACCAGGCTTTGGTAGGTTCACCGAAGCTCAAGCCGGCGACGTCATCCAAGGTGCCGATGACGCCGGAGGCAACAAAGACCGTATTGATCATCTGCGCGCTGACGCCGAAGTCGGAAAGGACCAGCGTTGGCAACCCGCGATCAATGGATTCCAAGGCAGCAGTCGAAGACACTGTTACCAAGGCGCTGCCATCGGCCAATGCTTCACTCATCGATCCGGTATCGAAGCGAAGCCGCGACTCGGGCCCGATCCGCCGTTCGGACTGCAACTTCTCGAACAGCGAATCGTACGGGAACGCCTCGAGATGCGTTTGGGGCTCACCGGCCTTGGCGCGGAGCTTGACGATCACCTCAAGTTCGGGATTCATCTTGCTAGCCTGCTCGAGAGCCAGCAGGATCGACTCGCGTTCGCTCTCTTGGGCAGGTACCTTCGCTTGCGGCGCGAACACCAAGCGTTCGACCACCTGCTTTTGCGCTGGCGGGAATCCTGCCGAGTGCAAGAACGGGAGCTTGCTGACCATGATGGTCGGCTGGTGCCCTACCTGGCCTTCGATCATGAATGAGAAATCACGGGCTTCGGCATGCGAATGGCAAATGAACGCATCGCCGGCTCGACGATAGTTCCACCCCTTCTGCGTGGCGGGGAATGCCACGCCAGGCAGGGCGGAAATCAGTGCGGTGCACCGGCCATCAGTCGGCTCGGTGCGAAGCATGCGAGAGTAGATCTCGGCAACTACCGGCCCGGTGGCCGAAGCGAAAACAATGTCTTCATCTACGGTGTCGGCTTCTAATTGGGATACGGAAATCACCTGCAGGATATCCGGATCCAGATCCGTGCCTTCAAAGGCGGCTGCGATCTGGTCGGCGGTCGGCATCACCGGGGTCCGCGCCAAATACACCTTGCGATCCCATGCGGGACCTAGGCGGTTCAGGAAGCTCGTTGCCAGCTTCAGATAGGAATCCGAGTCGGCGATGGCAAGTATTGATGGCTTCATCGGCTGATTCACACCTTCAATGAACTGGATAGGTGCTCGCGCAACTCGGATGGGGTACCAGGGGTCCACCAGCTGTCAATCACGGCTTGCGGATAGAGGCAGCGGGCATCAGGACCCAGCAGCAGGCGCAGGGATGGAATCACCGTGGAAGGCAAGGCGCGGATCTCCTGGCCTGGTCGCAGGACACGCAAACGCATTTCAATGGGAACGGTGTGCTCCTTGAGCACCACCTGATCAATCCTCGAGATCTTCTCCAGCAATTCGGGAGTTTCACGGCGATGCGGGAAGTACGCAACCGGGCCTTCGGAAGCGATCTGCTCAATCCAGCGCAGATACGGCTGCTCAAAAATCAGCTCATCAGCCACCATCGCCGAACCGATCAGCAAGGTAGGTTCGGTGAACTGCTCGGCTACCGGCTGGGTAGCGAGCCATTCAAACTTGTGCTGCGCGAATTTGATCCCCAGATCAGCCATCTTCTGACGGGATGCCGGGTCGACATACAGCGCTGAAACGATCAGCAGGCGATCTTCACGGGCCAGCTGGCGCAAGCGATGCCAAGTCGCCAACCCCATGGCCACGCGTGCTGCGGAATTCCTGGTCCGGGCGCGCACCAACGGGGTGGGCTCATCGGAAATGAGCTGCTTGATCAGGGCCAGCGTAGCCATGCCGTCATCGATGATCACGATTTCCTTGGCCCGTACGCCTGCCAGCAGCGTGCGCTGGATCTTGCCCGAGTAGGCGTCGCCGGTGACATACCGATCGGCAGGGCCCTTGGGCTGCGGAGGCTTACGCGCGGCCGGTTCAAAATGAACCCCTGCAGGGGCATGGTTCAGCATTGCCTGCGTCGTGGCTTCCAGGGGCATTCCCTGACGGGGGATGATCCGGATGTCCGTGCCCAGCAGCCCCGCTGCATGCGTTTCTACCGCCGAAAGCAGCTGCAGTGGCGACTCCACCCAAACGTGCGCGGTGCCGAAACGCGGGCGTGGCACCTCGTGGGTGTCATGTTGAGTCAGTTTCATCATGGTGAGGGTCATTTTGCCAGTCGGCTCAGGGATTTGGAAAGCGTGTCCAGCTGCTTGGAACCATTGCGCAGCACACGGCGCGAGGCCCCGCGGACTCTGGAAGGCAGCGAGCGGCGCGAGCTGATGTGCGCCCAGCGTGGAGGCAGCTCCAGCCTGGTGATGCGCCGGCGCTTGAAATGAGCCGAGAACTCCGGGTAGTGCGCGGACAAGAAGGACTCGGCCTGCTCGCGCAGGTGAGGCAGCTGCGCGGCCTGCATGCAGTAGGCCACGGCAGCCAGCAGTTCGGTGAGGCGGTCGCCGCCGCCATCGTGCGCCGGAACCGCCACGTCCTGGACGAACAAGGCATGAATGATGGACAACGGGATGCGGTTGGAATTCTCGTATGGAGCCAGCGCCTGGAGCAGTCTGCCGGTGCCCACTGCGTAGACCTCGGTATCCAGGATGTACTTGGCGGTGGCCAAGCCTGTGGAGAAGCAGGAGATCACCACGGCTGGACGTACCGCCGCGATGACGGTTTCCGCCAGATGATCGGTGCCGACCAACCGGAAATCCAGCCCCATGTCCCTGGCGGCTGCAGACAAGCGTGCCGCTGAGGTGGCGCTGGCCGATGGGTGCGCCTTGAACAGGACGGTGGAAATTTCCCGGCGGGCCACCTCGTTGAGCATTTCCAGATGCAGCTCGAATTCTTCCTCGGCATCCATCAGGCCCAAGGAACCCAGGTACTGGCCGAGGATCAGCGCACTGCCGGTTGGCAGATCGAATTCTGCCCCCTGGGCCAGTTCGCCGAAGATTGCAGCCAGGCCGCCGGTGGCCAAGACCTCGCGCCGCGGCTCGAGCTCTGCGAGCAGGTGAGGCTGCAGTCCTGGAACCAAGTCCACATGGATGGTGCCCATGACGCGCTGGCGAAGCGGCATTGGCAATCGATTACGGGTTGGGCCATAGGACATCAAGCCGTCGGAGTGGATCCACAGCTGGGCATCAAAGAAAATACGCGCCAGCGCACGCGCCGGATTGACCTGGATGGATTCCAGAACCAAGGTCAAGGGTTCATTGCCCAGATCCCAAGCGCTGCGCAGGAGGCGTTCGAAAATATGCAGCTCGTCCTCACGCGGGTTGAACTGTGCCGGGCGACGCGGGGAGGTCAGCGCAGCGAAATCCACCACGCGGTCAAAGCGGGCGGCAAGCTGCTCGAAGCCCGGGACTTCATCCAACGCAGTAGTCAGTTCCGGAACCTGCGAGCCGTTAGCCAAGACGAGAATTCGTTCATCTGCCTCGGGGAGCAGTCCTGCATCGGCCATCGCGGCCAGAGAAGCAAGCTGGAAATAGCTGCTGGCTTCAATCAGTGCGATCACTTGGCGGCCCCGATCTGACCTGGCTGGAGGAAGGAGAGAATATGGCGGCGGCGGGCAACGTCCATCTCGAGGGCAACCTGGCGGGCCATCGGCGCATCAATAGTGGTGAATACCTGGCGCAGTTTCTGCTTCATTTCCAAGCGGACTTCCGGCGGGTAGTTCTTCGCGCGCTTCTCGTGGTGGCACACGATGGCGAAGAACTGCCGCATCGCCTTGGGCAGGTGGCGATCCGCGTCCGGGTGCAAGCGCACCTCGGTGAGGATCTGCGAGTAGGCCGGAATGAAGCCGAGCTGACGGTGGTCGAAGACCTGGGTCAGCGAGCCGGGCAGGCCGCGGCGGTAGAACACCCCGGGGGAGGAAACGACGGAATAGCGCTCGGTGTTCAGATGCAGCTTCCATAGCCAGAGGCGGTCTTCGGCGCTGTGCAACTGCGCGTCGAAGTACATCAGTTCGCGGGCGCGCATCAGGTCGGTGCGGTACATGCCCGCCCACACGAAGGCGTAGTCCACCATGGACGGCGAATCGATAGGTTCAATGTCATCGGCCGGGTTCAGCGGCATGCCGCGCAACGCCTGCGGGGCGCGGTGGATGACGCGATTGGTGCCGGTGACACGCACATGATCGCAACGCACGAAATCCACGTGCAGTTCGGTCAATGATTCCGCCAGGGCTTCCAAATGCTCGGGGGAGTACCAGTCGTCGGGGTCGAGGAAGGTGAAGTATTCGCCGGTGACCTGTTCCAACCCGGCATTGCGGGCGGCAGAAACTCCGGCATTCTCAGGCAGCGAGATCAGGTTCAGGCCAGGCAATTGGTCTTGGTAGCTGCGAACCAGGGCAGCAGTCTGGTCATCGGAAGCGTCATCAACCACGAGCACTTCCAGCTCCCAGCGTCCCAGCTTCTGCCGGACCAGCGATGACAAGGCATCGCAAATATATGCTTCTTGGTTATAGGCGGGGATAACCACGGAAATGCGCCCGGGGATCAAACTCATCTGTGCTTCAAGGCCTTCCTCATGCAGACAAAAATAAACGGCGGTTGGACCCGTCGGTGAGTCCAACCGCCGGATACGTTGGCGTGCTTAGGCGTCGACGCGGCGCAGGCGCGAGAGCGGTGCCAGCTCGCCTGGGAAGACCTTCTTCACGCCGTCACCCATGGCCTGCTCCAGGATGCGGATGTCGCGGATCAGCGACTCGAAGCCCTTTGGCTCCAGCGACGAGGCCTGGTCCGAACCCCACATGGTGCGGTCCAAGGTGATGTGGCGCTCGACGGTCACTGCGCCCAGGGCAACAGCAGCCAGCGAGATCTGCAGGCCGCGCTCGTGGCCCGAGTAGCCCACTGGGACCTGGTAGCGGTCGCGCAGGGTCTCGATCATGCGCAGGTTGGCCTCTTCAGGAGGCAGCGGGTAGGTGGAGGTAGCGTGCATCATGACCAGGTTCGAGGTACCCAGGGTCTCGACGGCCTTGTCGATCTGCTCGATGGTGGACATGCCGGTGGACAGGATGATCGGCTTGCCGGTCTGCGCCAGGGCCTTGAGCAGCTCGATGTCGGTGACCGATGCGGAGGCGACCTTGTGGGTGACTGCACCCTGCTCTTCCATGAATTCGACCGATGGAACATCCCATGGCGAGGCGAAGGCGTGCAGGCCCTTGGAAGCTGCGTAGGAGATGAGCTCCTTGTACTGCGCCTGGTCGAACTCGACGCGGTAGCGGTAGTCCAGGTAGGTCATGTCGCCCCATGGGGTGGAGCGGATCTTGTCGCGCATGTCCATCGGGGTGGAGATGTCCGGGGTGCGCTTCTGGAACTTCACTGCGTTGGCACCGGCTTCAGCAGAGATATCGATCAGCTGCTTGGCGATCTCGATGTCGCCGTTGTGGTTGATGCCGATCTCGCCGATGACGTAGACCTGCTGGCCTGCGCCAACCTGGACGTCGCCGATAGCAACAGGCTTGATGTCAGTAGTCATGGAAGTCATGGGTATTGCCTTTCAGTGGGTGAAACTTGGAGAACTCTTGGTAGCGGTGCGTGCGGCGAGAACCAGTTCGGCTAGTTCCCGTACCGCTCCGTGCCCGCCCTTGCGGGTCAGTTTGTACCGTGCTGCCCGGTGCACATCTTCCTGGGCATCGGCCACGGTGATCGGCCAGCCGACCAATGCCATCGCGCCCAGATCGTTGATGTCGTTGCCCACGTAGGCAACACGAGCCGGATTGATGGATTCGTCAGCCAGCCAGCGGGCCAGGTATTCGGCCTTGTTGTCGATTCCGTGGGCCACTTCGACGTTCAGCTTGGCGGCGCGGGCGGCGACAACAGGGTTGATTTCCTTGGAGAGAATAAGGAACTTCACTCCGGCAGCCCGCAACCGGGCCACTCCCATTCCATCGGAGCGGGAGACGCGCACGGTTTCGGTTCCGTGCTCATCGACATACGCGGTGTCCGGGGTATGCACCCCGTCGAAATCCGTGATGACCGCGTCGACTTCGATCGGTTCCCGGGTGGCCGGAACGGCCAGCCCAGCGAGCAGCAGGTCTGCCTCGGTATCGATGTCGATGCCGTGCTCTGCTGGAACTTCGTGAACCCGGACCTTTCCGAAGAAACGGTGCCCTGCCTCGCGGAATCCCCGGGTATCCATCACGTAGAAGGCCCCGGTTTCGCGGAAGCGCGGTTCGCGATCCTGGCGACGCGGACGGTGCAGCTTGTCGTGGCCTACGGCGACCGCTTCGCCCTGCGGATCCAGGCCCCAATGGAAACCGTGGTCCGCTACAGCTGCGAAGCTGACGTCGGCGCGTTTCGAAGAAACCGCCGCAATGGCTGCGTCCAGATCCTCCGGATCGATGAACGGGCTGGTGCACTGGATGAACACGGTGATCTCTGGCTGAGATTCCGCATTCGCTAGCGCGTGGAGCAGAACTGACTCGCTGCTGGCCGTGTCGCCGGCGATATCTGCCGGTCGATCGATGACTCGCGCCCCGTAGCGAAGCGCTTCGGCCTTGATCTGCTCATGGTCGGTACTGACCACGACGTCGCTGACTGCCGCCGCGGATCTGGCTGATTCGATTGCGCGGCCCAGCAGCGATTTGCCGCCGATCTCACGCAGGTTCTTAAGCCGGATGCCCTTGGATCCTCCCCTGGCGGGGATGATCGCCATGGCATTTGGCTGGTTGGTTTTGCTCACGAGTAAGACGCTATGGGCACAAGTTAACTAAGAGGGGGCATCCGGGTTAACGCACGGTGAAGTGCCGGTGTAATCACCTGTTTGTTTGCTGAATGCGAGGTCAGCAAGCGTTTTACGTACCAGTAGGCGAATCCGGAAGAGGGATTTCGAGCCCTCGGAACCGCATAAAAGATCAAAGCGACTAATGAAACATGAGTGTGCAAGGCGGAGCTTAGGCACAGAACATTTAGGCTGGAGGGTATGCACGAGCCAAACCAGTCACAGCCCACGCGTGGCCCCCTGCGGATTACCGTGCCATCACGCGCTGACGGGTTCCTTCGACAGTTCACCGCAATGATCGGTGGCCGCCTGGGACGACACAGCGATCCAGGCCGAGTCGATCCAGGATTCTTCAGCGTGGAACGAGTCATTATCCTGATGACCACCGTGGGCGCCTTGCTGATGCTCCTTGCCAAGAACCCCTGCCGG
This sequence comes from Arthrobacter sp. MYb214, assembly GCF_002979865.1. Taxonomy (GTDB): domain Bacteria; phylum Actinomycetota; class Actinomycetes; order Actinomycetales; family Micrococcaceae; genus Glutamicibacter. Next base: position 111,573 of record NZ_PCPZ01000004.1, read on the forward strand.
GTCAACGGGTGGACTGGCAACAACCCGTACGCCTATGCGTGCTACAGCGACTGGGTTCCGCTGTTCTCCGCCCGCGGCTTCGCCGAGAACCCCTGGGCGCCATTCAGCGCGACCGCCCAGTTCGAGTACCCGGTACTGATGAGCACGGTGGCCTCGGCCGTTGCCTCGATCATCCCCACGGGGATCGAAAACCGTTCGCTGCTGTACTTCGACATCAACCTGCTGCTCGTTGCGATCCTGTGGATGGTCACCGTGATCGCCACCCTGCGGATGACCGGGCGCCGCCCGTGGGATGCCGCAATGGTGGCTATTGCCCCGGGCATCATCCTGGCCGGCAGCATCAACTGGGACATGTGGGCTGTGGCCTTGCTGGCCCTGGGCATGCTGGCATTCGCACGAAAGCACACCGTCCTTGCCGGGGTGCTGATCGGCTTAGGTGCCGCGATGAAGATCTATCCGTTCTTCATCCTCGGCGCGGTGCTGATATTGGCCATTCGCACCGGCAGGCTCAAGACCTTCTGGGTGACTGGCGGAACCGCCGCGGCGACATGGGCACTGGTGAACCTTCCCTATGCGCTGGCGTTCCCCGACTCGTTCATGCACTTCTTCAACTTCTCTTCTGAACGCGGGGCAGGCTTCTCCAGCTTCTGGCACGCATGGAATGTCATCGCCGATAACAGGGGAGGGGTCCCGCTCTTTGAAGCCGAACAGATTTCCCGTTACGGCCTGGTCCTCTTCTTCCTGTGCTGCGTGGGCGTCGCAGTGCTGGGCTTGACTGCTAAACGCACCCCGCGCCTGGCCTCCATGGCCTTCTTGATCATTGCTTCCTTTGTCATGGTCAATAAGGTGTATTCACCACAGTTCATCGTCTGGCTGATTCCGCTGTTCGCCCTCGCCTTGCCGCGCTGGCGCGAATTCGTTGTCTGGATGCTCGTGGAAATCGCGCACTTCTACGCTGTTTGGTTCTACCTTGATTCCCTCTCTGCGGAAGAAGCGCAGAAGGCCTTCCCTGAGACCGGTTATGCGGTGCTGGTGCTGGCGCATATGGTGATGCTGGGATACCTGATGTTCTTGGTGGCACGTTCAATTCTTGATCCACGCCACGACCCGATTCGTGCCGTGGGCCAGGATGATCCTTTGGCCGGCCCATTCGCCGGACTGGAGGACCGCTGGACCCTGCGCGGGCTGCTGCCTCAATCCAAGAAAACGAATGAAGTGGCGGGAAATAAATCATGAGCGATGTTGCCGTTGTCGGTGCGGGACCCAATGGGCTAGCAGCCGCAGCAGTTGCTGCCCGTGCTGGATTAAGCGTCACGGTATATGAAGCCAACGACACCATCGGCGGGGCCGCCAGAACGCAGCCGCTGAATGGTTCTGCAGCGAAATTCGATTTGGGCAGCGCAGTGCATCCGATGGCCATGCAATCCCAAGCCATGCATGAACTGGGCGTCCACGACAAGGTGGAGTTCATCGTCCCCGAGCTGTCCTTCGCCCATGTGCTGGATCGCCGGACTGCCTACGCGTACAAGGATCTGGAACGCACCGGGCAGGAACTTGGAGGCGCGGACGGCGAGATGTACACCCGGCTCCTGGGCCCGCTGGTCAAGCAGATTGACGGGGTCAGCCAGACACTGCTCAATCCTCTGCTGAGGGTTCCCTCGAACCCCGCAGCGTTGGCGACCTTTGCCGTGAGCACGGTGGCGGGCATGGCCGTCAAGGAACTCTTTTCTGGAAAGTTTGAACGCGCCGCCGCGCTCTACGCAGGCTGTTCCGCCCACGTTGCGGGAGGCTCTCGCGGACCGGCCAATGCCGGGGCAGGACTGTTCCTTGCAGCAACAGCGCACGGCAAGGGATGGGCCATCCCGCGTGGAGGTTCCCAAGCCATCAGCGACGCCTTGGCCGAAGAAGCGATGGCTCATGGAGCAAAAATCCTTACCGGCACCCGCGTCAACCATGTTGATGAGCTTTCTGCGCAGAGCATCCTCTTCGATACCTCCGCCGAAAACGCTGCCAAGCTTTCAACAGGACACCTGCCTGAACGGCTCTCGCACGCGTTGAGCAGCATCCGGCGCTCGCCGGGAAGCTGCCTGGTGCACTACGTCCTTTCGGCACCGGTTCCATGGCGCGACGAGACTCTGGGCAAGGCCGGCACCGTGCACCTGGGCGGCACCGCGGCGCAGGTCGGGAAGGCCGAACGCGCCGCAGTGCGCGGGGGAGCGGCGAAGCCGTTCATGATTGTTGCCCAGCCCTCGCAATTTGATGATTCGCGGGCACCGCAGGGCCAGCACGTCATCTGGGCCTACTGCCACGTGCCACTGGATTCTCCGGTAGACATGAGCCGGGAACTGAAGGAAATGATTGAACAGGCAGCCCCTGGTTTCAGCGAGACAATCATTGAATCCCATGTTGTCACCGCCCAGGACTTGGAAGTGCAGAACTCGGCACTGGTCGGTGGCGATCTTTCCGGGGGAACCATGGACCTGCTGGGCAGCATCAAGCGGCCTCGGATCTCGGCCGACCCGTGGTACCTGCAGTCCAAAGGACTGTACTTGGTATCCTCGGCTGCGCCTCCGGGGCCGTCGGTGCATGGCATGGGCGGATTCCTCGGAGCGCAATCGATGCTCAAACGGGAATACGGAATCGCAAACTGGAAATCGGTGAACTGAGAGGCAATGGAATCAGTGCTCGCGCAGCTCGTTGGCTGGGTCTTCCTGGCAGCACTCTGGTGGCTGTTTATCCGGCAATACCGCAAGGACCCACGCCGCTTGGGTCTGGCTGCACTTCTCTTGCCGCTGGTGTTCTTCACCATTTCGGCGGTCGTCGACCTGTTGACCAGTGTGATCCCCGGGTTTGGGTTCCTCTTCTCCATAGTGCTGGTGCTGACCCCGCTGATGGTCGTTGTCTTCGGTGCCGCGCTGATCTACAACGGGATCCTGATGTGCCGGCGCGAAGGAGCCAAACCTGCGAATCTGCTGTCATTGGCAGCCGGGCTATCCGTCTTTGTCCTGCCAGTCATTGCGGTGCTGCTGATTCGCATCGAATCCTGGTGGACCTATTCGCTGGCTTTCGTCCTGTTCATGGCCTCCGTCTTCACGGCGAGCTTGTTCGCCATGCTGTTGCTGTACGCATGGGTGCACGCCAGATACCCATCCAAGGGCGAAGCCGCCGCCGTGGTGGTCCTTGGTGCCCGCACAATCAACGGCAAGGTCACCCCGTTGCTGCGTGGCCGCTTGGACAAGGGCATAGACCTGCATCAACTGCAGGCATCTGCTCGCCCCTTCATGGTTCCGACCGGGGGACAGGGCCATGATGAGGAAGAACCAGAGGGCGTAAGCATGGCCCGCTACCTGCGTGAGCAGGGCATTGCCGATGAACAGATTCTGGTTGAAGACCGGGCCAGGGACACCCTTGAGAACCTGGAGTTCTCCGACGCCTTGGTCCGTGCCCAGCGTCCGGATGGCCAGCTGTGGTTGGTCACCAGCGACTATCATGCGCTGCGTGCAGCAATGGCGTCACGCAAGCTCGGCTTGGATGCCCGTGCCTTCGGCGGGAAAACGGCGGCCTACTACCGTCCGAGTGCCTTCCTCAGGGAATGCGTTGCGATCGTGCGGGATCAAAAGAAGCTGATGGTTTTGCTGGCCCTGCCCTTCGCATTAGCCGTCGCAGGGATGATGTTCGTGCTCACGACGACCTTCTAACTTCCTTGGCACCCTGGGACCATGCACCATCTGGTGCATGGGCCCAGTTTTCGCTTCCCTGCCATCACCCTTTTGGTTGAGCCATAAATCAGCACTGGGGGCGGTGAGAGCTGGGCTCGAATTCCCTAGGCTGGAAATATGATCCAGGCAGAGCAGTTGACGAAGAAATACGGTGGAAAAACCGTGGTCGATAATGCGTCGTTCACGGTCCAAGAAGGCATGGTGACTGGGTTCCTCGGCCCGAATGGTGCCGGCAAGTCCACCACCATGCGCATGATCGTGGGATTGGCCAAACCTACCAGCGGTGAAGTGCTGGTCAACGGGCACGATTTCAAAAAATCACGTCACCCGCTGACCGAAGTCGGCACCCTGCTGGAAGCTAAGTCGGTGCACAAATCCCTGACTCCGCTGGCGCATTTGCGTGCCATGGCGGCTACCGCGGGGATCCCGAAGTCCCGAGTGCACGAAGTGCTCGATCTGACTGGCTTGTCTAGCGTGCAGCGCAAGAAGGTCGGCGGCTTTTCGCTGGGCATGGGGCAGCGGCTGGGCATTGCCACGGCCCTGCTTGGAGATCCGCAGGTGCTGATCCTCGATGAGCCGGTCAACGGCCTGGATCCCGAAGGCGTGGCTTGGGTCCGCAATCTGGCCCGCCAGCAGGCGGCCGATGGCAAAACCGTTTTCATCTCCTCCCACCTGATGAGTGAAATGGCCCAGACGGCGGATCACCTGATCGTGATTGGCCGTGGCCGCATCATGGCCGATGCGCCGATCACTGAATTCATCGACAACGGTCTTGACCAGACCATTGTGCGTTCAGCCGACATTGAGATCTTGATGAATGCGTTGAACGGCGAAGGTATTCAGCTACGCCGGATTGATGAGCATGGCCTGGAAGTTACCGGCCCCGATTCAGAAACCATTGGCCGCCGTGCCTTGGAATACGGGGTGGTGCTCAGCGAATTGCGTCCGCTGCAACGCACCTTGGAAGACGCCTACATGGAATTGACCCGCGATGCCGTCGAATACCACTCGAACACAGTTGCCGAGACTGGCGGCGGGAAGTAAGGACATGTCTAACCATCTAGCAACCGCACCGCATGGCAAGGTCACCCTCTTCGGCGTGCTGCGCAGTGAGTCCATCCGTTTCTTCTCCCTGAACTCCACCCGCATCCTGGTTCTCTTGGCCATCGTGTTCTATGTGGGCATTGCAGCCGTGGCCACGTGGGGCATTGGTTCGCTCAGTGCCAGCATGGGCGACACGGATCAGATGCCGGGCATGGAAGGCCTATCGGCCCCGGGATTCGCCGCTGAGCTCATCGGCTCGGGTCTGGTCTTCAGCCAGCTGATTCTTGGCGTGCTTGGTGTCCTGCTCTTCAGCGGTGAATTCACCACCGGCTCAGCGGTAAGCACGTTCCTGGCCAGCCCGCGGCGACTGCGTGTCCTGGCCGCCAAGGGCATCTTGATCATCCTGCTCACTGCCGTCGTCCAGATCATCAGCTCGCTCTTGGCCTTCGCGATCAGCAAGCCGATTGCCGAGAACTACCAGATGAATCTGGAATTCAGCAGCGATGCCTTCCAACGGGTGCTCTGGTACGGGACGCTGGCGGTGACCATGGCGGCGTTGATCGGTTTGGCGTTGGGGATGCTGCTGCGCAACTCGGCCGGAGGCATCACCAGCCTCGCTGCCCTGTTCTTCGTGCTGCCGATCATCCTTTCCATCCTGACCACCTTGACCGACTGGGCGCAGGATATCGCGAAGTTCACCCCTGACCAGCTGGGCATGGGGTTGGCGACGCCCGCAAGTGTTGTCACCGACTTGGAGACCTGGCAGCAACTGCTGGGCGTGGCGGGTTGGATCGTGCTTCCACTGGTGTTGGGTGCAATCCTGCTGACCAAGCGGGACATCAAGTAGCACAGGGATTGATCGAGAAAACTAGACTGGAAACATGAGCCAACCGACGCTGCAGGAAACTGTGGTTTCCTTCGATGAACTGGCCGCCAAGCGCATGGGCCGGATACGCCGTTATTTGCGTACCCACCCGCGTTTGGTGGTCATCGGTGCGGTAGTCATCTATCTGCTGCTCACACTGCCCGGTGTCCTAGTCATGGCAGCGATGCCAGAAGCCAACGCCACCGGCCTGCTGGTCGTCACCCTCGCCGTCAGCGCTGCCTTGTTGTACCGGCGCCGGGCGCCGATGACGGTGATCATCCTGGTGTTCATTTTCGAATGCCTGGCCCTGGTGATTGCTGGTCCGCAAGGTGGACTGGGCGGGGTAGGCATGATTATCGCCCTGTACACGGTCGCCACCAGCTATTCGGCCAAACGCACCATCCCGCTGGCCATCTTGGCCGGCAGCTTCCAGACGGTCCTGATGGTGCTGATGGGCTTCCCCGACATGGCCGGAATGGAATTCGACCCGCAAGATGGAATCGACGAAACCATCTTCACGCGCGTCATCATCGCCGTCTCGGGCAGCTTCGTCATCGGTTTCTACATTGCCGCAGCCGCGGTGGGCATGAATGTGCGCAACGCGCGCATCCACGAAGCTGAACTGAATCACTGGGCCTCGCAGGTCTCCGGACTGGCCCAGGTGCAAGAGCGCAACCGCATCGCCCGCGAAATGCACGACGTTGTCGCCCATTCGCTTTCGGTGATGATTGCCTTGTCAGAGGGGGCACGAGTGGTGGCCAAGCGCGATCAGGTCCGTGCCGACGAAGTGCTCAATGAGCTCTCTGGAACCGGTCGCGCCGCCCTGGCGGATATGCGCCGCATGCTGGGTGTGCTTCGCCAAGAAGAATCCGGAGAGCTGGCCCCGCAGCCTACCGGCGGGAACGTGGAGCAATTGCTCGAAGGATTCCGTACCGCAGGTCTGCCGGTCTCATTTACCCATACGGGCGATCCGTTGCCGGAGGACACCACCTTCCAGCTGACCGTCTTCCGTATCATTCAAGAGTCCCTGACTAATTCCTTGCGCTATGCCCGTAACGTAAGTGATGTGCAGGTTCGCCTGGAACGGCGCCGCGAAGAACTGCGCATGGAAATCATGGACAACGGAGATGCAACGAGAGTTCCGAGTATCGGCAGCGGACGCGGGCTGCGCGGCATGCGCGAACGAGCCGCGCTTTTTGGCGGAACGGTTGATGCCGGGCCGGTAGCCAGTGGCGGATGGATTGTGAAAGCAGTCCTCAAGCTGCCCGAATGCAGCTTGCAGAACGAAAACCAGAAGGCAGTGAAGGAATAAGCGTGGAAGACAAAATCAAGGTACTGCTGGTCGATGACCAGCCCCTCTTACGCATGGGATTCCGCCTCATCCTCGAAGGTGAAGACGACATCGTCATCGCCGGCGAAGCTGTCGATGGACTCGATGCCCTTGCCCAGACGGCCGCACTGAAACCCGATGTGGTCCTGATGGATGTGCGCATGCCCAAGATGGACGGCTTGGAAGCGACCGAACGCATCGCCAAGGACCATCCGGAAACCAAGATCATCATCCTGACGACCTTTGACCTGGACGAGTACGCCTTCTCAGGGCTGCAGGCAGGAGCCAGCGCGTTCCTGCTCAAGGACGTGGCCCCGGAAGAACTGGTCCAAGCGGTGCGCCTGGTAGCTTCCGGCGACGCTGTGGTGGCACCCCGGGTGACTGCCCGCCTGCTGGAAACCTATGTGCGCAACGCTGGCGCCGGGAACCGGAACCAGCCGGCCGAAACTCCGCATGACCCGCTGCTCGATGATCTTACCCCGCGTGAGCAGGAAGTGCTGCGTGCGCTTTCCGAGGGACTATCCAACGCCGAGATTGCACACCGTTTCTTCCTTTCCGAAGCAACGGTGAAAACCCACGTGCGGCGCATCCTGACCAAATTGCATCTGCGCGACCGTGTTCAAGCGGTGGTGTACGCCTACGAGACTGGGCTGGTCATTCCATCCCAAGGCCTGGACTACTAGGCATCGCTGAGGCAGCAAAATGGCCGCCGGGTGAAACCCCATGGGGTTCCGCCCGGCGGCCATGGAGCTTTCTAGCGCTTATTGGCCTTGCGCTGCTTCTTCGCCGTAGAGCGCAGCTGTATCACGCGGGCCACCCCGGCGATCGCGACCACTAGGGCGCCACCAATAGCGGCAAAGAACAATGCCAGCCCGAGGTTGACCTGTCCCTGATACGCGAAGTAGTTCAGGGTCACCTGCTCCTGGTTCTGGGCAATGAAGATGATCAGCAGGATCAGCACGAGCAAGCCGAAGATCGTAGCGGTCCAGATACGACCCAACTTGGTCGCTGGGAGCTTATCTGCACCGGCAGGTTTGGCCCGTTGGACCTTGGAATCCATCGGTACGGTGGTCTCCACTTCGACCTCGCGTGATTCTGCTGGAATGTTCTCTTGCTCTGGTGTTCGATCAGCCGTAGCCATGATGAACTCGCTTTCCTTGTCTCCGGGACTGCTTTCAGCTTCGTCGAGAGCGAGGTGCCAAGTCAAGACCCGGATAGGGGTGTCTGCCAGGTTGCCAGGGCGGAGGCAGGCCCAGCAGGACATCAGCAAATGTGGTTCAGGCTACTAAGCTGGGAGGCAACTCGACTTTTCAGGCGGGAACCAAAACCTGAAGAACCGTCTGACAAACATCTCTTGACAGAAAGAAGTGAGTAACCAGCCATGGCACAAGCCGCAGCAATGGCCCACATTGCAGATCTGGCCGAATACGTCGCAACCTCGCCATCGAGCTACCACGCCGCGGCCTCGGCCGCGCAGCGCTTGGACGCAGTTGGATTCACCGGTCTGGACGAAAAGCAGGCTTGGAACCTGGTCCCGGGTTCCTACTACGTGGTCCGCGACGGTGCGATCATCGCTTGGGTGCAGCCAGAAGCTGCCACTGCGACCAGCGGATTCCATATCCTCGGCGCCCACACCGACTCGCCGGGCTTCAAGCTCAAGCCGAAGCCAACCACCGGTTCCAACGGCTGGTGGCAGGCAGGGGTCGAAGTCTACGGCGGACCGCTGCTGAACTCCTGGCTGGACCGCGAACTGGTGCTCGCCGGCCGATTGGTACTCAAGGACGGTTCCGAGCACCTGGCGAAGACCGAACCAATCCTGCGCATCCCGCAACTAGCGATCCATCTGGACCGCCAGGTCAATGAGGGCCTGACCCTGGACAAGCAGACCCACACCAATCCAATCTTTGGCGCCGGCGATCTGGCGGATGCCGACATCCTGGCGATCCTGGCGAAGTCTGCAGGTGTCGACCCGGCCCAGGTAGCCGGCTACGACATCCTGACCGCGCCCGCGCAGCGCGGCGAGGTCTTTGGCGAGGGCAAGAACTTCTTCGCCAGCGCCCGGCTGGATAACCTCACTTCGGTGCACGCAGGCCTGATTGCGCTGACGGGCCATTCCCGCAAGCCAGCAGGCAACCGCATTGCCATGCTTGCTGCCTTCGACCACGAAGAACTGGGTTCCTCCTCGCGCTCGGGCGCTTGCGGCCCATTCCTGGAAGAGCTGATCAACCGCATCCAGGCATCCATGGATGCCTCAGTTGAAGACACCGCTCGCGCCCTGTCGAATTCTGTATGCCTGTCTGCCGATGCTGGCCACGCGGTTCACCCGAACTACCCAGAGCGCCACGACCCAGCCAACCGTCCGCAGCTGAATGCCGGCCCGCTGCTGAAGATCAATGCGAACCAGCGTTATGCCACCGATGCGGTGGGTGCTGCCGCATTCGCCAACTGGTGCGAGTCGGCGGGAGTTCCCTACCAGGAGTTCGTGTCCAATAACCGCGTACCGTGCGGATCCACCATTGGACCATTGACCGCGACCCGACTGGGGATTCGCACCCTGGATGTGGGAGTCGCGCTGCTGTCCATGCACTCGGCCCGCGAGATGTGCGGCGTTGACGACCCTTGGTATCTGTCCAAGGTCTCTCGCGAGTTCTTCGGAGCCTAGCAAGTCCAACCTGAAAAGCCGGCCTGCGGGCTGGCTTTTCGCCTCCCCGGGGGATCTTCGCCCGATACGGTTTACTGGTGGCATAATCGGCACCATGACGATCCTCAACCAGAACACGTTGATCTTCCAGCAGACGAAGAGCATCTCGAAGAACGACTTCGCGATCCTTGATTCGTCCGGGATGCAGATTGCCCACGTGGATACCGGCGGAAGCGCGCTGGGCCGCATGTTCGTCGGGGCTCGCGAACTGACCGTCTTTGACGGACCAGGCAATCCGGTTGTCATGGTCAAGGACACGATGACCATGGGCCGCGATCGTTTTGAAATCCTTGATGGCAACGCTGCCCCGCTGGCCAGCCTGGTCAAGAGGATCACTTTCTTCAAAACCAGGGTCTCCATCTCGATGCTGGGCGAAGAGCTCGAGTTACTGGGTAGCATCTGGGACTTCGACTTCCGGATCACCGGTCCCGGCGGAGTTCTGGGAACCGTGACCCGGGAATGGTCCGGGATGGGCAACGCATTGCTGGGCAAGTCGACCTACGCCCTGCGCTTGGCGGAAAACCTCAACGCACAGCAACGCCAGGCAGTGATCGGCTCGGTGCTGGCACTGGATTTGATCCGTGAGAAGCAACAGCGCAAATCATAATGGAGCTGAGATAGTCGCGGCCAGGAATACTTCTTCATGGCAGGCCAGCGTAGGTTCAGGAATGCTGTCGCGTTGCAGTCGGGTAACTGTCACGTCGATGTCGTGGTGCTTTCGGGGCGCCATTGGCTAGCGTAAGTGGCATGAATGAATCACGGATTGCAGAGCTTCGCCGCGCCAGGGGCTGGACGCAAGAACGTCTAGCCGCAGAAAGCGGCATCACTGTCAGAACGGTCCAACGGCTCGAAGCCGGAAATGATGCGAGCTTGGAGACTATCTCACTGGTCGCCAAGGCCTTGGAGGTGCCGGTTGGAGACCTGTTCAAAAGCGTCCAGACTCCGAAGTTCTCCGAGGCCGTGGATGGGCTTGAAGCGCGGGCCCAAGCAGATCAAGATCGTCGGGATTCGGCAACCAAGGGGATCCTGGCCGTGTTCCGCGGGCTGGGCATCCTGGTCACTTTCGGCACGGTCATCTTGGCTACCACCGGCAACTTTGGGTGGTACATCTGGTTGCTGATCCCGGTGTACTGGGGCGTCGGGCAGCTGCTGCTTGAGGCTGCTTTCCGTCTGAGCCTGGATGCCAAACTCGACGCCAAATACCCGCTGTCCACGGCAAATCGGAAACTGCTGGGCTAGGTCCATGCTGCGAAGCGCAAACCCAGGCACCGCCCATGAGGTTCCCACGGGTCGTTAGACCGACTGTTGCCCATTGATAACCTGCTGTTTACCCCCTGCTGGTCTGATCAAAGACTATGAGTTCGAATTCCCTGCAGGTCAAGAATTTCCGCCCGGAGATCCAAGCGCTCCGCGCCTTGGCGGTTCTGCTGGTCGTCGCCTATCATCTTGAGCCATCCGCAGTTCCAGGCGGTTATATCGGGGTTGACATCTTCTTCGTCATCTCGGGCTTCCTGATTACCTCGCACCTGCTGCGTGAAGCCGAACGCACCGGCCGGGTCAGCCTCGCAGCCTTCTTTGCCGGCCGAGCGCGAAGAATCCTCCCGGCTGCCATGCTGGTGATCCTGGTAGTTGTCGTGGCAAGCCTGCTGATCTTTCCCAAAACCCAGTGGGGTGCCTTGGGCACCCAGGCCATCGCCTCTGCCTTCTCGGTGCAGAACTGGGTTCTCGCCGCCGACTCCGTCGACTACCTCGCTTCGGATCAAGCACCCGGGCCGTTGCAGCACTTCTGGTCCTTGGGCGTGGAGGAGCAGTTCTACCTTTTCTGGCCGTTGCTGGTTTTGGCCGTGTGCCTGTTGGCCAAACCGAATGCGGACGCTAGCAGTGGCGATGGATTTGCCCCGCGGCGCCGCATGCTCTGGATCATTTTCTCAGCCACCGCACTTTTGTCGCTGGGATACTCGGCCTATGCCGGTTACTCAGGTAATAGCGCCGGATACTTCATCACCACCACCCGCATTTGGGAACTGGCCGTCGGCGGACTGCTGGCCTTGGCAGTCCAGGCGCACGCCAACGGCGCCTTGAAGCTTCCACCGTGGGCAACCAGCTGGCAGTTCAGAAACCTTGCCGTACTCGTGGCTTTGGCGGCGATCTGCTTCGCGGCATTCAGCTACAACGCCACAACAGTCTTCCCGGGGATTGCGGCGGCCCTCCCGGTTCTTGGCTGCGCCGTGGTGATTGCCGCGGGCAGTACGCGAGGACCTGGTTCCCTGCACCCGCTGGTGAACTGGGCTCCCGTTCAATGGGTCGGCCTCGCCTCGTATTCGCTGTATCTGTGGCACTGGCCACTGATCGTATTCTTCATCGAACTGGCCGGGGGCAACCCGGACCCATTGCAGTCGCTGGCCTTGCTGGCCGGGTCCCTGCTCTTGGCTTGGGCCAGCTTGAAGTGGGTCGAAACTCCCATGCGCCACTTCCGCCCCATAGCCGGTTCTCCTGCCCGCTCCTTGATTGCAGGGGCGGCGATGGTCGGGCTGGCCGCGTCCATCGCGCTATTGCCAGGTGCCATGCAGCAGCATCTTGTGGGCCAGGAGCAGCGTGAGCTGGGCGCGATGATGCAAAACCCGCCAGCTGGTTTTGGCGCGGCCTCCGTGGGCCAGGGCGCACCTGCGTACCTTTCCGGCCATCGCCAGGTCGTCCCGCTTCCTGCGACGGCCGCCGAGGACCAGCCCGAACTGGGAGATTGTGTCCAAGAACCGAAATCCACCCAGATCAAGGAATGCGAATTTGGCAGCGAGGACGCCAGCTACACCGTGGCCCTGGTGGGTGATTCCCATGCAGCCCACTGGTTCGAGGCCGTCAGCCGATACGCCCAAAGCAAGGGCTGGAAAGTGGTGACCTATCTCAAGAATTCCTGCCCGTTCTCCGAGGCCCAGCGCAAGGCGGATCGGGATGGCAGCATCAACTGCGAAGAAGCCATCGATCAGACCATGGAAGCTCTGGCTGCGCGCGATGACATCAACGCGGTGATCACCTCGAATTGGGGAGGGGCCACCTTTACCACTGACGCGGCACAGGGGCTGGCTTCGACGTGGTCCGCCCTTGAAGACGCGGGCCTGCCGGTCTACGCCATTGTGGACACCCCGCGGCCGCCACAGGATTCCTATGCGCGCGACTGCGTGGAAGAAAACGTGCAGGACCCGGATAAGTGCGCCTTCCCGGAAAAGGGAGCCTATGAAGTGGGCGATGCCACCAAGCAGGCCGCCGAACTGGAGCCGCGCGTCGAAGTGCTCGACTTCAGCGATTACTTCTGCATGGATGGAACCTGCCCGGCAGTGGTGGGGAATGTCTTGGTCTACCGGGACAAGCACCACATCAGCGATACCTACATGCGCACCTTGGCCCCGATCTTTGGCGAAAGGATCGAGGCTGCCTTGGATTCCGAGTAGCCCAGCATGATTTAGGACACCAAGGCTTATGCAAGTTCGGGTCTCTCGGGTAGGATTGGAAGGTCTGTGCCACTGCATGCCCGAAAGTTGGGCGTCTGGTGCACAGATAACGCAAGAACCTCCTGTTGCGGAAATACCGCGACCGTTTAGCCCAAAGGAGGTGGGTTCACATGCGTGCTTATGAACTTATGGTCCTCATTGATCCAGAGGTCGATGACCGCACCGTAGAGCCAACCATCGAGAAGTACCTCGAGGTTGTCCGCTCCAACGGTGGCACTATCGAAAAGGTTGATGTCTGGGGTCGTCGCAAGATGTCCTACGAGATCAAGAAGAAGGCAGAAGCCACTTACGTAGTGGTGAACTACACCGCAGAGCCAGCAGCTTCCGCTGAGCTTGAGCGCCAGCTCAAGATCAACGAACTGATCCTGCGCCACAAGGTCACCCGTCCGGAAGAGGCACGCGTTTAATTACGCGCAACCTTCCGTCGTAGGAATTAACGTTCAATCTTTTTAAGGAGAGTCAATGGCAGGCGAGACTGTTATTACCGTTATCGGAAACCTGACTGCCGATCCGGAGCTGCGTTTTACGCCGTCCGGTTCAGCCGTAGCGAACTTTACGATCGCTTCGACTCCTCGCACCTTTGACCGCCAGTCCAATGAGTGGAAGGACGGGGAAGCCCTGTTCTTGCGCGCATCGGTGTGGCGCGAAGCTGCAGAGAACGTTGCTGAAACGCTGACCAAGGGCATGCGTGTCATCGCCCAGGGTCGCCTGCGTTCACGTTCTTACGACACCAAGGAAGGCGAACGTCGCACCGTCATGGAGCTTGAAGTCGATGAAATCGGCCCATCGCTCCGTTTCGCGTCCGCCAAGGTCACCCGTACCCAGCGCTCCGGCGGTGGCAACGGTGGCTTCGGCAACGGTGGTGGAGGTTTCTCCAACGCACCGCAGCAAAGTGCACCAGCTCAGGCGCCGCGTCAGCAGCAGCCTCAGCAGGGTGGCGGATGGAATGCTCCAGCCGCAGACCCATGGAGCACCGGCGGAAACAACGGTGGCGGCTGGGGCAACCCGGGCGCAGACGAACCGCCTTTCTAAACAATATTTATTCACCATCCCGCAGATCACTCTGCGGGCTCCAAAGCTAAGGAGCTCCACGATGGCTAAGGCTGAAATCCGTAAGCCCAAACCAAAGTCCAACCCATTGAAGGCCGCTGACATCACTGTCATCGACTACAAGGACACCGCACTGCTGCGCAAGTTCATCTCCGACCGCGGTAAGATCCGCGCTCGTCGTGTAACTGGCGTTTCCGTTCAGGAACAGCGCAAGATCGCACAGGCAATCAAGAACGCACGTGAAGTAGCCCTGTTGCCTTACTCCGGCGCTGGCCGCGGCTAAGGAAGAGGGATAGCAAAATGGCAAAGATCATTCTGACTCACGAAGTATCCGGTCTCGGTGCTGCTGGCGATATTGTCGAGGTAAAGAACGGCTACGCCCGTAACTACCTGCTGCCACGCGGCTTCGCAATCGTCTGGACCCAGGGCGGTGAGAAGCAGGTGGAGTCGATCAAGGCTGCACGTGCTGCTCGCGCCGTTGCAAACCTTGAGGATGCTCAGGCACTTGCAGCTAAGCTGAAGTCCCAGCCGGTGAAGATCACCATGAAGGCTGGCTCGAACGGTCGCCTGTTCGGCACCGTTAAGACCACCGAAATTGCTGCTGCCGTAGAGGCTGCCGGTCTGGGTAAGATCGACAAGCGCAACATCGAGGTCAACGACCAGATCAAGTCGACTGGCAACTACACCGCAACCGTTCGCGTTCACGCTGACGTTCTTGCAAACCTGCGCCTGCAGGTTGTAGCTGCTGCCAAGAAGTAAGTCTTCTAGACTCAGCTTCTGTCCAAGAGGTGGCGTGCACTCCGCAAGGAGAGCACGCCACCTCTTGGCGTTAACCCGGATTTCTTTGGGCCTCCGAGTCAACGAATAGCAAGTTCCACCTTCGAATAGGCTCAAAGCCAATTCAGAATCTTGAGTTTATTCAGGCTTTCGCCGCTTACCGGCTGGCGCGAGACCGCATCAGCGAACGAGAGAAATCTGTGATGATTCCTGCCACGACAAATCCGAATGCAGGTAACCAGGTGATCGCCCATCCGGAGAAAACCATTGTTTCGCGATCCCGTAGGAATATCGCCAGCAAAGCCCAAAGAAAACCTAAGGCCACGCCTACGAGAATGAAGGCAGAGTGGCTCTTTGGAGATGCTGTTGCGGGAAAGGACTCCGCATATTCTGCAGGAGATCCAAAGTTGGCTGTCGCGTCTTCGTAGCTGGTGGCTTCGGACTCGACCTCTCTGGCTATATCGCGGATGGTGGCCGTATCCACGTTTCGTAGTGAAAGGCTGTAGCGCAGTTCGTCGATGTAGGTTTTGAGGTTACTTTCCATGGAAGGCTCCTAGTTGAACTGTTCTAACCAGTTTTTGACTGATTTCAAGGTCTGATGACCCTGCTTGGTGATTTCGAAGATTTTGCGTGCGGGTCCGCGAGCGGTGATTTGCCAGTCGGAGACGATGTCCCCGGACTCTTCCATGGTTCGAAGCAGTGGGTATAAAGTCCCGCTCTTGATGCCGGGTACTCCGAGCTCTTCGAGCTTAGCCAGCATGGAGTATCCGTGTTCGGGTTTTTCTGCCAGGAAGCTTAGAAGAACGACCGGAAGCATGGAACGCTTCACCTGTGGAAGTACTCTGCTCTGTGACATGACTTAAGTATGAATCCTACATAGGTGCATTTCTATCCTTCGTTCGGATGATCTTGGCTTAGCAGCATCCGGCGATTCAATTCCGAGCCGGAACTGGTCATGGTCACTTAGAAGTGGCTAACATTTCACCAGATCGTCTTGCGTCCAATGCGTCATAATCATTGGCTTGGCCAATTTGCAGCAATAGCCTCGAAGATGAGTACGTCCAAAGCCAGCACGATCGAGAGAAGCGGTGGAACAAATGGGTTTTGCGTATGCGGATCCTGAAGTATTGACCGAGGCGCAACGCGAAGCTGTGGCAGAGCATCAGCTCCGTGTGCAAAGCGAGTCCCGGCGCCTGTCGTTGCGTGCCCTGCGCGAAGAGGCAGAACTGAGCCAAGTAGAACTTGCCACCGTGCTGAAGCTGAGCGTGGACCGCATCGCCCGCATGGAGACCGGGGACCTTGATCGAGTCCAGCTGGCCACCCTGCGCCGCTACGCAGAAGCCATGGGCGCCCGCCTGCAAGTGAAAGCGATCCGCGAGGGCACGCACGCCGAACTTGGCTAGCGATCGAGCTCCCGGCGGTCGCTGCCAAGCTGCCATTCCTGACCGACCGGTCAGCGCAAATAGAGCGCACCTCATCGATAAATATGCCACCCATCGCTCAGGAGCGCACAGCGAGGCCTGAATCACTGTGCCGACCAGCTAAAGTATTCCGGTGAGACGCGGGTTATAGACCTGTGTCACAAGGAAGTTCTGAAGGGGTTATTTTGCACGAACGTATTCACCACCGGGCCTTTGCTGATCGCTTGATGAGCGCCGAGCAAGCTGCAGAGTTCATTAAGCCAGGCATGACTGTCGCCATGAGCGGCTTTACCGGTGCAGGATACCCGAAGGCCGTGCCCGGGGCACTGGCAGCGCAGATGGAGCGCCAGCACGCTGCGGGCAAGGACTTCAAGATCAACGTGCTTACCGGCGCTTCCACCGCCCCTGAGCTTGATGGCGTGCTGGCCAAGGCCGAAGGCATGAACCTGCGCCTGCCGTACATGTCCGACCCCGAGCTGCGCCGCCGCATCAACGAGGGCAACATGGAATACATGGACATCCACCTGTCCCATGTCGCCCAGCACGCCTGGTTCGGCTTCTACGGCAAGATCGACTTGGCCATCGTCGAAGTTGTCGGCGTCACCGCCGAGGGCGACTTGATCCCTTCCAGCTCGGTGGGCAACAACAAGACCTGGCTGGAGATGGCCGACAAGATCATCATCGAGGTCAATTCCCAGCAATCTGCGGCCATGGAGGGCATGCACGATGTCTACTACGGCACCGCACTGCCTCCGCACCGCAAGCCGATCGACCTGAGAACCGTGCGTGACCGCATCGGCCAGCAGTACATGGACGTCGACGTCAACAAGATCGTCGCCGTCGTGGAAACCGACGCGCCAGACCGCCTGAGCCCCTTCGCCCCGGTGGACGAGACCAGCGAGAAGATCGCCGATCACCTGCTGACCTTCCTGGATTCCGAGATCCGTGCCGGACGCCTGTCCGAGAAGCTGCTCCCGCTGCAGTCGGGCGTGGGCAATATCGCCAACGCAGTGCTCGCTGGCCTAGCCCGTGGCGGCTACAAGGGCCTGACCGCCTATACCGAGGTCATCCAGGACGGAATGCTGGAGCTGATCAAGGACGGGACCATCGAGTTCGCCTCTGCCACCAGCTTCTCGCTGTCTTCGGAGGGCATCGAGGAATTCAACCGCAACGTCGACCACTACCGCGAGCGCATCCTGCTGCGCGCCCAGGAAATCTCGAACCATCCGGAGATCATCCGCCGGCTGGGCTGCATTGCGCTGAACGGCATGATCGAAGCCGACATCTACGGCAACGTGAATTCCACCAACGTGCTGGGATCGCACGTGATGAACGGCATCGGCGGCTCGGGCGACTTCGCCCGCAACGGCTACCTGTCGGTGTTCATGTCCCCATCGACCGCCAAGGGCGGCAAGATCTCGGGCATCGTTCCTTTTGCTTCGCATGTGGACCACACCGAGCACGACACCATGATCCTGATTACCGAACAGGGCCTGGCCGACCTGCGCGGCCACTCGCCAAAGCAGCGTGCGCAGCTGGTCATCGATAACTGCGCCCACCCGGAGTACCGCCCGATGCTGCAGGACTACTTCGACCGTGCGTGCAAGGAAAGCTATGGCAAGCACACCCCGCATCTGCTGGGCGAGGCCCTGTCCTGGCACCAGCGCTTCCAGGAGACCGGAGACATGCGCCCGGCCAGCTAGTCGCCGGCCAGACGGGGCGCGATGCGCAGGATGCGGTCATCGCCCGCCCCTGGCTGGCCGCGCCCGTCGGTATTGTTGGTCAGCACCATCAGTGCGCCGTCAGGATCCACTAGCACGTCGCGTAGCCGGCCGAGCCGGCCATCGAGCAGTTCATGCTCGGTGGCCGGCTCGTCCAGTTCCACCGCGCGCAGCACTTCTCCGCGCAGATTCGCCAGGTAGAGGGTGCCATCGAGGATCGCGATGCCGCTGGGGCTGGCTTCGGACGGGGACCACTGCGCAATCGGATCGGTGTACGACGGATTTCCGCCGCTTTTTCCCTCGGCTTCGGGCCAGCCGTAGTTTCCCCCGGCTTCGATGATGTTCAGCTCGTCGAAGGTGTTCTGCCCGAACTCGCTGGCGAACATGGTGCCATCAGCACCCCACGCCAAGCCCTGCACATTGCGGTGCCCGTAGCTGTAGACGAGGGAATTCTCGAACGGGTTGTCGTCCGGGACGCTGCCGTCAGGTGCCATGCGCAGGATCTTTCCGCCCAGCTGCTGCAGGTCCTGGGCTTGCTGGGGATTGCCCGCATCGCCCACGGTGGCATAGAGCATCCCGTCCTGACCGATGGCCAACCGCCCGCCGTTGTGGATGCTGGCCGAGGGCAACCCGTCAATCAAGGTGCGCGGGGCCGACAGTGAAAGATTCCTGGCGCTGCCTTGCACCGTGAACCGCTGGATGCGGTTGCCGGATTCAGCGGTGGAATACGCAAAAAGCTGGTCTGGGGAGAGGAAGGCCAAGCCCAGCAGTCCGCCTTCTCCGGTCGCCACCAGATCATCGAGCCGAGCCACTTCGCGGCCTGGTCCGGATCCTGAGATCTCCACGATCCGCCCAGAATCGCGTTCGCTGACCAGCAGGCTGTCTTGGGCGTAAACCATGGACCATGGGGCGTCCAAGCCGGTGGCCAGTGGTGCTGGAACAGCTTGCGATTCGGTAGCTGGAGCTGAAGGCGGGGTTGGCGCGGAGCATCCGGCGAGGAACACTGCGCCGAGCACTAGGCAGGTACCCAGAATGCGCTTCATCGAGCTGCTATGCCATGGGCTGGTTGATGGCGCGTCGGGCGATAAGTCAGTTCCTGGATCCGTCCGTCCAGCAGCTTGGACTCGACAAGTTCCAGATCGTAGTCATCGACCCCGCCAAGTACCGGGGCAGAACCGCTATGCCCGGTCAGTACCGGGAAGATGGTCACCTGGATGAAGTCCACAAGACCTGCCGCCAGCAGGGAATGGTTCATCGCTAAGCAGCCGTGGGAGCGCAGCGGCACATCTGAAGCTTCCTTGAGCTGTGCGACGACTTCCAGTGCATCAGCGCGCTCCAGCGTGGGGTTTGGCCAGGACAGCGGCTCTTCCAGGGTGGTGGAGATGACGGTGGCGGGCTTGTCGTGCAGGGCCACACCCCACGCGTCTTCAACCTCGGGATTCGCCTCGATTTCTGCCCAGAAGCGGCTGAAGAGACGGAAGGTGTTGGCCCCGAAAACCATGCGGCAAGCCGGAGTGTAGAGCGCGAGGCGGTGGGCTAACAGCTCTGGCCCCTGTTTTCCCCAGTAGCCGCCCCAATCGCCGGCGGCGCTGCCGAAGCCATCGAGGCTGCTGAACACATCGAAGGTATAGGTCGCACTCATGGCGAATCTCCTGGAGCTTGAGCGTTAGATGCCACCTACCGTACGCCCGTGTTCGCGGTGTGAAAACCAGCTAGGCCGGATTCTCAGGCAAATCCACATTCTGGGTGCGCAACTGGCCGCGGGATAGCTGCTTGCCGGTGGATTCATCGGTGATGATGACCTCCCAGAGCTGCTGGGTGCGCCCTTGGAATAGCGCGGTGGCGATTACCTGAACCCGTGCTCCGGTGGAAGGGCGCAGGAAGTCGGTGGCGTTGTGCACGCCCACGGCGAATTGCCCGCGTTCGGCCACCGCGTAGCTGGCGCCCACTGATCCTGCGCTCTCGATGATCGAGGTGTAAACGCCGCCATGCACCACGCCCCAAGGGGTGTGGTGGTTCTCGTCCAGCTGCGCGTGGCCGCGTACTTCCGTGGCCGTGATTTCGTCGAATTCCAGTCCGATGCTTTCGGTGAAGCGGCTGGTCTTGTTGGGAATCCGCGGTGCAGTGTTTTCCAATTGGTGATCCTCAGGCTAGTTCGGTGTGCTGGCTTCGAGCGCCTGGGCGCGCAGGACATTCTTCTGCACCTTACCAGTGGAGGTGCGCGGCAGATCCTGCGGGAAGACGATGGTGCGCGGCACCTTGAAACCGGCAAGCTTTTCGCGGGCGAATTCAATCAGCGTTTGCGCGTCCAGGGAGGATCCGCTGGCGCGGATGACATATGCCACCGGACGCTCGCCCCATTTCTCGTCCGCGATGCCGATGACGGCCAGGTCCAGCACCTCTGGGTGCGAGGCGAGGGCTTGCTCCACCTCGATGGTGGAGATGTTCTCGCCGCCGGAAATGATGATGTCCTTGGCCCGGTCGCGCACCTGGATGTAGCCATCCGGGTGCATGACACCCAGATCGCCGGTGTGGAACCAGCCGCCATGGAAAGCTTGGGTAGTGGCCGCTTCATCGCGGTAGTAGCCGATCATGACGTTATTGCCGCGCAGCACGATTTCGCCCATGGTCTGTCCATCCGCCGGGACATCGTTCATGTTCTCGTCAACAATGCGTGCGGACTCGGCGGTAATCATGCCAACGCCTTGGCGGGCGAGCTTCGCGGCCCGGTCCGGGCCATCGAGGGCATCCCACTCATCCTGGTACTCGCACACCGTGTACGGTCCGTATACCTCGGTGAGGCCATATACATGGACTACCTCGATGCCCAGCTTCTGCAGCTTGGAGATGATTGCCGGGGACGGGGGAGCACCTGCGGTGGTGATGCGCAGTGGAGCATCGAGCTGGTGGGCGCGGGTGGAGTCGGCGATGATTGAGCAGACGGTCGGAGCGCCGCACAAGTGGGTGGTTCCAAGATCCTCGATGGCATCCCAAACGGAATCTTCGCGCACGCCGCGCAGGCACAGGTGCGTTCCTCCCGCTGCGGTGACGGCCCATGGAGTGCACCAGCCGTTGCAGTGGAACATCGGCAGGGTCCACAAATAGCGGGTCTTGGCGGTAAAGCCCTGGTGGTGCGCTTCGCCCAACGAGTTCAGGTAGCTGCCGCGGTGCGAGTAGAGCACGCCCTTCGGCTTGCCGGTGGTGCCCGAAGTGTAGTTCAGGGTGATCGGAGCCCGCTCGTCAGCGATGGCGTAGGGAAGCTTTTCATCCGCGGCTTCTGCGATCAGTTCGTCCAGGGTGGCGTCGACTATTACCTCGG
The DNA here is from genome assembly GCF_002979865.1 of Arthrobacter sp. MYb214. Taxonomy (GTDB): domain Bacteria; phylum Actinomycetota; class Actinomycetes; order Actinomycetales; family Micrococcaceae; genus Glutamicibacter. The sequence goes on from NZ_PCPZ01000004.1 coordinate 133,026, forward strand.
GACGCTCTCCGGCGAACTGGTCATCGGTGATCTCGATGAGCGCCTCCAGTGTTGGGTTCTCTTGGCGCAGAGTCTTGGTGTTCTCCAGCAGCTCTGTGTCGGCAAGCATCAGCTTGGCGGCAGAATGATCAACGATGTACTGCAGCTCGTGGGCCGAGAGGCGGGTGTTCAGGGCAATGAGTACTCCGCCCGCCAGCGGTACGGCGTAATGCGCCATGAGCATCTCGGGAGTATTCGGTGCCAGCACGGCCACGCGGTCGCCTGGCTCAATGCGTGCTTTCAGCGCCTGGGCAAAGCGGTGCACCCGTGCTTCGAATTCTTCATAGGAGAAGCTGCGAGTTCCATGGATTACGGCGGTCTTCTTCGGATAGGCCTCGGCTGTGCGTTCCAAGAAACGCAGTGGGGTCAATTCTGAATGGTTGGCCTGAATCTCTACCATGGTGTGGCTATTCCTCAATCGTCATCGGTGGTTACGGAGAACAATAAGCGGGAGTGTGACTCAACGCACTCCACGACCAATAGTGGCATGAACCTCAGCGTCATGCCGAGAAACCAAGTTTCATTACGGTGGGCGGTAGGGAATTCGCGGCAGGGCCCCGAGCCCAGGGGAGGCGTTGGTGTTCTGCCGAATCAAGATCGGCGAAAGCCTGCTGCGATCGTGGGGCCGAGGTGTTCAAAGAAGCGCGGCATCTGGCGAATAAAAGACTGCCCAAGGGCTTGCTGCGGGGCCTCGGATCGAATATTGCGTCGAATATTGCGATTTGCGAAGTGAAATGTTTGACGACTGTTCGTCATGAGCCATATCGTTTTAAACAGAATCAAGAGCATCAGTTATAAGCCCTGGCTTGCTGATCGGCAACCCTCTCAACGGTAGTGGGGTGCTCCAGGTGAGGATTCGGTTCCACGCAAAATGTGCTGGAACAAGTACCGCACACGGCGCGGAACTTCAGCCCAAGCGGCTTCGAGTAACGAGAAGCCAATGCTTGCAGGCTACTGCGCGGTGGGCAAGACCCAAAGGAATCGAGCCATGTCATTGAATCTTGAACTTGACCCGTTGACCCTGCGCAAGGTTTTCGCTCAGCATCCATCAGGGGTAGCCGCCCTCTGTGCAGAACTGGATGGCGTGAAGACGGGAATTGTCGCTTCATCGTTTACCGTGGGAGTTTCCCTCGAACCTGCACTGGTGATGTTCGCCGTGCAGAAGTCCTCGAACACTTGGCCAAAGCTGCGCGAAGCTGGCCGCATTGGCGTCTCAGTGCTGAGCGAACGCAATGATGGTGTCTGCGCTCAGATTGCCTCGAAAAATGGCGACCGGTTCCGCGGAATCGATACCTATTCCTCGGATCAGGGCGCGCTCTTCGTCAACGACTCAACGTTGTGGCTGGAGACTTCGATCTACAACGAGGTCGAAGCGGGGGATCACTGGGTAGTCCTGATGGAAGTCCACGGGCACCGCACCTCCGAGCACTCGCCACAGATCTTCCATGATTCGCGGTTCCATTCGCTGCCGATTCCTGAGCTCGTATAAGCGCTTCGCATCTTCCAAAGCTCCGGCCAGATCAAAACATCGATCTGGCCGGAGCTTTTTGAATTCCGGTTAGGCGGGTTGAGCCGTTCCCCGCAGCCCTCGACACCGGCAATGCCCGTTCTCTCACGCCACCCTGAAGACGTGGCAAGATGGCTGGCAATCTCATGGCCTGCCTTCTTGGGCCAGCTGCCCCAGGCATTTGGCGATAACCTCGTCATCAAAGTATCTGTCGCGAGAAACCTTGAACTCGCCATATCCGCCACCCGCCTGGGCTGTCGAACAGAACCGCGCAGATAGCTCATGGATCCTCGCTGCACGCTGGACCAGAGCGGCAGCGAATTGCCGGCAACCCTCGGATGGGGCTTCCGAGCCATGCAAAGGCTGCGCATCACAAATGAAACCGGCGCTTTATGGCGTCTTCACTGCCGCGCGTCGCGGACGCGAAGTGGCGAGAGTGCGCCGGCAGCCCAGTCGCTGATCCAGGTTCGCCCGCCGAGTCGTTGCACACATTAAGTTATCCACCGCCCCCGAACGCAGAAACCCTAGCCGATTGTGGACTACTGGAAGATCCGGCCTTGCTGGCGAATTTAATCCACGGTGACTTAGGGTTTTGTAAATTCACCAGTATCCACAAGGTTATCCACAAAACTGTGGACAAGACGTGGGCAAATGTGTACAAAGGGTGAAAAACCCCGGGAACTGGGCGATTAAGGGTGTTGATAATCTTGGGTCGGTTGGCGTGAGCTTCAATGAATTAATTTTCTGTCCACAGGTGTGCGAATACAAACAACCAAGTCAACAGATATTAATGATACGTAGAGTGGGGTAATCCACAGAGTTCTCCCCAGACTGTGAACAGGGAACTCCACAGGTAGAGGAGTGTTATCCACATATTCTGTGGATAATGAGGTTTACGCCTGTTAATAACAGCCCTAGTGTTGGGTTCGGGAGAGAAATATCCACAGGCGCCTGACATCCAAATGTCCGTATCGACTGACACGATGAAGCGTTGCCATGAGGCAAGGATAATTTTTCCCAGCGGGTCAATAGGGGATGGAAGTGTCTGCAATGAGTGCTGAGCCGGTTTACGAAGGACGAGATTCCGACGCAGGGCGCAAGCCGCCACAGGATATCGAGGCCGAGATGTCGGTCCTCGGTGGCATGATGCTCTCCAAGGACGCCATTGCTGACGTCGTTGAATCCATTCGCGGCACCGACTTCTACCGTCCCTCCCACGAATCAATTTACGAGGCGATTGTCGACCTCTACGGTCGTGGCGAACCAGCCGATGCGGTCACCGTAGCCGACTTGCTGACCAAGCGCGGCGAGATCTCGCGCATTGGTGGCGCCGCCTACCTTCACAATCTCATCCAGCAGGTTCCAACTGCAGCCAACGCCGGGTACTACGCAGAAATCGTGCGCGAACGCGCCGTGCTGCGCCGATTGGTTGACGCCGGAACGCGTATTGTCCAGATGGGCTACTCTCCAGATGGTGAAGTTGATGCGATCGTCAACGAAGCCCAGGCAGAGGTCTACAAGGTGGCCGAGAACCGCAGCAGTGAAGACTACGTGCGCCTTTCGGACATCATCGAAGACACCGTTGATGAAATCGAGAACGCGGCCAACGCGGGCGATGGCATTACCGGTGTGCCCACCGGATTCTATGAATTCGACGAGCTGACCCAGGGCCTGAAGGGCGGCCAGATGATCATCATCGCCGCCCGTCCTGCGGTGGGCAAGTCAACCTTCGCGCTGGACTTCGCCCGTTCTGCTGCCATCAAGCACAATATGGCCACCGTGTTCTTCTCCTTGGAAATGGGCCGCAATGAAATTGCGATGCGCCTGCTCTCGGCCGAAGCATCCATCCAGCTCCAGGATCTGCGCAAGGGCTCGGTGGAAGACGCGCAGTGGACCAAGATCGCCACGACCATGGGCCGGCTGAACGAAGCCCCGTTGTTCATTGATGATTCGCCGAACATGTCCATGATGGAAATCCGTGCCAAGTGCCGTCGCCTCAAGCAGCGCAACGAGCTGCGCATGATCATCCTGGACTACCTGCAGCTGATGAGCTCGGGCAAGCGTGTGGAATCGCGCCAGCAGGAAGTTTCCGAGTTTTCGCGTAACCTCAAGCTGCTCGCCAAGGAACTCGACGTTCCGTTGATTGCGCTGTCGCAGCTGAACCGTGGTTCCGAGCAGCGTACCGACAAGAAGCCAATGGTTTCGGACCTGCGCGAATCGGGCTCGATTGAGCAGGACGCCGACATGGTGATTTTGCTGCACCGTGATGACGTCTACGACAAGGAAAACCGTCCGGGCGAAGCTGACGTGATTATCGCGAAGCACCGTGCCGGTCCGACCAAGACCATCACCGTGGCCTTCCAGGGCCACTACTCGCGCTTCAACAACATGTCCACCGAGGGTTAGTCCCAGTCAGAACTCATATGGCACCTACTAAGCCAGCGAATTGCTGGCTATAGTGGGTGCCATGTTCGCTTCGATGCAGGCTTTGCTGTGGGGCACTGTGGCCGGCTCGGCCCTGCTGCTGGGATCTGGCGCGGCCTGGTGGCTGAAGATCCCCAAGGTCTGGGTCAGCGCCATCATGGCCTTCGGTGCCGGGGTCCTGGTCAGCGCACTGGCCTTCGAGCTGGTGCTCGAAGCCTATGAAACTGGCGGCCTCGTTGCGACGCTGGGCGGCGTGATCGTGGGCGCTGCCTTGTATTTCGGCGCGAACCGGCTGCTGGCCTGGAGAACCTCAAAGCGGCAGGCGCAGCGCGCAGGAGAGCAGGAGCCATCGGGAACCGCGCTCGCGGTCGGTGCACTCATCGACGGCATTCCCGAGTCCGTGGCCCTTGGACTTTCCGTGGTCGCCACCGCGAGCATTAATCCGGCGATGCTCATCGCCATATTCATCTCCAATGTCCCCGAGGGACTGGCGAGTACCGCACAGATGAAAGCGTCCGGGCGCAAGGGGTCCTCGATCGTTTTGCTCTGGGGATCGATAGCCATTTCCTGCGGCATCGCTGCCTTCCTCGGAGCGCTGCTGCTGGAATCCATGCCCGGTGAAGTGCTGGCCTTCGCCACCGCGGTCGCTGCCGGAGGCATCTTGACGATGATCGCCGACACCATGATCCCGGAAGCCTACAAGGTGGAGCACGACTACACCGGGTTGCTGGTGACCTCGGGCTTCCTGGCGGCCTTCAGCCTGCACGTGATCGGCGGCTAGGGGAAACCTGAGATCATGGATGCATGCCCCTGAACCGCAGCAGCCAATCAGCCGAGCGCGCCGAGTCCACGATCTATGCTCCGCAGTATCTTGCCACCACCCTTGGCATGTTCGTGCTCGTCTTCCTGGTCGCTTTCGAATCCATGGCCGTGACCACGGTAATGCCACTGGTCAGCGAGCTGCTGGAGGGCGAACGCTACTTCGCGCTGGCCTTTGCCGCGCCAATCGCCAGCGGGATGCTGGGGATGGTTGCCGCCGGAGAAGTCACCGACCGGTGGGGGCCCAAGCACCCGCTGTCCATCGCCGTGGCCGTTTTCTGCATTGGGCTGCTGATCTGCGGTTCAGCCGAGAACATGCAGGTCCTGATTGCCGGGCGCATCTTGCAGGGAATTGGCGGTGGCGCGATCACCGTCGCCATCTACGTGCTCATTGCCCGCGCGTATCCTGCGCATCTGCATTCCAAGATCTTCGCCCTGTTCGCTACCGCCTGGGTGGTCCCGGCGCTGATCGGCCCCTGGCTGGCCGGCTTGATGGCCGTGCACCTCGGTTGGCGCTGGGTGTTCTCCGGCGTGGCGGTGCTGGTGGTTCTCGCGTTCTGCGGGATCGTGCCGGCGTTGAAGTCGCTGAGCTCCCAGCGCAATCCGGACCTGGGGCCGATTTCCAAGAAGCGGCTGATGCTGGCCGGCCTGGCTGGACTGGCTGTCATCTGCATGAACTTGCTCGGCAATGCGCAGGGCAGCTGGTCCCTTCTGGGACTGGTCTTGGCATTGGCGGTAGCCCTTGCAGCAATTCGCCCGTTGCTGCCTAAGGGCACGTTCAGCTTGGCCAAGGGGCTGCCGTCCACCATCATGACCCGCATCTTCGTGGCCGGGGCCTTCTTCGGCGTGGAAGTCTATCTGCCGTACCTGCTGCGCGAGGATTACCAGCTGGGTCCCGACCGGGCGGGCCTGATCCTGACGGCCTCGGCATTGTGCTGGTCGGTGGGTTCATGGCTGCAAGGAAAGCTGGGGGATAAGGTGGAATCCTCCACCTGCATCACCGTGGGTGCGATCGCCGGCAGCGTAGCGATTTCAACCGCATTGGCCACCGCGATCTTCCATCCGCCGGTCCTCGTGCTGGTCTGCGGATGGGCCGTGGGCGGCTTCGGCATGGGGATGATCTTCCCGCGGCAAAACGTGAACATGCTGGCCCTGTCTGCCAAGGATGAACAGGGATTCAACTCATCGGCAATGACCGTGGCCGACTCCCTGGGCAACGCCGGAACCACCGCCATCGGTGGCGTCATCTTCGCGATGGCCGCCACCGGGATGGAGTTCATCTCGGTCTTCAGCTTCAGCCTCTTGCTGATTCTGGTCCTGATCGCGATCTCGCCGCGCACCAAACCTGTTGCGCAGCCAGCAGCCTGACTACGCTGGGATCATGGACACAGAGCTTCCCAAGACGAGCAACCCCGCCGCCAGGGCTTTCGAGCAGGCCGGCATCACCAGTCTCGAGCAGGCGGGGCAAGCCGGCACCGCGGCGCTGCTCGCGCTGCACGGCGTCGGCCCGAAAGCCATCCGCATCCTCCGCGACGAGCTGGCCGCACGCGGCCTCAAGATGAACCCCTGAGATCTCCGGTTTAGCCGCGCGGCAGGATGCCCAGGTGGTCCTTGTCCGGTTCCACGATATGCTGCGCATACTCGGTGTGCTTGGCAACGTAGGCCTTCACGTACGGGCAGACCGGAACGATCCTGGCACCGCTGGCGATGGTGTTCTCCAGCGCGAATTTCACCATGACGCTGGCTAGGCCCTGTCCGCCGTATTCCTCATCCACGGTGGTGTGGAAGAAGATCCGCTCGACGCCTTGGGCCCCATCAAAATCGCGGTAGTGCGCCGCTCCGATGATCTTGCCGTCATCGTCGAGGGCGAAGCGCTGGCGCTCGGGCAGGAATACTGGTTTGATGTCGCTCATTGGGAGTTCCTTATTGGTTAGGCGGGGTTCACGCGCGGGCGCAGGCGAACGGTGGGAAGTGCTGGAGCCGGCAAGGCTGCCGGAGTATTAGGCGAGAAAGGCCCGAAGCGATCCTCGAAGGCATCCCCGGGCTCGGCCCCGATCTCGGCCTGCCATTGCGCGCGGAACGCGAGGACTTCCTCATGGGTGCGGCCTACGAAGTTCCACCACATCAGGATGTCTTCCTTCAGCGGCTCTCCGCCGATGAGCAGCGCTAGAACCGGCTGGTCCCCGGACTTCAGGCGCAGGGTCGTGCATCCCGCACGCACGAACCCGAGATCGCGTGGAGCGAGTTCATGGCCGTTGACTTCAAGATTGCCGGAGTCCAGGAGGATCCCGTGCTCATGGTGCCCGGGGACAACCACTTCGATCTCGGTGTTCGGTTCAAGGCGCAGTTCGGCGCCACCGAGCTCGGTGTGCGTCTTCACCGGGGAGGTGGACGACTTGCCCGACACCCCGTAGGTGCCAAGGAAGACCGACAGCGACCAGCCGGGAGCGGTGAGCGCTTCCGGGCGGTAGTTCTCAAAAGTATGTTCCATATCCCGTGCATGATCCGGCAGCGCGGTCCATAGCTGGGCGCCGTGAAGGATGGTGGTGTCTTCGGTGAGGATCTCCGAATGGCTGATTCCGTGCCCGGCGGTCATCAGATTGACCTCGCCGGGTCGCACGGTCGCCGTGAACCCGGCCGAATCCATATGGTTGATCTCTCCGGTGAAGAGCCAAGAGACAGTCTGCAGTCCGGTGTGCGGGTGACGAGGCACGTTCATCCCGCCGGTGACTGCGACATCGTCAGGACCGTAATGGTCCAGGAAGCACCAAGCGCCGATCAGGCTGCGCTGCTTTTGCGGCAGTGTCCGGAAGACCGTCATTGCCCGCGGACCGCCCAAGGGCACTTCGCGTGGTTCCAGGATTTCAACCTCTGCCTGGGAACGCACTGCACTGCAGCCGATCTCCTCAGGCCGGTGCTCAAGATTGCTCATATGCCAAGGCTATTCACTGTGGCCCGCTTTGACTACTTGCGCCACCGATTCGAACGCAACTGGAATTGGCGCTGCGACCCGGGGCAGCTTTCGGCCCGGGCACGGTATTCTCGACCGCGGTACGATCAATGCAGTGGTATATGCAGTGGTATTAGGCATCTTTCAAGGAGCTTGCGACAACGTGGACAGTGCTATTCTTCGCGACGAAGATCTTCTCAAGCTGGAAAAGCAGGTGTGCTTCGGCCTGGCCGTAGCCTCGCGCTCGGTGATCTCGGCATACAAGCCCGTGCTGGATCCGCTGGGGCTGACGCATCCCCAGTACCTGGTGATGCTGGCCCTTTGGGACTTGGGGCCGATCAGCGCCCGTGCCCTCAGCGGGCATCTGCACCTGGATCCGGGAACGCTTTCCCCGTTGGTCAAGCGCCTCGAAACTGCCGGTTTGGTGGCAAAGACGAAGAACCCGGACGATGAGCGGGCCGTCATCATTCAGCCCACCGAGAAGGGTGCCGCGCTGCGTGCTGAAGCGGTGGAGGTGCCGCGCGAAATGATGGCCCGGCTTGCCCTGACCGACAAGGATGTGCTGGAGCTGCGCGGCATCCTGGACCGCATTATTGCTGCAGGTTCGAACGCTCCGAAAAGCTAGAACCCCATTTAGTTGGTGCACCAACTAATGACGTATGATTGAAGTGCCAGTACTCGCAAACCCAATGACCGAAGAGGACGACAATCATGGATGAATCACCCCTGCCGATCATTTCCGATACCACCGGACTAAGCGTCGGCTACCGCATATTCTGGCGTCTGAAGTACTTGGGATTGTCCATCTTCGGTCCGGCCGAGCGCCGTGTCCTCGCTAGCCCTCGCGAACGCATCAAATGGGACCGTGCAATGAAGGTCATGCGCGCCCATGAAGCTGCCGGAACCTCGCCGGATGAGCAAACGCTGTACACTGCGAGCCGCATGGAGCCTCGCCGTCCGCAGGGGTAGCGGCGCCCGCAGCTGAACCTGATGGCGGGCCGCGATAATATTGACCTTATGGAATCGATGACTGAACTCGTAGTCGCCCGGCAATTTTCCGCACCGAAGAACGCCGTTTGGGCTGCCTTCGTCGAGCCGGAAATCATCGCCCAGTGGTGGGGCCCAGATGGCTGGCTTGTCGAGGAAGATTCCGTCGTATTCGAAGCCAAGGTCGGCGGCCGGCATGAGCTGAACATGGTGCAGGCTGATAACCCGGATGCCAAGGTGCCGCTCAAGGCGGTCCTGACGTCTTTCGACGAATACGAATGCCTGGTCAGTGCCGACGGCCCGCACGAAATGACCTTGGACCTCGTGATTGAAACCCGTATCGAATTCAAGGAATTCGCCGGGCAGACGATGCTGACGCTGACCCAAACCCCATTGCCTTATGAGGTTATCGAATCCAGCACCAAGGCATGGAATTCCGCTTTTGCGAAGCTCGAAGCGCTGCTGGCGGAATTCTTCTAGGCCTTTTGCCCGGCAGGGGAAGAACCAGCAAAGTAGCTGCGAGCGGCTACCAGCTTCGCGGTCTTGCCGGCCGAGGCAAAACGCAGCACGTGGCTGAAAGGCGTTTCCTTGCCGCCACTGGCCAAGACCCATCGGCGCTTCCTTCCTTGCCATGGGTGAGGATGCTCAGGAATTGCAATCTGGTGGCCTCGGGGAGAGCTTGGGCCCACTGCTCCACCGCATCGCGCCCACGGAGAATCTGCTCACCCGGGAACTCCCACACCACATCATCGGCGAGCCACTGGCGCAGTTCTGGCAGGTTCTTGCCGTGCAGTGCAACCAGAAGCCCCATGAGGATCTGATGGCGCGGAGCATTGCCGCACGTAGCCGGAGAATCTACTTGCAAGCCAATGCCTCCCTCCCGTTGCCCGCGGACTAGCCTCGCCCGATGTATGGCATGCCGCCAGCGGTGATGGTGAATTGGTTGATGGACGTACCGATCGGAACCCCGGCGATGTACGCAACGGCTTCAGCGGCTTGGGCCAGCGGGAATGTCGGCTCGACGAGCCGCTGGCCGCCCGGTTGCAAGGCACCCTGGGTGGCACCGAAATCATCGAGCAGGTCACTGGCGGTGTTGCCGATATCGAGCTGCGTGGCCCTGATCCGGTGCTCCCGTCCATCAAGTTCTAGGCATTTGGTCAGGCCGGCGATGCCGTGCTTGGTGACGGTATAGGCAACGGAGTTCACGCGCGGAACCTGCGCTGAAATCGATCCATTGTTGATAATGCGTCCCCCGCCGTTGGCCTTGAAATGGGCAAAGGCCGCGCGGGCCGCGTTGATGGCCCCGGTGAGGTTGACCCGGCAAACCTCATCCCACTGGGCCGGACTCAGCTCATCGATGGCTGCCGAGGGACCGAAAATTCCGGCATTATTAAACAGTGCATTGACCTTGCCGAAACGTTGCGCCGCTTCGGCAAACAGGTGTTCCACAGCCTGCGGATCACTAACATCCGTGGGGACCACCAAGGCGGAACCGTGGCCTTGCGCCGTCTCATGCAGGTTAGCCGCGGTGCGCCCGGCGAGCACCACATTCCATCCCTGCCCCAGCAGCAGGCGGGCGGTGGCGCGGCCTATGCCTGATCCTGCGCCAGTGATGGCAATCGTGCGCGGGGCATGCGGGATTCCAAGTGAGTGGGACATCAATTCTCCTTGCGGAAAGCTCAACAGTATTGGGACGAGGCGCGTGGTCTCATCCTAGGAATTTGCGCCGCCAAACCCCAGTTTTCGGCTGCATGTTGCGAAGCGCCCCCGAGCGCATTTCCCGGATCAGCCTGGAAAGCAACTAACCTTGAAGTGCTCGGTCCCCGCAACCCCGGCCGAACATCTCCTAAGGAGGCTTGTGTTCCTCGACGTGCTCTATGGTGTGCTGCCGCTGTTCTTCGTCATGCTCATCGGCTACGGCGCCAGCCATGCACCCAAATTCCCGGCCAGCGTGGAACCGGCACTGAATGTGTTCGTCTTCTATGTCGCCTTGCCGGCGCTGCTCTACAAGGTGGTAGCCCGGGCGGATATCAGCGAAGGCGTGCCGCTCGCATTCCTGTGGATCAGTATCGTCTCCGCGCTGCTTTTCGCCCTGCTCAGCTGGCTGGCTTTCCGCTATCTGCTGTGCGCAAACCGGGCGCGGGCGCTCGCCGGCATGCTGACCACCAGCTTCGGCAACGTGTCGTACTTGGGAATCCCGATTATCCTCGGCGTCATGGGCACAGAAGCCGGGTTCGCCGCGGGCATGGGGCAACTGGTCCACAACATCATCTTCATGGTCGGATTCCCCATCCTCGCCCAAATTCTCTTGCCCAACGGCAAAGGAGGTCAGCATCCGGCAAGCGCCGCGCGCATCGCCCGGACCATCCGCAATGCCCTGGTTTACAGCCCGGTCACCTGGGCCATGGTCCTTGGCGGCACGGTAGCAATCCTCGGTGTGCCCGTACCACGGCCGGTGGACGACACCGTTGACCTGATATCCGCCGCGGCCGCCCCGGGGGCGCTCTTCGTCATCGGCATGTCGCTGAAGCGGACCATTGACCGTTCGCGTGCCAGGAAGCATGCACCGGTTGCTCCGGATGGCTCTGGGGCTGGCGGCAGCTGGGCGAGAACCTCCATCGCGGCCATGGTGCTGGGCAAACTCGTGGCGATGCCATTGCTGACGGTGGCCATGCTGCTTGTTTTCGCCCCGGATCTGGATCGCATCTGGTTCAATGCCGCGGTGCTCATGGCGGCCATGCCGGTCAGCGCAACCGCCTACATCATGGCCCAGAACGACACCGGGGATGGCGAGCCGACCGCGGTGGCCATCGTGATCACCTGCGTCCTGTCGGTCATTGCCTTGCCGGTGCTGGCTCAATTGGTACTGAAGTAGTCCCCGCGCTTTCCTTGACCTTTGCCCCGGTGCGGGGACAGTCTTGTAGCAGCACAGGCTAATCAGCCCGGAGTATCCAGCCCGAGAGATGAGATGCAGGGATTTGATGAAGAAGTTTTCGCTGGCCGCCATCGCCCGAACCCAGCTGAGGGAAGCCGCGGATGCAACCAATGGCCGAGCTGCCAGCACGGTTTTCGGCGGACATGATCACACCCTGCGCCAAACCGTCATTGGGCTCACGGCCGGCACCGAGCTGCAAGAACATGTGAATCCCGGCGAAGCGACACTGCTGGTCCTCCAGGGCAGGGTCACCGTTTCATCCATGGGCAACCAGTGGGAGGGGCGCAGCCAGGATCTCATTGTGCTTCCCGAGGGGAGGCTGAAAATCAGCGCCACGCAGGATTCCAGCGTGCTGCTCACCGTAGCCAAGATCGATCGCTAGGGGACACCAAAATGCGGGCCAGTTCACATCCATGAACCGGCCCGCATCTGCAGGGGAGAAGGACTGATTAGACGCTGACCGCGTCCTTCTCCCGGTCTCCAGTGCCGCTTTCGCCGGCCGCGGCTTCGGCGTCTGCCAAGTCCCCGGCTTCAGCGTCGATGGCGTCGGCGGATGCCGCGGCTTCGCTCGCCTTGGCTTCAAGCGCCCGGCCTTGCAGCGCGGCGAGCTCCTCGGCGGAAACCGGGTGGCTGGAGGTCTGCACCGGCTTGAGCTGGTCGATGACCATGGTCACGGCCAGGCAGGCCAAGGCCCAAATGGCCAGGACCACCAGGTGGGAGCCGAGCCCGACCCCGTCGAAGTAGACGATCGCGCGGATGGCTTCGACGGCAGCCGGCATCGGCAGGATGTCGTGCAGGATGGTGAAGATGCGCGGTTCCATGTAGATGGACAGCCCGCCATTGGAGGCGGGGACGCCCAGGAACATCACGATCAGCATGGTCGGGACCAGGCAGACCATGCCCAGCAGGCGGTTGAATACCGTGGTGAGCATGGCCACCGCGAAAATCGCGAGCATGCCGACGCTGAACAGCTGCCCGAAGTGGCCCTCCACTGCCCCGGTGAACGGGCCGGCGATCAGGCAGAGCACGGCGGACATGAAGGCCGAGTACACGGTCACCAGCGGGACCAGTTTCTGCAGCGGGGCCATGTGCGGTGCCGCGGTGGCGCCGACCATGATGACCATGAAGCCTGCCATCACCCAGCCCATGCCCAGGTACATGGCCACGGTGCCCATATTGTCGTGCTCCGGAAGCGGGGCCAGCTCCTGGTGGTCCACGTCCATCTGCTGCGCTTGGCCGATCTGCGTGAACACCTGGACCACCAGCTGCGATGCGGCGTTGCCGGAAGCCTGGGCGGTATAGACGGCAGCTTCCGGGCTCTGCTCCGAAGGCAGCACGAAGGCCCCTGTCAGCTCCTGGGACTCGACCAGGTACCGGGCGTCAGCGGCATTGTCCATGGCGGTTAACTCGAACATGCCCTCCATGGATTCGTTCAGCGAATCCACGGTCTGCTGGGCCTGCTCCACGGAGGAGCCCACGACGGCTACCGGCATGTCGCGTGGCACCGGGGTCTGCATGGCGCCGAGCATCGAGCTGAGCATGATGGCGATCATGCCGAAGGGCAGCGCGGCCAAGGTGATGTAGCGCCACGCCTTGTTCTTGGGGCGCGGGCCGCCATGCAGGGAAGCGACATTGATCTGGGTGGGGATATCGCTCTTGCCCTTGGCGATGCGCAGGGCATCGAGCAGGGCGACCAGCAGCAGCGCCGCGACGGCACCGCCGGCGAGAATCAGGATATGCCGGGCCGCTCCGTCGCCGTTGAAGTACAGCACCGAGCGCATGGCTTCGCCCAGGGCCGGCATCGGCAGGAACTGGTGCAGGAACGGGAAGATCTTCGGCAGGGTGTAGACCGACATGCCCATATTGGAGGCCGGCTGGCCCAGCACCATGAACAGGAACATTCCGGGGATGACGGCCATGGCGCCGAATATGCGGGTCAGCAGCAGCTGCCCGGCGCCCACGGCGAAGACGCCCAAGGCCAGGGTCGACCACGCGGGCAGGATGCTCGCGGCAGGAATGACGCCCAGGATCGGGCCGCCGACGAGGATACCCAGCCCGGAGAGCAGGATCGACCATCCGCCCAGCAGCGGCAGCGCGCGGCGGCGCTTGAGCAGTTCCGGGGAGTTCGAGAAGGCCATCGACCAGGGCATGTAGCCGGCAGTGATCATCGCGGTGGCCAGCAGCATGGCGCCCATGCCCATGGAGTCGTTCTCCGGAAGCGGCACCAGATCCTGGGAAGCCAGTTTCAGCGACTGCTCCATGATGACCGGCGTGAGCACGGCCGTGATGGCCGAGGTGGCTGACATGCCGGCGCCGCTGGCGGTGTACAGCGTGGCCGTATCGCCATCGAGGTCCACCGCAGCGGTGACTTCGCGGTCGTAGACCAGCTCGCGGGCTTCGCGGGCCGAGTCCACGAAGCGCAGGTCCACGGCCTCAGCATTGCTGTCCTCCAGCGCCCGGGCAAAGTCACTGGCCGCTGCGCTGCTGGTGGACGAAATGGCCACCGGCATGTTCGCGGCCGACTGGTGGTGCATGGCCCCCAGGTAGCCCCAGATCATCATGCCCACGATCATCAATGGCATGATGAACACTGCGACAGTCCTGCCGATCTTTTCGGCCTTGGCGCGTTTGGCGGCCGCTTCCTGCTCGGAAAGAGGCTGCTTCTCGTGCTTGGCCCTGCGGGAGGGCGGCGGGTTTTCAGTGACTGCGGCGTCGTTGCTCAACTGCGCCTGCTCCTTGGATTCTCGGTCTGCAGCGGGGTGCGAGGCAACCCGCCAAGGTCTTTAGTTGAATACTAACAACTAATTTACGCCACATGGCGTAAAATTGTCAGCAACTGTGCCGAGGTTCACTTCCTGGACGCCGGGACGAGATGATGCGAGGAAAGGCGGGAATGGTGAGCCGACACGGCGATAAGGCGCGGGAGGTCTTGCTCGATGCGGCAGAAGAGCTCTTCGCGAGCCACGGCATAGACGCCGTATCGAATCGGAAAATTACCGAGCATGCCGGTACTGCCAACCATTCGGCGATCAAATACCATTTCGGGAGCCGCGAGGACCTGTTGCAGGCCATGCTCCAGCGGGCGCTGGACGACATGCGCAGCTGCCGCAACCGCCTGCCATCCCTTGCTGGCGGACCGGAGGCGAGCCTGCGCGAGGTGGTCACCGTGCGGACCCTTCCCTGGATCTATTCCTTTGACGCGCTGCCGCGGCCCTCCTGGCGGGCGCAATTCCTCTACCAGGCACGGCTGCATCCAGGACTGCCGGCGATTGTGGGCGACAGCCTGCGCAACGAGGTGCTGAGCGTGGCGGGCCCAGGACGTGCTCGCAAGGAATTCGAGGGCATTCCGGAGGTCGTGGTCAGGTCGCGTGCGCTGATTCTCGGTCCGATGTTCCTGGGGCTGTGCGCGCAGTACGAGCGCACGGTCAATGAAGGCAAGCAGCAGGGCAACTGGGAATCGCTGGGCTACTTCCTGGTCGATTCCATGGTCGGCATGCTGGCGGCGCCAAGCACCGCTGCGGCCGACTTCATGGGATTCGGCGAGGACTAGCCGGGCTGGCGCGAGGCGCTGCAGCTGGAATTAAAAAAACGCAGAGGCCAGGTCCCGACGCCTCAGGGGTTGGCCTCTGCGTGGTCTTCAGGGGACGCCTAGCGTCCCGGGTGCTGGCCGAACAGGCGGCTCCACAGCGAGGGAGCCTCGCGGGTGATCCGCGGCTGGCGGGCAATATCCGGATCCAGGTTCTCGATGGGCTGGAACAGTCCGGTGCGCAAGGCGTCGGTGGTGGCAATGAGGCGCTGGCCCTCCGGTGTGCAGTTGATCTTGCTTGGGTTGATAGCGGTCATTGCGACCCTCCTTCACGATTTCGCATTTCCACAATATGGAAATTATCTTCTGTGTTGTGAAACCATTATGTGGGCTAGGTCGGAGCGTTTGCAATAGCTGGGCGCAAAATTATCTATCCACAATATGGAAACCGGCAAAAAGTCACACTTGTTAAAGTTTTTCCAGCTTTCGCTTGACTGCGACGCTGTGAGGTGGATTACAGTGGTCACACAAGGTTCCACGAAACCAGCATCGAGTCGAAGCCGAAGTCTCCTTCGGTGGTAAGGGTGTTCAGCCAAGGTCCGTGGAAAGAACGACCGTTTGAAAAGAGCTGATCACCCGATGCGTTTAGACGTATTCAACCAATTGCCCGCAGCCGAGGCCGCTGATTTCCTGCGCCCCTGCGTCGATGTCGACCGCTGGATCGATGCCCTTGTTTCCGCCCGTCCTTTCAGCAGCTTCGATGCGCTTTCCAGCTTTGCGCTCCAGGACGTCGCTCCCTTCAGCCGCGAGGAAATTGCCGCCGCCCTGGCCCACCATCCGCGCATCGGCGAACAGGCGCAGGGAAGCAGCAAGGAAGCGGACCTCTCCCGCGGCGAACAGGCAGGCCTGGACCTTGATGACGATGTCGCCTGCCGCCTGGCAGCAGCCAACCGGGCCTATGAGCAGCGCTTCAACAGGGTCTTCCTCATCCGCGCCGCCGGCCGCAGCACCGAAGAAATCCTTGCCGAATGCGAACGCCGGCTGGCCAACGCAGAACAGGCCGAACTGCTTGAAGTAGCCGAGCAGCTGCGCCAGATTGCGCTGCTGCGGCTGGAGAACTCGGTGGACAACTAAGCCCATGCCCGGGGTGAACCCCTGCGCATTTATCGATACCAATCCCTCCGACAGCCAGGAGATGAACATGGCAGATGGAAATGGCGAACGCAGCCACATCACCACCCACATACTCGACACCGGGACCGGGAGGCCTGCCTCCGGTGTCAAGGCCACGCTGGAAGCCAAGACGGCATCCGGCTGGCAAGAAATCGGCTCGGGTTCCACGGATGCCGATGGCCGCATCAAGAACCTCGGACCGATACAGGTTGAAGCCGGCCGCTACCGGATTTCCTTTGAAACCGGCGGCTACTTCGGGAAGCAGGGAACGGAAAGCTTCTTCCCCGCGGTAAGCATCGATTTCTTCGTCAACGACGTCGACGAGCACTACCACGTACCTCTTCTTATCAGCCCGTTTGCATATTCCACGTACCGAGGGAGTTAGAACAATGACTACCGAAATCACCGCCCCAGCAGATACCAAGATCGTGCTGGGCTCCAACCAGTACGGCAAGGCCGAAGTCCGCCTGGTCAAGATCACCCGCGACACCGTGCGCCACCAGATCCAGGACCTGAACGTCACCAGCCAGCTGCACGGCGACTTCACCGCCGCGCACCAGGACGGCGACAACGGCCGCGTCGTCGCCACTGACACCCAGAAGAACACCGTCTATGGCCTGGCCCGCAACGGCGTGGGCGCCATCGAGGAGTTCCTGGTGCAGCTGGGAAACCACTTCACTGGCGAATTCGAGTGGATCACCGGCGGCCGCTGGGCAGCCCAGCAGTTCTTCTGGGACCGCATCAACGACCATGACCACGCCTTCTCGCAGAACAAGTCCGAAGTGCGCACCGCCGTGCTGGAAATCGACGCCGAAGGCAAGAAGTCCATCGTTGCCGGCCTGGAGGACCTCACCGTCCTGAAGTCCACGGGCAGCGAGTTCCACGGTTTCCCGGTGGACAAGTACACGACCCTGAAGGAAACCACCGACCGCATCCTGGCCACCGACGTGACTGCGCGCTGGCGCTACACCGGCCAGGCCATCGCCCAGGGCATCGACTTCGACGCGGTCTACACCTCGGTGCGCCACCTGCTGCTGACCCGCTTCGCCGACACCCACTCGTACGCGTTGCAGCAGACCATGTTCCAGATGGGGCAGGCAGTGCTCGAAGCGCATCCGGAAATCGCCGAAATCAAGATGTCCCTGCCTAACAAGCACCACTTCCTGGTTGACCTGGAAGTCTTCGGCCAAGACAACCCCAATGAGGTCTTCTTCGCCGCGGATCGCCCATACGGCCTGATCGAAGCGACGATCACCCGCGAAGGCACCGAGGCGAATCACCCCATCTGGGCCAATATTCCGGCATTTATCTAACTGAACGGCGTTGAAGGTGGGCCGGCGCTGGCACGCCGGCACACCTTTGGCAGCGACTGACGTAGGAGGTCAGCCTTGAGCGCTACACAAGATGAATCTATCAAAGGCAATCGTCCCGAGGACGCGAAGCTCCCTCTGGGGAAGTCCTTTGCCTATGGCCTGCAGCATGTCCTGACGATGTACGGCGGCATTATCGCCCCGCCGCTGATCATCGGAAACGCTGCCGGCTTGGCCCCGGACGAGGTGGGCCTGCTGGTCGCCTGCTGCCTGTTTGTCGGCGGGCTGGCCACCATCCTGCAAACCGTGGGCATCCCGTTCTTCGGGGCGCAGCTGCCGCTGGTCCAGGGCACGTCCTTCGCATCCGTGGCTACCATGGTGGCCATCGTCAACGGGGGAGGCGGAATCCAGGCGGTCTTCGGGGCCGTGCTCGTCGCAGCGCTGATCGGCTTCCTCATAGCGCCGTTCTTCGCCCGCATTGTCAGGTACTTCCCGCCGGTGGTCACCGGCGTGGTCATTACGATGATCGGCATCTCGCTGACCCCGGTCGCGGCCAACTGGGCCATGGGCGGGGACGCCAAGGCCGATGACTACGGGTCGCTGGCCAACATCGGCCTGGCCGCCGGAACACTGCTGGTGGTCCTGCTGCTGTCCAAGGTCGGCAATGCGGCGATTTCCCGCATGTCGATCCTGCTGGCCATCGTGCTGGGCACCGTCGCCGCAGCGCTGCTGGGCATGGCCGATTTCTCGCAGGTCGGGCACGGCGCGATCTTCGCCTTCCCGCAGCCACTGGCCTTCGGCATGCCGGTCTTCGAAATCGGCGGCATCATCTCGATGACCATCGTGGTGCTGGTGATCCTCACCGAAACCACCGCAGACATCCTCGCTGTGGGCGAGATCGCCGGATCGAAGGTGGATTCCAAGCGCATTGCCGACGGCCTGCGTGCCGACATGGCCTCTTCCGCAGTGGCGCCGATTTTCAATACCTTCACCCAGTCGGCCTTTGCGCAGAATGTCGGCCTGGTGGCCATCACGGGCATCACCAGCCGCTTCGTTGTCGCGGCCGGTGGCGGCATCCTCGTCGTGCTCGGCTTGCTGCCGATCCTCGGACGAGTGGTCGCTGCCATCCCGACTCCGGTGCTCGGCGGCGCAGGCATCGTGCTCTTCGGCACCGTCGCCGCTTCCGGGATCCGGACCCTGTCCAAGGTGAAGTACGACGGCATGAACCTGGTGATCGTCGCGGCATCGATTGCCTTTGGCTGCATCCCGATTGTGAAGCCGGACTTCTACGCTGGATTCCCCACGTGGTTCGAGACGATCTTCCACTCCGGGATTTCCTCGGCGGCCGTGATGGCCGTGCTGCTGAACCTGCTGTTCAACGAACTCAAGTTCGGGAATACAAAGGATGCATCGGTCTTCTCGGCGGCTCCGCCGCGCATGGTCAAGACCGAGGAGATCTGCGGATTGCTCGATGGCGACCACTACGTGGGCGGCAAGCTCATCGACAAGGAAGGCTACGAAATTCCGGTGGTCACACCCGATGAATTCGAGCAGATCCAGACCGGAGCCATCCAGATGCCTGTACCCAGGCCTGCCGAGACATCAGGGCACTGAGGAATCGGCCCCATCCGAACCCGACGTCTACGACGAGCTCGATGACGAGAAGTAGCAGCTAGCGCGAAATGCTCGCAAACTCCGGTTTGCGGGCATTTTGCGCGAGCTCGAGCAGTTGCACTTCACAGCGCGAACAGCCAGGGAGCACCGCCGGACGAGTTTTCCGGGCACCTTGCTCAGGGCTGGCCCAAGTGCTGGACTGCGTTGGATGTTCCGTGCAGGCACCGGACCAGTCCCGGGCTCCTGTGCGGCAGCGGGAGCATCGGCGTTTTGCGAGGGTCTAAGCTAGATGACTGTGAGTTCAGCAAATCTTTCCATCGGCGTTGACATCGGTGGCACCAAAATCCTTGCAGCCCTTGTGGATCAAGAGGGGAACGCCTTCGGGCAAATCCGCCGCGAGACACCTGACCATGACGTGGCGGGGACCGAACGTGCCCTGGCTGAGATGATCCGCGAGCTCTCGAAGGGCAACGAAGGTCTTCCGGTGGGCATTGGAGCCGCGGGATGGATGGACCGCAAGGGGCAGAACGTGCTGTTCAGCCCCCACCTGTCTTGGCGCAATGAACCGGTGCGCGACCGTCTGATGCAGCTGGTAGGACATGAAGTGACTCTGGTCAACGACGCTGATGCGGCCGGCTGGGCCGAGCATCGTTTTGGCGCGGGCCGGGGCGAAAGCGACATGGTGTGCCTGACCCTCGGAACGGGGATCGGCGGGGCGGTCATCCTCGGAGGGCAAATCCACCGTGGCAAGTCCGGGATTGCTGGCGAATTCGGGCACCAGGTGATCGTTCCCGGCGGCCACCGGTGCGCCTGCGGAAACCGCGGTTGCTGGGAGCAGTACGCCTCTGGCAATGCCCTGGGCCGGGAAGGAGCCGAACTTGTGCGCAGCAAATCACCGGTGGCCTTCCGCCTGCGCGAGGCCGTGGGCGATGATCCGGACGCCGTTACCGGGGCGGAGGTAACTCGACTTGCCGCAGAGGGCGACCCGGCGTGCGCCGACCTCATTGCGGATATGGGCGAATGGCTCGGGTTGGGCATTTCGAATCTGGTCTCGGTTCTGGATCCGGGGACCATCGTTATCGGCGGCGGCTTGGGCGCGGCGTCGAAGCAACTGGTGGCCACCGCGGAGGAGACTTACCGCCGCACCCTCTCCGGCAGGGGCTACCGTCCCTTTGCGAAGATCAGCCAAGCCGAATTGGGTCCGTTGGCAGGCCTGATCGGGGCTGCTGATTTGGCGAGGTTCAATCAACAGCAATAATCATTGACAGGACATTAGGTCTTATCTAGGCTCAGGTTGTTATTCAACACGAGAGCGAGGTTCCGGCATGGCCCTGCCAGAGAAGCCGCCGCAAACCCGTGGCTGGCCGCTAGCAGTCGTTTTGGGAACCTACGCGGCCGCCATGTGCGGTACCACCATGCCGACCGCGCTGTATCCAATGCTCCAGGATGAATACGGCCTGAGCACCGCCGCCTCGACCCAGCTTTTTGCGATATACGCCCTGGTGGTGCTCACGGTGCTGTGCATCTTCGGTTCCCTCTCCGACGCCATTGGCCGCAAGCCCGTCATGATTCTCGGGCTGCTCTCCTCGGCCGCCAGCGGGATGCTCTATGCCGTGGCCACCGACGCGCCCATGCTGTTCATTGCCCGGGCCCTGTCCGGGGTGTGCGCCGGGCTGGTCACCGGTACGGCCACAGCCTATTTGGCGGATCTGGTCTCCAGCTCCGGACGCGGTGCCGCCATTTCCAGCCTGGCGAATATGGCGGGACTCGGCAGCGGGCCGGCCTTGGCGGCATTTCTGACTTTCTTCTTCCCGGCTACCCCCATGATCGCCTTCAGCGTGCACGCGGTGCTTTCGGGCCTGTGCATCGTGCTGCTGGCCATGATCCCCGACAGTGTTGCGCACCGCCGGGGCGGATGGAAACTCAGCCTTCCGCTGGTGCCGCGTTTGGCACGACGTGACTTCTGCGTGGGCGGACTGATGACCCTGGGCTTTGCGGTCATGGGCGGCTGTACAGCCATGACGTCCATCCTGGTGGTCCGCGCCTTTGGGATTACCGACCTGCGCCTGCTGGGGCTCATCGGTTCGCTGATTTTCGCCGCCACTGCCGTGGGCCAGAAAGCGGGCGGGAAGCTGGTCAGCGAAAAAGTGCAGCTGGGCTATGCCGGGCTGGCGGTGGGCGCAGTGCTGATAGCTATTGCCCCGAGGTTGGGCGGGAGCCTGGCGGTCACGGTGTACCTGGTTGGCCTGGTGGTTGCTGGACTGAGCCATGGTGCGCTGTTCCCGGTGGGACTGGGCATCGTACTGCGGCGCATCGAGCTGCGGCATCGAGGCAGCGCCAGCTCCGCCTTCTGGGTGCTGGGCTACGCCCTGACCGCACTTGGGGCGCTGGGGCTGGGCTGGGTAGGGCAGATCAGCGGCGAATCGATGGCAGTGACCTGCTTCGGCGCAATCATCGCACTGTGCGCAATCGGGTGCGCCAGGCTTCATCGCAGCTGGGAGGATTCCGCAAACTCGCGGATCCCTGCCGGACCCTAGGCCCGTGTGCGGCGGGCATTGCTGGCAAGACAGCCGAGCTCCAGGCGAGCCCCGGCCTGCGTGTGGCAGAGAACACGTGGCTTGCCGGAATGAGGTGCAGCCGATCCTCGTTGGGCATTGATAGAAGAAAACCGTATCCGGCAATGGCCCGAACCAGTGGCCTCGGGCAGATCTGAAAGGCAATCAATGACAGTTGCATCCCAGGAAATCCAGGCCGACACAGCAACGCTCAACGCCATTTTTGGCGAGGCGCGCACCGCTAACGCGTTCACCGGAGAGGTTACCGAGGAGCAGGCCCAGGAAATCTACGAACTGGCCAAGTTCGGTCCAACCGCGTTCAATTCCCAGCCGCTGCGCGTCACCTACGTGCGGTCGGACGAAGCCCGCGCCACCCTGGTCGACGCGCTCTCCAACGGCAACAAAGCCAAGACCGCCGCAGCTCCGCTGGTAGCGATCCTCAGCTATGACACCGCATGGCACGAACAGTGGGACAACTTCCTGCCCGGCTACAACGCGCCCAAGGCCATGTACGATGCTGATGCGGACTTCACCGCATCCACCGGCAACAACAACGCACACCTGCAGGCGGGCTACTTCATGCTGGCCGCGCGCAGCTTGGGCTTCGCGGTAGGTCCAATGACCGGCGCAGACTTCTCCGCCATCGACGCATCGTTCTTCCCGGAAGGCGATCAGAAGAGTTTCCTGGTCGTGAATATCGGCCAGCCAGCCGAAAGCGAGATCGGCTCGCCAAAAGCACGCTTCGACTACGAAGCAGTTGTCCGCACCGTCTAGGTGCATCGAGTACTTCGAAAACGGCATGCGCCAGAAGCCCGGAATTCACACGGTGAATTCCGGGCTTCTGCACGCCAGCGGGAGGATCCTAGGAGGTTGCGGCCAATGAAGCTTGCAGGGCCGCGTCGGCCTCAATGAGTACCTTGGCGGCGACTTCCAGGCCCTCAACGGCACCTAGCTCGGTGTCCTCGTGTTCGATGTTCACCATCATTTCCGGATCCACCTCGTGCAATGCGCGCAAGAATTCGGTCCAGAATGCGGTGTCATGTCCCTTGCCCAAAGCCACGAAGTCCCAGGCTGAATTCTTCGGCCACTCGTTCGCCCATTCATCCCCGCCGAGGTTGGTGCGTGGTTCGTCTTCGCCCAGCTTGCGGAAGCTGTTATCCAATACGCCCTGGATGGCCGCATTCGGATTGACGCGCACATCCTTGGCTGCTGCGTGGAAGACCCATGGGCCCAGGTCGCGGACAACGGCTACTGGATCCATCTGCTGCCAGAAGAGGTGCGAGGCATCCAGTTCAACTCCGATGTTGCTGGTACCCGCCCGCTTCAACAGCTCGCGAAAGCTTGCAGGGTTGAAGACCAGGTTCTGCGGGTGCAGCTCCAGAGCAACCTTGACTCCGTGTTCGACAGCCAGCTCATCGATTTCTTTCCAGAATTCCGCGGCGATCCCGAATTGATAGTCCAGCTGGTCCAGGGCTGCCGAATTCCAGGCATTGACTACCCAGTTCGGGGTCGAAGCATTGGGGTCTCCAGCGGGCAGGCCGGACATGGTGACCACGCGGGTCTGGCCTAGGCGCGCGGCCAGCTTGATGGAGCGGCGAATGTCCTCGGCGTGCTTCTGGCCGATTTCGCGATTGGGGTGCAATGGGTTGCCGTTGCAGTTCAGCCCATAGATTTCCACGCCGGTGCCTTCGAATTGGGCGAGGAAAGCATCGCGAGCGATGTCGGATTCCAGGATCTCGTCGATGTTCGGCACGTGCACTGGGGGCAAGAAGCCGCCGGTGTTCAATTCGATGCCGGTCAGTCCCTGGGCGGCAATGACCTCCAGGGCTTCGGCCAGCGGGCGGTTGTGGAGGATTGCGTTGTAGACTCCGAGTTTCACAGTGAAACCTTCTTTCCGTCATTGGCAGCGGACTGCACGACCGCCTGGAGGACCTGCATATTGTGCACGCCCTCGTCGAATGTTGCGTTGCTGGGAAGTGCATTGCCCAGGCCGCAGACCTCGTCGAGGAAGGCGCGCGCCTGGTAGCCGAAGGCATCATTCTGGCCGAAGCCGACACCTGGCGCATCCATGGGCAGTCCGCCACTGAGGTAGGCGTGTTCCGAGCCGAGATTTACCGTGCGGTAGCCGTTGGTTGCCGAAGGGCCCTCGGTGAGCATGATTTCGATTTCCGCTGGACGCAGCTGGCTGAAGCGTGCGGCGCCCTTCTCGCAAAAGACCTCGAAGGTCAGCGTATTGGGGTGGCCGGCTGTCACGCGGGAAACTTCCAGGCTGCCTGCGGCCCCGGCGAACTGTACGTTGAACGCCGCGTAGTCGTCGTTTTCTACCGGCTCGGACGTGTCGCTCAGTTCCACGAGATCGTGGCCGGTGACGGCGCCGGCTGGCAGGAAGCGTTCGGTGATGCTGGTGCTCAGCTGGCCGCCGCTGACCGAAAGAATCTCGCCGGCCAGGAATTCGGCAACGTAGGCCAGGTGGCTTCCCACATCGGCCAGTGCGCCCGAGCCTGGCTGGCCCTTGAAGCGCCAGCTCATCGGGGCCTGCGGGTTGTGGCCGTAGTCGGTCCAGTAGCGTCCGGAGAAATGCAGCACCTTGCCCAGGGTGCCATCGGCGATCAGGTTCTGGATCGTGGCGATGCCCGGGGTGCGGCGGAAGGTGAAGCCAACGCGGGCCACGGAGTCGGCGTTGCGGGCCGCGGTGGCCATCGCTTCAGCTTCTTGAAGGGTGTCAGCCAGCGGCTTTTCGCACAAAACGTGCTTGCCGGCAGCCAGCAGGCCCTCGACGGCTTCACGGTGGAAACGGTTGGCAATAACTACCGAGACCACGTCGATATCTGGATCTGCGGCCACCTCTTGCCAGGAGCCGAGCGCCTTTTCGTAGCCGTAGCGCTTGGCGACCTTGGCCGCGAGCTCGGTGTTCACATCAGCCACGGCAACGTAGCGAAGCGGCGGCAAGTCGGAGCTGTAGAGGGTGGGTGCTGTGCGGTACCCAGCGATGTGGGACAGCTCGGCCATGCCGGCGCCAATGACGGCAATGCCGATGGTTTTTGTCATGGAATTCTCCTGGATGAAAGCTGTTCATGGAATATTTTGGAGCGCTCCAAAAGAGTCTAGAACCTATTTCAGATCGCGGTCAAGGGGTCTGCAGGAGAAGGTTTGGAACCGGAGGGAATCAGGGCCGGCGTGGTGCCGCGCAGGTGCCGCGCTCGATGAGCGACGGCTCCATCAGCACGCGCTGGGCTTCGCGTTCGGGATTGGCGAGCCGGGAGAGCACCTGCTGGGCCACGTGCAATCCAAGCTCGTGGTTGCGGCTATCCACGGTTGTCAGGCGCAGCAGGTGGGTGCCGGAGAGCGGCGAGTTGTCGTAGCCGATGATTGACAAATCCCCAGGTGTCGACAGGCCGGCTTCCCGGGCGGCTGCCATGGCTCCCATGGCCATTGAGTCGTTGCCGGCCAAGATGGCCGTTGTTTCCGGGGCTTCGCCCAAAAGCTGCCGTGCGCACTGGTAGCCGGTGTCTTCGGTGGTCAGTTCGCTGACCGAAACGATGCGCTCTTCGAGTCCCGCGGCCTTCATTGCCTCCTGGTACCCGGCCAGGCGCAGCATCGAGGCTCCGCCGCCACCGGCGATGTGGCCAATATTCCGGTGGCCCAGCGAAACCAGGTACTCGATGGCTTGGCGTGCCCCGAGCCTGTCGTCACTGGAAGAAATGTCCGCGCCGCGAACCTGGGTGGCGCGATTGCCGGCCACAATGACCGGAACCTGCGCTGAAAAGCGCATGGCAGGAGTCGGTTCGGTGGCCAGTACCAAAGCCTCTACCCGGGTGCTGAGGAATCCATCGAGCGGGTCCGACTCGACGTGGGTGTTGAGTGCCCGGTCGGAAACTGCGATGCGCAATCCTGCGCTTGCCAGTCCTTCTTGGAGCCCGCGAAGAAGTTCCACGAACCAGACGTTGGTGTAGTCGTCGATGACTACGCCGACTGTCTGGCTCGTGCCGCCGGCAAGTGCCGTGGCGGCCTGGCTGGGGCGGTAATCCAGTTCCTTGATGGCGGCCAGTACTGCCGCGCGACGTGCTTCCGAGACGCTGGGGGAGCCGCGCAGCACCAGGGACACCAGCGACTTGGAAACACCTGCGGCCTGGGCAACGTCGTAGATGGTCGCTCGACGGCGTGCTGCGGCCACAGTTCCTCCTGGGGGTGTCGGTTGTTCTCGTTAAGAGCCTAGCGTTTTGCTCGAGCGCACGGCCGTGCGGGACGGTTTCGACGCGTCGAACTTCGCGGGCCACGCCATGAAGCCAAGACATGGCATGTGGAAATTTTTTTATTTTCAACGTCCGAAACAGATGGAATACCCCGGAATTCCGCGGATTTGTCCACACCATGTTACTCATGTTGTAAATATGTCAGTACAAACCTTTGACAGTGCCGAATTCATGGTGCAAAGTATTTCTTGTGGCACCGTTCACATCTTCGGCTGTTGGCCGATCCCTGAACTTCTGACTCGAAAGGACGTCGATCTGCGTGACTTACGACGTACTCACCCTCGGACGCATCAGCGTCGACGTGTATCCGAATGACATCGGCGTTTCCCTCGCGGATGTGAACACATTCAGCAAGTACCTCGGCGGCTCCGCCACCAACGTCGCCGTGGCGGCCGCCCGGCACGGCCGAGCAGCCGGTGTGATCACCAAAATCGGCGACGACGACTTCGGCACATTCCTGGAACGCGAATTGGACCGCTTCGGCGTGGACCGCACCCAGGTAGCCCGCGACGCCACGTTGCAGACGCCGGTCACCTTCTGCGCCATCATGCCGCCGGACGACTTCCCGCTGTACTTCTACGGACGCTTCCCGATGGCGCCGGACTGGAACATCGACAGCAGCGACATCGACCTCCAAGCCGTCAAGGACTCCAGGATCTTCTGGAGCACCGTCACCGGCTTGAGCCGCGAACCTTCGCGCACCGCGCAATTGGCGGCCTATGCCGCCCGCCCAGCAGATTCCCTGGCCCAGGGTCAGTTCACCATTCTGGATTTGGACTACCGCCCGATGTTCTGGGACTCCGTGGAACAGGCCCGCGAAC
The DNA here is from genome assembly GCF_002979865.1 of Arthrobacter sp. MYb214. Classification (GTDB taxonomy): domain Bacteria; phylum Actinomycetota; class Actinomycetes; order Actinomycetales; family Micrococcaceae; genus Glutamicibacter. Next base: position 159,939 of record NZ_PCPZ01000004.1, read on the forward strand.
AGGTAGCGCGTGCCCTGCCATCGGCCACCGTGGCCATCGGCAACGACACCGAATGCTCGGTAGCCGTCGGCGAAGGCACCCCGGATGAGCAGGCCGACCGCCTGCTGGAGGCCGGAGTGCAGATTGCCGTGGTCAAGCTCGGCCCCGAAGGGGTCATGGCCAAAACCCGCACCGAGCGCGTGGTTTCCGCGCCGGTCCCGGTGCAGACCGCTAACGGACTGGGTGCCGGAGATTCCTTCGGCGGCGCCTTCTGCCACGGACTGCTCTCCGGCTGGCCGCTGGAACAGGTGCTTGACTACGCCAATGCCGCCGGAGCCATTGTGGCCTCGAAGGTTGCCTGCTCCGACGCCATGCCGGACCCGGAAGAAGTCAATGCCCTGCTGGCCGAGCGCGGCCGCACCGTCCCCGACTCCCAGAAAGACCTGGTCTAGAAATGAAACAGGCATCAGAGCTGCCAGTGGACCGGGAAGACCCGCGCCGCTACGAATCCATCACCCGCCAGCGGCTGGAAGACCCGGCCTCGGTGCAGCGCGCCGCTTCGCTGCGCCGGAAGCACGCCGGCCCGGTGCTGGGACGGCAGAACTTCATCATCGCCGCCGACCACCCGGCCCGCGGCGCCCTGTCCGTGGGCAAGCGCGCCACGGCCATGGCCGATCGCCGCCAGCTGCTGGACCGGCTGCAGATCGCCTTGCAGAACCCCGCCTGCGACGGGGTGCTGGCCTCACCCGATATCCTCGATGACCTGCTGCTGCTGGGCGCGCTGGAAGGCAAGCTGGTCTTCGGATCGATGAACCGCGGCGGGCTCACCGGCTTGGTCAACGAGATCGACGACCGCTTTACCGGGCACAGCGCGGCCGCCCTGGCTGCCCTGGGCGCCGACGGCGGCAAGATGCTCACCCGGATCAGCTACGAGGATCCGGACACCGTGAAAACCCTGGCCGCTACCGCCGACGCCGTGTCGGATCTGGCCCGGCACCAGCTGGTGGCCATGGTCGAGCCGTTCATCTCCAAGCGGGCCGAGGGCAAGGTAGTCAACGACCTGCGCCCGGAGGCAGTGATCAAGTCCATGGGCATCGCCTCGGGACTGGGCGAAACCAGCGCCTACACCTGGCTGAAGATTCCCGTGGTCCAGGAGATGGAACGGGTCATGGCCGCGACCACCCTGCCCACGGTCCTGCTCGGCGGGGATCCATCGGGCAGTCCCGACGAGGTCTTCGCCTCGTGGCAGGCGGCGCTGGCCCTGCCTTCGGTGCAGGGGCTGACCGTAGGCCGGACCCTGCTGTATCCCGAGGACGGGGATGTGGCCGCCGCCGTGGCAACCGCCGCATCGCTACTGGACACCACCGCAACCGTACGCAGCTGAGAAGGACGAAGCTCGATGACTACACGCACAATGACCGTTGCCCAGGCGGTCGTGGAATTCCTGGGCCGCCAGTACACGGTGGATTCCATCGGCGGCACGCACTACCGCGAACGGCTGATTCCGGGCATGTTCGGGATTTTCGGCCACGGGAATGTTGCCGGGGTGGGCCAGGCGCTGAAGCAGTGGCAGGCCAAGGACCCGAGCCTCATGCCGTACTACCAGGGCCGCAATGAGCAGGCGCAGTCGCACCAGGCCGTTGCCTACGCGCGGCACACCCGCCGGCGCGCCACCTACGCGGTCTCCACCTCCATCGGCCCCGGGTCCTCCAACTTGCTCACCGGTGCGGCGCTGGCCACCGCCAACCGCCTGCCGGTGCTGCTGCTGCCTTCGGACACCTTCGCCACCCGCGCCGCGGACCCGGTGCTCCAGCAGCTGGAAATGCCGCACGGCTACGACATCACCGTCAACGACGCCTTCCGCCCGCTGTCCAAGTACTTCGACCGGGTCACGCGACCCGAGCAGCTGGCCAGTGCCTTGCACCACGGGTTGCGGGTGCTCACCGACCCCGCCGAAACCGGAGCGGTGACCATCTCCTTGCCGCAGGACGTGCAGGCCGAGGCCTTCGACTTCCCGGAAGAGCTCTTTGCCGAGCGCGAGTGGAAGATCCGCCGCCCGGCACCGGAATCCGAGGACATCGCGGCGGCCGCGGCCATGATCCGCGAAGCCAAGCGCCCATTGATCGTCGCAGGCGGCGGCGTGCTGTACGCCTACGCCACCGAGGAGCTGGCCGCCTTCTGCGAAGCCACCGGCATCCCCGTGGGCAATACCCAGGCCGGGGTGGGCGTGCTGCCGTGGGATTCCAAGTACTCCCTGGGCGCCATCGGCTCCACCGGCACCACCGCGGCCAATGCGCTGGCCGAGCAGGCGGATCTGGTCATCGGCATCGGCACCCGCTATGAGGACTTCACCACCGCCAGCCGCACCGCATTCCAGAACCCGGACGTGAAGTTCGTGAACATCAACGTCGCCGCGCTGGACGCCTACAAGCACGGCACCGTGCTGCCGGTGGTCGCCGATGCCCGCAAGGCGCTGATCGCGCTGCGCGAGGCGCTGACCGGATACCGGGTCGAGGGAGCCCTGGAAGTCCAGGCCGCCACCGAGAAGCAGCGCTGGGACGCGACCGTTGATGCGGCCTTCGCCGAGCGGCTGAGCCCGCTGGTCAGCCAGAACGCCATCATCGGAGCGGTGAACCAGGCCATGGATCCGCGCGATGTGGTGGTCTGCGCCGCCGGCTCGCTGCCCGGGGACCTGCACAAGATGTGGCGGGTCTCCGACCCGTTCGGCTACCACGTGGAATACGGCTTCTCCTGCATGGGATACGAGATCGCCGGCGGGCTGGGCATCAAGCGCGCCGCCCTTGCTGAAACCGCGCGAGGCTCCGAAGAGCCCCGCGACGTCGTGGTGATGGTGGGTGACGGCTCCTACCTGATGATGCACACCGAGCTGGTCACCGCCGTGGCCGAAGGCCTGAAGCTGATCACCGTGCTGATACAGAACCATGGCTACGCCTCCATCGGAGCCCTGTCCGAATCACTGGGCTCCCAGCGTTTCGGCACCAAGTACCGCACGCTCGATGCCCAGCGCCACAGCTTCGATGATGGTGCGACCTTGCCAGTGGACCTGGCTGCCAACGCCGAGTCGCTGGGCGTGAAGGTCATCCGGATCGAGCCCGGGCCCCAAGCCATCGATGAGCTCTCGGCGGCCATCGCCCAGGCCAAGGCCGCGCCCGAGGGTTCGGGGCCGATCCTGATCCACATCGAATCCGACCTCTACGCCGATGCTCCCTCCAGCGAGTCCTGGTGGGATGTGCCGGTCAGCGAGGTCGCCGAGCTGGACTCCACCACCCAGGCCCGCAAGACCTACGCCGAGCACAAATCCCGCCAGAAGCCCCTGCTGGGCTAGGCGCACCGCACCAGACCAACTCGAATACCGAAAGACGTGAACCCATGACTGCTACCGCTACCGAAGTCACCGAAATCCTGCACTACATCAACGGCAAGCCCAGCGCCGGCACCGGCACCGCCACCCAGCCGGTCTACAACCCTGCGACCGGCGAAATCACCGGCCAGCTGCACCTGGCCAGCGACGAGGACCTGCAGCAGGCCGTGGCCGTGGCCAAGGCCGCCTCCGAAACCTGGGGCGAAGTATCGATCGCCAAGCGCAGCAAGATCCTCTTCCGCTTCCAGCAGCTGCTCACCGAGCACACCGGCGAGCTGGCCCGCATCGTCACCTCCGAGCACGGCAAGGTCCTCTCCGACGCCGCCGGCGAGATCAGCCGCGGCATCGAAGTGGTGGAGTATGCCTGCGGCATCTCCCAGTCGCTGAAGGGCGAATACTCCGACCAGGTCTCCACCGGCATCGACGTGTTCTCCTTCCGCCAGCCGCTGGGCGTGGTCGCCGGCATCACCCCGTTCAACTTCCCGGTGATGGTGCCGCTGTGGATGGCACCGGTGGCCATTGCCACCGGCAACGCCTTCATCCTCAAGCCTTCCGAGCGCGACCCTTCGGCCGCCTTGCTGATCGCCGAGCTGTTCAAGGAAGCCGGCCTGCCCGACGGCGTTTTCCAGGTGCTGCACGGCGGCAAGGAAACCGTGGACGGGCTGCTCACCCACCCGGATGTGGATGGCATCTCCTTTGTCGGTTCCACTCCGATCGCCAAGTACGTGCACGAAACCGCCACCAAGCACGGCAAGCGCGTGCAGGCCCTGGGCGGAGCGAAGAACCACGCGGTGATCATGCCCGATGCCGATATGGACTTGGCCGCCGACCACATCAACGCCGCCGCTTTCGGCTCCGCGGGCCAGCGCTGCATGGCCATCTCCGTGGCCGTCGCCGTGGGCGATGCCGCCGACGGCCTGGTGGACAAGCTCGCCGAGCATGCCCGCAACGTCAACGTCTCGAACGGCTTCGATGAGACGGCGGATATGGGACCGGTGATCACCCCGGCCTCGAAGTCCCGCCTGCAGAAGATCGTTGGCGAGGCGCAGGAAGCTGGCGCCGCGCTGGTCATCGACGGACGCGACCTGGTGGTCAAGGACCACGAGAACGGGTTCTTTGTCGGCCCGACCATCATCGACAAAGTCAGCCGCGAGATGAGCGCCTACACCGAGGAGATCTTCGGCCCGGTACTGGTGGTGCTGCGCGTAGACAGCCTGGAAGAAGCCATCGAAGTGGTCAACGCGAACCCCTACGGCAACGGCACGGCCATCTTCACCTCCTCCGGCGCCCACGCCCGCACCTACACCCGCCGCATCCAGGTAGGCATGGTCGGGGTCAACGTGCCGCTGCCGGTGCCGGTTGCCTGGCACTCCTTCGGAGGCTGGAAGGACTCGCTGTTCGGCGAGCACCACATCTACGGCCCGGACGGCGTGCGCTTCTACACCCGGGGCAAGGCCATCACGCAGCGCTGGCCGGAGCCGGCCCAGGGCACGGCCGCCACCTTCAACTTCCCCTCCAACTAGGCACCTTGAACAGAAGATAAGGTATGCACCATGGCACAGAACATCACCATTGGGACTGCCCCCGATTCCTGGGGAGTCTGGTTTCCCGATGATCCCCAGCAGACACCCTGGCAGCGCTTCCTCGACGAAGTGGCTGAAGCCGGCTACAAGACCATTGAACTGGGTCCCTACGGGTACCTGCCCACCGACCCCGCGCAGCTGGCCGACGAGCTGGCCGCCCGCGACCTGAAGGTCTGCGCCGGCACCGTCTTCACCGCCTTCCACCGCGGCATCGACGGCAGCGCCAGCGCCTGGGAAGAAGCCTGGGAGCCAGCCCGCAAGGTGGCCGAGCTGACCGCCGCCATGGGAGGCGAGCATATTGTGGTGATCCCTGCCATGTGGCGCGACGACGTCACCGGCCAGGCCATCGAATCGGGCACCCTGGACGGTTCGGCCTGGGATTCGCTGGCCAAGGGCCATGACCGGCTGGGAAGGATCCTGCAGGAGGAATTCGGCCTCAAGCAGCAGTTCCATTCCCACGCCGACTCCCACGTCTGCGGCCAGGGCGACATCGAGAAGTTCCTTGAGCTCACCGACCCGCAATTCACCACCCTGTGCCTGGACACCGGACATGCCGAATACGGTGGAGCTTCCAGCGTGGACTTGATCCGCCGCTTCCCGGAGCGCATCGGGTACCTGCACCTGAAGCAGATCAACCCGGACATCCTGGCCACGGTCCGCGCACAGGACATGACCTGGGCCGCGGCCAACTTGGCCGGGGTGATGTGCGAACCGCCTTCCGGGTTGCCTGACCTCAACGAGGTCTTGAAGGAAGTGGAGAAGCTGGGCCGTCCGATTTTCGGAATTGTCGAACAGGACATGTACCCGGTGGCCGACTTCTCGGTGCCGCTGCCCATCGCCACCCGCACCCGCGACTACCTGCTCAGCTGCGGCTCGCGCAGCCGCGTCTAAGCAATCCCCACCTAGCCAAGAATTCTTGAAAGGACATATCGTGCCAGATAACCTGCGCGTCGCCGTCGTTGGAGCCGGGCGCATGGGCGCCGACCACATACAGCGGATCCACCACCGTATTTCCGGAGCCGAAGTCGCGGCCGTTGTCGATATCGACACCGACCGGGTCGCTGCGGCCATCGACGGGATCCCGGGTGCCAAGGGCTACGCCGACCTGTCCGCGGCGCTCGCCGGCGGAGAGGTCAACGCGGTACTGCTGGCGACCCCCGGCTTCCTTCACCACGATGCATTGCTGGCGGTGCTCGAGGCAGATATTCCGGTGCTGTGCGAAAAGCCGCTGACCCCCGATGCCGCTTCCTCCTGGGAGATCGTCGAGGCCGAGGCCAAGCTGGGCCGCAAGCGCATCCAAGTGGGCTTCATGCGGCGTTTCGACGCCGAGTACCGGCAGCTGCGCCAGCTGATCGAGGACGAGAGCCTGGGTGAATTGCTGGTGCTGCACCACCAGCACCGCAATCCCTCCACCCCGGAGGGCTTCACCAATGAGATGCTGATCAACGACTCGGTGGTCCACGAATTCGACGCCATCCGCTACTTCACCGGTGACGAGATCACCTCGGTGCAGGTGCGCTTGGGCAAGGCCACCCGCAATGCTCCCAACGGCCAGCACGACCCCCAGCACGTGCTGCTGGAAACCTCGACCGGAGTGCTCGCCGACGTGGAGATCTACGTCAACGCGAAGTTCGGCTACGAGGTGGCGACCCAGGCTTCCTTCGAGGAGGGCATCGTGTCCATCGGCAATGACGCTGGACCGTATGTGCGTACCGCCGGGCAGTGGGGCGGCAAGGTCACCCCGGGCTTCGAGGAGCGTTTCGGCGCCGCCTACGATACCGAAATCCAGTCATGGGTGGACGCCGCGCTGCGAGGCGAATTGGGCGGGCCCAGCGCCTGGGACGGCTACGCCACCGCGGCCTGCTGCGAGGCGGGAGTCGAAGCCCAGCGCACCGGCGAAAAGGTGGCAGTCAAGCTGAACAGCAAGCCGGATCTCTACAGCTAAGGGCATCATGAAATACGCACTGGACCCGACCCCGTTCCATTCCACCCATTCGCTGCTCCAGTTCCCGGAACTGGCAGCGGAGCTGGGCTATGACAGCATCCAGCTGACACCGCATGCGGACATGATTCCGTTCTTCACCCACCCCAAGGCCGACGATGACCTGGTCGCGCAGCTCGCGGCCCGTTGCCGGGCTTCCGGGGTGGAGATCGCTTCGGTGCTGCCGGTACTGCGCTGGGCCTCGCCCGATGAGAATTTGCGCCAGGCCGCGGTGCGCTACTGGAAGCGCGCCATCCAGATTGCCGTGGATCTCGGCGTGAACCAGATGAACACTGAATTCTCCGGGCGGCCGGAACGCGCCGAGGAGTCCGAGGCGGCATTCTACCGCTCCATGGAAGAGCTCGTGCCAATCATTGAGCGCGAGGGCATCAATGTGGCCATTGACCCGCATCCGGATGATTTTGTCGAAGAAGGCCTGGCCGCTTGGCGGGTGATCCGCGGGGTGAACTCGCCGAATCTGTCCTTCGTCTACGTTGCTTCGCATTCCTTCCACATGAAGGACAAGCCGCTGGATATCATGCAGGCAGTGGGAGAGCGGCTGCGCGTGGTGCACGTGGCGGACACCATGAACCATCATGCCTCGCACGGGTTGCGCTACATCACCAACCCGCCGGGCAATGCGGTGCGCGTGCACCAGCATCTGAAGCTTGGCGATGGCGACGTGAACTGGGACGAATTCTTCTCCGGCCTCGTGGCCAACGGATTTGCCGACCGCCAGGACAGCGTGATGGTCTCCTGCGTTTTTGCCGAGAACGAGAACGCCGTAGCAGTCGCCAAATACCAGTTGGAGCAGATGCGCAGCCGCGTTGACGCTGCCCGTGCCGTGCGCGCCTAGCCAAACCGGCTTCCCGAGCCGAATTGCAACATGACGAAAGCCGAATCCGCAAGGGTTCGGCTTTCGTCGTCCTGCCCGGGGGCCATCCTGCGCAGAAGGCGGATCCAGCAAGAGCCGCAAAATGCCGTGATGATCTGTGGGCATGGTCCCGGGAAGTGGCGGACCGGGAGGCTGCGGCAGTCCAAAAAGCAGTATCCGCCAGGACAAAATGTCCAAGAATGCTTGCCCAGAAAACACTGATGACGTATTGTCCTTACATAAGGGCTGTGAAGCCCATCACTTTCAATTATCGACGGGGCCGGAATAATGCTCAATGGCCCCCGCCGCACCGAGTGGAGGAAGCCGGATCGCAGTTGATCCGATGGATGGCCGCAGGCCAGCCATGCTTCCACCCGGGCAATCCAAAGGAGTCCCCATGTCCAGTGCGCAGAGTGCTTCTGCAGAGTCGAGTCTGCCGCCCCTTAGTCCGGGCCCCCATGCAAAACGTCTCGGTTTAATCTCCATCGTTGCCTGTTTCGGCGGTCTGCTTTTCGGCTATGACACAGGTGTTGCCAACGGTGCTGAAGGCCCGATGGCCGCCGAGCTGGGCCTGAATCTCCTGCAGATTGGCGTGGTGATCAGCTCGCTGGTCTTCGCCGCCGCAATTGGCGCACTGGTCGGTGGGCAGATCGCTGACGTGTGGGGCCGGCGGAAAACCATCATCATGCTGGCAGTCCTCTTCTTCGCGGGAAGCCTGCTGGTTGTCTTTTCGCCTGCTGGACCGGAACTGGGAACGTTCTCGCCCTTTGGCTACAGCGTGCTGATTGCCGGACGCATCATGCTCGGATTGGCCGTCGGCGGCGCATCTACGGTCGTGCCGGTATACCTGGCTGAACTGGCACCGTATGAAATTCGCGGCTCGATCACCGGCCGCAATGAGTTGGCCATCGTCTCGGGCCAGCTGGCCGCCTTCGTCATGAACGCGATCATTGGAACCGTTCTGGGCGGGACCGTGGATGGCATCTGGCGTATCATGTTCGCGATTTGCGCCTTGCCGGCATTGGCGTTGTTCTTCGGCATGCTGCGCATGCCTGAATCCCCTCGCTGGCTCGTGGAAAAGCGCCGCTATGCCGAGGCGTTGCGGGTGCTCAAGACCGTGCGCTCGCCTGAACGCGCACTGGCCGAAGTCCACGAGATCGAGATTGTCGCCGACGAGGAAAAGCTGGCTAACAAGCCGGTGGGCATCAAAGCGGTGCTGAAGAACAAATGGCTGATGCGCATCATCGCCATCGGCATCGGCGTTTCCATGACTCAGCAGCTCACGGGCATCAACTCGATCATGTACTACGGCACGCGCGTGCTGGAAGAATCCGGGATGTCAGAGCAGCAGGCAGTACTGGCGAATATCGCCTTTGGCGTGGTTGCTGTCATTGGCGGAATTATCGCCCTGCGCAACATGGACCGCATGGACCGCCGCAAGACGTTCCTGATTGGCCTGTCGCTGACCACCACCTGCCACTTGCTGGTGGCTATCGCGGGCATGCTGCTGCCAGTTGGCAGCCCGATCCGGCCAGTGGTGATCCTGATCCTGGTGGTTGCCTTCGTGATGTCCATGCAGACATTCCTGAACGTGGCCGTCTGGGTATGGCTGGCTGAAATCTTCCCGCTGCATATGCGCGGACTGGGCATTGGCATCTCGGTATTCTTCGGCTGGACGACCAACGGCGTGCTGGCACTGTTCTTCCCGTCGCTGGTCTCCGGGATCGGGATTACCGGATCCTTCTTCATCTTCGCTGGCATCGGTGTGCTGGCACTGTTCTTCGTAGCCACTCAGGTGCCTGAAACCCGTGGACGCTCGCTGGAAGCGCTGGAAGAGGATGTTTCCACCGGAGCGATCTACCACGTCAAGCCTGTGGTCAACGCCTGAATCCCGGCGCATCGCTGAGCTGGCAAGCCCAGCCCCCGCCGCATGGCAAGGGGCTGGGCTCGCCGCTATGCCCGGGGCCTTGCCGTGCTGCCTCGCACTACCAGCTGCGGGGCATGGGTGCTGGAAGCGCCCGGGGCGTTCAGGGCCGCGTGCATGGCGGCTTGGGCCAGTGCCGCGACATCTTGCCGAACGCTGGTCAGATCGGCGTGCGCCAGCCTGGCGAATTCACTGTCGTCATAGCCGACCAGGCAGATCTGCTCGGGAACATGCAGGCCGGCAAGGTCGATTGCTTGGCGGGCGCCGAGCGCCGCACGGTCATTGAAGGCCAGTACCGCTGTGGCGCGTTCGGCTGGGGTAGTCGCTTCCAGGTATTCGCGCAGGACCGTGAAAGCGGTGGCGTCATCGGGGCCAGCTGGGAGCACTTGGCCGTGCGCGTTGGCGCGGGCGGCGGATTCGGCAAAGGCATCGCGCCGCTGTTGCGCCGCGATGGCAGATCCGCCATCCAGATGCAGCAGCCGTGTGTGGCCGAGCTGGGCCACGTGGCTGACGGCTTGTTCAACGCCGGCAGCCTCGTTGGTAATGACTGATGGGATGCCGTCAATCGTGCGCAGCAGGCTGATTATGGGAAGCTGCTTGGAGGCGTGGACCAGTTGAGCCGGCGGAAGTTCCGGGAACAGGCCAATCACCGCTTCGACTCCCGCATCGATCAGCGTATTGAGCACTCGGCGTTCATCGCGGTGCCTGCCGGTAGCGCCCAGGATGATCTCGAAGCCGTTCTGGTCTGCCTGCTCGTACAGGGCATCGGCCAATTCCGCATGCAACGGTTCTCCCAGCGCCAGGGCCAGACCGATGGTCCGGCTGCGGCTGCTGCGCAGCGACCGCGCGCGCGAATCCGGGCGGTAACCCAACTCCGCGGCCGCCTGCTTGACTCGGGACCGGGATTCTTCGCTGGCACCCTCGGCACCGCGCATGACAATCGAGGCCAGCGCTACCGAGACCCCAGAGGCGCGGGCGACGTCGGCCAGTGTGGGGCGTTTTGCAGGGGGTGTCGGCATGGGCGGAACTTTCTTCTAGAACGTTATAGACAGTTGCTATCCAGTGTGCCATGATTTTCCTGAACACTAAATCTAGAACGTTCTAGGAGAGACTTCATGGCTTACCAGAGCCTGCCAGAAACTTCAGTAAAGCCGCTGCGCCTGGCCGTTATCGGTACCGGGTGGATCGGAGCATTCCACGCCCGCACCGTGGCGCAGCATCTGCCGGATGCGCTATTGCATGTCATAGCGGACCCGGCGCCGGGCCGGGCCGCTGAACTGGCCGCTGAGCTTGGTTGCCCGAACTACACCGAAGTCATCGCCGACGTGCTTGCCGACGACAGCGTGGACGCCGTGGTTATCGGGGCGCCTTCGAGCTTCCATGCCGGCTTGATCGCCCAAGCCGCCGCAGCCGGAAAGCACATCTTCTGCGAAAAGCCGGCAGCGCACGCGTTGTCGGACTTGGACGCCGCGCTTGACGCCGTAGAGGCTTCCGGGGTGCTGCTGCAGATCGGTTTCAACCGGCGCTTCTCCCGGGACTTCGCCGTTGTGGCGGAACAGGTGCATTCCGGAGTTATTGGCACCCCGCAACTGCTGCGCTCGCTGACCCGGGATCCAGAAGTGGCCGGCGGGCTGCCCAACGCGGCAAAGATCCGTTCCCACGTCATTTTCACTGAAACCCTGATCCACGATTTTGACACCCTGAACTGGTTGAACCCGGGAGCCGAAGCAGTGGAAGTCCACGTCATGTCCGATGCGCTGGTGGCCCCTGAGCACCGGGGCTCCGGTTTGCTGGATACCGCCGTGGTGAGCCTGCGCTACTCCAATGGGGCAATCGCCGTGGCCGAGGCGAACTTCTCGGCCAGCTACGGCTATGACGTGCGCGGAGAAGTCTTCGGTTCAAAGGGCATGGTGCAGGCAGGCAATCCGGTGCAGCTGGCCGCGGCCAGCTTCGACAGCCAGGGAGCGCATGCGCCAACCGAACGGTTGAACATCGAGCTATTCGCCCAGGCCTACCGCGAGCAGCTCTCGGTCTTCGCCCGCAAGATCCGGGGCTTGCGCGAGGATACGGCTGATGCGGCCCTGGCGGTCCCCACCGGCGCCGACGCCCGCGCAGCCCTGCGCATCGCACTGGCGGCCTTGGAATCCGCAGAATCCGGGCTGCCGGTCAAGTTGGAATCCGCCACCCGCCTTGCGGTGAACCCATGAACGGGCAACTGGCGGTCTGTGCCGAAATGGTCTTCCTGGACCTTCCGCTGATCGACCGGGTGAAGCGCCTGGACGAGGCCGGCTTTGAAATAGAACTCTGGGATATCCGGGGCAAGGACCTGCCGGCATTGGCGGCCACCGGCGCCCGTTTCGGCTCCATGACAGGCTACAGCGCAGGCAGCCTCTGCGATCCGGACAGCGCGGGCGAAGTTGTTCGCACCGCCAAGGAATTGATCCCGGCAGCCCAGCAGCTGGGCATCCACCGGCTAGTTGTGCATCCGGCCCAGCTCGTTGACGGGCAGGCGGCCAGCCCGCAATTCCGGGCTACCGGAGAGATGTGGCTCACCGCAGCGCGAACGCTGGAAGCACTGGGCCGCATCGGCGAAGAGCACCAGGTCACCTTCATGCTGGAGAACCTGAACACGATCCTGGATCACCCTGGAATCCCGCTGGGACGCGCCAAGGACACGATGTCCCTGGTCAAGGCCGTCGGGCACCCGAACGTGAAGATGATGCTGGACCTGTACCACGCCCAAATTGGCGAGGGGAACCTCATCGAACTGGTGCGCTCGGCGCTTCCGCACATTGGGGAAATCCAGGTCGCAGACGTACCCGGACGGTGCGAGCCGGGCACCGGGGAGATCAACTATCTGGCCGTCGCCCGTGTGCTGGCCGAGCTGGGTTATTCTGGCCCGATCGGCATGGAGGCCTACGCCAGCGCAGATTCCGAAGGAGCCATCGCGGCCTTTGCCCAGGCGTTTTCACCGCTGTCCAAGCCCGTGGCGCGCTAGCATCATGCACCGAGCATCGGAATGAGAGTCTAAAGCCCAGTGGCGGCAGCAGGAAAACCTGCTGCCGCCACTTGGCGTGCGTTCCGAGAAGCTACGCGCCAGCGCCGAAAGGCAAGCGCGAATCCATGCTCTGCGAATCCCAAGTCTGGCGGATCCAGCCGTGGTGGGGATCATCGCTGATCAGCCAATCGCGCACCCGCCCCGGGCCGGCCATGACGTTCAGGTAGTAGAGGTCGTATCCCGGCCCGGCCATGGCCGGACCATGCCAGCCGTAGGGGACCAGGACAACGTCCCCGGTGCGGACCTCGGCATTTACATCGATGGGGCGTTCATCCGAAGCATAAACGCGCGCGTAGCCGATGGGATCGCTTGCCGCCTCGGCGGGCATGCCCTGGGCTAGCTGCGTCTCGAAGTAGTAGATTTCCTCGAGGCTGGTTTCGCCTTCCTTCTCCTGATCATGCTTATGCGGAGGGTAGGAAGACCAGTTGCCCGCCGGAGTGATGACTTCGCAGACGATGAATCGGTCCGCTTCCAGGGCGGCCGGGGTGCCGAAGTTGTGGACCTGGCGGGAGCAGTTTCCTGCGCCGCGCAGCTCCACAGGGGTCTCTTCTGCCCTGATCAGCCGGGTCGGGTAGGACTGCTTGGCCGGGGCCAGTGCGACGGCGACCCGGCCCCCTTTGGCGGAGCTGATGGACAGCGCCGTGTTGATGCCGGTGTAGAGGACATCAGCAGGTCCAGCAAAGACTGATTCGCGACCCTTGAGAACATGTTCGGTTCCTGCCATGGCGACAGTGAATGATTCGCCGCTGAGCGGGACCACGATCCGTTCTTCGCTGCAGGCCTCCAGTTCAACTGTTTGGCCAGGGGCCAGTTCAGCTACCTTGAGTCCGGTGTGTGCCCAGCCGTCTATGGAAACGGCTGAGTCATGGGCACCGAGCGAGATGCTCCATTCTCCGTTAGCGGCCGAACCTGCAGGGTAAATCCAATCGGTCATCAGTCGATCCTTTCGACGGCGGGGGACAGGTGCCTAGCGTTGCACCAAGGTCATTTCAAAACTGTAGGCGTCTGCTCGATAAACATGGGAGCCGGTTTCCACGTTGCGCCCAGTGTCATCCACCGCGGTGCGCTGCATGGTCACCAGGGCCGAACCGGCCGCTGCGTCCAAGGTCTTGGCCTGGGCTTCATCTGCGGTCGTGGCCCCGATGCGCTGCTGGGCCAGGCGGAAGTTCACCCCTGCTTCGCGCAGGAGCTCGTAGAGGCCATGGGCCTGCAAGGACGTTTCGTCCAGCTCGACAATGTCGTCGCGAACCCAGTTCTCCATGAGGGCCAGCGGGCTGCCTCCGGCAGAACGCAGCCGGGTGAAGTGGTAGACAGAGACGTCCTTGGGCAGCGAAAGAAGATCCTGGATCTCCGGCGGAGCGGGAATGTGCTCGAAGCTGAGCAGGGTGGTAGAAGGCTTCTTCCCGGCGCGCTCAAGGTCGTCATTCAGGCTGGACAGCTCAAGATGCCGGCGGATCTGGCTGGAAACAACCTGCGTTCCCACACCGCGCTTGCGCACCAGCAGGCCGGACTGGACTAGGTCATCCATGGCCTTGCGAATGGTGGGCCGTGAAAGCCGCAGCCGCTGGGCCAGCTCGATTTCATTTTCCAGTCGAGTGCCCGAGGCCAGCGAACCGTCGCGGATCGCGCCTTCGATGCCTTGCGCTACCTGGTGGTAGAGGGGAATGGGCGAAGATCGGTCGATCTTGATGCTCAGTGGTGTGCTCACAGTTGCTCCTTGCCGGCGACTTTGTCATGATATGTCGCTTTGACAGGACAAACTATATATGAAAGTTCACGATTTGGGCATCCTTTGGCTGGAACTCCATTCATTCCAAAGCATTCTCCACGCTAGTTGGTGATCCCCAGCGGCGTTGCCAACTGCGGGGTTTGAGTCAGACATGCGGTCCGACAAGGGGGATTGGACAACAGGTTTGATTGTCCAATTGTCCTGATAAAAAATTCGGCAGATTCCATTGCCCGAGGATTCCAGTGGCACATATGGTTTTTTGGAACGGTCCAAGACCTGAGGCGAGCCACGGCGGCCACAGGGAATCACGGCGTTAAACGCCGCAGGCAGGAGAACATCATGAATGAACAGCGCAGCATCGGCGTGGGGCTGATCTCGGTGGGTTGGATGGGCAAGCTGCACGCTCGCGCCTACAGTTCGGTGCCCTATGCTTATCCAGAGCTGGGCATCAAGCCAAGACTGGTCATAGCCGCGGACACCGAACAGTCGCGAGTCGACTTCGCGATCTCGACACTGGGCTTCGAGCGCGGAACACTGGACTACCACCAGGTGCTAGCCGATCCCGAGGTGGATGTCGTCTCGATTTGCGCTCCGAATTTCCTGCACGCCGACATGGCGATCGCCGCAGCAGAGGCCGGCAAGCACTTCTGGATCGAAAAGCCCGCCGGCCGAAGCCTGGCCGAAACGCAGGCTATCGAGCAAGCCGCCATCCGCAATGGCGTGGTCACCTCGGTCGGGTTCAACTACCGGCATGCGCCAGCTATCGCACGCGCCCGCCAGCTGGTGCAAGAAGGCCGGCTGGGATCCATCACGAATGTCCGCGCCAGCTTCCTTGCCGGATATGCGGCAGACCCCCGGGCCGCTCTGTCGTGGCGCTTCAACCGGGAGCTGGCCGGCAGCGGGGTGCTTGCTGACCTGTTCAGCCATGCAGCTGATCTATGCAGCCATGTTGTCGGCCCCATCCAGGGCATTTCCGCATCTACCAATGTCATGATCCCGTCCCGGCCGAAACTATCCATGGGCCAGGGCACGCACTTCGACCTGATCCAAGGCGGTGAGCAAGGTGAAGTCGAGAATGAGGATTACGCCGCAGCGTTGGTGCGTTTCAGCCCAGAAGGCGTGGCGGACCGCGCGATCGGAACTATCGAGGCATCCCGGGTGGCTGTGGGACCGCAGTGCGGTTACCGGCTGGAAATCTACGGCACGGAAGGTTCGGTCAAGTGGGATTTTGAACGCATGAATGAACTGGAAGTCGTGCTCGGTCGAGACAATGAAGAACAGGGATTCACGACGGTGATCGGCTCGCCAAAGCATGGCGAATACTCCCGGTTCCAGCCAGGCCCAGGGAACGCGATGGGCTTTGACGACCTCAAGACCATCGAGGCCAAGAAGTTCCTGCTGGCTGTCGCCGGTGGCGAGAAAACGAACTCCACCATCGCCGATGCGGTGGCGGCAGCCGCAGTGGTCGAAGCGGCCGAAGCATCTGCCGCAAGCGGCACGTGGCAGGCGCTGGATGAGCCGGTGCGCGCTGCGAGTGTGCAATACTGACCGCCATGCCTGACTCGTCGCGCCGCCGCCCCACGATCCGGGACGTCGCCAAGCATGCCGGGGTCTCAAAATCCTTGGTCTCTCTGGTGCTCTCGGATCCTAGCAAGGTCAGTTCGATGCGGCGTTCGCTGGTCGAGGACTCCATCCGCGAGTTGGGCTATCAGCCCAACCTGGCAGCGCGCTCGCTTTCGGCCGAGAACCGGCATGCCATTGGCGTCGTCCTGGGGGAACTGCATAATCCCTGGGTTCTGAGCGTCGCGGAAGTGGTGCGCGAACAGTTGCAAGCAGCAGGGCTTGACGTGCTGTTCAGTGCGGCCGCGATCCACGACGGGCAGGGCGTTGGGCCCGCGGAACTGCAGACCTTGCGCGATTTGCGGGTCAGCGGAATCCTCGTCGTCGGATCAGCCGATGACGCAGTCAGCTTCGAAGCCGCCTTGGGTGAGACTCCCGCTGTATTTGTTGGCGGCGGGCGCCAGGCCCAATCAGGCACTGGCGCGGTTTCGGTTAATGATGAGCAGGGCTTCGGTTTGGTGATTGACCACTTGGTCGATTGCGGAAATGCGCGGATTACCCATATAGCCGGTGGCGCTGGTCCGGTTTCTGCGACGCGCGAAGCTGCCTATCATCGGGCGATGCTGCGCCATGGCTTGCGCCAGCATGTACAGGTGGTGGAAGCCGGGCCAACGATTCAGGCCGGGCATGAAGCCGTAGCGCGGTTGCTGGCCTCGGGGGCACGGCCTGAATCGCTGGCTTGTTTCAATGATCTTTCCGCCATTGGGGCGCTGCAGGCTCTGGATGAGGCTGGCGTGTCTGCGGCGGTGACTGGCTACGACAATATTTCCCTATCGTCGCTGGGAAGAATTTCGCTGACCAGCATCGGCTCGGATTCGGAAGATCTCGGTCGCAGCAGCGTGCGGCTGCTGCTCCAATTGATGCGGAATCCGGAAGGAAAATTTGCACGTCAGTTGATGATTCCACCGCGGCTTATCGTGCGCTCCTCGTCGCAGCTGCACCGTTGAACCCTGTGAAAGCGGCGTTTCGCCGTGCTTGTCAAGGTCGGCAAATTACTCGTCTTCACATCCTTATGTCTTAACAAAGTCTTGACGGATCGCTTTTCGTCACGCACACTTTAGGCATCTTGTGATTCAAGTCACGGAACATCTTGTTAAGGCGGCCCGCCCCAGGGGACAATCGGGGTGCGCCGGGGATTCCTGAAGGGGAAACGAATATGGGAAAGCCAATTTGGCGCAAACTCGCGATCACGCTCGCCATCATTCCAGCATTGGGGCTGGCGGCTTGCTCGTCCACTGGCGGGCGTGCACCGGAACCGGAAAGCAATGCCGGTGGCGGTGCGGTGGCGGCTACTGACCGCATCAAAATCGCGGTCATCACCCACGCGGCTCCAGGAGATACCTTCTGGGACATTCTTAGAAAGGGCGCTGAAGAAGCTTCGGCCAAGGACAACGTAGAACTCCAGTATCTGAGTGATCCTGATGGCGGACGCCAGTCCCAGCTGATCGAGCAGGCTATCGACCAGGGCGTCGACGGCATCGCCGTGACCCTGGCCAAGCCCGACGCCATGGCTGGAGCGCTAGGCAAGGCTGCCGATGCCGGGATCCCCATTGTCAGCTTGAATGCCGGTGAAGCCCGATTCAAGGATCTCGGAGCATTTGCCCACTTCGGTTCCAATGAGCAGCTTGCAGGCCAGGCCGCTGGCGAAAAGCTGAAGGAGGCTGGAATCAAGAAGCCGATATGCGTCATCCAGGAACAGGGGCACGTTGGGCTTGAAGCACGTTGCGCCGGCGTGAAGAAAATCGTCCCAGACACCGAAATACTCTACGTGCAGGGCACTGACATGACCCAGGTTGAATCAACGGCAACCGCAAAGCTCCAAGCCGATAAGCAAGCCGACGCGATCATCGGCCTGGGCGCACCCATCACGATGACACTGCTCAAGGCTAAAGCCACGGCGAAGTCCGAGGTCGAGGTAGCTTCCTTCGACATGAACTCGCAGTTGGTTGAAGAAATCACCAAGGGCAATGTGATGTTCACCGTTGACCAGCAGCCTTGGTTGCAGGGCTACATGGCAGTTGATGCGCTGTGGCAGAACAACCGTGGCGGCTTCACCATCGGCGGTGGACAGGCGACGTTGACCGGCCCGGCTGTTGTAGACAAAGCCGTCGCTGAGCAAATTACCAGTTTCGCCCAAGAAGGCGTCCGCTAGCCACATCCCCTCGGCGCGCGCCTGATCTGCCGGTAGCGGCGATCCGGCGCGCAGCCTGGACACGGAGGAAATCCCATGTCATCTATAACAGCTTCACCCTCTCAAAAGAGAAAATCTCCGGCTCTGGACGAGCGCGTCGGCAAGAAAAGCGCATTGTCTATCCTTCTGGGCCGTCCGGAGATCGGTGCTCTCGTGGGCGCCATCGCCCTCTTCGTATTCTTCGCCGTCGTCGCTCCGGTCTTCCTGGCTCCCGCATCCTTGGCCACCGTCCTCTATGGGGCTTCGACCATCGGCATCATGGCCGTTGGCGTGTCACTGCTGATGATCGGTGGCGAGTTCGACCTATCCACCGGTGTGGCCGTCATTTCTTCGGCGCTCAGTGCATCGATGATCTCCTGGTACTTCGGTCTCAACGTCTGGGTCGGCATTGCCTTGGCCCTGGTCGTCTCGCTGCTGATCGGTTTCATCAACGGAATCATCCTGATCAAGACCAAGCTGCCATCCTTCATCGTGACGCTGGCCAGTTTCTTGATGCTCACCGGCCTGAATCTGGGCCTGACGCGAGCCATTGGCGGCTCGGTGTCCTCTCCATCTATTGCGGATATCGAAGGATTCCAGAGCGCAAAGGCGGTCTTTGCC
Source organism: Arthrobacter sp. MYb214 (assembly GCF_002979865.1). Classification (GTDB taxonomy): domain Bacteria; phylum Actinomycetota; class Actinomycetes; order Actinomycetales; family Micrococcaceae; genus Glutamicibacter. The sequence goes on from NZ_PCPZ01000004.1 coordinate 178,860, forward strand.
TCTTCAGTCAATATCGCCGGGATCGACGTCAAGATCACCGTGTTCATCTGGATCGCCATGGTGATCATCGCTTCCTGGATCTTGCTCCGAACCAAGATCGGGAACTGGATCTTCGCCGTAGGCGGGGATGAGAAGGCCGCTCGCGCCGTCGGCGTTCCAGTGGTCCGCACCAAGATCGGACTCTTCATGGCCGTTGGATTCTGCGGCTGGGTGCTGGGCATGCACAACCTCTTCGCCTTTGACTCGGTGCAGTCCGGCGAAGGCATCGGCAATGAATTCCTCTACATCATTGCCGCGGTCATCGGCGGCTGCCTGCTCACCGGCGGTTACGGTTCAGCCATTGGCGGCGCTATCGGGGCGTTCATTTTCGGCATGGCGAACAAGGGCATCGTGTACGCGGAATGGAATCCGGACTGGTTCAAGTTCTTCCTTGGCCTGATGCTGCTCTTGGCTACGGTGGTCAACATCGTGGTGAAAAAGCGTGCGGAATCCAGCAAGTAGGAAGCCAAGGACAAAAATCATGAAGACTCGCAAGAATAAGAAGACCGAAGACCTGCTCGAGAAGCTCGAGCCCAAGATCAGCGACAACCTGCTGACCCTCAAGGGAGTTGGCAAGCACTACGGAAGCATCATCGCCCTGCGCGGTGTCGACATGGTGGTGGATCCGGGCAAGGTCACCTGCGTTCTCGGGGATAACGGCGCCGGCAAGTCCACGCTGATCAAGATCATCGCCGGCTTGCACCAGCACGATGAAGGAGAGTTCAGTTTGCATGGCTCGGCCATCAAGCTCAAGAGTCCCCGCGTCGCACTGGATGCCGGCATCGCCGCGGTGTACCAGGACCTGGCGGTCGTTCCTTTGATGCCGATCTGGCGCAACTTCTTCCTCGGCTCGGAACTGACCACCGGGGTTGGGCTGTTCAAGAAGCTTGATGTGCAGAAAATGAAGGACATCACCAAGCAGGAGCTCTCCGACATGGGCATTGATCTGCGTGACGTCGAGCAGCCGATCGGCCAGCTGTCCGGCGGTGAACGCCAGTGCGTAGCCATCGCTCGCGCGGTATATTTCGGAGCCAAGGTCCTGATCCTCGATGAGCCCACCGCCGCCTTGGGCGTCAAACAGTCCGGCGTGGTGCTGCGCTACATCCTCCAGGCGCGCGACCGCGGGTTGGGTGTCATCTTCATTACGCACAACCCGCATCACGCGTATCCGGTAGGGGACTCGTTCCTGTTGCTGAAACGCGGCCGCTCCATCGGGTACTACTCGAAGTCGGAAATCACCGTCGAAGAGCTGACCGCCCAGATGGCCGGTGGCGCTGAACTCGCTGAACTGGCTCATGAGCTTGAACAGCTTGGTGGACATGATGAAGAGCTGGCAGAGGCAGAGGCGGGCGCGAACTCTCAAGCAACAGCCTGACCCAACCGCAACTAAAGCCTGGGCTTCTTCGCGATGGTGAAGAAGCCCAGGCCTTAGCTGTCCCAGTGCTTAGAGCGAGTAGTCAATCATTTCACTATGGCCAGTAGCGATGGAACGCACCGCGGCCTGGGCGATGGCCTGGGATTTGAGCCCCTCACGCAACGTGACAGGTACTTCCCGGTCTTCGTCCAGTGCCTGAACGAAGGCTCCCAAGCTGGCGGCATAGGTTGGCTGGACCCTGTCGAACCAGTTGCCGTGCAGCCCGTGGGATTGCGCGTGCTGCCCTTGGAACAGGCTGACGTGCCCCGAGGGTTGCCGTTCAGATGCGGCCATGGCTTCAGACCCCAGCGCTTCGATGCGTTCGTCATAGCCGTAATTCGTATGGCGCACACAATCTATTTGGGCCATCGCTCCACTAGGGAACTGCAGCGAACTGATCGAAGTGTCCACATCGCCAAATTCCGCAATCTCCGGGACGGCCAGGGCCGAGCCGAAGGCGTGCACCTGCAGGGGATCCTGGCCTGATATCCAGCGTGCCAAATCATAGAAGTGCACGGCCTGATCGCGGAACTGGCCGCCAGAATTTTTCAGGTAAGCCAGTGGTGGCAATGCCGGGCCACGCGAAGTCAACTGGAGCAAAGCCAGATCGCCGATTCGCCCGGAGTGCACGAGCTCCTTGAGCTCTGCGTGAGCGCGATCGAAGCGCCGGTTGAAATTGACCATGGCCTTGATTCCTGAACGTTCAACGTAGGCTACCGTCGCCTTTGCCGTTTCCAAGTCGAGGTCGATTGGCTTTTCGACGAGAGCCGCCAGGCGCGCATCGGCTGCAAGGCGGAGGTTCTGGGCGTGGGAATCCGTTGATGACGCGATGAACACTGCGTCCAGGCCGTCGTTGCCGAAAATCTGGTCGAGCGTTGCTGCTGCCTTGGCGCCATGTCGCGAGGCCAGAGCAGCAGCTCGCTGAGGGTCAATGTCGTAGACCAGTTTAAAGTCGATCTCCGGGTGTGCGGCCAAGTTGTGTGCATGCACCGAGCCGATGAAGCCGGCGCCGATCAGGGCGAATCTTTGCATTGAAGGCACCTCGTGAAGTTGGTTGAAGTCAGGAGACCATGATGTCCAGAAGATTGCGCATGGTGCTGGCAACCTTGTGGAAGTCGTGCTCATTGGCGCGGTCAGAGAACATCTCGGAAACCCACCAGCCGTCATAGCCGGTGGACTTGATCGCGTCCACCCACTGCTGCAATGGGATGGCGCCACCGCCGATGACGACATTGCGGTGCACGTCCTGGGCCGGAACCTCATGGCGCCGATCCAGATCCAACCCGTCGGAAATATGGGCCGCCTTGATCAGTTCCTTGGGCAACGCGGCCACTTCTTCCAAGGTGTCCCCGACGGTCCAGAAATGCCAGGTGTCCAAGGCGATGCCGACGTTCTCGCGACCGCAACGCTCAATAATTTCCAGGGCTTGCCGACACCGATTGATATTCGACCAAGCCAGCGGTTCCAAGTAGATCTCCAGCCCGTGCTCTGCGGCGATCCCGGCGGCAGCAGATACATTATCGGCGGCAATGGCCATGGCCTCCGGTTCCGAGAGGCCGAGTGTCCCGCGGTAGCGATCATCAGATGCTGCGAGTTTTCCGGACTTGAAATCCTTGACCACATTCCAGTCCACTGGCCCGGTGCACATTTGCAGGATCGGTGCGCCGACCACTGTGGCGATTTCGGCCATCCGCCTGACTTCCCGGAGCATGTCATCCCGTGCGGTGCCTTGGCGTTCAAGATCAAGGACTGCGCCGATTCCTGTCACTTCAAGGCCCGTGAGCATTTCTGGAAGCGTGTGCACAGAAAAGCCGGCATCAAGATAGCGATAGAGTTTCGGGCTTTGCAGCTCGATGCCGCCGAATCCGGCCGACCGTGCCGTTGCAATGTCGGTGGCAACATTCCCGTAGAAACTTGTTGTGACATTCATGGACAGTTTTGCCATTGGTCCTCCTTGGCGTGTGGAATGCATGCGTGGAAACGAAATGTACAGTTGTCAGTACAAAGGTGCTTCCAAGATCATATGCCCACTGCTCCCCGGAAAGTAATACGCCCGGGCATATTCTCCATGAGTTTTTTCCGAGCCGCCGCTAGGCTGGTCTGCGAGTGCAGGATACGTCTGTTCATCACCGGTTTTTCAATGGTTCAAGGCGAAAGTGCGTTATATACCTTCAAGGGAATGCAGTAATCCGGCTCGCTGATTGACTGGATATTCGCCCGCGACAGTGGCTGTTTCGAAGGTGTTTGCAATAATGACCGTTGTGAACATTGCTCAGCCCGGTGAAGGGCGCCCAGGAAACCGGCCCCCGTCGATGGCGGATGTGGCGGCCTTGGCTGGGGTGTCCCATCAGACGGTTTCCCGCGTGCTCAACGACCATCCAAACGTCAGGGCGGGAACCCGCGACCAGGTGCTGGATGCCATCCGGCAGCTGGGTTATCGCCGCAACCGAGCCGCGCGGGCACTGGCCACATCGCACTCGAGCACTATCGGCATTCTGACCATCGGCAGCGAATTCTTCGGACCGCAATCCACCGTGCTGGCCATCGAGGCCGCTGCCCGTGCGCAGGGATATTTCGTGACCGTTACCGCACTGGATCGCTATGACGCGCACAGCGCGAGCGAAGCCCTCAGCCACCTGGTGGACCAGGGCGTTGATGGCGTGGTGATGGTTGCGCCCTTCGAAAAGGTGATCGATGCCCTGGATGATGCTGCCCTGACGATTCCAGTGGTGGTCGTGGCCGCTCGCACGGAGGTTCCCGACGCGGATCCGGCGCATTACGTGTACATCGACCAGCGTGAAGGCGCGCGCTTGGCCACTGGTCATCTTCTGGCCCTGGGGCACCGCAAGATCGTCCACGTGTCCGGGCCGACCGGCTGGTTCGACGCCACCGAACGGCAGATCGGCTGGCGGGAAAAAATGCTGGAAGCCAAGGCCCCGATTGTTGAGGTGCCAGCTGAATCCTGGCAGGCCCAGAGCGGCTATGAGGCAGGCCAGCGTCTGGTTGACCCGATACGCGCCGGCGAAGTTACGGCAGTATTCGCAGCGAATGATTACCTTGCCACCGGTGTTCTGCGTGCTTTCTGGGAAGCCGGGCTGGAAGTGCCCAATGACGTTTCGGTTATCGGTTTCGACGACCTGCAAATCTCCAATTTCCTGATCCCTTCGCTGACCACGGTTCGCCAGCCTTTCCGCGATGTCGGCCATGCTGCGCTGATGGAATTGCTGGAAGGCGCCACGGCTGACAGGGTCCCGAAAGTGATTGCGCCAACGCTGGTAATCCGGGCGAGTACCGCACCGCCCAACGCCCGCTAGGCAAGCGCTTCATTCCCCGAGTCCGGGATCCGGTATTGCGGATCACAAATTGTTAGCGCTAACATTGGATCGAGGTTTTGTTCTGCCAGCGCATTTTTCGCGAGTGGAGCAGGAAACGATGGCTATGGCGCTGCTCACCGAGCTGTGCGAACGGAGATTTCATGGCAACACAGCTCAACGGGCCAACCGCCCGCGAGATCATCAGCAACGGCGAAGCCGTGCTGGGCATCGAGTTCGGTTCAACGAATATCAAAGCCAGCCTGATCGGCCCCGGCCACCAGCAGCTTGCCAGCGGCAGCCACGCCTGGGAGAACCAGTACGAAAACAGGAATTGGACCTACTCCCGCGAAGCCATCGTCGCCGGCCTGCAGGACTCTATGGCCCAGGTGCTGGAAGATGCCCAAGAGCGCCACGGAGTACGCCCAACGCAGCTAGGAGCCGTTGGAATCTCCGCGATGATGCATGGCTACCTCGCCTTCGACGCCGACCGGGAACTGCTGGTTCCCTTCCGCACCTGGCGCAACACCTCCACGGCAAAAGCGGCGGCGATGCTCAGCGAGGAACTGGACTTCAATATCCCGCAGCGCTGGTCCGTAGCGCACTACTTCCAAGCGCTGCTCAACGGCGAAGAGCACGTGTCGAAAGTTTCCCGCCTGAACACGCTGGCCGGATTCGTGCATGAGCTTCTCACCGGAAATTTTGTGCTTGGCGTGGGCGATGCCGCGGGAATGTTCCCCATCGATTCAGCCACCGGCAGCTACGATGCACGGATGCTTTCCGCCTTTGACGCGGTGGCTGCCCGGCATGGCGCGACCGCAGGGCTTTCCTCAATGCTGCCCGCGGCACTGCCCGCCGGTGCAGATGCTGGCACGCTTAGCGAAGCCGGGGTCTTGCTCCTGGACCCCACCGGCCAGCTCCAGCCTGGCAGCCCGCTGTGCCCACCGGAAGGAGACGCCGGAACCGGCATGGTGGCTACCAATTCGGTAGCCCAGCGCACCGGCAACATCTCCGCCGGAACCTCCATTTTCGCGATGGTGGTCCTCGACGCGCCGCTCAAGGAAGTGCACCACGAAATCGACGTGGTCACCACGCCCGATGGGCATCCGGTAGCCATGGTCCACTGCAATAACGGCGCCAGCGAATTTGCCGCCTGGGCCCAGGTCTTCGGGCAGTTCGCCCGGGCGCTGGGCAGCGACGCCGACGACAACGCGGTCTTCGAAACCCTGCTGCGTTCGGCCCTTCAGGGTGCTGCCGATGGTGCGGGGCTCCTGGCCTACAACAATCTTTCCGGCGAACCGGTAGCGGGTCTTGCCGAAGGCCGTCCGGCCATCCTGCGCACCCCGGACTCCACGCTGAACCTGCCCAACTTCGTGCGTGTTCAGGTGTACGCCATGTTCGCCACGCTGAGCCTCGGACTGCGCGTGCTGGCCGCCGAAGGCGTCGAGGTCAAGCAGATGTTTGCCCATGGCGGCATCTTCCGCACCGCCGGGGTGGCCCAACGGCTGCTGGCCGCTGCGATCAACACTCCCGTCCTTGTCGGGGACAGCGCCGGACACGGAGGTGCATGGGGCATCGCCGTCCTGGCAGCGTACCGGCGCCGAGTCCTCGATGGCCTGCAGCAGTCCCTGCCTGAATTCCTGGATTCCGAAGTCTTCGCCGGTGCCGCTTTGAGCCTCGCGGAGCCGCAGGCCGATGACCGTGCCGGCTTCGAGGCCTACCTGGAAACCTATGAAGCCGGCCTGGCCATTCAGCGCACCGCCATTACCGCCATCTAGGCATCGCACACAGTTTCGGACGAAAAGAGAAACCGATGAATCAACCACGAATCCTGGCGGATTACCCGCAGTCAATGCAGGACGAGGTGGCCACGGTCCGCCAGATTGTTGCCGACCTGCACGCCGAATTGCCGCGCTATGAGCTGGTGGTCTGGACTGCCGGCAACGTGTCGCAGCGCGTGCGCCACCCGGAAATCGCCGACGGCTCCGCGGACCTGTTCGTGATCAAGCCATCGGGCGTCGCCTACGACGAGCTGACCGCGCAGTCCATGGTGGTCTGCACCTTGGACGGCAAGCTGCTCGATGGCACCCGCGCCCCGTCCTCGGACACCGCGGCCCATGCCTACACCTACGAGCACATGCCGCAGGTGGGCGGCGTGGTGCATACCCACTCCACCTACGCCACCGCATGGGCGGCGCGCGGCGAGGAAATTCCCTGCGTGCTGACCATGATGGCCGACGAATTCGGCGGCCCGATCCCGGTAGGCCCCTTCGCCATCATTGGCGATGATTCGATTGGCCGCGGCATCGTGTCCACGCTGAGCGAGTCCCGCAGCCCGGCCGTGCTGATGCGCAACCACGGTCCTTTCACGATCGGAAAGGACGCCAAGGCCGCAGTCAAAGCCGCGGTGATGTGCGAGGAAGTGGCACGAACCGTGCACATCTCGCGCCAGCTAGGCAACCCGGTCGCGATCGACCAGAAGCATATCGACTCGCTCTACGAGCGCTACCAGAACGTCTACGGACAGTAAGGACATCATGGCCAAGGCATATAACACCCAAGAAATCTGGTTCTTCACCGGCAGCCAGGACCTGTACGGCGAAGAGACGCTGCGCCAGGTGGCGCAGCAGTCCACCGAGGTCGCGCAGGCGCTGGATGCGTCCGCCGACGTTCCGGCAAGGATCGTGTGGAAGCCGGTCCTGAAGGACTCCGAATCGATCCGCCGCGCAATGCTGGAAGCAAACTCGGATGACAAAGTGCTGGGCGTCATCACCTGGATGCACACCTTCAGCCCGGCCAAGATGTGGATCAACGGCCTGAAGGCCCTGCAGAAGCCGCTGCTGCACCTTCACACCCAGGCCAATGTCGAACTGCCCTGGGATTCGATCGACTTCGACTTCATGAACCTGAACCAGGCCGCCCACGGCGACCGCGAGTACGCCTACCTGGCCACCCGCCTGGGCGCGGCCCGCACCACCGTGGTCGGCCATGTCTCCAACCCGGCCGTATCCCGCCGCGTGGGCACCTGGATCCGCGGCGCTGCCGGCTTCAACGCCGTGCAAAACCTGAACCTGGTCCGCTTCGGCGACAACATGCGCAACGTCGCGGTGACCGAGGGGGACAAGACCGAGGCGGAGATCCGCTTCGGCGTCTCGGTGAACACCTGGGCCGTCAACGACCTGGTCGAAGCGGTCCAGGCCGTGGCCGAGGCCGACATCGATGCGCTGGTCGCCGAGTACGAGCGCGAATACGAAGTCGTGCCCGAACTGCGCGCCGGCGGTGCCCGCCACGAGTCGCTGCGCTATGCCGCATCCCAGGAAATTGCGCTGGAAGCCTTCCTGTCCAAGGCCGGCGCCATGGCGTTCACGACCAACTTCGAGGACCTGGGCGGGCTCAAGCAGCTGCCGGGCCTGGCTGTGCAGCGCCTGATGGGCAAGGGCTACGGCTTCGGCGCCGAAGGCGACTGGAAGACCGCGGTACTGGTGCGTGCCGCCAAGGTCATGGGCGAGGGCCTGCCGGGCGGCGCCTCGCTGATGGAGGACTACACCTACGACCTGACTCCCGGCAAGGAGCTGATCCTCGGCGCCCACATGCTCGAGGTCTGCCCGTCGCTGACCACCTCCAAGCCGCGGGTTGAAATCCACCCGCTGGGCATCGGCGGCCGCGAGGATCCGGTGCGCATGGTCTTCAACGCGGACGTTGCCGAAGGTGCGGTGGTCGTGTCCATGGCCGATATGCGCGAGCGCTTCCGCCTGACTGCCAATGTGGTGGATGTGGTCACCCCGCCGGCGGACCTGCCGAACCTGCCGGTGGCGCGCGCGGTGTGGAGCCCGCGGCCGGACTTCAATATTTCCGCCGAGTCCTGGCTGGCTGCCGGCGGTGCGCACCACACGGTGATGTCCACGGCCGCGGGGATCGAGGCTTTCGAGATCTTCGCTGAAATCGCAGGCACCGAGCTGCTGGTTATCGATGAGGAAACCACCCGCCGGAACTTCGCGCAGCAGATTCGCGTGAACCAGAGCTACTACCGCTTGGCGCAGGGTTTCTAGCGGTTCGAAGGACACCTGCCCAGGTAATGCGCGCCCCGTGGCGGGGCGTGCATTACCAATGAGTAAGGAATCTTAATTTATTTACATAGAGGGTGGCTGAAATCACTGTGTTAGCGCTAACATAGTGTGAGTCCAGTCTCACTCGCAGATATGGCAACCTTTCAAGGAGGAAAAGATGGCATGGAATAATTGGACCCGCAAGGCCGCGGCGACCATGGGATCGCTGGCACTGGTCGGCGCATTGGCAGCGTGCAGCGGCGGTGGCGCTGGCGGCGGAGCAGGAGCCGGCGAAGGCGAGTCGACTGCACCTGAGGACATCCAGGTGGGCGTGGCAATGCCAACCGAGACTTCCGAGCGCTGGATTGCCGACGGCGAAGCCGTCAAGTCCCAGCTGGAAGCCGCTGGCTTCGAAGTCGACCTGCAGTTCGCGAATGACGACATCCCCACCCAGCAGCAGCAGATCGACCAGATGATCACCAAGGGCAGCGACATCCTGGTAGTCGCCTCCATCGACGGCACCGCGCTGTCCACCCAGCTGCAGGCCGCAGCGGACCAGAACATCCCGATCATCTCCTACGACCGCTTGATCAACGGCACCGAGAACGTCGACTTCTACGTCACCTTCGACAACTACAACGTCGGCGTCCAGCAGGCAACCTCGCTGCTGACCGGCATGGGCCTGGCCGATGAGGAAGGCAAGCGCACCAGCAAGGAGGGCAAGTTCAACGTCGAGCTCTTCGCCGGTTCGATCGACGACAACAACGCGCACTTCTTCTGGAAGGGCGCCATGGATACCCTCAAGCCCTACCTGGATGACGGCACCCTGACGGTCAAGTCCGGGCAGACCAAGATCGAGCAGGCAGCTACCCTGCGCTGGAGCCAGGAAGAAGCCCAGTCGCGCATGGAAGACCTGATCACCGCCCACTACCAGGGCGGCAAGACCAAGATCGACGGCATCCTCTCGCCATTCGACGGCATCTCCCGCGGCATCATCACCGCACTGTCCAACGCCGGCTACGGCAAGACCATCGAGGCCGGCCTGCCGATCATCTCGGGCCAGGATGCAGAAATCGCTTCGGTGAAGCTGATCGACGATGGCGTGCAGTACGCAACCATCTTCAAGGACACCCGCAAGCTGGCTACCCAGGCTGTCGAGGCAGTGAAGTCCTACGCAGGCGGCGGCGAGCCGGAAGCCAATGACACCGAAACCTACGACAACGGCAAGAAGGTTGTTCCTTCCTACCTGCTGGATTCGGACATCGTCGTCAAGGACAACATCACCTCCCTGCTGGTCGACTCCGAGTACTACACGGCCGAGGAAGTCAAGGCCGGCCAGACCAAGTAGTCTCCCAGGCCGCAATCCGGTGGGCGGGAGGGCAAGCCGCCCTCCCGCCCACCGGATGCACCGCTCACAGCACACACCAAGGACGTCTGCACTATGGACACCACGATCCTGCACATGCAGGACATCACCAAGACTTTTCCCGGAGTCAAGGCGCTGGACGGCGTCAACCTTTCGGTTAGCAAGGGCGAAATCCACGCTATCTGCGGAGAGAACGGCGCCGGAAAATCCACCCTCATGAAGGTGCTCTCCGGGGTCTACCCGCACGGCAGCTACGAGGGCCAGATCATTTTCGAAGGCGAAGAGCTCAAGGCCTCGAACATCAAGGACTCCGAAGCCCAGGGCATCGTGATCATCCACCAGGAGCTGGCGCTGGTGCCGTACCTGTCGGTGGCCGAGAACATCTTCCTCGGCAACGAAACCGCGCGCGGCGGCTTCATCGACTGGAACGAGACCAACCACCGCGCCGCGGACCTGCTGGCCCGCGTGGGCCTGGACGAACTGCCGGTCACCCCGGTAGGCCAGCTGGGCGTGGGCAAGCAGCAGCTGGTGGAAATCGCCAAGGCGCTGAGCAAGAACGTCAAGCTGCTGATCCTGGACGAACCGACCGCCGCGCTGAATGACGACGACTCCGAGCACCTGCTGAACCTGCTGCGCGGACTGCGCGAACAGGGCATCACCTCGATCATCATTTCGCACAAGCTCGGCGAGATCGAGGACATTGCCAACACCACCACGATCATCCGCGATGGCCAGTCCATCGAGGCGCTGGACATGGCCGATCCCGAGTCCAACCAGAACCGCATCATCCGCGGCATGGTGGGCCGCGAACTGTCCTCCCGCTACCCGGAACGCGTACCGCAGATCGGCGACGTGGTCTTCGAGGTCCAGGACTGGTCGGTCCAGCACCCGGTCCAGCAGGACCGCACCGTGGTGGAAGGCGCCAACCTGGAGGTCCGCGCCGGCGAAATCGTCGGCATTGCAGGACTGATGGGCGCCGGGCGCACCGAATTGGCGATGAGCATCTTCGGCCACAGCTATGGCCGGAACATCACCGGCACGGTCAAGATGGACGGCAAGCCGGTGGACACCTCCACCGTGGGCAAGGCCATCAAGGCCGGCATCGCCTACGTTTCCGAGGACCGCAAGAAGTTCGGGCTGAACCTGATCGAGGACATCCGCGTGAACACCACCGCGGCCGGCCTGGACAAGATCTCCTCCAAGGGCTTCGTGGACGGCAACAAGGAGATCCAGATTGCCGAGCACTACCGCAAGTCCATGCGCATCAAGACCCCGAACGTGATGGCGAAGGTCGGGAACCTATCGGGCGGCAACCAGCAGAAGGTCGTGCTGGGCAAATGGCTGCACACCGCACCCGAGCTGCTGATCCTCGACGAGCCCACCCGCGGCATCGACGTCGGCGCCAAATACGAGATCTACACCATCATCAACGAGCTGGCGGCTGCCGGCAAGGCCGTGCTGGTGATCTCCTCCGAACTGCCAGAGCTCTTGGGCATCTGCGACCGCATCTACACCCTGGCCTACGGCCGAATGACCGGCCAGCTGCCCAGCAGCGAAGCCACCCAGGAACGCCTCATGGAACTCATGACCATCGAGAAGGAAAGCACCCGATGACCATCACAAGCGAGCTGAAGGATATCTTCACCAAGAACCTGCGCACCTCGGGCATTTACATTGCCTTCGTGCTCATCGTGGTGCTGTTCACCATCCTGACCAACGGGCTGCTGCTCAGCCCGATCAACATCACCAACATCATCTTGCAGTACTCCTACGTGCTGATCCTCGCCCTGGGCATGATCCTGGTGATCGTCGCCGGGCACATCGACCTGTCGGTCGGCTCCCTCGTGGCGCTGACCGGTGCGGTCTCCGCGGTCATTGTCATCAAGGGGGATCTGCCCTGGTGGGTCGGCATGCTCGCCGGCATCGCCGTGGGCGCCCTGTGCGGCCTGTGGCAGGGCTTCTGGGTGGCGTACGTGGGCATTCCCGCGTTCATCGTGACCCTGGCCGGCATGCTGCTCTTCCGCGGCCTGACCTACGAAGTGCTGAGCAATGTGTCGCTCTCGCCGTTCCCCGGCGAATACGGCCAGATCGCCGGCGGTTTCCTCAACGGGCTGCTGGGCGGCAACGGATTCGACCTGTTCACCGTGATCATCGGCGTGATCGCCGTGGCCGGACTGTTCGTTTCGCAGTGGCGCAACCGCGCTGGACGCGCCAAGTACGGCCAGAGCGTTGAATCCATGGCCATGTTCCTGGCCAAGAACATCATCTCGGGCATCATCATCCTCTGGTTCTTCTGGCAGATCGCCACCAGCCGCGGCATGCCGATCGTGCTGATCATCCTGGCTGCCCTGATCCTGGGCTACCACGTGCTGACCACCAAGACCGTTTTCGGCCGCCACGTCTACGCCATCGGCGGCAACCTGTCCGCCGCGAAGCTTTCGGGCGTGAACGTGAAGAAGATCAACATGTGGATCTTCATCAACATGGGCCTGCTTTCGGGCGTGGCCGGCGTGGTCTTCTCCTCGCGTTCCAACGGCGCCCAGCCGGGTGCCGGCAACATGTTCGAGCTGGACGCCATTGCGGCCTGCTTCATCGGCGGCGCTTCGACCACCGGCGGCGTGGGCCGGGTGACCGGCGCGATCGTCGGCGGCCTGGTGATGGCGGTGCTCTCCAACGGCATGCAGCTGATGGGCGTGGGCGCCTCCACCCAGCAGATCGTCAAGGGCGTTGTGCTGCTTCTGGCAGTCGCCTTCGACATCTACAACAAGCGCCGCGCGGGCGCCGGCAACTAGCCTGCCACTGGTGCCATGGGCCCTCCCGCACGCGATTGCGGGAGGGCCCATGCGTGCCCGACGTTTTCGATGGCCCAGCAAGAAGGATGAAGACATGGACCGCCTCGCACTGCCCCTGAAGGACACCGCCAATGGAACGGTGCTGACGCTGCAAGCCCATGGCTTCACCGCGCAAGTGGCCACGGTGGGCGCCACCCTGGTTTCCCTCCAGTACGGCTCCCGCCCGCTGGTGCGCGCTTTCGACCCGCACGGGCCGCGCCCGGTTTTCGCCGGCGCCATCCTGGCCCCGTGGCCCAACCGGGTGATCGACGGGGCCTACAGCTGGGAAGGCCAAGAGCTGCAGCTGCCGGTCACCGAGCCGGAGCGCGGCCATGCCCTGCACGGCCTGGTGATCGATACCGGCTTCGAGATCATCGAGCACCGTGCCGACTTCGCCCAGCTGCGCACCGTCATCGCCCCGAGCGCCGGCTATCCGTACGAGGTGCAGCTGGTGATCGGCTACCGGCTGGAGGCCGGCGGGCTGCGCACCGTCGCTGCCGCCACCAACCTCGGGACGGGCACCGCGCCCTTCGGCTGGGGTTCGCACGCCTACCTGGTCGCCCCGGGCAAGAAGGCGGATGAATGGACCTTCACCCTGCCAGCTGGCAAGGTGCAGCTGACCGAAGGCCCGCGCCTGCTGCCGCGCGACACGGTTCAGGCCGCCGGCACCGAGCTGGATTTCCGCACCCCGAAGCCCATCGGGGATCTCTTCATCGACCATGCCTACACTGGCCTGGCTGCCCGCGCGGACGGTTCTTTCCGCGCGGAGATCACCGACGCCGGGGGCGTCGGATCGCACATCACCTGGGACGAAGCCTGCCCGTGGGTCCAGATACACACCGCCGACCGCGATGATCCGGCCCTGGACCGCACCGGCCTGGCCATCGAGCCGATGACCTGCCCGCCGGGCGGCTACAACTCCGGCCAGGACGTCATCGCCCTGGCACCGGGCGCCAGCCACGAAGCCAGCTGGCTGATCGGCCCGGTCCAGCCGCGCTAGCATCCCAGGCGCCACCCACCTTTGGAACCACCACGAGTCAACTGGAGAGATTGCAATGCCGCAGGGCTCCGCAGCACATGAACCGACCCACCGGGTCCATCACCTGGCCGATGGCCGCGAGGCGATCTTCTTCGCCGACGCCAATGCCGCCGTGCCCGAACCGGTGGCCGACACCCGGCCGCTGGATCCGCGCGGGGAGCCTGGCGAACTGCGCTACGACCGGCTGACCGGGGACTGGGTGGCCGTAGCGGCCCACCGCCAGTCGCGCACCTACCTCCCGCCCAAGGAAGAATGCCCGCTGTGCCCCAGCGTCCACGGGCGGCAGAGCGAAATCCCTGCCGAGGACTTCAACGTGGTGGTTTTCGAGAACCGCTTCCCGTCCCTGGGCCCGGCACTGGGCCGGATTCCAGCGGCCGCACCGGTGCAGCAGCCGGCCCCGGCCTACGGGCGCTGCGAGGTCGTGGTGTTCACCCCCGAGCACACCGGTTCCTTCGCATCGCTGGATGATGCCCGGGCGCGCACCGTCATCGAGGCCTGGGCGCAGCGCACCGCCGCCCTGTCCGCCATGGAGGGCATTGCGCAGGTGTTCGTGTTCGAGAACCGCGGCCAGGATATCGGCGTGACCCTGCACCACCCGCATGGGCAGATCTACGCCTACCCGTACCTCGCGCCAACCGCCGCCAAGATGGCCGGCCAGGGCATCGCGCACCTGGAGAAAACCGGGCGCACCCTGATGGGCGACATCCTGGACTTCGAGCGCAAGGAGGGCACGCGCATGGTCGCCGAGGGCGAGCACTTCTCCGTGTTCGTGCCCTACGCGGCCCGCTGGCCGCTGGAAGCGCACCTGGTGCCGCACCGCCACGTGCCGGACTTCGCCGCGCTCAATGCGGACGAAAAAGCCGAGCTGGCCGTGATGTACCGGGACCTGCTGCGCGGATTCGACGCACTGTACCCGACGCCCACCCCGTACATCGCCGCCTGGCACCAGGCTCCGCTGGAGCCCGGGGCCCGCAAGGCCTCACGGCTGCACCTGCAGCTGACCAGCCCGCGCCGGGCCGCTGACAAATTGAAGTTCCTGGCCGGATCGGAAGCTGCCATGGGCGCTTTCATCAACGACGTCCCGGCCGAGCAGACTGCTGCACGGCTGCGCGAGGTCATGCCATGAGCCGCAGCGGAACGAAGGAAACCGCGGCGCGCGTCAACGCCCTGCGCGAGAAGTTCACCAAGGCCTACGGCCACCACCCGGAAGGCATCTGGCGGGCCCCGGGACGGGTGAACCTGATCGGCGAGCACACCGACTACAACATGGGCTATGTGCTGCCCTTCGCCATCGACAAGAACGCGCTGGTGGCCGTGCGCCGCAAGTCGCAGCTGGAGCCGGGCAGCCAGGTGCTGGATTTCGCCTCCACCTACGGGGCGGGCGACGAACCGCCGGTCACCTCCATTACCCTCGATGAGCTGGTGCCCCGCGCGGTGCCCGGCTGGGCCGCCTACCCGGCCGCCGTGCTGTGGGCGCTGAGCCAGCTCGATGGCGTGCACATTGGCGGGCTGGAGCTGATGGTGGACTCCGATGTCCCGGTGGGCTCGGGCTTGTCCTCTTCGCATGCCCTGGAAGTGGCGACCATCGTGGCGCTGGACGATCTCTACGGCCTGGGCCTGTCCAAGGTGCAGATGGCCCAGCTGACCCAGCGTGCCGAGAACGAATTCGTGGGTGCTCCGACCGGGATCATGGACCAGAGCGCCTCGCTGATGTCCCATGCCCAGCATGCGCTGTTCCTGGATTGCCGATCCATGGAATCCCAATCCGTGCCGCTGCCGCTGGCGCAGCATGACGCGGTGGTCCTGGTCATGGACACCCGCGTAGAGCATTCGCACGTGGATGGCGGCTACGCCGCCCGTCGCACCAGCTGCGAGCAGGCCGCCGCGGTGCTGGAGGTAGCATCGCTGCGCGAGGTGCACAGCATCGAAGAGCTGGAGGCCATTGGGGACCCGGTAGCCAAGCGCCGCGCCAAGCACATCGTGACCGAGAACCGCCGCGTCCTGGATACTGTCCTCGCGCTGCGCGAAGGCGACCTGCCCGCGGTGGGCAAGCTGCTTTGCCAGTCGCACGAATCCATGCGCGACGACTACGAGATTTCCAGCGAGGAACTGGACGCCGCCGTGGAAGCGGCCATGGCGGCCGGGGCGATCGGAGCCCGGATGACCGGTGGCGGTTTTGGCGGCAGCGCCATTGCCTTGGTCAAGCGCGAGCAGATCGAACCGGTCTGCCAGGCCGTCCGCGAAGCCTTTGACCAGGCCGGCTATGTCGAGCCGGCCATTTTCACCGTAATTGCAGACGAAGGAGCAGGCCGGGCATGAGTTGGCTAGTGACCGGCGGAGCCGGATATATCGGATCCCACGTGGTGCGTTCGCTGTCCGCGGCAGGCCTTGAGCCGGTCGTCGTGGACTCGATGTCCAGCGGGGTGCACGGCTTCGTTCCCGAACAGGTGCCGTTCTACCAGCTGAACATCCTGCAGACCGAAAAGCTCGTGGAAATCATGAAGCGCCACGAGGTCACCGGGGTCATCCACTTGGCCGGCTACAAGTATGCCGGCGAATCGGTGAAGCACCCGCTGCTGGCCTTCGAGCAGAATGTCACCGGCACCGCGCACCTGCTCGAAGCCATGGCGTCCTCCCGCGTGCACAACATGGTCTTCTCCTCCTCGGCAGCCGTCTACGGCACCCCGGACGAAGATGTGGTGACCGAATCCACCGGCACCTTCCCCGAATCCCCGTACGGACAGAGCAAGCTCGTGGGGGAATGGCTGATCCGCGACCAGGCGGTGGCTACCGGGCTGAAGCACACCTCGCTGCGCTACTTCAACGTGGTCGGCTCGGGCAGCGAAGAACTCTACGATGCCAGCCCGCACAACCTGTTCCCGCTGGTGTTCCAGGCGCTGAATGCCGGAAAGACGCCGAAGATCTTCGGCACCGACTACGACACCGAGGACGGCACCTGCGTGCGCGACTACGTGCACGTCGCCGACCTGGCGCTGGCGCACGTGGAGGCGGCCAGGAAACTGGAAGCCGGCGAGGTATTGGAGCCGGTCTACAATTTGGGCTCCGGCGATGGCGTCTCGGTGCGCCAGATCATGGATGCGGTAGCGAAGGCCACCGGCATCGGTTTCACCGCGGTGGAAGAAGCGCGCCGCCCGGGCGACCCGGCGCGCATTGTCGCCGACGGGAAGCTGGCCGCCCGCGACCTTGATTGGCAGATGCGCCATAGCCTGCAGCAGATGGTCCACAGCGCCTGGAAGGCTTCGGCCCAGCGCGGCTGATTGCGCCAAGCTGAAGCGCAGCGGCCTGGAAAACTAGCTGGTGCGCAGCGTGGCCGCGATCTGGTCCATGGTCTGCGCAATCGCCAGCGATTCAGCCAGCGGCATGACCGGGGATTCGGCCAGGCCCAGGGCAATGCACTGGGCCACGTGGGCCGCTTCCCAGCCCAAACCGGCAGTAGGCGAGGTTTCCGTGAACTCGCGGCTGTCGGCGATCTTGCCGTCGGCACTGCGCAGCACCAGCCCGGAACCGCAGCAAATCGGGCGCTGGAGTTCCAAGGTGCCCTGCGTGCCGGCAATCCATGCGCCCTGCGGCGAATCGGTTTCGATGCTGCTGAAGACCATTGCCGTGGAACCGTCTACATTGGAAAGGACCGCGGTGAAGGTAGCGTCAACCCCGGTTTTGGCCATGCGTCCCGAAGCGTGCAGGAGCTGCTTGGCAGGGGAGACCATGGCGCTGAAGGCAATAGGGTAGACGCCGACATCCAGCAGGGCCCCGCCGCCGAGCGCCGGGTCGTAGATGCGCGAGTCGTAGTCGACCTCGAACTTGGCGCCGAAATCAGCCTGGACGGTGATGATCTGCCCCAGGATTCCGGACTTGACGACCTGTGAAACCACATTGCCGATGGGCAGGAATCGTGACCACATGGCTTCCATGGCGAAAACTCCGGCAGCCTTGGCCGCCTCGATGATCCGGGAAGTTTGCCCGGCGTCCAGGCTCATTGGCTTCTCCACCAGGACATGCTTGCCCGCGGCGATCGCCTCGAGCGCAAGTTCCGCGTGGCCGCTGTGCGGGACGGCGATGTAGACGACATCCACCCCAGGGTCCCCGAGCACCTCGGCATAGGAGCCGAAGGCCCGGGTTCCGGCGTCTCCGTAGGTGCGTGCGAACTGCTCGGAGCGGGCCAAGGTGCGCGAGCCGACTGCTGCGAGCCGGCTGGCGGTCAAGTCGTTCAGCGATGCGGCAAACTGCGAGGCGATCCACCCCGGCCCGAGGATGCCCCAATTCAGCGCAGGAGCCGAGGAGGGATGGGGCAGCGTGGATTCGGGTAAGGCTAGTGGCACTGAAGGCTCCGATGGCAGGCAAAATTCATGGTGGATCCTAATCAGACTAGTGGAAGGCGCAAGGCGGGGGAAGAGCAGTATTCCAACGACTATTCACCGATCAGCAGCATCTGGGGTTAGCGGTATGCGGCCCCAGGGCATCCTCGGTTAATCAGTGTGCATCCTCGTGACCGCCAAGGGCAGCGTCCGGGCCACGGTTGGCAGGCCGGCAGGCGGGCCGCGAGTAGTGCTGGCGATTCATCTGGCGACCGCAACACCGCTACGCTTCTGCCTCGCTTTCGCTGAATTCGCGACTAGATCCAGCGGAATATCCCTGCTATCGCGCAGCGGGCGGGCGGTAGCCTCGCGGGCTTCTCGCACTTAGCGGTGGGCCATGGCATCGAAAAGCGCACGGGCGGAAACTCGGATTGGGCGAGCACATCCCCTCAAGGGTCCTGCTGGAAGCGCGCAGTAATATCCGGGATCCCATCCTCGCCGCCGGCGCCAGCGATGGGCTGGCTGGTAAGCCTCAATTGCTGAGCCAACCGCCTGGCTACAGGTCGACCGCGTTGGCCAGCACCGGCAGCTGCTTGCGAGCGGCCTGGACCTGACTGAGATCCAGATCGACTACCAGCAGCTCGGGTTCTGCACCGGCCCGGGCAATAATGCGTCCTAGCGGATCAACCACCACCGAATGCCCGACGCCCAAAGGCGCGGTACCGGTGATCTTGCGTCCAATGCTTTCAGGATCAGCCTGGTCCACTGCCACCACGAACGTCGTCGCGTCCAAGGCGCGGGCCTGCGCAAGGGTGGTCCACTGCTCGGCCTTGCCCTCGCCCTGGCCCCACGAAGCGCTGACGATATTGACCGCTGCACCAGCCTTCGCATGGCGGGTGAACAAGCGCGGGAACCGCAAGTCGTAGCAGGTGGCCAAACCGATCGTCGTTCCCTCATGCTCGAACTGCACCGGAGAAGTTCCGGGCGTCACCGAATCCGACTCGGCATAGCCGAAGGCATCGTAGAGGTGGATCTTGTCATAGTGGGTATCTACGCCTTCACCGGCGACCAGCAAGGTGTTGCGTACCCGGCCGCCTTCACCGGGGGTGAACATGCCCACGGCAATGGTGATGCCTATATCCCGCGCCTGCTGGCGGATCAGTGTAGCCCAGGGCCCATCCAGGGGTTGCGCGTACTTGGCGAGATCGTGGCCGAAGGAAACCTGCATGGCCTCGGGGAAGACCACCAGCGAGGCGCCTGCTTCCTTTGCCCGGCGCGCATGATCGCGCACTGTTACCAGATTGCGCTGCGGATCAGCGGTGCTCAGAACCTGCGCCAAAGCGATTCTCATGGGATAGTCCTTTCCTGCTGCCAGCTGCTGGCTATGCGCTACCTTCACGACTCTACGCAGTAGCGATCAGCGAAGCTACATCCGGGCCATCTGCACCTCTTCACGGCCCTTGGACACCGACATCACGTCCTTTTGGCGCTCACCGTCCACCTGGGCAGCCAAGGCATCCAGCTGCGACATTGATTCCAGGGATAAGCGGACATCCAGCGCCCCCAGATTATCCTCGAAGTGCGCGCTGAAGCGGGTCCCCGGAATCGGGGAGACGGCCACATTGAATGCGCGTGCTTTTTCATAAACCCACGCCAGTGACACCTGGGCGGTTGAAACACCTTCGCGCTGGGCCACCTCCGCGATGACTTGCCGCAATGGATGGTTGTGCTGCATGCGGGCCGCTTCGAAGCGCGGGAAGTTATGGCGGATGTCGTTGGCTTCAAGCTGCTGCAGGGAATCAACTTCTCCGGTGAAGTACCCGCGACCCAGCGACGCGTAGGTCACCAGGCCCACGCCGAGTTCACTGGCGGCTGGCAAGAGCCATCTTTCGATGTCCCGGCTGAAAATCGAGTACTCCATCTGGATCGCGGAAATTGGATGCACCTTGTGGGCTCGGCGCAGCTCCTCGGAAGTCACTTCGGACAAGCCGATGTGCCGGGCCTTCCCTGCTTCGACTAGCTCCTTGTAGGCTCCGACAGTCTCCTCGATTGGCACCCGGGAATCCACCCGGTGGTAGTAGTACAGGTCAACGTGGTCTACGCCCAGCCGCTGCAGGCTCGCATCCATGCATTTCTTGATGAAGTCCGGGTCGCCATTAGCGCGTGGGTCTCCCGGATTCTTCGGACGCACGATGCCCGCCTTGGTTGCCAGGGTGACTTCGCCGCGACGGGTTTTGAGCACCTGCGAGAGCAGGGTTTCGTTGTGCCCTTCGCCGTAGATGTTGGCGGTATCCAGGAACGTGACGCCGCGATCAAGAACATGGTTCAAGGTGCGCAGGGATTCGGCATCGTCGGCCGATCCGTAGGGCCCGCTCAGGGACATGCAACCAAAACCCTGCGAGGTGGCTTCCAACCCCTGGCCGAGGTCGATGCTGTTTGCGATCTGCTGTGCCATGGTGGTCCTTCGAGTAGTCAGTTTCTCTCTTCTTGAGCCTAGCGAAGCAGGATTCAGCGGTCATCATGTTCCGTGATTTATTGAGTTCCGTGAACTGCGGCCGAAACGACACACCGTAGCTAAAGTGGCAATGACCAGCATAAAGAGACTGTGTCTCACTTCTGCCCTTGAATCTCAGAGTAAAATTCTTGCCATGGGAAGCGTGGTTCGCGATCGAGTGCGCGAAAAGATGAAAGCCGAGTTGGCGGAACAGGTTTATGCCGTGTTCGCCGAACGCGGCATGGAGAACGTCACCGCCCAGCAGGCAGCCCAGGCAATCGGAATATCCCGTGCCACGTTCTTCCGGTACTTCTCGTCAAAAGAGGACGCGGTAGTTACTGCGTTGCGTTCCATGACCGCGCACTTCTCCGACATGGCCAGCTCCATGTCTTCGCATCCGGGCGAGAGCTTGTTGGAGCTTTTGCGCCGCAGCTTTGAATCGGCAGTAGTATTCGCTGAGCAGGATCCGGTGGCGATGCAGGGCCGCATTGAGCTGGTCAGGAGCACCCCTGCGCTCCGGGCCAGCTGGCAGGAATCCCGGCGAGAGCAGCAGGTAGCGCTGGCCCAGGCGCTGTCGCCGTTCTGCGCGAACCAGCGGCTGGCTGAAACCGCCGCGTTGCTGGGTCTGGCCCTTTACGACCATGCACTGACCCGTTGGGTTGGGACGGCGGGCAGTACACTTCGCGAGATCCTCGATGAAGCCTTCGACTTCGCGGCCATGATCGATGACAACTGGGCGGAGAAGCGCTAGCAACCGCTACAGGCTACGGCAAGCGAAGCACCTTGATCGCCTCGGCCAAGTACGGTTCCGGGCTGGGGTCAGCAGATTGCGCCCAGCTGATCCATGCTGCAAAAGTCACCGTGCCGAAGGCCAGCGCCAGATAGGGCGCCGTCTGCGCGCTGACCCCGCCTTCCGAGAAATGCCGCAGCACCCGCTCGTTGTCCTTGCCCATCCGCATCGAGGCCTGGGCCAGGAGCTCGGGCTGGTCAGCGATAAGCCGCAGGCGTCCTCGCGTGACCTCCGGATCCGGCAGCGAATCGAAAGCTGCCACCGCAGCAGCGTGCATGGCACCCACCAGGTCGTGGCCCTCCTGCTTCGCCGAGGCGAAGGCGCCGTCTGAAATGGCCGAAGCTTCCAGCAGGCCGCCCCACACCAAATCCGCCTTGGAAGCGAAATAGCGGTAGAGGCTCTTGCGTCCGATTCCCGCTTCTTCGGCAATTTGCGCCATCGAGACTTCGCCATAGCCATGCTTGGCGAAGAGCGCCAGGGCGGTGCGGGCCACGGAGTCGGGATCAATGGACTGCGGGCGCCCAGGCAGGTGCGTGGCAACGGAATCTCGGGTGTCAGGCATATCCCAATTATGGCCCATTGAGTTAAGACACAGTGTGTCATAACATGAAACTACCAATTCATCGGCAACCAGAAGGAACGGTTATGGGCATGGAAAACGCATGGCAGGAAAAGGTCACCGCAGAACGTTTTGCCGGCAAGACAGTGGTGGTCACTGGCGCCGGTTCGGGCATCGGCAAGGCCACCGCGCTGCGCGTGGCCAAGGAAGGCGGCAAGGTGATCGCCGCGGACATCAGCCGCGAACGGCGCGATGAGCTTGTTGCCGAGAACCCGGATCTGGACGTTGCCGTTGTGGCCGGCGACATCACCGACCAAGCGGTAGTGGACCAGGTAGTGGCAGCTGGCGAGGGGCGGATCGATGCGCTGGCCAACGTCGCCGGCATTATGGACAAGTTCGAGCCGATCCACGAGATCGAGGACTCGACCTGGGAACGGGTCATGAATGTGAACGTCAATTCCGTTCTGAAGCTGACCCGTTCGGTGGTCCCGCTGATGCTCGAGGCCGGCCAGGGCAACGTGGTCAATGTGGCTTCGGAAGCTGGCCTGCGCGGCTCGGCCGCCGGCGTCGCATACACGGCCTCGAAGCACGCGGTCATCGGCATGACCAAGAACTCGGCTGTCATGTACGGCAAGAAGGGGCTGCGTTTCAACGCAGTGGCTCCGGGTGCGGTGCAGACCAATATCGAGGCTCCAATGGCCTCCGAATTTGCCCAGCAGGTAATCCCTCCGCTGATGGGCATCATTCCGGGCATGGCTACCGCAAGCCAGCTCGCCGCCTCGATCACCTTCCTGCTCAGCGAGGACAGCACCAACATCAACGGCGTGGTCCTGGCTTCAGATACCGGCTGGAGCGCCATCTAGCAAGGCCTGCCTGGAGACGAGTTTCCCTGCCAGCAGGTGGAACGGCCATCGGCCGGGGTGCACTGGAAAGCTCCAGTGCACCCCGGCCGATTAGCTCTCAAGGTCCCCGCAGTTTTCCGTGCGGCAACCGCCTGACTCAGCTGCGCGCTTCTGCGCGTTCCTCATCGGGGTAGCTTTTTTGCGTGGCCGCAGCTGCTTCGGCTTCGGTTGCCGGGCTCATATCGAACTTGAGCAGGGCCTCCGGGGTGGGGCCACCGCCGAACTTCGGTGAAGGCTGGCCGCCGTTGGCTACGCGTTCGGCCTCCATGGCTTCCCATTCCTCATCGCGTCCGAGCATGCGGGCCGAGTCCTCATTGGTGATTTCCCCGGCGAAGGCGCGCTTCATTGCCTCGCGGTCGAACTGCCCTTCCCATTTGGCGACCACGAAGGTGGCCACGCAGTTGCCCAGCAGGTTCACGGCAACGCGCATCGAATCCATGATGCGGTCCGCGCCCAGCAACAGGGCCACGCCGGCCACCGGGAAGATGCCCAGGGCGGCTGCCGTCGCCGATAGGGCCAAGAACGAGGATCCAGGGACGCCGGCCATGCCCTTGGAAGTCAGCAGCAGGATGCCCAGGGCGGCAAGCTGCTGGCCAAAGCTGAGATTGTGGCCGAACGCCTGGGCCAGGAACAGCAGCGAGATGGACAAGTAGATGGCCGCACCGTCGAGGTTGAAGGAATATCCGGTCGGGACCACCAAGCCGGTGGTGGCGCGGGAGCATCCGGCGTTGGTCAGCTTGGTCATGATGCGAGGCATCACCGACTCGGTTGATGCGGTGCCCAGGGCCAGCAGGAATTCCTCGCGGGTGTACTTGATGAATTGCCACAGCGGAACCCGCGCAAATCCCCAGGCGATCAGGAAGAGGATGCCGATGAACAGCAGGGCCGCGGCGTAGCAGGCGAGAATTAATTTCGCATAGGTGCCCAGTGTCTCGATGCCGTATTGGCCGATGATGAAGCCCATGGCGCCGAAGGCACCCAGGGGTGCGACCCGCATGACCCAGCTCATGACCTTGAAGATCAGCTCCAGGACGTTCTCGAACACCGCGAGCAGTGGTGCGCAGCGTTCCTGGCCGACCACCACGATGGCTGCGCCGAAGAAGACCGAGAAGAACAACACCTGCAGCAAGTTATTATCCGCGAAGGCGCCGATGACGCTGACCGGGATGATTCCCAGGATGAAGTCGGCGGCCCCCTTGGCCTCTCCGGATTTCTCTTCGATGGCCCCGGCGTCGAGGGATGACGGGTCGATGTTCAACCCGGCGCCTGGCTGGAAGAGGTTGGCAATGATCAGGCCGAAGACCAGGGCGAAGAGTGTGGCGCAGGTGAAGTAGACCAATGCCTTGACGCCAACGCGTCCCACTGCCTTGACATCGCCCACCGCCGCAATGCCGGTGACAATCACCAGGAAGATCAGCGGGGCGATGATCATCTTGATCAGCATGATGAATCCGTCGCCCAGCGGGCGCAACTCGGATCCGACCTTCGGCAGGAAGTGGCCGATCAAGACGCCGGCGACGATTGCGACGCCAAGCTGGAAGAACAGGGAAGTGTAGAAAGGTTTCTTGGGGGTTGGCTCAGCGACCCGGAAGTCGTCTGCGGATTTGATTTTCATGGCTGCTCCTGAGGATGGACTCGCTCCGAGGTATGTGCCCGTGGCTTGGATGGTGTCAACTGTAAGGCACGTCACAATATTCCGCAATGAAAAAAGATAATTTCGTTATGCGGAATGGATTCCTTCTGG
Source organism: Arthrobacter sp. MYb214 (assembly GCF_002979865.1). Taxonomy (GTDB): domain Bacteria; phylum Actinomycetota; class Actinomycetes; order Actinomycetales; family Micrococcaceae; genus Glutamicibacter. Next base: position 203,711 of record NZ_PCPZ01000004.1, read on the forward strand.
ATTATGGAATTAATCCGTGTTTGATAGGCATTTATCTGGCTCCGAGTACCGCTGTGCCGATGGCGGCAGCGTTGGGCGTGTCACGCGCCATCGGGGGCTCGTGCTGTGCCGCGCGGGGCCGGCGAGGAATGAACCCGGGGGTACCGCTGTTCTTGATGCAGGGATCCCGGTTATTGCGCGTCGGGCAATCGGGCTGTGTCGCCCGGGCTGGCCGCCGTAAGCTGACCCTACCTGGAAGTCGCGGATGGCTTACTGGGATCATGGACAAAGGTGGAACCCACCGATTACTTCCAGCAGGATTGAGAGCACTCACTTATGAGCATGGAAAGCGCCGCCTGGCATTCGCTATGGAAGCTGTCAGGAGACAAGGGCAAGGCCTACGCTCCAACCACGCCTAAGCGAGTGCTGAAGTTCGCAGCCAGCTACAAGTCCCGGCTGCTGGTCTTCGTCGTCTTCTCCATCTTCGCCGCAGTCCTGGCCGTGATCACCCCGGTGCTCGCTGGACGGGTGGTCGACGAAGTCGTCGCGCAATCCGGGGTGCGGACGATCATCAACTTGGCTCTGGTCATGGCGGGGATCGCGATCCTGGATGCGGTGGTGTCCGTAGTGGTCCGCTGGTTCTCCTCGCGCTTGGGCGAGGGCATCATCTATGACCTGCGCACCGCAGTCTTCGACCATGTGCAGAAGATGCCGGTGGCATTCTTCTCGCGCACCAGGACCGGTGCGCTGGTCAGCCGCTTGAACAACGATGTCATCGGCGCGCAATCCGCCTTCGCCGGAACCCTTTCCGGGCTGGTCTCCAATACCGTGGCGCTGGTGCTCACCGCTGCGGTCATGTTCACCACCTCGTGGCAGGTCACGCTGATCGCTCTGGTGCTGCTGCCGATTTTCCTCTTGCCCGCCCGCCATTTCGGCAGGTCCGTGGCCCTGCTGCGCCGTGAATCCGCGGACCTGAACGCGACCATGGGCAACCAGATGACCGAGCGCTTCTCCGCCCCCGGCGCCACCTTGATCAAGCTTTTCGGCCGTCCCAAGGACGAGTCCGAGCAGTTCGCGCTGCGTGCCGGCAAGGTGCGGGATATCGGCGTCAAGATGGCCATGCGCCAGTTCTACTTCGTCGCCGCACTGACCCTGGTTGCGGCCCTGGCACTCGCCCTGGTCTACGGTCTGGGCGGCATGTACGCGGTACGTGGCGATCTGGCCGCCGGCGACGTGGTGGTCCTGGGCATGCTGCTCACCCGCCTCTACACGCCGCTGACCGCACTGGCCAACGCGCGCGTGGAAATCACCAGCGCGCTGGTCAGCTTCGACCGGGTCTTCGAGGTGCTGGACTTGGAGCCGCTGATTGCCGATGCCCCGAACGCCCGCCGCCTCGAGGCCGGGGCGGTGCCGGTGAGATTCAACCACGTGAGCTTCTCCTACCCGAGCGCCGACAAGGTCTCGCTGGCTTCGCTGGAAGAAGTCGCCATCCTGGACACCCGCGGCGGCGAAGAGGTCCTGCACGATATCGACTTCGAGATCCCCGCGGGCCAAACCTACGCGCTGGTCGGCTCCTCGGGTGCGGGCAAGTCCACCATCGCCTCGCTGCTGGCGCGCCTGTACGACGTGGATTCGGGCAGTGTTGAACTGGCCGGCGAGGATATCCGCCAGCTTGAGCTCGATTCGCTGCGTTCGACGGTGTCCATGGTGACCCAGGACGGGCACCTCTTCCACGAGAGCATCCGCTCCAACCTGACGCTGGCCCGGCCCGAAGCGACCGAAGAGCAGATCTGGGAGGCGCTGGAGCGTGCCCGGCTGAAGCCGGTGATCGCTTCCTTGCCCGATGGCCTGGATACCGTGGTGGGCGAGCGGGGCTACCGGCTTTCCGGTGGCGAACGCCAGCGCATGACCATTGCCCGTCTGCTGCTGGCAGCACCCCAGGTAGTCATCCTGGATGAGGCGACGGCGGCCCTGGACTCGTCGAATGAAGCGACGGTGCAAGCGGCGCTGGGCGAGGCGCTGGCAGACCGCACGGCGCTGATCATTGCCCACCGCCTGTCGACCATCCGCTCGGCGGACCAGATCCTGGTCGTGGAGGGCGGGCGCATCGTCGAGCGCGGAACCCACAGCGAGCTGCTGGCCTTTGGCGGACGCTATAGCGAGCTGCACGAAACCCAGTTCGCGCAGTAGCACGCCTGTTCGCCGGCTCCATAGGTGTTCCGGCACCAGCGCGAACTGAGATGCCCGCCTGGGCGGTCGATGCCATCGACTGCCCAGGCGGGCATCTTTGCTTGCGTGCCGGAATCGCCAAGCGCGGCTAGTCCGCCGCGGCCACCAGCTGGCGTCCCAGCTCGCGGGCCGCCTCCTGCAATACCGGCACCGCGCTGTCGATGAAGGCCTCGTCAACGCGGGTCACCGGCCCGGAAACCGAGATGGCCATCGGCGTTGGCGCGCCCGGTACTGGCACGGCGATGCAGCGAACCCCTAGTTCCTGCTCTTCCTCGTCGATGGCGTAGCCGCGTTCGCGGGTGGCCTCGACATCGGTGAACAGCTTGCCCAGGGTGGTGATGGTGTTCGCGGTCTTCGGGGGCATGCCCGCCTGCGAGACCAAACGCTGCACGCGCTCGTCATCCAGCACCGAGAGCACGGCCTTGCCGACCCCGGAATTGTGCAGCATGGCGCGGCGTCCGACTTCGGTGATCATGCGCATCGAGTGGGCTGACTGCACCTGGGCGATGTAGGTGACCATGTCTCCGTCGAGCACCGCGATATTCGCCGATTCGCCCAGCTTCGCGACCAGATCCTTCAGCGCAGGGGAGGCCAAGGCGCCCAGCTGGCGGTTGGCTACCTCGCCCAGCCGGATCAGCCGCGGGCCCAGTGAATAGCGGCGGTTGGGCAGCTGGCGCACGTAGCCCACTCCGACCAGGGTGCGCAGCAGGCGGTGGATGGTCGGCAATGGCAGGGGAGTATCGGCGGCAAGCTCGCTGAGCGCGGCTTCTCCGCCGGCACGGGCGATGACTTCCAGGAGCTCGAAAGCACGTTCGACGGACTGGACGCCGCCGGTGGTGGACTTGCTGGAAGTCTGCGTCATCTTTGCTCCTAATAAAGGCACTGGTTTCGGAAGAGGGCTACGCATTACTTCTACGATGCGAAATCCTAGTCCCAAGAATAGCGCAGAATCAGGCTTTTCTTCCACGATCCGATATTAACTCGGCAAAAATCGTGCCGGGCGCCACAAAACACTCTTGCATTTTCATTTTGAGGATAATAGTATCCACTATACGGAAACTTTTACAGGAGGATCAGATGGCAGCACCAAGCCCGGGATATTCACTCACGCTTCGCGTCCAGACACCTGCGTCGATTACCGCTACCAGCGAGCTGGCCGGCGCGGTCGGTTCGGCCGGCGCGCACATCACCGCCCTGGATGTCACCGAGTCCAACCACACCCACATGGTGGTGGACGTTTCCTGCAACACCACCGACGTGGCCCACGGCGAGACCGTGCGCGCGGCGCTGGATAACCTCGATGGCGTAAGCGTGCGCAACGTCTCGGACCGCACCTTCCTGATGCACCTTGGCGGCAAGCTCTCGGTGACCCCCAAGGTCGCCCTGCGCAACCGCGATGACCTCTCCCGCGCCTACACCCCGGGTGTCGCCCGCGTCTGCATGGCCATCGCCGAGAACCCTGCCGATGCGCGCAACCTGACGGTCAAGCGCAACACCATCGCCGTGGTCACCGACGGCTCGGCCGTGCTGGGGCTGGGCAATATCGGCCCGGCCGCAGCCCTGCCGGTCATGGAAGGCAAGGCGGCGCTGTTCAAGCAGTTCGCCGATGTCGATGCCTGGCCGGTCTGCCTGGACACCCAGGACACCGAGGAGATCATCATGATCGTCAAGGCGCTGGCACCGGTCTACGGCGGGGTGAACCTCGAAGACATCGCCGCCCCGCGCTGCTTCGAAATCGAGGCCCGGCTGCGCGAAGAACTGGACATCCCGGTCTTCCACGACGACCAGCACGGCACCGCAATTGTCACCCTGGCCGCGCTGCTCAACGCGGTGAAGGTCGTGGACAAGAAGATCGAGGACCTGCGCATCGTGGTCTCCGGGGTCGGCGCGGCCGGCAACGCGATCATCCAGCTGCTCATGGCCCGCGGCGCGCAGAACATCATCGCCTGCGGACGCAGTGGCGCGATCACCCGCAACGAAGCCTACGCCGATGCGCACCGCACCTGGCTGGCGGAAAACACCAATCCGCAGAACTTCACCGGCACCCTGAAGGAAGCCATCGCCGGCGCGGATGTCTTCATCGGCGTCTCGGCCCCGAACGTGCTGGACGAAGCCGATATCGCAGCCATGAACGAGCGCGCCATCGTCTTCGCCATGGCCAACCCGGATCCCGAGGTGGACCCGGAACTGGCCGGCCGCCACGCGGCGGTGGTCGCCACCGGGCGCAGCGACTTCCCCAACCAGATCAACAACGTCCTGGCATTCCCAGGTTTCTTCCGCGGGCTGCTGGATGCAGGCGTCACCGAGATCACCGACGCCATGCTCCTGGCCGCCGCGGACGCCATTGCCGCGCGGGTCAGCGAATCAGAGCTGAACCCCGGATTCATCATCCCGTCGGTATTCGACCCACAGGTCGCCTCCGATGTGGCCATGGCAGTGCAGGACGCAGCCGCCGCCAAGTAGGCGCTGCGCAGCAAGACCTTAGGGTGCATGTCAACGCACCCTTCATTGGAACAGAGCACAAGAAGTTAAGGAACAACCCATGAGTATTGAAATCACCAGCATCCCCGACGTCGCCGATGCCCAGCAGATCCTCTCGGGCGAAGCGCTGGCCTTCATCGAGAAGCTGCACCAGAAGTTCGCTGGCACCCGCGATCAGCTGCTGGCCGCACGCGGCGTGCGCCGCCAGCAGTTCTCCGATGCCAAGTCCATCGACTTCGATCCGCAGACCGAATCCGTGCGCACCGGCGACTGGAAGGTCGCCGAAGCCCCAGAGGCGCTGCGCGACCGCCGCGTGGAGATCACCGGCCCGGCCTCCCCGGCCAAGATGGCCATCAACGCGCTGAACTCCGGCGCCAAGGTCTGGCTGGCCGACCTGGAAGATGCTTCCACTCCGAGCTGGTTCAATGTCATCGATGCGATCTCCAATCTCTCGGCCGCCGCCCGGGGCACCTTGGCCTTCACCGATGCGAAAACCGGCAAGTCCTACGCACTGCGCACCGACGCCCCGCGCGCGGTCGTGGTGGTCCGCCCCCGCGGCTGGCACCTGCCGGAGAACAATGTGCTCATCGACGGCAAGCCGGCGGTCGGTGCACTGGTCGACTTCGGCCTGCACTTCTTCCACAATGCCAAGGTGCTCGCCGAATCGGGACAGGGCCCGTTCTACTACCTGCCGAAGATGGAGCACTACCTGGAATCGCGCCTGTGGAACGAGGTCTTCACCTTCGCCCAGGCCGAGCTGGGCATCGCCCACGGAACCGTGCGCGCCACCATGCTCATCGAGACCATCCCGGCCGCCTTTCAGATGGAGGAATTCCTCTACGAGCTGCGCGAGCACGCCTCTGGCCTGAACGCGGGCCGCTGGGACTACCTGTTCTCCATCATCAAGACCTTCCGCGAAGCCGGCGAAGCGTTCATCATGCCCGACCGCTCGGCCGTGTCGATGACCGCGCCGATGATGCGCGCCTACACCGAGCTGCTGGTCAAGACCTGCCACAAGCGCGGGGCTTTCGCCATGGGCGGCATGGCGGCGTTCATCCCGAACCGCCGCGAACCAGAAGTTACCGCCGCCGCCTTCGACAAGGTCCGCGAGGACAAGTCCCGTGAGGCCAACGACGGATTCGACGGCTCCTGGGTCGCCCACCCTGACCTGGTTGAGCTGTGCAAGGAGATTTTCGACGCGAAGCTCGGTGAGAAGCCGAACCAGATCGACCGCCAGCGCCCGGAGGTCGAGGTCACCGCGGCCCAGCTGCTGGACGTGGCCAGCGCTCCTGGCGATGTCACCGAGGCCGGCGTGCGCGCCAACCTCTACGTGGCCGTGAACTACGTGGCCGTGTGGCTCTCGGGCAACGGCGCGGTCGCCATCCACAACCTGATGGAAGACGCCGCCACCGCGGAGATCTCGCGCTCGCAGATCTGGCAGCAGATCCGCAACCAGGTGGTCGCCGCCGACACCGGCAACACCATCACCGCCGAACTGGTTGCTGGCATTCTCGCCGAAGAGGTTGAACGCCTGCGCGCGGAGGTCGACAATGAAGAGCACTTCAACGCCTACTACCAGCCGGCAGCGGAACTGATCGCGAAACTGACCAGCGGCAAGGACGAGGATTTCGCGGACTTCCTCACCACCCCAGCCTACGAACTCTTGGAAAAGGAATACGTGACCAAGCCATGAGCAACACCTTCGATGAGTCCACGCTTGCCAGCGTAGAAGCAAAGCTGGCCGCCACCGACCGGCTGCTGGAAACCTCCTACCCGGGGGATACCGGAGCCCGCCAGCCGATCCATACCGTGTACGTCCCCGGGGACAAGTACACCGTGGACCTCCCAGAACGTTGGGGCCACAACGCAGTAGCCACTGCCGGAGGACTGATTGGCCTATCCGCCTTGGCGGCCAAGCTCAAGCTGGCCGAACCAGAGCGCTTGGCGGAACTGGTTGGCGCGAAGCTGGCAAGCGAACCCATCGAAGATCTGCGCCTCGATTTCGAGGACGGCTACGGCAACCGCACGGATGCCGAGGAGGACGCCGCAGTGCTTGCCGCGGCCGACTCGGTATCCGCCGCGGTGGCCGCCGGCAAAGCCCCGGCCTGCATCGGCATCCGCTTCAAATGCTTCGAAGCACCCACCCGGGCCCGCGGGATCCGCACCCTGGACCTGTTCATCACCCGGCTTCTGGCCAACGGTCCGCTGCCCGAGGGCCTGCGCCTGACCCTGCCCAAGGTGACCACCGTGGCCCAGGTCGAGTCCATGGTCTACCTGGCCGAGAAGCTGGAAGAAGCCCACGGGCTGGAAGCCGGACGCATCCGCTTCGAAGTGCAGGTGGAAACCCCGCAGGTCATCCTGGCCGCCAACGGAACCCATCCGGTGGCCCAGCTGATCGCCTCGGGCAAGGGCCGGGTATCCTCGCTGCACTACGGAACCTACGACTACTCCGCGTCGCTGGGCGTGGCCGCCGGATACCAGTCCATGGAGCACCCGGTAGCGGACTTCGCCAAGGACGTCATGCAGGTGGCCGTAGCCGGCACCGGGGTGGAACTGTCCGACGGCTCCACCAACATCATCCCGGCCGGCGACCCGGAGAACATTGCGGCCGCCTGGGAACTGCACGCCCGCCTGGTCTCCCGCCACCTGTCCCGCGGCATCTACCAGGGCTGGGACATGCACGAGAATCAGCTGGTCACCCGTTACCTGGCCACCTTCGCCTTCTTCCGCGAAGGCCTGCAGGCAGCCGGAACCCGGTTGCGCAACTACGTCCACCAGATCAACTCGGCCATCATGGACGAGCCGGCCACCGCACGGGCCCTGGCCCGCTACATCCACCGCGGGGTGGCCTGCGGTGCGGTCAGCGCCGACGAGGTCACCGAACTAGCCCAGATCACCCTGCCCGAACTCGAGGCGATCGCCTTGAACCGCTCCCACGCCTAAGGACAACACCATGACTGTTCCAGCCATCCAGAACTCCTCGTCGTACTACTCGGACTTCGGCGGCCACCCGCCGCAGAGCGATCTGCTCACCGACCGGGCCATCGTCACCGAGGCCTATACCGTGATCCCCAAGGGCGTGCTGCGCGACATCGTCACCAGCGTCTTCCCCGAGTGGACCAACACCCGTGCCTGGGTGCTCAACCGCCCGGTCGCCGGCGGGGCCACCACCTTCTCCCAAGCCATCGTGGAAGTTGCCCCGGGCGGCGGCGCCACCAAGCCGGAGCCGCAGGCCCAGGTGCAGGGATTCATCTTCGTGCTCACCGGGCAGCTGACCCTTCTCATCGAGGGCACCGAACATGTGCTGGTGGACGGCGGCTTCGCCTACCTGCCAGCCGGCGCTACGTGGTCCGCCCGCAATGACGGCACCGAGACCACCAGCTTCCACTGGCTGCGCAAGCGCTACGAAGTGCTTGAAGGCGTCGCCGCACCGGCTCCCGTGGTGGGCAATGAGCGCGACATCGAACCTGGCCCGATGCCGGGCACCGATGGCAAGTGGCGCACCACCCGCATGCTCGATCCCAACGACGTGGCCTTCGACTTCGGCGTGAATATCGTGACCTTCGAACCGGGCGCATCCATCCCGTTCGCCGAAACCCACGTCATGGAGCATGGCCTGTACGTGCTTGAAGGCAAGGGCGTGTACCGGATGAATGGCGACTGGGTCGAGGTCGAAGCCGGGGACTACATGTCACTGCGCGCCTTCTGCCCGCAGGCTTGCTACGCCGGCGGCCCGGAGAACTTCCGGTACCTGCTCTACAAGGACCAGAACCGCCAGATCGCGTTGTAAGCGTTCATTTCCAGAGACTGCCGGGGCCGCACCCCGCGCTGACCCGCCGGCCATCGGCGCACCGTGTCCATTTCATGTTCCAGTGATGTTTCTTTTGCTCGGACATGGTGGGCTGACGGCAGGGTCGCGCGGGATGCGGCCTTCGGTTTTGGCGACCCGGGGCTGTTTCGTGAAGATCCAAGGATCACTTGGAACCGCTCATCGAAACCATCGGCAATACCGGGCGTCATCCCGGCAATCGCGGGGAGCACGGAATCGTCCAACGTTGGACGGGTTGGAATTGGGACTCATCACTGGAGTCGCGGGCAGCACTTGAGTTATTTCCGAAGGCTTGGCCTGTTTGGGACGTGCCCCTATGCACCGGGCGCGAACTGGATGCGAACGCGGCTCGATGTTGCAGGTCGAGACGGGGCAGCGGATGCCCTCGTTGCCAACTCGCAGGCATCAGTGCCGCAGCAGCTAGAACTCTTCAGCGTCAACCTTGGCCGGAGCATCTGCTGCATCGCTGCTCAAAATCAACCGCCGTTCCAAACGGGTGAGATTTCCCGGCGAAGGATCAAGTCGTGCTGGTTCCAAGGCGGCCGCTAATGCCGCGCCAACCGCTTCCTCGTCCAAGTTCATTCCCACGGCGACCAGCGCGTCATTGGCCGGATCGCTGTGGGCCGCTGCTTTCGCGAAATGGATCTGCCGGCCCACCATATTGACCAGGAAACGCTGCGTGCCGCGATCGGTGCGCAGTTTTACATGCCCCTTGAGCCGGTAGGCCGCAACCGGCGGGTGCTCCAGCAGGTCCAAGAGGGCACCCGGATCCGCCGCTTCGGGGCAGCGCACCGTCACCGCGTTGGCGTGCGGAGCATGCTCGTGGTCGTGGTGCGGGCGGGAGGCAGCCGCCAACGGCAACTCGTCGATCGGGTCTTCGTTCAGGGCGATGTCGAAGACCAGCTCGGGGTCTATGGCGGCGTGCGACGCCGGGATGATGGCAACGTGCGGGTTGATTTCGCGGATCCGTCCGCTGATCCTGGCCAGGACCGCGTCGCGGTGTTCCGGGGCAATGCGGTCCAGCTTGTTGACCACCGCCATGCTGGTGGCGCTGAAGCGGGCCGGGGCCATCGCCGCGGTATCCACGGTGTGCTCATGCTCCACCGCGTCGATCACGTCGATGATGCCGCCGAAGCGTACCCCGTGGGCCTTGCCGAAACGCAGCAGCCGATCCACGTTCAGCGGGTCGGCCGCGCCGCTGGCCTCCACGATGATGGCATCCAGGCGCAGCTTCGGCTGGCCCAGCTTCTCCAGCAGCTCGTCCAGGCCGCTGCTATCGGACAGGCAGCAAACGCAGCCGCCGGCAATGGATTCGGCCGCATCGATCTGGCCGGTGATCAGCCCGGTATCCACGTTGACCTTGCCGATGTCGTTGATGATGACCCCGACGCGGGTACCCGGGCGGGTCAGCAAGCGGTTGAGCAGGCTGGTCTTGCCTGCACCCAGATATCCGGTGAGCACGATGACAGGGATCAATGCCGGCTCCTTTTCACTTCGACAAGCGGGCCGAATCCATTCTCCTTGCAGGGCCAACCGTTGCCGCGTGCTGACACGCCTGCCAGAAGATGGTTACCAGGAAGGCAAAACCGGAATCGGGCCATCGGCCTCGATATGCCGGGCCTGGCCGCGGGCCAGCCATTCGATCAAGCCTTCGCGGTCCGAGCGCACCTTCAGCGCGCCATCGCCGATGACCCATTCGTCGCCCTCTTCGGTCACCAGCGTCATGCCCGGAGCGTTCTTCACGCGCATAGTCCGCACGGCGGCCTCGACGGCGTTCTCCTGGGAATCCGGATCGGCTTCCTCGATGGTCCACGCGGTATCCAGATCATGGTGGTGGATGACCACCTCTGAGATGCGCAGGGCCACGATGGAGGTCGCCGGAATGATCTTGCCGTGAAGGTCCACCTCTTCCACGGCCAGTTCGCCGCTGAGCCGTTCGCACTGCTCGGCGAAGTATGCGGCGGCGTCCTGGAACTTCTTGACCAGTTCCTCGCGCGGCAGGGCCGCCAGCTCGTCGATCTCCGCGTCGCGGGCCTCGCGCGAGGCGTAGAGCTCCTGCGGTTCTCCGCTGGTGGCCCAGTCGATGAGCTTGACCAGGCTCCGGCCGTTGGAGGCCAAGTGCGCAATGACCTGCGCCCGGCTCCAGCCTTCGCACAGCGAGGCGGCGGCCATTTCTTCGGTGGACAGGGTTTCGATCGTGGCCGACATCATCGCGGTTTCGCGGTTGAGTCGTGACAGGTCCGAGTGCAAACGAGCAGTATTGATCATGAAGTCACCCTACCAACGCGGGCGCTCCAGCAGTACGGGTTACGCCATAGATATCGAAAGCGACTCGATTCATATCCGCGCCGTGCGGGCCCTGGCGGTGCCTGGCTGCGACGGCAGGAAGCTGTCCAGCAGAACACGTGCCAGGCATGCTTCTTCAGGAACCAGCAGCCACGTAGCCTAGGGGGGAGAAGCAAACGACCAGGAAAGCAGTCCGATGGCGAAGAAAAAGAAGAAGCAGAAGCCCAAGCAGGGGCATCCGGCACGCCTGCAAGAGGGCGTCGTCTCCCTGGACCGGGTGAAGGTGGGGCGCGGCCTGGACGCGCTCACGCCGCAGTTCGTACGCTGGTTCTCCGAGAACCGCGATGACCCAGAACTGGCCCTGATGGTCCTTGCCGCAGTGCGCGAAACCCTGGGCATCTACGCCGAAGTCGTCGGCCTGGACAAGGTTACCGATTTTGATCCGCCCAAACTGCTGGCAGTGCTCAGCTCGATGATTGAATTCGAAGAGGCCGAGAATCCCGATGCCGCCGATAATGGGCTGGGAACCATGATCTATATGGCCTGGGCGGATTACGTCGAGTTCTTGCGCGATGCCGGTCTGTGGGAGCGCGAGGCCGAAAGCCTGGAGTGGTTCCGGAAGTCGCTGGAAGCCCAGGATCCATTCGCCGGTGATGACGGCATCGATGAAAACGATGAAATTGACGAGATCATGGCATCTGACGAGGCCTCTCAAGCGGCCCTGGCTGAAATCGCCGCCATGCCGATCAGCAAGCTGGGCCGTGCCTTCTTGGCTTGGACCCTCACCGAGGGCAAGAATCTGTGGGCCAGCTTGCCGGCGTCTGAATTCTTGGAAACGGCCGCAATAGCGCTCGCCGACCAGCTGCCTCCGGAAGTCCACGAATCGCGCAGGGGCCTGATGGTTGCGGTCGTGCTCTCGGCACTGGAATCGGTCAGCGCCATCAAGCTGCCCGAACAGGGCAAGCCGGAGCGCGGCGTGACGTACGAAGACATCATGCAGCATGAAGACGCCGACTCCTTCGAGCCGAACTTCTACTTCATCCAGGCCTGCCTGGACTCGTTGCTGGAAAAGCCGGAAGGCGGCGATGACGCCAGCCTTGAAGCCTGGGGGCTGGCAGCGTTCTGGATCGTCGAGGGGATCGAAGGCAACCCGCATCGCGTGGCTGACCCGCGAGATGATCAATGGTCGCCAAAGGTATGGGAAACCGCGCATGTGCGCATGCATGAACTGCGCGTACTTGGCCTTATCGAAGATGGCGAAGCGTACTCGGTGCCCACTATCGTCCGCCTGGCGATTACCGACGTTGAACAGGACCTGCTCGATGAGGATGAATTCGACGACACCGATCTCGATGCGATGTTCGGGCCGGACGATGACGAGCCGAAACGCCTGAAGCGCGAAACACCGTATACCGGCAAGGTGCTGCAGCTGAAGCTGACCCTCAAGGACGCCAAGCCGCCGATCTGGCGTCGCGTGCTGGTGCCCATGGACCTGAACCTTGGCGACCTGCACGACATCATCCAAGCGAGCTTCGACTGGTACGACGGGCACCTGCACAGCTTCTACGAGGGTGGCTTCGGCGGCACTTCATATGGTCCAGAGATTGACGACATGGACTACCAGAAGAACGAAGCGGAAACCCTGGTTTCCTCGTTGCTGCAGCAGGAAAAAGACCGCCTGGATTACCTGTACGACTTCGGGGACAACTGGGAAGTGCGCATCGACGTCGAGAAGATCCTGGATGCCGATGGCGGCCAGCTGCCGCGATGCACCGGCGGCCGGCGCATGGCTCCGATGGAGGACAGCGGCGGGATCGGTGGCTGGGAAGCCAAGCTGGATATTCTCGATGATCCGACGGACCCGGAGTACGAGGAAGTGCAAGACTGGCTTTCGAACTTCGGTTACGAAGAGGAATACGAGATCGATCCGGCGTATTTCAACAAGGACGAAGTCAATGCCCACCTGGAGTTCGAGTTCTAGGCGGCTGATTCAAGCCAGTGAAAATGCCCGTGGGTTGCCAAACTTTCAAACTTGGCAACCCACGGGCATTTTTGGTTTTCGGCTGGTTGGCCCTCTGGCCTAGTCGTCGTCTAGCGCGGCTCCATGCGGCGTCGCTCCGCCTTCATCGGTCCAGTCCTGGCCAACTTCATCATTCAAAGCAGGGTCGGAAATGGTATCGGGCTCTTCGGCCTCTGCCTTGTGCAGTCGGGCTTCAGGGTTGTTCTCGCTCATAAATCCATCCCTCTCGTTGCTTGGAATGCCAACCTAGCAAGAACCGCTGGGCATCAGAAGCTGCAGAACCCGCTTTTCAGGAACCCCTAAGGTAAACGTCAGCGCGCTTGGCTCGGGGCCACAGTCGATGCACGGATAACGAGCTTGGGAGTGAAAACGAATTGCTCGCGGACCGCTTGATCGCCCGCTTCTGCTTCGCGCAGCAAGACGTCGACAGCGGTTCGCCCGATTTCTTCTGCTGGCTGGCGCACGGTGGTAATCGGGATGACGGCCGACTCGGCGAAGTCGATATTGTCGTATCCCACCAGAGCAATATCCTCGGGAACACTGAGTTCGCCGGACATCACCAGGGCCTGCAGTATGCCCAACGCGAGCAGGTCGTTGGCCGCAAAGATCCCGTCGGGGCGCTGTGCAGGATCCATGGCAAGAATACGCTCTCCGGCTGCCCGTCCTTCCAGCACAGTCAGGTTCTTGGTAGGCATGTGCTCCAGCACGGCATCCGGGGCTTGGGCCAATACCGATTGGGCTCCCGTTAATCGGTGCTGGACCTGTTCGATGCTCTGCGGTCCGCCGACGAAGGTGATCCGCTTTCTGCCAATGTCCAGCAGGTGCCGTACGGCAATTCTTCCGCCTTCCACATCGTCCACGGAGACCGATGAAAAGCTGCGGTCGCCACTTCCGCGGTCCACCAGCACCACTGGCGTGCCCGCTTCGCGGATCCGCCAGAGCCGGCTCAAGTCGCTGTGCAAGGGGGAGATGAGTACTCCGGCGACGCGTTGCTCTTCGAAGAGATCCAGCAGTTGCTGTTCGGTGCTCAGGGAATTGTCGCTGGCTCCCATCAGCACGGTGTAGCCGTTGTCCAGGGCACGATGCTGGGCGCCCTGGGTGACGTCCATGAAGAACGGGTTGCGTGCATCGAGGACGACGAGCCCGAAGCTCCGGCTGCGGCCGGCACGCAGTTGCCTGGCCGCATCGTTGCGGACAAAGCCGAGCTTCTCGATGGCTGCGGTGACCTTGGAAACGGTGTGTTCGGAAACAACCTGGGGCCGGTTGAGCACGTTGGAGACGGTGCCTACGGAAACGCCCGCCTCGGCGGCAACTTCCTTGACGCTGACGGCCACAGAGCTTTCCTGTTCTTCGGTGAGTTGTTCTTCTGCGAGTATAACTGGCGCACGGATGGGAACTGGAATCCCGACAGCTTTTTGAAAGGATTCAAAAGAATGCGGCATTCGATCGACCGACCGCTTGCAATTCAAGTGTGACCTGCTCTACACTCGAATTTCGAAGCGATTGAAACGATTCATTTTTGTGCAAAGCGAATCGGATCGCACAGTTTTGCCCACCCAGTTCCAGCGCTCCGGAAGAGTAGTACGATGCGAGTTTGCTTTCAATTGCAGGTCAATCCCGACCTGATCGACGAGTATGTGTCGCGCCACCGGGAAGTGTGGCCGCAGATGCTCCAAGCCATCGAAGAAGCCGGGCGTCGCAACTACTCACTCTTTCTGCGCGAGGACGGGTTGCTGATCGGCTATTACGAAACCGATGACGACAGCGCTGCCCAGGCCGCCTTGGACTCCGACCCGCGCACCGCAGCGTGGGAAGCGGAAATGAGCCGATTCTTCCTCAGCCTGGGCGGCCGGCCAGATCAGCAAGCGCCGCGTCTGCGCGAGGTCTTCAATCTCGAAAACCAGCTGGCCGCACTTGCCGCATCCCAGCAGTAGTAGCCCGCAGAATTACTAGAAATGGAGAGTTCCATGAGCTCGAAGCTGAGCCCTGAGCACCTGCAAATCCTTGACCGCCTTGCCATCGAAGTCCCTTCCTGGGCCTATGGAAATTCGGGCACTCGCTTCAAGGTCTATTCGACCCCCGGGACCCCGCGCGATCCCTTCGAAAAAATCGCCGATGCGGCTGAAGTCAACCGATTGACCGGACTGGCTCCCTCGGTGGCCCTGCACATTCCGTGGGACAAGGTCGAGGACTTCACCGTGCTGCGCGAGCATGCAGAAGGCCTGGGCGTCAGCCTCGGAACCATCAATTCGAATACCTTCCAAGATGACGATTACAAGTTCGGCGCCTTGACCCATGAGGATCCGAAGATCCGCCGCAAGGCAATCGACCACCACCTCGAATGCATCGACGTAATGGATGCCACCGGAAGCCAGGATCTGAAAATCTGGCTGGCAGAGGGCTCGAACTATCCAGGCCAAGCGGATATGCGCGGGCGCCAGGACCGGCTAGGCGATTCGCTGGCCGAAATATATGCGCGGCTTTCCGGAGAGCAGCGCCTGGTGCTGGAGTACAAGTTCTTCGAACCGTCCTTCTACCACACCGACGTGCCCGACTGGGGAACGTCCTATGCCCAGGTTGCGGCCTTGGGGGATCGGGCCATGGTTTGCCTGGACACCGGGCACCATGCGCCAGGCACCAATATCGAGTTCATCGTGATGCAGCTGCTGCGGCTTGGCAAGCTCGGATCCTTCGACTTCAATTCCCGCTTCTACGCGGATGACGACTTGATCGTTGGCTCGGCAGACCCGTATCAGCTGTTCCGCATCATGGCCGAGGTGATCCGCGGTGGCGGACTGGACCAGGACACGCCTGTGGCCTTCATGCTCGATCAGTGCCACAACGTGGAGAACAAGATCCTGGGCCAGATCAGAAGCGTCCAGAACGTGCAGGAAATGACGGCCCGGGCGTTGCTGATCGACCGCGTAGCGCTGACTGAAGCACAGATTTCCGGTGATGTCCTGGCCGCCAACGAGATCTTCATGGATGCCTTCTACACCGACGTGCGGGCCGACCTGGAAGCATGGCGCGCAACGCGCGGCCTGCCAGCCGATCCGATGCAGGCCTTCCGCACCTCCGATTACCAGAGCCGAATCGAAGCATCGCGCGCTGGTGGCGTGCAAGCAGGATGGGGAGCCTGATCATGAACACCGCAGCAAAGAAGCGCGGCATCTCCGGGTGGAAAGCCACCATTGCCGTAGCCATGAGCAATTACATAGAAGCCGGAGCCATCATTGCGCTGGCCACCAGCCTCAGCCTGTGGCAGGGCGCGTTCGGATTCGACGACGCGCTGGTCGGTGTCATCGCTGCCGTGTCGGCCAACGCGTTCGGCGCGGCCCTGGGTGCACTGATCGGCGGACCGCTCTGCGACCGTCTGGGCCGCAAGTTCATCTATACCTACGACCTGATCGTGTTCATGGTCGGCGCCCTGATGATCACCTTCTCCTCCGGTACGAGCCTGCTGATCATCGGCGTGGTCCTCATGGGCATTGCCGTGGGCGCAGGCGTTCCAGCCTCCTGGACCTACATTGCCGAGGAGGCTCCGCAGGAATCGCGTGCTGCGCACGTGGGCACCGCTCAGCTGGCGTGGTCGATTGGCCCAGCCATCGGTTTCGCGCTGGCGATCCTGGTTGAGCCTTGGGGCGTGAACGGCTCCCGGGCAATCTTCTTCCATCTTTTCCTGATCGCCGCTGTCACTTGGTGGGTCCGCCGCGGATTGCCCGAGTCCAGGAGGTGGAAGGAGCAACGTGCCGCGGAAACGGCTGCTGGCGTGAAAGCCTCGTTCTTCTCCGGCATGCGCGGGCTGCTGGCCGACCGCCGCAACTGGAGCGCGCTCTTCTTCCTGCTCGGCGTCTATGGGCTATGGAATACCGTGGCAGGGCAGGCTGGCATTTTCCAGCCTCGCGT
Source organism: Arthrobacter sp. MYb214 (assembly GCF_002979865.1). Taxonomy (GTDB): domain Bacteria; phylum Actinomycetota; class Actinomycetes; order Actinomycetales; family Micrococcaceae; genus Glutamicibacter. Next base: position 220,441 of record NZ_PCPZ01000004.1, read on the forward strand.
CTATGCTGCCGCTGGCGTTGAATCCGCTACCCAGCAGAACCTGCTCCAGGTGCTGGTCTGGGTGCTGACCGCCGCCGCAACCTATTTCGGATTCATGAAATACGGAGACCAGGTCTCGCGGCGTTGGCTCTACTTCGGTGGCGCCCTGCTGGGTGTTGCGGCCTGGACCGTGCTGATCTTCGCTCCTCCAGGTGCCTTCTCCCTGCTGTTCTACGCAGTGGCCTGGGGCATCTCGGCGGGTATCGGCGCGCAGGCTTTCTACGGGCTATGGACCGCGGAGCTCTTCGCCACGCGCTACCGCGCCAGTGCACAGGGCGTGCTGTTCATGCTTGCCCGGGTGCTTGTCGGCCTGCTCTCGTTGGTGTTCCCGGTACTGCTCACCAACCTGGGCTTGGAAAAGCTTGGCCTCCTGATCATCGGCCTGCTGGTCGTCGCGTTGCTGATCGGCACCATTTGGGCGCCGGAAACGCGAGGCAAGTCGCTGGAAGAGATCGAACTGGAGCGCTATGGATATGAAACCAGGGCCACCAAAGTCGACGCCTGAGAACCACTGCCCCCATGCACATTAACGAGTCGGAAGACAAGAACACCATGAGCAACACCATCGCGACACGCACCACCGCACAGGAACTGATTCAACGATCCAACCGGTTGGGTGCAGACAAGAAGAACACCAACTACGCCGGTGGAAACACCTCGGCCAAGGGCACCGCGAAAGACCCGGTCACCGGTGAGCAAATTGAGCTGCTCTGGGTCAAGGGATCGGGCGGGGACCTCGGCACGTTGACCGAAAAGGGGCTGTCGACCCTGCGCCTGGACCGCATGCGCTCGCTGGTGGACGCCTACCCGGGCGTGGAGCGCGAAGACGAGATGGTCGCGGCCTTCGATTACTGCCTGCACGGCAAGGGAGGCGCCGCGCCATCCATTGATACCGCAATGCATGGGCTGGTCAACGCAAACCACGTCGACCACTTGCACCCGGACTCCGGCATTGCCATTGCCACTGCCAAGGACGGCCGGGAGCTGACCGCAAGGATCTTCGGCGACAAGGTGGCTTGGGTTGACTGGCGCCGCCCCGGATTCCAGCTGGGACTGGATATTGCCGCGATCAAGGACGCCAATCCGCAGGCCGTGGGCTGCATCCTCGGCGGCCATGGCATCACCGCCTGGGGAGATACCTCCCAGGAATCCGAGTCCAACTCGCTGTGGATCATCGACACCGCCGCTGCCTACCTTGACGAGCACGGCGCACCGGAGCCCTTCGGTCCTGTGGTTCCAGGATTCGAGCCGCTGGACGAGGAGGAACGCCGGACCCGCGCCGCCGCATTGGCCCCGAGCATCCGCGGCCTGGCCAGCACCGACAAGCCCATGGTGGGGCACTTCAGCGATGACCAGCGAGTCCTGGATTTCCTCTCGCGCCAGAAGCTGGCGCAGCTGGCGGCCCTGGGCACCAGCTGCCCGGACCACTTCCTGCGCACCAAGATCAAGCCGATGGTGCTGGATCTTCCCGCTACCGCAGGCGTATCGGAGCAGATCGCTCGCCTGGAAGAACTGCATGCGCAGTACCGTGCTGACTACCAGGCCTACTACGAGGCCCACAAGGACCTGGACTCTCCGGCGATGCGCGGGGCCGACCCGCTGATCGTGCTGGTCCCGGGCGTCGGGATGTTCTCCTATGGGGCGAATAAGCAGACCGCACTGGTTGCTGGCGAGTTCTACCTTAATGCCATCAACGTCATGCGCGGCGCCGAAGCGGTCTCCAGCTATACGCCGATTTCCGATGTCGAGAAGTTCCGCATCGAATACTGGGCGCTGGAGGAAGCCAAGCTGCAGCGCATGCCCAAGCCCAAGTCCCATGCCGGGCGCATCGCCCTGGTCACCGGTGCCGCGTCGGGCATCGGCAAGGCCGTGGCGCAGCGGCTGGCAGCCGAGGGAGCCTGCGTGGTCATCGCAGACCTGGATCTGGACAAGGCGCAGGCCGCCGCGGCGGAGCTGGGCACCGCAGATGTGGCCGTTGGCGTCGCCGCCAACGTGGCCGATGCGCACGCCGTGCAACGTGCCATCGATGAGGCGGTGCTGGCATTTGGCGGATTGGACCTGGTGGTGAACAACGCGGGCCTCTCGCTTTCGAAGCCCTTGCTGGAAACCACCGAGGCCGACTGGGACCTGCAGCATGATGTGATGGCCAAGGGATCGTTCCTGGTTTCCAAGGCCGCGGCCAAGGTGCTGATCGAGCAGAAGCTCGGCGGCGATATCATCTATATTTCCTCCAAGAACTCGGTCTTCGCAGGTCCGAACAATATTGCCTACTCGGCCACGAAGGCCGACCAGGCGCATCAGGTGCGCTTGCTGGCCGTAGAATTGGGCGAGCATGGCGTGCGCGTGAACGGCATCAATCCCGATGGCGTAGTGCGCGGCTCCGGGATCTTCGCCTCCGGCTGGGGTGCCCAGCGTGCGGCGACCTATGGCGTGGCAGAGGAGGATCTGGGGCAGTTCTACGCAAACCGCACGATCCTGAAGCGCGAGGTCATCCCGGAGAACATTGCCGATGCCGTGTTCGTGCTGACCGGGCCGGAACTGACCCGGACCACCGGATTGCACATTCCGGTGGATTCCGGAGTGGCGGCAGCCTTCCTGCGATGAGCAAGCAAGCAGAGAGCGCGCCGGTCGCAGCTATCGACCTCGGCGCCACCAGCGGACGTGTCATGATCGGCCAGATGGTGGACGGGAAGCTCCAGCTCACTGCCGTCCACCGTTTCGCCAACGGACCGGTTCCGCTGTCGAGCCTGGAACCAGGGGCGCGGCAAGAAGCGCTGGCCTGGGATATCGATGAGCTCTGGGCGCAAATTCGCCACGGCCTCTCGCTGGCTTTCGCGCAGCGCGGGGATATCGCCAGCATCGGGGTGGACTCCTGGGCGGTGGACTATGCGTTGCTCAAGGACGGCAAGCGCCTGGGAGAAGTGCGGCATTACCGGGATCCGCGCAATGAGCGCGCGGTTGCTGCGCTGGAACAGAAATTCAGCCGGCGCGAGTTGTTTGCACGCAATGGGCTGCAATTCCTTCCGTTCAACACCGTGTACCAGCTGCAAGCCGAGAAGTTGGAAAACCGGTTGGCGGACGCCGAGGCGCTGCTGCTGGTTCCCGACTATTTCAACTGGATGCTCACAGGGCAGCGGCGCAGCGAGTGGACGAACGCTTCCACCACCGGGTTGCTGAACCACAGCACCGGTACATGGGACGAGGATCTGGTTGCTGAACTGGGGCTTTCGGGAAAGCTCGCGCAGCTTGTGCACCCTGGCCAGCCGGTGGGCGCCCTGCTGCCCGAGCTGGCTGCGGAATTCGGTGCCAGCCACGAAGTCCAGGTAGTGGCGGTCGCTTCCCACGACACGGCCAGCGCAGTGGTTGCGACCCCGCTCTCCAGCGGGAAATCCGCCTATATCTCTTGCGGAACGTGGGGATTGGTTGGTGTGGAGCTGGACCGCCCGGTACTCACCGAGCAAGCGCATCAAGCGGGATTCACCAACGAGCTGGGGCTGGATTCCAGTGTCCGGTTCCTGAAGAACGTCGCCGGAACCTTTCTGCTCAGCGAGTCGATCCGCCAATGGAACGACGACGCGGAAGCCGCCGGAAGGGAAGAAACCAGCTTGGAGCAGCTCCTTGCCGAGGCCGCGGAATTGCCTGTTCCCCAGATGCTGATCGATCCTCAAAGCGAGCGGTTCCTGGCTCCTGGCCAGATGGCCCAGCGCATCTGCGATGCGGTGGAAGCCGCCGGCGGGCAGCGCCCGTGCTCACCTGCCGAAGTGATCAGGGTGGTCGTCGAGTCGCTGGCTCAGAGTTTCGCCCGCCAAGCTGCAGAAGCCGCGCGGTTGGGAGGATTCGAGCTGGAGAACATCCATATTGTCGGAGGCGGCTCGCAAGGCCAGCTGCTGTGCCAGCGCACTGCAGACCATGCGCGCGTGCCGGTCATTTCCGGACCCGTGGAATGCACCGCCCTGGGCAACGTGCTCGTGCAGTTGCAAGCGGCTATGCCTGCGGGTGGTGATGCATTGAACCTGCGCGACGTGGTGCGCGACTCGGTGCCGCTAGGCGCCTACACCCCGTCGCAGGCCCTGAAGCTGGTCTAGATCCGTGTGGGATATCTAGGCCGTCGTCGACCCTTCAGCCCGATGGGGCTGGAGGGTCGAACTTTTTACACCTTGCGCTGCACGAATACCACGGCATCCTCCAGGGTCGCCGGATTGCCATCGGGACCGATGATGGTGCGTTCGCGGACCTCGGCGCACAGCACCTCCCACTGCGCCGGATCCAGAGCCAAAGCTTCCAGTTCTTCTTCGGGGCTGGGGAACACTGGCATCTGGTGATCGGGCTTGCTGGCGAAGGACGGCATCGATGCATGGGACAGGGCCAGCAGGTGGCCGCCGGGTGCGACCAGGGTCGCTGCCTTGCGCAGGAAGCTGGCGCGAGGGAATTCAAAGGGTGCCTGGAAGAAGCTCAAGGTCACCAGGTCGAAGGTTTCCCCGGTATTCCACGCAGCCAGATCCGAGGCGATGAAGCGAGTCTGCCCCGCGTCCAGGCCGTGCTTGGCCGCTTCTTCCTGCGCGCGCTTCACCGCGGTGGGCGAGATGTCGACTCCGGTAGCCTTCCAGCCGTGGGTGGCCAGCCACAGCGCATCGCCTCCCTCCCCGCAGCCGATATCCAGCGACGTGCCGGGGGCCAGCGGGGCGACAAGGTTCTCGATGACCTGGTTGACCTTGCCTGACCAGACCCGCTCGGACTGGCCGTAGTGGTTCTCCCAGAAGGCGACATCATCATGTTCTTTGGTGTGGTGTTCGTGGTGGTGGCTCATTTTCGTTGTTCCCCATTCGTCAGTAAGGCCGTTGTTATCGACCCTACTGACGATCGACCCCATGCGCGATCAGTTTTGCGCCAGAGGCAAGAATCGCTGCTCCTACCTTGCACTGACCTTGCCGAAGAGCCGGGCTATGGATGCGAGGATCATTGGCCGGCAGGCCAGCCAGGCGCCGGCGATTACGAGCAGCGAGAGCGCGAAGAAGAGCAGTCCGGTCCAGTTATCCGCGTACGCGGCTGGATCCGTGGAACCCTGGGCCGCGTACATGTGGTTCAGGTTGCGCAGCGCCCCGGTGGAGAACACCAGGATCACGTGCACGAGGATGAACACAGCGAAGTACAGCATGGTTGGGAAGTGCAGCGCGCGGGCAACCTCGATCGGGTACTTCGCGGTCAATGCTGGCATGTTCTTCGGCCAGAAGGCGCTGAGCCGGAAGCCGGTGATCGCCGCGACCGGGGCCGCGATGAACACGGTGGTGAAGTAGGCCAGCTGCTGCAGCGAGTTGTAATTCACCCAGCCGTTTTCGGTGGGCCAATCCAGCGTCAGGTACTGCAAGGCCGCCGAAATCGCGTTGGGGAAGACCTCCCACGACGTCGGGACGATGCGCATCCAGTGGCCTGTGGCGAACAGCAGCACGAGGAACACCAGGCCATTGATGATCCACAGCAGGTCAAGACCCTGATGCAGCCAGAGGTTGATGCTCACCTTCGGGCTGCGCTTCGACGACCAATAGGCAGGCGGCTTCTTCTGGTGCCTGACCAGCATGCCAGAACGGATGATCAGGACCATCAGGAAGAAGTTGAAGAAGTGGTTCCATGCCAGCCAGCCAGGGAACCCGAGAGGTGCCGAGTCCGGCAGGTGGTACTCACCCGGGTAGCGTTCCATGAATGACTCCACGGCATCGATGCCGGCAATGCCGCGGGCAACGAGCACCACGGCGGTGGCGATGCCCAAGGCGCAGAATGCGCCAAGGATTCCAGCCAGCACCCACTGCTTGGTCGTCATCGGGCCATGCTTGGCCGCTTCTTTCTTGCTCTTCGCCGCTGCCTGGGGTGCCGGCTTGCTCGCGCGCCCGGCGGTCGACGCGTTACTTGCCGCGGCTGCTGGCGCGGCAGGTTCCTGCGCACCCATGCGGGTACGGGCAGGAGCAGCCTGCACCTCGGCGGCCGCAGGCTCCGAGACCAGCGCGGCGCCGGATGCCTGGCCCACCGGATCCGCGGGTGCTGCCTCTGCCCTCGGCGGGATGGCCGGTGCGGCCTGGGCCTGGGCAGCTTCCGCAACCGGTGCCGGCGGGAGCGCAGGCGCTGGAGCCGCTGGAGCTGCGGCAACAACGGGAGCTGCCACGAATGAACTTGGCGGCCACGGTTCTGCACCGGCGGTGCGCGGCAGGCCACGGCGAACTGCTGGTGCCCCGGCACTGGAAACCGCTGTGGCCGGGGCGGTACCCGCGGTGGCAACTGGTTCGGGGGCCGCCGGCGCTGATTCAGCTACCGGTTCGGCAACCGGTTCGCCAACTAGCTCGGCAACCGGCTCAGGTGCTGGTGCAGCGGAAGCGTTCTGCGATGCGGCTGGAGCGTTCGCGGCGACCGGCGTTCCCGCAGGCGGCCACGGCCCGCCGCCGGCAACCCGTGGCAGGCCCTGGCGAAGAAGCCCGGCAACCGCGCCCTGATCTGCAACAGGTTCCGCGGCCGGTGCGCTGGCTGCGGAACTAGCAGATGCTTGGCCAGGCGTTGGTTCCGCAGGCACCGACGGGCCAACGGGCTGGTCGAGAACTGGTTCTGCAGCATCCTCGACCGCGCTAGGCCCTGCCGGGACCGCGGCGCCTGCAGCGGGAGCGAACAGCTCGGCTGGCGGCCAGGGATCGCCGCCGGCCACGCGCGGCAGCCCCTGGCGGATGGATTGGTTTGGTGCGTTCATGGCGATCAGGCCTTGCGTGCTTCCAAGGCGGAAATCAGTTGGGGCACGACCTTGAAGACATCCCCCACCACGCCGAAGTCGGCGATCTCGAAGATCGGTGCATCGGCATCCTTGTTGATGGCGATGATGGTCTTGGCGGTCTGCATGCCCGCCTTGTGCTGGATGGCTCCGGAAATGCCCAGTGCCACGTACAGCTGGGGAGAAACTGCCACGCCGGTCTGGCCCACCTGGGCGGCATGCTCGACGTATCCGGCATCCACCGCCGCACGCGACGCGCCCACGGCAGCACCCAAGGCATCGGCCAGCTGGTGCACCAGGTCGAACTGCTCCGCGCTGCCCAACCCGCGGCCACCGGAGACCACGCGTGCCGCGGAACGCAGCTCGGGACGGGTGGATGCCGTTTCGGCCGTTCTCAGTTCCTTGACCTCGACCTCCGGCTTGCCGCTGGCGGCTACCTCCAGCGGGATCGCGCTCGCCGGTTGGGCCTGGGCACGCTCTTCGATGCTGCCCACGCGCACGGTGATCACCGGCGCGCCGAAGGTCGGGGCGCTGTGGGTCGAATACGCGCCGCCGTAGATCGAGTGGGCTGCGATGATTCCCTGGTCATCACGCGAAACACCGAGCGCATCGACGCTCAGCGCCAAGCGGTGGCGCACCGCGAAGCGTGCGGCCACTTCGCGCGAAGCCAGGGTATGCCCCAGCAGTACGGCTTGTGGCTGGATTTGCGCGAAGGCCTGCTGCAGCGCGTCAGCCATCGGCGCGGTCAGCACCGGAGAATCGACGGCGGCGGTGAGTACCTGCGCGGCGCCAGACTCGCTGGCTTGCGCCGCCAGGGTATCAAGGGATCCGGCCGGAGCGGCGACAAGCGCTACCGGGGTGCCCACGGCAGAGGCGGCGCCGAGCAGTTCCTCGTGGTTCTTGGCCAGCGTTCCAGTGGCCGTGGTCTCGAGGAAAACAAGAATTGAATCAGAAGCAAAGGAAGTCATGGTTTTCTTTCCGCTCACACCAGGTTGTTCTTGACGAGGAATTCGGCCACTGCGTTACCGGCATCGCCGTCATCGGCAATGACAGTTCCAGCGGTGCGGGGCGGGCGCTGGGCCACCGAAACCATGATGGAACGCGCAGTATCCGCAGGCAGGGACTCGACGCCCAAATCGGCCAGGGACAGGGACTCGACCGGTTTCTTCTTCGCGGCCATGATGCCCTTGAAATTCGGGAAGCGGGCATCCGGCAATGCCTCGGTGATCGAAGCGACCGCTGGCAATGGAGCGCTGATCTGGGCGGCAGCGCCATCCAGCTCGCGCAATCCGCTGATCGCGCCGTCGGCAATTTCTACCGAGGACAACGAAGTCGCCGCCGGAAGATCAAGCAGCTCGGCCAGCATGACCGGGAGCATGCCCGCGGAGCCGTCGGTGGACATGTTGCCGGTGAGGACCAGATCGTAGCTGCCTCGGCGCAAAGCCGCCGCCAGGACCTGCGCGGTGAGGACCAGATCGGCGCCGAGAAGCTCCTCGTCGCTGATATGCACGGCGCTGGCAGCGCCCATGGCCAAGCCCTTGCGCAGGGTGGCCTGAGCTGAATCCGGGCCCATGGTCAGCACGGTGATTTCAGTTCCAGGGTTCGCATCAGCATGCTTCAGCGCAACTTCCAAGGTCCGCTCGCCGATTTCATCGAGCACCACTTCTGAAGCGGCACGGTCAGCCAGGCCGGTCTCCAGATCCAGCAGGCGGTCCTCTCCGGTATCTGGGACTTCTTTGATCAAAACCGCGATCTTCATTATTTTCTCCCTCTTATCGCAGTAGCATCTGCCAGGACAGCCGATGGCCGGAAATCACCAATGATCCGGGGCTTCGCGGACCACTGAAGCGGCCCCCGCCGAAACTACTAGGAAATCCAAGTTCATTAATAGGCCACGGCGCAGATTTTCTGCAGAGCTGAAAGCATTGTGTCGCAGGCTACGTCTGTCTTTGCTGTTCATCTTGTCGGATTCAGCGCCATTGGTCAATGAAAGTGGACAAGAAAACAGCAAGTGAGCACCTTGAACACCAAAGGTCCACGATCCGGCGGGGTCATCCGGGCATGCTTCCACGCAGGTGAGCCGCATCGCGCTATTCGCCCGGCTTCGGGCGGGCACCGTAGGCTTTAACCAGAGACCAATTTCGGAACCAAAGGACGGCTCATGGCCAGCAAAAAGCGTCAAGGCAAGAAGAACTCGGGCGCAGGAAATCCTGCCAAGGCGGCAGCGCGCGGCCGCAGCGTGTTCCTGATCCAGGCTGAACAGCAGATCAATGCGCTTCGCCAGGACTACACAACTTGGGTAGCGCAGCAGGTTCCTGCCTTTTCGTCTGAACAGGCGGCGCAGGCAGCGGGCATGCAGCTGGACGTCATCGGGCAGATCGCCGGCCAGTACGCCGAGAACGCCCGCAGCTCGAACCTGTTCGACCTGGACATCGATGTCTTCGGCGAGACTCTGGCCGAGCACCTGGGCAACCTGCCGGAATCCTTGGCTCCGGAGCCGATCTTCACCACATGGCTGGAATACTTCAGCTTCATCGAGCAGCGCATGCTCTGGCAGGGCCCTGCGGAGAACCTCGAAGCCCTGCGCGAGATGCTGGAAGATACGCTCAATGGTTTTGCCGAGGGCGACGCGGAGCTATGCGGATTGCTGCGCGAAACCAGGTTGTTCAGCCAGGTCAAGGCCTATGCCCAGGCAGTGGCCGAAGGCGTGGACATGGAGGACTTCAGTGCAGCAGCCGAAGCGCCGCGCGCCAAGGTATTGACTGCCGTTGGCCTGGATGCCGAAACCTTCGACCCGGAAGGCCCGGCGCCACTAGCCTTCAACTACATCTGGAGCGCCGGCCGGATGTCCGTCGTGGAGTCGGAAGGATCGGTGTTGCGCACGGATCCGGACGCCTACGAATTGCTGGTTGCCGGCGAGGAAGCGGGCAGCGCGCAGCTGCTCTTCGAGATGGCTGTCGGCTGCGTCCAGGCGCACCTGAACCCGACCTTCGATGTCACCTTGCGGGATGAAGCCCATTACCTGGTGCTGCGCAACCTGCTGGTCACCGCATCCACCGGCCGCGAAGGGGACTTGGAGGGCCTGCGCCGCAACTGCGGTCCGAAGATCTACGATGCCGTGCTTCCAGAAGCCCGCATCGCCATGGATTCCTTGGTCGGCTACGGTCTGATTTCCAAGGACGGCGAGCACTACAGCATCGACGAGCGCCTGGTTCCGGTCATCTCCGCCGGCATCTCAGAGGTCGAGGCCTTCTTCGAAGAAGCCGAATAAGGCAGGGGATGATACCCGCAGAGGCACCAGTCTGCGGGTATCATCCAACCTAGGAAGATATTCGCTAGTAGCAAGCAGGCAATCGCTAATGGGCAAGAAAATCAGTTGGCCAATGAGCTGGCTGGCTGCAGCCAGCGGGATCCTCTTTGCGGTGCTGCTGCTGATCGTGGATCCGCTGATCGCGGATGCCCCATGGTGGTCCGAACCCGACCTGTGGGTGCCCTTGGCGTTCCCGCTGCTTCCATGGCTGGCAGTTGCCGGCGTGATGGCATGGCTGGGAAGCGCAACCGAGCGCTGGCTGCACGCTCTGGTGTTCAGCTTCAGCGCCCTGGCCGCCGGGGTGATTCCCGGCCTTTTCTGGACGCTACTGCTCTTTGACGCTTTCCCGGATTCCGCCAGCCCGCAGCTTCCCATGGCCGTCTCGCTATTCTCGGGTGCGGTGGCAATTGTGCTGGGTGCAGTTGCAGGCGGGCGGGCAATTTTCAGGCGTTTCAGGAAGGCCCGGCTGGCCGCAGTGGCGAACTAGGCGGCGGAGCGAAGCCCCTGGAGGCTATCGAGCCTGGTCGTCCTGCCGCGAGGCAGCGATGGAGATCAGTTTCCGCAGCACCTCCAGGTCGATGTCCTCCAGCTTTTTCACGTACACGCAACCGGCTCCCTCGGTGTATTTGCCCAGCTGCGGCAAGAGCTGGGCGCCCTCGGGAAGGTCCTTCAGCCCGTAGAGCGAGAGCTGGGCCTTGCGCGGCGAGAAACCGGTCTTAGGCCAGATGCCCGTGGTGCGCGCATTGGCAGGGGAGATGTAGGTGTAGCTTCCGTAGCCCACCATGCTCGGTCCCCACATCACCGGCTGCTCGCCGGTGGCTTCGCGGAAGATGCGGTCCAGTTCGTGGCCGTCAACCCGGCGCTTGGCCGGGGTTGCCGCCTCAATGAATTCCTCCACGCTGGCCTCAGTTGGAAGGGTCTTCTGACTTGTTGGCAAGTGATGCCTCCTCGGGTGCTCCAGGTGATTCGGCCTGGAAAATTGTCGACAGCTTGCGGTACTGGCTGGTGCCCATGGCCAGCAGCGCCACCACAATCATGATCAGCCCGCCGGCCAGGAATATCAAGGCGATGCCGCGCGCCTGGCCTTGCCCCACCAGCCAGCCGAATCGGTCGTCGCCCGCTGGCGAGCGCATGAAGGGGATGACCAGGTACTGGGCAATCGGCGCGATCAGGAAAGCGGTAATCGGCGCCGCGGCGGCTTCCATCATCTGGGCGAAGCCGAACACCCGGCCCTGGCGGCGGAAGGTGACCACCTTCTGGATCACCGTTTGCTCCGAGGCTTCCACCGCCGGGATCAGCATCATGTAGAGCCAGATGCCCAGCACATAGAGCCACGTCCATTCGCGGATGGTGAAGATCGCGCCGAGGAATCCCATGACGGCAACCAGCAGGAGCATGGTGCGGATCGGGTTGGGCCCCAGACCGAACTTGGCGATGGCCAAGCCGCCGATGATGAAGCCGGTGGATGCCAGCCCGAAGGTGATGCCCCAGGCTTCGACCGGCATGATGGTCAGCCCGTAGGGATCCATCAGCGCCATGTAGGTGCCGCCGATGAAGTTGTTGAACATCGAGAAGATGATCAGCGCGAATAGGCCAGGGATGGCCATCACTGTAGTGAAGCCCAGGCGCAGGTCGCTGGTCTTGGTCCGCCCCTCCTCCTTTTCCGGTTCCTCCTCCGGGATGGAGATGCCCAAAAGGTGCAGCATCGTGACCACGACCATCACGATGGCAATGGCCAGCGTCCATCCCATCCCCAGCAGTCCGATGGACAGCCCGGAGAACACGCTGGTGATGATGAAGGCGATGCCCTGCACCGTGCCCACCAGCCCGTTGGCGTTGGCATGGCGCTCGACCGGGATCAGCAAGGTGACCGTCGTGGACAGCGCGATGCCTCGCATCTGCTCCACGATCGCGCCGAACAGGATGACCAGGCAGAAGATCCAGAACTGCCATCCGCCGATATCCAGGATGTCCTTCGTGGGCAGCCAGAGGTAGATCAGCCCAGCCAGGGAAAAGGCCACAGCGGTGATCATCGCGGAGAAGACGAAGACCGATTTCTTACGGTGGTTGTCCACGATCGTCCCGAAAACCATGGAGAACACGGAGATCAGCAGCATGAATGCGCCGCCGATGATGCCGGTGGCCATGACGTTCTCGGTCTCCAGGTACACCCAGAAGGTCAGCGCGAACCACAGGTAGCTGGTGGTGAGGTTCGCGACGGCGGTGTTGACCAGGATGTGCATGAAAGAGCGCTGGCCCTGCGGCGGAACTTCGGGGTTCTGGCCGTGGGCCGGCGGGAGATCAGGGGGTCCTTCATCGCGCATGGGCAAGCCTGCTTCGAAAAAGTGGCTGGTGGTCGTAGCAAAAGAATACGCCGATGCATTGATAGGCAACAGGTGTGAATTCAGACGATCGAAAACATAGTAGTCAGATGCCTAGCCCAAGCCTAGGCATAACCCTAGTGTGACCGCCCGCACTTTCTGCCAAGGTTGAATCCATGCAAACCGGCTGCAGCGGTTTCCCCTTTAAACGAGCATTGAATGGACGGAGCACACCACGCCATGACCGAGACCCTGAACGAGGTATCCAGCCTGCTGGATAACGCGCTGGTTGACAGCCCGGAAACCGGAGAGTTCCGCGCCAACCGAAATATCTTCACCGACGAAGAGATTTTCGAGATGGAAATGAAGCACATCTGGGAAGGCAACTGGGTGTACCTGGCCCACGAGTCCCAGATCCCGAACATCGGCGACTACTACACCACCAACATCGGCCGCCAGCCCATCATCATCTCGCGCAACAAGCAGGGCGAACTCAATGCGCTGATCAACGCCTGCAGCCACCGCGGAGCCATGCTCTGCCGGCGCAAGACCGATAACCGCACCACCTTCACCTGCCCGTTCCATGGCTGGACCTTCAACAACTCCGGCAAGCTGCTCAAGGTCAAGGATTCGCGGGGAGCTGGCTACCCGGAGCAGTTCAACAAGGACGGCTCCCACGATTTGACCAAGGTTGCCCGTTTCGAGAACTACCGCGGTTTCCTCTTCGGCTCGCTGAACGCCGATGCCCTGCCGCTGGAAGAGCACCTGGGCGAGGCCACGAAGATCATCGACATGATGGTTGACCAGTCCGAAGAAGGCCTGGAAGTGCTGCGCGGCGCCTCGACCTACACCTATGACGGCAACTGGAAGCTGCAGGCGGAGAACGGCGCCGACGGCTACCACGTCTCGGCCACCCACTGGAACTACGCCGCCACCCAGGCCCGCCGCGCCAACGGCGAATCCTCCAACGACACCAAGACCATGGACGCCGGCGGCTGGGACAAGCAGAAGGGCGGCTACTACTCCTTCGAGCACGGCCACCTGCTGCTGTGGACCGAATGGCTGGACCCGGCCAACCGCCCGCTGGCCGAGAAGCGCGACGAGCTGGTTGCCAAGTTCGGCGAAGCCAAGGCCGACTGGATGATCGGCATTTCGCGCAACCTGTGCCTGTACCCGAACGTGTACCTGATGGACCAGTTCGGCTCGCAGATCCGCGTCTTCCGGCCGGTGGCAGTGGACAAGACCGAGGTGACCATCTACTGCTTCGCCCCGGTGGGCGAGTCGGACACCGCGCGCGCGGCCCGCATCCGCCAGTACGAGGACTTCTTCAACGCCTCGGGCATGGCCACCCCGGATGACCTGGAAGAATTCCGCTCCTGCCAGAAGACCTACCTGGCCACCTCGGCGCAGTGGAATGACCTCTCGCGCGGCCAGGCCCACCAGATCACCGGACCGGATGAGAACGCGGACAAGGTGGGCCTGAAGCCCATCTCCTCCGGGGCGCGCACCGAGGACGAGGGCCTGTACCCGATCCAGCACGGCTACTGGCTGCAGACCATGCGCCAAGCCGTGGACAACGAACGCGAAGCACAGAACTAAGGCCGAAGGGACAAGACAGATGAGCACCATCGCACTGACCGAGGCGCCGACTTCCAACGGCGCAGTCACCACCGCGGATATCGCGCAGTTCCTCTACCAGGAAGCCCGCTTCCTCGATGACCGCGACTTCGACCGTTGGCTGGACTGCTACCACCCGGAAGCCACCTTCTGGATGCCGGCCTGGGCCGACGACGAGCAGCTGACCGAAGATCCGCAGCGCGAAATCTCGCTGATCTACTACGCTAACCGCGGCGGCCTGGAAGACCGCGTCTTCCGCATCAAGACCGACCGCTCCTCGGCCACCTCGCTGCCCGAGCCGCGCACCGGGCACAACATCACCAACGTGGAGATCGTTGCAGTGGACGGCGACAAGGTGGACATCCGCTTCAACTGGTTCACCCTGTACTACCGCTACCAGAACGTGGACACCTACTTCGGCACCTCGTTCTACACGATCGACTACTCCGGCACCGCGCCGGTGATCACCGCGAAGAAGGTCGTCCTGAAGAACGACTACATCCACCACGTCGTGGACATCTACCACATTTAAGCGACACCCATTGGGCGGCGGGGCCAGTGCAGGCCCCGCCGAATCGCCCATCCCCGAATCCTGTGAAATGAGCATGCCATGTCCCACCAGGTAGCCCTCGCCTTTGAAGACGGAATCACCCGCTTCATCAAGGTCGGCGCGAACGAAACCGTCGCCGATGCCTCCTACAAAGCCCGCATCAACATCCCGCTGGACTGCCGCGACGGCGCCTGCGGCACCTGCAAGGCCTTCTGCGAGTCGGGCAAGTACGACGGCGGCGACTACATCGAAGAAGCCTTGACCGACGACGAGGCAGAGGCCGGATACTGCTTGCCCTGCCAGATGGTCCCCGAATCCGACCTCGTGCTGCAGATCCCGACCACGTCGGATGTCGCCAAGACCTCGGCCGCCTCCTTCGAATCCACGCTGAGCGAGATCCGCCGCATCTCCGAAACCACCTACGCCTTCAGCCTCGAGGTGGACAAGCGCGAAGACCTCTCCTTCCTGCCGGGCCAGTACGTGAACATCGAGGTCCCCGGCTCCGGTGGGCAAACCCGTTCCTACTCCTTCAGCTCGGGCCCGGAAGTGGACATCGTCTCCTTCCTGATCCGCATCACCGACGGCGGTCTGATGTCCACCTACATGCGCGATACCGCGCAGGTGGGCGACCGCATCACCTTCACCGGCCCGATGGGCAGCTTCTTCCTGCGCGAACCCAAGCGCCAATCGCTGCTGCTCGCCGGCGGCACCGGCCTGGCCCCGCTGCTGGCCATCCTGGAGAAGCTGGCCGGCATGGACAACCCGCACCCGGTGCACCTGATCTACGGCGTGAACACTGACATCGACCTGGTCGAACTCGATGTGCTGCAGGACTACACCCAGCGCATCGCGGGCTTCAGCTTCGACACCGTGGTGGGTGACCCGGACAGCGCTTCACAGAAGAAGGGCTACGTCACCAACCACTTCGAGCCGCAGCACCTGGCCGAGGGCGACGTGGATATCTACCTTTGCGGCCCGCCTCCGATGGTGGAGGGCGTGCGCCGCCACCTGGAAGCCGAAGGCCTCAAGCCGCAGAATTTCTACTACGAGAAGTTCGCGCTGGCCGTCGTTCCGGACGCCGAGCCTGCCGCCCCGGCTGCCGAGGCGCCCGCCGCGCAAGCCGCCGCCGACCAGGGCTACGAAATCGGCGAGGAGCACGCCAGCTTCGAGGCCCAGTTCGATGCGCGCATGGCCTTGGAACTGGCCGTCGTCGAGCTGACCATGGGCAAGCTGGCCGAGGGCCAGCTGGGCGAATTCAAGGTCCTGGCCGAACTGGCCGGCAAGACCCTGGACGGCGAGAAGTTCATCAACGCCGAGGAATTCACCGTCACCAATGACGCCTTCCACGAATTCCTGTTCAAGGCCGTGGGCAACGAGCACCTGCTGCAGGCCTACCGCCGCCTGGACGTGCCGGCGCTGATGGCCGCCGTGCTGCGCCAGGAGCACTGGATCGACGGGGCCGTGGACGCCGACCACCTGGGCATCGTCGCCGCTTTCGAGAAGCAGGACATCGCCGCTGCCCGCGCAGCGATCACCGCGCACAACCAGCACGCCAAGGCCACCATGGCCGCCGCTTCCAAGGCAGCGGCCCAGTGAGCGCCGGGCTGCCCGAGTCCTTCCATCCGGGACGCTTTGCCGGCAAGGTCGTCATGGTCACCGGCGCCGCCCAGGGCATCGGCTGGTCCGTGGCCCGGCGCATCGCCGCCGAGGGCGGGGAAATGGTGCTCGTGGACCGCGCGGCGCTGATCCACGAGGTGGCCGGGGCCCTGCGCGCCGACGGCGCCACCGCGCTGAGCGTGACCGCCGACCTGGAAACCTACGAGGGCGCGCTGGCTGCGGTCACCGCCGCGAAGGACCAGTTCGGACGCATCGATGTGCTGGTCAACAACGTGGGCGGAACCATTTGGGCCAAGCCCTACGAGCACTACGCGCCCGAGGAGATCGAAAAGGAAATCCGGCGATCGCTGTTCCCGACCTTGTGGATGTGCCGTGCGGTCTTCGAGGAAATGGTCCAGGCCCGATCCGGAACCATCGTGAACGTCTCCTCGGTCGCCACCCGCGGCATGAACCGCGTCCCGTACGCGGCGGCCAAGGGCGGGGTCAAGGCCATCACCTCGGCGCTGGCCATGGAGGGCGCCGAGTTGGGCATCCGCGTGGTCGCCACCGCGCCGGGCGGCACCGAAGCCCCTGAACGGGTAGTCAAGCGCGGGCCGGCGCCCACCGGCGAGCAGGAAAAAGCCTGGTACAAGGCCATCGTGGACCAGACCGTGGACTCAACCTTGCTCAAGCGCTACGGCACCTTGGACGAGCAGTCGGCGCCCATCGTGTTCCTGGCCTCGGATGAGGCCTCCTACATCACCGGTTCCACCCTCGCGGTGGCCGGAGGAGACCTCGGCTAGCGGCAGTCCCGGCACCGCAAACGCACCACCATGGAACAAACGGCTCGTGATCACGGGCCGTTTGTTCCATCCAGCACCAACCCGGCCGTGCTTCCAGCGCCGGGCACGTATTTTCCGGGGAACAACGAGGTTCCCCGGTCACCGCAAACGAACGGAAAAACACGTGAATACCAGCCCAATGACATCCAGCAATGCCGCCAATGGCGCCGTGCGCTGGGTGGTGGTGATCGCCGCCATCGCCCTGATCTTCGACGGCTACGACCTGGTGGTTTTCGGAACCATCGTCTCCACGCTGCTGGCGGACCCCAGCCAGCTCGGCCAGCTCGATGAAGCCGCCGCCGGATTGCTGGGCAGCTACGCGCTGCTCGGCGTGATGGTCGGTGCGCTGTCCACCGGCGCGATCGGCGACTACATCGGCCGGCGCAAGGCGATGATCACCGGCATCATCTGGTTCTCCGTCGGCATGGGCCTGACCGCGCTGGCCTCCGACACCCTGTGGTTCGGCATCCTGCGCTTCCTCACCGGCATGGGCGTGGGCGCGATCGTGGCCACCGCTGGCGCGGTGGTGGCCGAGTTCGCCCCGAAGAACAGTCGCAACTACTACAACGCGATCGTCTACTCGGGCGTGCCGGCCGGAGGCGTGCTCGCCTCGCTGCTGGCCATGGTGCTCAGCGACGTGATCGGCTGGCGCGGGCTGTTCCTCATCGGCGCGCTGCCGCTGCTGTTCCTGCTGCCGATGGCCTGGTTCAAGCTGCCCGAATCCCCGCAGTGGCTGCTCTCCCGCGGCCGCGTGGCCGAAGCCCGCGAGGTGGCTGCGCGCACCGGAATGCTGCTGGAACTTCCCAGCGACGCCGATGCCGGGCAGCTGAAGGCCGAACGTGTCGGCTTCGCCGCGCTGGCCACCAGGCGCTACGCGCTGCCTACCGCACTGCTGGGCATGATGAGCTTCGCCGGACTGCTGCTGACCTATGGGCTGAACACCTGGATGCCGGAAATCATGCAGCAGGCAGGCTACGGCAAGTCCCATTCGCTGCTCTTCTTGCTGGTGCTGAACCTCGCCGCGGTCTTCGGCGGGCTGCTGGCTTCGGTGGCCGCCGACCGCGTCGGCCCCAAGCAGGTCGTGGCGCTGACCTTCTTCCTGGCCGCGCTGGCAATGGTGCTGCTGACCCTCAAGCTCCCGCTGGGCTTGCTGCTGTCCCTGGTGGCAGTGGCAGGTGTGGGAACCATCGGCACGCAGGTGCTGATCTACGGCTTTGTGTCGAACTACTACCACAGTGCCGCCCGCGGGGCCGGGGTGGCCTGGTGCGCCGGATTCGGCAGGCTGGGCGGGATCTTCGGCCCGCTGCTGGGCGGAGTGCTGCTTTCGGCGGGAGTTTCCCCGGGAACCGCATTCTATGTCTTCGCCGCAGTTGCTATCGTTGGAACGCTGGTCACCACCTGCGTCCCGATGACCCGTTCGGCCGCGCAGCGCAGCGCGCAAGAAGAGCTGGCTGCCGCGGGAGCAGGGAAGTAGCAGCACATCGAAACGCAACGCGGCGACGCAGGAAGGCTGGTGAACGCCATGCTCAGTGCCCAGCAGGGCCAGGATGCGCTCATCGGCCTTTCCCGCGAAGTCCAGCAAACTGGCAGTACCCTGGCCGTGCTGAAGGGTCCGCGCGGCAGCGGCAAGAGCACGATCATCAAGGCGCTGCTAACCCGGTTGGCCAGCCAATCGGTGCAGCTGGTGACCGCTTCGCGCTGGGAAACCGCGCAGCCCGGAGCCGCCTTGGGCCCGTTGCTGCAACGCAGCCACGCAGGCTCGGCCGGGGCGCTGGGCGAGGCCTTGCTGGAATACCTGCGCAGGGAGGCGCCGCAACCCCGTGTGCTGGTGCTGGAAAATGCGCAATGGGTCGATGACCTGAGCTTCCAGGCGCTGCACTACGCCTGGCGCCGCTTGCGCAATGAACCGGTACTCATCGTGCTGGTGATGCGCGACCAGAACCTGGCCAGGCTTTCACCGGAAACCCGGGAATTCCTGGCCGACAGCCAATTGAAGATCCTGCAGCTTCAAGTGCCCGATCCAACGCATGCGCGCGAGATTATCTGCGCCAGGACGGGGATCGACCTGCCGCCCATGGCCGTCGAGCAGCTGGTGGACTACACCGAGGGCAACCTGCAGGTGGTCATCGAGCTGGCCCAGGAGAATCCGGAGCACAGCTGGGAGCAGTTCGACCGCTGGCCGCCTGCCCCTCACGCCCTGTCCTTGCACGTCATCGAGCTATTGGAGGGGTTGGAACCGCGGGCGCGGGCGCTGCTGGAAGCGGCCGCGGTGCTCGGCGCGCAGGCCCGGATCGACAATATCGCCAAGCTGGTGGGCGAGGATAATCCGCTGCTGCCGATCCAGCAGATTCTCGACTCCTCGCTGGCGCAAACCCACGGCCATAGCGGGAAGGTGCGGCTCGGGTTCGAGAACGCATTGACCCAAATGGCTGTCTACCATCAGATCCCGCTGAGCACCCGCATCCGGTTGCATGCTTGCGCCGCGGACATCGTCGAGGACCAGGGGGCCAAGCTGGGCCATCGGGCCGATGCGAGCATCCTGCCCGATGGCAGCTTGTCGATGGAACTGCAAGACTACGCGCGGTCCCAAGGCAAGCGGGGCGAGTGGTCTTCGGCCGCTACCGCGTACTTCAGGGCCATGCACTTGTCCCCGGAACCGATGCGCCGCGACTCCCTGCTGCTCAACGCAGTGGATGCGATTGTCGCCGCCGGCGAGCTGCCGCGGGCGCAAACCTTCGCGCATCAGCTTTCGAGCTTGGAAAGCAGTCCGGAACGGGACGTGCTTTCCGGATACATCTCGATCCTGCAAGGCCGCGCCAACACCGCGCAGCGCTGGCTGTCCAGTGCCTGGCAGAACGCGGTCCAGCATCAGGACAACGATGTGATGGCCGCGATCGCCCAACGCCAAGTCCTCGATTCGCTGTGCCGTTTGAAGGGGCAGAAGATCATTGACTGGGCTGAGCAATCGCTGCGCCTTGCCCAGGTGGGCAGCCCGCTGGCCATTGAGAACGCAGCCATCCAAGGGCTCGGCCTGGCAATGATGGGCCGGGCTGATGAGGGGGAACAGGTCTTGATGGACCTGCTGGCCACCCTTCCGGCGGGAGCACAGCGCCAGCGCGCGGAAATGTCACTGGGCTGGGTCTACCTCGCGACCGATCGCGTGGAGCTAGCCCGGCACGAGCTCTCCGCAGCCAGCTCCACGGACTTCAGCGATGGTTCCCTGCGCATCTCGCTGTGGGCCAAAGCCTGGTCGGCGCGCGCTGAATTCCTCATGGGCGACTGGGACCAAGCGCTGGAGACGGTTCGATCCGCGCAGTCCCTGCAAGAGCGTTCTGAAATCCAGATCCTGCGTCCGCTGATCCAGCTGACCGCGGTGCAGATTCACGCATTGCGCGGCAATTGGGAGCAGGCGGATCTGCACCTACGCAAGTCGTGGGCACGCACCGGCAGCTATGCCATTATGGAGATGCCTTACCGGATGGCGCGGGCCGAGATTGCCCGGGCGCAGGCAAACCATGAAGAGGTTGTGCGGACGCTGGAACCATTGCTTCGGCTGGACCGTACGCAGGGCATCGACCAAGCAGGTTTCTGGACCTGGCAGGATACATACGCCATGGCGCTAATCCGTTGCGAACGCCTGGATGAAGCAGAAAAATTCGTACAGCCGTTGCTGGAGAGTGCTCTCGCTTCAGGCCACCAGAGCGGAGGCGCTCGATTCCTGAGCGTGCAAGGCACCTTGCTGGCAGCCCGCGGTGATATCGACGCAGCCCGTTTGGCCTTTGAAGATGCCATCCGCCGTTTGGAAGGCATCGGGTCGGTCTACCACCGGGCAAAAATTGATTTCTACTACGGGCAATGCCTGCGCCGAGCCGGCAAGCGAGCCGAATGCGTTGCGCCGTTGACCCGCGCGCTGGCGATTTTCGCGCACTTCGATGCATCCGTGTACATCGACCGCTGCACTCGTGAGCTCCAGGCAAGCGGAACCGGGATGCTGCGCAGGGAGAGTGCTGACTGGTCGACGCTGACGGCGCAGGAACAAGCCGTGGCCAAGCTGGTTTGCGAAGGTGCAAGCAATCGACGTGTCGCTGAAGAGCTGTATATAGGCACCAAGACAGTGCAGTACCACCTGACCAAGATCTACACGAAGCTGGCGGTCTCAAACCGTACTGAGCTTGCTGCGCTGGCGCGTTTCGACCTTGAGGGATAGTGCCTTCGGACTGAGAAAAATTTTCATTCCCGAGGGCAGCAAAACCATGCGGAGTTCGAGTTGACCTGCGCGCTGTGACTGTAGATTTTTTTCATTCAGCACGAATCGCTTGAATCGAACGCGGCCGGGATTCTTGATTCAGGCCGCGGCCAGCATTGCAACCAGACTCAAAGCCGTTGCTCCTGCGAAGTATGGGTGGTGTGGTGGTGCTAGTGACTGAAAAAATTTGTCACTCGAAATCCAAATCAGGTACTGGCTCTAGCTGGTTCCGGTTCCGGGCAGGCCCTCATCTTGGCCGAGCCCCAGTACTCGCCGCACTTCGGGGGTCAATTGCACCTCGCAGGCCGCAGCCTCCTGGGGACGTTGAGGACAATGATCGTTGACATGATCAAATTTCTCCACGTTGTCCACGCTCTCGGGAACCGTGATTGACCGCAGCCCGTGCGGAGATACCCACGTCTTGGAGCCATCCGGGCAAGCGAAGACCTTCCAGCCAAGCGCGTGCTTGTACATCTGATGCTGCTTGCACAAGAGATGAGTGTTCTGCCGGGTAGTGTGGCCGCCCTGTCCATATGCTTCGATGTGATCAATTTCCGAACGATCGGGCAGGCGGCGGCAACCAGGGAAACCGCAATGCTGGTCGCGGTATCGCAGCAAATCGCGCAACCCCTGGGAAGGCCGATATTTCTTGGGCTCCACATCAATTGCGGCTCCCGTCCACGGGTCGGTCAGAACGCGCTGGAACGACGGAGCATCCGCGGCGATTTCCAACGCTACGCCGATTGGGATCGGCCCGTAACCTTCCAAATCAGCGAGGGCGCGAGCGGGATTCGCGAGCATTTCAATGGCTGGGATCGTGATGGCAACCCGTGGCTTCAGCGGCATGCCTTCCATTCCGGGCCAGCCATGCAGATACACGTCCGCAAGCAAATCGGCTTCAACCTGCGTTTGCGTGCGCAGATCCTTGGAATCAGTGATCTGGGCGGCTGCCTGCTTTATCGAGTTGCGAATCGAATGGATGACATCAGCGCGGTGATGCAGCTGCAAGGTTGCCATGCCATTCTCCTCATTCCACACCTTGAGATTACGGGCTGCGAATGCGTTCTTCTGCCGGTTCTCTGCCGAATTGGGATTCATCCGGTCGTGAAAGCGACGGGCCCGCTGGTAGACGGTCTCGTCGCAGGCTGTTCTTGCCAGAGGCAGCAAATTTTCCTCCATGCGGCCGACCTGCTCCGGGGAAAGGTCTTGCGAGTATTTGACGATGTCGTGGGCGGCCTTAACGGTAATCTCACCTGCAGCGAGCGCGGCAAGGGTGGCTTTGCAGGCGTGGCGCAAGCCCTTGGCATGGAACATCCGCTTGCTGGCTTTACGGACGGATTCGCGCAATGCGACAGCTGACTCAGCTACGAAATTGGAGTTGATGACCTGCTCGCTGCCACGGTCTATGCCATAGTATTCGGCACTCTTGCTGGCTTCGGCTTCCTCGTCTGGGGTGTGGGCATGCTCGGTGGCAATCAGGTCATTGAAGGACGCGCTGACCTGCTCGACTCCGTCTGCCAGTAAAACGCAGATAGCGGCTTCAGCGCTGCTCATCAGGCGTTGGAGTTTCTTCAGGCGTTCCAATGCGTCTCCGGGCCCATCCACGGGGCCCGCATTGAATAGTTCGTCGGCAACCTGCTTGATGGGTCCGAAGAACAACTGGTGCTCGCGATGGGCGTCGAGCGCTGACGCTCTGTGCGACTCCATGCGGGTGCCCGGCGGGCGCAGTGGAAGGCGATGTTCATCGTCGTGATCGTCTAGATATGCGGGAATAGTCATAGTTAACGTTCGCGCAGATTATCGACAGTATCTTCTGGTTCGAAACCAATTGTGGATAAGTTCTAGAAAGTTTATACGAATGCGCTTAAGCGTGGTTCTGGCGCGAAAATCGCTGGACCAGGGGAGGCAGTGATGGGTGCCGTGCTAGTTGCTAGTTGGATGCAGGGGGCGCGGCGGGCGGGTGAAGGCAGTTCGGATGCCAAGGGCTGCCATGGCTGCGAGTATGGCAAAGGCGAGGACGCTGGCCATGTACAGGGGTGCGGCTAGATCCGCGGCGGCATCGGCGTTCCAATCGGCAAAGGTGTCGCCCACCGAGTTCATATTGGCGAAGGAAGCGAAGAAATAAGCCGGTGCGCCTAAGGCAATGATCAGGCTCCAAGCTCCGATAGCCGCCCAGGCGGGCAGCTTGCGTCCGGCAGAAACTACCGGAACGAGCCAAGAAATGGCGAGGGCGGTTCCAGTGGCTGCGAAGACCCACCCTCCAAGCGAGTCGTAATTCTGGTCCATTGAGGCCATCTCGGAAATGGTTTCATCGAGGGAGAGTCCACTTGCTGCGGTCACGGCCCAATTGTTCATGAGCAGTGAGCCGTAAGCCGCGTAAGCCACGATCATGGCGAACCCGGAGATGGCTAGAAGTTTACGCATGTCAGTAGCCTAACAGTGCACTAGTCAACTCGGTGGGATAACCAATACGCGTATGAGTTGGGCGTCCATGCTACTTCCTTGCACGATCAAGCTGTCCTGAGGCCAGCTGCCTGTATTCCAGCTGCAAGAATCCGTGAATCAGATGCCCTTAGTCGGTAAGGTGGATTATGGGCCGATCGGGCGCCAAAAGCGATCGCGCGAGCGACATCACCCAGCGCCGCAATGCAGCGCCAACCGTTAGAAGGAGACTAGGGATGATCTTCACCAAAAAAGGCGACGCCGCAGTTCTGGCCAAGCTCAGCACAGCTCCAGCACCCTATCGCGAGATTGCCGAACGGCTTCACGCCATAATCATGCAGAGCGCACCATCACTGGAGCCGATCGTCCGCTGGGGACTTCCGTTCTACGTCCGGGATGGCAAAGACGTCTGCTACATCAAGCCTGACAAGGACTTCGTAGCTTTCGGTTTTGGAGAAGTCGTGAATCCTGCCTACGAGGAAGGCTCCCACATGCATCCAGTTGCATGGACTATCACCTCGCTGGATTCTGCAACGGAAGACAGGATCCGGGACCTGGTGAAGAAGGCCGCGGGCTGATCCCGAGCAAGCTAGCTGGCCGCAAGATGAACAGTGCGCCCGCTGCAGGCAGCCGCATTGCCTGGAGTCCGTCCTCAAGTGCGCCGAAGGCCCCGGCAGCGTCATTGCTGTCGGGACCTTCCGCTTCGCGTCGGTAGTACTGAGGGCAAAAGCCTAGGCGGCAAGCATCGAGATGCCGTGCTCCTCTTCTGGTATCCATCCGGTCCAGGCCCAGTGGTTCTGGGGTTCGCTGGTATCGGCAGCTCGGTGCGCGATGGATTGGGGTTGGAACTTCCCGGCTGGATCGTTCAGTGTTGAAGCATTCATGCTGCGCTCCCATTGGATTGGCGGGTGTTCGCCCGTTCGTCGAGGTTCCGGGTACGGCAACGGCGGGGGTCCGGCCAATGCTGCCGGGACCCCCGCCGTGTTGAGGCGCGCTGGGGCTTACTTCACAGGGTCGAGCACGAAGTCGTAGGTGACCTGCTTGCCGTTGCCCGATGCTGCTGGGTGCACGTCGAGCATCAGTTCCGGCTTCACCGCGGTGGCGATGTCGTCGTCGTTGTGCGCATCGCCCGGGAAGTACAGCTGGGCGGTGAGCAACTCGTGGCCCTCGGCGGAGACCTTCAGGTGCAGGTGCGCTGGGCGCCACGCGTGCCAGCCGGCGGCGGCGATCAGCTGGCCGCAGGCGCCGTCGGTCGGGATCTGGTACGGGGCTGGCTGCATGGTGTTGATCTGGAAGTTGCCTTCCTCGTCAGCAATGAAGGTGCCGCGCAGGTTCCACTCGGGGATGCCAGGGGCGAACTGCGAGTAGAAGCCCTCTTCGTCTGCGTGCCACAGCTCGATCTTGGCGTTCTTCAGCGCCGAGCCGTCGGTGGAGCGGACCTGGCCCTGGAAGAGCAGGTTGGTGCCCTTCTCGTCCTCGCGCATCGAGATGGTGGCAGGGGTGTTCTGCGAAGGCGCTTCGGGCACGTAGTAAGGGCCTTCGATCGAGCCCTTGTTACCTTCGCGGTGGTCGGTGGCGACCTCTTCCACCGAGTGCTCCAGCCACACGTCCAGGAACAATGGCCATTCGCCGTCGTCGCCAACCTTGATCAACCATGCCTTCAGGGCATTGAACTCGTCGTAGCTCACGCGCTCTTCGAGGATGATGTCGTTGGCGGCCTTGACGAGCTTGGAAGCAAGCATGTTCACGCGCTCGGTGGAGGTCGCGATGCTGCCGAGCTTGCCGGAGTTGCGGAAGCTGTCGGTGGCGGCGTTGCCGGACTTGGCTGCAGTTGCGTCTGCTGGAGTTTCAGTGGTCATGGTGACTCCCCTAAATTATGTGGTGTGGCGGATGCGGATCCATACTGTGACCCCCATCATCCCGGGTGATTGATATTCAATGTAGTGCAGCGTCTATGCCAAGTGAAATACTCATTTGTCGGCCATTGGAACGTTTTGAATATCAATGCTTGTGGGCTGGGACACGGAGGGAATCCGCCGGTCCGGAAAAGTCCTAGGCCAGCGAATTCGGATGCCTGGCCAGCGCGGTGACCTTGATCTTCATGTACGGGTACATCGGGAAGCCGCTGAGGATTTCGTGCAGTTCGTCGTTGGATTCGACGTTGTACAGCGAGTGGTTCGCGTACTCGCCGACCACGCGCCAGATGCCCTGCATCTTGCCGCTGCGCTGCAGGCTTGCGGAGTACTCCTTTTCCCGGGCCTGGAAGTCAGCGACTTGCTCATTGGTCAGGTGGTCCGGGAAAACAACGTCCATACGGGCGAGGAACAACATGGGGATCTCCTTTAGTTCGAGGTGGAAAGCACGTGGTCCTGGCGGTAGCGCGCCAGCTTGGATTCGTCGATGGCGGCGCCCACGCCGGGCACGGTGCGCACCGGAATGCGGCCGTTGACGATCTGCAGCGGCTCGGCGAGCAGGTCATCGGCCATGTCCAGGAAATTGGACAGTTCACCGGCGCGGCGGCTGGTGGCTTCGAAGGCCGCGCCGAAGGTCACCGTGGCCAGCGAGCCGACCTGGGTGTCGATCTGGTTGCCCATGGTGACATCCACGCCCAGTCCGGTGCACAGGCCCAGGATTTCGGTGGCTTCGGTGAAGCCCGAGCGGGCGGTCTTGATGCAGATTGCGTTCGCGCCGCCGGAGAGCAGTTCGCGCGAGGCATCGCCCGCGGTGGGCGCGGACTCGTCGGCGACGATCGGGATCGGGGAGCGTTCGACCAGGCGGCGTCGGCTCATCGCTTCCTTGGCATCGCACGGCTCTTCGAGCATGGTCAGGCCAAGGCCCTCGGTCTGGCGCAGCACCTCCATGGACTCGTTCGCGCTCCAGCCGCGGTTGGCGTCCAGGTAGAGCTCCACGTCCTCGCCCAGCCCTTCGCGCAGCACGCGGCAGGCCTCGATGTCCAGGGCGAGCGGGCGGCGGCCGACCTTGAGCTTGAAGGTGGTGATGCCGTACTGCTCGACGAAGCGCAGGGCCTCGTCGAGCAGCGCCTGGGCGGGCTTGAAGCCGAGCATGTGGCTCACGCGCATCGAGTCGGTGAAGCCGCCGAGCAGCTTGTGCACCGGCGTGCCCAGCGCCTGGCCGATGGCGTCCCAGACGGCGATGTCGATCGCGCCCTTGGCCACCTGGTTGTGGATGGTCCTATCCAGCACCTGGCGGATCTTGGCGCGGTCCATGATCTCCAGGCCGATCAGCTGCGGGGCGAAGACATCCTGCACGATCGCGACGATGGACTTCTGCGTCTCGCCGTAGGTGTACGGGCGCGGCGGGGCGTCGGCGGTGCCGATCACGCCTTCGTCGGTGTGCACGCGGATGAGCACGTGCTCGGCGGTGTGCACCTCGCCGCTGGCAAAGCGCAGCGGGTGGTTGTAGGGGATGGCGTAGGGGATTGTTTCAATCCGCTGGATTCGCATCGGGGTCCAGCCTTTCTAGGGGGTTGAGCAATGTGCAAAGTTCCAGGAAGTTGCGCACCAGCGCAGACTCGTTGCCGGCCTTCCAGGCGATCGCCAGGTCGACGGCCGGTGCGTTGCGCAGCGGCCGGAAGGTGATCCGGGTGCTGTGCGGCAGGTAGTGTGTGGTGGGCAGCAACCCGATGCCCAGGCCCGCGGCGACGAAGGTGAGCAGGGTGGAAGTCTCGCTGGCCACCTGCGCGATCTGCGGGGCGAAGCCCACTCGGCGGCAGGAGTCCATGATGATGTTGTTCACCGCGGAGGATGGCGGGTAGCAGATGAACTTCTCGCCAGCCAGCTGTTCCAGGTCCAGCTCATCGTGGGCGGCGAGCGGGTGGCCCAGCGGCAGCGCCACGGCCAGGTGGTCGCGGTCCAGCAGCATGTAGTCCACCTCGGTGCCGCGCACCGGCGGGCGCAGGATGGCCAGGTCCAGGCGTCCCTCGACCAGTCCCTCGACCATCTGCGGGGTGAGCATTTCGCCCTGCACATTCAGCTGCAGGCCCGGCATCTGCTGGGAGCTGGCTTCGATGAGCTTGGGCATGATGCGCGAGGTGGCGCTGCCGGTGGAACCCAGTCGCAGCACGCCCAGCGCGCCTTGGCCCACGGTGCGCACATCGCGGGAGAGCTGGTCGAGCTCTGCAAGCAGGATGCGCCCGCGGCGCAGCAGCAGCTCACCGGCGTTGGTCAGTTCCACCTTGCGCGTGGTGCGGATCAGCAGCTGGGTATCCAGGGTCTCTTCGAGCTGCTTGATCTGCTGGGAGAGCGGGGGCTGCGCGATATGCAGGCGCGCCGCTGCGCGGCCGAAATGGCGTTCTTCGGCGACGGCGACAAAGTAGCGAAGTAGTCTCGTGTCCATGGTGCTCCGATCGTCGGACCGCGCGTCGAATGCGCAGAAGACGCTTGCTGGCAACTCTAACGCGGCGGTCCAAGAGGGTGAAATACTTATTCTGGGTCGATTGAGAGTCTACAAGTATGAATGACTGGGCCGCACTGTATTCAACGATTGATTTCCAGGGTTGAATTATGCCGGGAGGCACTGGACTGCCACGGGCCCCATGTTGCCCCATGCCGCCACTTGGCCACCGGCGCGGCTCCTTCCTGGCGCTTGGCAGCGGGACAGCTCGCGGCTAGGGTGTGAATGTGACGCTGGGCACATGTTTCGTGTCCCCGCCAATTCCGACGAGGCGATCCATGAAGGGGTACGCAGATGAAGGCTTATGCCCAGGGCGAGAGCGGACCGCAGCTGATCGAAGAGACGATCGGAGCGAACTTCGAACGCACCACTGCCCGCTTCGGGCCGGCAGAAGCACTGGTCGAAGCGGCCAGCGGACGGCGTTGGTCATGGAGTGAACTGGATGCGCAGATCAACTCCCTGGCCAAGGGCCTGCTGGCCGCCGGCCTGGAGGCGGGAGACCGGGTGGGCATCTGGGCACCTAACTGCGCGGAATGGGTATTCGCGCAGTACGCCACCGCGAAGATCGGCGTCATCCTGGTCAATGTCAATCCTGCCTACCGCACCCACGAATACGCCTACGCGGTCAACCACTCCGGGGTGCGCCTGCTGCTGGCGGTCTCCGAATTCAAGACCAGCAACTACCGTTCGATGGTGGAGGCGACCCGCGCCGACACCCCGAGCCTCGAACGCGTGGTCTACGTGGACACCGGGGACTTCGCCCAATTGCTGGGCGAGGGCGAGCAGGTCAGCGACGAGGAGCTGGCCCGGCATCTGGCGGCCACCAAGCCCGGGGACCCGATCAACATCCAGTACACCTCGGGCACCACCGGCTACCCCAAGGGCGCGGTGCTCAGCCACCGCAACATCCTGAATAACGGCTACCAGGTCACCGGCATGATCGATCTGGACGAGCATGACCGGCTGTGCATCCCGGTACCGTTCTACCACTGCTTCGGCATGGTGATGGGCAACCTGGGCTGCACCTCCCGGGGCGCGACCATCGTCATCCCGGCCCCGGGCTTCGACGCCGAAACCACGCTGCGGGTGGTGGCGGAGGAGAAATGCACGGGCCTGTACGGGGTGCCCACGATGTTCATCGCCATGCAGAACCTCTCCAATTTCAAGGACTACGACCTTTCGTCGCTGCGCACCGGCATCATGGCCGGATCCATCTGCCCGGTCGAGGTGATGCGCCGCTGCATCGACGAGATGGGCATGGACGGGGTGTCCATCGCCTACGGCATGACCGAGACCTCGCCGGTCTCCTGCCAGACCCGCAGCGACGACGATATCGAGCGCCGCACCTCCACCATCGGCCGGGTGCACCCGCATGTGGAAATCAAGGTGGTGGACCCGGTGAGCGGCGAAACCCTGCAGCGCGGGGAAACCGGCGAATACTGCACCCGCGGCTACTCGGTGATGCTCGGCTACTGGAACGACGAAGACAAGACCCGGGCGGCCATCGACGACGAAGGCTGGATGCACACCGGCGACTTGGCGGTGATGCGCGAGGACGGGTGCTGCACCATCGTGGGCCGCATCAAGGACATGGTGATCCGTGGCGGGGAGAACATCTACCCGGCGGAAATCGAGGAATTCCTCTACAAGCATCCGGATATCGAGGACGTGCAGGTGGTCGGGGTGCCCGATGAGAAGTACGGCGAGGCGATCTGCGCCTGCATCCGCATGAGGGACGGCCGCGAACCCCTGGACGTTGCGGCCATCGGCGAATATTGCACCGGGCATCTGGCGCATTACAAGATCCCCGCCTACGTGCAGATCCTGCAGGATTTCCCGACCACCGTCACCGGGAAGATCCGCAAGAACCAGCTGCGCGAGGATGCGGCGAAAGTGCTCGAACTGTAGCCAAATGCCACCAGGCAGGGCGCAAGGCACAGCGTTGCTTTGGGTGGAGGTGACCTTGGACATAAATACTGCGTCGATGATTTTTCCGACTGCTAGTTTTCCAAGTAGCTTGCCTTGGGCAAGCCTGGCATGATTTGCTGATCCAGATCAGGTCCAGGCCAGGGGTTGCCAAGGAATCCGAACGTGAATGGGGCGCGTACTTGCAGAAACATTTCAGCCGCTTAGTGGGCATCGCTGTCATTTTGATCGTCGTTCTCGCGGCCTCGCTCTTGGCCTGGGCGTTAAGCATGAGCGGGAAGCCTGCGCTGATGTGGAACCCGATCGAGGTCCATATCGGAAAACTCTGGACTACTTTCTACAGCACCGAGCTGCCGGATCTGTCCATCCTCGCTTTCGCCGTCGCCGCAGCGGTCATCCTGGTGCTGCTGGTGGTCCTGGGCGAACGCTTTGTCACCTGGCGCTATCGCCGGACGCCGATCCAGAAATCGAGCCGGCCGCTGGCGCCCAAGGCGGTGATGGCCCGGACGCGGGGCATCTACGCCGGGCCGGTGACCGTGACCGTGCTGATCCCGGCGCACAATGAAGAAGCCTCCCTGCCGTACACCCTGAAAGCACTGGAAGAGCAGAGCTTTGCTCCCTCGCGCATCATCGTGGTTGCCGACAACTGCACCGACCGGACCGTGCAAGTTGCCCGCGAGCACGGGGTCGAGGTGTTCGAATCGGTGGAGAACAAGCACAAGAAGGGCGGCGCGCTGAACCAGGCGCTGCACTCGATCCTGCCCGGGATGGGCGATAACGACTGCGTCATGGTGATGGATGCCGACAGCCAGATCGGCGCGGACTTCCTGGCAACCGCCCGGGACCGCTTCACCTGGGACCGCGCGCTGATGTCCGTGGGCGGGCTGTTCCACGGAGAAGAGGGCCATGGGCTGATCGGCCAGTTCCAGCGCAATGAGTACACCCGCTACCAACGCGAAATCGGCCGTCGCGACGGCCGGGTCTTCGTGCTGACCGGAACGGCCTCGGTGTTCCGCGCGACGGCCCTGCGCGAAGTGGCTGCGGCACGCGGGAGCATGCTGCCGGGCACCTTCGGCGAGGTCTACGACACGGCGGCTTTGACCGAAGACAACGAACTGACCATTGCGCTGAAAACCCTCGGCGCGCTGACCACATCGCCGCAGGACTGCACGGTGGTCACCGAGCTGATGCCCAACTGGAAGATGCTGTGGGCGCAGCGGCTGCGCTGGCAGCGCGGCGCCTTGGAGAATCTGGGCGCGTACGGAGTCACCCCGCAGACCACGCGGTACTGGGCCCAGCAGATCGGCATCGGCTACGGCGTGATCGCGCTGTTCAGCTATTTCGCGCTGATGATCATCATGCTGGTCTCCATGGACAACTGGGTGTGGTTCCCCTTCTGGATGCTGCTTGGAGCGCTCTTCGCTGTCGAGCGCGTGGTCACGGTCTGGCACGGCGGCTGGAAAGCCAGGATCATCGCCGCGCTGGTGATTCCGGAATTGGTCTATGACGCCTTCCTGGACCTTGCGTTCCTCAAGGGCGTAGGGGATATCGCGTTTGCCCGGAGCGCGGATTGGAAGCACGTCGACCACGCGGGCGCCGCACGTAAGGAAAGCACCTCATGATGAATCACCTCGTCCAGATTCCACATGGAATCATTCTTCCCGAGAGCGTTCTGCTCAGTGATTGGTTCGCGGTGCTCGCTTCGTTCGTCGCGATCAACACCGTGCTCTATCTGGTCCTGGGACTGGCCAAGCTGCTGCCGGTGATCCGGATCCGCAGCTCGCGGGGACGGGAACGGCGCTCAGAAACCCGGAATATCGATCCCGAGGCGTCCGTGTAGCTCATGCATCGCAGCTGGCAACCCCGCAAGCTCTATGCCCGGGCTGAAATAGAAGCCCTGCGCATAGTCGAAGTCCAGCTTCCGGGCCAGATCCAGATGTTCACCGGTTTCGATCCCCTCGACCAGAGTTCTGGCACCGATCTCGCGGGCAGCGGCCAGCAGGATGTCAACGTGTTCGCGAGCCTGCGTCGATGCCAGGTAGCGGATGAAAAGCGAACGGTCCAGCTTCACAATGTGCGGCTTCAGCCGGAGGATGCGCCCCCGCGTTGCATAGCCGATGCCGGCATCGTCAACCAGCAGCAGGCAGCCGAGCTCATCTGCATGGATGCGGGCGGCATCGCAAACTTCCGGCGCGGACTGCTCGTGCAGTTCCAGGCCCCAGAGCAGCCGGGGATCGAGTGCCGGCTCTGAGTGCGCGAACGCCCTGATCGCTGGACCCGAAGCATTCATGGTGAGCAGCAGCCCGTCGGGCAGGCCTTGGCTGGATTCGACAATGCGCTCCAGAGCGCGAAGCTCAAGTTCTACCAGGTTGCCTTCGGTCCGGGCCGCGGAGAAATGCTCGTCAGGGCTGCGCCCGTCGCTGAAGCGCGCCAGTGCCTCGAAACCCAGCAGCGTTGTGGAACGCAGGTTGATCAATGGCTGGAATACGAACTTCATGGACTACCTAACCTGGCGGTATGGGCTGGCAACTTGATTGCTGATTAGGCTGTTGCTACGAATGAGATCTTACCGCGCCACTGGCCGGGATCACGCGGTTAAGATGAATTAAAGAGAAAGCGGGTGATGGCATGCCGAGGACAATGGATCGGCGGTCAAACGACGACGGAATTTGGTGGAGCCGGTTCCTGCCAGCCAGGCTCCGCCGCATCAAGCGATTGGAAGTGGCTGTCACAGGGATGGTGGCAGTTTTCCTGCTGCTTTTCTATGTGGTCAACCTGGGCAATGATTTCAGCTCTCCGCTCTTCCAGAAGCTGGCGGTAGCCAGGGTTGCCGGGGCGCTGGGGCTGGTGATCGCCGTGTGGTGGATGCTGGATCGTTTTCCGTTGTGGATCGCCTATCTCGGGGCCCTGGCCGAACTGTCGGCCTTCGTGGTCTTCGTGGGTTTTTCGCTAAACCATGAGCAGATCGTCTTCAGGCTCCAGGAATTTCCGCTCATCGCACTGTACATGTCGTGGCTCTTTCCCCCGGCCGTCACCCGGTGGACCATCTACCCGATCATGGCTTTCACGATTCCCTACTCGGTGTTCTTCGGCCCTGCTGTGGGCACCGAGCACCAAAGCGGGCTGTTGAACGTGCTGAGCTTGGTCTTCTTCACCGTCGCCGGGATGTTCGTCGGCCTCTACGTCAAGCGCCGGTTCCGCCAGCAAACCCAGATCGACGCATTGACCGGGGCCTTGAACCGCGTCGGGCTGGCCGTGCGCGGCGATGCCGCCTTGCTCTCCTCCCGGAAATACCGCAGGCCCCTGGCTGTGGCGCTGCTGGACCTGGACGGATTCAAGGAGATCAACGACCAAGGCGGCCACGAAGCCGGGGATCTTGCCTTGAAGCAACTGGTGCGGCATCTGCGCAGTGCCACGCGGGCCGGGGACCTGGTCAGCCGCTTGGGCGGCGATGAATTCGTGCTGGTTTTCCCTAATACGACCCGTGGCCAGGCTCAGGTGCTGATGGAGCGCATCGAGCTTACATCGCCGCTGGCGTGGAGCTTCGGAACGGCAGAAGCCCGCACGGATGACAACTTGAGCACGATGATTCTCCGTGCCGACCGGGACATGTACTCCTCCAAGCGCCTGCGGACGGCCGAACGCGGAAAGAGCGCGGAGGGAAGCTGAGCTCCGTGCCCTAGTTCAGCTTCCCGCCCAGGCGGTCCTGCATCTTCTGGCTGGCCTCGTTCAGGCCGCGGATTTCCACGGTTTTCCCGTAGTTCTGGTACTTGGTGCGGATCGAGTCCAGGGCGGCGATGGTCGAGGCGTCCCACAGGTGCGAATCGGACATGTCGATGATGACCTTCTCGGGGTCCTGCGCGTAGTCGAACTGGGTGTACAGGTCGTTCGAGGAGGCGAAGAACAGTTCGCCGTTAACCTTGTACACGGCGGCATCCGGGGTTGCGCTGCGATCCACGGTGACCATATGCGCCACGCGATTGGCGAAAAGCACCATCGCCGAGAGGATGCCCGCCCCCACGCCGATGGCCAGGTTGCTGGTGATCACGGTGAGCGCCACGGTGATGGCCATGACGAAGGTTTCGCTCTTGGGCATCATCTTCAGCGTGCTCGGTCGGATGGAATGCCAGTCGAAGGTGGTCGCCGAAACCACGATCATCACCGCCACCAGGGCCGCCATCGGAATCTGCGCGACAATGTCGCCGAGCAGCACCGCGAGCAGCAGCATGAAGATGCCGGCGAAGGCGGTGGAGATGCGGGTGCGCCCGCCGGAGACCTTCACGCCCACCATGGTCTGGCCGATCATCGCGCAGCCGCAGATGCCGCCGAAGAAGCCGGTGACGATATTCGCGGTGCCCTGTGCCCAGGACTCGCGGGTCTTGCTTGACGGGGTATCGGTGATGTCATCGACCAGCTTGGCGGTCAGCAGCGATTCGAGCAGCCCCACGAAGGCCACCGCGATCGCGTAGGGCGCGATGATCTGCAGGGTCTCCAGGTCCAGCGGCACCCCGGGCAGGTGGAAGATCGGCAGCGAATCAGGCAGTTCGCCCTTGCCGCCCACGGTCGGAACGGCGACCTTGGCAAAGATGGTGATCGCGGTGAGCACCACGATGGCGATCAGCGGAGCCGGAACCGCCTTGGTGATCTTCGGGAAGAAGCACACGATGGCCACGCCCAGGATCACCAGCGGGTAGACCATCCACGGGACATTGCGCAGCTCGGGCATCTGCGCCCAGAAAATCGAGATGGCCAGGCCGTTGACGAAGCCGATCATCACCTGGCGCGGGATGAAGCGCAGCAGCTTGGCCACGCCCAGCAGCGCCAGTGATACCTGGATGATGCCGGCCAGGACCACCGTGGCGAAGAGATACTCCACCCCGTGGGTGCGCACCAGCGGTGCGACCACCAGAGCCACCGCGCCGGCAGCTGCCGAAATCATCGCCGGGCGCCCGCCGGTGATCGCGATGACCACCGACATCGTGAAGGACGCGAAGATGCCCACGCGCGGGTCGACTCCGGCGATCACGGTGAAGGCGATGACCTCGGGGATCAGTGCCAGGGAGACTACCAGGCCGGCGAGCAGCTCTGTCTTGAGCAATCGCGGGGACTTCAGGGTGCGCAGCACCGACTGTCGTTGCAGGGGCGTCAGTTCAGCGGTCGCGGTACTCACCGGGGCTCCGTTTCGTCAGATGTCCCAGGGAAGGGAAATTGGGAACCCGTCTACGTTATCGCACCTATGCCCGATTGGGCTCAGGGCTGCAGATCGGACGCAGGCGCTGACCGTCATTCGGGAGGTACGCGCTCGCCGGTTGGGAGAATGAACAGATTGCTCAACAGTCAGAGCCCAGGCCTGGTACTCTCCACGAGGTCTTTACTGAGAAAGCACCGTTTCCTGCCAAATTACGCTGCGGAGCCAATCAATCCACGGTGGGTTGTGGTTACGACTACTGAATGTTCCTATCGACGAGATTTCCATTCCGCTGTCGAAGTTTCGTGGTGACGAGCGGTGCATGCTCGAATCCACATGGAGGAAGGTCGGTACTTTGTTCGCACGGATTTCATCAGTGCTGCGCGGTCCTGCGAATCGTTACTTTGGTGCCGGTGAGGGGTGAATATCAAAATTGCCGTCACAACCCTGCTGTGGGTCTAAGTCGGAGAAATTGAAGCGCACGGTAGGCACAGCCGACTTTTTTAACTGCTGAACCAGATCGTATGGCCTCCATCGGCATGCCACATGACCGGAGGCCAAATGCAGTGTCTGAATCACAATATTGAATTGTAGGCTCGATGGCTCGTCTGCTGGTCTGACAGTCGGTTGCATGAGCAATGCTGAAAATTTCAGCGATGTTCGGTACGGGTCAACCTGTCTCCTTTGGTGCGGCCATCATCACGCTGAGAAGCCACGCCTGGTTTGCCCCCTTTTCACGTTCGGCAACTTCACATACTGGCGTAAGGAACTGGATGCTTATCACAAAAGCTCGCCGACACCGCGAAGGTTTGTTTCACCGAGGCTGACTCTGTGCAGATATTGACCCGGTGCTTCTTGCTCAGCGGTGTCCCGACTGCAATATAGGCCTGTAGGCTGTGGGGACTCCATGATTCCGAAGATTGGATTCCCATCGCCATCCTCGTCGTACGGCAATAAAGTAGTATGCGTGAGATACAGAATGCCGCCCCCTGTCAGTTCCATGCCTTCAGTATTCTGGACCTTCCGAGCTTCCCAGCTGACTTGAGTTTCTGGGTACTTTTCCTGAATCTCATAGCATTCACGCTCACTGGCCACGATCGCAATTATTGGCTCTATGTGTTCTAGATCTGGAAACGGGCTGGGTTGTTTACCGTAGACAACGAAAACCATCAGTTCCTCTGAATATTTCGATCTAAGACGATTCTTGATTTTTGTCAGGATATTGCTTAGAGGCGCATCGAACCCCCTTCTGCACAGGAGCATAAGCATCAGCATAGTAAGTCTTGCCATTGTAGACAATTGTTCCGAGGGTGCGACCTGACCAAGTGGTCGTTTTTGCAGATTTACATGTCAGCGCGTGATTTGTCTGCTGGAAGACAGTCGGGTAGTAGGTGCCATTATGTTTACCAGCTTTTATCTTTTGGGCTGGCTGGCCAATCGCGCGACCACCCTTGACCCACCACGCAAGCCGCTTAAAACGTGCCTGGGAAGAATGGTGGATCGCAGTGACTTTCTTGGTGCAATAGGTAGTGGATTTGAAGCCACCCGTCTCGTACTTCCCGGATTTTCTGGTGTGAAAACCTTCGGCCACGATCTTGCAAGGCCCATAGTTAACCTTTGCCATGGTCCCCACGTTGAATCCCGCTTGACGCAGTTCATCCATCATGTTCATTTTGGCTACTGCTTCGGCAGGTGATGCCGCTTCAATGTAGTTGGATTCTGCAGAGGTCTTTTCGGAGAAAAAATCTTTCGTTGAAAGGGCGTATTCCGAGGACTGCTGCAACGTGTAGGTTTCGCCAACCGGAGTTTCAACAGCTTGCGCCGTCCCTGGCGATACAGTCACCAAATACAATGCAAGGGGTAATGCGACAAAGGAAAATTTCATCATTATGGTCTAAGTTGAATATTAAACATTTAGATATGAATGGGACGTTTTTATTATCGATAGTAGTGTAACCGATTTTCGAGAATCTACCATTGGTCCAAGTCCGCACATGGAATTTAGGTTCCACGGCCGCGGGGTGCGGTTATTAGGAACTTTGGCCATTCTGATACCCCTGGTAGCCCTGATCGCAGCTCTCCTTCCATGCCGTAATCATGATGCCCAAATTCTCCTTCGCACGGTCGATGCCGTTGGTTACGAGATCTTGGGCCGCGCCTTCGTATTTCTCGATGGTTAGACATAAGGTTCTGCTTACAAGGAGCCCATAACCGTCAGCCGGAGCTGCGATATAGGAGTCAAGCGAAATTAATAGTCACAATTCAGTCACTCCGGATGTTTTAAGCCCGACGTTAATGCATATAGGACAGGCTCGACTTAGCCCCTCAGCCGACCGATTCACATCGGGGTCACTAAATCAGGTCGCAGATGGCACCTAGATCGTAAGACTTGTGGACGGACCAGGCTGTTGCCGAGGACCGCGGATAAAAGTATTGAGAAATTCAGGACATGATAGCCCCGGGGGGCGAATCGGGGTTAGATTCACGAACGACTTTCAATGCCAAAATGTATACCCTTTTCGATATGTCCATCCATGAAAGCGTGTGTGAGCGGAGCCAAAAGTTGCAGGTGAGCGAGCTGCGATCGACCGGAACAAGTGTTTGCCGAACGTGGGGTATCGTCATGGTAAGTAGTGCCTCCGAGGTGGAACAAGGGCAAGGCGCTATTGAGGCCAGAGGGCGGGTCGTTGATCCAATCTGTTCAATAAAGGGCGAGTAGCTCTGTAGGGCAGCTCACTTAAAGTGGGCACCCAACTACCCGACTATCCGCCGGCCGGTTAAAATCGTAACCCCGGCGAATTGCTTTGCCGGGGTTACTCGATCATCACTCGCACCTTCATGAGGTATTTACCACTGTAGGGTGCAAAGCTATGCCGGCGCTGAGCGCCAACTGCAGGTTTGGGGAATTGCTTCAACTCCATGAGGGCGGGCCGCAGGGCCGGCGGACTGCTGGACACGAGCAAAAAGGTTTTGGATACAGAAACTGGCACTGTCGCAAGACCGACAGTGCCAGTTTCTACGTCATCACTCGCACCTTCATGAGGTACTTAATACTCTAAGTTGGCATTCTGTGGATGCGGTAAGCATGCACTGCGCGTAGGCCATGGATCCCTGGAGGTGAACTAGATCTTCTCCGGGGCGGGCTTGGCCAGTGCCGGGATGCACAGGGCGATCAACCCCGCCAGCAAGGAGAGTCCCGCACCGAGCCACAGGGTCATGTGGAACCCGGCTTCGGAGGGCAGCACCGTGCCGTGGAAGTCGGTGGTCATCTGGGCCAAAACCAGGCCAATCACTGCCGCACCCGAGGTGGTACCCAGCGAACGCATCAGGGTGTTGAAGCCGTTGGCGGCACCGGTTTCGCTGCGTGGCACTGCGCCCATGATGATGGCTGGCATTGCGCCGTAGGCCAGGGCCACGCCAGAGTTGATGACCAGGCTGGTGATCAGCAGGCCCCAGAGGCTGCCCATGCCAATCTGGCCCACCGCGTAGCCAGCGGACATGATGAAAATACCCAGCACCAGGGTGAACTTTGGGCCCTTGGCGCTGGTCAGTCGACCGCCCACAGGGGAGAGGAAGAGCATCATCAGGCCGGCTGGAGCCATCCAGAGGCCGGCGGCCAGTACGCCCTGCCCCAGTCCGTAGCCTGCCTCGGTAGGCATCTGCAGGATCTGCGGCATCACCAGCGAGCTGGAATACATGCCGAAGCCCACGAAGATCGAGGCGATATTGGTCAACAGCACCCGGGGTATTGCGGCGGTGCGCAGGTCCACCAGCGGTGCACTGGTGCGTAGTTCCCATACTCCCCACAGCAGGAAGACGATGACCGCGCCGATCAGCAGGCTCAGTACCAGCGGGGAAGCCCAGCCCCAGGTGGAGCCCTTGGAAACGCCGAGCATCAGGGCGATCAAGCCGATGGCCAGGCCGATGGCACCAA
This sequence comes from Arthrobacter sp. MYb214, assembly GCF_002979865.1. Taxonomy (GTDB): domain Bacteria; phylum Actinomycetota; class Actinomycetes; order Actinomycetales; family Micrococcaceae; genus Glutamicibacter. Next base: position 259,610 of record NZ_PCPZ01000004.1, read on the forward strand.
GCCAATCGAAGCGGGTTTTCGCGCCGATGGTTGGAATTGCCGGAATGAACTTCAAGATCAGTGCGGCCACCACAACGGTAATCGCCGAACCGAAGAAGAACAGCACGCGCCAGGAAGAGAACTCGATCAGCGCTGCGGAGAGCGGCAGGCCGATCGCACCGCCCACACCAAGGGTGGCTGAAACCGTGGCGATGGCTGCCGGCAGATGCGCCTTATCCACGAGGTCGCGCAACATTGCGATACCCAGAGGGATCATGCCTGAACCAAAGCCTTGCAAGGCCCGGCCGATGATCATGACGGTGACATTTGGTGCCAGGGCACAGATGATTCCACCGAGGATCAGCGGGATGGCCAGGATCAGGATCATTCGGCGTTTGCCGAACATATCACCGAGACGACCGGAAATCGGCATCACTACGGCAGCTGCCAGCAGGGTCGCGGTGATGATCCATGCGGTGTTATCCGGTGAGGTGCTGAAGATTCCAGGCAGCTGGGGGATCAGTGGGGCAACCATCGTCTGGGTGAGCGATGAGGCGATGCCTGCCGTGGCGAGGATGCCGACGGCGAGTCCGGATTTCGGATGTCCGGTGGGGGTGGGGTTGGGCACAAGAGCCTTCCGGGATAAATGTGTAAGCTACATACTGTATGTATTTTACACATTGGAGAAGTTCGGAATGAAGCGCCATCTGGAACAGATCGAATACGAGCAGCTCATGCTCAGCCGCTACACCATCGCGCAGCAGCGCCAGTTCGGTGGTGTCGATCGCAGCGTGTACCTGCTGATGAGTCGCATTCAGGCCCAGGGTCCGCTGAGTATCGCGGAACTAAGCCACGGGCTGAGGTTGGACAACTCCACCCTGCAACGCCAGGTAACCCATGGAATCGACGATGGCTACCTAGAACGCATCGCAGATCCCGATGGCCATATTGCGCGTAAGATCACGCTGACCGACCTGGGGTTGGCGAAGCTGGAGCATGCCCGCGAAGTAACCCTCCATGCCCTGGATCGAATCCTGAATGAGTGGGAGGCTGAGGATGTTGAGCAGTTCGCCGGCTACCTGCAGCGCTTCAACGCTTCCATCGAGGAGTACCGCGACTCCCAGCGGGACTAATCACGAACTCGGTTAAAGAAAGATTCCCGCCGGGCAATATCCGACGGGAATCCTTACGATCATCACTCGCACCTTCAAGAGGTGTTCTAAACTCTAATGCCGCTTTCTGTGCCATTCCTTTGGCAGAGCTAGCTATTAGCGATGCACGTGAAAAGCATCTGCGAGCCAGACAAATGCACATAAGCAGGCCCCGAACTTCGCTCGAACTACAGTCAAAAGACCATAGGTGCAGGTCTCAAGAGTGCCTAGGCTGATGGGTATGACTTCAACCCAGCATTCGATGCCCTGCAAGGTGGCCATTGTGCCCGACTCCTTCAAGGGAAGTGCCCGCGCCAGCGGGGTAGCCGCGGCCTTGGCACGAGGCTTCAGCAAGGGTGCGGCTAGCCGGTCGCGGGCGGTCGAGATTACCGCGGTGCCCTTCGCCGACGGCGGCGAGGGAACCCTTGAAGCGCTGATCGACACCTGGGGGACCGAGGCGATCGCACTGGAGACCACCGACGCCTTGGGGCGCCCGGTCACCTCCCGGCTGGGGCTTTCGGCCGACGGGAAAATCGCGGTGGTGGAAGCGGCCGAAGCAGCCGGGTTGCCGCAGGTGAGCGACGTGCCACGGCAACCACTGGATGCCACTACCTATGGGTTGGGCACACTGGTATCTCACGCGCTGGACCTAGGGGTCGCCCGGATCATCCTGTGCCTAGGCGGTTCAGCAACCACCGATGGCGGAACGGGTTTGCTCAGCGCACTGGGCGCAAAATTCTTGGACGCCAACGGGGAGCAGCTTCCCGCAGGGGGCGGGGCACTGAACCAGCTGTCGCGGATCGACGTTTCGCAGCTGGATGCCCGGGCCGGGCAGGTTAACTGGCAAATCGCCTGCGATGTCACCAACCCGCTACTGGGCGCCAAGGGTGCGGCTGCGATCTTCGGTCCGCAAAAGGGCGCCAGTGAAAATGATGTCCAGATTCTGGATCAGGGGTTGGCGCAACTGGCCGATGTTTTGGAAGCCAATACCGGCCGGGCACTGCGTGAGCAGCCGGGCATGGGGGCTGCCGGCGGGATTGCGGTGAGCCTAGGGTCCTACTTCGAGGTGGAGCTGGTGCCGGGCTGGGATTTGGTGGCCAAGGTACTTGGTGCCCATGAAATTCTGGCCGACGCTGACCTGGTGATCACCGGTGAAGGCCGGCTGGATGCGCAATCCTTGGACGGCAAGGTAGTTTCCGGGGTGCTGCAGGCTGCCGGTGAACAGGCCGAGGTGATCGTGGTGGCCGGTTCGGTGCAGCTGTCCGATGAGCAGCTGGAGGCCTCGGGAATCCTGGCCGCGTACTCGATTGCGCCAGGTCCGGCCACGCTGGCAGAACTTTCAGCAAACACCATGGAGCTAGCCGAGCGCACAGCTTTCAGCGTGGCCCGAACCTTCCTGCGCTAGGCGCTAGAAAATATCCAGCTTGAGCAGGCCGGCATCCAGAATAATCTTGGCCGAAGCCTCATAGTGGGTTCGCAAGCGCGCAGCCAAGGCAGGTGCATCCCGATCAAGTGCCGCCTGCAGCATGGCCTCATGCTCGGCCTCAACATTTCGGTGCGTGGCACCCTGCGAAGCGGCCGCCCAACGCCGGTAGAGCAAGGTGGAATTGGCCAGGTTGGCCGACAGCTCAAGGATCGGCGGGCAGGCGCATGGAGCCAGCAGCAGCTGATGGAAATCGCGGTGCGCCTTACCCCATTCAGGGGTGAACTGCTCCGGGTTATCTTGTTGCCGGCGCGGTGCCTTGGACAGCCTGTAATGCGTGGCAATCAGCGCGGACTCCCACTCCAGATCCCCGCGGGTGATGGCCAGATTGACCGCCAATTCCTCGGTGACACAGCGCAGCTCGGTCTGATCCTGCAACTGCTGCAGGTTCAGCTCCGGTACGAAAAATCCACGGTTGGGGATCGCCGCCACCAAACCCTCACCGGAAAGCCGGGTGAGGGATTCGCGGATAACGGTGGTGCTGGTGGAAAAACGCTGGGCCAGATGCGGGGGAGCAAGGCGCTCGCCGGGCATCCACGCGCCATCAAGGATGGCTTCGCGGATGCCGGACAGGGCAGCTTCTGCTGGCCTAGCCACGAGTTCCTTGCTTGGCGGCACCGAAGGTGCGCAGCACGGTGGCCTTGGCGCTGAGCGCTTCCAGAAGTTGGTCGACCTCGCGTGCTGGTGCAATGCCTGCTACATAGTAGTCTGGACGCACCAGCAGTACGGTACCGGTGGCGGTATCGAAGACCCGGTTGATGTCCTTGGCCCTCACGCTATCGCCGTCCTGATTGGTGAAGACCAGCTGGGATCCGGCAGCCACCTCAATGGTGTTCCAGCCGGCCGACAGCAGCTCGTCGAGCATCACAGTGGCGCCATTGACCTCAAGGTTTGGCTGCGGAAGCATGCGACCGGCAAAGTTCTGGGCCAGGTGCGGAACCCCGGAAACCGGTGCGGCGACGGTGCCGGTGGTGTAGTGAGGCTGCTTGAGGAAGCGCATGCCGGTTAGCCAGCGGTTCAGCGGTGGGATGATGCGGGTGCTGGTGACCACGGCATCGCGCACGCGGGTGATCACGGGGTTGGTGTTCATCACTACCCAGCCGATGCGCTTGGAAAGCTTGACCATTTCCTCGGCATGCGGGCGACGCTCGGTTTCGTAGTCATTGATGAGCACTTCGCTTGCTTCACCCTTGATGACCGCGGCCAGGCGCCAGGCAGCACCCACGGCGTCGCGGATGCCGGCGTTCAGCCCCTGCCCGGCGAAGGGCGGCATCAGGTGCGCGGCGTCGCCGGCCAACAGGATGCGTCCCTTGCGGTAGGTGTCGGCGATGCGCTGGTGTGCGGTGTAGACCGCGGCGCGGCGTACGGAGACCACGTTGGTGTCCTGGAATGATGCGACCAGGGCGGTGATGGATTCGGGGGTGATCATCGCGTCGCCATCTTCGTGATCGAAGAGCATGAATTCATAGCGGCGGCGGCCACCGACCCCGGGGACCACTACGGCCGGGCGCTGCCCGTTGCAGTGGAAGGACGCGAAAGGTTCGGGGTTGCCGGGCACATCGAGCAGATCCACCACGATCCAGCGTTCGGTTTGGGTGGAACCCTGCAGGCCGATGCCCAGTTCGCGGCGGGTGAAGGAGCGACCGCCGTCGCAGGCAAGTACCCATTTGGCTTTGAACTCGAGGGCGGTTTCTTCGCCTTCTGCTACTGCGTAGGGGTTCTGCCCGGTGTCTGCTGCCTTGGAGCCGTTGAATCCGGTGGTGGCTTCGCCGGTGCGGGTGGCGTGCACGATCACGTGGTCGGCATGCTGTTCGATCCTGGTGGCCGCGGTGGCGTAGTGCAGGCCCAGGTTCTGGCGCAGTGTGGCGGCCTCGTAGAGCAGGCCTTCCATGATTGGCTGGTCGAACTGGCTCTTGCCGGGCTGGCCTAGGCGGGGTGTGCCGGGGCGAACGTCGGCAATGACCTTGCCGCCCAGGCCGAAGTAGCGGGCACCGGTGTCCATGAGCATCTGCGGTCCCAGCTCATCCATGATTCCCAGGTGCGCCATGACGCGCAGGGTTTCATCGGTGGCGCTGATGGCACGTGGCTCATCGCCACTGCCCGGGTTCTTCTCGATCAATGCAACCTGCAGGCCGGTATCTGCCAGCAGGTTGGCGGCGGTCAGGCCGGTGGGACCCGAGCCGATGACCAGGACGTCGATTTCATGAGACTGTGCCACTGCCCGCTACTTCCTTTGTGCTTCGTGTATTAACAGTGCGCGGCTGCGCGTCAGGCGGTGGCGCCGGCGGTGGCCTGTGCGCCGGCCAGCAGCGTAGCCTCGTCGGCCACGGTGTTGCGCAGGATGCCCAGGCCGGTGATCTCGACCTCGACGACGTCGCCGTGGTTGATTAGGCCCTCTGGACCGTAGAACAGGCCCACTCCGCCCGGGGTGCCGGTGACGATCACGTCGCCCGGGTTCAGCTGGGTGAAGCCGGTGACGTAGTTGATCAGGGTGGGGATGTCGAAGACCAGGTTGGATACCGGGGCGTTCTGGCGCACTTCGCCGTTTACGCGGGTTTCCAGTACGGCGGTGGTGATGTCGCCCAGATCGGCTGCGGGAACCAGGTACGGTCCGAAGCCGCCGGTGCCCGGGAAGTTCTTGCCCGGGATCCACTGGCTGGCGGCCTTCTGCCAGTCGCGCACCGAGAAGTCGTTGTAGCAGGCGTAGCCGGCGATGTGGTCCCAGGCGTCTTCCTTCTCCACGTGGAAGGCTTCCTTGGAGATGACCAGGGCCATTTCGCCCTCGTAGTCGAACTTGGTGGTGGAAGTCGGCTTGACCGCAGGAGCCAGGTGGCCCATCTGCGAGTCGGCGAAGCGGGTGAAGACGGTCGGTGCGGTCTGCCCGGTCTTGCCCGACTCTTCCTGGTGGGCCAGGTAGTTCACGCCGATGCAGATGATCTTGCCCGGGTTGGTCACCGAGGGCAGGAAGTCGATCTCGGCCTCGGCAATGGTTGGGGCGCCGGACAGGTCCAGCTGGGTGCCGAAGATGCCCTTTTCGATCGCGTCGCGGGTGTTGGCGGCCAGGTTCTTGCCGGTGGGGCCCAGGTCGTAGACGGTGCCGTCGATGGACACGCCCCAGGTTTCGGTGCCGTCAGCTGCCTTGAAGGATACGTACTGCATGGTGGTGCCTTTCGGGTGTTCTAGATGAAGGTTTTCAGTTCGGTGACAGTGGGAATGCCGAAGGTGCGGAAGTCCTCGGTGCGGCGGTTGGACCACATGTTCCACCAGTTCTCGTCTTCGCCCCAGACAATGGGATCGCGCTCATCGTCGTAGATCTGCTCCAAATCGGTGTAGAGCTCCACGACCGCGCCGGAGGTTTCCACGTAGTAGGCGGCGATATTGTGGCCGGCGCCGTGGCGGACCGGGCCCCAGATCAGTTCGCGGCCGGCCGCGCCCAGGCGGTCGCCGAGCTTGGCGAGGTCGCCGATCGACTGGACCTGCCAGGCATGGTGGTGGAAGGTGCCCTGGCCCTTGATCAGCGCGATGCCGTGGTGATCCGGGTTGCAGCGCATGAAGTAGGCGAAGTCATCCCCGATGACATCCGAGAGGCGGAAGTCGAAGATCCGGCGCAAAAATTCCATCATGCCGCGCACGTCGCGCGGGTGGAAGTTGATGTGGCCGTAGCGGTCCGGGCCGAAGGAAAGCAGGCCGCGGTCGTTGTGCTGCATGCCGGTGTAGACCTCGAAGATCCAGCCTTCGGGGCCGATGAACGAGAAGCCGTCCTGAACGCCGGCGGAGACCGGGGTTTCGGAGACGATTCTGAAGTTCTCGTTGGCTACGCGCTTGCGGATCTCGCGCAGCGCGTCGCCGTTCTGCGCGATCAGGCCCAGGGAGTGGATGCCGTTGACTTCGGACTCGACGTAGGTCAGCTCGTGGTGCACTGAGTTCGCTGCGAGGTAGGCCTCGTTGCCGGTGCGTTCGGTGACGCGCAGGCCGAGCAGCTGCGTGGCGTCGAAGATGGATCCTTCGATGTCATTGGTCTGGATGGACACGTGGCCCATTTCCCTGATTAATCCCCAAGCCATGGTGGATCCCTTCTGTAGCCGATAAAAATATTGTGATCTAAATAATTAGATTATTTGCATTAAGTTAGATTGTCTAGTGTTTTCGGAAAAAGACTCGCGCGCCTGCCCGAGCAGACCTGCTGGTCCGCAAGAATAGGCGCGCAAAGACTAGGCCAAAACCGGTCGCCTGGTGCTGAACGGACGCTGAATTTCTCGCTTGATCAGGCCTGTTTCATCCAGTGCTGTCAGCGATTGAGCACCCGTCTGGTGCACCGCAAGAGCGTTATTATCGCTGGTAGCTGCGGTTCCCAGGCGGATAAATGACCCTAGGGCATCACCCAGAACCTTCGCCGTTTGCTCGAAGAGCTCATCGGCCACGCCATCGAGCATCGGGGCATCCTGCCAGCGCTCACGGTTGCCAAAGAGGAACGGCAGCTCTAAGCAGTGGGCCGAACCAGCGTGAGGCAACGGGGAGCGAACCTCGAAGCCCAGGAGCTGCACCTGGATGCCGGCAGCGGCTGCCGCATCGGCCAATTCCACGGCATAGAGTTGAATCTGGTTCAGGCTCATCGCCCTAACCATGAGTGACTTGGCCGTTGCTTGCGGTTCTGCGGCAATCAGTGCGTCGAAGACTTCTTGCGGTTCATTGAAGTTCCCTGCAATAAACCCGCGCACACTATCGAGGGTGAATGCCTGCTCGGGGGCCATGCCAATGAAGGCACTTGCCTCATCGGCGGTGTAGGACAGCAATAGCTGCTTCACATGCAGGCGTTCGACTGCCCGCGCGGTATCAAAAAGATCCGCCGGAACGGACTCATCGGCACTCGGGTAGAGGCCCAAGCCGCGCCCGGCCCAAGCCTGGGCCAGTGCTGTGCCGGCAGCCAATAGCTGCTCGGAGCTGGCCTCGGCCAAGGCGGTGCCATTAAGCGCTTGGGCCATCACCGCATTGCGTTCCTGCGCCTGGGTTTCACCCATCGGGGGCTGGAAGGACAGCGAACCAACGTAGAGCCTGTCGAGCAGTCCACGGGCTGCCTCAAGCTGGGCCAATGCGAAGGCCCAGAAGGCACCTGCGGACTGGCCTGCCAGGGTGACTTCCTGCGGGTTGCCACCGAGCTCAGCAATATTGCGCTGTACCCATTCGAGCGCCAAGAGCAGTTCTTCGGGCGGCGTATTCCCGCCGCCCACCTGCTGGTTGTGGGCCAGCAATCCGATGCGGTAGTTGACCACGGCAACAACGCAGTTCTGCTTCTCGGCAAAGTCCTGCGCGTCGTACCAGCGCACGGTGCCGGCGCCGGAAACGAATCCGCCGCCGGGAAGGAAAACCATCACCGGAAGCCCTTCGGCATCAGCGGGTGCGAACACCGCAACCTGGAAAGCATCCTCGGACTGGGGCAGTTCCTGCAGTGCAGGACCTAGCAACCAATCCAGGGAACCTGGGGCCTGCGGGAAAATTGCCGGCTGCGCTGCGGTGAGTCCGGTTGCTTCACTGAGCTTGCCGAAGCGCCCGGCGCTGCGCTGCGCGTAGCTGTAAACCCCCATGCCTAGCGGATTTCCGTGTACTGCGACCGGTCGACCGCGCGGGTGATGTTCCAGTACTCGACGATCGGGTAAGGCCAGATCTGCGAGACGCGGCCGAACTTGTTCTTGTACCAGGTGTGCACCTCGGGGTGGCCCCAGGCCTTCTGCGCGTTGGCGGCATCGAGATCCGCCACGAACGCATCGAGCACCTCCTGCTTCAGGTCCAGTGCCTTGATGTCCTTGTCGAGCACGATGTTCAGTGCGTCCAGGATGTAGGTCAGGCCGTACTCGATCATCGAGAACAGCGAGCCGTTGACCACATGCCCGGTATTCGGCCCGGAAACGATGAACAGGTTCGGGAAGCCGGGCACTGTGGCCCCGGCATAGGCGGTGGCGTTGCCGCCCCAGTATTCGTGGATGTCCTTGCCCTCGCGGCCGGTGATGCGCAGCGGCTCGAGGAACTCGGAAGCCTGGAAGCCGGTGGCGTAGATGATGACGTCCAGCTCGTGCAGGGTGCCGTCGCCATCGATGATCCCGGCCTCGGTCATTTCGCTCATGCCCGAGGTGACCAGGGTGGTCTGCGGCTTCTTCAGGCTCTTGGCCCACACGCCGTTATCGCGCAGCATGCGCTTGCCGCCCACGATGTAGTCCGGGGTGACCTTGGCCAGCAAGTCCGGGCGATCGGCGTACTGCTCCTTGAGCATCTCGGTCAGCTGTTGGCGCACGCGCTCGTTGACCGCGGACACTGAACCGTCCTTGGTCCAGTTAGGATCCGCGGCGGTGGTGTGCTGGCGGCCCTCGACGCCCAGCCAGTGCTGCCAGAAGCGCAGCCACTGGCCGTACTGCGGCAGGTGCTCGACAAGCCAGGTCACCGATTCGGGCATGTCCTCGTAGTAGAACGGGGTAGGCAGCATCCAAGGGGAGGAGCGCTGGAAGATCTTGAGCTCTTCGACCTCATCCACGATGGCTGGGACGATCTGGTAGGCGCTGGCGCCGGTGCCGATGACGGCAACCTTCTTGCCCTTCAAATCGATGCCCGGCTTCCATTCGGCCGAATGCACGTGGACGCCGGCGAACGTGTCGTGGCCCGGGGTATCGGGGAACTTCGGGCGGTCCAGCTGGCCGACGGCGGTCAGGACGGCATTGAAGCGGCGTTCCTGGACTTCGCCGCCGTCCACGATCATGGACAGCACCCAGCGTCCGTCTTCTTCATCCCAGGTAGCCGAAAGCACCTCGGTGCCCATCTGGATGTTCTGCGTGATGCCGCCGCGTTCCGCGACGTCGCGGGTGTATTTGTGGATCTCGGGGCCTTCGGAGAACTGCTGGGGCCAGTCATCGCGCTGCGCGAAGGAAAATGAATAGGCGTAGTTGGGGGTATCGAGGCGCACGCCCGGGTAGGTGTTCTTCCACCAGGTACCGCCGACTTCGTGGCCCTTCTCGAAGACGGTGTAGTCCAGGCCGGCCTGCTTCAGCCGGTAAGCGGCGGCCATGCCGGCCACGCCCGAGCCGATGACTGCCACGGTGAAGTCGCGGGTGGGAGCAACCTGTTCCTTGGTGAAGGCCGGTGCGCCGCTCACTTCGGGAACCAATGCCATGTCGTGCTTGAGCATCTGGTGGTAATCGGTGGTGGCCTGGTTGGTGATCCAGTCCAGGATCGTGGTGGCCTGCTCGTCGTCCAGGGTCTCCACCGAGGTGATTTTTTCATCGCGGATCCGGCGCAGTGCTTGGAAGGCCAATTCGCGGGCCGCTTCCTGAGCTGCGGCGTCCATGCCACCGTGCGGCTGGCCCACGGTGTCAACCGGCGGCTGCGGTGGACGCAGCTCATCACGAAGGATCGAGTAATCGCCGGTTGCCGCGGCCAGGGCCACCATCAGTGGCGGCAGGTCGGTGCTTGCAACGATCTTGCGCAGCTGCTCGTCGCTTTCGGTGATAGCAGAGTAGTTTGCGCGCCAGTACAGGTCATCTACCTGTTTGGTGGCGGCGGTCTCGATCAGTGATTCGCTCATTGGTTACTCCTAGCAAGTCTTTTCGGGCCGTGCGCGACAGGGTCTGGCAGGCGCGTGATGTAACCAGTGTCACCTCTTGGTTATGCATAAGTCAACTAAAAATGTATTCTTTGCCGACTTTGGTATGATTTGTGTCATGGCGAAACGCACCGATTCAGAGACGATGTCAAAGCACATCCGCGACACCCTGCGCACCGATATCCTGGATGGGCGCTGGGAACCAGGTGCCCGGCTGCAGCTCACGCATCTTTCTGAGCATTACGAAACCTCCAGTACGGTCATTCGCGAAGCGTTGACCCGGCTGGTGGGGGACAAGCTCGTCACCCTTCGCCCCAACAAGGGCTTCTTTGTCCCGGAACTGTCGTTGGCCGACTTGAGCGACATCGTGGAGATGCGCTGCGTCAACGAGCAGCTGGCAATTTCGCTGGGCTTCGAACGTGCGCCATTGGAGTGGGAGAGCGAGCTGATGGCAGCGCACCACACCCTGGAGCGCACGCCGCGCCGTTCGGACGAAGACCCGGATAACCACACCCCGGCATGGAATCACGCGCATCAGAACTTCCATGACAAGCTCGTTGAGGCCTGTGGTGTTCCGCTGCTGACCGAGGTGACTCGCACCCTGTCTGACCTGATCCAGCTCTATGGACGCTGGGCCGGCCCGGCCACCCGTGACGCCAAGCGGGACCTGGACAAGGAGCATCGCGATATCCTCAACGCCGCCCTGGACCGCAATGCGGAACTGGCTGGCCAGCTATTGCGCGCGCACTACGAAACCACGCTCAGTGCGGTGAAAAACGGTGGCGAGGTCGGGCTAGCCTGCTTGCCGCACGTGAAGCTGCTCAAGTAGCCAGAACCTTCGTGGGCATTCCCACGCCCAGGCCCTGACCCGGATTGCTGCAGCGGGAACATCCCCGACTGGTTCCGGAGCCGGCGCAAGCGCAGTTTCCATCATGATGCTGCACGCATCCGGCCTCTCTCCCGGCAGTGTTTGGGCAACGCGGATGGCCGGCAAGCCTGTTTTGCGGCGCTATCAAGGCAAGAGCTGGGTCGCCGCTTTTCGCAGTGACCCAGCTTAAGAAGCCAGAATGGGAGTTCAGTAGCGTGAATGCTTTCGTTCAAGGAACTGATTGCGCAAGGAATTGATAGCCTGGAGTGCCTGGCCCTCGCCGGTGTACACCGATGAATACGGGCCCAAGGGCATACGCATGAATAACGTGCTTCCCGGCTTCACCAAGGAAGACCCGAGCGCGGTCCCTGAAGCATGGGTCCAGAAGATTCCATTGCGCCGTGCTGCCAGCGCCACCGAGATTGCCAAGGCCGTGCGCTTCTTGGCCAGCGACGAGTCAAGCTACATGACCGGACAGAACGTTCGCGTTGACGGTGGTTTTGCGCGCGGTCTCTAGCAGCGGCGTGGATGCGGATGCTGGCGGGAACGAAACTAGTGCCAGCAGGAGATTATTTCTTTTTGCCCGATGCCAGAGCCCGCTTTTTCAGTTGGCGGCGTTCGCGTGCATCTTCGATGAATAGCTCGCATACAAGGAGAACTGCGCCAGCGCCGACCATGATGAAAAATACTCGGATGCCTTCTGCCGGTGAATCAAAGATACTGCTCAGAAGTCCTGACATCAGAGCTGTTGGCACTGCGATCAGAATCAGAACCACGATAGCGATGAGGATCGCAAATGCACGCTTGGACAGGGACTGGAAGAAGTCTTTCACTTAACTGCTCCTCTGGCGCTCATGCGGGATTCGTCGGTTTGCATATGCTCAATACCAGTGTGATCACGATTGCGCGTTGTGCCCGATCTTCTCCACTTTATATCAATGGTTCATTAAATCAACGCATGTAAAAAATGTAATGTGCTGTACTTTCCTAGCATCTTCCGAGCTGGCGGGGGCGTATGCCCAATTCTCTGCCGATGCTAATTCCGGGGAAGAGCCATATGAAAATCCCCCCCCACTGCCTATTGCGGTGAGGGGATCATGCGTGGCTCAAGGAGCGGGCTTGGGGCTAGACGCTGGAGCGCTGATCGCGGAAGCGCGCAGGCCAGACGCCCTGTTTGCCAGGGGCCAGGATCCCCGCCGGATCCAGTGCATCCTTGATCTTCTCCTGCAGGCGGCGTGCTGCGTTGTCGTTGAAGTCGAAGCCGTCGGCAATGCGGTCCATGTAGTCCACGTGGCTGCGGTACGGTGCGTAGCCGCGGGCGCGGGCCGCATCGAGCAGCTCGGAGTACAGGGCGCGCGCACGGGCGAGCATCTCCTGGTTGCCGCGCTCGAAGAAGATCATGGTCACGTGAACCATATGCCGGGGGTACAGGTGGTACCCGATGTACAGGTCGAAGCCGTGCTTCGCGTAGAGCTTCTTGGCTTCCTGGTAGAACTCGGCCACGAGTTCGCCGCGGGCCGGGATGATCGGCGCCGCGTCGATGTGTCCGCCGTTTTCAGCGGCCCAGCCCACGGTGGACAGCGGCTTCAAGGTCGGGACGCCGGCCATCTGGGTGCGGTCCTGGGCGGCGATGTCCTCATGCTGCAAGGCCAAGCCTTCTTCTCCCGAGTAGAACCGGGCGTCAACGCGGGCACCGGGGATCACGCTGATCCTGTCCTTGACGATTTGCAGGCGGCGTTCGCACAGTTCGCGGTCGCCGTAGAAGGCGAACTTGCAGTTCCACTGGCCAATGCCGAATTCCTGGCGCATTTCTTCCAGGCGCCAGTCGGGAATGGAACCTTCGCCATCCCAGAAGTCGGCGCGCGATCCGCGCATGGTTGCCGCGCGCACCACATTGCCGCAGAGGGCATTGTTCTGGATGATTTCCTCGCGGCGCAAGGTGGTGAGGATGTCGATCAGTTGCGGCAGGTGCGCCTCGTCGTCGACGAAAATATCGCCATTGACGTAGGTGTGCGGTGCCGGCATCAGCCACAGTCCGACCTGGGTAACCACGCCGTAGTTGGACTGGGTGAACAGTCCGTCCAAGGTCGGGCCGAAGCCGCCCTGGAAGATCGGGCCCAGCTCGGTGCCGTCCATCGCGCCCATGCCGGTGCGGACCAGATCGCCGTCGGGCATGACCACTTCCATGCCGCACAAGGACTTCACGTGGTCGCCCAGCGGGGTCATGCCGTAGCCGCGGTCGAGCATATTGCCCATGACCGAGCCCCAGCCCAAGGCCGGAACCGACATCCAGACCTTCAGGCCGCGTTCCTTGATGTATTCGAAGAGATCGAAGAAGGTGACGCCGGGCTCCACCACGGCGTAGCACAGCCGGTCATCGACCGCGATGATGCGGTTCATGCGGCTCAAATCCAGCGCCACCATCCCGGTATCGCGTGGTTCGGGGCCGCCATAGCCCAGGTTCTTGCCGCAGGAGAAGGTCCACAACGGTACCTCGTGCTCGGTGGCCAGCTTGACGATGGCCTGCACTTCCTCGGTGCTGGCCGGGCGGATGCCGGGCCAAGGGGTACGGCCCGGGTTCAGCGGGTAGGGATCCAAGTAGCCCTCGGAATCTCCCAAGGAAACAACGTTTTCTGCGCCAACGATTTCCTTGGCTGCCTCAAGAAATTCTTCACGACGATCCATGATTCACCCTTCCACTGGCCATCGGCGAACGCCGCGGCCCCACTGTCTTAATCTAAAAAACTTGCTTTGTTTCGTGCCGTCATCAATATGCTTGATGACATGAATCTTGTGTCCCACCCGCAACTGACCTTGCGCCAGCTTTGGCACTTCGTTGTCGCGGCCGAGGCTGGAACCATGGCCGAAGCTGCCCGCCGGCTGCATCTGGCGCCTTCGGCAATTTCCATGTCCATCGCGGAACTCGAACGCATCGTCGGTGCCGAGCTGGCGATCAAGCGCCGGGCCAAGGGGCTGACGTTGACCGCGACCGGCAAGACCGTGCTGCTCCAGGCCCGGGAACTGCTGGAGCGGGCCCATGATCTGGAAACCATGGGCCAGGGAACCCGCGAAGAGCTTGCCGGCCCGTTAACCGTTGGCTGCTTCATGCCCCTGGGCCCGATCATCATTCCGCCTATGCTCAGTGCCTTTGCCCAGCAATGCCCGAAGGTGGAGGTCGATTTCCTGGAGGGGTTCCACCAGGAAATGCAGCATGCGCTGCTCGATGGTTCCATCGATGTCGCCTTCCTCTACGGATCGGAGATCTCACCAGCCTTGCGTTCGGCCACCGTGGCGATGGCCGAGGCCCAGATACTGCTGCCTTCCGGGCATCCGCTGGCCGCCAGCCCCTCGGTGTCATTGCGTGAAATCGCGAAGGAGCCGTTGGTCCTCTTCGAATCCGAGCCGATCACCCAGCGCATCCTCGGCCTGTACCAGGGCAGCGGGCTGGAACCGATGATCCGGCACCGCTCGCGTTCCTATGCGACCGTGCGCTCGCTGGTCAGTACCGGCCGCGGGGTGGCTGTGCTGTTCCAGCAGCCGGCCCTGGAAGCACCCTACGAAGAGCTGAACGTGGTGCTCAAGCCGCTGAAACTCGATGACGAAAATATCGCAGTGGTTCCGGTTTCGGTGGCTTGGCCCCGCAGTTCGCGGCTGAACTCCCGTGCCCAAGCCTGGGTGGAAGTCGCCGCGGAACTCTTCGAGAATGCGGGCCGGCGCAGCTAGCGGCTAGACGCGCGTGCGGATCGAGGAGGGGTAGGACAATCCGAAGTTATCCCGCAGGGTGGTGCCCTCGTATTCGGTGCGGAAGTAGCCGCGATTCTGCAATTCAGGGATCAGCTTGTCGCAGATGAGCTTGAAGCCGCCTGGGTTGAACGGGGCGTTCAGGTTGAAGCCGTCGCAGGCCTTGGAATCGAACCAGTCGATCATGCGGTCTGCCACTGCCGAGGCGGTGCCGGCCATCCACTGGTGTCCGGTGGAGCGGGCCAGGTCAACGATCAGCTCGCGCAGGGTCATGCCCTGGTCCACCGACTTGCGGCGGTAGATCTGGTAGCGCGAACCCAGGGCCGGGTCATCGGAGAACCACTCGGCGGGAATCTTCTCGTTGAAGTCCAGCGAGGACAGATCCATCTTCAGATCGGCACCCACCTGCACGCGGCCGTTTTCCAGGTGGATGTGGTTGGCCAGTTCCTCGGCCAGCTCATCTGCTTCGGCCTGGGTGTCGCCGAGGATCGGCAGGATGCCCGGGATGATCTTGATGTCGTTGGGGTTGCGGCCCTTGGCAGCCGCCATCGCCTTGAACTTGGCGTAAAACTCCACCGATGGTTCCTTCAGCGGCTGCGCGGTGTAGATGCCATCGGCCACCGAGGAGCCCAGTTCCATGCCTGGTCCCGAGGAGCCGGCCTGCACCAGCACCGGGCGGCCTTGCGGGCTGCGCGGCATGTTGATCGGGCCCTGCACCTTGAAGAATTCGCCCTCATGGTTGATCGGGTGGATCTTGTCGGTGTCCACGTACCATGCCGACTCCTTGTCGTTGGTGACGGCGTCGTCTTCCCACGAATCCCACAACTGGTTGGCTACCTCGACGAACTCGGTAGCGCGGCGGTAGCGGGTGGCCGGATCCGGCGCGCAGTCCATGCCGAAGTTCTGGAAACCATCGGAGCTGGTCACGATGTTCCACCCGGCGCGGCCACCTGACATGTGGTCCAGGCCGGCCATCTGGCGGGCCAGGTTGTAAGGCTCCGAGAAGGAAGTGGAAACGGTTCCGATCAGGCCAATGTTCTTGGTGCGTGCTGCCAGTGCGGAAAGTACCGAGATCGGCTCGTAGAAGCCGTTCATCTTGATATCGCCGCGCATCACGGTGTTGGCATGGACGATGTCGCCGAAGAAGATGGCGTCCAGCTTGGCGTCTTCAGCCATCTTGGTCAGGTCGTAGACGAATTCCAGGTTGGCCAGCTCCTCGGAGCGCGAGCCGTCCATGCGCCACGAGTCCTTGTGGTAACCAGCGGGGAGCATGAAGGTCGTGAGCACCATGTGCTGGGGGTTCTTGGGAGTCATTGAAACTCATCCTTTCCTGCGGATGTGACGGGAAGCACTGAGTCCATGGTTTCAAGAGTCTCTAAAGTCGTAAATGGAGAACTTTTGCGCCATAGGGTTCAGAAAAATTGATGTTAGGTGTTAAAAGCTGGTCCGCGTATCAACTGATACGCGGACCAGTGCCGGGGTTCAGGCGTTCAGCTTTGCGTTGGACGGCGCTGACGCGGCTGCCTTGGGAGGCAGGGCGGCGCCTTCCGGGCTGATGCGGATGGCGACCAGCCCGACGATAAGGATTGCCACCCAGAAGATGCCTACGGCGGTGATGCCGAAGCTGACGGCCAGCGCGGTGCAGATCATCGGGGTGAAGCCGGCCCCAAGGGTCGAGGAGCCCTGGTAGGCCAGCGAAGCGCCGGTGTAGCGGACATCAGCTGGGAACAGCTCGGAGATGTAGGCGCCGATCGGTCCGGCCAGGATGCCCTGGATGACGCCGTTGCCGACGATGACTGCAACTGCGAAGCCCCAGCCGGTGCCGTTGCTCATCAGGAAGACTGCCGGGAAGGCCCAGAGGATGCCGGCGGTGCCGCCGATGGTCAGGATCATCTTCCGGCCGTACTTGTCCGAGAGCTTGGCGGCCAGCAGGCAGACCACGATGGTGACCATGGCCGCGTAGCCCTTGGTGTTCAGCACAAAGGAGCGGTCCACGCCCTGGGCCGCGGCTTCGGAAACGCCCCACGAAGTCAGCACGCCCTGGCAGGTGTAGAAGCCAAGGGAAGCGATCAGGGTGATGATGACGGTGCGCGAATGGTTCTTGAGCACCAGCGAGATAGGAGTCTTGCGCTCCTGCTTGCGCTCGGCGGCCTTGGCATCCAGCTCCTGGAAGACCGGAGTTTCTGCGACCTTCAGGCGGATCACCATGCCGATGATGATCAGGACTGCCGAGAAGATGAACGGAATGCGCCAGCCCCATTCCAGGAACGCATCACCGGTGGAGAAGGAGATGAAGGAAACCAGGAAGGTGGCCAGCAAGCCACCGGCCGGTGCGCCGGCGTTAGCGAAGGATGCTGCGAAACCGCGCTTGGAAGCGGGTGCATGTTCCAGGGCCATCAGGGTGGCGCCGCCCCATTCGCCGCCAACTGCGACTCCCTGGACCACGCGGAGCAAGACCAGGATGACCGGGGCAGCTGCGCCAATGGTTGCGGTAGTCGGCAATAGGCCAATGGCAACGGTGGCTACGCCCATCATCATCATGGAAAGCACCAGCATCTTCTTGCGGCCAAGGCGGTCGCCGAAGTGGCCGAAGACGATGCCGCCCAGCGGGCGGGCAATGTACCCGACGGCCAAGGTGCCGAAGGAGGCGAAGAGTGCCAAGCCCGGGCTCAGGTTGCCGAAGAAGACCTTGTCGAAAATCAGCGACGCCGCAGTGGCGTACAAGATGAAGTCGTAATACTCGATGACGCTGCCCAAGAAGCTGGATCCGAGAATGCGGCGCAAATCCTTGGTGTTGAGGGAGTCGCTTGGCTCCATTGCCGGCACTGGCTGGTTCTGTTGCGAGTCGGACACGACGAGAACCCTTCCTGATCGCTGATGTGACTTAAGCCATAGTGGCCCATTTCACTAAACTTGTCCACTTTTTACGCATTTTAAGACAGATAATATTTTCTTCAGCCCTTGAAAACCGCGTGATCCTGCGGGTTTGAAAAAATTCTTCGACTCAGAGCTTGATCTGGGTCACATCAGTTATATAAACTGATGCACAGAATATATTTTTCAACCCGCTCAGCGGGACGCCCGATAAGGAGCAGCGAAGATGAGTGCACGCACTGGAGAGCAGTACCTGGCAGGGCTCAAGGATTCCCGCGAGGTCTGGCTGGGCGATCAGCGCATTGACGTCACCGAGCACCCGGCATTTGCCGGCTCGATCAACGGCATGGCCGCCTACTTCGACTACCAGCACAAGTACGCCGATGACTGCCTGATGAACGACGAGCAGACCGGCGAACAGCACAACGTCTCCCTGCTGCGTCCCAAGAACGCAGAAGACATCGCCCGCCGCCACCGCGCGTTCGACCGCCTGGCCCGCTACTCCAATGGCATGCTCGGCCGCACCCCCGACTACGTCAACGTGGTGCTCGCCGGCCACGCCTCGCGCCCGGACATCTTCGCCAAATCCGGCGACCCGGTCTACTACGAGCGCCTGGAGAACTACTGGCGCCATGTGCAGGAAAACGACCTGGCGCTGACCCACACCATCGTGCACGCGGCCATCGACAAGTCGGTCGGCGAACTGCAGGGCATCAATGAAGAGCTGACCTTGCGCGTGGTGGACCGCACCGCTGAAGGCCTGATCGTGCGCGGCGCGAAGATGCTCGCCACCCTGGGCCCGATCGCCGACGAGCTCTATGTCTACCCGGCGGTGCCCATCCAGAAGGGCTACGAGGAATACGCGCTGTCCTTCGCGATCCCGGTCGCCACCAGCGGCGTGGTCTCGGTCTGCCGCGACCACTACGGCGTGGACCAGCCGGTAGTGGACAAGCCGTTCTCCTCGCGCTTCGACGAGCAGGATGCGGTCATCATCTTCGACGACGTGCTGGTCCCTTGGGATCGCGTGTTCATCGACGGCCAGCTCGATGTCTACAATTCCCTGAACGCCGGCACCGCCACCGGCAACACCCAGCAGCAGACCGCCATCCGCGCCTCGGTGAAGTTGGAGTTCGCCTACGACCTGTGCGTGCAGATGGCCAAGGTCACCGCCACCGACAACAAGCCGGACACCGCATCGATGCTCGGCGAGATCTATTCCTACCTGCGCATCGCCCGCGCCGTGATCCACTCGGCCGAGGTCAACGCGTCGGAATGGGGCGGCGGGGCGTTCTTCTGCCACGACGACATCTCCGCGCTGCGCACCATGATGCCCATCTGGATGGCCCGCGTGAACGACATCATCAAGTCCATGGGCAGCCACAACCTGCTGGCCACCCCGACCGCGGCCTCCTTCGAGGACCCGCGCCTGGGCCCACTGCTCAAGAAGTACCTGCCGGGAGCCAACAGCATCGCGCCAGAGGAACGCGCCAAGATCTTCCGCACCGCTTGGGACTTCGCCGGATCCGCCCTGGGCAGCCGCATCGAACTGTACGAGCGCTTCTACCTGGGGTCGGTCAGCCGTGCCCGCGGGCTGGATCACCGCAAGGCGCAGATGAAGGGCGAGACCGGTGCCTTCGAGGCGATGTTCGCCGAGGTGGGGATCAGTCCGGTCATCGCCGAGCAGGCCGCGCTGGACCTGGACGCCGCGGCAACGCGCGCCTAGGGAAGCAGGAAAATCATGGCTAACCCGACGCCCGATGTGCTCGATGCGCTGCTCGAGCACCTGCTGGAAACCCAGTACGGCCAGCTGCCGACGGCCACGATCCAGCGCGTGAACCAGCGCCTGCTGGATTCGGTTGGCGTTGGGCTGGCAGGGCACCGCGCCGACGACATTGCCGGACTCATCGAAGCGGCGCAGGCCTGGGGCCACGGCGATGAAGCAACCGTGCTGGGTACCGGAATCAAGCTTCCGGCCACCTCCGCGGCCTTCGTCAACGCGGCCCTGATCCGCTCCTTCGACTTCGAGCCGGTGGAAGCCGAAGGCCCGGCCGGCAAGCAGGTCGCCGCCCACATCTCCGGAACCACCGTGGCCGTCGTGCTGGCCCTGGCCGAAGCCACCGGCGCCACCGGAGAAGAAGCACTGGCCGCGCTGGCGCTGGGCGATGACCTGGCAGCCCGCCTGGCCATCGCCGGCGGCTTCGACGTGTACTCGGGGCAGGATAATACCGGCACCTTGAATGCCCTGGCCGCCGCTGGAATCGCCAGCCGGATGCTGGGCCTGGACAAGGCGCAGGCACGCCATGCCATCGGCATTGCGGTCAACCAGGCTTCGGGCAATGTGGCGGCGATCTTCGATGGGGCCAACGGCTTCAAGCTGCCCATGGCCTTCGCCGCCCGCTCCGGAATTTCCGCCGCGCAGCTGGCCAAAGCCGGCATGAAGGCGGCGGATGATCCGCTGACCGGCAAGCACGGCTACTTCCAGCTGTTCGGCATCGACGCGCAGCCGGAACTGGCGGTGGCGGATCTTGGCGTGAGCTTCCATGGGGACTGCACGATCAAGCCCTTTGCCAGTTGCCGGGCCGCGCAGCCTTCGCTGCAGGCCTGCGCTGAACTGGTGGCCGACGGCACGGTGGGCTACAAGGACATCGAATGCCTCACCGTCCACCTGAGCGAGCGGACCCTGAACGGATTCGTCGGGGCGCGCTTCGAAGCGGGGGACACCCGCACCGTGGCAGCCCTGTTCTCGGTGCACGCCACCGCGGCGATCGCCTTGATCCACGGAACGGTTCGCCCCGAGCACCTGACCGCCAGCGCGCTGGCGGACCCGGAGCTGGCGCAGATGCTCGGGCGCATCGAGCTAGCCGGCACCCTGCCCAACAGCCAGCGGCTGACGGCGGAGATCACTGCACGGCTGCGCAGCGGCGAGGTGCGCCACGTGCGCGTGGAGCACCCGGACGGAAACATCTTGCGCACACCCCTGGAGCATGACCAGGTAGTTGAGAAGTTCTCGAAGAATCTCGAGTTCTCGCATCCAGAACTGGCAGCACGCAAGGACGCGTTGCAGCACCAGCTCGAACACCTCGCCAGCGCACCGGATCTGACTGATCTGATGGCGGCGCTGGACCCCGCTAGAAACTTCACCCCGAATTACCAGGAGCAACTCCCATGAGCATCACCAACCTTGAATCGGTCACCCCAGTAGACATGAACACCTTCCGCAACGTCGTCGGCCACTTCGCCTCCGGCGTCACGGTGATCACCACGGCCGTGGACGGCCAGCTCTACGGCACCACCGCTTCGGCAGTGTCCTCCCTGTCGATGGAACCGCCAATGATGCTCGCTTGCCTGAACCGCTCCAGCTCCACCCATGACCGGGTAGTTGAAGCAGGCGTCTTCGGCATCAACATCCTGGCCGAGGACCAGGGCGCGCTGGCCTTCCACTTCGGCCGCAAGGGCGAGGACAAGTTCGCCACCGTGCCGCATACCCTCTCCGCGGAGGGCATCCCGCTGATTGACGGCGCATTGGCCACGATCGTATGCCATGTGGCCGAAACCCCGACCGGCGGTACCCACACCGTCTTCCTGGGACTGGTCAGCCACGCTGAAGCCCATGACCGCGAACCGCTGGCCTACTACCGCGGAACCATGGGCCGCCTCGAGCCCACCAAGGAGTTGGCTGCCTACCAGGCCACCCGCACCTGGGTGCTGCTGCGCACCAGTCCACTGGGCGAAGACCTCGACGTGGATGCCATCGCCGCGGCTTCCCGGGCCGACGCTGATCATGTAGCCAACGCGCTGGTGAAGCTGGAAAGCGAGCACCTGGTCTTCCGCACCGAAACCGGAAAATACCAGCCAAAGCCGATTACCGCAGAATTGACCGATTCGGCCTACGACTCGCGCGCCACCATCGAGTCCGGGGTGATCGCCTCGCACCTGGGCAAGATTTCCGAAGAGACCATTTCCAGCCTGCGCGAGATCACCGCGAAGCTGGCTGACCTGCGTGAGACTTCGGAATCCGACCTGGAAGAGTTCTTGGCCCTGAATGTCGCCTACCACGATGCTCTGGTTGGCGTTGCCGGCTCCAGCCAGCTGGTGGATTCCTTCCGCCGTTTGGGAATTGGCACCGTCTGGCGCCAAGCGCTGACCGCAGAGCAGTGGTCGCGCCAGCTGGACCACCGCCACGTTGCCGAATTGACTGAAGCGCTGGCTGCCGGTGACGCGCCAGCGGCCCAGGCGGCGCTTGCCGCGCACACCGAGTTCGGCAAGGCGCTGGCTCGTGAAGCAGTGGCCCGCCATGGCGGCCAGGTCTAGGCGTTGAGGCGATAGCCACTGTGGAAAGGCGGCAGGTTGGAAGATCCAGCCTGCCGCCGTGGCTTTTAAAGCGTCGAAGTGCGGGCCTATTGCGCTGTGGCCCCGACAAAGAGGCGCAGCTTCCACTGGCCGCCGGTATTGGCCCACACCGTGCGGTTGGCAGTTGCCAGATGCTTTTCGACGCCTCCGGAAATCAGATGCATCTTCATGCTGCCTTCGACGACCACCACGTTGCCCTCCTGGGTAACGGACTCGAAGTCGTGGCTGAGCGCCAAATATTCGACGGCCCCGGAACCGAGCAGTTCCAGCAATGAGTCGCGGTCATCGACACGACCGGTGGAGTGGGTGTACTGCAAATCCGGCTCAAGCAGGTTCCCCAAGGTTTCGAGGTCACGGGCGAGCATGGCCGAAAGGCGCCGTTCTTCTGCGATGCGCAGTTCCGATTCAAGTGCCGCAGGGTCAATAGTCGTCAACGGTGATGGCTCCTAAGTAGCGTTTGGTTCGTAGGCAATCTACCAATAAGCAGTGGCGATGTGCGGATATTAGCGAGTGCTTTTACTGGGTGAGATGGAGTTTCAGGGTTGATCCCAGAAGTGGAAACTATCAGCCGAGGGTATGAGCCGGGCACGGGATAGTTACCTCGCATCGCTGATTCCCCGGGCCGCGGAAATTTCTACGATGGAATCATGCTCAAGAAAAAGTACCTCGCCACTGGCGCGCTCGCCCTTCCCTTCGCTCTCCTGCTCACCGGCTGCAGCGGTTCTGATCTCTTCGTCGACAAGTACGATGAATCCACCACTCGAACTGCCAAAACTTCAGAGAAGGCCGTGGCCGATGGTGTGCTGCCCGACTGGGTTCCGTCCGGCGGCACCGACGTTCAGCTGGTCCAGCGCAATACCGGCGCTGAACGCATCTTCATGCTGAACTACGACGGCAAGCTGGACAGCGAACAGTGCAAGGCTCTGGAAACCGTTGGGAATCCGACCGAAGCAGAACTGGCCAAGGCCTACGCTTCTGACCCGCGCACCAAGAACCTCGAGCCTGACGAGATCTCAGCTACCCGCACCTTGGATGCCGACTGGTGGCCAGCCGATGGCCAAAGCGAGACGACTGATCTGTGCGGGCGCTTCTGGGTCCATCAGTCAGAGGGCAAGCTCTATGCCTTTGCTCCGGACATGGTTGCCCAGGTCCAAGCCATCGAGAAGGAGCGGGCCGCCAAGGAAGGCAAATAGAGGCTGGCCGCCACTAGCTGGGCTGCAGGCCGCGAACCAGGAAACTGGTTCGCGGCCTGCAGCTTGTTGCTCATGCGGATCAGAAGCGGATCACGCTGCGGGCGATGGACCCGGTTTCCTGCTTTGCATAGGCTTCGTTGATCTCGTCGAGCTGGATCTCCTGCGCCACCAGGTCATCGAGATTCAACCGGCCCTGCAGATAGAGCTCGGCGTAGTAGGGAATGTCATTGCGGACCGTGGAGGAGCCCATGTAGATGCCGTGGAGATTGCGCTGCGGGATCAGCAGGTCCAGCATGATATTCATTTCCAGCGGCTTGCCCTGGGGAATGCCGATGAAATACACGTGTCCGCCGGTTTTGGCGACTTCCAGGGCCTGGCGCTGCGTGGGGGCAATGCCGATGGCTTCGAAGGAATGGTGGACTCCGCGGCCGGTGATGGCGCGGATGGCGCTGACCACGTCTTCGGTGCCGCCGTTGATGACATGGGTGGCTCCGAATTTCTTGGCCAGCTCCAGCTTCTCTGGCTGCAGGTCAATGCCGATGATGGTCTTGGCGCCGGCCAGCTTGGCTCCCTGGATGACATTCAGGCCGATGCCGCCCAAGCCGATGACCGCGACGGTTTCCCCGGGAGAAACCTTGGCGGCGTTGAGCACCGCGCCCACGCCGGTGGCTGTCGCGCAGCCAAGCACAGCAGCCTGCGCGAATGGGATTTCCTTGGGCACCCTGACCAGCTTGTTCTGGTGCAGGACCGTGTACTCGGCGAAACCGGCCACGCCGAAGCCTTCTACGCGCTCGCCGTTGCGCGTCAAGCGTGCCGGGGTATCCGGTCCGCGCAGCGCATGCTGGGGATTCAAGCAGCGGTAGGTCGCTCCGTTGACGCATTCTTCGCAGCTCCCGCAGAAGCTGATTTCCGTGGCGATGACATGGTCTCCCACTTCGAAGTCGGTGGCTTCGGGGCCTAGCGCGACGACGGTGCCAGCCATTTCGTGGCCGACCACCATCGGCAAGGGGCGCCCGCGGTCTACGGTGGCAACTATGTGGTCCGAGTGGCACAGGCCTGCGGCTTCGACCTTCACCAGAACTTCTTGCCCCCGCGGCTCGTCGACTTCGAGTTCCTCGATGCTGAAACCTTCGCCGATGGAGTTGATGACCGCTGCGCGCATTGCAGATCCTTCGTTAGATTCTTCTTCTAAAAATGCATTATTTCTAATAGTATATTTTCATTAGTGTTCTGCGTCACCCCCTTTGCGCGACTATTTTCCGGAGGAAGCATGAAAGCAGCAGTCGTTTCTGAAGTTGCCGGCTCTTTTGATGTCCTGGACATCAGCATTGACAACCCCGAAGCCCATGAAGTCCTCATTGACGTGAAGGCCAGCGGCCTGTGCCACTCGGATTTGCACGTGGCGACGTCGGACATCGGCTTCCCCATGCCAGCGGTGCTCGGCCACGAAGTCTCGGGTCTGGTCGTGGGCGTCGGTTCGGCTGTCACCTCGCTCTCGGTGGGGGACCGCGTGGTGACTTCTCCAGTGCACAGCTGCGGGGTCTGCAAGGGATGCCGCACCGGCAAACCCTACCAGTGCCGCGTGCCCTCGCACACCGACCGCACCGCGCAGCAGAATCCGCGATTGTCCCTGGGTGGGCAGCGGCTCACCCAGTTCATCGGTGTTGGCGGCTTCGCGGAACAGGTGCTGGTGCATGAGAACACCGTCGTAAGGGTTCCGGACGCTATCCCGTTCGACCGCGCGGCGCTGCTTGGCTGTGGAGTGGTCACGGGTGCTGGCGCGGCTATTAATACCGCGCGCATCCGTCCAGGCGATACCGTTGCCGTGATCGGCGCCGGTGGTGTCGGGCTGAACGTCATCCAGGGCGCGAAACTGGCTGGCGCGACCCGCATCATCGCTATCGACCTGCAGCCGGCCAAGCTGGAGCTGGCCAAGGTCTTCGGTGCCACCGACGTCATCAACGGCGGGGAGGGCGATGCGGTGGAAACCGTCAAGCGGATTGCTGGCGGGGGAGTGACGCATGCCTTCGAGGTCATCGGCCTGCAAGCCACCAGCGAGCAGGCGGTGGCCATGCTGGAAATCGGCGGCACCGCGTACCTGATTGGCGTTCACAAGCCCGGCGCGCAGATCAGCATCACCCCATTTGGAGACCTGATGGGACGCCAGAAGGGCATCCGTGGCGTGGCCATGGGGTCGAGCAACATCCAGGTGGACATCCCCATGTACGCCGAGTTGTATCTGCAGGGCCGTTTCAAGCTCGACGAACTGGTGTCAGCGCATATCAGCTTGGATGAAATCGACAAGGGATACGAGCAGCTGCGTGGCGGTGCGGTGGCCCGAAGCGTGATTACCTTCTAGATTTATCGACGCCGGTCGCTGAACGAAGCAAGGCCAGCAGTTCACTGATCTGCTGGCCTTGTTTCATGTTCTGGGGGGTGCTGCTACTCTCCGGTCTGCGCGCGGCGCTGTATGCGCGTGGCGTACAAGACGCAGCCCAGCAACCCGATGAAGCTGAGCGCAACCGCCACGGACCCGGTGATGCCGGGCAGGTGCTGGTTCCAGGTCATGTTCAGGGTGACAAGCAGAGACACCAGAAATCCTCCGGTGAGGTAACTGATTGCCGAACTCATGGTGAACCTTCCGTGGGCAGAACGTGCTCCCGTGAGCCTAGCATCGCGCCAGTCCCTGTCCAAGGATTTGCCGGTGCTGGTTATTTGCGAGACGCGTGCTCCCAGAGCACTTCATCCACTGTTACGGGCTTGTCAATGAGCTCGAAGCGTGCCATTGTATCCAGGCCTGACTGGAAAGCCTCTGCATCGAACGCCGTGCCTGCCAAGGCGAACCGCGTTGGAGCTTTTTCCACCGGAATCTGGTTGACCTCGGCGTGTATCTTCTGCACTTCCTCGAGGTTTGCTGCATCGGAGTAGAACTCCACTGCCTCTTTCATGGCCGATACGAAGGCCTTGGCAGTATCTGGATTCGCACCGGCCCACTGGGAAGTGCTTAGCCACAAAGTGCCCGGCTGATTCCCCTGGTACTCGCGGACCGGGTTGCCCAAGGAGGGGAAGCCGGCCGCAATCATCTGGTGGTAGAAGACGTCGCTGGGGACGACCGCGTCAACGGTCCCGGTCTCCACCGCGGCCTGCATCCCGGCGTAGGGCATGCCCACTTCGCTGAACTCCTCGGCGCCCACCCCTGCGTCTTCCAGGGCTTGGAAGACCGGCAGATCGCTGCCGGTCTTCACGCCGATGACACCGATGGTCTTGCCCTTGAGATCGGCAAGCCTCGCAATCCCAGAGTCCTTGGCGACGAGCACTCCGGAGTTATCGACGTTCGGGTCGACCACGCCATTCGAAGCCAGCGCTTCGATCGGCAGGCCCTTTGACACGGAGGTGGCGACGTTGACCCAGGAACCGGTGGCGATGTCCACCTCGCCGGAGATAGCAGAAGCAATCTGGGCGGCGGGGTCTGCGCCATTGATGATTTCAACCTCCAAGCCATGGTCTTCGAAGAAGCCTTGGGATTCGGCGAGGTAAGCCGGCTCGAACTGGATGCCGGCCACCGAGACCTTCAGCGGGATCAAGCCGCCCGGTGTTTCGGCGCCTTGCCCAGCGTTGCCGCAAGAGGCCAAGGCCATGGTGGAAACGAGCAGGACCGCGGACAGGGGCAGGGCCCGGCGCGCGGAAGATGGAGTTCTCAAGATGGCCTCGTCGAGCTTGAAGGGGATATGAAGTGGCAGGCAATCAGCTGAAATCTGTGATGACCGAACGGGCAACGCCCTGCCCGGCCTTCATCGCTGCGAAGCCCTCGTTGATCTGCGAGATATGAAGTTCCCGGGCAACGAGCGCGTCGAGCTTGAGGCGCCCGGCAAGATAGTGCTCGGTGTATTTGGGGACATCACGTTGCGGGCTGGAAGAGCCCATATAGATCCCGTGCAGGCTGCGCTGCGGCCCAATGATGTCGGACATGGCATCCAGCGGCAGTTGCGCGCCGGGCTTATGCAACCCGACCAGATAGGCATCCCCGCCTACACGGGTCATGCGCACCGCCTGCAAGCTGGTGGCCTGCAGGCCGATCATCTCGAAGGAATGATCCACCCCGCCGCCGGTGATTTCCTGGACCTTGGCGACAGCGTCTCCACTGCCGCCATTGATCGTGTGCGTTGCCCCGAATTCGCGGGCCAGTTCCAGCTTCTCATCGCTCAGATCCACTGCGATGATCTTCGAAGCGCCGGCGATCTGGGCGGCATTGATCGCGTTCAACCCGATGCCTCCAGCGCCAATGACTGCGACGGATTGCCCCTGGGCCACCTGGGCGGAGTTGAACACTGCCCCGGCACCGGTCAGCGTGGAGCAGGCCATCACCGCGGCTTGGGCGAAGGGCAACTCCTCGGGAATCCTTACTGCCTGGTTGGCATGCACCAAGGTGTACTGGGAAAATCCGCCGGTGCCGAACATCTGCATCACCGGCTGATCCTTGCAGCTGGCGCGCGGTGCTTGGCCGGCCGTGCGCAGCGTGCTGGGGCGGTTGGCGCAACGGTATTCCTGGCCCGAAAGGCACAGGGCGCACTGCGCGCAGTATTGGATCAAGCTGGCCAGCACGTGGTCTCCCGCAGTGAAACCGCAGGCTTGGTTGCCGGTGCTGAGCACCACCCCGGCAACTTCATGGCCCAGCAGCAGCGGGGCAGGAAGGCCCAGATCCATGCCCGCCAGGTGGGCATCGGACTGGCACAGTCCAACTGCTTTGACTTCGATCAGCAATTCCGCGCCCAGCGGAGCATCAACGTGGATGTCCTCAATGCTGAAGCTGCCATCGCCGTGCCTTGCCAGTGCTGCCCGTGCGCTGAGTGCCATGGGGATCAGTCCTGGCGCAGGCGCACGAGGATCCGTGCGCGGGCCTCGGTGAAGCGCGGGTCAGCCTTGGTGGCCAGCTGGTCGCGGGTCTCGCCGAAACCGGTGACGATCTCGTCGACTACGGTGGCCGGCTTCTCCGCGATCACGACCACCTTGTCGGCCAGGTACAGCGCTTCGTCGATGTCGTGGGTGACCAGCAGGATCGTCACACCCAGCTTGTGCTGCAAGTCCAGCACGAGGTCTTCGAGGTCGAAGCGGGTCTGCGCATCAACCGAGGCGAAGGGCTCATCCATGAGCAGCACCTTCGCGTTGTAGGCCAAGGCGCGGGCAATGGCCACGCGTTGCTGCATGCCTCCTGACATTTCCCAGGGGAACTTGCCGCCTTGGCCTTCAAGGCCCACGGCAGCCAGATGCTCATCGGCCAGCTTGTTGCGCTCGGCCTTGCCGATGCCCTTGCCCTGCAGCGGGAAGGCCACGTTTTCGCGGGTGGTCATCCACGGCATCAGCGAACGCGAGTAGTCCTGGAAGACCACGGCGAGATCGGGGTGCGGGCCGTTGATCTTCGTGCCGGAAACCTCGATGGTTCCGGCTTTTGGCTTCAGCAAGCCGGAAAGGCATCGCAGCAAGGTGGTCTTGCCGACGCCCGACGGGCCGACTATCGAGATGAACTGGCCATACTCCACGTCCAGATCCAAATTCTCCAGGATCTTGTTTTCGGCCGGGCCGGCGCCATAGCTCATGGACATGCCGCGAACCTTCATGAGCAATGGTTTGGTTTCCATGGTCGTTTCAACGGGTGCTTGGGTGGTCATGGGATTCTCCTTGGTCAGAAGATGGAAGGTCGGACGGAAACGGAGGCTACTGGGCGCCGGAGGCGTGGTACCAGCGCAGGATCCGTTTTTCGACGAGCACGAAGAGGATCGAGATGATGTAGCCGATGACACCGACCAGCAGTGCGCCGGCCCATGTCTCCGGAACCTTGAAGGTGGCCGAGGAATTCAGGATGTAGAAGCCCAGGCCTTCAATGGAGGCGAACATTTCCGAAACCACCATCACGGTGATGCCGATCGGCAATGCGACGCGGATACCGGCCACGATCTGCGGGGTGGCACCGGGCAGGATCACGCGGCGGAAGTGCAGGCCCCGGGGAATGCGGTAGACCTTGGAGAACTTGCGCACCGTTGGCTCGATGCCCAAGATGCCGTCGATGGTGTTCAGCAGGATCGGCCACATGCAGGCGAAGGCGATGGTGCCCATCTTCGGGCCCTGCCCCATGCCGAAGACGCCGATGATCATCGGAACCAGTGCTGCCTGCGGGACAGCGCGGAAGAAGTGGATGATCGGGTCAACGATCTTCAGCAGCAACGGGACTTCGCCCAGCAGCAGTCCGCCGCAGATGCCGAAGAAGGCAGCCAGGGCCAAGCCGACAAAGAGATTGGACAGCGAGTACCAGGCGCCGGAAATAATCACGCCGTTGCCCAGGTCGCGGACCAAGGCTTCGAGGATGGACTCCAGCGAGGGGATGAAGAAGTTCGTGGAGTTTGCCGAGCCGAACCACCAAGCCGCAACCACGGCAACGATGAGCCATGAAGAAACCAGTATCTTGCGTCCGGCGGCCGCCGAGGAACTCGGAGCCTTGGCTTTCGAAGCGCGTGATGGCACTGCGGGGGCGTTCAAAGTTGCGTTAGTCATCGTTCTGCCTCTTCCACTTCAGCAAACGGTTTTCGGCCTGTTGCAAGAGCAGGGCGATGGCCCATCCGGTCAGGCCGGCGAAGAACAGGTAGGCGAAGGCCAGATCCCAACGCTGCGCCTGCTGCATCAGCGTGATCTGGCGTCCAATGCCTGGTGCCTGGGAGATCACTTCAACGCCCACCGCCACCAGGATGGCGATGGCCGAGGAAATGCGCACACCGGTCGCGATCAGCGGCAGGGCAGAAGGCAGCAGGACCTTGGTGAAGCGCAGCATCGGCGGGATGCGGAAGACGGCGACGGTGTCGGCAACCGCGGCTTCCTGGCGGCGTGCACCGTAGATGGTCTGGATCAGCACTGGCCACAGGCAGGACAGCGCGACGACGACGATTTCCATCATGGTGTTCGAGCCGAGCAGCATGATCACTACCGGCATCAGGGCCAGTACCGGGAACGAACGGCCGAAATCGATCAGAATCGAGGTGGAGTTGTCGAGGAAGCGAACTGATCCAATGACCAGGCCCAGGACGACACCCACGACCGAAGCAATGAGCCAGCCGGTGAGGGCTGCGAGCAGGGTCTTGCCTAGCCCGCCCCAGAAGGCCGCTTGGCCCAGGGCTTCGGAGATGGCAGAGAAGATCTTTTCCACGCCGGGGAGCATGGAGGGCATGGTTCCTGAGGCGATCACCAGTTGCCAGATGCCCAGCGGGGCGGCGATGGCCACGATGCGCAGGGTCCAGAGCAGACCCGGTGAAATCGTTGACTCTTTCATGGGAATCCTTGAGTAAGCAGTTGCAAGCTAGGGGTGCTGGTGGCGCCAGCGCAGGGGATGGCGCCACCGGTGGGGCGAAGAGGACGTGGGCTACTTGGCGTCTGCCGAAGCCCGGGTAGGGGCTTCGTCCCAGAGCACATCTTCGACGATGACCTTGTTCTCGACCAGGCCGAAGTGGACCATGGCATCGATGCCGGATTGGGCTTCAGCCACGTTGAAGGTGACGTCCGCCGGGACGAAGGTCTTGGGCGCATCGGCTACATCGATCTGGTTGGCTTCGGCGTGGACCTTGCGGACTTCCTCCAGATTGGCCGGGTCCGAGTAGAACTTCACGGCATCCTGCATAGCTGCGTCGAACTTCTTGGCGGTCTCGCCATTCTGCTCCAGCCACTGCTTCTGCACGGTCCAAACGGTTACCGGCATGCTGGACTGGAATTCCTGTACCGGGTTGGAGATGGTCTGGTAGCCCTTCTCCAGCATCTGGTGGTAGAAGGAGTCGGCAGGCACTACTGCATCCACGGTGCCTTGTTCCAAGGCCGCTTCCATGCCCGCGTAGGGAACAGCAACTTCAGTGACTTCCTTTTCCTTCACGCCGGCCGCTTCCAATGCCTGGAGCACGGGGATGTCGCCACCGGACTTCACGCCAACTACGCCAATGGTCTTGCCCTTCAGGTCTGCCAGTTCCTTGACCCCGGACTCCTTGGCCACCATGACGCCGGAGTTGTCGGCTTCCGGGTCGACCATGCCGTTGCCGCCAATGACCTGGATCGGAACACCTTGGGAGAAAGAGGTGGCGACGTTGATCCACGAGCCGATGGCAACGTTCACGTCACCGGAGACCACCTGGGCCAGCAGGGCGGCGGGGTCGGCGCCATTGACCAATTCAACGTCCAGGCCCTGGTCCTCGAAGTAGCCCTTCTCTTCAGCGATGCGGGCGGTTTCGAACTGGATCGGAGCAATGGCGACGCGCAGCTTCACCGGGCCGTCGGCGCTGGCCTCCTCGCTGGATCCGCACGCGGCCAGGGTGCCGATTGCGAGGGCAGAGACTGCGAGGCCGGAGAAGGCCTTCCGTGCAAAACGTCGTTTCGTGACCATGGGGATCTCCTTGAAAGCTTGGTGCCTAGGCGAAGGCTGCGAGTTGTCGACCGGGGTCGGCTCCCGGAAGAAGAAGTACATTGAGCATCAAAATGTATTCCTTGAATCACAATATATCTTTAGTATGATTGTGTGGCAAGACTCACATTCAAAATGATGCCAACGACGAAGCGCGCCGGGCAGACCAGGAGATACATTCCATGACAGCAACAGATCTTTCCGCCGTTCCGCTGGCTCAGCAGCTTCGCGCCGCTTTGGCGGCCACGCCCCTTCCGCTGGTGATCAATGGCCAGGAGGTCGCTGGCTCGGGGGAAAAGCTGCCGGTAACCGATCCCTCCACTGGCCAGCTGCTGACCGAGACGACGGCTGCCACCGCAGCGGACATCGACCGCGCAGTAGCTGCCGCCCGTGCAGCGTTCGAGTCCGGGCCCTGGGCAGAAATGACCCCGGCAGCACGCCAGCGGGCGCTGCACCGCTTCGCTGACGCATTGGAAGCGAACCTCGATGAATTGGCTACCCTGGAGTCCCTGAACTGCGGGAAGCCCTTCAACGTCGCCCGCTTTGGCGAGCTGCCCGCGGGCATCGAAACCTTGCGCTACTTCGCCGGCTGGGCCACCAAGCTCAACGGCGAAACCCGCGAGATTTCCCTGCCAGGAACCTGGCACGCCTATACCCAGCGCCAAGCCTTGGGCGTGGCCGCACTGATCGTGCCATGGAATGTCCCCTTCACCATTGCGCTGTCCAAGGTGGCTCCGGCGCTGGCGTCCGGTTGCACCGTCGTGCTCAAGCCCGCGGAGCTGACCCCGCTGACCGCCGTGCGCATGGCGCAGATTGCGCTTGAAGCAGGCATCCCGGCCGGTGTGCTGAACGTTGTCCAGGGTTTGGGGCCGGTGGCCGGCCAAGCGCTCGCCGACCATCCGGATGTCGACAAGCTCTCCTTCACCGGATCCACCGCGGTAGGCAAGAAGCTGCTGGCGTCGGCAGCGGGCAATCTCAAGCGGCTGAGCCTTGAGCTGGGCGGCAAATCCCCGGTGGTGATCTATCCCGACGCGGATCTGGACAAGGCCATTCCGGCCGCGGCCATGAGCATCTTCGGCAACTCCGGCCAGGTCTGCGCGGCAGGGTCGCGACTGTATGTCCACGAAGACATCGCAGACCAGGTCATCGAAGGCATCGCCGGATTCGCGAAGAGCCTCAAGCTGGGCGCTGGCCTGGCAGACGGAACCCAGCTGGGCCCGCTGATCTCCCAGGTGCAGCGCGAGCGCGTGCTGGGGTACATCGAGGCGGGCATCGCTGATGGCGCGGAACTCGTTGCCGGTGGCTTGGCCGAAGGCGGAGAAGGATTCTTCGTGCAGCCGACCGTGCTGAAAAATGTCAGTCCGGACATGTCCATCGCCAAGGATGAGATCTTCGGGCCGGTGCTCTCGGTCAGCACCTTCGGCGACGAGGATTCGCTGGCTGAGGTGCTGCGCCGGGCCAACGACACCGACTACGGCCTCAATTCGGTGATCTTCACGCAGGACATTTCCCGCGCGTTGACCTTCGCCAAGAAAATCCAGGCCGGCAACGTCAGGGTGAATACCGGTGCCGGCATGGATGCGAACATGCCGTTCGGCGGATTCAAGCAGTCGGGGTGGGGCGCCGAAAATGGCCGTGAAGGCATCGAGGCCTACACCTCGCTGAAGTCGGTCACCGTCAAGCTCGACTAGCGGCAATGTTCTATTCCGGGACTGCTTTGCGCAGTCCCGGGCCGTTAGGATGAGCTCATGAGCGAAAAGGAGCAACCCCGGCTGGCTAGCGCGTTGGCGCAGAAAGTCGTCGACACGATTGCGCCGACCATCAACCGCAATGTGAACATCATGAATGCTCACGGAGTCATCATTGCTTCTACGGATGCTGCGCGTATCGGTACCCACCACGACGGCAGCGCAGAGGCGATCCGACGCAACGGCATCATCCGTGTCAGCCAGGCCGACGGCTCGGCCGGAACCCAGCCAGGGGTCAATGTGCCGCTGGTGCTGAACGACCAGCTCTGCGGCGTTGTGGGCGTGACCGGAGCTCCCCACGAGGTGGAACCGCTGGCCGGCCTGATTGCATTGACCGTTCAATTGCTCTTTGCCCAAGAACGCGAGCACTCTCGCAGCGCGCGGCGCGAGACCGAAGCCCGCGACATTATTTCTGCGTTGATCGCCGGTCGCGTTGCACCTGAAGTGATCGACCGCTCGCTCGCAGCGCATGGTTTGCGCGGGCCGAAATGCATTGAAGCTTGGCTGCCCCGAAGCGTGGGGGATCCGTCGCTCGAAGAGCCGGCGAAGGATCATCACCGCACGTCATGGATTAGCCTTTCCGGCGCGTACTGGAGGCTTTGCGCTGCCAGTGAGACAGCTTTCGCTCCCGAGCGCATGGACCAGGAACGTTTCCTGGTCTCCGCGCCTGTCGAAAAGGCCGAGGATCTCATGGCCGAAACCGAAGTGCTGCGCGTATTGGTGGGCTATCCGGCACTCGTGCCATCCCACGCGCGGCGCCGCATGTGGAGCCGGGAAATTGCTGTGGCTATCGCCCGCACCCCAGCCCGCAGCCTGGACCATGCAGCTGCTCCAGCGATGCAGCTCAATGAGGAACAAGCCAGAACCCTGCTGGTCGTTGCGACAGCTGCTTCGATGAGCCAAGCAGCCACGGATCTGCATATTCACCGCAATACCTTGGTTCAAAGACTTGAGCGGATAAGCCAGGTCAGCGGCATCGATATTCGGCGGTCCAGCGAGTCCCTGAAACTCCAGCATGCCATCTACGCGAGAGTGGCCTTGGGCCAGCTGCATGTTTTCTAGGCCCTGGAAACTAGGGGAGCTGGCGCCGGGGCTGGGAAGGGTGGGATGTTTGCACACATTGGCTCTTTCGAACCCAGGCAAATGTGGTCGTGTGCCCATAGGTATTCGGGGTCACTTTTCCTAGTATTGGCAGGATGATCGATCTTTGCGCCCGAAACCCGGGGTGGCACGGTGGCATCTAGCCCAACGGGCAAAGCCTTGAGCGGCTTTGCCGATAGGGCTGGTCCACCCGTTGAGCCATTGCGGGCTGGGCGCATTGAACTACCGATATTGGCAAAGGAGCCAACCCGCCGTGTACGAACTGCTAGTTCTGCTGATCCTTGTTGTGGCCATCGTGATGGTCACAGCACGCTTGAAGATCAGCCCATTTCTCGCCCTCGTTGGCGCCGCTATCCTGGCGGCCTTCGCCTACCGGATTCCGCTGGCCGACGTGGCTTCGACGGTCACCACGGCTTTCGGCAGCACCATGGGAAATATCGGACTGGTGATCCTGTTCGGAACAATGATCGGTGTCATCCTGGAGAAATCCGGCGCCGCGATCTCCATGGCAGATGCGCTGATCAAGGTCCTGGGTACCCGGTTCCCCAACCTGACGCTATCGATTATCGGCTACATCGTTTCCATTCCGGTCTTCTGCGACTCGGGATACGTGGTGCTCAACTCGCTGCGCAAAGCGATCACCCTGCGTACCGGGATCTCTGGGCTGGCAACTTCCATCGCCCTGATGACCGGCCTGTACGCGACCCACACCATGGTGCCTCCAACTCCGGGCCCGCTGGCCGCAGCCGAAAGCATCGGCATTGCCGATAACTTGGGCTTGATCATCGCTGTCGGATTGCCCGTTGCGGCCATCTCGGCCCTTGCCGGCTTGGCCTACGCCAGCCGCTTCAACAAGTCCAAATGGACCCCGTTGCCAAGCGACGACCACAATGACATCTCCGAACTCGACTATGAGCAGCTGCGTGCAAGCTTCGGAAAATTGCCCAGCCCGGCGCTGGCCTTCATGCCGATCCTGGTTCCGCTGGTGCTGATCTGTGCCGCATCCATTGCGAAGCTGCCCTCGCACCCGATGGGCGAAGGCGCTGCCCTGGAAATCCTTTCCTTCCTGGGGACGCCAGTTATTGCGCTGATCTTCGGCTTGATCTCATCGACTTTTCTTTTGAGCGGTGGCAACAAGCTGGCGGTCTTCAATGAGCAGATGAACGAAGCTGTACGCACCGCTGCTCCGATCTTGCTGATCACCGGTGCCGGCGCCGGCTTCGGGGCGGTCCTGGCCGCGTCGGATCTGACCACGATTCTTTCGGATTCACTCAGCGGACTGGGCTTGGGCCTGGCTGTGCCATTCCTGATCGCCGCTGCACTGAAGTCCGCCCAGGGCTCGTCCACCGTCTCAATGGTGACCACTTCCGCGCTGGTCGCACCGATGCTCGGCTCCCTGGGCTTGGGTTCGGAGCTGGGCATGGTGCTATCCGTATTGGCAGTAGGCGCCGGTGCGATGGTTGTCTCGCACGCCAACGACTCCTACTTCTGGGTCGTCTCGCAGCTCAGCCGCATTCCGGTGATCACCGCCTACAAGACCCTGAGCGTGGCTACCGCCATCCAGGGCACCGCGGGGTTCCTGACTGTACTGGTCCTGGGAGCCGTACTGCGTTAGCAGCACGCCTTCCAAGAAAGCAACGGATCGCGCCATCGGCAGATGGCGCGATCCGTTGCTTTAAGCAGTGCTGGATTAGCCCAGGCCTGCCGCCGGGAAGCTCCGCGCGGCCTTATTCGCTGTGGCAGTCGAGATCACCAGCAACGCGATGGCGGCCAGGTAGCCGGTTCCGGTCGCGGCGAAGGCGAAACCGAATTGGCCCAGCAGGCAGAGAACTGCTGCGCTGGCCAATGCCGCCCAACCGGCCCAGGAAGCCGCGGCAAGCAGGGGCGCAGCCTGCTGATGCCCGGCGAACCAGGCGTCATCGCTGGCCAAGGTGTGGCGCGTCTTGATGCCGATCGCCGCATTGCGAGCGAGCTTCCGGTCCCGTGCCATCGGGGCGAGGAACGCTGCGACCAGCGTTATGCTCAGCAACCCGAACATGAAGGCAATCACGCCTGCTGGATCCACTTGCCGCCTCTTCTGCCGATTGATCTTGAATGGCCATTCTATGCGGTCGCATGGAAGTGCCCTGATCCACGCTGTGTTCCCAATCGATGCCTGCGGGAACGTTCTTGAGATCCAGTTCCGGCATGCCAATTGCGTCATGCGAAGGTCATATGACGTCTTATCTGCCCGTTTTCCGGCAGGGCGAAGGCGCGAAGATGACGTATTTTGTCCTGCTGTTCCTCCGCATGACAGCGCCCTTCCCGAGGGCCTGCCAGTAATGCTTGACTCGGAGCACAACCCATCCAGAGCGGCTGAGAGACCTGGCTCCGAGACGCCGCAGCAAGCCTGCACCAGCAGGTAGTGCTAACGCCAGGTTCGATGGAACTCCCGGGTCTAGAAGCATGAACTTCTGTTCGGGATCCCTCGTTCAATTTGTCTAAGAGAGGGACGACATGACTCGTACTCGTCCGAACGCCTTGAAAGTTCTGGCTTCAGCGATGGCGGCAGCAACACTGCTGACTGGCTGCTCGCTGAAAGAACCACGGCCGGAAATAGCGCCGGTTGTGGCGCAAAGCAGTAATCCGCAAGCCGAGCATAAGCTCGACAACGTTCCTTCACTCAAAGGCAAAAAGGTCGGCATCGCGGCCAAGGATATCCTGCACGACTACTCGCGCGTGGTCTACCAGCAGATCCAAGAGCGCATCAAAGAGCTCGGCGGCGAGGTCATCGCTACCCAAGCCGAAGCCAAAGACGAGAAGCACGTCTCTGACGTAGAAAACCTGATCACCCAGTCGCCCGATGCCATCGTGGTGATCCTGGGCGATGCCCAAACGCTCACTCCTGCCTTGGCCAAGGTGGACGCCGCCGGGATCCCGCTGTTCACCATCGATTTCCAAAGCGAATACTCGAAGAACAACGTCACCAGCGACAACTGGAACGTCGGCACCACGCTGGCTCGCACCATGGCTGAAGACCTCCACGGCAAGGGGAAGATTCTGGTCTTCAACGGCTTCCCCGGTGTGACTCCCTGCCGGATCCGCTACAACAGCCTGAACCTGGTGCTGGAAGACTACCCAAATATCGAGAAGATCACCCCGGAACTCCAGGACAAATACGAAGGCACCATCGAGGATGCCAAAAACCAGATCCAGGACCAACTGCGCAGGCTGCCCGAGGGCGAAGTTGACGCGATTTGGTCCTGCTGGGACATGCCGCTGATCGGTGCCGCGCAGGCCATCGATCCCACTGGTGGCGACATCAAGCTGTATGGAGTGGACGCAGAGCCCGGGGCCCTGGATTTGATAGCGAACCCGGACAGTTCATACCAGTTCACCGTCGCTCAGCCCACCAAGCAGATTGCCGCTGCCTCGGCCACTAATATCGCCCTATTCCTCGATGGGCAAACCGATCTGGTTCCGAGCACCAGCTATGCCGAGCCGATTTTTGTCGACAAGGACAACGTGAATCAGGTGCGCCATGACAACGGAATCTAAGGAACTGCTGAGCATGGCCGCCATCAACAAGTCCTTTGGCACGGTCGCCGTGCTCGACCATGTGCACCTGCAGCTTCGGGCCGGAGAGGTTCTGGGCCTAGTGGGCGAAAACGGAGCTGGAAAATCCACCCTGATCAAGATACTCACCGGGCTGTACACCCTGGACTCGGGGCAGATCGAACTTGCCGGCCAGCCGGTGCAAATTCGCCGGCCTGCCGATGCCGAAGCGCTAGGCATTGAAGTGATTCACCAGGACCGCCATCTGGCCGGCCGCTTGACCGTCGCCGAACAGCTGTATCTGGGCACCGCGAAGAGTCGTGGGCTCTGGCGCCACGAGCGCACCGCGCAGGCAGCAGCCCGGGCGGATATTTTGCGAACCACCGGCCAGGAGCTGGACACCGGTGCCTTCGTTGATGAGCTCAGCGTTGCCCAGCAGCAGCTGATCCAGATTGCCCGTGCCGTACTGGCCGAACCCAAGGTGCTGATTCTCGATGAGCCGACCGCACCGTTGGCCAATGATGAAGTTGAACAGCTCTTCGGCACGATCCGGCATCTGCGGGACCGCGGGGTAGGGATCATTTTCATCTCGCATTATCTCCAGGAACTGCGGCAGATCACCGACCGGATTACGGTGCTGCGCAACGGCAGAAATGCCGGTGACGCCAGTTTCGCGGACGGTGACAGTATCGAAGATGTCATCGGCTTGATGCTGGGCAACCAGGTTAACGAGTTCTCGCACCAGAGGCGCGAGCCGCCCGCCGTTCAGGGCGAGCCTGCCCTTGAACTGGTGGACCTCTCGGTGGCCGGAACATTGAGCGGCATCAATATCTCGGTGGCGCCCGGAGAAATCGTGGCCGTCACCGGATTGGTGGGATCGGGGATTGAGGTGCTCGCCGACGCGGCCACCGGCAATCGTGCGCATACCGGCTCGGCGCTGCTGCACGGCCGGCCGGTGGCATCTGCGGCGGACTTTGCCGCCCGGGCAGGCGCCTACGTCCCGTCGAACCGGCATTCAGATGGCATCTTCCTGCGCAACACCGTGCGCGAAAATATTGCAGCGGCCAGCCTGCGAAAGCTTGGCCGCCGCCTGGGCTTGTTGAATGCGCGCAAAGAGCGGGACACAGCCAGCGAACTGGTGCAGCGCCTGGATATCCGTCCTGCGAATCCAGAAGCCGTGGCTTCGGGTTTGTCCGGCGGCAACCAGCAGAAAGCGGTATTGGCCCGCTGGTTGGCCAAGGGATCGGACGCGCTCGTCTTGGACCAACCCACCTCGGGCGTCGACGTGGGAAGCCGTGCGCATATCTACGCGCAGATTTCCCAGTTGGTCCAGCAGGGAGCCGCCGCGCTGTTGGTCAGCGTTGACCTGGAAGAAGTAGTGGGACTGGCCGATCGAGTGCTGGTGCTCTATCGCGGTCGGATCATCGCCGAACTGCCGTCGAGCGAGGCGAGTACGGAAAGAATTCTGCACTTGGCATCCAGCGGCCAAACCGCCGGAACATCACGCGAAGAGGTCAAAGCATGAGCGCCACCCTTGTTCCGGTCGACGAAGCACCTGCGCCTGGCGCGTCCCGCACGAAGCCGAGATTGGCGGCCTGGATCGGCTACGCCGGCATCACCGCGGTGCTGCTGCTCTTTGCCTTCGGTTCCCCATTTTTCTTGACGGCTTCGAATATCGCCACCATCCTGACCCAAGCGTCGGTCTTCGGCATTGCCGGGGTGGGGCTGGCCATTGTGATCATCGCTGGCGGCGACGACGTGCTCAACGGAGGCATCGACCTGTCCACCGGCGCGGTGGCAGGACTAGCCGGAACGGTGACCGCGCTGGCCGCGGCTGCCGGAACCCCGGGCATGGTCGCGGTGCTCTACGGGGTCCTCGTTGCCACCGCGATCGGCGTCGTCAATGGCCTCTCGGTCACCTTGGGCCTGCGTCCGCTGCTGGCCACCTTGGCCACCATGGGGGTGGCCGCTTCGCTGGAACTGGTCTTCAGCCAGAACTTGAAGATCGCCGTTACCGGTGGCTTCTTCGAAGCGGCGCGGGGCAGCGTGCTCTTCGGCATCCCATTGGTGGCCTGGCTTATGGCGCTCATCGGGGCAGCGGTGTGGTGGGTATATGGCAAAACCAGCTGGGGAGTGAATTCCTATGCGGTTGGCCAGAATCCGACCGCCGCGCAGGTGGCGGGACTTGACCCGCGCCGATACCGGCTAGCTAGCTATGTGCTCAGCTCGGCGTTGGCTGGCCTGGCCGGAACGCTGCTGGTGGCAAGGCTTTCGGCCGCCGTTCCAGGCATCGGAACCCAAATTCTCCTGGACATCATCCTGGTGGCCTACATGTCCATGATCTTTTCGCGCAGGCGGCTGGTCAGTGTGGTCGGCACCGTTCTGGCCGCGGTATTTGTGGCCGCCCTGGATAACGGATTGACGCTGCTGGGCGTGGCCAGCCAGTGGGTGGGTGCTGCCAAGGGCCTGCTGATCCTGCTGGTCTTGGCCAGCGTGACCCTGCGCGGAAGGAAGAACCGATGAGCACCATTGAAACCCTGGCCGCACCCGTGGAGCCGAGCCCCGGACCGGTCGCAGCCTACAGCGGAAAGAAACGCGGCACGCTTCAAGCATCGAGGCTGGTGGCTCCGGGTACGTTGGCCCTGATCCTCATCGTGTTCTCGGTGCTCAGCCCGGTGATTTTCACCGTGGGAAACCTCTTCGGAATCCTGGGGCAGGTGGCTTTGCTCGCCTTGGCCGCCATCGGGTTGACCCTGGTGGTGCGCGCCGGAGGCATCGACCTGTCGATTGGCGTGGCCCTGGACCTGGGAGCCTTGGCCAGCGCTTGGCTGATCCATGACGGCTACCGTGCGTGGGTGGCCGTGGCCGGCGGGCTGCTTTGCGCCTTGGCGGTGGGAGCGGTGAATGCGCTGCTGATCGTGATCCTGCGAATCCCGGCTTTCCTGGCTACGCTGAGCGTGTGGTTTGCCGGCACCAGCGTGCAGCAGCTGCTCACCGGCGGCGGCGCACCGATCTACCTGTCGGCGCCCCTGGTGCCGGACGGTTTTGCCGTGATCGGGCGCGGATACTTCCTGGGCATTGACGCCGCCATCGTCAACGCGGTCTCCATCTCCCTGGTGGTGGCCCTGCTGCTTGGCATCACCCGCTACGGGCGGAAGCTGACCATGGCAGGCGAACAGCCGAGCGCCGCAAGAATATCTGGCCTGCGGACCAATGCGCTGATCGCCAGCGCCTACCTGTTGTGCGCGGTGATCGCCGGATTCGCCGGAGTGGTGCTGGCAGCACGCTCCAACGGATATGTCCCGGGCAGCGGACAGGCCTATCTGATGGATGCCATTGGCGCGGTCTTCATCGGGGCAACCATCAGCCGCTACGGGCGAGTGTCCGTGGGCGGAACGCTGATCGGCGTGGTGATTTTTGGCCTGCTGGATAACGGGCTGAACCTGATTGGCCTGTCCTTCTTCTGGCAAGACCTGGCCCGAGGGCTGGTTCTCCTGTCCATCCTGCTCGCCGCCGTGGTGCTCGGGAGGGCCAAGAGTCGGCCGGCCACCGGCATCTTCGCGCTATTGCGCACGACCAAGCATCAGGCACTGACGAACACCGCGAAGGGAAACAGAAAATAATGGGCAAGCGCATCCACCTTAACGCCTTTGACATGACCTGCGTCAGCCACCAGAGCCCTGGGCTGTGGCGGCACCCGCAGAATCGAGCCGACGAATACAACACCCTTGAATACTGGGTGGATCTGGCCAAGACCCTGGAGCGCGGTGGCTTTGATGCCCTGTTCCTCGCCGATGTACTTGGCATCTATGACGTGTACCAGAATTCCAGCGGTCCAGCCTTGCTCGATGCCGACCAGGTGCCACTGAACGATCCCTTCATGCAGGTTTCCGCCATGGCCGTGGCCACGAAGAATCTCGGTTTCGCGGTGACCAGCGCGCTGACCTATGAGCAACCCTACGCGCTGGCCCGGAAGTTCTCCTCGCTGGACCACCTCACCCGCGGGCGCATCGGTTGGAACGTGGTGACTAGCTACTTGGAGTCGGCGGCCCGCAATCTGGGCATGGCCAGGCAGCTGGATCACGACGCCCGCTACGACATTGCCGATGAATTCATGGACGTGGTCTACAAGCTCTGGGAGGGATCATGGGAGGAAGACGCGGTTCTCAAGGACCGCGAACGTGGCGTCTACACCGACCCTTCCAAGGTGCATCCGATTAACCATCACGGCCAGTACTTCAACGTGCCGGGCATCCATCTTTCCGAGCCTTCCATCCAGCGCACCCCGGCGATCTTCCAAGCGGGCGCTTCTTCGCGCGGCCGGCGCTTTGGCGCGCAGCATGCCGAGGGCATCTTCCTGAATTCGATCAATACCGCGGTCACCCGCCGCCAGACCGATGCGATCCGCGATGAGTTCGAACTGGTGGGTCGGCCCCGGGACGCCGCCAAAATCTATGCGCTGATGACCACTGTGGTGGCTGATTCAGACGCGCAGGCGCAGAAGCTCTACCGCGAATACCAGTCCTATGCCTCGCGCGAAGGTGCCATGGCATTCTATGGCGGGTGGTCGGGCTTGGACCTGAGCCAGTACGCGCCGGATGAGGAGCTGCAATATCTGGAAACCAACGCGGCGCGATCGGCGGTATCGATTTTCACTACAGCGAATCCGCAGCAGAAGTGGACCCCGAATGCCATCGCCGACTACCTCGGAGTTGGCGGCATCGGACCGGTGCTCGTCGGTTCGCCGGAAACCGTGGCGGACGAAATCGAGCGTTGGGTGGATGAATCAGGATTGGACGGGATCAACTTGGCCTATGCCATCACCCCAGGTTCCTTCGAGCAGTTCACCGATCTGGTGGTTCCCGAGTTGCGGAAGCGCGGAAGAACTTGGGCAGGATACGAAGGCAACACCCTGCGCGAATATCTGGCGGGTCCCGGCACGACGCGAGTGGCTGACGATCACCCTGCAGCCGCCTATCGCGGGGCTTATGCGGGAAAGGCCTCGGCAGCGGAATCCGAAGCGAGCCAAACACCTGAAGCTGTACTAGGCGCCCGGTGACACATGAGGAAATATGACGGCCACTGAGGCCCCTGTGAAGGCCTCGAAAATGTCGATTCATGACGATGTTCCGTCCTATGACATCTTCCCTGCCAAGCGGAGGCCGTCGGTGCTTCACTGATGGAGAACAACCCATCCAGAGCGGCTAAGAGACCTGGCTCCGAGTCGCCGCAGCAAGCCTGCACTCCGCAGGTAGTGCTAACGCCAGGTTCGATGGATCCGCAGATTTTCTGCATCCTTCGGAATCCATAGCCCAAGAGGAGAACGAAGATGACTGTACTGGATACCCAATTGCCGCGCGTGCCCTACACCGGCACTGCTGATGAAGCTGAACTGGCTGATTGGCGCGACGTCGCCCAGCAAGTAGCTGACAAGCTGGCGGCTGACGCGCTCGAACGCGACCGAAAGAACGCCCAGCCTTTCGCCGAAGTGCAGCTGCTGCGCGAAGCCGGGTTGCTCAATCTCTTGGTGCCTGCAGAATTCGGCGGAGCCGGAGCCCATTGGGAAACGGCCTTCGAAGTGGTCCGCATACTGGCCGCAGCTGATGGATCCATCTCGCAGTTGCTGGCTTACCACTACATCAACCAGTCCGGCATTCCGTTCTACGCCCCAGCAGAAGCGCAAGGGGCATGGTGGCAGCGCACCGTGGAAGGTGGCTGGCTCTGGGGCGATTCGGTGAATCCAGTTGATCCGGATTTGACGCTGAGCGCCGAAGGGGACGGCTACCGACTGAATGGAGCCAAGCGATTCTCCACGGGTTCCGGTGTTGGCGAGGTCATCGTCATCAACGCGCTGGTCCAGGGCGGAGAATACGACGGGCAGATTCTCGCGTTGGTTCTGCCACGCGATATCGATGGCTTGGAAATCGTTGACGACTGGGACTACCTGGGACAGCGGCTGAGCGCGTCGAATTCCTTGAAGTTCCACAACGTGCGGCTCGAAGCAGGGGACTTGCTGGGATTCGTCACCGATGAACCGGTCTCCACCCTGCTTACCCCCGGTATCCAGCTGGCCTTCGCCAACTTCTATCTGGGCATCGCCCAGGGAGCACTGGAGCGCGGCAAGCAGATCTTGCTGGGCCGCAAGAACGCCTGGCTGTTCTCGCAGGCAGAGACCTACTCGCAGGACCCGATCTTCCAGCGCACCGTCGGAGAGCTCAAAGCCCGCACCGCAGCAGTGGCGGCGCTGACCGAGAAGCTGGGCCGGAAATTCGACGCCCTGCTCTCAAAGGCCGGGGAAGTCACCCAGCCCGAACGAGCGGCGTTGGCCGTGGAAATTGCTGAAGCCAAGGTGGTCTCCACTGAGGTGGGAGTGGATGTGGCGAACCGGATCTTCGAGGTGACCGGTTCATCTTCGACTGCGAACTCGGTGGGCCTGGACCTGTACTGGCGCAATGTGCGCACCCATTCGCTGCACGACCCAGTGGACTACAAGAAGATCGAGGTCGGCGCCTACTTCCTGCGCGGAGAGTCCCAGCCGCTCTCGCTGTACACCTAAGAAAACTTCTCCCGGATTGGACTGAACGATGACTGTACTTGCAACTGGCAATCGACTCGCAGGCCTCAAAAACCGCTTCGCACCGCTCTTCGCGCGCATTGCGCAGGGTGCAGCTGAACGCGACCGCACCGGCGAATTGCCCTACCAGCAGGTCGCGGACCTGGCCGCTGCCGGCTTTGGCGCGGTTCGGGTCCCGGAATCGCACGGGGGTGCCGGTGCTACGCTGCC
This sequence comes from Arthrobacter sp. MYb214, assembly GCF_002979865.1. Classification (GTDB taxonomy): domain Bacteria; phylum Actinomycetota; class Actinomycetes; order Actinomycetales; family Micrococcaceae; genus Glutamicibacter. The sequence goes on from NZ_PCPZ01000004.1 coordinate 304,429, forward strand.
CGAACTCTTCGAGCTCTTCGTGGATCTCGCGGCGGCGGATTCCAATATTGCCCAAGCGCTGCGCGCGCACTTCGCCTTCGTCGAGGACCGTCTGGTTGCGGCCCCCGGTCCGGGGCGCGACAAGTGGCTGGCCCGCTTCGTGGCGGGAGAATTGGTGGGCAACTCCTGGACCGAGGTCGGCACCGTCAAGGTCGGGGACGTGATCACCAAGGTCACCCCGGACGGCGAGGGAAGATTCAAGCTCAACGGCACCAAGTACTACTCCACCGGCTCGATCTTCGCCGACTGGCTCGATACCTACGCAGAGCGCACCGACACCGGAAAGCGCGTGATCGCCGCAGTCAACCGCCACCAGCCCGGCGTCGAGCTGGCCGATGACTGGGATGGCTTCGGCCAGCGCACCACGGGTACCGGCACCTCCACCTTCACCGATGCGATTGTCGCTGAAGAAGACCTCATCGACTTCGATACGCGTTTCAAGTACCAGACAGCTTTCTACCAGCAGGTGCTGCTCGCTGTTCTGGCCGGCTCCGCCAAAGCAGCCGAGCGCGACTTCGCCGCCGAGCTGAAGGCGCGCAAGCGGACCTTCAGCCATGCCGCGGCCAATCTGGCGGCCGAAGACCCGCAGCTGCTGCAGGTGATCGGCGAGGTCTCCGCGGCGGCCTTCGCTGCCGCGGCAACGGTGGAACGAGTGTCGACGGCATTGCAGGGAGCCTATGAAACTGCGCAGGCGCTGCACACCGGCGAGGTGACCGGGGAAGAGGACGAAGCAGCCAACGATGCGGCAGAGCTGGCCAGCGCCCAGGCGCAGGTGGTGCTCACGCCATTGGTCCTCAACGCGATCACCCACGCTTTTGATGCGCTGGCCGCCAGCGCCACGAGCGTTACCAAGAACCTGGACCGGCACTGGCGCAATGCCCGTACCGCCGGCAACCACAACCCCTGGGTGTTCAAGGCGCGGTTGATTGGCGACCTGGCGGTTAATGGCACCGAGCTTCCGCGCGTGTGGGCGATTGGTGCATCAAAGACGATTCCTTGATTTTGCGGGTCCAGCATTCTTTGCCGATGCTGGGCCCGTGGTCGTCGGCCCGGGGGCAATTGATCGACCATGGTTCCAGCCGCCTGACGGATAGCTGCCGGCCTTGGCCTTAGCGCACCTGGGTAACCGTGCCACTTGCGATATGGAAGATATCCAAGTCGCGGGGCACGAAGAGGCTGCCAGAGAACTGTTTCGAAGCCCGCTGCCAAACTTCCATTCCAGATCCAGCGGGAACCAAATGATGCAGCGCCAAGTTCCGTGCTCCAGCCCGCTGGGCGATTCGTCCTGCATCTTCTGCGGTGGTGTGCGCGCGCCGATGATGTCCCATGCTCGCTTCCAGCTCGGAGGATGAAGCATGCGGGTAGCTACGAGCGATGGCCTCCAGATCAATAGCTTCATGGAACAGCAAGTCGCAGCCTTGGGACAGGCGCGCAAGATTTGCGCTTGGCGCTGTATCGCCGGAAATCACGACCGATCCATATCTCGAATCAAAGCGGAATGCGAATGCCGGAGCGATAGGTTGGTGCTGGACCAGGATAGCGCTAATTTTTACATGTCGATCAGCGTATATTTCAAAAGGCTCCATGTCCGGGTGATTATTGTGGTTGGGGTGGAAGCCTGTGCCGGCAGGAATCTCGATATCTACGCCATGGAAAATATCCGAAATATCAGGTGTCGCCGAATCCCGTCGGCGATCGTTGAGATCTGTCGCATGGGCGCGCAGCAGCAAGTTGACCATGGCGTTGGTCCCGGGTGTGGGCGACTGCGGAAATATGGCTTCCGGCTCCTCGGCCGCTGTCTGCATCGAGGGCAGCACTCCTCGATCACCCGGTCCGAAAACAGGAACCTGCCGACCCTCGGTGCCGCGGAACGCAAGGCCGCCCAGGACCATGACAGAATTCAGGTCAATGACGTGGTCTGAATGCTGATGGGTAATGAAAATTCCGCGCAGGGCAGTGGGGTGAATCCCGATCTCAGCCAGGCCCAAACCGACGCCTTGGCCGCAATCCACCAAGTAAGCGTGGCCGTCCACAACGATTGCGGTAGAAATTCCGCGACGGTGACCGGTTCCTGGATCCGGCCTCAATAGCGGGCCGCCAGCAGTTCCAAGCGCCACTGCATGCATTCCGGTCTTCATCACTGGCTTCATCTGTCTCCTGTAGACGGGTTACTTCATCGGCAAGCTGATGCCATCATCCGCGGAGGCAATGAAGTAGTCAAGAAATAATAGATTATTCGCCTCATAACATTTTCTAGTTGGCAGCGGTCCGCTGCCCGCTGGCTAGACTGGGCGGGTGATCAACTACACCCTGCGCCAGCTGCAGTACTTCGTCGCCGTCGCTGAACTCGGCTCCATCTCCGCCGCAGCGAAGCAGTGCCATATTTCCCAGGCAGCCATGTCCCAGTCCATGGACGAGCTGGAACGCGCCGTCGGCTCGCAGCTGCTGGTGCGCAGACGTGCCCGCGGCGTGGTGCTCACGGCTGTCGGCACCGACTTCCTGCTGGACTCGCGGGCCCTGGTGCGCCATGCCGAAGAAGTGCAGGACCAGATTGTCGAACGCCAGACCAAGCTCTCCGGCCCTTTGGTGATCGGCTGCTATTCCTCGCTGGCCGCTTTCTGGATCCCGGTGATCTGCGAACGCTTCACCAATGTGCACCCGGACTTGCAGGTCACCCTCGTGGAGGGGGACGGGGCCGACCTGCAGGAGCGCATGCTCAAGGGCCACCTGGATGCGGTGCTCACCCATACCCGCCACCTGCTGCCGCAGGTCTCTTCGCGTACGGTGATGTCGGGCCGGCCCTATGTGCTGGTGGGAGGCAATCACCGGCTGGCCGATCGCACCTCCGTCGCCTTGAGCGAACTGGCCGACGACGACTTCGTCTCCCTGGACATCCCCACGGTGCGCGATAACCAGCTGGTGAATCTTCGCATGTCGGGCTTGGACCCCAAGGTGCGGTGGAGTTCGCAGAGCTTCGAGGCGGTGCGCGGGATGGTGGCTCGGGGTTTGGGCTATACCGTTCTGGTGCAGCGCCCGCCGGTCAACCTGAGCTACGACGGCTTGCCGCTGTCGGTATTGGAGATCGAGGGCGAGGTTGGCGTGAGCGATATCTGCGTGGCCTACACCGCTTCGGACCGCCCTAGCTTGCGGCTGCGCGCGTTCTTGGATTTCTGCGAGGAAGCCGGAGCCGAGAAAGAGCGCAAGGCCGGTTAGAACCCGTAGGTTCCAACCGGCCTGCGCTCCAGCCAGTCGGGAGGCTAGTGGCTCATTTCCTCGGCCTCGAGGTCGGCGTCGCGGCCTTCCTTGATGCCGCGCATGGCCAGGGCGGCGACGATGAATGCGGCGGCCCAAACGGCTCCGGCGATCCACAGCGATCCGCCGCCCAGCAGCACCAGGCCTGCAACGATCATCGGGGTGAAACCCGCGCCCACGGTGGAGGAGAGCTGGTAGACCAGCGAAGCGCCGGTGTAGCGGATGCGGGTTGGGAACAGCTCCGCGGTGAACGCGCCGAACGGCCCGAAGATGAAGGCCTGGATGATGCCGTTGGCCACGAACAGCGCGATGGCGAACAGCCACAGCTGGCCCAGTTCCAGCATCCACATGATCGGCAGGGCGGCCACGGCGCCGGCGAGGATGCCGACCATCATGACCGGGCGGCGGCCCAGCTTGTCTGAATAGCGCGATGAAACCCAGATGCCCACCACGGTCAACGCGGCGCCAATGGCCTTGATGTTCAGCACCGCAGTGCGGTCCATGCCGACTTCCTCGACCACGTAGGAGATGGCCCAGACGGTCATCAGGCCCTGCACCGTGTAGGAGCTCATGCCCACCAAGGTTCCGCGGATGACGGACTTCGGGTACTTGGTGATGACCTCCATGAAGGGGGTCTTGCGCTCTTCTGCCTTGTTTTCCAACGCGAGGAACAGCGGGGACTCGGTGACCTTCAGCCGGATGACCAGCCCGATGCCCACCAGCGCGATGCTGATCAGGAACGGAATGCGCCAGCCCCAGGCCAGGAACTGCTCATTGGGCATGAGCGAGACGGCCGAGACTGCCAACGTGGCCATCACGGCGCCGGCCGGGCCGCCCATGTTCGCGAAGCTCGCCGCGAAGCCGCGGCGCTCCTTCGGCGCGTGCTCCAGTGCCATCAGCATGGCCCCGCCCCATTCGCCGCCCACGGCCAGGCCCTGGACGATGCGCAAGATGATCAGCGCGATCGGGGCCAGCATGCCGATCTGCGCGGTGGGAGGAAGCAGGCCGATCAGTGTCGAGGCACCGCCCATCATCGCCATCGAGGTGATCAGCACGCCCTTGCGGCCGATCTTGTCGCCGAAGTGGCCGAACACGATGCCGCCCAGCGGTCGGGCCAGATATCCCACGGCCAAGGTGGCAAAGGAAGCGAAGATGGCTACGCCCGGGGTCAGGCCAACGAAGAAGACCTTGTTGAAGACCAGCGAGGCCGCGGTGGCGTAGAGGATGAAATCGTAGAATTCGATTGCGCTGCCGATGAAGCTGGAAGCCAGGATCCGGCGCATCTGCGGGGATTTCAGCGAGGGAACCAACGCTTGTGCCTCCACGCCGTTGCCATTATTCAGGGTGCTGCTCATCGTACTGCCGCCATTTCACTGTTGACGCGGGAAAAGGATATCGTGTCCAGATCGTTGGGCACTAGGTAGTTGCCGGAGAATTTCGCGGCGTGGGCTTCCCAGACCTGCAAAGGCGTAGTTCCGGGGACCAGATGGTGCAGGGCCAGAGTGCGCGCCCCGGCCTCGTGCGCGATCTCGATCGCCTGCTCCGGCGAGGTGTGCGAGGCGCGGTGGTGGTCCATCGAAGCCTGGGCTTCCAAGGTGCCAACCGAACCGTAGGCGCGTTGCACCCAGTCGAAGTCGATGGCCTCATGAAGCAGCAGGTCGGTATCCTTCGCCAGGGCCACCAGGTTCTGGCAGGGCGCGGTGTCTCCGGAAATGGCCACCGAGCCTTCTGCGGTATCGAAGCGGAAGGCGAAGGCCGGAGCAATCGGCGGGTGCTTGACCAGTGTTGCGGTCACCGTGACCAGCTCGTCGCGGTAGATCTCGAACGGCGCGAAGCCCTTCGGTGTCGGGTTCTCGTTGGGGTGGTACCCGCTGCCGGCCGGAATCTCGATATCCGAGGCGATGAAGTGGTCCAGCGGGGAGGGGCGCAGGGCGTCGATCACGCGGTCATTCAGGTCCGTGGCGTAGGCCTGCATCAGATGCTCGAACATCGAGGCAGTGCCCGGGGTCGGGTTCTGCGCGAAGACCGGCTGCGGGGCGGTCACTGCGCGCGGGGAGGCAGGTGGCAGGGCGCCGCGGTCGCCGGGGCCGATGATGGAAATCGGAGCCTTGCCCGCTGGCAGGGTGAACATTCCGAAGATGGCCAGCGAAGCCAGGTCGATGGTGTGATCGGAGTGCAAGTGCGTGAGGAAGATGCCGCGAAGGTTCGCAGGGGTGAAGCCGGCTTTCATCAGCTGGTTGCCCACGCCGGTTCCGGCATCCACCAGGTAGACGCTTTCGCCCACGACTACGGCGGTGGAAATTCCCGCCCGCTTGCCGGCGTTCTCGCCAGTCCACCAGCGGGGTCCGCCGGCGGTGCCCAGCGTAACGACGTGGGGATTGAGATTGGTGGAGGCCATGGAATGCGCCCTTTCTTTGGTTCAAGTGCTGCATTCAATTCTTATGCGCTGGATCACATTCGTAAAACTGTTTTTATCAACCAACTAAATAGGTTTAGCCGATAATAGGTTGGGTATGCTCATAGCATCGACGCAAACCAAGGAGGGTCATGTCCGAGCAAGATCGCAGCCGGCTTTCACGCTGGATATTGCCACGGGGCAGTGAGCCTGACCCGCGCTTCACGCTGGCCAACGAGCGCACCTTCTTGGCCTGGATTCGAACTTCGCTAGCCTTCCTCGCGGGCGGCACAGCGCTGGAGGCCTTCGCCGCAGAGGCCTTCCCGTCGCCAGTTCGCACCTGGCTGGCGGTGCTGGTGATCGGCGTCGGCATCCTGATTGCTGCCGGTGCAGCCGTGCGCTGGGTCCGCGTGGAACGCAGCATGCGCACCGGCAGGCCGTTGCCGATTCCCGCCATTGTCCCGCTGCTGGCATTCGGTGCCGTGGTGGCCTCACTGGCGGCGATCGCCATGATTTTCTGGTCCCTCAGCTCGTGATGAAAGAGCCCATCGAGATCAGCGACCCGGGGTTGCAGCCAGAGCGCACCGTCTTCGCGTGGAACCGGACAATGGTTTCATTTCTCGTGGTTTCCGCGGTCTTCCTGCGCTGGCTTCCGCACTATGGCCTGGCCGTGATCCTGCTGATTGCGATATCTTCCTCGATGGCATTCGGGATTCTGCTCTCGCAGCGTGCCCGGTACCGGAAAATGGCGCAAGGCGTGAAGGCTGAACGCGTCAGCGCGGATGTTCTCGCCGTGCTGCTGACAACAGCGGTGCTGCTGGCTCTAGGCGCTTGCGCGATCATCCTTGTGCTCGGCGCCTAGTTCCGGGTGCTCGCCAGGCGCAGGTTTATCGAGGCTGCGGCAGTAGCGGCCAGAGGAGTTGCAGGCGCGGCGCGAGTGCTGTTCCGGCCCTATTGCGAATGCCCGGGCCGGTGCAGCCAGTCCAGGCGCTCTAGCTGTACCGGTGCTGGGACCCGGATTTACCGAAGGGTCAGGGCCCATGGAGCTCGAGAATCTCCGCGGAGCTGAATGCTACCGATTCCGCGAGCTTTTGCACCGCTGCATAACGCTGTGACTCCGCATCGATATCCTTGTGGAACCGGGAATTTCTTTCGTCCCTATCAGCCTCGAACTTCTTTCCGGCGAGAGCCAGCTCCCGGGCAATTAATGCTGCCAATCCGTCACGCAGTTGTTCCAGGGAGGTGTTGGAAATTTCCAATCTTCGGTTAGCTGCGCTCAGAACGGCATCAGGGTAGCCGGCGGCATCGAGTTGGCCGCGCATGAAATCGCTGGTCAAGAACTCTGTTTCCTCGGCTGCGGGCTGGCGGTTGAAAACGGCGGCAACCCGGTACGCGCCGGGCGCCTTGTCGCTGAGCAAAGTTCCCGGCAGAGAGTTCATGAGCACCGGGCCTATCTTCAGCGGCTGGTGCTTCTTGCCAAGAGTGCGGGAGAAGTCCATCATGGCTTTTCCTTTCCATGTCCGTTCCATGCCGGCGACCAGGGTGCTCTGCCGTGGGCAGCAGCGCCTGGCGCCAGCTCAGCTAGGCTTGCCGTAGGGTTGCTTGGCCCGTAGCAGGCAAGATGTCCACGCGGCGCTCTGGTCCCTGTAGTGGTTCTTGCGAACTGTAGGCAACCTTGCGCCATCCGCATGAGGTGCAGGTCCAGAGCACTTCACGCATCGTTACCAGCATGTCCTGGCGCTGGCCAGCTTCGTGGCCGCCTTCGTTGTCCCATCTCTTGAGCTGGTTTTGATCATCGACGAATCGACGGGTTTCTGTTTCAACCAAGGTATTTCTGTAGCACCTCGGACAGCTGTTCGGCTTGTCCATGACATTCCCTCCGTTGCTGCATAGTCGTTTTTATTGCCGTGCTCTGCCCTCGGTGCTGCAGTTCAAGGCCGGTTCCACGGAAAACGCCGTACCATTTCTTGAGTTGGGCATCGCGGGGACCGCGGCAGTTGTGCGCGTACTGCCGTTTTGCACTGTCGGCTTCAAAGGTATTGTCCGGCTGTGCTGGTTGCATGATTCGCCACTAGCGGACCGAACCGGTCTGTGGGCTGCTGGAGCAAAACTGTGATTCGTTCCTGGCGGGCAACCCTTATCGGGCAAATGGGAGAAACGCAAGGAAGCGGGCAGTTAATTCGAGCCGCCTCGATAAAGATCCCGGTTCAACACTGCTGCGTTAATCTGAACGCCGTCCTCGGCAATGAGGAGGGCACAAAAGCTCTACGCCGGTAGGAAGTGCTTCCGATGACGGCATTTCTACGGAAGTTAGATCCAATTCCAGTCTACTCCGGTTTCCCGGTTGTGGACCGGAAAATGGCCAAGTGAAGCGACGAAGGGTGCCCGCGGCTGCAACGGCTTGTGTTGCCGAGGGGCGTCACCCTGTCGCGGTCCGGGCCATGGCGCGGGAGGCCAGCGGAAACCGCCATCGGCTAATGCGGGGCCCGATCTTGAATGTTCCGGAGTTCGGGGTCCAACGGGCGGGAATGCGCGTACAGTGAAAATACCGGTCCAGCTCGAATTCGCTGTAAAAGGGGATGATTCGCGATGCAGGCTGACGCTAGATTCAAGATGCCGTTCAATTTCGCCCAGGTGGTTATTGCGGCTTTCGGAGCCATGGGGCTTAGCACCTTGGCCTATTTTGTTGCCAGGGTTATCGGCGCATCCATGGAGTACTCCGGCGGCTTATTCCGGAACCTGGATTTCATCCACATCGTGCGATTCACTGCCCTGCCCATTCTCATTCTCGGCTTCCTGACCTTCTTGATCGGCCGGGCCAAGCCGGGCTTCTGCCGCATCGCCCAGTGGGTCGGGGTTGCCGCCGTCTTGACCTCAGCGGTGGTGCAGTGGTTCTTCGCCGAGGACTGGGGGACCGCGCTGACCCTGGCGATTATGCACCTGGTTGTTGCAGCGTCTTGGTATATCGCGGTGAACTACTCGAATAGGAAGTTCAACGAGATCGCGGCCCTGGAAAACCTATAGCCCTGCTAAGTGTCGCGGTTCTCACGGGCTTCTGAGAGCCGTGGCACAGGCACTCGGGAATAGAATAGTTGCGAACTATCAACAATTCTAGGAGTGCCATGACGTCTCAGGGACAACCCAATAGCCCATTCAATTTCATTCAGGTGATTATCGGTGCGCTGGGTACCAGCTACCTGAATGTCATCATTTTCTTCCTGTCTGGCGCCGCTGGGGCATCCCGCCGGATTGGTCCTAATTCAACTGATGTTGTCGCCTTTGACCACCTGTTGCAGTTCACGTTGATCCCGATTCTGTTCTTCGGCCTGGTGGTCTTCCTGATCGGACGGGCAAACAAGGGCATTTGCAAGATCGCGCAGTGGGCTGGCTTGCTCATCGCGGTAGTCTCGATCGTTTTCCCGATCATGAACGCAGCAGATGCCGCTACCGCTGTGGGCCTGTCCCTGATCCATATCGTGACCGGTATCGGCTGGTTCTTCTCGGTGCACTACGGCAACAAGGAGCTCCACGTTCCTTCCAAGGACGTAGCGCTCGTCTAAGCACGAAAAGCAAAACCTCGCAGAGCGATCAGCAATGATCTGTTCTGCGAGGTTTTCCGTTAAGCCGTGAGAGCTGCTGGTGCTGATTCGGGCTACACCCCAACTTTCTCGAGCTGAGGATGCTCGTAGGCTTTGCGCATGCGCGGCAAGAACAGCAGGCTGACGGCTGCCGCAAGGCACAGCACCGCAGCGGTAATCCACGCGGCCAGGTAGCTGCCGGTGGTTTCCCGCGACAGCCCTGCGGTCAGCGAGCCGGCGCCGGCGCCGATCATGTGGAAGGCGAAGACCCAGCCGAAGACCACGGTGGCTCTAACCGGACCGAAGTACTGGCGGCAGAGCACCACGGTAGGAGGCACGGTGGCCACCCAGTCCAAACCGTAGAAGACAATGAAGATCCACATCAGCGGCTCGACGGTTGGACCCATCAGCGAGTGCAGGAACATCAGGGACAGTCCGCGCAACGCGTAGTACACCGCAAGCAGCAGCCACGGGCGTACACGGTCGGTCAGCCACCCGGAGAGCACCGTGCCGAGGATATCGAAAATGCCAACCAGCGCCAGCAACCCGGAAGCGGTCGTTGCCGGCATGCCATGGTCGTGCGCCGCAGGGATGAAGTGCGTCTGCACCAGCCCGTTGGTAGACCATCCGCAGATCCAGAAGGTCATCGCCAAGACCCAGAATGCCGGGTAGCGTGAGGCCGCGAACAGGGCCTTGAGAGTCGCGGCAGCCATCGAACCCTGCTGCGTTCCGGATGCCGGCGCGGCTGCAGCTCCGGCCCCGCCGTAAGGCAGTACACCGGCTTCGGCAGGGGAATTGGCGAAGGGCCAGCGCAGCAACGGGATGATCAGCACCGCGAAGACCGCAACAACCAGAGCCGCGGCCCTCCATGAGTACTGCTCGATGATCAGCACAATGCTTGGCAGGAACACCAGCTGGCCGGCGGCATTCGCGCCAGAGAAGATGCCCATCACCAGGCCGCGCCGTTCGCAGAACCAGCGGTTGGCAACCACAGAACCGAAAACCAACGCCATCGCCCCGGTGCCCAGTCCAACCAGCACACCCCAGAGCGCCCACAACTGCCAGATCTGGCTGATGAACACGGACAATCCGGCTCCGGAGGCCACCAATGCCAGAGCGATGGCAGCCACCTTGCGCATGGAATACCGTTCCAGCAAAGTCGCGGCGAAAGGAGCTGCCAGGCCGTAGACCACCAGGTTGATGGTCACCGCGGTCGATAACTGGGAGCGGAGCCAGCCGAATTCGGATTCAAGTGGTTCAAAGAACGCGCCGGTGGTCGAGCGGAACGCCGCCGTGGCGACTAGCGCCAGCGTGGTCACGATGGCGACCAGCCAGGCTCGATGGATCCGCAATGGCTTCGGGGAGTTCAATCGCATGCTCCTTCTGGGTGTTGCTTTAAGCATTGCACCAGCGCTAACAGGCGTTGGAGTTCGTGACGTGCGAAGAACAAATATTGATGTCCGAAACAGGTGGAGCGCATTGCCTCGCCGGGATTAGCTGTGCATGGCGAAGCGCGGCAGACTCAGTTTTTGCGCCTGATCGGCTCTGCTTATTCGCTATGCGGGGTCGTTGCCGTTGCTGGGGTTCTGGCGCCGGCTGCGAGGGTGCCGGTCCTGCGGGGCCGGCGCACCCAGCGCCTGCCGCGGAAAGGTTTTTAGTTTGGCCCCGGAAGGCGGTTCGTCCTGGTCCAGCGGATCGGCCATGGCCGATGGGGCAGCGGAGGCTTGGCCTGTTGCGGCTGCCTCGGCGGTTTGGGCCGTCACCGGGGCATCGCGGATGACCGGCATCCTGCGTGGCGGCAGCGGACGACGATGGTGCACGAGATAAATCAGCATGGCCAGGGCCTTGTGCATGACCACGATGGTGAAGATGGCCGATCCGGCATAGCAGCCCCAGGCGACCAGGTGAAGCGTGGTCACTTCAAGGACGTTCAGCTCCAGCGAGCCGTTGAGCATCATGACGGCGCCGATTTGCTGGATGACCATGCCGAGCACGGCCAACCCCACCGCAAACCAGAAATACACCAGGGTATCGGCTCCGGGTTTCTTCACGACAGGCATTTGAACCTCCGTTGGCCAGCTGTCGGCGGTCATTGCTACACACTGTAGCCCATGGCGGGAAACAGCTTATCTGCCCAAGGTGGCCCGGGCCTGGCGCAGCAGCGGCTCATCGACCATCTGCCCTTCGAAAGCGAAAACTCCGGGATTCGCCTCCGCGGCGTCGAGGATCCGCCGGGCACGTTCCCGTTCTGCTTCGGTCGGTGCGAACGCCTCGCGAATGACCGGCATCTGGTTCGGGTGGATCGAGGCTTTCGCGGCGAATCCCGAGGCCTTGGCATCGCGGGACTCCTCGCCCAGGCCTTTGAGATCTGGAATATCGAGGTACACGGAATCAATTGCGGCCTTGCCGTTGGCCACCGCATGCAGCAGCACCTGCGACCGCGCGAACCGTGCCACCTCGCGGTAGCTGCCATCGTGGCCGCGCGAGGATGTGCCGCCGAGCGAGGCGATCAGGTCTTCGGCGCCCCACATCAGCGCGACGACATTCTGCGCCCCGGCAATGTCCGAGGCATTGGTGATGCCCTTGGCGGTTTCGCACAGTGCCAGCACGTCGTAGCCTGCCAGCGCGGCCGGCTGCGCCGCCGATTCGCACTTGGGCAGCATCACGGTGCGGTAGGCCGTTTGCCCCAGCGCTGCCAGGTCCTTGGCGAAGTGCTCGCTATCGACCGGGTTCACGCGCACGATGACCCGCGCGGGATCCAGCGGCGTATCCAGCAAGGCGCGGCGGGCCGCGTCCTTGTTCCCGGCAGCCACAGCGTCTTCCAGATCGATGATGACCGCATCGGCACGCTGTGCCGCCTTGGCGTAGCGCTCGGGCCGGTCGGCCGGGCAGAACAGCAGGGAAGGGCCCATCAGGAACTCAGTCATCAGCTTTTCCTCCCTTGGCCTGCATCGAATCTTGGTGTGCTTGCCTGGTCCACATCAGGCAGGTGCGGTTTGCGGTGGTCACGATGTCGCCGTGCTGGTTGCGGCCGGTGTGCGTCATGGACGCCAGGCCCTGCCCGGGGCGGGACTTGGATTCGCGCAGTGCGGTGATCTCGGTTTCGGTGTAGAGGGTATCGCCGTGGAACATCGGGTGCGGGAAGCGCACGTCATTGATGCCCAGCTGCCCCACGATGGTGCCCTCGGTCAGCTGGCCCACCGACTGCCCAATCATGGTGCTCAGGGTGAGCAGGGAGTTGACCAGCGGCTTGCCGAAGGGCTGGGTGGATGCCCATGCCGCGTCCAGGTGCAGTCCCTGGTTGTTCATGGTCATCGTCGTGAACGCGACGTTATCCGCTTCGGTCAGGGTGCGCCCGGGCTTGTGCACGTAGGTGGCCCCCAGCTGCAGCTCATCGAAGTAGAGGCCGCGCTGCTCGACACGTTTGTGGGTTTGCTCGCTCATGCGTCCTGCTCCTGATGCTGTGCTTCGGTTGGCTGGGTTGCTTCCACGGTGGCCACGACCTGCTTGGCCTTGACCAGATCCCCGGTCTTCAACCCGGTCATGCGCACGATGCCGTCCGCGGGGGAGAAGAGCTGGTGCTCCATCTTCATCGCTTCGATGCTCAGCAGCAGCTGGCCTTCGGCGACCGCATCGCCATCGGCCGCCTGCACGTTGATCACGGTGCCGGGCATGGGCGAGAGGACATGCGGGGAGAAGGTCCCGGATTGCTTGGCGATGGTGGCCAGCTGGCGTTCGAGGACTTCTTCGCGGGGCAGCTTGCGCACCGCCGCGGTCCAGCCTTCCTCGCACAGCCACAGCGTGCCATCGGCGGCGAAGGCATGCTGTAGTGCTGTGCGCTGGCCGTTGACGGACAGGGTTCCATCCGGTTCCTGCCGCACGGTGAATTCTTCGGCGCCCACGCGCACCCGGCTCGAATCGGGGTCCCTGAGCAACGCGGTCCTGCCCTCGGCGGCCTCGACGTCGAAGTGCCCGATGCTGGCCCGGCGATGCTGGGCCCGCCATCCGTCGCGCAGGCCCCACGGGGTATTCGCGGCTGGAATGCGCCGATCCTCCAGATGCGCTGCCAGTGCCAGTTCGCGGGCCCCGACCTGGCGGAAGGCGAACTGGTCCATCTTCCGCTCGATCAGGTTGGTGTCCAGGGCCCCGGCGGCCACATCCTCGTCGGCCAGCAGCAGCCGCAGGTATTCGCTGTTGGTCAGCACGCCCAGCACCACGGTGCCGGCTAGTGCCTTATCCAAGCGGGCCAGCGCCTCGGTGCGATCCGGGCCCCAGGCGATGAGCTTGGAAAGCATCGGATCGTAGTGGGCGCTGATCTCCAGGCCGTCGCGCAGCGAGGAATCCACCCGGACATTCTCCGGCTCGCGCACGTGCAGCACGGTGCCCACCGAGGGCAGGAAGCCGGAGGACGGGTCTTCGGCGTAGAGCCGGGCCTCGATGGCATGGCCTTCCAATGCCACCTGGTCCTGGGTGAAGTCCAGTGGCTGTCCGGCCGCGATGCGCACCTGCCACTGGACCAGATCCAGCTTTGCGCCGTTCACCCGCACGACTTCCTCGGTGACCGGGTGCTCCACCTGCAAGCGGGTATTCATTTCCATGAAGAAGAATTCGTCGGGGTTCTGGTCGCTCACCAGGAACTCGACAGTTCCGGCGCCGACGTAGCCCACCGATTGCGCAGCGGCCACCGCGGCGGCGCCAATGCGCTCGCGGATCGCCGCGCCGTGCTCCAGATTCTCGAACAGCGGAGCCGGGGCTTCCTCGATGACCTTCTGGTGGCGGCGCTGCAAGGAGCATTCGCGTTCGCCCAGGTGCACGGTGTTCCCGTGCGCATCGGCCAGGATCTGCACCTCGATATGGCGTGGATTGCGTACCAGCCGCTCGAGGAACAGGGTGTCATCGCCGAAGGCATTGCGTGCGGTGCGCCGGGCGCTGGCCAGTGCTTCGGTCAGTTCTGCGGCGGATTCCACGGCGAACATGCCCTTGCCGCCGCCGCCGGCCGAAGGCTTGATCAGCAGCGGGAAGCCGACGTCCGCGGCGGCGGCGAGCAGCTGCTGATCGCCCAGGCCGGGTTCGGCGATGCCGGGAACCACCGGCACCTGGTGGGAGAGGACATGGTTCTTGGAACGGATCTTGTCGCCCATGAGATTGATGGAGTTCACCGGCGGGCCGATAAAGGTGATGCCGGCAGCTTCCAGCGCCCGGGCGAAGTCCACGTTCTCGGAGAGGAACCCGTAGCCGGGGTGCACCGCCTGGGCACCGGTGTGCCGGCAGGCGGCGATCACCGCGTCAATATCCAGGTAGCTTTCATTGGCCGCAGCCGCACCGATGCGCACCGCGCGATCGGCTTCGGACACATGCAGCGCCCCGGCATCGGCATCGGAGTAGACGGCGACCGATTCGATGCCCAGCGCCCGCAGGGTACGGATGATGCGCACCGCGATTTCTCCGCGGTTGGCGATCAGGACAGTGTCAAAGAGCTTCGTAGTCATGGTGTTTTCCTCGTACTACATCCGGAAGAGGCCGAAGCTGGTCTCCGGCAGCGGCTGGCGGGCGCAGACATCCAGGGCCAGGCCGAGCACCCGGCGGGTATCTGCCGGGTCGATGACCCCGTCGTCCCATAATCTGGCGGTGGAATAGTAGGGGTTTCCCTGGGTTTCGTACTGCTCGCGGATCGGGGCCTTGAACGATTCCTCCTCCTCGGCGCTCCAGTTGCCGCCGCCCGCCTCGATTCCGTCGCGCTTGACCGTGGAGAGCACCGAGGCGGCCTGGGCCCCGCCCATCACCGAGATGCGCGCGGCCGGCCACATCCACAAGAAGCGCGGGGAGTAGGCCCGGCCGCACATCGAGTAGTTGCCGGCGCCGAAGGAGCCGCCGATGACCACCGTCAGCTTGGGCACCCGGGCGGTGGCCACGGCGGTGACCATCTTGGCCCCGTGCTTGGCGATGCCGTCCGCCTCGTAGTCGCGGCCCACCATGAATCCGGCGAGGTTCTGCAAGAAGAGCAGCGGGATGCCGCGCTGGTCGCACAGCTCGATGAAGTGCGCGCCCTTCATCGCGGACTCGGAGAACAGCACGCCGTTGTTGGCGATGATGCCTACCCGGTGCCCGTGGATCTGCGCGAAGCCGGTGACCAGGGTGGTGCCGTAGTCGGCCTTGAATTCGTGGAACTCGCTGGCATCGACGATGCGGGCAATGATCTCGTGCACGTCGTAGGGCGCGTTGACATCCACCGGCACCACCCCGGCCAGTTCACTGCCCGGGTAGAGCGGCTCGACGACCTGGCTTTCGATACTCCAGGCGGGGGCCGGGTTGGCCGGCAGGGTGGAGACGATATCGCGGATGATCATCAGCGCGTGCTCGTCGTTCTCGGCCAGGTGGTCCACCACGCCCGAGGTCTTGGCGTGCAGGTCGCCGCCGCCCAGCTCCTCGGCGGTGACGATCTCCCCGATGGCGGCCTTCACCAGCGGCGGGCCGCCCAGGAAGATGGTGCCCTGGTTGCGCACGATGACCGTCTCGTCGCTCATTGCCGGAACGTAGGCGCCGCCGGCGGTGCAGGAACCGAGCACCGCAGCCAGCTGCGGGATCTTCTTCGCGGAGAGCTGCGCCTGGTTGTAGAAGATGCGCCCGAAGTGCTCGCGGTCCGGGAAGACCTCGTCCTGCATGGGCAGGAACGCCCCGCCCGAATCCACCAGGTAGATGCAGGGCAGGCTGTTCTCCAGCGCGATTTCCTGGGCGCGCAGGTGCTTCTTGACCGTCATCGGGAAGTAGGTGCCGCCCTTGACGGTGGCGTCGTTGGCGATGACCAGCACGTGGCGGCCGTGCACCAGGCCGATGCCGGCGATCATTCCGGCGCCGGGGCTGGCGCCGTCATACATGTCCTCGGCGGCCAGCGGTGCGATTTCCAAGAAGGGCGAGCCGTCGTCCAGCAGCGCGTCTACGCGTTCGCGGGGCAGCAGCTTGCCGCGATCCACATGGCGCTGCCGGGACTTCTCGGAGCCGCCGCGCGCAGCGCGTTCGAGCCGTTCGTGCAGTTCGGCCAGCAGTGGTGCCTGGTCGGCGGCGTTGCGCTCGAACTGCTCGGGGTTCAAGTGGGAGGAGAGGGTCTTCACGAAGTCAGTCCTTGCTGGTCGGTTCGCTGGCGATCACCCGGGGTACGGGCAGCTGCTGCGCAGGCAACGGGAATTCGTCGGGCACGGCCAGGATGCGCATGGCCAGGGAAATGAAGTTCAACTGCACTTGGGCCAGTGTGAGTCGGCCGTCCTTGCGGTACCAGTGCGAGACACCGGTCCCCATTTCCATCAGTGCCAAGCGGGCGATGCCCAGGTCCACGGTGCTGAAGCTGCCCTGGCGCTCGCCGGCCTGAAGCGCGTCGGCGAAGAGCTGCTCGTAGGCGTCGCGCAGTTCCTGCATCTGCTCGCGGGCCTTGGCCGATAGCGCGCGCATCTCGTATTCGGTGACACGTGCGGTGCTGGGATTGGTGGCGGTGAACCCCACGTGGAAGGCCACGAGCAACGCGAGCTGGCGTACCGGGTCATTGCTGCCGGCCAGCGCCTGCTCGGCACCGGAGATCATGGCGGCCAGGCAGTCGTTCATGATGCCCACCAGCAGGTCTTCCTTGCCGCCGACGTAATGGTAGAGGGTCGCCGAGTTCAGTCCTACGGCACTGCCTAGTTCGCGGATGCCGGTGGCGGCGAAACCGCGCTGGGCAAAGCAGGCTACGGCTGCTTGCTGGACCTTTCCCAGTTCCATGGACACCACCCTGTGACTCAAGAGCCAATCAATCGATTGACTGCTTCCATCCAACCGAAGAAAAAGTGTGGTGTCAATCACCATCTTCCGCGGACGGGGACACCGAGTGGCGCTGCCATCCGCACCTCATACAACGCTCATGTTAAAAGGGGCCGAAATATGACGTTTGCTATTTATGAATCAAATGCAAAACACTAGACTGCTTGATGTTATTTACTGTCAAGCTCTAGTTAATTCTGCTGGGCAGCTGATCAGACGCCACTGGAAGGCATGATGCCGCAACCTGAACCACGTTTCCTCAACCGCCAAAACCCAACCCCAGCCGGACCGTCGCGCCGCGGCCTGCTCGCCGGTGCCTCCGGGCTCATTGCCCTGGCCGGACTGGCAGCCTGCGCATCACCGCAGGCCACGGACGCGGACAGGGCAAACCTCGCCGGACCCCCGCAGACCCCCGATGAAGTGCTGCAGGTACTGCGCGCCGGGAACCAGCGCTACGCCGACGGCATGCCAGAACGCCCCAATCAAGCAACCGAACGGCGCAGCGAGCAGGCCGAGCACCAGAACCCCTTCGCCCTGATCCACGGCTGCGTGGATTCCCGCGTGACCCCCGAGCTCCTGTTCGACCAGGGGATCGGAGACCTGTTCGTCACCCGGACCGCCGGCGGAGTGCTCGATGACACCTTGGTTGGCAGCATGGAATTCGCTGTTTCCAGTCCCTATTCGGTCCCGTTGCTGGTGATCCTCGGCCATACGGCCTGTGGTGCGGTGGCGGGCACCTTGAAGGCAATGGAAGAAGATGCCAAGAATCCGCAATTGCCCGGCGAGATGGTCGACTTCGCTGAACAGATTGCTCCTGTAGCACGCAAGGCAAAAGTTGAAGGTTCGGGCAGCGAAGAGGTGGACCAAGTGGTGCAGGCCAATGCCCGTGCCGTCACCGAGCAGCTACTGGAGCGATCTGCCATCATTCGCGAGGCAGTGCAAGAAAAGCGGACCCGGGTGGTGGCAGCTGTCTACGACCTGGACAGCGGAGAAGTGCGCTGGCTCGATGGCTAGCTCCGATTTTCCGGTTGCGAATTAACCAGAAGTTCCCGCCGGTGGAACCGGCGGGAACTTCTGCGATCATCACTCGCACCCTCGCTGAGGTTGTTTCTACGATATTGACAATGCCTATGGCCACGCTGAGCGCAGGCTCCACGGCGGCAGGGCATCTGGCGAACGGGGCGATCCAGCTGCTGGACCAGCTGGGCTTCCAAGGTTGCAGCCGAAACGCGAATACCGGCGGATGGCCAGCTCGCCGCTATCCTGATGCAGCTGGTCAGACGCAAAACACCCATTCCCGGGCCTTTCGGCACGGTTTCGGGATTTGCCAGCAGGTGCACTGGTACTCTCGACGCTGGATGCTAGTGAAGCATTCCCCGTGAAGAATCCGCATGCACGTGCAGTGAAAGGCCCCATGGCAGCCAGCGAATCCAGCGTCAACTCCCGCGCCCGCGCTGCAGTCGCGGCCCTGTTCCTCACAAACGGAGCACTCTTTGCCAATATGGCGCCGCGCCTTCCCGAGCTGAAGCGGGAACTGGAATTGGACACCGCCGGCTACGGCTTGCTGGTCACCGCATGGCCTGTTGGGGCAATCCTTGCAGGGTTGGCTGCAGGTGCGCTGGTGCGCCGTCTTGGTTCCGCGCAGGTTGCCGTCGTGGGCACGATAGTTACCGGTGCGGCCTTGCTGGCCGCCGGCAGCGCGCCGGGTGTGGTCTTGGTCGTGCTGGCTTTTGCCCTGGGCGGCGCCATGGATTCGATTACGGATGTCGGGCAGAACGCGCACGGGCTGGTGGTGCAACGGCGCTATGGGCGTTCGATACTGAATTCCTTCCACGCGTTGTGGTCTGTCGGAGCGGTGATCGGCGGTTTGATGGCCGCTGGAGCGATCCAGATGAACTTGGCATTGCCAGTGCATTTGGGCATATCGATGGTGCTCTTCGCCGCGGTGGCACTGACTGCCCTGAAATTCTGCCTGCCTCGATCCGCCGAACTGGCGGTCATAGAACCTGTTGCGCCACCTGCACCCGGAACCGCCCGGGCCGCGGCCCCCGCAGGATCCCGCGGACGGCTGCTGCTGATGATGAGCGCCCTGGTCTTGATCTCCGTAGCCGGAGTAATGGTTGAAGACGCCGGGAATTCATGGTCCACGCTGTATCTTGGCCAGCTGGGGGCGCCAGCGGCGCTGGCGGCCAGCGGGTTCATCGCTCTGGTCGGGGCCCAGTTCATTGGCCGAATTCTCGGCGATGGCATGGTCAACCGCTTTGGCCAGCGCGGCATGGCCCAGTTCGGGGGAGCGCTGATAGCAATCGGTATGGGTCTGGCGTTGTTCTTCCCCACGGTTCCGGGCACGCTGCTGGGATTTGCCGCGGCTGGATTCGGCTCGGCAACCCTGGTCCCGGCGGTGATGGACCAGGCCGACAAGCTGCCCGGCCTGCCTCCGGGAACTGGGCTGAGCATCGTCTCCTGGCTCATGCGATTGGGCTTCTTGTTCTCCCCGCCGCTAGTGGGTTTCCTTGCCGAGAACTTCGGGTTGCGCATGGCACTGATGGTGTTCCCGATTGCGGGACTTGTGGTGCTTGCTTGTTCGCCAGTGCTGCGTCGAAAAAGCCCGCGGAGCGATGGAACAGGGGAGCAAGGAAGCCGTAGCTAGTTTTCGCCCCGAAGCGTGATGGACTCGATGGCTTCGCCGTGCAGGTCTTCAATGACCAGATTAACTACCAGTTCCCTCCAGCTGATCAACGGGCTGATGGCACAGCGAACATAGTCAAGGACTTGCTGCTCGATAACCTGAACCGAACTATCCCCAGCCATGCTGACATGGCATTGCACCCTCCAGTTAAGGTGGGGAATCTGCGTGTCAGTCGCCTTGATCTCCGTGTAGTTCAATTGCGATGTCGGCGACTCGGAAAATGCCGCTCGAATCGCCTTGATTAATTCCAGGGACGATACGCGTATGGCCAGTCCCGTGCCCGCATCTTGCACATCCCACATCCGCTGGAATGGCGAGTACTCGGCTATTTTGCCCAATATTCGCTGCGAGAATGCTTCAGGCTGGTGCTCCGGGGTCGAGCTGTGCAGCAGTTGGGTGATGAATCCGTTCTGGTCCTTGAGCCGCTGCCGTTCGGCGTGGCACCACCGGCACTGCAATTCGTGCAGATCTGCAGGTTCATCCAGGTTCAGCAAAACGTCTTCGGTAGTACGTCCGCAGGGAAGGGTTTTCATGACACCGCCTCGCTGATTGCATTGCGTGCCCGTGCGAGTCGCCCTCGCACAGTTGATTCTGAAACGTTGGTCACCAGGGCCGCTTCCTTATAGCTCATGCCTTGGAGCGCGACCAGTACGAACGCCTGGCGAAGCGCCGAAGGCAATCCGTTGATGATCTGCCAGGCATCGGCAATCTCGCCGCGTTGCACGGCGACGTTTTCTGGCAATTCACGGTCAGGGACTGGGGTTTGCTCTAGCACTTCATCATCCACGGTTTGCTGGTCATTGGCACGCTGGCGGATGCGATCAAGACAAATATTTCGTGCCATGCGGTAGAGCCAAGTCTTGAACGCGGCACGTTCGCGCAGCGAGCCCAATGACTGCCACGCGCGGATCCAGGCATCCTGGGTGGCATCCTCCGCATCGTGCCAGCTGCTGAAAAAAGTCTTGCAGTATTGGCGCAGGCCGGGTGTCAGCGCGGTGACGAGTTCGCCGAAGGCCTCGGGGTCCCCCTCCATTGAACGACCAACAAGCACGGTCAACCGGGTCGGTTCCAAGCACCCCTCCTTAAGTGATCTATATCACACTCATAATGTGTGAGGATTAATCTGTAGCTCTCGTCTGTATGAGTGTAAGGCACAAAAATATCCGTTCAATGAATGAGGAGACCATCATGGTGCAACGCGATTCACAAGGGCCAATCATCAAGCCAACCGGCGAAGAGCTGGAACGCCAGGCCAAGGCAAAGGCCGCAAATGACACGCCGGTCCACGAAGAGCTGCGCGGTCCGCTGCACACCGAACTGGGCAAGACGACCATCGAAGACCGTGTGGTCCAGAAGATTGCCAGCATCGCCACCCGCGAAGTTTCCGGCGTCTACGCCATGGGCAACGCCGCCCGCCGGACCTTCAACTCGCTGGCCGAACGCATCCCCGGTGCCCAAGCCAACGCGGCCGGAGGCGTGAGCGTCGAAAAGGGCGAGCAGCAGACCGCCATCGACGTGTCGATCGTTGTTTCCTACGGGTTCTCGATCGTTGAGGTCTCCAACGAGATCCGTTCGAATATCATCGCCCAGGTTGAACGCGCCACCGGTCTGGAAGTCATCGAGGTAAACATTGAAGTCACCGACGTGCACCTGCCGGAAGACGATGACGATGACGCCGAGCCCCGCGATGGCCTGAAATAACTGTCCTCATCTAAGGAGCAGAACATGTTACACGTCAAGTGGGGTTTGGCCATCGGCTGCCTAGCCGGATTGCTGATTGCCTTCGGATCATTCACCCAGTTCGTGGTGGTGGCATTCTTCGCCATCATCGGCGCTGGAGTCGGATGGCTTTTGCAGGACAGGGTTGACCTCAGTCAAGTGTTCAGCAAACGTCGGCGGTGAAGCAGATGGCAGAGCTGTCCTCTAGCCGTGGAAGCACCACGGTGAACACGGCCGTCTATTCAAAAATCGCTGCCCAAGCAGCCTATAAGGTGCCAGTTGTCGGCTCTGCCGCGGGTGGGATCCTGGGGCTGGGCAAGTACAAGGATTTTGACAGCCGGCCCAAGGCCAAGGCCGAGGTGCTTGGAAGTGCAGTGGTGGTCGATTTGGACCTTGGATTGAGCTATCCGAGCAATGTCCAGCAAGCCTGCGAAGACGTGCGGAACATGGTTGCGGCTGATCTGCGCAAGTATCTGGGCGTTGAGCAGGTGCAAACCGATATACGGGTGAGCTGGATGTCAACGCCGGATGAAGGAACTAGCAACAGGAGGCTGCGATGAGCAGGTTCTGGCACGTTCGCAGTGCCCGCACCATGGCCTTGATGATCAGCTTCATCGTCGTGTTGGCCACGAGCATTCTCCTGGCGCTATCCTGCCTGCTGCGTTTGACCAGCGGACAATGGCCCGGTTTTGCCCAGCAGGGCATTAACGCGGTCAGCAACTTGCGCTTCAATGACAACCTGGCAGTGATCGCCATGGTGGTTCTTACGGTGCTCGGTCTGCTGCTGTTGCTCAGCGCGCTCATTCCAGGGCCCCGGCAGAGCATCCTGCTGACTACCGATGATCCTTCAGCGGGGTCGGAACAGGCAATCTCATGCCGTGGAATATCAACCTTGGTGGGGCATGAGGTCGAGCGAACCGATTCGGTGACCCGCGCGAGCGTGAAAACCAGCCCGGCCCTGGTCCAGGTTACCGTGCAGACTCCAGCGCACTCGGTTCAGCGCGTGCGGGAAAACGCGCAGGCGCGGGCGCAGCGCGTGATCGACGGGTTGCCATTGCAACGCGCTCCCAAGGTCAAGGTCTCAGTGCAACGCCGAGGGGGAAACTAGAAATGTTCAGAACGCATGTGGTGCGCCAACGACTTATTCTGGCGATCTTCGGTTTGGTCCTGCTGGCGGCCGGTGCCTCGGGCCTCGCAGCAGTCTGGTGGGGGCTTGGCCAAGGCGCTGGCCTCGGCCAAGCCCGGATTGCCAGCAGCCTGCCGATCGATCAGCAGTACCTGCTGCCACTGGGACTCGCGCTCGGAATTGCCGGCATCGTGCTCTCGCTGGCGGTGCTGATCACTGCCATTCCGCGCCGCCCATCGGCGCATGAATTCAGATACGAATCGAGCAGCGAAGGAGTCAGCGAGATCGAGACTTCGGTAATAGCCAAAGCCGCGGAAACGGCCGCTCGAACGCAACCGGAAATCGTGGATGCGAACGTTCGAATTGGCGGCAATGCAGCTGAACCCGTGCTTTATGCGCGATTCACCCTGCGCGCCGACGCTCCGGCGAATCGAGGGATCGAGCTGGTCAATGGCCGCGTGGTACCTGACCTTGAAATGGTGCTGGGGGTGCCTTTCTCCCGCAAGCACATCTCGTTCAGCTTCCAGAAGCCGGAAAAGCAGGATTCGAATAAGGCCGTGCTCATCTGAGCCGGCCCAGGAAAACAAGAAATAGCCATTAACGGCACGGGCATCGTGCCGCATCTCTTGGGGAAGTAGGAATGCATGGGAATAATCGGTTGGATCATCCTTGGCCTCGTTGCCGGTGCGATCGCGAAGGCAATCAAGCCCGGAAAGCAGGGAGGCGGCTGGCTTGCCACGCTACTGCTCGGCGTGGTCGGGGCGGTGCTGGGAGGCTGGATTGGCTCGGCAGTTTTCGGTGTCGGAGTGAGCGAGTTCTGGTCATTGTCCACCTGGCTGCTGGCCATCGGCGGCTCGCTGCTGGTCCTGGTCATTTGGGGTTTTGTCAGCAGCAAACGCGACTAGGGGCATCCGCTGAACTGCCTGCAGCCTGATGGCGCTGGCTAATGGGAACGGGCGGGATCCTTATGGATCCCGCCCGTTTCCTTCTGCCGCAACGCCTGCATGATGCCGGTGAGAACCTGCAGTGCCCAGGACAGCGCGGGGCCAGGTGCAGCGCGAATCATCCAGCTTGGCATGCAAGGCGCCCTCCGCTACGAAGGCCATCATCGACAAGACCAGGCAGATCCCAGTCGAGCGAACGTGGCGGCTAGGACCGCCTGGAAACCGTAGGGCCAGGACCGCCTGGAAACCGTAGGGCTAGGCTTGGGGAATGGAAGATGCGCTGAAAAAGATCAGCTGGCCGGTACGCACTGAACGCCTGTCCCTGCGTCGCGTGAATTCGGCTGATGTGGAAGACCTCTGGCGCTACCGGCAGCTTGCCGATGTCACCCAGTGGATTACCGCTGGCCCAGCAACCGTGGAAGAATTCCGTTCGCTGTTCTTCGCGAAGGACTATCCGCTGAGGAACCTGGCTGTGGAACTGGACACCGGGCAGGGGACCCAGCTGATTGGCACGGTCATGCTGGATATCGTGGATGGCTGGGGGCAAAGCGAAATTGAGCAGCACGCCAAGGGCGTTGAGGGCAACCTCGGCTGGAGCTTCGATCCCTCCTTCGGTGGCAAGGGCTACGCCACCGAAGCCGTTGCCGCTGCCATGGGCCTGTGCTTCGGCCCGCTTGGCCTGCGCAGGGTTACTGCCGAATGCTTTGCCGCCAATGAGCCATCATGGAGACTGATGGAGCGTTTGGGGATGCGCAGGGAATTCCATGGCCGCAAGGACAGCCTGCATCGCAGCGGTGAATGGATGGATTCCGTGGGCTACGCGCTGTTGGCTGAGGAATGGACGGCCCAGGCCTCCTGCTAAAGGATGAGGGATGGATCCTTGATCACCGGTGTGTTCTTTGAAAGGCTGGAAGGGAACAGCACCACCCCAACGAGCTAGGCGGTCCCATGGGCAAATCAACGCGCACCAGTGTTCTTTTGGCGCTGGCAACCGCCGCTATTCTGCTCATGGCGCTGTCGGAGGAACCTACCTGGGGGTTGCTCGTAGGCAGCTGGACCTTGATGCTTTGGGGTTGGACTGGCAGTCCGAAGCCCCAAGAAATCACCGTCGATGCACAGGGGCTCTCACCCCGGGATGTGAAGGAATACCGCCGTCAGCATCCGGGCGTGACGATGGTTGACGCGATCAATGCGCTGGGGAAGTCCAAGCAATAGCAAAAGCAGGGCCCGCAGTGCGGGTGAATGGATGCAGTTGAGCCCCATGAACTAGTTGTCGTTCATGGGGCTCAACTTTTGGTGTTCATGGCGTTGCCTAGTAGTAAACCGCCAGCGGGCCATTGGGGCCCGGGATGACCTTTACCGGGGTTTCGAAGACCTTGGTCAACACCTCATCGCACATGATTTCATCAGGGGTGCCGAACTCGACGACCTTGCCCTGCTTCATTGCGCAGATGTAGTCGGCGTAGTGGCCGGCGAAATTGATGTCGTGCAGCACGATCACGATGGTGCGGTTCAGCTCGCGGGCAGCGCGCTGCAGATGCTGCATCATCACTACCGAGTGCTTCATGTCCAGGTTGTTCAGCGGCTCATCGAGCAGCACCGTGTCGGTGTCCTGGGCCAGGACCATGGCCACGTAGGCGCGCTGGCGCTGGCCTCCGGAGAGCTCATCGAGGTAGCGGCGTTCCAATTCGCCCAGGTCCAGGAAGTCGATGGAGCGCGAGATGATCTCTTCATCGGCCTGGGTCAACCGGCCCTTGGAGTGCGGGTAGCGGCCGAAGCCCACCAGCTGGCGCACGGTCAGGCGGGTCACGAAGTGGTTTTCCTGGCGCAGGATCGAGACGATCTTGGCCAGATCCTTCGAGTTGGTCTTGGATACGTCGTAGCCGGAGACCTCGATGGAACCCTGGTCGATGCCCAGCAGGCGCCCGACCATGGTGAGCATGGTGGACTTGCCGGCGCCGTTCGGGCCTACCAGGGCGGTGATGCCGCCGGTGGGGATTTCCAAGCTGACCGGGCCGATGGAGACCGTGGAGCTGTACTTCTTGCTGACGGAATTGAGGGTAATCACAGCCGGCCCTTTCGCAGGATGAAGATCAGGAATGTAATGCCGCCGACGGCTTCGATGATGATGCCGACCACGCCTTCTGCGTAGAAGATGTTCTTCATGACGAAGTAGGCGCCGGCCAGGACCACGAAGCCGATGAGGAAGGACATCGGGTAGATGTAGCGGTGGTCGTAGGTGTCCGCCAGCTGGTAGGCCAAGGTGGCCACCAGGAAGCCGAGGAAGGTCAGCGGGCCCACCAGTGCGGTGGTGACCGCCATGAGAATCGATACGAAGAACAAGGTCTTCATGACCTCGCGGCGGTGGTTGATCCCCAGGTTGATGGTGGTTTCCTTGCCCAAGGCCAGGATGTTCATCTTCTTCGAGGACAGCACCAGGTAGCCGCCGGCAATGGCCACCAGCGGGATGGCCACCGGCATGTAGCTCATGTCGGCGTTGGCCATCGAGCCGAACAGGCGTGCGGTGAGGACATCGAATTCGCTCGGGGTCAGCAGGCGCTGCATGAAGGTCGAGATCGAGCCCAGCCCGGTGCCGATGATGATGCCCACCAGCAGCATGATCTGGATGTTGCCCAGCTTGCCCGAAAGCAGCCAGCCGTACAGGGCCACCGAGAGGCCCACCATGATCGCCACTTGCAGGACGAACTGGCTGACACCGGTGAAGAAGGTCACCCCGGCAACGCCCAGCACGAAGATCGCACCGGTCTGCACCACCCGGTACAAGGCTTCGAAGCCCATGATCGACGGGGTGATGATGCGGTTGTTGGTCACCGTTTGGAAAGCCACCGTGGCGATGGACTGGCAGGCGGCCACGATCACCATGGTCAGGATGTTGCTGGCGCGCAGCTTGGCGATGATCCAGAATCCGTCGGAGCCAAAGGGCATGGGGTTATCCCAGGCGAGCAGGCCGATCCCGAAGAACAGGGCCAGCCCGATCATGATGGACAGGGTGATCCAGTATCGCTTGCGGACCTTCTTGGTGGGCAGCGGCCCGGCAGAACGGGCGGAGTGGTGGATGCCCAAAGCGGGATGAGTCATGAGATTAGCCAACTTTACGCTGCCTCAGAAGCAGGAAGATGAAGACGGCCGCGCCGAGTACGCCCAGGATCAGGGAGACCGGGACCTCGAACGGCATGATGATGGTGCGGCCGATCAGGTCGCACACCGTGGTGATCGCGATGCCCAGCAGGCAGACCCAGGGCAGGTTGCTGCGCAGGTCGTCACCGCGGACCATCGAGACGATATTCGGCACGATCAGGCCGAGGAATGGCAGGTTGCCGATGACCACGGTGACCACGCCGGTAGCGACCGCGATCAGCGCGGTGCCCAGCAGCATCACCTGGCGGTAATTCAGCCCGACGTTGGTGGCGATTTCCTCGCCGAGCCCTGCTACGGTGAAGCGGTCGGCCACGATGTAGATGGCAATGGCGACGATGGCCACGATCCACAGCACCTCGTACTGCCCGCGGATCACAGAGGTGAAGGAACCAGCCAGCCAGATGCCCATGGACTGCAGCTTGTCGGTGGACAGCGCGAAGAAGGTGGAGAAGGCGCCGACCACGGAACCGAGCATGATGCCCACGATCGGCACGGTCAGCGAGGCCTTGAGCGAAATGCGCTGCAAGAACAGGAAGAAGATCATGGTGCCGATGAAGGCGAAGACAATCGCGACGCTCATCTTGGCCAGCAGCGACGCGCTGGGGAAGAGTACCAGCATGGTCAGTAGGCCCAGGCCCGCCCATTCGGTGGTGCCGGTGGTGGTCGGCTCCACGAAGCGGTTCTGGGTCAGCAACTGCATCACCAATCCGCTCATGGCCATGGCCGCTCCGGCCAGTACCAGCGCAAGGGTGCGCGGAATGCGGGTGACGGCGAACATCATGGCGCCGTCGTCCATGCCGAAGATGTCGTAGACGCCGGTGAACAGGGAGAACGCCAGCAGCACCAGTACTGCGAGGATGCCCAATGCGAGTTTTCCGGAAAGGGCCTTGCTCTTGGTCCGGGCTGGGGAGGTCGTGCTTGTCATTATGCCGCCGTGGAAATAAGTGGTGGGAAAACAGCTCTAGTGGCGAAGCCGGAATACGGCTTCGCCACTAGCTGGCTGGGGTGTCCGGAATGCTACTTGGCAGCTTCCAGCGCGTCAGCGAAAGTATTCAGGAACTCGGTGTAGGTCTGGATGCTCTCGTTGGTGTAGGTGTCAGCAGGCATGACGACAACCTGGGATTCCTTCGAGGCGGTGACATTCTGCAGCGCCTCGGACTTCTCCAGCAGGTCCTTTGCCGGCTGGTAGTCCGCACCGTCGGCTTCAACCGCTGCGTCGCGGTCCATGACGATGATCCAGTCCGGGTTGGACTTGGCGATGGCTTCGACCGAAACGTCGTCGCCCTCGTGGTCGGTGGAGGATTCGTCGAGCTTCAGCGCCGGGGTCAGGCCCAGGAAGTCGAACATCGGGCCGACGGTGCGGCCGGTGGTAGGAGCCGAGTAGCCCAGCTCGCCGCCCGAGGCGATCAGGCCCATGACGGTCTGGTCCTTGTCGTAGGCATCGGTGACGCGCTTCTCGGCGGCTTCGAAGTCCTCAACGAGCTTTTTGGCCTCGGCCTGCTTGCCGAAGATCTCGCCCAGGGTGGTGACCTGGCGTTCCAGCTCAGCGTCAAATGGCTCGCCTTCGCGTGGGTCCAGCGAAATGATGGCGGCTTCCGGAGCCAGTTCCTTGAACTTCGCGGCGTGCTGGGTGTAGCGCTGGCCGTTGATGATCAGGTCAGGGTCGACGGTGACAACTGATTCCAGGTTCGGTTCCTTGTGGCTGCCCAAGTCCAGGATGTTCTCGTCCTTGGTGTAGGAGATGGTATCCGGCATCAGCGAGACAGCGCCTGCGGTGAGCTTGATGCCCCAGGAATCCAGGGTCTCGAAGGTGCGGTTATCCGTGGCAACGACAGACTTCGCGGGAACCTCGATCTTCTTCTCACCTTCATTGTCGGTGATGGTGACGGTCTTGGTGTCGCCAGCCTTGGCCTCAGCTGCCGTATCGGTAGCGGAACCGCAAGCGGTCAGTGACAGTGCGGCGATGCTCAGCAGTGCGGCAGCGCGAAGCTTCATGGAGGACATGTATTCCTTCTTCGGACAGCAACCGGCGTTGGTTGCGCTATTGAGTGATCTGATAATTAGCTTAGCCTTATCTGAGCGAATTAAGCCAAACGGCTCTTATGTTAGCTAGGTCACCCAAATGCGCGAATTCAAGGCTGGAACCGTCCGCAAATGCGGCTCTTGATGAGGCTTGCCCCAGCTGACTGGGCTATTTCAGGGAGAAATAACGATCATCGGCCTTGTTTAATTAGTGTCCGAAGGCATGGAGGAAGCTGCGTCAGGCAGCGTAATGAATTGCACCTCCAGCTCATTGCATGAGCCGAGCCATGGCGCAGATGCTGCCATTGATGCCCGTTTTGCGCGCCGGTATCAGGCTGCCGGGTAGGTGATCCGCGACTGCTGGTCGATCACCGCGCCAGGGCTCAGCTCGGCAGGTTTGGCCGGATGCCCATCGATGATGTGGAATACCTCGGCACCGCGGGCCAGCAGATGATCAGCAATGATCCTGCGATGGCAACGCCACCATACAGCTTCGGCGCACATGATCGCCGTCTTCTGGCCGGCGGCCCGCGCCTGCAACCGCTGGAGCGCCTGCAGGAAATCGTCCCCGAGGGCATGGTCGGCGTAATTATGGAAGCTGCGGTTCGTCCACCATGCGTTGACTGCGAAATCGACGCTTCGGCTCACAGGACGCCTGCCGGTCAGCGCTTCCGCGTGGTGCAGGCTGATTCCTGCCGTGCTCAAGGAGGCTTCCAAGGCATCCGCATTGAACTGCGGGAATTTGCGGGGGCCGGCGAGTTTGCGGACATCCACAACATTCGTGACTCCGTACTGCGTTAGCAGTGCGAGGAAATCCTCGATGGATCGTGCCGAATGTCCAATGGTGAAAATTCCAGCGGGCAAAATGCTGGCTCCTTGGGTGGGGAAGGGGCGGGGCTAATGCTGATCGTGCTTGGCGGAGCTGAGGACTAGTTGGAGCAGCTCTTCGACTTCGGCAGCACGGGACTGCCAGTAGCCGGTGTCGAGCCCGAAGCCGAGTGTTGCTTCATCGGCGCGTTTCTTGAAATAGTCCCGGTGGTCCTCCAGCGCATTGGCCAGGTCCGCGAATTGGTCATTGCTCAGTTCCAAGTTCAAGGTTCTCTGCTTCATGAGCTTCATCCTGGGTCGAGTGCGAATTCTATGAACCCGAGCGTACGCCCATTGCCAACCGAAATGACCGCTATCAAGCTGGCACTCAGAAAGTCGTCGCCGAAGCTCGCCGGGAATAGGCTCGTGGCAGGCCTTGTTGTGCCGAATACGAGCATCGATCAGAAGGAGCAGTTCATGGCTGAAGAAAATCGAGTAGTTCTCATTGGCGGACATGGGAAGGTTGCCCTGCTGGCAGCGCCCAAGCTGGTTGGGCGCGGCTACGCGGTCAACTCGCTGATCCGCAACCCGGAGCATGCAGCCGACATCAGCGCCACGGGCGCCACCCCAGTAGTCATCGACATCGAAAGCGCTGGCGTGGATCAGTTGGCCCAGGCCTTTTCCGGTGCAAGCGCCATCGTCTTCTCCGCAGGTGCCGGTGGCGGCAACGAGCATCGCACCCGCGCCGTGGACTATGATGCCGCGGTGCGTTCCATGCAGGCTGCCAAGCAGGCCGGCGTGGACCGCTTCGTGATGGTCTCCTACAGCCGCGCCCTGGTGGATGTGGACAGCCTGGATCCGGCCAACTCGTTCTACACCTATGCCAAGGCCAAGCACGACGCCGACGCGTACTTGCGCGGCACGGAGCTGGACTACACGATCCTGGGCCCGGGGGCGCTGACCCTGGAACCGGCCAGCCAGCGCGTGGTGCTGGCTGACAAGGCAGGCAAGGTGAACGGAGCAGACGTTGAAGGCGAGGCATCTCAGACCTCGCGCGAGAACGTCGCCGAAGTGATCACCCATGTGGTGGCCAATAATGCAGCACGCCGCTCCACCGTGAACTTCTACAACGGCAACATGCCGATCGTGGAAGCGATCGTCTAGGAATGCGCAGCCGCAGCCCTGCCTCCGCAACGGGGGCAGGGCTGTTCTGCATCTGCGGATGAAAGTTCCGCGGCTTCCACTGAGTGGATGCGGGGCCTTCTGCCTGCGGGCAAGCGGTGGGATCATGTGCCCATGACCAAACTAGAACCCGCTGCGAATCACTACGGGCGCGATGTCTCGAGCAGGATCGGGAGCGCCGGACCCGGCCTGTTCGAGCAGTACCCGCTGCTGGCCAAGCTGTGGGAGGACGCCAAGGAGCTTCTCGCGGTCCGGAGCAATGATGCGCACGCCCTGTATTCGGTGTCCTTGGCCCAGCAGCTGCTGGGCCATCACCCGCAAGCCGATGCCAATATCGTGCTGCCGGCCATGCTGCTGCACGATATCGGCTGGTCTGCCGTGGATCCGGCCCTCGTGCTGGGCGCTATTGCACCGGGTGCGGGCAATGCCGAGCTGGGCCAGGTCCAGATCACCGACTGGGAGAAGGTCTATGCCGCGATCCCGCATCAGGATATCTTCACGGAACGCAAGATCGACCGGCCCGGAGCCCTGGTTGTCGTCCGCCCGGACATGTATGTCGCCCAGGTCTTGCCGTTGACTGCCCGCGCGGAACTGGCCGAGTTCTTCTCGAAGAACATGGCGTTGCCGAAGGTGCCTGAATTCTCCTAGGCCAATCCGGTCCTCGATGGAGAGCAGGGCAAGAAGAAAACCCCGGTGCCGAAGCACCGGGGTTTCCTTTTGTCATCACTCGCACCTTCATGAGGTACTTATAACTCTAGGACGGCTGACTGTGAGCGCGCTGGGCTGAGCCTGCCATTTGGCTTGGCATTCAGAGACCCGCCGGAACGACGGCCGCCGGAGTCATGGGAAAGCCGGTCACGGTCTTGGGCCGCGGGGGAGCGTAGGTGCGCACCTTGGAGGTGCTCAGCCCCATGCGGACCAGCGACTCCGCGATGGTCACCGCTGCGCGCACGCCATCAACAATTGGCACGCCGGTGGCCAGCCGCACCTGTTCCTCCAGCTCGGCCATGCCGCCGCAGCCCAGGCAGATCACTTCGGCCTTGTCGTGCTCCACTGCCTGGCGGGATTGCTCGACGATGGCCGCTACCGCGCGCTGCGGATCGGATTCCAGTTCCAGCACGCCCAGCCCGCTGGCGCGCACCGAGGCGAGCCGGTCGGTCAGGCCGGCCAGTTTCAGCCGGTCCTCGATCAGCGGCACCGTGCGGTCCAGCGTGGTGACCACCGAATACTTGTGGCCGAGGAATTGCGCCGTGGAGGCGGCGGCTTCGGTAATGTCCACGACCGGGACATCCAGCAGTTCCTGCAGGCCCTCGCGGCCGTGCTCGCCGTAGCCTGCTTGGATGACCGCGTCGAATGGCTCGGTGTAGCGGACCACCTTGTCCATTACGGCGATGGCCGCCAGATAGCTTTCGAAATTGCCTTCGCAGGAGTCCGCCCCGAAATCCGGGGTCAGCTCGACGATCTCGGTGCCGGGCGAGGCGACCTGCCGTGCGGAATCCCCGATGGCGCGGGTCATGGACTGCGTGGTGTTGACGTTCAGGATCAGAATGCGCATGAGTTGTCCTAATGGGTTGGTGCCACGGCGATCGGCTCGCCATCGATGTCTGCCAGATCGTGCTGGCGCTTGGCCAAGGCCAGGTAGGCCAGGGCGCCGGCGCCCGAACCCAGGAACCAGGCGAACGGGCCGACCACGTGCAAGGCGGGGACGAAGGCCAGCACCAGTGCGATCACCGAGCTGATCACCAGTGCCCCGACGGCCCGGTAGTTCACGCCGCGGGTGAAGTAGTAGGTGCCTTCGGCATCCGAGCGGTACAAGTCCATGACGTTGATCCGGGCTTTGCGGATCAGCCAGTAGTCGGCCATGATGATGCCGAACAGCGGGCCGAGCAGCGCGCCCAGGCCGCCCAGGAAGTAGTTGATGATCTCGGGGGAGTTGTACAAGTTCCAGGGCAGGATGACCAGGCCGATGACTCCGGAGATCAGTGCGGCGGTGCGGAAGTTCAGCTTCTTCGGGAGCAGGTTGGTCAATGCGTAGGTCGGTGCCACGAAATTGGCCATCAGGTTCACCGCGATGGTCAGCACCAGCAGGGCGGCGGAGGCCAGCAATAGCAGCAAGGTGTTCGGGATCGCGCCCACAATATCCGACGGCGAGGTGATGACCTGGCCGTTGATGGAGAACTGCGTACCGGTCAGGACCACCACGATGGCGCCGAAGAACATCATGTTCAGCGGGATGCCGAAGAAGTTGCCCTTCACGATCGCCTTCTTGGAGGATGCGCCACGGGTGAAGTCGCAGAAGTTCAGGACGAAGGTGCCGTAGATCGAGACCCACAGGGCGGCTGCGCCGAACATCGCGGTCCACATCTCGATGCCGGTCTTCGATTCGCCGGTGCTCATCGAGACGTTGAAACCCGATTCGAAGAGCATCCAGATGGCCAGGCCCAGGAAGGTGGCCAGGATGACCGGGCCAGCGAAGGCCTCGTACTTGCGGATCATCTCCATGCCGTAGCTGACGATGACCAGCTGCACCGCCCAGAGGGCGACGAAGCAGATCCAGCCCAGGGCGTTCAGTCCCAGGAAGCTGGTCTGCTCCAGGGCTGCGGACCCCGGGGCCACGGCAATCACCATGACGGCGAGGACCTGGGCGGCGAGGTAGGTCTGGATGCCGAACCAGGCAATGGCCACGGCCCCGCGCAGCAGCGCGGGAATCTGGGCGCCGTTGATGCCGAAGGCGATGCGGCTCATCACCGGGAAAGGGACACCGGTTTTCTCGCCCATGAACCCCGAGAAGTTCAGCAGCGCGAAGAGCAGGACCGCTCCAATGCCCAGCGCGCCGAGGATCTGCCAGCCGCTCATGCCCAGCGCGAAGAGCCCGATGGCGAAGGTGTAGTTGCCCAGCGAGTGCACGTCGTTGGCCCACAGGGTGAAGATGCTGTAAGAGCTCCAGGTGCGCCCGGAGCGGGTGGTTGGTGCCAGGTCCTGGTTGTAGAGCGACGCGCTCAACTCGAAGGGATTGGCCCGGTCGATAGCGGGCCGGTTTTCCTGCGGTGCGGCCTCGGGCACCATTTCAGGGGTCTTTTGCGACATGATGGACATCCTTGTCAAAGGGTCATGCATCCGGGCAGGCGCATTCGGGCGCACTGCGGCAAGGGAAGATGACAGATCTGGGGAAGCGGAGCGTTCAGGGGAACGGCCCGTGCCTGCCTGCGGGGACGCAGGACAGGTAGGCGGGCCCGCTTACGGGTAGATCGGCTGTCCGAAATTAACGTAGAACTCGGCCGGCGAGCCGAGAACCGGCATGGCCGGGCGCGGCGCAACGGCAAGCCGCTGTGCGCTGTGCGTGATGCACGGTGGAAAAAGCATGGCTGCTCCTGAGCTAGGAAGTCACTCCGAGATATGTGCCAGGTGAGTAACCACCACTGTATGCACTGGATCACATTCCCGCAATAGAAAATGATAATTTCACCAGATGGTATTTTGGCCGGATTCCGGAGCCTTTTATTCCATTCCCGGAATCCGCTGATGAGCCTGCTTTTATCAGGATCGCACCGGGCGCCATTCCTGTCCTGATGCCACTGCAGCGCACTTCTGTGCGACTCTGCGCGCATCGGCACTTCGTCCCGAAACCTTCTTGACAGTGATTGGCGTCTCGTCCTAGAGTTTTCATAAAGCAAAAGCTAACTTCCATAAAGCGGAATCTTTGGAAGATGTTCTTGAAGGGAAATCCAGTGTCCTACACTCTGAACTGCTCGATCCTCCTCACCGAGTTGCCGCTGCTGCAGCGCGCGGATGCCGCCAAGCAGGCGGGTTTCGACAGCGTCGAATTCTGGTGGCCATTTGGCGAAGCCGCACCCTCCGGCAAGCAGGTCGACGAATTTCTCGCCTCGCTGGCCAACGCGGGCGTCCAGCTGGACGGATTGAACTTCTTCGCCGGCGACATGCCGGCAGGCGACCGCGGACTGGTTTCATGGCTGGGGCGCGAGTCCGAATTCAAGGACAATGTCGACGCCGTCGTGGCCATCGCCGAAGCTACCGGCTGCAAGGCCTTCAACGCCCTGTACGGCAACCGCATCGAGGGCGCCGACCCGGCGGCCCAGGATGCGCTGGCCTTGGAGAACCTGGTGTCCGCGGCCCAGGGCGTGGCCAAGGTCGGCGGCACCGTGCTGATCGAGCCGGTCTCCGGCACGGAAGCCTACCCGCTGAAAACTGCGGCCCAGGCGCTTGCAGTCGTCGAGGCTGTCAAGGCCCAGGGCGAAGGGAACATCGCGCTGCTGGCCGACTTCTACCACCTGTCAGTCAACGGCGATGACGTCGCCGCCGTCATTGAAGCGCATGCCAAGGACTTCGGCCATATCCAGATCGCCGATGCACCGGGCCGCGGAGCTCCGGGCACCGGGGACCTGCCGCTGCAGGACTGGATCAAGCGCTCGCGCGAGTTGGGCTACACCGGCAACGTCGCCCTGGAGTACAAGCAGGAAGCGGCCACCGCCTTCGACTGGCTCCAGAACGCCAGCAGCAGCGCCGCAGTCTAGAGAACACCTTTTCGCACAAGAATTTTTGGAGAATCACATGTCGCAGAACATCGCCTTCATCGGACTGGGCATCATGGGCCTGCCGATGGCCAAGAACCTGGTCAACGCCGGCTATCACGTCACCGGCTACAACCGCAGCGACAAGGCCGGCAACGAGCTGGCCGCCGCTGGCGGAACCAAGGCCGCCTCCATCGCGCAAGCCGTGGCCAATGCAGACGTGGTCATCACCATGGTCCCGGATTCCCCGGACGTCCAGGCTGTCACCCTCGGCGAAGAGGGCGTCTTCGCCAACGCGAAGGCCGGAGCCCTGTGGATCGACAACTCCTCGATCCGTCCCGACGTGGCCGTCGAGCTTGCGGCCTCGGCCCGAGACGCCGGACTGCGCCCGCTCGATGCCCCGGTTTCCGGCGGCGAAGCAGGGGCCATCGAGGGCGTGCTGTCCATCATGGTCGGCGGCGAGCAGGCCGACTTCGAGGCTGCCGCCCCGGTCCTGGAAGCTATGGGCAAGACCATCGTGCTGGTGGGCCCTTCGGGCTCGGGGCAGACGGTCAAGGCGGCCAACCAGCTGATCGTCGCCGCCAACATCCAGGCCCTGTCCGAAGCCGTGGTCTTCCTCGAAGCCTATGGCGTGGACACCGACGCGGCCATCAAGGTCCTCGGCGGCGGCCTGGCCGGCTCCAAGGTGCTTGACCAGAAGTCCCAGAAGATCCTGGACCGCGAATTCGCCCCGGGCTTCCGCCTGGCCCTGCACAACAAGGACATGGGCATCGTGACCTCCGCGGCCCGCGAAGCAGGCGTCGTGCTGCCCCTGGGAGCATTGGTCGCCCAGCTGGTCACCTCCACCGTGGCTTCCGGCGACGGGGCACTGGACCATTCGGGCCTCTTCCGCGGGGTGCAGCGCCTGGCCGGAAAGATCGACGCCCCGGTCCCTGCCTAGCACCACCAAATCTTCCTACGGCGGGGACAACTAGGTAACCCGCTTCTTCAGCTAGCGGCCGCGCAATACCGGCTACGCTCCGGTGCCGCCGGACCCCTGGTACACGGCAGGGGCCCGACGCGCCGTATCCGCTGCGCAATGGGCTTTGTTCCAGTTCATCGCCGCTAGCTGGTGCTCAAGGAAGCGGCGTTGTGGTGACTCATGCACCTTGGCTTCCCGCCGTAGGTATCCTTCTTTTCTTCTTCTCGTTCCAAAGGACGTATTCCCATGCCTAAGATGCGCGCAATCGACGCCGTCGTCCAGATCCTGGCCAAGGAGGGCGCCACCGAGGCGTTCGGCCTGCCAGGAGCCGCGATCAACCCGCTGTACTCGGCCATGAAGGCTCACGGCGGCATCCGCCACACCCTGCACCGCCACGTCGAGGGGGCCAGCCACGCCGCCGACGGCTACTCGCGGGCCACTGGCAAGATCGGCCTGTGCCTGGGCACCTCCGGTCCTGCCGGCACCGACATGATCACCGGCTTGTACGCCGCGATCGCCGACTCCATCCCGATGCTGTGCATCACCGGGCAGGCCCCGACCAATGTGCTGCACAAGGAGGACTTCCAGGCCGTGGACATCGAGTCCATCGCCAAGCCGGTGACCAAGTACGCCTCGACCGTGCTGGAGCCGGGACTGGTTCCGGGCACCTTCGCCAAGGCTTTCCAGATCATGCGCTCGGGCCGCCCGGGCCCGGCCCTGATCGACCTGCCGATCAACGTGCAAATGGCCGAGATCGACTTCGACATCGATGCCTACGAGCCGTTGCCGGTGGAAAAGCCGAAGGCCACGCGCGGCCAGGCCGAGAAGATCGTGGACCTGCTGCTCTCCGGAAGCAAGCCGATCATCATCGCCGGCGGCGGCGTGATCAACGCCAACGCCAGCGCGCAGCTGGTCGAACTCGCCGAGGAATTGGACATCCCGGTCTCCCCGACCCTGATGGGCTGGGGCGCCATCCCGGATGACCACCGCCTGCAGTCGGGCATGGTCGGCATCCAGACCCACACCAAGTACGGCAACCAGACCTTCCTGGAATCGGATATGGTGCTGGGCCTGGGCAACCGCTGGGCCAACCGCCACACCGGGGATCTGGCCACCTACCGCGCCGGACGCAAATTCATCCACGTGGATATCGAAGGCACGCAGATCGGCCGGGTGTTCTCCCCGGACCTGGGAATCACCTCGGATGCCGGGGCCGCCATCGAAGCCATCCTGGAAGTCGTGCGCGAGCGCAAGGCCGCCGGCACCCTGCCGGACTACTCGGCCTGGGCCAACGAGGCCACGGCCCGCAAGTCCACCGGGCACCGCAAGACCAACTTCGAGAACGTGCCGATCAAGCCGCAGCGCGTCTACCAGGAAATGAACGCCGCCTTCGGCCAGGGCACTACCTACGTGTCCACCATCGGGCTCAGCCAGATCGCCGGTGCGCAGATGCTGCATGTCTACAAGCCGCGCAACTGGATCAACGCCGGACAGGCCGGCCCGCTGGGCTGGACCGGACCGGCCGCCCTGGGCGTCGTGCGCGGCAAGCCGGGGGAAAAGGTCGTGGCCCTCTCCGGAGACTACGATTTCCAGTTCATGATCGAGGAGCTGGCCGTCGGCGCCCAGTTCAAGCTGCCGTACGTGCACGTGGTGGTCAACAACTCCTACCTCGGACTGATCCGCCAATCGCAGCGCGCCTTCGAGATGGATTACCACGTGTCCCTGGGCTTCGATAACATCAACTCCCCGGAAACCAACGGCTACGGCGTGGACCATGTGAAGGTCGCCGAGGGCCTGGGCTGCAAGGCCGTGCGCGTCGAGGATCCGAGCCAGCTGGCTGCCGGATTCGCGCAGGCCAATGCGCTGGCCGAAGAGCACCAGGTGCCAGTTGTGGTGGAAGTGATCCTGGAAAAGGTCACCAACATCGCCATGGGCGCGCAGCTGGATGCCGTCAATGAATTCGAAGACCTGGCCTTGGACGCCGCCGATGCACCAACCGCGTTGGTGCCGATGGCAGCCTCGGCCACCGTGGGTGCGTGAAAGGGCAGTCGTCGCTGACCTGCAACCCGCAAAGTTTGGCGCGGGGCACCGGTTCACCAATACGGGTGTGCCCCGCGCCACAACAACCTAGACTTGGCATAGAGCTGCCGAGCCCCAAGAACACCTAGCAATTAACGAGTAGGAACGCCTCATGAGCATCAACGAAGCTGTTGGCCGCACATCGTCCCAAGCCACCGAAACCACCTATGACCTGGTGCTGCGCGGGCAGCAAGTGCTGGCCGGGCAGGAAATCGCCCCGCGGGAAATCGGTGTGCGCGACGGAAAGATCGTCGCCGTGCAGGAATTGGGTGCTGGACTGGCCGCAGAGCGCGTCATCGAGGTGGCCGCCGACGAGGTCCTGCTGCCCGGACTCGTTGATACCCATGTGCACGTGAACGAGCCAGGCCGCACCGAATGGGAAGGCTTCGAGTCGGCTACCAAGGCCGCCGCTGCCGGCGGGGTGACCACCATCGTGGACATGCCGCTGAACTCCATCCCGCCCACGGTGAACCTCGAAGCGCTGGAAATCAAGCGCGCGGCCGCTTCCAAGAACGCCTATGTCAACGTCGGCTTCTGGGGCGGTGCCATCCCGGGCAACAAGAAGGATCTGCGCGAGCTGCACGAAGCCGGAGTCTTCGGCTTCAAATGCTTCCTGCTGCATTCGGGCGTCGACGAGTTCCCGTCCCTGAGTGTTGGCGAGATGGAAGAGGACATGGCCGAACTGGCGTCCTTCGACTCGCTGATGATCGTGCACGCTGAGGACTCCGATATCATCGGCAACTCCCCGCAACCGGTGGGCGGCAAGTACGCCGGCTTCCTGGACTCGCGCCCGCGCGATGCCGAGAACACCGCCATCGCGCAGGTGATCGAACGCGCCCGCACAACCGGAGTGCGCGCCCACGTGCTGCACCTGTCCAGCTCGGATGCGCTCCAGATGATCCGCGAGGCGAAGGCCGAGGGCGTGCTGCTCACCGTGGAAACCTGCCCGCACTACCTGACCTTGCTGGCCGAGGACATCCCCGACGGCGCCACAGCCTTCAAATGCTGCCCTCCGATCCGCGAGAATGACAACCGCGAGCTGCTGTGGAAGGGCCTGGAGGAAGGCATCATCGACTGCATCGTTTCGGACCATTCCCCGTCCACCATTGACCTCAAGGATGTGGAGAACGGCGACTTCGGCGTGGCCTGGGGCGGGGTGGCCTCGCTGCAGCTGGGCCTGCCCCTGATCTGGAGCGAGGCGAAGAAGCGCGGACTGAAGCTGGAACAGGTCGTGCAGTGGATGGGCCTGAATCCCGCGAAGCTTGCCGGACTGGGCTCCAAGGGCAGCATCGAGGTAGGCAAGGACGCGGACTTCGCGGTCTTCGCTCCGGAGGACACCTTCGAGGTGGACGTCCAGAAGCTGCACCACAAGAACCCGATCTCCCCGTACCAGGGCAAGACCCTGAACGGCGTAGTCCGCCGGTCCATCATTGCCGGGACCGATGTGGATTTCCAGAATCCAACGGGTCAGCTGATCCGCCGCGAGAGCTAGGAACCGGTACCTCGCAAAGCCCCTGTCCGCAGGACGGGGGCTCTGCTGCGCCGTGGGCAATAATAGCCCCGGCGTGCTTTGGCCACCACAGATTCGCAGTGTATTCACCGGTGGTACGCAGGCTATTTCCCTGGCGCATAACAAACAGGTATCGATTGG
The DNA here is from genome assembly GCF_002979865.1 of Arthrobacter sp. MYb214. Classification (GTDB taxonomy): domain Bacteria; phylum Actinomycetota; class Actinomycetes; order Actinomycetales; family Micrococcaceae; genus Glutamicibacter. The sequence goes on from NZ_PCPZ01000004.1 coordinate 344,349, forward strand.
ATGTGGCGTTAAAGGATTGGGCTGCCCAGCTCATAGACTGTCAGCACTATGGGGATAGAGCAGCCGTCACTCTGAATACAGGAAATGGGTATGAACGCGATTACTGCTGCTTCGATAATGAGCAAAGAAGTCGACGATCTGGCGTTGGGCGAAGTGGTCCAGGCGTCGCTGGTCTTCGGCGCAATCCTCATGGCTGTGCTCCTTGCCTTCGGGCTCAAGACCTATGCCCATTGGCGCCGTCATGCCAACGGCACTCCAGCTGATCAGCGTCCGGCCGAGCGTGATGAGGCTCCGAGTCCAGCAAGCGGTACCCGGAAACTTCCAGCACCGCGGATTGAAGTGCTTTCGGCGCTCGGGGACCTGCGCCGGACCGGGGCCTTGAAGCGCGGTTTAGAGGACAGCAGATGAAGACAGGGATTCGGCCGGACGCAACGGGATAGTTAGTCAAAGACGAGATTGGTAGTCTCAAGCCCATGCAGGGCCGCACTTGGCTTGGCCCACGCGATAACGGGCTGGAGGTATAGCGGTGGTTGAAGCAACCCGGGTGCACCCGGCCTTGCCACGCCTCTTGCTGGTGCGCGCAGCGCCCGAAACCGGGCGGATCTGGTTCGCGAAATCCTGGATGGGGACCGGAAGGGTGCCGTCCATGATTTCTCGGAGCGGCCATTCGAGGTGCTGGAAGAACTCGAGAAGATTTCCCTGCTGCTAGCCCGAGACCCGCAACTCCATGCCGCAGTGGTGCTTGCACCGGGGCATACGGTGTGCTGAGGGTTTGGTTGACACTTCGACCGCATGACCAAGCTTTGGTTATGCGCAAACGAAGGAACAAAAGCCATGCCAAGAATCTTCACCGAAGAATTCAAGAAGGCCGCAGTCGCTCTCGTCGAATCAGTGATGTCGCAGAAGCAAGTCGCTGCGGATCTGTGAGTCTCAAAGACAGCACTGCAAACTTGGGTTCGCGATGCCCGCTACCAATCCCACGGATTCGCCCCATCCTCCGATGCTGACGAATGCAAAGAAATGATCCAGGCTCTCAAACGGATCCGGGAGCTCGAATTGGAGAACGAAGTGCCGCGCAAGGCTGCAGCTTACTTATCCCAGCCGCACATCCGTTGCCCAATATATTGGGCCCGTTCGTCCAAGAATTAGTCGCCAGAACAGGCAGTAAACGCATTTCTGTGGCGGTGACGCGCCGGGTCTTGGGATTCAGCACCCAGGCGTATTACAAGTAGCTGAAGAGCCCCGTCTCTGAGCGGCGGGTGTGGAGGCTGTGTCGTGAGGCTGCAATCCGCTTAGTGATCAGTCAACACAAGCGCAAGCACGTTCCGGCAGGCCCTGTGGTGCATGATGACCTTAGTGCAGCGGAACTTCACCGCCGAGCGGCCCAACCAGTTGTGGTTGACCTATATCATCGAGCACCACACGAGTGAGGAAAAGCTATACCTATGCGCGATCAAAGACGTCTTCATCAACCGGATCGTTGGCTATTCAATGGATTCGCGGATTAACGTCCAACTGGCTGTCAACGCCGTGGAAATGGCAGTGGCGCACCGAGGCCATCCGTGTGGGGTCACAGTTCACAGCGACCGTGGCAGCCAATTCCGATCCAGGAAATTCACCCAGGCTCTCGAGCGTCAGGGGCTGGTTGGTTCGATGGGCAGGGTTGGGGCAGCTGGTGACAATGCGGCTATGGAGTCGTTCTTCAACATGCTGCAGAAGAACGTGTTGGACCGTCGCTGGTGGTCCTCCCGCCAGGAACTTCGTCTGGCCATTGTTGGGTACCTGGAGGGGAGGTATAACCGCAAGAGCAGGCGACGAGGTTTTGGGGAAAATGACCGCGAGCCAGTTCGAGGCTACAATGTTCGAGTCTGTCGCTCTGGCAGAATAAACCTTCGTGTCAACCAAACCCTCAGCAGACCCCGCAGCAGGGCTATTCCTCAACCTGCGAAGCCCCTGGTGGTTTCAACTTTGGTGACCTGGAAGCGGATGAATGGGCACACCTCATGCCCAATTCGAGGATGACCTCTCCATTCGGGCCGCGTGCGTGCCCGCTGGCCAGCTGCTGTGGCATGCCTTTCCTGATGATGCAGGAAGGCGTTTACCTGGCAGGATCAGACCCCTACTTCCACGATCCCACGGACATGAAAATCACGTATGCCAGAGTCGGCAAGATCGACAAGCTCTACGACTCCAATGGCAACTACATCGTCGCCCAGTTGACCGAAGCATTGTATTCGGAATTCGAGTTCCACGAAGCCCAAGGTCACTCCCTGCTGGTCAAAACCGGGGATGTGGTGAGAAGGGAAAACCGCTGGGCAAACCGGGTGCTACCGGCAATTCCAGCGGCATCCACGTCCACCTCCAGACCAACAACCCGAAAACTTCAGGTTTCGACCGCCCAGCAATCAACAACGGCAATACCTATGACCCGGTATCGATCCTTCGACAGCAAAAAGTGAACATCCAAAGACCCCCCCCAAACTCATGAGCCTCGCCCTGGTGGCGGCACGCGTTACAGAGCTGGCCGGATGCACCAGTGCGGGAACAGACGCCGAACCTATCAGTTTCCCGCCCATGACGGCTATGCGGACACCAACTGCCAGTAGCCCCTCCCTAAGCAGCGGCCCCAAGCACGGGGATGCTGTGGATGATCCCGCCAAAATCGAATTGACCAAGCAAAGCAGCAATGTTCATGACCACCTGGAAACCGAACAAGGATTTCAACCGCACCGCAGCTGAACTGCGCGCCCGCAAGCTCATGACCAGCGAACGGCCCAAAGAGGTCATCGGCTCGGAACGGCCCTCAACCGGTGTTGAATGGTTGACAGCCGCAGAAAAGAAGGCGACCAGCAAGCCCTCGGTGAAGCTGATGGCAGAGCGCCACGAGCCAGACCGTTGCGGTCACCGCCACCTGGCAATGGGTCGCCAAGAACGGAGTATCCTGGGCTGGGGAGGGAATCAGACGTTCTTCTCCACTTTCACCGACACCGCACCGTACAAGGTTCACGACTACGTTTCATTGAGCAAATAAGCAGCCTGGACGGCGCTGCCGATTTGCCTCTTGGAAAAGACAAAGCGACATGAGAACTACAGAAAGATCCTGCGGGCCCGCATTCTCGAGGTTCTATGCGTTACGACATGCACCGCTGGCAGCAAAAATGGTACGGAATCCTCCGCTTATCGTGCGGTCCAGCATGTCGGCAAACCGAAGATACGGATTTACAGCTAGGCTAGTTTCGTTTGCTAGATTTTCAGATCCAACCACTGGGCGGCGAATCGTTTTTTCCCCCAAGAATAACGATTCCCAGTGGGCCCGCTGGTTTTCCCCAAAAACTTGCGGGTTGCTTTCCTTGCCGATGAGAAGACCCCGCGTGCATTGACAGCGGGGGTCTTCTCATCAAGGGACTGATGCTGGTTATGCAGCCACACACCCAAGAAGTGTTCTTCTTCAGCATTACAGGCCGTAGATTCCCAAGCAGACCATTTGCTGGCATTCAGTCTCCCAATACCAGTGTGGCATCACCATTCGGCGATTCTTCCCATGCTTCTTCGACCACCTGGATCAAATGAGTGACGGAACTAAGGATTGCCGGTGATTCCGATGGGCCCGATAACAAACCATCTCTGTATCTTTTCAGCGCTTCATACAAGGCGTAGCTGGAATCATCATCTTCCATCCGGATAGTGAGCGAGTATGGAACGAAATGCTTGTCAGAATCCATGATTCCTGCTTGATTGTCGTGTCGGAGAACTATCCGCGGCGTATTTGATTGGATGGGCGCTCAGCCGAGATACCGAAGACGTATCTCTCGTGAGAGGTTTGGCTGTTATCGGAATACTTCTAACTCTGCATGCTGTTGGAAGCCGTAAACAGCAAATGGTACTCATGTGTTTTCTTCAGCCATGCGCTTCGAGGCGCGGGTATGTCTGTTGGCCTGCGCGTAGCCAGCGCGCCAGACGAATGCAACTGCCGCTAGAAGCACAGCGCTCAGGACTACGGCCCACCACGGAAAGCCAGGTAGTTCGGATTTTTCTGCTGCGGCGAGTTCATCTGCTGGTGGAGTCGGTGTTACTCGCACTGCATTGACGAGAATCCTGTGGCTGTTCAGCCCGAGAGGAGTGCAGGTAACAAGTGTCAGCATGTCGGTATTGGCGACAGGGAGTATAGCTTCGGTTTCGTCTGGGTCAATGACCACCGTTTTTACAACTTCGTAGGTTAAAGTCTGATCGAGCACCGAAACAGTTAGGCGGTCTCCGATCTGTGCCCGATCCAGATGGGTGAATAGCGTAGATTCCGGTAGTCCGCGGTGCGCTGTCAATACAGAACGGGTTTCATTTCCACCGACCGGCAGCGAAGTTCCCTCCAGATGGCCAATGCCGCGTTGCAGTGTTTCGTCACTTGTGCCGTGGTAAATAGGAAGGTCAATGTCGAGAGATTCATATCGAAGGCGCCCCATGAACCCGTTGCCGGTGGTGTCCAGCATTGAATCGTAGTCCAACTTTTCTTCAGCGACGTTGATATCACTGCTGGCGATGTTCTCATTGGCCCGGTATACCGCGCCACTAGCTAAGGCGTCATTGTACTCATGGGCGCGGCTAATCTGTTCTGCCCGATATGCTGCGTCATTGGTCGGAGCTTCTCGCATCTCGTTGAGCGCCATCTCAGTCACGCGGGACTGCTCGCGCTGCGAGAACCATGACGCCGTGCGAGGATACATGAAAGTCATGACTCCTGCGAGGATCAGGATGGCCGCGAGGCTCTCCAGCCAGGGCAGCTTCCAACTCCGATGGCGCCCGCTGTGCGGTGCGTGACGCCTAAGTCTCGATGTACTCACTAGTTTTCCTCATAGGTGGTGAAATAGATTTGGCGGCGGCACATGAATGCACCGCCGCCAAATTCTGGGCCTTTATACGTTCAGGCCAGCTGGAGCTTAGGCATCCTGCTTGTTGTTACGGCGACGGGCTGCGAGGAGGAGTCCTCCGCCTGCCGCAACGATTACCAGTCCGCCTACGGTCAGCAGGATCGTGCCCTGAGCACCGGTCATCGGAAGATCTGGACCTTCAGTCTTGGCGTTCACCACGGTCATCGAATTGACATTGTTCTCACCCGGGGTGATGGTGACAGGATTGTCGATTGGCGTTGCGGTGTGGCCAGCTGGAACCACAGTTTCATAAACGCAGTAGTCCTTGGATGGGGCAGGCGCCGCTGGACCGTTGTCAACGTTGGTGATCCAAAGGCCCAGAGGGCTGCTGGCTGGGGTGGTGTGGCTCCACTGCACAAGACCGTTGGCATCGGAGGTGCCGGTGGCCACGGTGCCATTAGCTGGAGCTTCTGCCGGGCAGGTCTCACCGGTGAGGTTGAAGACCTGGAACTCAGCGCCTGCCAGCTTTAGCGCGTTGGGCTTGGAATCATCGGTCTTCAGAATCGAGAGTTGTCCCCAATAGGTGTAAGGAACTTGTTCGCCTGGAACCGTGGTGCCGTTGAAGGTGCTCTTGTAATCGTCGTTCGGGATAGCCCCGTTGCCGACAGAAATCACGGTGGTGTCGAAGCTAAGAGCGATGCTTTCGCCCATATTCGCATCGAGCACTGCGCGGCCAGCTGCGGTGAAGGTCCACACGGCGTTTCCAGTGACGTTGTAGTGGGTTCCTTGAACAAGTGGCGTACCTCCGACCGTGGCAACTGTCGAGTCAGCTACGTAGCGCAGGCGGGAATCGAGGGCGTCGCGAACGATGGCTTCAGTGAACTTCTCGCCATTGTTAAGGGTAGGTACTGGAACGTTCAGCGTCCAGGTCACATCGCTGCCTACGGTCAGTTCGGACTGTGCAGGATCGATGGTCTTGGTTGGTTCATCCAGGATCTGGTTCTTCGGGTCGGCTACTACGTTGTAGTTCCAGCCGCTGCCTTCGGCACCTTCAGAGGTAGGGATCGAAACATAGAAGTCCGGGACCTTGGAGACGATGTTGTTTTGGCCTGGGTCAGTTTCGCGAACGAAGTAGACACCTAAGTCCAAGTTGAAAACAGTAGAGCCATCCACTGTCGACTGGGCAACATCGGTCCCTGAAATCAAGCAGTACGGCGCGGAAGGAGCAGCTGGTGCTGAGTTGAACAATCCGTTCAAGCCGTTCCAGTCGGTAGCCGCAGACAGATCGATTGGATCACATGAATTCCCTGCGTTGAGCTTACCGACCTGCTGCACGGTGAATTCAACCCCATCAAGCAAGTTTTCGGGGTCAGGAGTTTCCTCAGTACCAACTGGTGAACCCGAATACTTGTTCACCGTCAGGGTGCCGCTAGACGGAGCGCCCGGCTGGTCGGGGCCCACAGCTGCAAAGGCAGGTGAACCAAGAAGCAGCAGCCCGCTAGCTGCGATCGAGATGGCTCCAATGGCGGCGGTTGCGCGCCTTAGGAGCGGATTCTTAACGGTCATTGTTTTTCCGTTTTCCTTTCGTTCCCTCACCGCGCATCGGGTTCGGGTGGACTGATGAATTGTTCTTCGAGTGGATTCGAGATGAGGGATTAGTGTGCGCATGATGCGGGTTTTACAAGGAGGTATTGATGTTATGAAACCCCCTGACGGCGTTTGCGCAGACGGATAAGCCCTGCACCAACAAGACCCGCGGCCAGGATCCCGCCACCGAGCATGCTGTAGAAATCACTGCCTAGCCCGCCAGTCAGTGGTATTGCCGGGCCCTCGCGCCGGGTGTTCTCAATTGGGCCGAGGTCGAGAGTCAGGGTATCGGCAGATACTTCAAACACGAGTGGGTTTTCGAGTGGGTAATAGCCAGCTGGTGCTTTGGTTTCTTCCAACTGGTATTCTCCCCATGGCAATTCAGGTATCTTGAAGCCGCCTGCCCGCGGATCACGGTCTGCACCGGTGCACGAAGAAGCTTCCTGCGCGGTGCAGTCCTGGATTGCTAGCCCCTGCCCGCCATTGAAATTCGATGGCCCGGTGAGCGTCCACTGCGATCCGGAGAGGGCCTTGCCGGCCTCGTCGATCTTTTCCCAGAGAACTGCTCCGCTCTTGGGCTTATTGGTGAAGGTGCATTCAGCAACGTCACCTGGTTTAAGACCTGTCAGGACTGAAGCCGCTGAAGAGAGGCTTTTTTCTGCTTTGGCTCCGCCGGCACTAGTCACCGAGCACACACCGCTGACGAAGTCGTACCCGGTCTGCATGGTCTCGCTGATAGTCACGTTGGCAGTGGCCGTAGGATTGTTCGGAAAATTAATAGCCCATGGTGTCGCGACCTCGCCATCGGCACCAGTCAGCGCGGTTGGCGGGGTGCTGATGCTGGTTCCAGAACTGCTTCCGGCTGCCAGGGTGGCGCCTACGGTCCAGTTGTTGGCTGGTTTAGGGTTCTGTCCCTTGAAATCCTGAAGGTGCTTTCCGATTGATACGCTTGCCGGTTTCAAGCTGTTGACGAACGTGCAGTCAACTACGTCCCCGGGAACGATTCCAGCTGCAGGATTGTTGTCCGGACCGGTCAAAGCGATAGTCGTTTTGGTTCCGTCAAGCTTGGTCACGTCGCATTTTCCGCTAGCGAATTTGTAACCGTCCTGCATGACTTCGCGTACTTTCAGGTCAGCTTTGTGGGTGCTTGCACCGAATTGGAAACGCCATGAGGACGATCCTTCCGCATTCGTCTGCTGCGTAGTTGCTGATGGGCTAGAAGATACGGAGCCGGTTACAGATTGCGCAGCAGCGCCTACAGTCCAGTTCCTTCCTGGCTGAGGGTTCTCACCTTTTGAGTCGGTGACTTGCTTGTGGACGTTCACTTGCGCGATGAGCGGTGAATTGTAGAACCGGCATTCCACTGCTTGGCCGCTGGAAGGAATCGTGATTTTTCCTGCAGTACCTGTGCCTTGAACGGTTTGAACGCCATCGACCAGACAACGGTAGCTAGAGGCGTAGTTGCTTAGGGTTGTGGTTCCTGCGGCGGTTTCCGCGAAATGCAGTTCGACATTGCGTACAGTCGGCAGGGGACCAACACGCTCGGGCTGCTGCCCATTAGCGTTGCCAGTAGTTGTTGCCGTGCCGATGACAGTGCCGCTAGCGCTTCCCTGGCGTAGGGACAAACCGAATTGATCACCTGATGCTACACGTCCACCTTCAACAAACTTCTCAATGGTGATGGTCGGCGGTGATCCGCATGATGCGAGGTCCGTACTTCCGCCGAAATTCGAGCTCACGACGGTTTTCGGATTGCTCCACCCAGGCATGTCATAAGATTGCACAATATCGCCCGAGCTCAGATAACCCTTGCCGTCGGCGTCGAAGGCCACACCGTTGACGTTGGTCGTGGTGTTATTAACCGTGTTACTGACTGACGAAGTGATAATTCCGCCATTCGCAGACGCCAGATTAGCTGCCGTCACAGAGTATATGGTCGCAGTGCTTCCGGAGCCACGGACAACGAAGAGGTTTCCGTTCGCATCGAAACCCATGTCGCCGTTCGCCGCAGCGGTGGATCCAGTATCTGTAGCGATCCGCCCTTTGTAAGAGATCGCATTTGTCGCAGGATTGTATTCCCATAGCTGGAATGACCGTGTGCTATTGCCGGTAGGGGTGTAGCCGCCGATGTAATAGCGACCGGTGCCCAGATCGACTGCTCCTGCAACGAATACTGCCGAACGATTCAGTGTGCTGGAGTTTACCGCAGCGCCGGTGGTGGACCAGGAACCTGTGTTGACGTCGAAACGGTAAACCGTGGCACCTAGCGTGTCCGTGCTGCGGTGGTAAGCGAATACTGTGGATCCGCCGGCACCGATTCCTAGGCCGTTCATCTGCATGTTTGCCTGGTTGACAGCACTGCCCAGGTTTGAAACAGCTCCACCTGGTGCGACGGCACGGATTTGTCCAGCAGAGGTCAGCCCGTAGACATATCCGGGACCACAGATTGGGGAATAGGTTGCCGCAGCTCTAAGAGCTCTGGACTCCACTACGGAAGCACCCGACTCTTTGGCTGTTGGTTCCGAAGAACTTGGCTCTGGCTCCGGGTCAGTGGTTGACTCGACCGACTTCGAGCTGGAGGGGGACGGCGCTGGTGTTTCCGAAGGATTGTTCAGGAGAGCCGAGGGGAGCGATTCGTCGGTTATACCGGACGACTCTTCCAAGGAGGAGCCCGATGGCTGCGCAGATTCGGAAACTTCAGGGCCGGCAGTGGACGCTGGACTCTGGGATGCCATTACTGAAAGTTCGCCAGTGTCGGAAGTGGTGCTGGACAATGGCGTGGCAAATGCGGCCCCGGAGTGCTGAAAACTTAGGCTTCCGATTGCAACGAGAGCTGCGCAGAAAATGAGCCAGTTCCGAGCTCTTCGGTGCTGAAGAACATCCCGGCCTTGGGAGTTTCTTGGCGCTGGCAGGCCGCTAGGCAACTTGGTTCTGCCGTTACTTTTGCGAGTGCGACGATTCTCGTAGTGCTTGCCCAGCATTTATCGTTCCCCAACTGATGAAAGGCGTGGGGAAGAATGTCACTAGGAAAAGGAAACAAAACCAGAGAGAACTCGCATTAAGCGTTTAACGAAAAATCCCCAAGGTAATAAATCCAGGCCCCCACACCTGAATGTATGATTCGGGATCAACCTACCAAGGAGTTGATGAATAGTCATCTTTGGACTTAGTAACATTTCGTAATAAAGTTTGCTCTCATGCATTTCGATGGGTGCATTCGGGGCCGCTATCCTAGGCCCGACCAAGGGCGTCGATGAGTTGTCCGGTGTCCAATTTGGCATAGCCTCCGCCCACGTCGGATTAACTGGTGGATGGACGTTCTCGCAGCTATTTCTACTTCCTGAGAGGGGCATCCTTCCGAAAACTGGCAAGCATTTCGGTGTGGAAAGAGGGTGGGCTTGATACCAGGCTTGTCGAGCTGGTTAGTGAAGTCGTTCGGCGCTATGTGCGCGATGGCATCAACGTCACCGAGCTGATGTTTCCCAGTTGCGCGTTCGGCGATGAGGACTTGGAGAATTTCGCGAAGTTCAGCGAGTGCCCTGATTGGCCGAGGTCGGCTGACGGAACGATCGATTCTATGTCAGATTAAATCTACCTATAGCGGTCAAACCCGGTCACCTCCATCATGAAGAAAGTGGCTGGAACTCTGGACGAAGCCGGTCCGGTGCTCACCATGGATGTGCGATCACCTGCCAACGAAGATCCGAGGGGGACGTCCTGATCCCGGCCAAGATTACGGGCAGCTTCTGAACGTTGTTGACCGCCTGAACATCTGGAATTTTCGGGGCATCGCATCGTCCAATCGGGTTTCGACAGACGAATTGGTGTAGCGGTACATGAAGCAGGAACCTGAAAATTATTCCTTGGAAATCGGGCGTTGGGAAGGCGCAGGCTCCATGCACAGCAGATCCGTGAGCAAGGAACTGCGAAATGCCGAGGGCCATTCGTTGCTGCATGTCTCCGCTACGCCACTTCGTTGATGGACGACAGCGTGGGGTCCGCATTGGAGGGGGCTTCGAGCCAATTTCCTGCTACTCGCCAGGATGCGGACCAGCCGTGGAATCTATACGAACTCCGGCTCGAAGAAAAAATTCCAAATTAATACGGATTCTTGCGTCATGATTCCCTTTTCCGCGTATCTAAGTGGTGTAGGCGCTGAACTGGGCAACAAGGAATTATGAGGTTTCGAGACGTCCAGTTGTCTTATGGGGAAGGTGCTGACGGGTGGGCGAGTTGCAAGTTTGGGGGATGGAACTCGCCCACCTTTCGGGATTTTCAGGTCCATTTCACAGATATATTGGAAAAATCCTGATATGTTCTAGAGGATGAAAGTGGCGCCCAAACTCGGGCGGCATCGTCGACGGGGCGCAGGTTGCCGTTAGTCGGCCCCAGGGGTTGGGGAATCTTTGGGGGGCGGCTGCGAGCACCTGCCTTGTCGCACGAAACGTTATGGGGACGTAGTGACAATTGATTCTGGGGCACGCTTTACTGAAGTCGGCGATGCAGATTTAATTCGTGGTGTTAGGACAGGAAGCCGCGAAGCCCAGGAGCACCTGTATCGACGGCACAAGCAAGTGGCGCTGAATGTAGCGTTCAGGCATACGAACTCTCCTTCCGACGCCGAGGATGTTGTCTCTGAAGCTTTCTTGCGGGTCTTCCGCATCATCGAGCGTGGGGCAGGACCGGATGAGTTCTTCCGCGCCTATTTAATGACTGCGGTATCCCGTGAAGCTTTTTCCAGGAATAAGTCGGCCACGAAGCAAATTGCTGTCGAGGATGTCCAGGAATTCCTTCCAGGCGATGCACACGCGGACGAAGCGATGGAACGCCATGAATCCAACTTTGCCATCGCTGCGTTCAATGCCTTGACCGAACGCTGGAAGACGGTGCTATGGCTCACCGAAGTAGAGGAGCTGCCGCCGAGAGACGTCGCGCCAATTCTAGGAATGACACCCAACGCGGTTTCAGCATTGGCGGTACGGGCGCGCGAGGGATTGCGTGAAGCCTACTTGGCCGCGCACATGAATGGTCGGTCTGGGGTTCCTGCAAATTGCGCCGACATTCGAGAGCATTTGCCTGCCTTTATCCGAGGTACGTTGGGGATCCGGAACGAGCGTGATGTCAAAGAGCATTTGAAATCGTGCCCGAACTGCGCAGTAGTGTTCGGGGAATTGAACGAAATCGGTGCCACGTTGCGCGCTTATGTCCTTCCTCTGTTTGTTGGCGGGATAACTGCGCTGGGGATTCCTGCCTCGGGAGGTATTGCTGGAATGGGATTTTCAGCTGCCTCAGCAACGGTGTCTGCGGGAGCTACTGCTGGTACAGCATCCGCTGATGCATCGGGCGCCGGATTGAGCATAACGGGAGGAAGCAGCCTGGCCGTCACTTTGGGCATTGGGTTGGTGAGCGTCGCCGTAACCGCGTCCGCTATCGGCCTGATACCGAAACTGATTGTTCAGGAGGAAAGGGAACGGGCCGCACCGTCCAGCGCGGACCAGACCCAGCCGCAGGTGCAAGGTGTTGAAGCCCCGATAGCTGGGGCCCAGCCACCCGTCGTAATGAGTCGTGCCATGTTCTTGCGAGACATGATTGCGCAGACTGTTCCTGATGCGAAGGACGCACCAGCAATCACGAACCAAGTGGAGTCGCCATTCAGTAATCCATTTTCTCCGCTGACACGTGTGCCAGCGGCTATGCCGTCGCCTGAAGAGATCTCTGAATCTACTCTTGATTCGACTCCGGAACCAACTCCGGAACTGACGGTGGAGCCTACTCCGGAACCAACCCTTGAGCCGACGGTGGAGCCGACTCCGGAACCGACCCTTGAACCGACGGTGGAGCCGACGGTGGAGCCTACTCCGGAACCGACGGTGGAGCCGACGGTTGAGCCGACTCCGGAACCGACTCCGGAACCGACCCTTGAACCGACGGTTGAGCCGACTCCGGAACCGACCCTTGAACCGACGGTGGAGCCGACGGTTGAGCCGACTCAGGAACCGACCCTTGAACCGACGGTGGAGCCGACGGTTGAGCCGACTCAGGAACCGACCCCTGAACCAACCCCTGAACCGACGGTGGAGCCGACTCAGGAACCGACCCCTGAACCGACGGTGGAGCCGACGGTGGAGCCTACTCCGGAACCGACCCCTGAACCGACGGTGGAGCCGACGGTTGAGCCGACGGTTGAGCCGACTCAGGAACCAACCCCTGAACCGACGGTGGAGCCGACGGTTGAGCCGACTCCGGAACCGACGGTGGAGCCGACGGTGGAGCCTACTCCGGAACCGACCCCTGAACCAACGGTGGAGCCGACCCCAGAACCATCCCCTGAGCCGACGGTGGAGCCTACGGTTGAGCCGAGCGCTGAGCCGGAAGACGGCCAGGCCGGTTCTGAATTCCAGGTCGCCATGACGCAAGAGGAAGGCGGATTCTTTGCGAATTACACCTTCGATATCAGCGGAGCTTCGGAAAGCGATCCCATAAGTTTCGAGGTGCGGCTCAACTGGCTTTGGCTGGATAACATGACCTACGAGGGGAATTGCATTCCCTCGAACGTAAGAGCCAATTCATTCAGGCTTACCTGCGAAGGCCCAGCAACGTTAAAGTTGAAGCAGTTCTACCTGCTTGGAGACCGGGCTATCGCATTTGAGAGCCGAGGGAACTCGAAGGAGAAGTTCGAATTCAAGATTCCAGGACTCTAGACGCAGTCCAACCGTCCTCCCATAGCCATTCCAGGGCCATGCGGAATGTCCTTCGCGGCTAGGATCGACACATGGCAGAAAATTCCATGCCTGAGCTGCCTCCCGTCGATGCAGAAGCTGCTGAACAGATGTGGTTTGAGTATCTGGCGAGCAAAGGGATTCCGCGGGCCGATGCACCGCACCATGTCGCCGAATCCTTCGGGGACCATCCCGCGCTTGCTGATGAGCTTCTGGATGAAATGCTGCACGGAACCAAGCGAGCGACTTCGTCTCTGGCTAGCGACTACGTTTATTACAACGAACGTGTCCCGCAACCTGAAGACCACTGCATTGTCTGCGATGGCCAAGGGCAGCCGCGAGCAATTTTGCGCGTGCTTTCCGTCGAGCGCTCCACGTTCTTCGAGGTAGGCGCGGAGTTTGCCGCGGCCGAGGGAGAAGGGGATCTCTCGTTGGAATACTGGCGCGCAGAACATAAGAAATTCTGGCGCCGTACGCAGAAATCCATAGGAATCGATTGGAAACCTGAAGACACCGCCAAAGCCGGGGGAGAGTTGGTCTTGGAACGCTTTGAAATTTGCTGGCCAGAGGAGCATGCCGACTAGCCGGTCGAACTTCGTCACGCTGGCCTGCGGTCGAGGATATGCAAGCGTAGGGTGGATGCAGTGGGTTTCCCGTGAACGAAGCCCGGACAAGAAAGGTTGAACATGTCGATTGTCGTCATCAATGCCCTATCGGTTCCCGGCGAAGCTGGGCCGGAACTGGAGAAGCGTTTCGCTGCTCGCAAGCATTCGGTGGATTCTTCACCGGGGTTCGAGGGGTTCAAGCTGCTGCGTCCGGTCAATGGTGGAGACAAGTACTTTGTGTACACCCAGTGGGCAACCCGCGAGGACTTCGAGAACTGGCGTACCCAGCGCGCTGATGCGGCCCATGCTGGCAGCGATGCCAAGAAGCCAGTGGCCAGCGGCGCTGAACTTCTGGAATTCGAGATCGTGGAATTCTAGGCGCTGCAGCCTGCTGGCAACGCCCCGATGCCTTCGTGGTATCGGGGCGTTATCTGCATCCAGGACCTTTTTGCCTACCTGCGTCCCTTGAACTTGCGCCGTGCCGAATCGGCCAGCAACGCAGCACCCAAGGCGATGCAAAGCAGTGCGCCGATCAAGAAGGTCATGTCGATGCCTTCCGGACTGGCCTCGCCATTGAGTCCGGGGTGGGTGGCGATAATGGCGGCGGAAATCGCCGTGCCGAAGGAAGAACCTACAGTACGCAGCACCTGGTTGAAACTTACCGAGCTGCCTAGCTCCTTGGTCGCTACGCTGCGGGCGATCAATGCCGGCATGGCCGCATAGCTTGCGCCCATGCCGATGCCGAAGACCAGCATGCTCAGCAAGATCTCCCAGAGCGCCGAGTGGGGCAGCCAGAGCATGGTGCCTGCTGCGGCCATGATGATCGCTCCAATGGGAAGCATGACCTGGATGCCAACGCGTTTGGCAAGTATGCGCACCACGCGGTTGGCAGCCAAGCTGCCGACCGAGAGCGGGAAGATGACAAATCCTGCCCAGAAGACCGGCAGGCTCAGCCCGTAGCCAGTTGCCGCATCTGCCTGGGCTACCAGTGATGATACGGACATGCCGATATACAGTGCGGCGCCCAGGGCGATGGCCGAGATATTGGCCAAGAGGACTTCGCCCTGCTTGAGCGTGCGCAGATTAATCAGCGGGTGGCCAAGGCTGTTTTCCACCCTCACCCAGATGATCAGCACGATGACCGAGAAAGCGCCCAAAGCAAGCGTTGCAGGTGAAGCCCAGCCCCACTTGGGCCCCTCGGATATGGCCAGCAGCAGGGAGGTGAGCCCCAGGGCCAGCAAGCCGGAGCCGGTGTAGTCGAAGGGACGTTGCTCGGCCTGGGTATCGGGGCCTGCAGGAACAACTTTCCACACCACGCAGATGGTGGCCAGCACGAATAGCGCACCGAACCAGAACGCGTAGGAGTAGTCGAAAATGCCAGCGATGATGCCGGTCAATGGATAGCCGATGCCGATTCCGGAAGCAACCGTCACCGACAAGGTGGAGATGGTGTTCTGCAGGTGCTCGGCCGCTACATAGCGCCTGGCGATGGCGATGGTGACCGGAACAATGCCGTAGGACAATCCCTGGAGCACGCGTCCGGCAAGGAACACGCCAAAGCTCGGTGCGGACGCTGCCATGACAGAGCCTACGAACATGGCCGCCAGCGAGACGAGCAGCAGCCGCTTCTTATGTGGTCCATCGCTGAGGCGTCCCATGATGGGTGTTGCCACGGCGCCGGCCAGCAGATTCACGGTGAGCATCCACTGGGCGGCGGCAATATCGACATTGAACCGCAAGGAAATCGAGGGGACCAGCAGCATGCCCAGCGAGGAGACGATTGCCGTGGCAAGCGCGGCGAAGACCAGCGTGGGCACCAGCGGGCTCTGGTTGGATGCGTTGCGGCTCATGGGCGGACCGCGGTATTGATTTTCTTGAGCGCGGGCAAGGCGGAGCGGATCAGGGAACGGTCCTCCTCGCTCAGGTTCTCGCCCATGGCTTGGAGCAGCGCGGTCCGGCCGAGCAGGATTTCCTGGTCCAGCTTTTGGCGGCCGTCATCGGTGAGCTGGAACCAGAGCTTGCGGCGGTCGGCCTCGTCCCGGTGCCGCTCGATCAGTCCGAGGCCTTCCAATTCCTTGGTCGTCAGCGAGATGGCCTGCTGGCTGACCCCGATGGCCTGGCTCATCCGGGCGGCACTGGCCCGGCCTTCGATGGCCAAGGTGTGCAGGATTCCCAGTTTGCCCGGGGAGATGGATCGTGCCGTGCGAATCAGGCTCAGCAATGGCGAAAGCACCTCGAGCATCTGCTGGGGAAGGTCTGCGGGCTCGGGATCAATTTCCATAGCTATAGAATACAATTAACTTGTACAAGCTTCTTGTGGAATGCTCGTGAGGCTGCACACTGCCCCGATCCATCGGGCGCGAGAAGGTGGTACTCGCTCGCTTGGCCCCGTGGCTCGCAGGCATGTCGCCGCAGCAAGTGGTTGTCGTTTTGGTGCGCTCCTGATGGATTCCGGCTCGTGCCGCGCACTCCTGGCCCTGCGCCGGGACCGCGTGTGCGCCGCAGGGAAAATGCCTTCCGGACCCTGTTGGCCGGCATGTGCAAGACCTGGATGGGCTAGCGGGGGATCCGGTCGCGTGGCGCTTGGATGCCGGGGGTGTTCCGGGCGGCAGAAAACCCTTGACCGGCGTTCGGTAGGTGCTCTAGGCTTCAAGATAACCTGATATACCAGTCGGATACTAAGGGGTTCCGGCGGCCTGGACCGTGGTCCTGCGCGCCGGAAATCCCGCCGAACGGTGCAGGGATCAACTTCCATGCGTCCCGAACGAGGGGAAACCCCATTGATCTCCAATGAAACTGTCAGCAGCTACCTTGAGCGGCTTGCCTCGGGCGCCCCGACGCCAGGAGGGGGCGCGGCCGCGGGCCTGCATGCGGCGCAGGGCGCGGCATTGGTGTCCATGGTTGCCGAATTCACTTCCGGACCGCGGTACGCGGACGTCCAGGAACAGGCCCAGCAGATTTCCGAGCATGCCCGGCTGCTGATGCGCCAGGGGCTCTTCGCCGCTCAGGAAGACGAAAGGCTGTTCGGCGCCCTGGGTGCCGCGTACAAGCTGCCCAAGGAAAGCAGCGAGCAGAAGTCGGAGCGCAGCGCGGCAATTCAAAACGCCACCATCGCCGCCGCCGCACCGCTGGTCTCTACCGTCGAGGCCTCCATTGAGGTCATCAAGCTGGGCCAGCGCCTGCTGCCCATTGGCAACCGATCGGTTCTCAGCGACGTGGCCGCCGCGGCCGAAGCTGCCCGGGCGGCCTTGGCTACCGCGCTGGCCACCCTGGAAATGAACATCAGCTCAATCAAGGACATCGCCCAGCGCGACCGGCTGGTCCAGGCGGCCAGCCAGGCCAGTGAGGCGATCGCCCACGCCGAAGAGCTCAGCGCGCACGCCCGTGCGGTGGTGGCAGCATGACGGCACGCAATTTAGCCGGGCAGCCGGTGGCTGAAGCGATCCGCGCCCGCACCGCAGAACTGGTGGTGCGCATGGCCAGCGAGGGCACCAGTGTCCGGATCGCGGTCGTGCTGGCCACCGATAACGAGGCCACCGCCTGGTATGTGCGCTCGATCGAACGGGCCGCCGCGCAGCTCGGGGTGGACTGCCAGGTCGTGGACCTGACCGGGTCCGGCCAGGAGCAGCTGTCCGAAGCGATCACCGCCTTGAACGAGGACAGTTCGGTGCACGGAATCATCTTGCAGACCCCGTTGCCGCCAGGGGTGGATGCCGCGGCGCTGGTGGCGCTGATCGACCCGGCCAAGGACATTGACGGGGCCAATCCGCTGAGCCTGGGACGGCTCAGTGTCGGCCAGCCGGCCTTCGCCCCGGCTACCGCACGCTCGGTCATCGAGATCCTGGAGCACTACCGGATCCCGCTGCCCGGGCAGCATGTCGCGGTGGTCGGACGCTCTGCGGTGGTGGGCAAGCCGTTGGCCCAGCTGCTGCTGCAGCGCGATGCCACGGTGAGCATCTGCCATTCGAGGACCGTCGATCTGGCCCAGTTAACGAAGTCCGCCGCGGTGGTCGTCATGGCCGTGGGCAAGGCGAACCTGCTTACCGGCAGTGAGGTGGATGAAACCTCCGTGGTGATCGATGTCGGAACCAATGTCAACGCTGAAGGCAAGCTGGTGGGGGACGTCCATGCGGCATCGGTGCGCCCGCTGGTGCGGGCCCTGAGCCCGGTTCCGGGGGGCGTGGGCACGGTAACCACGGCGTTGCTGGTCCTTCATGCCGCGCAAGCCGCGGAGGCAAGCCTGCAGGCGGCCCCGGCGAAGGGAGCGCGCATGGCCGGACGCCGGTAGCTGGCTGGCCGGTGTTCCGGGTTCCGCTGCGGGCAAGCCAGCGTGCAGCGGAACCCGGAATGCCGGAACCGCAATTGCCATGGCGAAGCGAATTACGTGCACAGTGCACGCCGGAGGGGAACATGAACTGGGATCTGCCGCCGGCCAGATGCACCACGTGCCGCCGCCGCATCATCGATTGGGAGGTTGATGATGCGGTGGCTTTCTGCTGCCCGCCGGTTTTAGTTCGCCCGGGTTAATGCCGCTGGCCTGGCGATTTCTCCCCGGGCTCCCTTGCGTCTACCTTCGCTCGGAAACGGGCGCCAGGGCGTTCAAGGCCGCCTCGGATGCGGCCCCGCTGGGAGCGTTGCCGCGCAAGCACTGGATAGCTTCGCCAGTATGTCACGTAGGGAATTTTGGTGCCCGGAAGGCAGTTCAACCAAAGGGGATAGCTGCTGCGAAGAGCGGCAGGCACCCGCAATGCCGGACTTTGCTGAAGGGAAATGGAATGCCAACGCTGGGAATCATCGGAAGCGGGAATATCGGATCTGCAATCGCCCGATTGGCCGTTGCCGCGAATGTGAACGTGGTGATTGCGAATTCCCGCGGAGTCCAATCGCTGCAGGAACTCGTGGCCGAGCTGGGGCCGCTGGCCGCAGCCGGCACGGTTCAAGAGGTGGCCGAAGCGGGCGAAGCCGTGGTGCTGTCCATTCCGCTCGCTGCGGTACGTGAGCTGCCAGCCGGGTTGCTGCGCGGCAAGACAGTGCTGGACACCAGCAACTACTATCCATCCAGGGATGGACGCATTGCCGAACTCGACAGCGGGACGATGACGACCAGCGAACTGGTGGCGAGCTGGCTCGATGGTGCTCGCTATGTCAAAGCCTTCGGCAACATCCTGGCCCACCACATTCCGCTGCTGGCCCGTCCCGCCGAGGCTGCTGGCCGCTCTGCGCTTCCCATTGCCTCCGATGATTCCCAAGCGAAGGAGCAAGCAGCAGCAATCATCGAACGCCTCGGCTTCGATACGCTGGACGCGGGCGCGCTCGCGGAAACGTGGAAATTCGAGCCCGAATCCGCCGGATATACGCGCATCTACCTGGCGGATTCCACGACCCCGGATGACCAGCTGCTTTCCTCGATTCCAGCGCCAACACCAGCGGACCAGGTCAAGGCAGCACTGGATTCCGCGGCTCGCGTGAATGTTCCCGAACGCGCCTTCTGAGCGGCCCGTTGCCCTCCAGCGGAAGGCCA
Organism: Arthrobacter sp. MYb214; assembly: GCF_002979865.1. GTDB lineage: Bacteria > Actinomycetota > Actinomycetes > Actinomycetales > Micrococcaceae > Glutamicibacter. The sequence goes on from NZ_PCPZ01000004.1 coordinate 363,643, forward strand.
TCCGCGGCCGCTATCGGCAGGCCACCCCTATTAAGAGGCATGAATGCATGGCGTACCGCCTCGGCGTGCAGGCAGCCACGCAGGTTAACGACGACAGGCCGGGCACCGCTCGCATGAGCGGTGCCCGGCCCCGGGTACGTGCGTATAGCCGCTAGCTGGCCGAAGTGGCCAGCGAAACTCCGCGCAAGCGGTCCATCTGCGGATCGTACAGCGGATCATCGACCACGGTGGCGGCAATCTGCTTGCCGAAGTACTCGATCGCCACCGGGTCTCCGGTTTCCACCGAGATCGGCAGCCACGCGTAGGCGATCGGCTTGCGGACCGTGTATCCGTAGGCGGCGCTGGTGACGTAGCCGGAAGGCTTGCCATCCACGTAGACCGGTTCCTTGCCCAGGACCATGGACACGCCATCATCCACGGTCAGGCAGCGCAGGCGCTTGGTGGCCGCCGCGGCACGTTCGGCCAGCGCCGACTTGCCCACGAAGTCCGCGGTCTTGGCGGCCTTCACCGCGAAGCCCAAACCGGCCTGTTCCGGTTCGTGCTCGCTGGTCATATCGGTGCCGAAGGAGCGGAAGCCCTTCTCCAGCCGCATGGAGTTGAACGCCTCGCGCCCGCCGGCAATGATGCCGTGCTCCTGCCCGGCTTCGAAGATCGCATCCCAGAGCTTGGCGCTGACATCCGCCGAGGCGTAGAGCTCCCAGCCGAATTCGCCCACGTAGGACAGGCGCATCGCGGTGACCGGGATGCCGGCGATGGAGATCTGCTTGGTGCGGAAGTACTTCAGCCCCTCGTTGCCCATATCATCGCCGCTGATCTTGGCCATGACCTGTGGGGCCAGCGGGCCCCACAGGCCGATGCAGGAAGTCCCGGCGGTGATATCGCGAACTGCCACCCACTGGCCCGGGTTGGCCTCATTGAACTTGCGCGCTTCGCGGTCCAGGTAGGCGACATCCACGTTGGAGTTGATGCCGGCCTGGTAGACCTGTTCGGAGAGCCGGGCCACGGTGATGTCGCTGGTGATGCCGCCGGCATGGTCCAGCAGCAGGGTGTAGCTGACCATGCCCGGGGCACGCAGCATATTCGCCGTGGTCAAGCCCTGGAGCATCGGCCCGGCACCGGGGCCGGTGACTTCCACGCGCTTGAGCGGGGTCATGTCGAACATGGCCACCGCGGTGCGGGTCTTCCAGGCTTCCACCGCGGCAATCGGCGAGTGGAACTTGCTTGACCAGCTGTCGCGCTCCGGGGCCGCCCACTCCGCCGGCAATTCATCGAGCAGCGCCGCGTTGGCCTCGTACCAGTGCGGGCGCTCCCAGCCGGTGCCCTCCAGGAAGAAGGCGCCCAGCTTTTGCTGGCGGGAGTAGAACGGGCTGGTGCGCACGGCGCGGGGCTTGGTGCGCGGTTCCAGCGGGTGGCGGACATCGTAGATTTCCACGAAGTTCTGCTGCGAGGTCTCGCTGACGTACTCCTTGGTGGTTTGCACGTCCTCGAAGCGGTTCAGGTCGCAGTCGCTCAGGTCCGTCGTGGAGGTGCCGGTGGTGATCAGCTCGGCCACGGCCTTGGCGATGCCCGGCGCGTGGGTCACCCACACAGCCTCGGCCGCGTAGAAGCCGTCCACTTCCCTGGACTGGCCTACCAGCGAGCCGCCGTCCGGGGTGAAGGAGAAGATGCCGTTGAAGCCGCGCTGGATCCGGGTGTTGCGCAGATCCGGCAGCAGCTCCTGGCTGGCTTCCCATTCGGCGGCGAAGTCCTGCGGGGTGAATTCCAGCGAGGAAGGCATCCGCTCGTGGGTGATCTCTTCCGGGCGGTAGGCCTGCAAGGTGTCCAGGTCCACCGGCATCGGGCGGTGGGCGTAGGAGCCGATGCCGATGCGATCTCCCCACTCGCGGTAGTAGAGGTCGCGGTCCTGGTAGCGCAGGATCGGGCGGCTGGCACCGGCCGGCAGCTCGTTGACGCCGGCCAGCGACGGGGCCGGGGTGCTCCAGGCGAACTGGTGGCCCAGCGGCAGCAGCGGGATCGAGGTGCCCACCATCTTGCCGATATTCGGTCCCCAGAAGCCGGCGCAGGAGACCACGATGTCCGCTGCGAAGCGCTCCTCGCCGCAGATGACCGCGGCGACCTTGCCGCCGGAGACCTCAATATCGGTGACGATGGTGCGGTCGCGGAACTCGACTCCCGCGGCCTTGGCGCGTTCCATGACCAGCGCGGTGCCCTTGGCGGCCAGGGCCAGGCCGTCGCCCGGGGTGAACAGGCCGCCCAGGACCTTCTCCGGGTTGAGCATCGGGAACTTCGCCAGGCAGGCGGCGGCGTCGATGACTTCGGCGTCGACCCCGTAGGAGCGGTTCCAGCCGGCGCGGCGATGCAGGTCGGCCAGGCGCTCATCGGTGGTGGCGATTTCCAGCCCGCCCACCGGGAGGAAGGAGCCGCGCCCGTCGGCGCCCACCAGGCCGGTGAGCTTCTCGATGGTGTACTGCGCGAATTCGGTCATGGACTTGGACGGGTTGGACGAGAAGACCAGGCCCGGGGCGTGCGAGGTGGAGCCGCCGGGAAGATCCAGCGGACCCTGCTCGATGACCAGGGTATTGGTGTGGCCCAGCGCGGCCAGTTCGTCTGCGAGGTTGGCGCCGACGATGCCGGCGCCGATGATGACGATCCGAGGGGAAAGACGGGACATGGGGACTCCTTGAAAGCTGATGGTGTGGTGGTGGCCGGCGCGCTAGGCGTCGATGACCAGGTCCGATTGGGCGGTGGAGCAGCAGGGCAGGAATTTCCCGGCCGCGATTTCACGGGCGCGGATACCGCCCTGGTGGTTCATCGCCACCTCGCCTTCGAGCTTGACGACCTTGCACGAGCCGCACATGCCCTCCTGGCAGTTGGCGCCGATGCGCACCCCGGCCCGCTGGGCGACACCCAGGATGTGCTCCTGGGAACTGATCCGGACAGTCACCGCGGTGCGCAGGAAGGTCATGGTCAGCTCGCCTTCGCCCACGGTGGGGAAGGAAGCGGTATCCGGCGGGTCCTGCGCGGGAACCAGCGGCGCGGCTGGCGGCAGCGGGGCATTGGAATCGACCGCCACCAGCTTCTGGCCGCTGGCCTCGATGGTGCCGCTCTGGTCGTACTCGGGTTCGTACATCCCCAGCTCCGGCGGCTGGCTCTCGTAGAACTCCTCCACGGATTCGGCCACCTCCTCGGCGATGGACCCGGCCAGAGCGATTTCCTCCTGGTATTCGAGCAGCGTCTTGCGGTCCCCGGAGAAGAACTCCATGAACACCGAGGTGTCATCCACCCCGGCCTCGCGCAGCAGCTGGGTGGCCGAATTCAGGTAGCCTTCCGGCCCGCAGGCGAACACCTTGCGGCCATTGGCATCCGGGGCCACCGCGTCGATCATCGCCGTGGTCAGCCGCCCGGCAAAGCCCTTCCAGCTCTTGGGCTTGGCCCGGTCGCCCAGCGAGTAGAACACCTTGATCCGCGAATCGACCTGCGCGATGTATTCCAGCTCGGGCCAGAAGGCGAAGTCCCCGGGCACGGTGCCGTGGCAGAGCACCACCACATCGGCCTGGCCGGGCAGCGAGTGGATGGTGCGCACCATCGACATGATCGGGGTGATCCCGGCTCCGGCCGCAAGGAACAGGTAGCGGGCGCGCCGGTCGGAATCGCCCAGGTGGAAGGCGCCCACCGGGCCGAGCATCTCCAGCACCATGCCCGGACGCAGGTTCTCATGCGCCCAGGAGGAGACCAGGCCCTTGGGATCGCGCTTGATGCTGACATTGAAGGTCCAGGGCACGGTGGGCGCGCTGGAAATCGAGTAGCTGCGGTCCACCGGGTCCTGGTCTTCGCCGTGCACCGGGAAGGCGACGTTCAGGTACTGCCCGGCGCGGAAGGCCAGCGGGGCGCCGTCGGCGCGGCGGAAGACGAAGGTCATCAGCCCGCCGGCTTCCTCGATGGTCTGCACGCATTCGGCCAGGAACTCCTGGGGGTGCCATGGTCCCAGCGCGCGGGCCGCGCTCGCCGGGCCTTCCTGGGAACTGAGGACCCGGTTCCACGGCATTTCCAGCCCGCGGATGCGCTGGGCCGCTACGCTCGATGCCAGCTGGGCGCCTGCGCTCATGCCAGGTGCTCCAGCACGCGCTGGGTGTACCAGTTGATGAACGCCTCGACCTGGTATTCGCTCTTCATGTACGGGCCCGGCTGGTAGGCGGGGCTGGCTGCGCCCTTCTGGCACAGCTCGACGAAGGCCTTGTCCTGCAGGTTGGTCTGCTTCCAGGTGTGGGTGAGCTTCTCCAGATCGTAGTCGTCTCCTTCGACCGCGTCATCGGCCACCAGCCAGGTGGTGCGCACCAGGGTCTGGTGCTCGTTGATCGGGAAGGCGGCGAAGGTGATCACGTGGTCGGACTGGAAATGGAACCAGCTGTTGGGCTGCAGGTGCATGGAGCAGCGGCCCAACCGGAAGTCGCGCAGCTCGCCGAGCAGCTTCTTGGACAGGCGGTGCCCGTCGGCGGAGAAGGATTCCCCGTCGCCGTCCAGGGATTCGCGGGAGATGCGGATGCCGGCGATGCGGGTGTCCAGCTGCTCCACGACCTCGTAGGGCAATCCGTAGCGGCGGCAGCGTTCCTCCAGGGCCGCCTGGGCTTGCTGGTTGCGCTCCCATACCTCTTCCAGGTGCGGCGGAACGGTGTCGTCGCTCAGCCCCCAGGTGGGGAACAGCGAGCAGGCCAGCTCGGGGTGCCCGTCGCAGTGGTAGCACTCGCGGTTGTTCTCCATCACCAGCTTCCAGTTGCCCTCCTCGATGATGTCCTGCTGGTAGGCGACCTTGGCGCGGGCGATATCGTGCGGGGCCAGGTAGGGCTCGAAGATGCCGGCGACCTCGTCGAAGTCCGCCGGCGGTTCCTGGGCCAGGGAAACGAAGACCAGCCCGGCGTGGACCCGGCCGTGGGCGCGCTTGAGCGCGAAGCAGCTCTTGTCGAACTTGCCTTCGCCCGGGGCGGAGGCGTGGATCAGGTCCCCTTCGGGGGAGTAGGTCCACGAGTGGTAGCCGCAGACCAGGTTCCCGGTGCTGCCCGAGGCTTCGGTGAGCACGCGGGCGCCGCGGTGCCGGCAGACGTTGTGCAGCACGTTGACCCCGCCCTCCTCGGTGCGCAGCACGATCAGCGAATGCGGCCCGTAGTCCACAGTGACGTAGTCCCCGGGCTCGGGGATCTCGGCAATGCTCGCGGCGAACAGCCAGTGGGTCCCGAAGATGGCCTGCATTTCGACATCGAATACTGAGGGGTCGGTGTACAGCGGGGCTTCGAGCGAGTAGCCCTTGCGCCGGTTGCGGAAGAGTTCGGTGATCTCGGCGAGCTGTTCTTGGTTCACCGACGTAGCGAGCTTCCCACGCGTAGTGCGCGGTGCGCTTACCGAAGCGGTCATCTGTTACTCCTTGGAACACGACGCGGCTGGCGTCCTCGGGCTGTGGTTGCGCGGGCCGATGTGAGGCCGGTCACCGCATGAATCGAGACTAGGAAGAAATAGTCGGCAAGAAAAGCGCAAGAAATTGAACGGAACCGTGCACAATTGGTGCATGATCGATCCACGCTTCGCCACCCTGCGGGTCTTCTCCTCCACGGGCTCGGTAGCGCGCACCGCGGAACTGACCGGCTACTCGGCCTCGGCGGTCTCCGCGCAGCTGCGCGAACTGCAGCGCACCCTGGGCATCAAGCTGATCACCAAGGAGGGCCGCGGGGTGCGGCTGACCTCCGCGGGCCGGCATTTCGTTGCGGGCCTGGACGGGATTGTGACGCAATGGGAGCTGCTCGCGGCGTCCGCGCGCAACGCCTCCGGGCAGGTGCAGGGGCAGTTCGGCCTGGGCGGTTTCTCCACCGCTGCCGCGCAGCTGCTTGCCCCGCTGGCCGCGAACCTGCGAGCCACTCGGCCCGATACCGAAGTGCAGCTGATCGAAGCGCAGCCGCAGCGCTGCCTGGACTTGCTGCTCGCGGAGCGGATCGACCTGGCCGTGATCGTGGCCAGCCAGACGTCCGGGGGTTCTGCCGCCAGGGACCGGTTCGAGCAGACCGTGCTGCTCGATGACCCGCTGGATGTGGTGCTGCCCGCCACGCACCGGCTGGCGCAGCACAAGTCCGTGGCCCTGGAGGACCTGGCCGATGACCCGTGGATCTCGGAATCCGGGCAGTCGGTCTACCGGGCGCTGTTCGTTGCCGCCTTCACTTCGCTGGGGGTCACCCCGCATATCGCCCACGAGGCGGTGGAGTGGGAAACCATGATCGCGTTCATCGGGGCGGGCCTGGGCGTGGGGCTGCTGCCCCGGCTGGCCACCCTGGGCGATGCGCAGAACGTGGTGCGCCGCCGGATTTCCGGGGCGGCCAAGCCCTCGCGGCGCATCGTGGCGGTGACCCGCAAGGGCAGCCGCGGCTCGCCGCTGATCGAGGAATCCCTGGATATCCTGCAGCGCACCGCCAAGGACATCATTTCCCTGCGCTCGGCCGAGGAACTGGACGGGTAGCCGGTCGCTGGCGGGCTGCCGGACCCGGCGGATTTCAGGCCGGGCTATTGACATGGATCACATCCAGTGGTCAGACTTGGGCACATCCGATTTGGTATCCAACTGATATTTCAAGGAAGTGGTCCGCTATGGGCAACTTGGCAGTAAGCTACGCCGGGGCAGGCAAGGTCGAGCTGATCGACACCCCGTACCCCGAATTCGAATTGAAGGACGGGCCCGGGGTCCACCCGGCAAACGTCGGGCGGCAGGTGCACCACGGGGTCATCCTGCGCACCATCGCCACCAACATCTGCGGTTCGGACCAGCACATGGTCCGCGGCCGCACCACCGCGCCCGTCGGGTTGGTGCTGGGCCACGAGATCACCGGCGAAGTGGTGGAAGTAGGCCGCGATGTGGAATTCCTCAAGGTCGGCGACGTCGTCTCGGTGCCCTTCAACATCTCCTGCGGCCGCTGCCGCAACTGCAAGGTCGGGCAAACCGGCATCTGCCTGAACGTCAATCCCGACCGCCCCGGTTCCGCCTACGGCTACGTGGACATGGGCGGCTGGGTGGGTGGCCAGGCCGAATACGTGCTGGTGCCCTACGCTGACTGGAACGCCCTGAAATTCCCCGACCGCGACCAGGCCATGGAGAAGATCCTGGACCTGGCCATGCTCTCGGACATCTTCCCGACCGGCTACCACGGAGCCATCGGCGCCGGGGTCACCGTCGGCTCCACCGTCTATGTCGCCGGCGCCGGCCCGGTGGGCCTGGCCGCGGCCACCTCCGCGCAGCTGCTGGGTGCGGCCACCGTGATTGTCGGGGACCTGAACGCCGACCGGCTGGCCCAGGCGCGCAGCTTCGGCTGCGAGACCGTGGACGTCTCGCAGGGCGACCCGGCCGAGCAGATCGCCCAGATCCTGGGCGTGCCCGAGGTCGACTGCGGCATCGACGCAGTGGGCTTCGAAGCGCGCGGGCACGGGCACGACGCTGGCAAGGAGCAGCCTGCCACGGTGCTCAATTCGCTGATGGAAATCACCCGTGCCGGCGGCAGCCTGGGCATCCCGGGACTCTATGTCACCGGGGATCCGGGCGCCGAGGACGAAGCGGCCAAGGTCGGTTCGCTGTCCATGCGCTTCGGCCTGGGCTTCGCCAAGTCCCACACCTTCGTCACGGGCCAGTGCCCGGTGATGAAGTACCACCGCGGGCTGATGCAGGCGATCCTCTCGGACAAGGTCTCGATTGCCAAGAACGTCAACGCCACGGCCATTGGCTTGGACCGGGCCCCGCAGGGCTACGCGGCCTTCGACGAAGGCGCCGCGCAGAAGTTCGTGCTCGACCCGCACGGGCTGATCCGCGCTTGACGCGCATTTAACCGCTGCCCGCCGTGCCGGCCGGGAACAATTCCCGGCCTGCACGGCGCACTTCCGGCCGGCTCTTGAGCCCGGCCGATTTGCCGGCCCCGGCCACCACTCACGAGCAAACCCGGGACCCCGGCTGATTCGGCGCGCCCGCATTCCCCTGCCGGCCCGCCACCTATTGCCTTTATTGAAGGAAACCGAAATGAAACGCACTGAGCAACCCGTGAACGACCTGGTCAGCGAGCTGCACTCGGCTCGCCGGCGCCGGCCCAGAAGATACCTGTCCTCCGGCACCGACTACTGGGTCTTCGGCATTGCCGGACTCCTCGCCCTGGCGTTCATCGCCTGGGGCTTCGCTTCGCCCGAAGGGCTGGGCTCCGCGGCCGGGAAGGCCCTCGACTGGGTGATTACAAACACCGGCTGGGTCTTCGTGATCGCCGCGACCGTTTTCACCCTGTTCGTGCTGGTGGTCGCGGCCAAGAGCTTCGGGCGCATCCCGCTGGGCAAGGACGGGGAGAAGCCGCAGTTCAGCACGGTTTCCTGGATCTCGATGATGTTCGCCACCGGCATGGGCATCGGGCTGGTCTTCTACGGGGTGGGCGAACCGCTGTACTTCTACATGTCTCCGCCGCCGGAAACCGTGGGCGGGCAGACCTCGGCCGCGGTGGGCACGGCCATGGGCACCACCATGTTCCACTGGACGCTGTTCCCCTGGGCCATGTACGCGATTGTCGGGCTGGGCATGGCCTACGGCAGCTTCCGGCTGGGCCGCCCGCAGCTGTTCTCCTCGATGTTCACCTCGATCTTCGGCGAAAGGGTCGTCCACGGCTGGGGCGGGAAGACGATCAACATCCTGGCTATCCTGGCCACGCTTTTCGGCTCGGCCTGCTCGCTGGGGCTCGGCGCGCTGCAGATCGGCGGCGGCATCCAGTCCGCCGGGCTGCTGTCCTCGGTGGGTTCGGGGGTCCTGGTACTGATCATTGCGGTGCTCACCGCCTTGTTCGTGGCCTCGGCCGTCTCCGGAATCGAGCGCGGCATCCAGTGGCTGTCCAATATCAACATGGTGCTGGCGGTGATCCTGGCGCTGATCGTGTTCATCGGCGGGCCGACGCTGTTCATCCTGAACGTGATTCCCAATGCGGTGGGCTCCTTCATCGCGGATCTGCCGGAAATGGCATCGCGGACCGCGGCTTCCGGGGACGGCGACATGGCCGCCTGGCTTTCCTCCTGGACCATCTTCTACTGGGCCTGGTGGGTTTCCTGGACCCCGTTCGTGGGCCTGTTCATCGCGCGGATCTCGCGCGGGCGCAGCATCCGCCAGTTCGTCACCGGGGTGCTGCTGGTACCTTCCACCGTCACGCTGTTCTGGTTCGCCATCTTCGGCGGCGGCGCCATCGGCCTGCAGGAGCGGGCCGAGCGCAACGGGGATATGGGTCAGGCGCTGGCCCAGATGGTGGACGGGGCCCCGGACATCGACTTCAACTCGGTGCTCTTCGAGCTGCTGGGCGCACTGCCATTCCCCGAATGGTTCTCCATTGCGCTGATGGCTCTGGCCGTGGTGCTGATTGCCATCTTCTTCGTCACCGGGGCGGACTCCGCCTCGATCGTGATGGGCGCGCTGAGCGAACGCGGCGCGCAGGAGCCCTCGAAGAAGTCGGTGGTCTTCTGGGGCGTCTCGGTGGGAGCGGTGGCCGCGGTCATGCTGCTGGCCGGCGGGGACCATCCGGCGGCGGCCCTGAACGGGCTGAAGAACATCACCATCGTCTCGGCGCTGCCCTTCGTGCTGGTGATGCTGTTGCTGTGCGTGGCGCTGTGGAAGGACCTGTGCCGTGATCCGCTGGTGCTGCGCGGCAAGGTGGCGATGGAGGTGCTGGAGCAGGCGGTGGATGACGGAATCGACCGCCACGAAGGCGAGCAGTTCAGCCTGATGACCAGGGAGAACTCCATTGTGGCCGCGTCGGGCCTGCCGGCTGGAGACCGGCCGGAGCCGGTGGCCCAGGAGCTGGAAGCCCCGGTGCGCGAACCGCAGCCGCGGCCCGAAACTGATCTGGAACCCGAGGGCGCCGGCCGCTAGCGGCCGGTTCGCGTCCCCGGCATCCAGCTAGGGGGCGCGGCGCAGGGCCTGCTCGAAGTGGGCCACATGCTCGGAGACCAGCCGCGCTGCCAGCTGCGCGTCGCCGTCGAGGATGGCGCGCAGCAGGGCCGAATGCTCGGAAATGTGCTCTGCGATCGGAGGCATCTGGTCGATGACCAGGCACCAGATCCGGGTCACCAGATTATCCAGGCGCACCAGGGTTTCCTCCAGGTACTTGTTGGCCGCCGCTTTGTAGATGAGCCGGTGGATGCGCACATCCAGCAACAGCAGCGAACGCTGGTCCAGGGCGGGATCCAGGGCATCGATCTGCTGCAGGTAACTGGCCAGCTGCTCGCGGATCTGCGGGTCCTTGTTCGCGGCCGCGTTGCGCGCGGCCAGCGGCTCGAGCACCTGGCGCATTTCGGAGATGTAGTTCAGCTCATGGAAATCCACGGCCGTGGCGAAGGTGCCGCGGCGCGGATAGGACACCACCAGATGGTCGGTTTCCAGCCGCTTGAGAGCCTCGCGCATCGGGGTGCGCCCAATGCCCAGTTCTTCGGCCAGCTGCGGCTCGTGGATCGGGTGCGTCGGAGCGATTTCGAGCAGCACCAGCCGGTCGCGCAATGCGTTGTAGGCTCGATCAGCCATCGAGCCTTGCTCGGTGGCGGCGCTGGTCAGTTCGGTGGGCCTTGGCATATCGCTCTCTATCACTGTTCAAAAATCAATTGCCGACACACAAAGAGTATCTCCCCGGCTTCGATTTGGGCGCTTTTCCTGTGCCGATGCGCTCAACAGCCCTTGGCTTGCCGGCCAGCGGCAGAGCGGAAAACCGTACTGGGGGCTTTGGGAAAGGCGCCAGGAAGAACCGCCGGAAAAGTTGTTGACGCTGTGTTGAAGCACACATAGTATTGTGATCATCAATTGATATATCAGTATCCGGCCAGAGGTTGGCGAGTCTGCCCGCAGCTGCTTCCGAAGGCAGGGGCGGCGCGCAGTTCCGCTGGGAAAACTCAGACCGGACGGCTTTGAATCCGCGGCGCAGAGCACTGCGCGGAAGCCAGGTGCAACCGCATGAAAATCCCCCGAAAAACCACTACGAGCCATGGCGAAGCTAATGCCATCTCGGCGAAACCAAGGAGCGGCACGATGACCGAACCGAACAACAAGTATGTCCTGACCCTCACCTGCGCCGAGCGCCCGGGCATCGTGCATGCGGTCACCGGGTTGCTGCTCAAGCACCATGGCGACATCCGGGAGCTCAAGCAGCATGACGACCAGCTTTCCGGGACGCTCTTCATGCGCATCGAATTCGAGGTCGCCGCGGCGGAGGATATCCCCGCTGAGATCGCCGAACTCGAGTCGGGCCTCGGCCAACTCGCCGATGAGCACCAGGCGACCTGGGGTTTGCGCCCGGCCGGCAACAAGAAGCGCGTGGTGGTGATGGTCTCCAAGTTCGGTCACTGCCTGCACGACCTGCTGTTCCGCGCCCGGATGGGGGAGCTGCCGGTGGAGATCGCGGCAGTAGTCTCCAACCACCCAGACCACCGGCAGCAGGTCGAGTGGAACGGGATTCCGTTCTTCCATATTCCTGTCACCCCTGAGACCAAGCCCGAGGCCGAGTCCAAGCTGATGGACCTGGTGGAGCGCTTCGAGGTGGATCTGGTGGTGCTGGCCCGCTACATGCAGGTGCTCTCCGATGATCTCACCCGCAAGCTCACCGGCCGGGCCATCAACATCCACCATTCGTTCCTGCCCTCCTTTAAGGGGGCCAAGCCCTACCACCAGGCCTTCGAACGCGGGGTGAAGACCGTGGGCGCCACGGCGCACTACGTGAATTCGGAGTTGGACGAGGGACCGATCATCACCCAGCGCGTCCAGGAAGTGGACCACAGCTACGCGCCCGAGCACCTGGTGGCCGCCGGACGCGATACCGAGTGCAAAGCCCTGTCCGATGCGGTGCGCTGGCACTGCGAAGACCGGGTCTTCCTCAGCGGCTCGCGCACCGTGGTGCTGCGCTAGCACCCTCCGGGCCAAAGGCCCCGGCGGGGATTCGACGGACATCATATGACGATGCCCGCCGAACCCGGCCGGGGCCTTTGCTGTTGCCCGCCGTTTGGGCCCGGAGGCGCTCGACCGGTGGCGAAAAGGCCGGGAAGACAGTGCGGTCGAATGCAGGGGCACGGAAGTTTTCCCAAGTTAACCTAGGAATTATCCTTGTCTTGGCCACTGGGGCTATGCAAGGCTATGGATCAAGCGGCTGCTTGTGACCCAGCTCATGAAATAAGAACCAGCGGCTCCCAGAAGGAATGTGTCGATGTTTGGACTACCGGCGTTCACGACCATGGTCATCATCGGGGTTCCGGCCCTCTGGGTGATCTACACAGCTGTTTTCCTGTGGCTCAGCCGCGGCTGGAAGCGCGAGGATGCGAAGGAGCAGCAGTGAGCATCGAAATCCTGTTCCTGGTCATCTATTTCATCGCCATGGCCGCCATCGGCTTCTGGGCGATGAAGCGAGGCAAGCAAGATGCCGAAGGGTTCCTGCTCGGCGGACGCAGCCTCGGCCCCGGTGTCACCGCGCTGCGGCTGCAGAGTTCTTCCATGTCCGGCTACATGTTCATGGGTGCCGGATCCATGGGCTACACCCAAGGCTATTTCAGCATGTGGTATGCGCTGGGCGACCTGGGCGGCGGCATCCTGAACCTCTCGGTCCTGGGCCGGCGCATGCGCAAGCTATCCCAGATCCTGGGGTCCATCACCTCCATCGAGTACCTGGAGCACCGCTATCCCTCGAAGTGGATCCGGCTCATCGCCGCTCCCGTGGCGCTGTTCTGCATGTTCTTCTACGTGCTGGCCCAGTTCATCGCCGGCGGCCGCGGATTGGAAATGGTCTCCGGGGTGTCCTTCCCGGTGGCCTTGGCGATCGCCATCGGCGTGATTGTCCTCTATACCTTCCTGGGCGGCTACCTGGCTGTGGCCTACACCGACTTCGTGCAGGCCATCATCATGGTGGTCGGCATGGTCTGGATCCTGGTTGCCACGCTGATGGCCGTGGGCGGTTTCACCAAGGGCAATGAGACTGTGGGCGGGATCAACCCCAACCTGCTGACCATGTGGGGAGCGGATCTGGGCTACCAGGGACAGTGGGGAGTCATTCTCGGTGCGCTGCTGGTCTTCTCCATCGGCTACATGGGCTGGCCGCACGTGGTGGTCAGCCACATGGCCATGAAGAAGCCTTCGGTGGCACGTACCGCAGGGGTCTACTCATTGGTATTCAACTTGCTGTTCATCCCCGGCCCCTACCTGGTGGGCCTGTTCGCGCTGATCCTGCTGCCCAACCTGGCCAACCCGGAAACCGCGATCTTCGAGGTCGCCGACGCGGTGCTGCCGACCTTCGCCGTGGGCATCGTCATGGCAGCGATCATGGCAGCCATCATGTCCACCGCCGATGCCCTGCTGCTGCAGGCCGGCACCATCGCCAGCCAGGACATCTACGCCCGGTTCATCAACAAGAAGATGAGCGATGCGCAGATGGTCTGGGTCTCGCGGATCACCGTGCTGGCCCTGGCCATCATCGGCTATGGCATTGCCGCTTTTGATCCTCCCGCGGTGGCCGCCGTGGTGATCTTCTCAACGACCGTGCTGGGCAGCGCCTTTGTCCCTTCCTATATCTGCGCGGTGTGGTGGAAGAAGGCCAATACCGTTGGCGCGATCTCATCGATGGCCGCCGGCACCCTGGTCTCGGTGCTCTGGCAGGTGTCCGGCGCGCCGGATGCCACCGGCATTGATCCGATGGTCACCGGCATCCTGGCCTCCACCGCGGCCATGGTCATCGGCAGCCTGGCCAGCCAGAAGTCGCATCCCGTGCCGGAGCATATTGGCCGTGCCCTGGATGAGACTGCGAAGATCGGCCCGATCCCGAAGAAGATGCTCATGGGCCAGGATGCACTGCTGGCCAGCCAGGCGGAAATGGCGGCCCGCGGTGAATGAACTGGTGCTGAAAACCTTGGTCGATGACCAGGACGCGCAACGCATCCTTGCCGCCAAGGCGCCAGGGCTGAGAGTCGAGTCGGCCAAGCTGCGCCATCATCCCTTTGCGGGGTTCATCTTCGAGGTGCCGCAGCTGGCCGGGCGGTCAGGGCAGGCGCACGCCTTGGTGGACTACTACTCGGGCAAGGCCTTCGTCTGCGATCCGTGGCAAGCCGAAGATGCGGAAACCGGCCAAGTGCTGGACCGGGTGGCTGATCCCCAGTGGAACACCATCGATTTCGACACTGCACGCCGGCGGGCCAAGGCCCTGCTATCCACCGCGGCACTGCGCCGGGCCCGGCTGGCCTGGCGCGGCGGGGTCCGGGAAAAGAGCAGTGTCGCAAAGGTCTGGAAACCCAACTGGATGGTCGAAGCGAGCCTGGAGAAAAAGTCCTACCGCGTCATGGTGGACGGACTGAACGGCGGCTACTTCATCATCGGCAGCTGAGACTGGAAACGCCGGAGGACGGCGCAATGACCAAGATCCATCCCATCACAGGAAGACATCGGAGATTCAATGAAGAATATGCCAAAGCAGTTCCCCGCTCAGTTGCTGAAGAAGGGCTCCTGCATCGTTGCCGGCTCGGCACTGTTCCTCGGCTTGGGGCTTGTCCCGGCCAATGCCGTAGGCAACGGGCCGGATTACACCGGAAATGAAACCATCAACACCTCGATCCTGCATACGCACGAGTCGATGGCCGCCGAACTGCGCAAGCAGGATGCCAAGCAATCGGCGATGGAACTGGAAGTCATCGGCCAATCCGCCAAGGGACGCGATCTGTTCCTGGCCAAGTACCTTTCTAACCCGGAAAATCCCACGATCATGTTCCTCACCCAGCAGCACGGCAACGAGCAGCTGACCACCGAGGGGACCCTGGAAGTGATCAAGCACCTGGGCTCGGGGCGGATGAAGGAGGTGCTCAAGGACGTCAACATCCTGGTGGTGCCGATGCTGAACCCGGATGGCGCCATGGGCGATGTGGACTTCCCGCTCGATGACTACATCGCCTCGGGGGACCGGCACCTGACCCGCTACAACGCCAACAACGTGGACATCAACCGGGACCACGTGGCCAAGACGCAACCGGAAATCCAGGCGCTGCACAACAATGTGCTCTCCGCCTACGGCATCGACTACATGATCGACCTGCACCATCAGGGCACCCGCTCGGCGGTGGACGGCAAGCTGGTGTCCGGCTCGATCCTCTACCCGACGACCCCGGACGTGCCTGAGGAAGTCCGCGAGGGTTCCAAGCGCCTGGGCGCAGTGGTCTACCAGAATGTCGACCGGACCGGCTGGGGCCACTTGGGCAAGTACGTGGGCGGGACCGCCAACACCATTGCGCGCAATGGCATCGCGGCCGAATACGGCATTTCCACCTTGCTCTTCGAAATGCGCGGCATGAGCGATCACAGCAACCCGGATTATGTCCTGGGACAGAAATCCAATGGCTACTTGCGCCAGCAGACCATCCTGACCCTGGAGAGCACCATCAAGGCGGTAGCCGATGGCTCCGTGGAAACCATGGATACCTCCTTCTGGGACAGCCTGCCGGAGCAGTCGACGTTGCCCGGAGAAGAGGCTGACGAATAGCCGATCCAGTTGATGGCGGGCCCGCAAGGGCCCGCCATTGTCCTGCCTGGAGCAGGAGAACCGCGCTCGGCCCGAAGCGCTGCTGGCCCTAGGGGCGCATGCGGTACGTTTCTACTAGCACTGTCCATACCGGCAAGGAAGCTGAACCATGCTCATCCGCAATGCCCGCCCTTGGGGCGGTCCGCCCAGCGACATCCTGATTGGCGACGGCAAGATTTCAGCGATCTCCGTGCACGACCCGCAGCAGGTGCGCAACCTGGCGGACGTCGATGGCCGGGGGCGCATCCTTCTCCCCTCCTTCTCCGACGTGCATGTGCATCTGGATTCCACGCGCATCGGACTGCCTTTCCGCGAGCACACCGGACGCCCGGGGGTGTGGGGCATGATGAGCAATGACCGGGAGAACTGGCGGGATGCCGAAATCAGCTTGCCCGAGCGCGTGGCCGGAACCCTGGAACGGATGATTGCCCGCGGCACCACGCGGGTGCGTTCCTTCGCCCAGGTGGATGTGGATTCCAAGCTGGAGAAATACGAGGCCGTGGTGGCCGCGAAAAAGAAGTTCGCCAACGAGGCCGAGGTGCAGATCATGGTCTTCCCGCAGGCAGGGATCCTGCGCGAGCCGGGTACCGTCAAGCATCTCGAGGACGCGCTGGAAGCCGGTGCGGATGCCATGGGCGGCATCGACCCCTGCGCACTGGACCGCGACCCGGTCCGCCACCTCGACGTGGTGTTCGGGCTGGCCGATAAATACCAGGTGGATATCGACGTGCACCTGCATGAGCCCGGTGCGCTCGCCTTCTTCTCGGCAGAGCTGATTGCCGAACGCACCCGGGCGCTGGGCATGCAGGGCAGGGTCAACCTGTCCCATGCCTACGAGCTGGGCAGCGTCAGCGAGGCTGCCAGCCGCCGGCTGATCGACACCTTCGCCGAGCTGGACATCTCGCTGACTTCCGTTGCGCCCAGCACCTCCAATCATCTGCCGCTGGTGGACCTGGTTGGAGCCGGGGTGCGATTCGGCCTGGGGGAGGACGGGCAGCGCGACTACTGGAGCCCCTACGGGAACTGCGATCTGCTGGACCGGACCTGGCAGCTGGCTTTCGTCAACGGGTTCCGCCAGGATGAACTGATCGGGCATGCGCTGGCCGTGGCCACCATGGGCGGCGCCTCGATCATGGACCGCACGGTGCCGCGCCTGGCTTCGGTGGCCGACCGCCCGGGATTGGCCGTAGGGGACCGGGCCGATCTGGTGCTGGTGGATGGCGAGAGCATTGCTTCCACAGTGATGGACCGGGGCACCGACCGCACCGTCATCCACGACGGGCGGGTGGTGGCCGAAGGGTTGAAAGTGCTCTCGGTAAGCGAGCCCTACTGAAATCGAGCAGGTGTTCGCGTGGAACTTGTCGGCGCAACTCAACAGCGTAGTTGCATTCCAACAGTGCACCAGTGCATTCAATATTGCGGAACGCACCAGAGAGTCCACGGCGGGCTTCGATAGGACGCGGAACTGGCTGCGCTGCAGCCTGGCCGGGATCTCGAGCCGCTCCCAATTCTCCTCCGAACTTTGGTCCCGGTGAGCTCGTCGGCGGCGAATTCGCCCTGAGGCCTCCAGCATGGATCTGGACAGGGAGAACCCAGCGATGCAGGGCTACCTTGCCAATGTCCACCGCCGATTGACGCATGCAGCGGGGAGCGGCGTGGGCATTCCTCAGCGCCATGGCGCTGCGCGGATCTTGCTTTCCGGTGCGCAGATTGGGCCCGCTATCCATTTACCCAGTGGAAAGCACCATGAAACCCGAGGCGATCCACGTAACCGCCCGGCATTGAATGGCCAAACGATCCCGCCTTCAGTTTTACACGTTGTCGAAATACAGTCACCGATCTGTAATACTGGTGGTGTGCAAAAGACCTCCCGCTCATCACGTGCTCTCAGAGGCACCGCCGCCGCGTTCTTCGCGACGTTTGTTTCTCTGGCTTCCCACGTGCTTGCGGGCGGAGCCATACCGGACATCCTGAACGTCGCTCTCCCGCTGTCTCTGTCGCTCATGGTCTGCATCTTGCTCAGCAGCAAGCGGTTCACCTTCTGGCGGTTGTCCATCATGGTGGGGTTCAGCCAGGTGCTTTTCCATCTCCTGTTCTCCATGGGAGCCGGGCATTCCGCTCTTTCATCCGCAGGGCAAGGCATCCACGCACATCATGGGATGTCCCTGGCGGTCGATGCGACCGGCTCGGCAAGTACCGCCATGGCAATTCACGGCGATGGCACCATGCTGCTTGCTCACTTCCTTGCTGGGTTCGCAACAGTTCTGGTGCTTCACCGTAGCGAGCAGCTACTCATCGCCGCTTCAGACATCATTAGCCTGTTCACCTGGAAACTCTTCTGGCGACTGGTCAACTTCGCCGTTCAACCAGTGCGACCGCAACCAGTTCCTGCCGCACCGCGCGATATCCCTGGCTGCACAGTGGCTGTGTATGCAACGTCTGTCGTTCGCAGAGGCCCACCCGCACTGGCAAAGGTGTAAGGCAACAGTTGCAGTCCATTTGGCCTGCTGCTTTTCCGCTCTTGCTTTCAAAGGCCCCGGAATCGGGCCCTGACATGCCCCATCCCGGGACAAGTTTCCATGCTCGTGCGCACTGGCTTGCTTGAAAGCATGCCGGTGAACCTATCCTTCTGAGTTCGTTTATCGGCATTGCCTGTCCGGACTCCATTGCGCGCTCCGGCTAGAACTTCAGCGGCCAACCGACCCAGCTTCGCACCTCACCTTCGCAAGCCCTATCCGATCAGGGCTATTTTCTCCTCTGCTGTGCCCAGCACCATGCGTCCTGCCCACCGGCACCATGCCTCGGTGGTTGCAGGCACCACAGCAGCAATAATTCAGAGCGCGCTATTCGTGCTTCCCTCATTTTCCTAGGATTAACAGTGAAAACCTCTTTTGCCCTGCGCACCACCGCCCTATCCGCAGCCGCATTGATCGCCTTAGCAGGTTGTGCCGGCACCCCTGCTGCCAACAGCAACCCGGCTCCGGCTGGCGCCACTGTCACCATGAAAGATCCTTGGGTGAAGGCTATCGATGAGGGGATGTCGGCGGGATTCGGCACGATTCGAAACACCGGAGGCCAGGACATCACCATCACCTCGGTCACGAGCCCGGCCTCCAGTGATCTGGAACTGCATGAAACGGTAGCCAACGAATCCGGGGCCATGGTGATGCGTGAAAAAACTGGCGGATTCACCATCCCCGCCCACGGCGAACTGCATCTTGAACCAGGGGGAAGCCACATTATGCTCATGGACCTCGCCGAACCGCTCAAGCCCGGCAGCACCGTGAACATGAGCCTGGAATTCTCCGATGGCACCAGCTCCGAGACCATCGCCCCGGTGAAGGATTTCGCCGGCGCGAATGAAAACTATGACGGCTCCGAGCACGAGGGCATGGATCACGGCGAGATGGACAAGGACGACTCCGAATCCGAAAGCGCCCACGATCACTAATGCCACACGTAGACGCACCCGCCAAACAAGGACCAAGCAGGCGAGGAATTCTGTTCGGCGGCGCCGCAGCCGGACTGGGAGCGATCGTAGCTCTGGGGATCGACTCCCTGTCCAGTGCCGCAGCGCCGGCCGGCGGCTCGGAGCCGCTGCACGGACAAGCCGTGATTCCGTTCTACGGCTCACACCAGGCAGGAATCACCACGGAGCCACAAGCCCACGCCAGCTACGTCGCGTTGAACTTGCGTGATGGCCTTGACCACGAGTCCCTGCAACGCCTGCTCCGTCTGCTCAGCGATGACGCGGCAAGGCTCACCCAAGGCCAGGCGGCCTTGGCAGACACCGAACCGGAACTGGGCACTGTTCCCGCACGGCTCACGGTGACCTTCGGATTCGGTCCGAAGCTCATGGAACTCGCCGGCTCCTCGGCCGGCGAAAGCCAGCCGCTGCCGGAGTTCAAGATCGACGAGCTCGAAGAGCGCTGGAACGATGGGGATCTGCTGCTGCATATCGCCTCGGATGATCCATTATCCGTTGCACATGCCCAGCGGATGATGCTCAAGGATGCCCGCCGGTTCGCCTCCGTGAAATGGGTGCAATCCGGGTTCCGCCGGTCCCGGGGATCCGAAGCCAGCGGCACCACGATGCGGAATTTGTTCGGACAAGTCGACGGAACCGTGAACCCCGTTCCAGGTTCGGAGGATTTCAACTCCGTGGTGTGGAACGCGGATGGGAGCACCACGATGGTCATCCGGCGCATCCGAATGAATGTTGATACCTGGGATGAGCTGGACCGTTCTGGCCGGGAATTCAGTGTCGGGCGGACCCTGGGCAACGGGGCGCCGACCACTGGAAGCAAGGAACACGATGAGCCGGATTTCGAAGCGACCAATGCCCTGGGATTCACGGTCATCGCCGCGCACGCGCACATCCGCAGAGCCCGTTCCGAGAACACGAACGAGCGGATCTTCCGGCGCGGATATAACTACGACGAGCCGCCTACCGGGAGCGAGATCTCCAACTCCGGGCTGATCTTCGTGTCCTACCAAAAGAGCGTGGCCGAACAATACACCCCGATGCAGCAACGGCTATCGGACCTCGATGCGCTGAACCAGTGGACGACTCCCATCGGCTCGGCCGTCTTCCTGATTCCGCAGGGCTGCGCGGAAGGAGGGTTCATCGGTGAAACTCTCTTCGCAGCTTAGCCGCCGATACTCGTCCTGCTTTGCCACCAAGGATCCCTCATGACTCTTCTGGAAACCACGACCCCCGAATCCCAGCCGCCGACCGGGATTTCGAAGCCCAACAGAAAAGGATGGTTCGGCCAGCTGCTGCTACGGCTGCACTTCTATGCGGGAATCTTCATCGGCCCGTTTATCCTTGTCGCCGCCGTGAGCGGCGCCTTATATGCAATTACTCCGCAAATCGAACAGGCTGTCTATGCAGATCAGTTGCGCGCGCCGCTAGCCGACGCCTATTTGCCGCTGGCCGATCAAGTAGAGGTGGCTAACACCTACATGGGCAGCGGTGATGCGCTGGTGGCGGTTCGACCGGCACCACACCCCGGTGATACCACTCGGGTGATGTATGCGGATGAGAACCTGGGAGCCAGCGAAACCAGGGCTATTTTCATCGACCCGGCCACCGCTGAAATCCGCGGTGACTTGACCGCCTACGGAACCAGCGGAGTGCTGCCCCTGCGAACGTGGATCGACCACTTGCACCGCAACCTGCAGCTCGGCGAGCCAGGGCGCATGTATAGCGAACTGGCAGCCTCCTGGCTGGGAGTGATCGCCCTGGCAGGATTTGCCTTGTGGATTCTGCGCATCAGGAAAACCAAGCGCAAAAAAGACCTCATCCGCCCCGCTGCCAAGGCAACGGGCTACCGGCGCCTGGCCAGCTGGCATGGATCGCTTGGGATCTGGGTCTTGCTCGGCGCATTCTTCCTCTCCGCCACCGGCATCACCTGGTCGACCTACGGTGGCGCCAACGTCAGTGAGCTCCGCGCCGCGCTGAACTGGGGAACCCCCTCGGTGGACACTGAACTGTCTGCCGCGGAGAGCAGCGCAGGTGATGAACACGCCCACCACCACGGGGCAGCGCCCGCGCCAACCGGCGAATCGGTGAACCCGGCGGCATTCGACACCATGCTCTCGATCGCCAAGGAAGTCAATGTCAATACTGGACTGGTTGAGATCAAGCCGCCAGCCGCTGACGGCAAGGCGTGGGTGGTCCAAGAGATCCAGCGGTCCTACCCGACCGAAGTTGACGCTGTCTCCATCAATGGGCAAACACTGGACGTCGTTGACCGCGTTGATTTCAGCGAATTCAACCTCGCAGCGAAACTCTCGCGATGGGGAATCGACATCCATATGGGCTCCATGTTCGGACTGTCCAACCAGATCCTGCTGTTCCTGGTGGCCTCTGCCATCGCCTCCATGGTGGTGCTGGGCTATGCGATGTGGTGGAAGCGCCGCCCAACGAAGAACCCGGGACAACGCGTGGGCAAAGCACCTGCACGTGGCGGCCTAGCCCGCGCCCCGTGGTGGGGCAACCTGCTGGTCTTGCTGGCTGCAGCTGCCGTCGGCGTCTTCCTACCCCTGATGGGGATCAGCCTGGCCCTGTTCCTGCTCGCAGACTTGGTCATTGGCTGGACTCATGGAGCTAGGAGCCAACGCCCGGCCACAGAGTAGCAAGCTGGCCTCAGTGGTGTTTGTGCAGTGTTCTGTGTGCGTTGCACGCGGATCACTGCCCCTCCTTGACTGAGCGATCTTGATGCACTGTAAAGTGCGCGCCCAGGGAGGCCATTTGCGATGCCGGATCACGAAGCTGGCTTCGTGCCAGCGGCGAGTTCGGAAGGGACGACGAAGGTCCGGCCGGAATTCGGCAGATCAAGCACATCATGGGCCTCGGCTTGAGGGGCGCCAAGGATCTGGCCACCGGGACAGGCATGCCAGGAGCAGTGGAATTGTCTTGTGGGGAGAGGAAAAGCGAGCAGTCGCGCTACGGTTTTGTCCGAAATCGCGAATGAAAATTACGATGTCCACTATGGATTGCAATTTTTCCATCACTGCGCAGGCAACACATTCCAAGTGAATGCTGCAAAAGCGCTCGGGGACAGACGAAGGGGCTGCCTCGGCATATTTGTTCGGGGGAACTCACATGATTGCGAGTTAGCGCTAACGCGGGTGCAGCGAAGCTGCCCAGAGCTCGCCGAGGATCAGCTCACTTCAACAGTGTGCCATCTGTGGCCGAGGCGGCCGCTTGTCGATGATCTGGGTCTGCAGCTCGCTGCTGTTGGCGACAATGATATCGACCAGGTAGTCCTGGCTGACGCTGATATTATGCAGGGCAAGCGATCCGGGCAAGGCCAGTGCCTTCTGCGCGAGGTTCGTGACGGCACGCCGCCACCGGATGAGCCGATGGCAGCAAGCTATTTGGCGCGCAGCGCGGCGAACGTCGCCGAAGCGACCTCGGTGACCGCGCGCTCCCAGTCACCGAGCAGGCCCAGGATATTCTGCCCATCGGCGCGACGGGCGTCCAGCTGCCCAGCCAGCGCGGCCATGGTCCCGGTGCGCAGCTCGGTGTTCAAATTGACCTTGCCCACCCCGAAGGAAATGGAACGCGAGAGGTCCGCAGGCGCGATGCCCGACGCCCCGTGTAGCACCAGCGGCACCGGTGATTCGGCATTGATGGCTTCCAGCACATCCCAATGGATCTTCGGTTCGCCCTTGTAGCGGCCGTGGACATTGCCGATGGCCACGGCCAGCAGCTGCGCGCCGCTGTCCTGGACGAATCGGGCCACCTGCGCCGGATCGGTCAGCTGGGAGGCGCTCTGCTCGAAGGCCTTGTCCTCGTTGCCGGGCAGGGCTCCGAGTTCGGCTTCCAGCACCACCTCCGGGCCGATCAGCGAACGCACCTGCTGGACGAACGCGGTATTCTCCTCCAGCGTCCCGGCCGAGCCGTCGGCCAGCACCGCGGTGGCGCCGGCCTGCACGGCGCGGGCGATCAGCTGCGCGTCGCTGGCATGGTCCAGCTGGATCGCCACCGGCACGGCGGCGTGCTCGCCCAGGGTGCGCAGGGCCGAGATCAGCCGCAGGCCCGCGGTGGACCCGGCGGCCTTCGGCGCGACATTCAGGATGACCGCGCGGTCCTGGGCCTCGGCCTCGGCGACCACGGCCAGCGCGGTGGTGAAGTCGTAGCAGGTGAAGGCGGGGACGGCGTGCCCGGCGGCAATGGCCTGGGCGACCATCTGGTTCATGGGGGTGAGCATCGGGAATTACACTCCTGCAGCGGTGATAATGGCGTAGGTGATGGCGGTGAGCGCGAAGCCGGCCACGCCCAGCACCGTGGTCAGCACGGTCCAGGTGCGCAGGCCGTCGGCCACGGACAGGCCCAGGAAGCGGGTGACAATCCAGAAGCCCGAGTCGTTCACGTGGCTCAGGCCGAAGGCGCCGAAGCCCACCGCGGCCAGGATCAGCGCGGTCTGCACGGTGGAGAAATCGCCGGCTTCCACGGCTGCGGCCAGCAGGCCGGTGGTGGTGATAATTGCGACCGTCGCAGAGCCCTGCGAGGCGCGAAGGATGGCGGCCAGGATGAAGGCCATCACGATGATCGGCAGGCCGGCCGCAGCCAAGGACTCGGCCAGCACGGTGCCAATGCCCGATTCGGTGAGCACCTTGCCGAACACGCCGCCGGCGCCGGTCACCAGGATCACGATGGCCGCCGGGGCCAGGGCCGAATCCATGACCTTGCCGGTCTGCTCGCTGCTCCAGCCGCTGCGCACGCCCAGCAGGTAGTAGGAAACCAATACGGTTACCAGCAGCGCGACGGACGGCGAGCCGATGAAGCCCAGGATGTTCGCCGCAGCGGATTCCGCGGCGACCAGGGAGCCGCCCACGGTGCCGAGCATGATCATCACGATCGGCAGCAGGATCATGGAAATGACCATGGACGAGGTCGGGGCCTTGGTTTCCACCATGGTGCTGCCCCCGCTAGTTCCCTGGCCGGAGCCGAAGGATTCGAACTGCGCTGCGGTTTCCGGCAGCATCGGGATCTCGCGGCGGTTGATCCGCTTGGCCACGAAGTAGCTCAAGACGCCCAGCGGGGCGCAGAACGCCAGGCCCAGGATGGTGGCCCAGCCGATGTCGGCGCCGAGGATCTCTGCGCCGCCGACCACACCCGGATGCGGCGGAACCACTACGTGGATGGCCAGCATGATTGCGCCCACCGGCAGGCCGATCTTCACCGGCGAGACCCCCAGGGCCTTGGCGAAGCCGTAGATGATCGGCACCAGCACGATGAAGCCCACGTCGAAGAACACCGGAATGGCCAGCAGGAAGGCCGCGGTGGTCAGCGCGGCGATCACCCGGCGCGGGCCGAAGAGTGCGGTGAAGCGGGTGGAAAGCACTTGGGCTCCGCCGGAGATCTCGATGACCTTGCCGAGCATGGCGCCCAGGCCCACCAGCACGGCGACGCTGCCCAGCGTGCCGCCCATGCCCTCGGTGACCAGGCCGGCCACCTCCTGGATGGGGATGCCCGCGGCCAGGGCCACGAGCATGCTGACCAGCAGCAGGACAATGAAGGCGGGCATCTTGAACTTGATGACGCCGAGCAGCAGCAGGGCCACTCCGGCCACTGCGATCAGTAGCAGCATTAGCGGGCTCATGGGTTGTGTCGTCTCCTTTGACGCGGTGCGCGGGTGTCGAACTCGCGCGCTGATGACTTTACTGGGCAGCCTTCGGGGCTACGACCTTGATGACAGCGGAATCGTCGGCCGCGGCCAGCTCGTGGGCTTCGCCCAGCAGGTAGAGCTGTTCGGCCGCCGAGGCCACCGGGGTGGACAGGTGCAGGGAGCGGGCCGCGGAGGTTACGATGCCCATGTCCTTGACGAAGATGTCCAGGCGCGAGAGCACTTCGGCACCATCCTCGGAGTAGGCCTCGAGCATGCGCGGGCCGCGGTTGCCGAGCATGAAGGAGTTCGCGGCGCCGGCCTGCAGCGCTTCCAGGGTGGTGGCCTGGTCCAGGCCGAGCTTGTCCGCCAGGGCCAGGGCCTCCGCGGCCGCGGCGATGTGCACGCCGCACAGCAGCTGGTTCACCGTCTTCAGGGCCTGGCCATCGCCGGGCTTGTCGCCCACGATGCTCAGGGTGGAGGCCAGCAGCTCCAGCACCGGGCGGACCTTCTCCAGCTGAGCCGGCTCGGCTCCGACCACGATCAGCAGGTCGCCTTCGCCTGCGCGCACCGGGCCGCCGGAGAGCGGCGCGTCCACCAGGCCCAAGCCCAGTTCGGCCAGGCGCTTGGCGGTGGCGGGCACTGCTTCCAGGCCAACGGTGGAGGTCAGGATGACCACTGCGCCGGCTTTGAGCTGCCCGGCCACGCCCTGCTCGCCGAAGAGCACGGCATCCAGCTGCTCGCCGTTGCGTACTGCCAGCAGCAGTGCATCAGCGCCGGTGACCGCTTCGCGGGCGGAAGCGTAGGTAGTGATGCCCGACTGGCTGGCCAGGGCCATGCGTTCGGCCGAGATGTCGAATCCGTTGACTTCCAGCTTGGTGGCCAGGCGGGTTGCCATGGGCAGGCCCATGGCGCCCAGGCCGAGGACTGCAACTTTGGTAGTGCTCATTGGGATCTCCAGGAAATTGTAAAGATGGTTAGAAAGTGGCGCTCAGCTTGGCGGTGACGGCGGTCAGCGAGCTGTCGTCGCCCACGTTGCCGGCGAAGACGATGTAGGGGATGCCGGCGGCAGGTCCGTCCACCGATTCCCAGAGCGAGACAATGCCCGGGAGCATCGGCCCGCGCACGATGGCATGGCGGATTTCCAGGCCATGGGCGGCGACATCCGAGGAGGTGATCCCGCCCTTGGCGATCACGAAGCGCGGGGGAGTAGCGTGCAGGATCAGGTTGACGACCGAAACCACCGCAGCGCTCACGGTGCGGGCGATCTCCAGCGACTGCGCCGCGTCATCGGTTTTCACCAGCTTGCGCGAGGTGTGCACGATGACATCCTGGGTGGCCAGGGCGGCGCTGATCTGCGCGGCCTTGCCCTTCAGGTAGGCCTCGGAGCCGTCGGCGAGGATTTCCGGGACGTCCAGCTCGATCACCGTGGCATTCGAGTGCCGGCTGGTCAGGTCGGCCAGCTGGCGGGTGGTCACGCCCACATGGGAGCCCACCACGATCAGCCCGCCGGCGGTGCGCCGCTCGGCGCCGTTGCCCGCGTAGATCTCCTCGGCGGACAATGGCTGCCGTTGCTGCTGGCCGATGCGGGCACGCACGAAGGGCGGGCCCACGCGGCACAGCACGCGGGTTCCGGCCGCTTCGGCCTGCTGCAGGCCCTCGGACAAGGCCAGCAGGTCATTTTCCGTGACGATATCCGCGGTGGCGACCTGTGCGTTGGAAGCTTCGGCCAGGCGGGTGGCGATGGAGGAAGCGCCGGAACGGATGGTGTCCAAGTCCAGGACCATCACGTCCTTGGCCGCGATGCGCCCGGCGGTCTTCTCGGCGACGTAGTCCGGCAGATAGCTGGTGCTGAATCCGAAGGTGGCGTCTTTGGCAAACTCAGTCTCGCTGACCTTGGCGACCTGGCCATCGATGGTGCGCATGTAGTGCTCGCCGGCCACGGTGATCCGCCCGGCTTCGCCGAAAGCAGGAACCATCAGCACGGCATCCACCGAGGAATCCGGATCCACGGCGGCCACGGTGGCGGCCAAGGTGTCGGTTTCCAGCGGGAAATGCCCGCGCAGGGTGGAGTCGCTACGGCTGACAAAGGACACCGACAGGCCGGTTTCCGCCGCTGCCTGCAAGGCGGCCCGGGCTACCTGCTCATTGCGCAGTGCGGCGTCGTCGGCGTCCAGGGAGCGGGTGTTGGTGAGCACGTAGACGGCCAGCGGGCGTTCGCCATCCAGCTGCAGGGCGAAGGCCCAGCGGAAGTCCTCGACTTCCCAGCTGGTGAGCACCGGAAGGTTGCTGACCGATTGGGTTCCGGTCGGGTCGTCATCCAGGACCACCAGCACGCTGCCGGTGGAGCGCGCGGCCTCGGCGATTTTCGCGGGCGCGATCTCGCGCTCCGGGAGGTATCCGGCGAGCAACTCGGACTCAAGCATGGTCAAGGACTCCTTTGTCATTGGGCAATGCCTCGGCATCATAGGTAAGATGTCAGACATCTGTCATGACGATTAGTGTTACATGGATCGCGGTCAGCCGCAACTGCCTGCGGGACATAGACTGGACAGGTCTTTGGCGGGATGAATTGTCCCGGGGATGGAGGAAGCATGGCCCGGAAGTCATTGGTCGTAGAGGTCGCCGACAGCGTCTTGGACCGCATAGTCAGCGGTGAACTGTCGGTTGACGAGTTGATTCCTGGCGAGCTGGAACTCTGCGAGACCCTGGAAGTCAGCCGGATGACGGTGCGCGAAGCGATCAAGACACTCGCGGCGCAGAACATCATCCGCGTCGAACGGGGCCGCGGGACCTATGTGAATCCGGTCAACATGTGGAATTCGCTGGAGGCGGTAGTACGCGCCACAACCGCCGGCGTGGGGGCGGCCGCGGCTGCCGTGCAGCTGATCGAGTTGCGCCGCATGCTGGAAACCGGCGCCTGCGAGCTGGCCGCTTCGCGGATCACCGAGGAGCAGCTGGCAGCAATGGGCGAACTGCTCGAAGCCATGCGCGCAGCACACGCGGCCGCCGATCTGGACGGCTTTGTCGAAGCGGACCTGGAATTCCACGACGTGATCCTGCGGGCCTCGGGAAATGTTTTCGTTTCGGCGCTCTACGAGCCGCTGGGCCGAGTGCTCTCCTCACGGCGGCGTGAGACCAGCGCCTTCGCGCAGATCCAGCAGCACGCCATCGCCGAGCATGAGCACATCCTGGTTGCGCTTCAGCGGCGCGACAGTTCCCAAGCACGCCAAGCCATGGACAACCACATGCAGCAAACGCTGGATGATTTGAACACCTTCGTGCTCAATAGATAGCCACCCAGCCAATTGCCGTTTGGCACCCTGGCGGGAACGCGGTATCCAGGGATACGGAGTGCATCCCTGCGTGCTGGGCCATGAGCAGCTGGCCGGGATGCGAGGCAATGACGCAGAAGCCGAGCTCAGGCATTGAAACTCTCGGCGAGCAGGCGATAGGCATCCAACCGGTCTGCCGGGTCGCAGACCAAGGTATTGAGCATCAGCTCGTCGGCACCGTGCTCCTCGGCCAAGGCCAGTAACCGGTCGTGGACCTGGTCCGGGGTGCCTACGATCAGCGCCTTGCTGCGCTCCTCGGCACGGGCCAGTTCCTGCGTATTCCACGGGTGGCTCGCCGCCGTTGCCGTCGAGGGGATCGGTCCATCGTGGCCGAGGTCCTTGCGCACGCGCCAGAGCAAGAGCGCATTGGCCAGGGCCTGCGCCTTCTCTTCGGTTGAGGCGGTGGCAAAGCGAACGGCCAGCACGGTGTGGGCGGCGTGCCCTGCGTTGGCCGCGGCCTCGCGGTAGGCCCGGGTGGCAGGCTCGCCGCCAGCAGGGCGCAGGAAGTGCCCATGGACGTAGCCCGCCCCGAGCATTCCAGGCAAGGGCGCGGTGGAACCGCCAGCGCCCAGTACCCAGACGCGGCCTGCCGGTTCGGTATCCGAGGGCTCGTGGACGGCGTCCGAATCATGCACCAGGGCGGCAATCTTCTGCGCGTAATGCGGGTCCGAGAGTGCAGCGCGGCCCACGCCGATGTCCACCCGGTCCGGGTGCACGGCGGCCAGCAGGCCCATGGCTTCGGAGACCTTCTGCGCCTGGTAGTACGGCAGCAAGATGGCACCGGTGCCGACCCGAATGGTTTCCGTGCGTTCCAAAGCCAGCGCGGTCATCATTTCCGGGGCGGCACTGGCGAAGGATTTCGAGTGGTGGTGCTCGGCAAACCAGATGCGGTGGTAGCCCAGCGCTTCCGCATCCTGAGCCAATTGCAGGCCGCTGGACAAGGCCTGGCCTGCGGTGGGGGCATGCTCGGTGAGCGGGACCTGGTCAAGTATGGAAAGCCTCATGCAGGCAGGCCTGCTTTGCGATTCTCCGGGGCAAGCTGCAGCTGCATGATCATGTCCTTTCAACGGCGAGGGTCCAGTCAGTGAGCTTACCGCGTTGCGCAGGGCAGCGGGGCATCCAAGACGCGGCAAGCAGGGGAACGCTGGCGATCTTTGCCTCCACCCTGAGGGGGAGGCGGGGCAACGGATATCATTCGCGGTCGGGAGGACATCGCCGGCGCGCGGAACTAGTGTTGACACGTAGAGAAAGCAGCAGCTGCGTCCACCTGAAAAAAGGAATCCCATGCACGGCACTTCGCGTTCGACATCCAACCGCACTTCGACTTGGCTGGCGGCCAGTTCCGCAGCGCTTATCCTCGGCATGGGCCTGACTGGATGCGGCGCCATTGAAAGCTTCGACAAATCCACTGCGGATGCCTGGGCGGTGACCTACGAGATCACCGTGAGCGGGGAAGCCGCCGATGCGCTGAGTGATGTGTCCTACCTGGACTCGCCCAGCCGCGGCGAAGACTCGGCCGAAGTGACCGAGCAAGCGGTGGCCACGACCAGCGGTGCTGGCAAGAACAGCGAATCAATCTGGACTGCGCAGAGCGTCATCACGGCCGAAAAGGATGCAGCCATCGCGGCTACGCCTGCCGCAGGCAGCACCGCCACCTGCCGGATCCTGCTCGACGGGGTAAAGGAGATCGCGGCGCAAACCGGCAAGCCCGGCGAACGCGTGGAATGCGCCGTAACGACCCCTGCCTTCGGGGAAAAATTGAACCCGGCATCAGCCAAACCATGATCGGAGCGGGTATCGGAAGCATTTGACGAGTAGTTGGCGTGCTCCGAAACCAAGCGAGCATCCCCAGAGGTCGGGGGAGTGCCAGCGCCTATCTGGCACTAGCCACGAAGATAAAATGCCGAAGCCCTGCAGCTATCAAACAGCTGTAACCCTGCGGCAGTCCGCGAATGCAATTGCCCTTCATCAAGTTAATTTTCGATGATTTATAGAAAGCAAATTCTCTAGTAGTTGACTCATTCGCCATAGGATGCGATCAGCGCGACGGTGCGCTTCGGGAGTCGGACTTTGAATGGAGATGGGGTACAGGATGGCACCTTCAGAGAAGCCAGTACAAACCACCACCGACGGGCGCTACCTGATAATCAAGGGGCGGCGGTGGAGAGCCAGTGATCCCTCGATCCCTGCGAAATTACGACAAGAGCTGGTCAACGAGCTGATGTCAGCCCGCCGGGCAGTCAAGCAAGGCGAAATCGGCGCTAGCAAGCGTGTGAATAATGCCAAGCTCGCACTGGGCGAACGTGGACAGCCGTGGTGGGAGGAGCCGGAATCGGATTCAATGGGAGAGCGAATCCGCGCGACCATTCGCAGCTTGCTGAGCCATAGGGCAAACACGTCAATCTGCCCGAGTGATGTTGCACGCATAGTGGGCGGGCCGGACGAAGGGTGGCGTAAGTGCATGGGCCAAGTGCGCCAGATTGCCGCGGCATTGGCCGTGCAAGGTGAAGTCGTTGCAACTCAAAATGGCGAGCCCGTGGAAGCTGACGGTGTCAAAGGGCCAATTCGGATTAGACGCCGACACCCAGGCGAATAAAATTGCCCGATCTCTAGGGGAAGAACCGAGAATATGCTGGCACCGAGGTCTTCATGCCCGGTGAAGAGGGAGTGCTTCGGGCAAGGAGTCGACCCTCTAGACGCCGTGCTCGGTGACCATGAGCCGGCTGTGGTCGCTAAGCTATCGACCGTAATGCTGGAGCGCTTTAAAGAGGCAGTAGCTGTCGTCTTCGCGGTCAATATCGAGCATAACTCGGTAGGGGATGAACTTTTTCGCTGAGCTCCGTCCTCAAATGTTTAACTGCCGAAGTTCCAACGAAAGGAGGCAGTTGACTGAAGTGGACGCTGCGTCCCAGGTAACTTTACGTGCTGATGGTGAGCATTTCTTAATGATTTTCACGAAAAGGCGTCATTGAAAGGGAACTGGCAGGCAGAAGATCCCGGTTCGAAGGCTACGAAAGGGGAGCATCATCGCTTCATGGGTAATGCCATCACGCTTTGTGCACTTTGTTGTGGCTTAGTGGCTGTTCTGGATCCTGGTATCCGCAACCCTGGATAGAGGACCGAGGCCAACAACTAGCCCCCAGAAGAAGCCCGGTTCTGGCCCATTAGCGGTCCAACCCAACATGGGTATTGACCAGCCATGAGAATGAGCCAGGACCGCTGGCCTGAAGGGCTTACTGGCTGGCGCCCGCCGCGACGGGCGCTTCTGCGTGGCAGCGTTCCGGGAGAGGATATCGAGCCGGTGAGGTGGTTCGCGACTGCATAGCGGGGCAGGCTGGGATCTTGTGGGCGACGGCAGTGTTCTTCCAGAATTTCACACGGAACTCAGCAATGAGCTCGGTCGCCAGGCGTTCGAAGAACTCTTCCATGGTGAGTCGATCAGCGCAGGCCCTGGTGACTTTCAGTGCTGCTTGGGGGACGGTGACATGCATCATGTGCAGTTCTTCGGTTTGCGGATCGAGCATGGCCACCAGCACTGCACGGCCATGGATTGATGCCATGCCCATGGCATCGTTGAGCGATTCGGCAGGCTGCGTCATGATGATCGGCATTCCCTGCGTCCAGCCGTAGTCGGACAGGTGGGACTTGCCTTCACGGGTGGCGAGAAAATCAGCGACTCTGACTGCGGTTCGGGTTCGTGCGATTCGACCTGGCATTTTAGATACTTCCCTTTCGTGCACTGCTCATGAAAAATATCGATGTGGACGTAATTCTCCGCAGTGAGATGCGCTTCGGAAAGGTCCCGTCGTTTTGGTGGTGCCGCTCTTGGCGTGCGGCGGGTGCTGCAGATCCTAGGCCATGCTCAAATCTGCATGGGATCCATCTGATTCACTTCCCAAACTGGTAGATTCGAACCCTAAACCATTGGTGGGGGCCAGCGAAGGTGCGGTGGAAGGCTGATCGAGCCAATGTGCTGGGAGTCCAGCTTCGGGCGCGTGCTCTGGTGCTGCGAGCAGGCTCTCCTTGCCGGCGACGGCGAACTGCAGATTCTTCACCTCGAATCGGACACCGAGCGCTGTCTCCATCTGCGGCATGAGGGTGTCGTTGACATATTGCATCAGCGAGGATACGTCCCGTTCACTCTTCGCGGTGCAGGCCAAATTCACGACCAGCTGCTCCGGGGACCCGGTAATGGTGCATATTGCTGAATGCACCGCGTCCCGGCTCCGACACTCTTCAGAGGCGAAGGCGGCGATCTTGTGGATTCGCGTGGTCCACGAATTGGTGTCATGCATCGTTGTTTCTACGGGAACTGCTAAGGATTCTTTCATCTTTCACTCCGGTACTGATAGCTGTTTCGTAGTAGAATATCTTTAGACAAGCTAACTATTAGATAGGTTACATGATTTTTTCTGTGTTGAGCAAGCTGGACCTCGCGAAGAAGGGTATTGGAACCCCAGGGGTTGCGGGCATGGCGTTCGCATCCGGCGGAAGGAGTTTTCATGAGTAGGTATCAAGCCAGTGGGTATTGGTACGGCGAGGGCCGTTCGGTGCCCGAGGCGGTGGATTTGTTGAATCTGATGCGCAAGTACCGTGAGGCGGAGCGCAAGATGCGAGCTGCGACCCGCGGTTCGATGGGAATGAATGAGACCGATATGTCGGCGCTGCGCTTCCTGCTCGCTGCGCACCGTAAGGGGTTGGTTCCCCGCCAGCGGGATTTTGCTGAGGAACTGGGGATCTCCAATGCCTCGGTGTCGGTATTGATCGACCGGTTATGCCGCGATGGGTATGCCGAGCGTATTGTGCATCCTGCAGATCGGCGGTCTGTGGGAATTGTGCCCACTGACTACAGTGATACGGACGTTCGAGGAACGCTGCATCGGATGCATGAGCGGATGATGGATGCCGTATGCACGCTCTCCGAGGCCGAGAGGGTTGCGGTTGCCAAGTTCCTGAAGGCCATGATCCGCAGCGTCGAGATCGAGGACGAGCCAAGCCAGCCTTCCAGGGGGAAATCTCAGATGGCGGAGAGCACCGCGTCTTCCCGGTAGGTGCAGAGCGCATAGCACCGCTTTATCCACGCTGGAAGATCTGACCGATACCTTAGTTAGCAGACCGACCAAGGGATAGTAGCCCGTTTAGTTTCCTTCAGTGATTTTGATTCTCCACGTGCTCTAGTTGAGTGATCATCTGACGCGCGAGGGGCCTAGTTCCTGTGTTTCTGAAGACAGGTTTCTGAGGAAAACCTTGTGGTAGCTGTCGCAGGCAACTTGGACGCGTAAGTTAGACGAAACCAGAAAGTATTTAGCCTTTCTAACAAGTTAGGATGATGCAAATGCCACGAAAGCACGTTGATGTAAGTGTCAGTCATGCTGAGTTCGAGGATCTGAATAACGCTTTGGAGGACCATCGAGATGGTTTCAAGAAGATGGCCGAAGAAGCGACTAATGGCTTCGGCTTAGAGCCGGCCTACTGGGAAGGACGGGCCCAGGAAGTCGAGGGTCTACGCGAGACGATTCACGAGCACAGTACTGACGAGCTCGAACAGAGCGAGTCTTCCACCAAGGAAGCGGACACTGGCCCCGAGGTTGATTCGGCTCGGGATCGGGACTTTGAATCCGATTCTCGCCAGTGAGCATCCGGCGCAGGCATGCGAGAGGCACTTCCTCATACGGCAACGGTCCACCACTATTCCGTGGTGGACCGTTGCTTTGCAGGTGCAGTTAGGCACGCTTGCGCGTGAACAATCCCCAAATCACCAATACGATCAGCGACCCGCCGATGGCCAGGAGCCAGCTGGACAGGGACCAGAACTGGTCCACGCCTTCGCCGAAGACTGCTGAGCCGATCCGGCCACCTACGATTGCGCCGACGATGCCCAGCAGCAAAGTAGCGAGCCATCCGCCGCCCTGCTCTTCGGGTTTGATGGACTTGGCAATAGCACCGGCGATCAGTCCCAAAACGATCCAACTTAAAATATCCATGGGTTCTTCTCGACTAGTTCGTATTGGGTCTTGCCCGTTGGCGGCGACACTCGCCCATTGTCCAGCAAGCTACCCGCAGGTGCCATCCAGCAGGCGCTCAGCGAACGGCACGTGGCGGCGATAGGATTGCAAGGAGCCGCCGAGGTGTACCCGGCGGGCGGGAAGGCATAGCAAAGCAGTGGACCCAAGGATTTCATCGCGCAAGGACAGGCAGAACTATCCTGCCGCTGCGCTGCCCTCGGGCCGCGGCCTGCCTGCCCTGAGGCAGATCCTCGGTTTCCTGCTGCGCGTGCTGAAGCTTGGGCACGTGCGCGTTTTCCGCTACCTGGCGGTGATCACCACCTTGCAGGCAGCTAATGGCTTGCTGGTCATCCCTGCGATCAAGTACCTCTTCGGCCTGGCGCTGGAAATCAGCAAGCTGAACAACGTCACCGACCGGACCTACACCGTGCTGCTGGCACATCCGGTCTCGGTGCTGCTCCTGCTGGCCATCGCGGTGCTGGCACTGGGCGCGGTGAGCGTGCAGTTCGTGGCACTGATCGTGATGGTCAACCGCCAGCAATCCGGGAAGCCTCCCAACCTGCGGGCCGAGTGCCGCGAGACCGCCGCCTGCCTTGGCCGGATGCTGTCCTACCCCTCGCCGCTGATGATGGTGTACTTTTTCCTCGCCCTGCCGCTGGGCGGCTTGGGCCTGTCTTCGGTGCTGATCCAGGGTGTGGGGATCCCGCCCTTCGTGACCCGCGAGTACCTCAAGGCGCCGCTGAGCACGGGGATCTACCTGCTGATGATCGGGGCGATCATCTACGCCAACCTCCGCCTGGTGCTCACCTTGCCGCTGCTGGCTGTCGGGCCGAAGCGGCCGCTGGCTGCCTTGGGCACCAGCCTGAAGGCCACGCACCGCAACAGCCTGCGCTACCTGCTGCTGATCGGGATCCCGCTGGGAGTCTGCGCCCTGTGCGCCTCGCTGCTGGTCGAGGCGCTGGTATGGACCTCGGATCTGGCCGCCAGCCTGCTCGGCGTGCAGAACTCCGCGCTGGTGGCGACCCTGTGCATCGGCGTGGGACACACGCTCGGTTTCCTGCTGATCGGAGCCGCGACCGTGGTGGCGATCCAGATTGTGGTGGCCCTGAGCCGCGAGCACCTGGCACTGCCCGTCACCCTGCAGGAGCGCTCGCAGCGGCATCGCAGCGCGCAGTCGCGCGCACTGAAGGCCACCGCCGGGACCGCGGCCGCAGCCTTGGTGCTTTCAGCGAGCTTTGCCGCATCCCCTGCCTTGGGGCAGACCGCAACGGGAGCCGGGGACGCGCAGATCCTGGCCCACCGCGGCTACTCGGCGGGCGGGGTGGAAAACACCTTGGGAGCCCTGGAAGCCGCGGCAACGCATCAGGCCGACATCGTCGAGGCCGATTTCCAGGAAACCGCGGACGGGCATTTCGTAGCCAGCCACGATACCAACCTGCTGGTGGTCGCCGGGGTGAACCGGAACATCCACGAGATGACCCTGGCCGAAGTCCGGAAGGTCACCGTGCGCGAAGGCGGCTTCGCCGACCGCATCCCCACCATGCAGGAGTACCTGGAGCACGCCGATGAGCTGGGCATCCCGGTGCTCGTGGAGCTGAAGGTCACCGGCCACGAATCCAAGGGCTACCTGGAGCGCTTCCTGGCGCAGCTGGACGCGACCGGGACCACCACGCAGAACATCTACCATTCGCTCAGCCCCCGGGCAGTCAAGGAAATCAAGGCGCAGCGCCCCGAGCTGCGGGTCGGGCTGACCGTGGCCATGAGCGTGGGCGGGCTGCCGAAGGCGAACGCCGATTTCTACACCCTGGAGCAGGCCTCCTTCACCCGCGAATTCCTGGAGCAGGCCCACGCGCTGGACCGGGAGGTGTATGCCTGGACCGTTAATGACGAGTCCACCATCCGCGAGCTGCTGGGCCTCGGCGTGGACGGCATCGTCACCGACAACGTGGAACTGGCCATCCGGGACCGCTACCTGGTGGCCAACAACCCCGCCGCGGAGTACCGGGTGGGTTCCGCGCTGGCGTACCTGGACATCTTCCGCTAGATTCCGGCGCTCAGGGCGTCTCCGGATAGGTGCCATCGCCCAAATCCGGATTTGCCAGCGACTGCAACGGATCATGCAAGAACACCCGACGCCCTTCATTGCGCAGCCGGCGCAGCCCTTCCAAGGTCATTCGCCGGGCCACATCGGTGAAGGAGAAGACCCGGGAAATATCCACGTGCACGTCTCCGTCGAAACGCGACTCGGACATGATATCGAGCAGTTCGGCAGCAGCGGTGAACTGCACGTTGCCCTGCAGCGAGAAGGTCTCGCGCGTGGCGCCGCGCTGCACGTCGATGACATCGAGCCGGCCATGGCTCGGGGCCAGCAGGTGCATGCCCATGTCCGTGGACAGCCGCTCGAAGGCCCGCCGCGCCCGCTGGCTGTTGCCGTGCGAATCCAGCCGCGGCGAGAACGCGCCGATGCCCACCTGGTCCGGCAGCACGCCCACCAGCCCGCCGGCCACCCCGCTCTTGGCGGGGATCCCGACGCGGGTCAGCCAGTCGCCGGCCCCGTCGTACATTCCGGCCACCGCCATCACCGACATCACCTGGCGGGCCGTGGCCTCGTCCATGATCCGCTCGTGCGTGCACGGCTGCACCCCGCCATTGGCCAAGGTGGCGGCCATCGCCGACAGATCCGCCACGGTGACCAGGATGGAGCACTGGCGGGTGTAGCCGGTGACCACCTCATGCGGGTCATCGTCGATGATCCCGTGCTTGCGCAGCATGTGGGCCATGGACAGGTTGTGGTCCGCGGTGCCCAGCTCCGAGTTGAAGACCGCCTCGTCGATGCGCAGCCGGCGCCCGGCCAGTGCGGAGAACAAATCCAGTGCCCGGTCAACGCGCTGCTCGCCGGTGGCGTCGGCGCCGACCATCAGGCCGTGGGCGGCGATGGCCCCGGCATTAATCATCGGGTTCTTCGGCCGATTGGTGCCATCCTCCAGCGACAGCTCGTTGAAGGCCTCGCCCGAAGGCTCCACCCCGATATGTTCCAGCACATGCTCCAGCCCGCGGTCCATGATGGCCGCCGCATAGGCGAAGGGCTTGGAAATGGACTGGATGGTGAACTCGATCCCGGCATCCCCGGCGGTGTAGGTGCTGCCCATGGCGGTGGTCACGGCCAGGGCGAAGAAATCCGGATTGGCGTCGGCCAGTTCGGGAATGTAGCCGGCGCGCTGCCCGGAGGTGTCGTCGCGCAGCGCATCGAGCACTTC
Source organism: Arthrobacter sp. MYb214 (assembly GCF_002979865.1). GTDB lineage: Bacteria > Actinomycetota > Actinomycetes > Actinomycetales > Micrococcaceae > Glutamicibacter. Next base: position 400,928 of record NZ_PCPZ01000004.1, read on the forward strand.
GTGGAGGTAATCGGGAATCGGATTCTTCATGGTGCCATTTCCTCTTGGATCTCGGGTGGATTCTGCCATTGTTCCGGTTACGGCCCACCCTATCGGCAAGAGCGCCCTATGCCGTGTACCCATGCTTACGGCCGGTCAGAAAGTGCCTGCAGAAGTTGCTGGAATTCTGGGACGTTCAGCCGCGCAGGCTTTGCCGTGCGGGGACTTCTATGGGGACAGAAAGCTGGCCCCGATCATAAGGAGAGAGATCATGAAATGCAGGCTGATCATGCGTGCAATTTCGGATTCATCCAGCCTTCTGGCGGATTTGCCGATGCCTTCGCGCATTGCAGTGCAATTCAGAGCTTCGGATCCATGAGCGTCGAAGAAGGCCAATCAGTCGAATACAAGATTGAAGCGGGACCGCCGAAGGATGCCGTGATGGGCGATGAGGATCTGGCCGGCAACCACTCGCTGCTGAGGCTGCTCTGATTTGGATTTCACTGCCACTATCGCGCCTGGAGCCGCGGACAGGATGGCTGCTGCAGGACACTGTTGTCCTCTTGGGATTGCCGCATTCTCGCCTGTCGATAATGCGTATAGGCCCAGCCGCGTGGCACCGGGGAAACTGGCAGTAGGCCCTGTTTCTGCAGGGATGTGCTGCTTACCGAAAGGACGTCATCGTGTACTTTATTGTCGTTAAATTCAAAGTCAAGCCGGATTGCTCAGACCGCTGGCCGGATCTGGTGCGCAGTTTCACCGAGTCAACCCGTGCGGAACCAGGCAACCTTTGGTTTGATTGGTCGCGCAGCCTTGAAGACCCCAACGAATTCGTTCTGGTTGAAGCCTTCCAGGACGACGCAGCTGGAGACCACGTGGGCAGCGACCACTTCAAGCAGGCCATGATCGACATGGCGCCGGCCCTGGTTGAAACTCCGCGCATTGTCAGCCGGCAGATCGAAGGCGATACCTGGGACCGCATGGGCGAATTGGAAATCAGCTAGCAACTTTTGCGATGAACCCTGAAATTGCTGGGACAAGGCCAGCGGCAGCTGCGACTCATATTGAAGTTCCCAGCTCACCTCGACAAGATGGGGTTATGGGATATAACGATTCACTAGCTGGCCTTGCTTCAGTTCAAAAAGCATTCGCCTTGCTGGACGTGGTGGCCGCGCATAACCGGGGTATGGCGGCCAAGGAGATCGCTGCAGAACTGCAGATGCCCTTGCCTACCGTTTATCGCCTGCTCAAGACCTTGACCCTGTCGGGCCACCTGGTCCACCTGCGCGATGAAGGGCTCTATGCCCTGGGCTACAAGCTTCACGCCCTGGATAACTCGCTGCGCCGGCAGGTAGGCACCCCGCCTTCGGTGGCGCGCTTGATCCGCGAATTGCATGTGCGGGCCGATGCCGCCGCCTACTACGCAGTGCACCGCGGAGAAGATATCGTGGTGGCCCACGTCGTTGAGTCGCCACTGCGCCCGCGCATCACCCCCATGGGCTTCGGGTTCAACAATGGTGCCCATGCCACCGCCTTCGGCAAAGTGCTGTTGGCGGCCATGGATGCCGAACGCTGCCACGCCTACCTGAACAAGCACGGCATGCCCGGGATGACCTCCGCGACCATCTGCGATCCGCAGGTCTTTGCCGCAGAACTGGACGCCGTACGCGAGACCGGCATTGCCATCGAACGCGAAGAATTCATCCGAGGCGCCTCCTGCATGGCCGCCCCGGTAACCACGGGCGCCGGGCAAGTCATCGGATCGGTGGCAGTTTCCATGGACCCGGCCGAATTCCAGACCCGCCACCGAGACGTCTCCGTCCTGCTGCGCGATGTGGCTTCGCGGGTGAGCCGCGCGCTGCGGGGCACCTCGATGCTAGGCGCAGCTTGCGCCGACTAACGAGGTGCCCGGACAGCCTACAACTTGGCCTGGGCCATTTGCTCGACGATGTACTCGGCCTGGCGGATGGCCAGCGCCACGATGGTCAAGGTCGGATTGGCCGCGGCTCCAGTGGTGAATTGCGAGCCATCGGAGATGAACAGATTCGCAACATCATGGGCCTGGCCGAAAGCGTTGACCACCCCGTCTTCAGGACGCTGGCTCATTCGCGCCGTACCGAGATTATGCGTCGACGGGTACGGGGGAGTGTGGTGCGTGGACCGCGCGCCCACTGCCTCGAAGAGCAGCGAACCCTGCTGGTAGCCGTGCGTTCGCATGGCGAGGTCATTGGAGTGGTCGTCAAAATGGACATTCGGCACCGGCAGGCCCAAGCGGTCGCTCACCGTGTTGTTCAGCGTGATTCGATTGCTTTCCTGCGGCATATCCTCACCGGTAATCCACATGCCCGCAGTGTTCAAGTAGTCGTCCAGCAGCGTAGTGAATTCCGGTCCCCAGCCGCCGGGCTCCACGAAGCTGGCGAGGAACGCCGGCCCCAACGCGATGGTTTCCATGTAATAGCCACCGCAGAATCCGCGATCCGGATCATGGCGGGATTCGTCGGCAATCAGCCCGGCCATCGTCTCGCCCCGGTGCATGTTCACCGGCTGGTCGAACTTGGCATAGACGCTGCCGGTGGTGTGGCGCATGTAGTTGCGGCCCAGCTGGCCCGAGGAGTTCGCCAATCCATCGGGGAACAGCGGCGAAGCTGACAGCATCAGCAAGCGAGGGGTTTCAATGGCGTTGCCGGCCACCGCCACGATGCGTGCTTTTTGGCGCTGCGGGTTCCCTTCGGAATCTATGTAGATGACTCCGTCCACCTTGCCGGCAGCAGTATGGGTAACTTGAACAGCATGCGATTCGGGACGCAAATCCAGCAGGCCGGTGCGCAGCGACTTCGGGATTTCCGAGACCATTGTGGACCATTTGGATTTGTTCTTGTCGCCCTGGAAGTTGAACCCATCCTGGATGGATGCTGGGCGGCCGTCGTAGGGTTCGGCATTGGTTGCGTAGGGCCCGGTGGCGTACTGGCGGTAACCCAGGCGCTGGGCCCCATTGGCAAAAACCTTGTAGTTGTTGTTGGCCGGCAGAGGGGGACGCCCGTGGCGGTGGGTGCTGCCCATCTTCTGCTCGGCACGGTCGTAGTACGGTGCCAAATCGTCCAGGGTGATGGGCCAGTCCAGCAGGTTGGCCCCGTCGACCCGGCCGTAGGTGCTGCGCGCCTTGAACTCATGTGCCTTGAATCGCGGGGTGGCCCCGGACCAGTGGGTGGTGGTGCCTCCGACCGCCTTGACGATCCAGGCCGGCAGATTGGGGAAGTCGCGGGCCACGCGCCATGACCCCGAGGTGGTCCGCGGATCCAGCCAAGCCATCTGGTTGAAGGCGGCCCATTCGTCCTGGTGGTAGTCCTCATTCTTCAGATACGGGCCGGCCTCCAGCATGACCACCTTGACGCCCTTGGAAACCAGCTCATGGGCCAAAGTTCCGCCGCCGGCGCCGGAGCCGATGACGACAACTACCGAGTCGTCGTCATGGTCGTGCACTGCCGATTGCTCTTCGGTGCTCATCGGGTTGTCCCTTCCTCGAGGATTCCTGAATCACCCAGGACGTTGTCCACGGGTTTGCTGCTGGTTTCCGGTGCGTAGGCTTTCACGGCGTAGGGAAGCGGGCCCTGGTCTTGTACGGGCTCTCCGCTTTCCTCGATGCGCGGTTCGGGCAACCAATTCAGATCATTGAAACCGCGGTTCACGTAGCCGCCCTTGGAGAAGGATTCGCCTTCGTAGCCCAGGGCCTGATGCACTTCGGGGTCATCGTAGAAATTGAGGACTACGGTGCGGCGGATGAAGGCGAAGAACTCCAGATCCGCGATGCGCTTGAGCACCGCCAGTGCACGGTCATCGGGAAGATCCAGGAAATGCTCTTCGCTGAGCGTATCCAGGGTCATCAAGCCCTGGGTCAAAGCCATGCGGAACCAGCTGGATTCGGCTGAAGCCTCGATGATTTTCTCTGTCATGCGCTCGTAGGGCCCATCCGGGAACTGCGGGTGCGGAAACGAAACCCGAATGATCCGGGTCAAGATCCGCCGAGCCTCATCCGAGAGCTCCAGGGCGTTGAGAGATGAATATTTTGCTGGGAACACCATTGTTGTCACCTCGATTATTAGACGGTTAGGTCAGTTCCTGCGCTGATTCTGCAGGGAAACCGGCAGTGAAGCCTTACTTGGATTATGTAGTGCACGTCACAGTGCTGCCAGCGTCGTTATCGGCTGGTGAGAATGGCCCGGCAACTCGCTCGGCGCCACGTTGCGGGCATTATCGCTCTGCGAGAACGAAGCTATCCCCGGAGCGAGCGCGGGCCCCAAGCTGGGCAGACTCGACGGGCCAAGGGGCCGCTTCAAAGTCCGAGCAGCATCTAACAGGAGGAATCACCATGGCAGGATCCACCGCAGGGGTCGCACTCATCACCGGAGCAGGACGAGGGATTGGAAGGGCCATCGCCGAGCGCCTGGCTGATGATGGGCAGGACATCATCGTTGCCGATGTCCCGGGAGCCCAGGAGAACGTGGATGAGGTCATCGCCGCCGTCCAGCAGCGCGGGCGCCGTGCGGTCGGGGTAGCCGGAGACGTGTCGAACCCCGAAGACGTGGAACGGATGATCAAGGAGGGTACCGAAGTCTTGGGCGACCTGACGGTGTTCGTGGCCAACGCCGGCATTGCGCAGGTTGACGAGATCCTGGACGTGAAACCCGAGGCGTTGGACCGCATGCTCGACGTGAACATCAAAGGCGTCTTCTATTCCTACCAGCTGGCGGCCAAGCGCTTCATTGAGCAGGGCAGCGGCGGGAAAATCATTGGCGCGGCATCCATCGTTGCTTTCCGTCCGTTTCCCATCCTCGCCTCGTATTCGGCCACCAAATGGGCGGTGCGAGGACTGACCCAAGCGGCCGCCATGGAGTTCGCCAAACACAACATCACCGTCAATTCCTATGCGCCGGGCGTGGTGGGAACCGCGATGTGGGATTTGATTGACGAGCGGCTCACGGCGCGTGAAGGAACCCCGAGGGGCAGTGCCCTGCAGGCGCAGGTGGACAACATTCTGGCTGGCCGTGTTTCCGAGCCGGAGGACGTCGCCAAGCTGGTGAGTTATTTGGCAGGGCCGGACTCGGACCACATGACTGGCCAGACTGTCTTGATCGATGGCGGCATCAACTTCTCCTGACGCATGGGCATTGACGAGGTTCGCCATGGAGCACTGTAGCTCCGCGGCGAACCTCTTCGCTGTTGGGTGAGCCGGCAGGCGGCCGGCTCAGTGCCCACCGCCCAGGCATTTGCGCATCTTCAAGCAAGCGGTAGTCAGCCCTTCGACGTCCGCATTCTTGGGAGCCGTGCCTGACGATGACGAAATTCTGCGGGTCTTCGGCCTAGTTGAACTGCGTGTCCAGGTCGTTGGAAGAAGCTAAGAGCAATACGCCAGTGAGCCACGCCCGTCAGGAACCGCCGAAGACGGTAGCGCCCGGAAATAGAGCTTCTCCTTCTTGGGCGCCATGCGCCGGACCAGCGTATTTCGCGGACTTAAAAGAAGCCAATGGATCTGAATCGAAGATGCAGGTTTGTTGAATCTCCGGCATAGCCGATCAGCTCGGCTGCCGGTAATCTTGTGAAATCTCTATGCAAGAGCAGGGGATTGGGCAAACAATTGTACGGTTCAACCAATTTGGCGCGCAGCATGCCGGATAATTGATGGAACACAGCAGGCCGGAGGAAGATACTCCGGTCGGAAGGGAATGATGGACGCTTCAGGCGACAGTAGATCTCATAGTTCCAACCCTCTGCCCGGAAGGCATGCCGGCCAGGCTCCGCAGGTCAGGGGGTGCATGTAATTGGAATGGATCTCGCTACTCATAGCGCTTCTCCTCATTCTCGGTTGCGGATTATTCGTTGCCGCTGAATTCGCGCTGATCACGGTAAACCGGAATCAGGTCAAGCAGGCCGCCGCGAACGGCGACCGCCGTGCCTCCGGTGTTCTCAAGGGCATGGAAACATTGTCCACCCAGCTTTCGGGCGCCCAGCTGGGCATCACGCTGACCAACCTCGGCATCGGCTTCCTCGCCGAGCCGGCCATCGCGGCCCTGGTCGTCGGGCCGCTGCAGGACTTCGGTCTCGACGAAACCCTGGCCCGCTCGGTCTCCATTGCCATTGCGCTGATCCTGGCCACCATCTTGACCATGGTCTTCGGCGAATTGGTTCCCAAGAACCTGGCCATTGCCAAGCCTTTCGAAACCGCCAAGGCCGTGGTGGGGTTCCAGCGCGGCTTCAGCGTCGTGACCAAGCCCCTCCTTTCATTCTTCAACGGCAACGCCAACTGGATTGTCCGCCGCTTCGGCATCGAGCCGCAAGAAGAGCTGGCCTCGACCCGTTCGGCCGAGGAACTGGTGGCCTTGGTGGGGCACTCGGCCCGCGAGGGACTGCTTCCCTCGGAAACTGCCGAAATGCTGCGCCGGACCGTGGCCTTCGGCAACCGCCGGGCCCATGATGTGATGACCGCCCGATCGCGGATGATCACCGTGACCGCCCAGGAGACGGTGCACGAAGTGCTGGAGCTTGCCGCGCGGACCGGGCATTCCCGCTTCCCGCTGGTGGACGAGGGCGGGCACCGCGTGCTGGGCATGGTGCACATCCGCGCCTTGCTCGCCATCCCCTACGCGCAGCGGCAGCAGTCCGCGGCCGGGGACAGTGCAGAAGATGCCTTCCTGGTCCCGGATACCATCGAGCTCGATGAGCTGATGGACCAGATGCGCAACGGCGGGCTGCAACTGGCGGTACTGATCGACGAGACCGGCGACGTCGCCGGGATGCTCACGCTGGAAGACCTCGTGGAGGAAATCGTCGGCGAAGTGCGCGACGAGCACGACCCGGAGGATTCCACCATCCAGGTGCTCTCCGGGAACTCCTGGCGGCTGGATGCGGCACTGCGGCCGGATGAGGCCAATGAGCTGCTGGGCTGCCAGATCCCCGAGGACTCGGACTACGAGACCTTGGCAGGACTGCTGACCGTGCAGCTGGGCAAGTTCGGCGAGGTGGGCGATGTCGTGCGCCTCGTGGTCCCGGGCGAGCCCGGTGGACCGCATAAGGAACTTGAATTCACCATCCACGCCACCGATGGGCAGCGGATCGCCAGTGTCGATGTGACGGTGTCCGAGCAGGCAGAAGGGGAGGACGCACGATGAGCGACCTTATGGGAATTCTGGTGACGGTCGCGCTGCTGGCAGCGAACTTCTACTTTGTCGGCGCCGAATTCGCGCTGATCTCCGCACGCCGGAGCATCATCGAGCCCAAGGCCATGGAAGGCAGCCGCAGCGCCAAGATGACGCTGTGGGCCATCGAGAACGTTTCGCTGGTCATGGCCGGTGCCCAGCTGGGCATCACCGTCTGCTCGCTGGCGCTGGGCTATGTCACCAAGCCGCTGGTGAAGTACGCGGTGGCCGGGCCCTTCGAAGCCATCGGCGTTCCGGCAGGCATGATCGACGCGCTGTCCTACGCGATTGCGCTGATCGCGGTGACCTACCTGCACGTGGTGCTTGCCGAGATGGTGCCCAAGAACATGGCGTTGGCCGGACCCGAGCGCATGGCGCTGATCCTGGGCCCGAGCATGGTCATCCTGGTCAAGGTGCTGCGCCCGGTGCTGTGGCTGATGAATGCCATGGGCAACCTGGTGCTGCGGATCTTCGGCGTCGTTCCGAAGAACGAAGTGGCCAGCACCTTTACCCGCGACGAGGTCTCTTCCATGGTGGCCGAATCCCGGGAGGGAGGCCTGCTCGATGCGCATGACGAGCAGCTGCTGCTGGGCGCCTTGCACTTCGATGCCCGGAGCATCGAGTCCGTGGCGATCAGCTTCGAGAAGGTGCAGACCTTGCCGGTAGATGCCACGATAGAGCAGATCGAGGCGGCGGCCGCGCACGGCTTCTCGCGCTTCCCGCTGGTGGACGCCGGCGGCACCCCGGTGGGCTATGTCCACGTCAAGGACGTGCTGGGCGCCGATGCGCAAGCCCGGACGCAGCCGCTGCAGCGCAGCGGCATCCGCGAGCTGCCGTCCTTCGGGCAGCAGCAAAGCGTGCGCACCGCGCTGCAGGAAATGCAGCTCTCCGGAGCCCATTTGGCCCTGGTGCGTGATGGCGAAACGGGCAAGGTCACCGGCATGGTGACCTTGGAAGACATGCTCGCAGAGCTGGTCGGCCAGATCAGGGACGAGCACCGCAGCGCAAGCTAGCCGCGCAAGCCGGACAATAAAGCACCGGGCAGGGGCTGGAGGCAGGATGGGACATCTCGGGCCTCCAGCCCTGCTCGTCCAGGGCATCACGGCGCCTTGGCATAGGGGGAATCCTGCGCGAGAGCACCAGCGCCGCCCCGAGCGGTGCGAAGCCCGTAGCCAGCAGCTATTCGACGTCGGACTGAACATGGCTGCCAGGAGAACGTGAACTATCCTTCCCACGCGGCCCAGAGCTGGGCATAGCGCCCACCGGCTGCCAGCAATTCCTCATGGCTGCCATCCTCAATGATCTGACCGTGCTCCATCACAATGATCCGGTGGGCCAAACGCGCTTGGGAAAGCCGGTGGGCAATCACCAAGGCGGTGCGCCCGGCAGCCAGCGCGGCGGCAGCCGCATCCAGCACCCGCGAATTGCTGGATCCGGACTCGGCCGTGGCCTCATCCATCACAATGATGCGCGGGTTGAGCAGTGCAATGCGGACCAACGCCAGGTGCTGTTGTTCGTGGGCCGTCAATTGATGCCCATCGGAGCCGAGCAGGGTATCAAGGCCTTCGGGCAGTGCATTAATCCAGCCAGCGTGACAGGTTTCCAACGCCTGCTGAATCCGGGCATCGGTGCACGGCGCCGTGGATCCCAGCAGCAAGTTCTCCCGGACGGTTCCCGCAAAGACATGGGTCTCCTGCGAAATTAATGCGATGTTGCGGCGCAGGGTCGCGGTGTCCAGGGCGGCCAGCGCGGTTCCATCCAACGCGGCGGTGCCTGAGCTCGGCTCGATGACGCCGGACAAGATCTTGGCTGCTGTGGATTTCCCGGCGCCGGTCGAACCGACCAAGGCGACGCACTGGCCATCGCGCAGATGCAGGTCGAGATTGCCCAGGACCTGCGGGCCGGTCTCAAAACGGTGGCTGACACCACTTAGAATCAGTCCCTCGGCAGGGGAAGAAGCTGAGGGAACCGCGGATCTGGCCAGCGGGGTGCGCCGAGCGGCCAGCAACACTCCGGTCACCCGGCGCAACGCGATCCCCGCTTCCTGGAGCATGTCGAACAAGGTGACCACCTCGGAGATCGGGTCGAACAGCCGATGGTAGAGCAGAGCCGCGGTGGTGACAGCGCCAACCGTCGCTGCATTGGCCTGGACCAGGAAGAACCCCGAGGTCAGCAGCGCGGCCATGGTGATGAATTCGGCCCGGTTGTTGCGTGCGAAGTAGCGGGTCAGCATGCGGAAAACCCGGTCCGCGACGTGGCGTGAATCGTCGCTTGCGTGTTCAAGGGCATCGATTTGCGTTTGCGCCCAGCCTTGCGAATGCAGCATAGCCCGGCCATGGAATGCGTTCAAGAAGGTATTGGTGCGTCGAGCGAGGATCTCGCGTTCTTCGCGGTAGAGCGGTGCGCTGCGTGGCAGGTACCAGCGCAGCGAGAGCAGGTACATCGGGACAGCGATCAGCCCGGTGAGCCCCAGCACCCAGTGCAGGGTGAACAGCCCTGGAACCGACAGCACCAGCAGCGTGCCGGCGGACAACAACGCGGGCAGCAGCCAGGCTACTGCCTGGGAGATCAGGCGCGAGTCATCCGAGACACGCGAGACAAGCTCGCCATCACCGGCGCGCTCCAGGATTCCCGACTCCAGGTGGAGCGCGTGCTCTACCGCGTCCTCGCGCAGCGTGGCCACCGTCGGCTCAGCAATGCGCGCGTACAGCACCCGGGCGTACCAGGTCAGCAGCGCGCCGCCGAGCAAGGAGGCGGCAATGGAGGCCAGGCACCACACCAGGGCGGAGCCCGGTGCGCCGGTGCCCAGCGCATCCACCAGGATGCCAATGGCAAACGGCGGGACCATGGCCGTTGCGGAGGCAGCCAGGGTGATCACGGATGCCCAGGTGATCAGCAGGCGGTGCGGGCGAAGCGTTCGCCGCAGTGCCCGCCAGGCCGCAGCGGCGCTGGCGGTCGGCAGGGCGGGAGCGGAGGGTTCTGCCCGGTCGTGAACAGCGCTCATCGGCCGACCACCTTTTCATAGGTCGTATTTTCTGCAAGTGCGCGGTGGGTGGAACGCGTGATGCTTCCATCGGCCGCGAGGAAAAGCACCTCATCTGCGGCATGCAGCAGGGTGGGGGATGTGCTCAGCACCAGCAAGGTGCCTGCCCCGGCTCCGTTGCTGGCGGCATGCGCGCGCAGCTGGACCAGGCCCTGGGCGATGTTCGCCTCGGTGACCGAATCCACTGCGCTGGTTGGATCGTGCAGCACGCGCGCCAACGGTCCGCCGGATAATGCGCGGGCCAGTGCGATGCGTTGACGCTGGCCGCCGGAAAGGTTATGTCCACGGCCCTGGACCTGGTGTTCGAGCCCATCGGGCAGCGTGCCCAGCAGCTCGTCGACGCCGCTGGCGCGCAGCAGCAGCTGCAGGGTCTGCGGGTCGGGCAGCGCTGCGTCGCCCACAATGTTTTCCTTCACGCTGCCCTCGATGAGGTGCGCCTGATGCGGGGCCATGCGCAGCAGCTGCGGCAGGTAGGCGGGATCGATCTGCGCGGCGTCGATTCCATCAACCAGCAGCCGCGCGGCAGCCGCCGCCGCTGTACCTTCGCGGACTGCCGCGGTGCCAGGATTTTCCGAGCCTTCGCTGAGCAGCTTGGCCAGCCGGTGGCGCATGCTGTCGTTGGCGCAGACCAGCACGGTGAACCTGCCGGGCACGAAAACCAGCGGGCGTTCGCCAAGCCCGGGCACATCCAAGGCAAGTGCTGCATCCGGCTCGGCTGCCGGACGCCGGGTTCCGGGTTGCCGCCCGCCGTCGGCCAGCAATGCGGCAACGCGATCCGCCGCGGCGATGGACCGGGTGCCGGCTTCCACCGTTGAGACCAGGATGCCCAGCGGCGTGGACAAGAACTGGGCCACGCCCAGCACACCCAGCAAGGTGCCGATGCCCATGGCTCCTTCAGCAACCTGCCAGGCGCCCAGGCTGGCGGCGGACAGCAGGACCAGCCCCGAGATCAATACCTGGGCGCCCTCGATCCGTCCGGTGGCCGAAGCGGAGGCCACCCCCGCGGTGGCGGCGCTGCGGCTGGCGGCACGGTAGCGCTCGGATGCCTGGTCCTGGCCGCCGATGCCACGCAGTACCTGGACTCCTGCCATGAGATCGGCGGCCGCCGCGCCGGATGCGGCGATATCGGACTGCAACCGGTCGCTGGCCCGGCTCAATCTGGGGGTCAGCCAGCGCAGGGCGGCCATGCCCAGTGGCGTGATGGCCAGCACCGCCAGGCCAACCCAGAGGTTGGCCCAGAGCAGGTATCCGGCGCAGACCAGCAGGCCCGCCAAGGCGCTGAAGCCCAGGGAAGCCTGGCGGATGATCGTCGCGGTGACGGTGGTGTCCACCGAGGTGATGGCAGCAATTTCCCCGGGCATCCGTGCGGTGGCAGGCCGATAGCCGGGGTCCATGACATGCTCGGCGATCCGGGTTCGCATCAGGTGCACCTGGCGGTTCATTCCGGAGTTGCCCAGCCGTGCACCCAACCGGTAGCCGAAGGACAGCATGAGGAAGCACAGGCCGAGGGCGGCGAGCCACACCAGCAGCAGCGGCAAGCTCTGCCCGGCGATGGCGTGGTCGATGGTGGCACCGACCAGCGCGGGGACAAGAGCTTCGCCCGCTGTCCAGCAGGAAAGGAGGGCGATGGCGCCGATGATGCGGCCGCGTTCGGCTCGCAGCATGCCGCGCAGCAGAGTGCGCCCGGTGAGCATAGATGAGGACATGCTACCCATAATATGCTATTAATTATTTTCGTAACTCACATAGGTTAGCCTATGCTCAGTGCCGATTTGTGGTGCGCTCCGTGGGACCTCGCAGTCCACGCACCCGGCGGCCGACCGTTTAAGGATCACCCGCATGACCCGCAAGATCACTCGCACTTTGTTGGCCCCAGCCGCGCTGCTTGCCGCCACGGCCTTGGCCCTGACCGGCTGCGGCCAGTCCTCCGAGGCCTCCCAGGCGCCATCGTCCCCAGCGGCCGAAGGAACCCCGCTGAAGACCGTGGACCCGCAAGGCCACGAAGTTTCGCTGGAGCAGCAACCCGCCGCAGCCCTGGGTTTCTACACCACCGACGTGGATATCCTGACCATCCTGGAGGTGCCGCTGGCCGCTGAACAGCCGATTCGCGGCGACTCCGGCTTCACTACCTTCCCGGACTACTTCGACCAAGAAGCCTTGGAGGGGGTCACCCCGTTCGCCAACTACCCGGAATTCAACTACGAGCGCGTCCTCGGCGCCGCCCCGGACTTCATCCTCAACGGCCTAGGGTATGACGCCGAGGTGCATGAGAAGCTCGCGGCCATTGCCCCGACCTACACGACCAACGCCTTTGACGGTCAAACGTGGCAGTCGCACTTCGAGCGGACCGCCAAGGACCTCGACCGGCAGGCCCAGTACGACCGGTGGCTGCAGGACTACCAGCAGGCGGGTGCCGAAGCCAAAACCGCCATCGATGAAGCAGGAAACGGCGACCTGACCGTCGCCACCCTGGGGTACTGGGATGGCAAGGTCAACGTCGACTGCTACGCCTACCTCGAATGCGGAGTCTTTGACACCATTGGCCTGGAGACCACCGAGTTGAGCCGCGAAAAAGGCCTGTCGCTGAGCTTGGAGGAACTGGACCGGCTCAAGGACGTGGACGCGGTGTGGATGTCCACCGGCGTTGGCGAGGATGCGAAGGCCGAGCTGGACAAGTCCATCGCCTCCATGGCCAAGTCGCCCTACTGGAAGGATCTGCCCTTTGTGAAGAATGAGCGGATCTACACCTACAACATGGAAATGGCCTACGGTTCGCCGTCGGGCGCCACAGCGTTCCTGCAGCAGGTCCGCAGCGACCTCGCCGGATAATCCAGACATGACCGCATCCGTCCGGCCCCGTCAAGTTTCCCGGCCGGACGGATACGGCCATTGCCTGCGCCTGAGCGCAGCTCAACCACCCCTCCTGCGTTCGCACTTCAAGCAGCCGACGCCCCCAGATTCAGGATCCTTTCATGGAAATTTTTGAAGCAACCGTGCAATCCACCCGCCTGCTCTCGCCTACGCTGAAGCGGCTGCGCTTCGCAGTGCAGGGCTTCACCAGCACGGGGGTCGGCGACGAATATGTTCGCCTGTTTTTCCCGCATACCGAGGACCGCAGCCTGCTGTGCCTTCCGGTAGCCGATGGGGATACCTGGCGCACGCCTCCGGGGCAGCCGGACGCGCCAATGCGCACCTACACCATCCGCGACTGCGGCGAGGGGTGGATCGATATCGATTTCGTGGTCCATGACGGAGGCATTGCCGCCGCGTGGGCACTGGCCGCCGAACCAGGAGACCGGATCGGATTGAACTCACCGACCGGGCTGTACGATTGCCCGCCGGAAGCAACCTCGCAGGTGCTGATCTGCGACCTGACCGGGCTGCCGGCCGCGGTACGGCTGGTGGAACTGACCGGTGAACAGGTGCGCACCGAGCTGGTGGTGGAGATCCCGGATGAGGCCTCGCGCCTGGACCTGTCGGGTTTGCCGAACCTGGGCGTGCAGTGGATTGTGGCCGGAAACGGCGTGGCCCCCAGCGTGTTGCCCAAGGTGGCACGCAAGGCGGTTGAGGCGGCGGCCGGATCGGAAACCCGCCCGTACGTCTGGGTGGCCGGGCAATCCGCTGCGCTGCGTGAGATCCGCAAGATGCTGCACCGGGAACTGCGGTGGCCAAGCACCCAATACAAGGTGATTGGCTACTGGGTCGAGCAAGCCGAGAAGTGGCGTGCCCAGTGGGATGCCTTGGATGCCGGTATAAAGGAGGCCCTTGATGCCCTCTGGGACAGCTTCGAAGACCACGACGAGGCATTGATCGCATACGAGTCCGAACTTGCACGCCTGGGGCTCTGAGCACGGTGGCAACCACACGGGATCCCGGGCTGTTGCTGGCCCCACCCGGCGCAGCACCACCGGGCAGCGCGGCCGGTACCGATGCGGACCAGCGGCACCGGGTGCTGGTGGGTTCACCGGGAGCCAAGCTGGTATGGCTTGCCGGCCTGATTGCCCTGTTGGCGTTCACGGTGCTGTGCTCGCTGGCCTTCGGCAGCCGCCAGATCGACCTGTCCGTGGCCTGGCAGACCATCACCAATCCCTCCTTCAATACCGATGAGGCGCAGGTCATCCGGCAGTTGCGGGTTCCACGTACGGTCCTGGGCGTTCTGGCCGGGGTCGCGTTGGGCGTAGCCGGGGCCCTGATCCAGGCGCTGACCCGCAACCCGCTGGCGGATCCAGGCATCCTGGGCGTCAACGCCGGAGCCCAATTCTCCTTGGTGATGGCAAGTTTTGCTTTCGGTTCGCTGAGTGTGCTCGGTGCCATCTGGTGGGCCTTGGGCGGTGCGCTCGCCGCAACCTTGGCGGTATACGGATTAACCCTCTCCAAGGGAGGACGCGCCGCCGACCCGTCGACCTTGGTGCTGGCTGGTGTGGCCTTCGGCGCGGTGCTGTCGGGGATCACCACCGCGCTGGTGCTGCTGCGTCCGCAGATTTTCGACATGATGCGGGTATACACCGCAGGAAATCTCAACGGCCACGAGCTTCCAGCAGTGCTGCTGATTGTCCCCTTCGTGGCAGTGGGCCTTGCCATCGCGCTGTGCTGCGCCGGGTCGCTGAATGCGATTGCCCTGGGGGATGCTCCGGCCAAGGCGCTGGGCGTGCGCATCGCCCCGGTGCGGATCGCGGTCATCGCCGCGGTGACATTGCTCTGCGGCGCGGCAACCGCGCTGGCAGGCCCGATTGGTTTCGTCGGACTCATGATTCCGCACGTGGTGCGCTGGCTGTTTGGCGTGCAACAGGGCTGGATCCTGATTTTCACCATCGTCCTGGCCCCTGTGCTGCTGCTTGGTTCCGACATCCTGGGCCGGGTGATCCTGCCCAATGCGGAGGTCTCGGCGGGAATCATCACCGCCTTTGCCGGTGCACCTGTGCTCTTGGCCTTGGCCCGGCGCAAGAACGCGAGTACCCTATGAACCTCAAGCCCCTGATCCCAGCACCGGCTGAGGCAGCCGGTGGGCGTGTGCAAGGGTGCCAGGTGCCAACCGGACGACGGGAAGTGCGGATCGGTCGTGGCCGTTGGAGTTGGCGGCTTGATCGCACCTCGCTGCTGGTGGGTACGGCCCTGGCCCTGTGCGGGCTGCTGGTTGGGCTCATATCCCTGGCCCTCGGGGATGTGCGTGTGCCGATGGACCAGGTGATTCCCGCGCTGCTGGGAAACTCCGAGCACCGTTATGAAGTGGTGGTCCGCGACTGGCGGCTGACCCGGGTGGTCCTGGCACTGGCATTCGGATTCGCCCTCGGAATCTCTGGTGCACTCTTCCAATCGTTGACCCGGAACCCCCTGGGCAGCCCGGACGTGATTGGCTTCAGTTCGGGGGCTTACACCGCGGCGCTGGCGCTGATGCTTTTCACCACCGCGAGTGCCGCACAGATTGCCGTGGGTTCCATTGCCGGAGGCCTGGCGGCCGCGGCATTGGTTTTCATGATCGCCAGCCGCAACGGGACCACAGGGTTCCGGCTCATTGTGGTCGGTATTGGCGTTGGCGCCATGCTGGCCTCGGCCAACACGTTCATGCTGTTGGCAGCTCAACGCCAGGTAGCCATGTCTGCAGCGGTATGGGGTGCTGGTTCGCTGAACTCGGTCGGCAATGCCGTAGTGGGTCCTTCGCTGCTGGGCATTGGCATTTTCGCGCTTGCCGCGGTTCTGCTGCAACGCCATGCCCGGATCCTGGAATGCGGAGATCCGCTGGCCATTTCGCTGGGCGTGAATGCCAAGCTGGTGCGCGCGTCGATGGTGGTTGTAGGAGTTGGCCTGGTGGCGGTGGCCACCGCGGCGGCTGGGCCGATCGCCTTCGTGGCCCTGGTGGCCCCGCAGATCTCGGCCCGGCTCAGCGGCCGTGCCGAGCTGGACCTCGTTCCGGCTGGATGCTTCGGAGCGTTGCTGCTGGTGTCGGCGGACACCGTGGCACGCATAGCTTTCATGCCGATCCAGCTGCCGGTCGGCATTGTGACCGTCTGCCTTGGCGGAGTGTATTTGATTTGGCTATTGATAAGGGAGAGTCGCGCATGAGCGCATTGGGAACCGAACCCGCTCAGCAGGCAGCCGACGCGGTAAGAGCGGGTATGGTGGCGCGGAAGCCAGCGCCTCGGCTTGAGGTGCAGGGGGTGCAGCTGGGATATGGCCGTGAGCCAGTCATCGATTGCCTCGATGCGTCCTTCGAAGCGGGCAAATTCACCGCGATCATCGGGCCCAACGGCTGCGGCAAGTCCACGCTGCTCAGCGCGCTGGCCAGGTTGCTGAAGCCCATGGCCGGCCGGGTGCTGCTGGATGGCAACCCCATCGCATCCTACAAGCCCAAGGCCTATGCACGGGAAGTGTCGCTGTTGAGCCAGCAAGCCATCGCTCCCTCGGGGATCACCGTTGCCCAGCTGGTAGCCCGCGGCCGCTTCCCGCATCAGAAGCTGCTGGCCCAGCATAGCGAGCAGGATGAAGCGGCGGTCCACGCTGCACTGGCCGCGACCGGAACCCTTCCCTTGGCCACCCGCCGGCTGGCCGAGCTTTCCGGCGGCCAGCGCCAGAGGGTCTGGGCGGCCACCACCTTGGCCCAGCAGGCACCCATTCTGCTGCTGGATGAGCCGACAACCTATCTGGATGTCGCCCATCAGGTGGAGCTGCTGGACCTGTTCGCCCGGCAACGCGATGCGGGAAAAACCGTGGTCGCGGTGCTGCACGACATCAATCAGGCAGTGCGATACGCCGACACCGTGGTGATGATGCGTGGCGGAAAGATACTGGCTTCCGGCGCACCAGAAGATGTCATTACGGCGCAGAGCCTTGGCGAGGCATTTGGCGTGCACTGCGAGATTCACCCCGATCCGGTGACATCCGGTCCGATGATGGTCGCCGTCCCCGGCAGGCTGCGTCACGAGTCCGCGCCGAAATCAGTCGATTGATAGCTCGGATCCGGGGTGGCCCACGGCGCAAGATGCTGCCATGGGCAAGAACCCGGTCGCTTGGTTGAGCCTTGGTGGGGGAGTTTAGAGACCATCCCATGAACCGGGCTGGATACAAGCCTCCTGACTGCTTGGGAACCGGTCCGGATAGCCGGGGCTCTTGGTGCGCAAATTTGGCTGACGGGGTAGTTCCCGCAGCCTTTTGTGCAGTGGTCAAGCGCCGCGGGCTGGCATCAGCTACCGGGATCGCCGAGCGGACTCGAAGGGCGAGTTCTTGCGCGAAAGCAGCAAGGTCAGCATTGCCCCGAGCAGCGCGAAGCCTGTGGTCAGCAACCAGGTGGCATTCCAGCCGCCGGTGATTGTGGCCATGGATGCCAGCAGCATCGGGCCGGTGAAGTTGCCGATGTTGAAGATCTGCTGGGTCAAGCCCATCGAGGCAGGGGCCGAACCGCCGGGCGGAGCCAGATCGACCACCACGCGGGTCATGGTGGTCGGGATGGCCGCTCCGGCCAGCGAGAAGAAGCCAACGCAGATCATCTGGATCCACAGCAACCCAGGCGGGTAGTCGAAGGCGAAGGTGCAAAACGATGCCAGGGACATCAGCGCGAAGCCGGCTAGCAGCAGCGTGCGCCCATTGGCGCCACGCTGGAGCAGCCCTCCGCAGAGGATCGCGCCCACCGCGTTCAGCCCGCCCACCACGGCAGAAGCCAAACCACCGGCCACCGGATCCAGGCCGAATTCCTCGTAGATGGTGGGCAGGAACCCCACTACTGCCATCCATTGCACCGTGTAGCAGCCGAAAATCAGGCCGCTGATCCACACGCGCGATGCCCGGGCGGTGATGGCGATGCGCCGGGCGGCCTCACGCAGGGCCGCCGATCCGGCGGGTTCATCCGCACCCACGAACTTGAGGATCAGCGGAATCGGCAGCAGGGTGATGAACGCGAGGATGCCCCACCACAGGTGCCATGACAGGTGCTGGAGCACCAGCGCCGTGGAGAAGACCCCGATGAAGGTGGCCATGCCCATGTAGGCGGCCCACCACCCCACGGCCATGTTCAGGTTCCGGATGGGGGCATGGAGGCGCACCAGCCCCGGCCCCATGACGGTCGCCATGATCACGCCCGCCCCTTCCAGGACGCGGGTGGCCAGCAGCAGCGGCGCGCTGGGGGACAAGGCGCCCAGTGCGCTGCCCAGCACCAGCAGCAGCAAGCCGAGGACCAGCGTTCGGCGCTGGGAGATGACTTCCGAAAGCAGGGAAACGGCCAGGCCGCCGGCCATGCCGGCTACCTGCACCACGCCCAGCAGCACGCCGGAGAAAATCAGCGAGAAGCCCAGTTCGTCCTGGATCACGGTCAGCGCGGGGGCGAGCTTCCAGATGTGCAGGCCGGCCATCACGCCGGAGGCTACGATGATGATCCAGGCCGCGTTGGTCCGCTGCTGGACCTGTTCCATTTTGGCTTGCACTGCCGCCGATGCCTCCTCGCATAGGACGCGCCAACTGGTGCTCGGCGCTACTGTCCACTTCGGATTGTGGCACGGGCCGGGCAGCGATCCGGCATTCGTGTCATTGAACGGGAATCCCTGCCGGCGGCACTCCGGGCTGGATCCACTAGCCCAGGGTGAATTCACGCGGCCGCAACCTGCGCGTCGTTGAGCTTACCCGTGGCCTCGCGGAAATCCAGGTCGGCGCGGTCCAGTCCTGCGGCAGATTGAACGAAGAAAATTCGATTTCCGTTTGAGCGTGTAGTGGGCTTCTTTAAAGCGCAAAACGCTTATTACGCATTAAGCGAACCGATACTGAGCGATCCAAGTTTGGACCAACGGGGGATTGGGCTGTGTCCTGAGGGCGTCGCGAAGTGGCGAACGTTAAACTGCAACGAGAGTTAACTTCCTCAACATCGTAAAGAAGTAAAAATAATGATCGCAAGAAGCATCGATCCCCGCTACCCGCATGAAGAGGAGTTAGCACCTGCCTATCGCGTTGATTTTTGGGAACAGGATGGCGCAAGCGACGAATGGCGACTTACTGAAGTCACAGATATTCACGAAGTAATTGACTGGGTTAATTCAAATTCGAGTGGGCGAGAAGCATCAATTTGTATTGAATACTCGCATTCGAGCGGGATAGAAAATACCACGGTGCTTCTTCGTCTAAGCGGCCCAGAACCAGCTTAATCAAGGACGCGTGAAGGATCTGGATTGTGCATTCGTCAAATGCTCGAAGCCGAGAATCACGCAACTTCAGAGATTCTACGCATGCTGACTTAACCGATTGGTTAAGGCGGTGTATTTTTGCCCAGTGCAGCGCCCCCAGGATCTGGGTCTGGCACATGCCAAACGACTTAGGGCACCTAAGTTGATAGCTTGCTCCGTCTCGCAGCGTCTGGTTACCGGGATTGGTCCGGAAGCCCATAATGCAAACACCTTGTGCACAGGCGGGTCTGACGTTCAGAAGCGAGCTGAGAGTTCGCCGATATTTCCCGGGCGTTGCATTGCAGCACGAGTCCTCGGAGTAGTTTGGAGGCCAACCCGGCCGATCAAGCTCAGGAGGAATGATGTTCCGGCACAGTTCGTCCCGCACCCGGCAAGTGAAGGCAGCAGCGGCTCTTGGATGCGTCTTCATGGCGACAGCCTGCTTCCCAGCGGTGCCGGTGGACCCCGAAGGAACCCTGGACACGGTTCGTTCCGGGACACTTCGGGCCGGAGTATCTCCTGCTTCGGATTTCGTGGAAATCCGGGATGGAGTACCCCAGGGCGCCGAACCAGCGCTCATAGAAGACTTTGCCCAGCATGCAGGTGCCGAAATCCAATGGACCATTGGTGGCGAAGAACAGCTAGTGAAGCAGGTGGAAGCAGGCCAGCTGGATTTGGTGGCGGGAGGCATCACCTCCAAGACGCCGTGGTCGGAAAAGGCTGGAGTCACTCGTCCCTACACGACCGCCATTGACGCCAAGGGCAAGGAAAGGAAAATAGTCCTGCTCGTGCCTCCAGGCGAAAATGCTTTCCTGTCCGAGCTGGAGTACTTCCTGGACCAGACGCAGGAGATGCCATGAAAAACGCTGCCGGAACGCACTTGCCTCCCGAGCAACGCGAACTCATGGCGCGCGCTGCGAAGCTCGAGTGGATCAGCATCGGATACACGGCGCTCACCATTACCTTGTGGCACTAGTGGTGGGAAATTCGCAGGCCATGCGCACAGCGTGGATCGAAGACATGCTCTCAGTCCTGCCGCAGCTGGCCTTTTTGGCATCACTGCAGTTCACCCGGAGGGCTCGTCGGCGCTCGCACCCCTACGGCTACCACCGGTCCATGGGAGCCGGGCATCTGGTCGCAGGAGTGGCGTTGCTGGTCGTCGGAGCGATGCTCGCGTACGAATCGGTATCGGCTCTGGTTAAACTGGAGCACCCGACCATCGGAACCATGAACCTGTTTGGCCATACGGTATGGCAAGGATGGATCATGATGGCGGTCATGGCGCTGATCGCGGCACCGGCCGTGGTGCTGGGACGGTTGAAAATCAAGATTGCCCAACCGCTGCACAATAAGCTGCTCTACGCCGACTCCAAGATGGCCAAGGCCGACTGGCAGACCAATGCTGCTTCGATCGTCGGTGTCGCCGGAATCGGCGTTGGATTGTGGTGGCTTGATTCCACCGCGGCGCTGGTGATCGCTGCCGGCATTCTCAAGGACGGCTGGGACAGCACGAAGTCCGCAACCTCGGATTTGCTGGATCGCCGTTCCAAAGGTGTCGACGGCACGGATCCGCACCCGCTGATCCCGGCCATGGAGGAACAGCTCCATGCCCTGGATTGGGTTCGCACTGCGGGATTGAGGGTCCGCGAACTCGGCCAGGTCCAGCACACGGAAGCGTTCATCGTTCCGGAATCCGATACCGTGACGCTTGCCCAATCCGAGGAAGCGCGGAAAGTGCTAGAGGGAACCGACTGGAAAGCGTATGACGTGGTGGTGACGATAGTTCCCGAGCTGCCTGAGTTCCTCAAGCAGGGCTGAAATTCGAGGTCTAGGCCCCCGCCTGGAGCGCAGTGGAAGCACGGCGATCCGGCGAGGAAAACCGGCGAGGCAGGGTGCTGGCGCTGGAGCTAGCAGCCCGCCTCGGCTGCCCCGCCGGACTAGCCGATATCGGTGGGTGACGTGGCTACTTGGCCAGGCCAGTCGTTGCGCACAAAGCAGGGAATCTCATGGATTGCCGCGCTATGGGACCAGAAAGCGACGCGAAAGGGCATCATTTTCTCCGTGTGCTGCCGGGAGCAGAGTTCGCTGATGGTGGTTCCAGCTGGCAAATGGGGAACTTTGGGAAACAGCGGGCTGGGTACCGTGATGTGCCATAGCTGCAGGTCATCGGTTTGGTCATCGTCAAGAACCATGAGTACAGCCCGGCCATGGACCGATACGAAGCCCATTACTTCATCTACTGGATCAGTGCGTTGCGCGAATACCACGGGCATGCCCTCCATCCAGCCGTACGCAGTGAGATGGGTTCTGGCCTCGGGGCAATGCAAAAGTTTTTCGACGCGGTGCATGGCGCGCATATTTAGTTCAGGCATGTTCATTTAATCCTCCGCTGATGGCAGCTCTCCGAAAGGTGACCGCCCACGAAGTTCTGCGGCATAAAGCCGCGGAATCCCCCGGGTTTCGCCTTTGGCGCTCGGTGTTCATCGTGGAGTGTTCTTCTGATAATACATCTTGTTTCCAACCGCCGAGCGGAGCCTTATGTGGACACATGCCCAATGTGGTGCAATTCGCAGGTTTTCAAGTGGGATGTCCCTGTGCAAGCAGTGGAGCAGAGATCCATTTAGCAGAACGAGATTGCCGGGTTAACTAGAGTCGAAGAATTGAATGAATAGCGAATGGGCACTTTCCTGTTTCGCCTCTTAAAGCTGTGGATCGACGTAATTCTGCACTCAATACCCAGAGCGTTTTGGACCGCGCAGGTCCCGGAAAAGCTTCAGATGCCTGAAGCGGCGCGTATCAACGAGCCGGTCAAGTGCTTGGAAGGAATATAACTGTAGGCTATATAACCCTCGTTGGTCTCGCTTGGCTTGAAATCTTTCGTTAGTCCGGCTCATGATCGAAGCGTTGCGTCTAGCCCGGTGTTGGTCTTGCTCTTCAGGACCGTGTCGGGTTGCTGGGTGCTGATCTTTGGCGTAAAAAGGTACGGTCGTTGCAATGCCTGATTGTTCAGGATGTTGCAACGACCGTTAGAACCCGTCGACCGCCTGCCCCGCTTTTGGGGTGATCGGCCTAAACGCGCTTAGCGTGCCTGGATGTCCGCAGCCTGAGGTCCCTTTGGACCGGATTCAAGCTTGTATTCGACCGATTGTCCTTCTTCAAGATTCTTGAATCCGAAACTCTGAATTGCGCTGTAATGCGCGAAAACGTCAGCGGATCCATCAGAAGGCTCAATGAAACCGAAGCCCTTTTCGGAGTTGAACCACTTTACAGTGCCAGTAGCCATGTGTATTCCTAAATCGTAATTCGCGATATGTCGCGATTTGAGCTTGTGCCACCGTAGCAGCACTGAAGCCATTATTTTTGTTGCATCCCGTGAAACTTAATCAAGCATGAATAGCTTGGAGAGCCAGAACATCGAATTCTGAGTTCTGGAGTAAGAATTCACTGGAGACGCATGTAATAGCGGTCGAAGAGGTTCTATAGAAACGCAGTTTCAAACCGACTGCCCCACCACGGAAGTGGGGACGAATATTTCAAGTGACGCGATTCGCTCTCATGGGAAAAGATACCGAGGAAACGCTTATTAAAAATCCAAGGGAGGAACAATAGGAATTTTCAATTTTCCTTATTGGCTCTAATATCTAGACTACCATGAGTAGCTCACTTAATCTCGCCGGTTTGCTGTGAGGGGAAGTCGAAGTCCTGCCCGGGACGCCGATTTCGTTGTTCTGTGCCTGCAGCAAAACCGTTATGGGATTCGGTATCCGGAGATCATTGGGCACTCGAAAGGATCCCGGGCCGATAGCCCGACCTTGTTCAGGTAGGTGATCACCTGTGCGTAGGATTCGCGGAC
>NZ_PCPZ01000005.1 GCF_002979865.1 Arthrobacter sp. MYb214
CGGTGCTACCGCCAGGACCGATGGAAAGAATTGAGAACCCTGATGCCTATTGGTGAATCGCACAATGCCCTCGGACTGGACTTCAACCAGCTCAGTGACCCTTCGCAGGCCACCGCAATGGACCTGGACAAGTTTGAAGAACAGTTGCCGACTAGGCAATTGCTGAAAATTACCCCCGGACCAAGTGCGGATGAGCAATACGACCGGCTGGCGGAAATCTTCCGTCCCGTTTTTGCGCAGATCGCCGCAACCGCCAAGGACCGCGACTTGAACCGCGTGCTTCCTTTCGAGCAGGTAGGCCTGCTGAATCGCGAGCGCTTCGGTGCGCTGCGCCTTTCCGTTGCCGACGGGGGCTACGGCGCACGGCTGGTGGATGTCTTCCGCCTGCTCATCGAGCTGTCCGAGGCGGACTCCCACGTTGGCCAGCTGTGGCGTGCGCATATCGCATTCGTCGAGAACGTCTTGGCGCTGGACGACGAAGAGCTGCGCAAGAAGTGGGTCGCTCGCATCGCTGCCGGGCAGATTATTGGCAACGCCTACACCGAACGCGGTGGCAACGCCCTGGGCACCTTGAACACCAAGGCCAGCACCGTGGACGGGCGCTGGGTGATCGACGGTGAAAAGTACTACTGCACCGGCACCATTTTTGCCGACTGGACCACCGTTGCCGTGGCCCACCCGGAGCTCGCCGGCCGCCAGATCGCCGTGGTCTCCACCCAGCGCAGCGGCGTCAAGATCCTCGACGACTGGGATGGGTTCGGCCAGGGCCTCACCGGAACCGGCACCACCGAATTCCACCAGGTCCCGGTGGATTGCTTCATGCCGCAGCAGACCAATGACTCCGAAGCGGCGATCTTCCAGCTGGTTCTCATGGCCGTGCAGGCGGGCATCGCCCGCGCCGCATTGAACGACCTGCGTCACGCGGTGCAGGCGCGCACCCGCATCTTCACCACTGGAACCGGGGTGCCGGTATACCAGGAACCCCAGGTCCTCCAGCTGGTGGGCGAAGTTTCCGCGGAGTCCTTCGCTGCCGACTCCGTGGTGATCGGCGCAGTCCTTGAAGTTGAAGCCGCCCTGGGCGATCCGGGACTGAACGACGAGGAACGCTACGCCGTATGCGAGCTGGCCGCCAACCGCGCGCAAACCGTGGTGCAGCCACTGGCCATCGGCGTGACCAGCAAGCTCTTCGACGCACTGGGAGCCTCTTCCACCAGAAGCGGCTGCAACCTGGACCGGCATTGGCGCAATGCGCGCACCATCGCCACCCATAACCCGGCGATCTACAAGGCGCGCATCGTCGGGGACTACGAGATCAACGGGGTCCAGCCGCAGCGGCTGTCCGTCACCGGCGAAGATTCGACCCAGCGGGCCTGAGGGCCTGCGACGCACACCAGCAACTTTCCACGATTACCAACCTATGGGGGCAAAGCCATGAGCGAGAACAAGCGCGAGATCCTATTCAACGCATTCGACATGAACTGCGTGGTGCACCAGTCGCCGGGCCTGTGGCGCCATCCGCAGGACAAGGCCTCGACCTACAACACCCTGGGCTACTGGACGCACCTGGCCAAGGTGCTGGAAAAGGGGAAGTTCGACGGACTGTTCCTCGCCGACGTGCTGGGCACCTACGACGTGTACAAGGGCACCAACGTCACCCCGCTGGGCTCCGGCGCCCAGGCACCGGTCAACGACCCGATGATGCTGGTTTCCGCCATGGCCGCCGTGACCGAGAACCTCGGCTTCGGCGTCACCGCGGGCACCGCCTATGAGCACCCGTACGCTTTCGCCCGCCGCCTGGCCACCCTGGACCACCTGACCAACGGCCGCGTGGGCTGGAACGTCGTCACCGGCTACCTGCCATCGGCGGCCCGCAATATGGGCCAGGAAGACCAGATGGAGCACGACGAGCGCTACAACCACGCCGATGAGTACCTCGAGGTGGTCTACAAGCTGCTCGAAGGCTCGTGGGAAGACGACGCGGTGCAGAATGACAAGGCCACCGGCGTCTACACCGACCCGGCCAAGGTGCACCCGATCGAGCACGAAGGCAAGTACTTCAAGGTTCCGGGCATCGCCATCACCGAGCCGTCCACCCAGCGCACCCCGGTGATCTACCAGGCCGGCGCCTCCAAGCGCGGCACCGAGTTCGCCGCGTCGAACGCCGAAGCGATCTTCGTCAATTGCCCCACCCGCGACCTGCTGAAGGAAGCGGTCAGCAAGATCCGTGACGCTGCCGAGGCCGCCGGGCGTGGCCGCTACGACATCAAGGTCTTCGCCATGCAGACCATCATTACCGCCGAAACCACCGAACTGGCCCAGGCGAAGTTCCAGGACTACAGCTCCTACGTGGATATCGAGGGGTCGCTGGCACTGCTGTCCGGCTGGACCGGCATCGACATGTCCGTCTACGGCCCCGACGATGTCATCGGCGACGACGTGAAGTCCAACGCCATCCAGTCCTCGGTGGAAACCTTCAAGAAGGCCAGCGGCGATACCGGCAAGCCGTGGACCATCCGCCAGCTGGCCGAATGGATCGGCGTGGGCGGATTCGGCCCGGTCTCCGTCGGTTCCGGCGCCGAGGTAGCCGAGAAGCTCATCGACTGGGTGGAGTACACCGACGTGGACGGCTTCAACCTCGCCTATGCTGTCACTCCGGGCACCTTCGAGGACATCGTCGAGTACGTGGTTCCCGAGCTGCAGGCGCGCGGGGTCTACAAGACCGAATACGCCGAGGGCTCGCTGCGCCACAAGCTGTTCGGCGAGGGAGACCGCGTGAAGGACACCCACCGCGCAGCCCAGTACAAGATCGCCAACCGGATGGCTGCGCAGGCCTAGACGCATAGCCTGATAGCGCAGCAAATGGCGGCCCCGGCAACTTCGGAAGAAGTCGCCGGGGCCGCCATCTGCCTGCGGGCCTATTCGGTTGGCTTCAGCACCATGGCTGAACCGCCGCCGCGCCTCGTGGGCTCGGCCGCTGCGGTGAGCGTGCCATCGGCAGCGATTTCCACCGCTTCAACCGCTCCGATTTCCGCCTGCGGAGTGAAGGAATCGCCAGCTGGCGTGAGCTTGTGGCCGAAGGCTTCGAGCGCGGAACCGTGGGCTTCGATAAACTCCGGTTCCGCGGTGACAGCGGCCGTATTGCGCTGGGAAGCACGCGGAGCGGCGATGGCTTCGCTGATGCTCATGCCCAGGTCGATGCGGTTCACCAGGGTCTGCAGAACCGTGGTGATGATGGTTGAACCGCCGGGGGAACCGATGGCCAGCACCGGATCGCCGTCCTGCAAGACAATGGTTGGAGCCATCGAGGAACGTGGGCGCTTGCCAGGTTCAATGCGGTTCGGATCCTGCGGGTCGTACACCGTGGAGAAATCGGTCAGCTCGTTGTTCAGCAAGAATCCGCGATCGGGAACCACCATGCCCGAGCCACCGGTCTGTTCGATGGTCAAAGTGTAGGAAACGGCATTGCCCCAACGATCCACGACCGACAAATGGGTGGTGGAGATGTTTTCCGTATCCTGCTCTTCTACCGGTTCGCTGGTGGCAGCGGGGCATTGGCCATCATAGTTTTCAAGGTCGCCCGGAGCGACCGGCTTCGTTGCAGCCTGCTCCGGATCAATGGCGCAAGCACGATCCGTACCGAATAATTTGTCCGTCAGCGTCTGGGTCGGGACGTTGGTGAAAGCGGGGTCGCCGACGTACTTGCCGCGATCAGCGTAGGCGAGCGCAGTTGCCTCGAAATAATGATGCAAGGCATCGGGTGCTTCCATAGCTGGCAAATCGAACTCGCCCAGAATGTTCAGCGATTCGCCGATGGTCGTTCCGCCACTGGACGAAGGAGCCATGCCGAAGACGTCATAGCCCCGGTAGTCCACCTTAGTTGGTGCCTGCTCCACCACTTCGTAGCCGGCCAGGTCGGCAGTGCCCAGCTGCCCTGCGGGAACCGGGAGGGCGGTGTCTTCGCTCTTTGGCGGAGCCTGCACCGTTAGGGCGATTTCGGCAGCCAATTCGCCCTCATAGAATCCCTGGAGGCCTTGCTTGGCCAGCATCCGGTAGGTGTGTGCGAGATCCGGATTCTTGAAAATGCTCCCGACTTCCGGGGCATCTCCGCCGGGCAAGAACAATTCGCTCGTGGAGGTGAACGCGGCGAATCGTTCCTTGTTATCCAGGGTCTGTTCACGGAACGTCTCATCAATGACAAAGCCGCGTGAAGCGATCTGGGTCGCCGGCCGCAGAACCTGTTTCAGGTTCTGCGAACCCCAATTATCCAGTGCGCGCTGCCACGTGGCCAAGGTCCCGGGCACGCCCACGGACACGCCACTGGTGACCAGTTCCGGGGTGAAGTTATACGGCTCGCCGGTTTCAGGATCGATGAATGCATCATGCGCAATGCCTGCCGGTGCGGTTTCGCGGCCGTCGATGGTGCTGACCTTGCCCGACTTCGCATCGTAGTAGAGGAAGTATCCGCCACCGCCAATGCCTGCGCTATATGGTTCGGTGACGCCGAGTGCTGCTGCGGTTGCCACGGCCGCATCGACGGCGTTGCCTCCCTTGCGCAGGACTTCGATGCCGGCAGCGGTGGCCTCCGGGTCTACCGAAGAGACAGCGCCACCAGTTCCGACAGCAGTCGGGTCCTTCTGGGTGTGTCGTGGTTCCGCGCTCGCCGGGAAGGCCGAGAAAGCTCCCAGGCACAAGGCGAGGGCTGCCGCGCAGGCAACTGACCTTAAACGTGCTCGTGACATACTTTGATCTCCTCTGGAGGTGGGGATGAAGTATGCCCAAAATTACGGGAGCGGGAACTCGCCGCACGGTTGTGACACGCGGCACTATGGGTTTGCGCGGCAATTTCGCCCTGGTCGCACAAATATTCTTGGTTATGACGCTTTGAAGCAGCGGGCAGGCACCACGGCCTCGATCGCCGCGAATGCCTGCCCGCTGGAAACCGATTGCGAATGGGCTACTTGTTCAGGTTGTCCTTGATGACTTTGCCCAAGGAGGCTGGGGTCCGGCCGATCAGCTTGGCCAGCTCCCCGGAGTTCACCTCCAGCGCTCCTTCGCGAATGCGCACGTCGGTATCGACGAGGATATGCGCGAATGGTCCGGGGACTCCAGCATCAGCGTAGATCTTTTCCAGCTGTTCGGGATCCATTTCCTGGTAGGCGATGTCCTGGCCGGCGGCAGCGCCAACAGCGCCAGCAAGCTGGGCGAGGGTGAATGGCTTGTCGCTGCCCAGCTCGTAGATCCTGCCGTTCTGGTCCTCATCGGATAGCAGCACGGCCGCAGCGGCATCCGCATAATCGGCACGGGCGGCAGCGCTGATTTTGCCCTCGCCCGCGGCACCGAGCACCATGCCGCTGTTGAGGTAGCCCATCAGCTGGTCGGTGTAGTTCTCGATGTACCACCCATTGCGCAACAGCACGTAGTCGATGCCGGATCCGGCAAGCAGGCGCTCGGTAGCGATGTGCTCGTCGGCGAGCTTCATGCCGCCGGTCAGGGCGTTGGCAATGGAGGTGTAGGCGATCAGCGGGACATCCACGTGCCTGGCGGCGCTGATGACGTTCTCATGCTGGGCAACGCGCTGGCCCACCTCGCTGGCCGAAATCAGCAGCAGCTTATCTACGCCTTCGAGTGCGGACACCAGAGTTGGCTGGGCGTTGTAATCGGCAACGCGGGTTTCCAAGCCCTTGCCCGCCAGCGGTTCCAGCTTCTGCTCGGAGCGGCCAATGGCAACCAGATCAGCTGCATTCGCCCCACGAGCCAGCAATGCGTCGATGACTAGATTTCCAAGCTGTCCGGTGGCACCGGTAATTGCGATCTTCATGAGGTCCTCTCGTTGGTCTGCAATCCACTACAACCATCGAAGGCATCGCCGAATTCCCCACCCATGATTGCTGGGGGCAAGCCAGCGAGCGGGGCAGAACTCCAAAGGTTCCGTCATAGAAGGGAAAAGTAGCGAAATATGTCAGATTGCTACGTGGATTATTGCGTGATTTCAGCGTGGATCCGTCCGGACTATGACTTGATGACGCCGATTGAAGTAACGTTTGCCGGCCTGCGGGCGTGGACTCCAGACTTGAATTGTTCGGCTCGTACAACCGAACGCACACCATCCAGAGCGACTGAGAGATCTGGCTCAACGACGTCGCAGCAACCACCCGAGAGGGAGCGGTGCTACAGCCAGAACCGATGGAGTACTTTCACTTCGCGACGGAAAATCTGTGGAACGCAGATGATTTTCGCGAAGTGCGCTCCGCATAACCAAGCACCAAGGGAGCGATGATGATTCGTCTTGAAAACGTAACGACCGCCTTCGGCAAGGGCCAAGATCAATTCACGGCCGTCAAGGATGTCTCGCTGGAAATCCAGGCCGGAACCATCCATGGAATTATCGGATTTTCCGGTGCGGGAAAGTCAACGCTATTGCGCAATATCAATTTGCTGCAGCGTCCCACGTCGGGCCAGGTCATCGTGGATGGCGTCGAACTGACCGGGCTCAGTGAAGGAGACCTGCGAAAGCAGCGTCATGAGATCGGGATGATCTTCCAGCACTTCAACCTGCTGAACAATCGCACCGCGCAACAGAACGTCGAGCTGAATCTGAAGTTCGCTGGTGTTCCGAAAAAGCAACGCCGTGAACGTGCGCTGGAAGCGCTGTCCATAGTGGACCTCGCTGACAAGGCTGCCGCCTATCCAGGACAGCTTTCGGGCGGCCAGAAACAGCGCATCGCCATTGCCCGCGCGCTGGTCACCGAGCCCAAGGTCCTGCTGTGCGATGAGCCAACCAGTGCCGTGGATCCTAGAACGACAACGTCGGTGCTGCAATACCTCAGTGACATCAACGCCAGCCTTGGCATCACCACAGTCATCGTCACCCACGAGATGAACGTTATTAAGGCCATTGCCGACAAGGTTTCGGTCATGGAAGACGGAGCGGTAGTTGAAGAGTTCGCCCTGAGTTCGTTGCGAGAACCAGGCTTTGAACCAGTGACGCCAATCGGCCGCTACCTGATCAGTGACGAACTCACGCTTAACCGCCAGCCAAAGCAGGACCAAGCCGTCGCTGCCACCGTAGCCCGCGTATAGAGAACCTGGATTACCAATGAATTTCACGTCAGTAGTGCTAGCCACGAGCAACGGCAACGCAGCAGCTTTCAGTTTTGACCGCATCATCGAACTTGCCCCGGAAATCTGGGTCGCCATGGCGCAGACCTTTGCGATGCTGCTGGTTTCCATCCCGATCGCGATTCTCCTGGGAACCCCGCTGGGCATTTGGCTTTACTCGATGTCTCCCAACGGTTTGCGCCCACGTCCGCGACTGCACCGAATCGTTGACGGGCTGGTCAATACAATCCGTTCCTTCCCATTCCTCATCCTGCTGATCGCCATCATCCCGTTCACCCGATTCGTTGTGGGAACTACCATTGGCACCGCGGCGGTTATCGTTCCGCTGACCATCAACGCGATCCCCTATTTCGCCCGGTTCGTGGAGCAGAACATCAGCCAACTTGGCAATGGCGTTGTCGAAGCAGCGCAGGCCATGGGCGCCACACGGGGACAGATCATCCGTGAAGTGCTGCTGATCGAAGCCAAGCCTGCACTGCTGTCTTCCATCACCATCATGACCGTCAGCTTCATCTCGTATTCGGCCATGGCCGGACTGGTCGGCGGAGGCGGTATCGGCGACTTCGCAATCCGCTACGGCTACTACCGCTATGAAACCGGAGTCATGCTGCTAGCCATCGTGTTGATGATCCTGCTGGTGCATGCAGTTCAGTTCGTCGGAACTCGGCTATCGCGCGCCGCTGACAAGCGCTAAACACAAAACCCGCTCAACTCGCATTTCAGCAAAGGACAACACCATGGCATTCTCTCGCCGCACCTTCTTAACTTTCACCGCCGGCTCCGCCGCACTCCTCGCGCTGGCTTCTTGCGGCCTGGCAGGTGGACAGGCCGCCGGCACCGGTGACAAGACCATCAAGGTTATTGTCACCGAATCGGCCCCATCGCAGGAACCAACCAAAATCGCACAGAAGCTGCTGGCCGAAAAGGGCTGGACTCTGGAGGCTACCTATGTCACCGACATCGTGCAGCCGAACCACGTGGTGTCCAATGGCGAATACGATGCCAACTTCTTCCAGCACGGCGCTTACCTGGAACAGTTCAAGAAGGATCAGAACGTCGACGTGGAGCCGGCCTTCTACATGTACAGCTCGCCTGCCGGCGTGTACTCGAAGAAATACGACGACATCAAGGACCTGCCCAACGGTGCGACCATCGCACTGCCTGTGGATACCGCCAACAACGGACGCGCGCTGGCCCTGTTGGATAAGGCCGGTGTCCTGAAGGTAGCTGAGGGCAAGAGCGTGATTCACTTGTCGCAGAACGACATCCTGGAGAACCCCAAGGGCTTCAAGTTCGTTGAGGTAGATCAGCAGTCGCTCTCAAAGACCCTGCCTGACGTGGATGCCGGGTTCCTTTTCGCCCGGCTCGGCGCCGAGATCGGACTGAACCCGAAGGACGCACTGCTCTTTGAAGAGGAAGAAGAAGCGCTCCCGTACATCAACATCATCGGCGCAAAGCCAGGGTTTACGGACACCGAAAAGGGCAAGGCGCTGGAAGAGGCCTACCACTCCGATGAGGTGCGCGAATGGTACGCGAGCTACCTCGACGGTGCGTTGGGCACTCCTTGGGACCGCGATCTCGAAGCGGACTTCGCCACCTGGAATAAGTAGGCCCTTGGCCCCACGACGCTGAACTTCGGCGTTGTGGGGCTCCACATTTTCCGACTCCTTTACTCAAAGTATCGACGTTCTGCAGGGAGAACCCATGACGATGATCGCCGCGCCCGCAATCGAAAGCCGCTACCAGGAACTTCTGGAGCGATTCCAAGCGGTCTTTGCCAGAATTGCTGAAGGAAGCTGTGAACGCGAGCAGCAGCGCATCCTGCCGTTCGAGCAGGTGCAGTGGCTCAAGGATGCCGGTTTCACCACGCTGCGTGTGCCAGAAAGCCATGGCGGTTCGCCTATCAGCCACGAGCATCTGTTCCGCTTGCTGATCGAGCTGGCCGCGGCGGACTCGAATGTAGCGCACCTGCTGCGCAGCCACTTCTCCTTCGTCGAAACCATCTCCCTGCAGCCGGCAGAGTTCCAGGACCGCTGGTTCCCGCGGGTGCTTGCCGGGGAAATCTTCGGCAACGCCGCGACCGAGCGTGGCGGCAATGCCCTTGGCACCACCAATACCAAGCTGGTCCAGACCGGGCAAGGCTGGGTGCTGCGCGGCGAGAAGTACTACACCACTGGCTCGATCTTCGCCGATTGGGTAGTGGTCATGGCGACCACCGACGGGATTGAGGGGCGCCAATACGCCATCGTCGATCGCCATGCCGAGGGCGTGGAGATCCTTGACGACTGGGATGGCTTCGGCCAGCCGCTGACCGGTACCGGCACCGCGATATTCACTGACGTTGCGGTGGAAGAAGCCAATATCATTCAGCGCAAGATAGCTTCCACCCTCGAACCTGCCTTCTTCCAGCTGTGCCTGCTCGCCGTACTGGCAGGTATCGGCAAGGGGGCCCGCAATGCCGCAGCAGGCATCGTTGCCAACCGCACGCGAACCTTCAACACCGGCTCCGGCGCGCTGTTCAAGGATGACGCGCAGATCCAGGAACTTGTCGGCCGTTTGGCGGCCAATGTCTTCGCTGCAGAGAGCATCGTGGTCACCGCAGCCCGGGAACTGGATTCGGCGCTCGACGAGGATCTGGGCTTGGACCCGCAAGCGGCCTACCTGCGCGCAGAGCTTGCCGTCCAGCAAGCCCACGTGGCCACGCCGAAGCTGGTCCTGGACGCCACCAGCGAGCTCTTCGACGTCACCGGGGCCTCGGCGATTTCGACCTCCAAGTCGCTGGACCGCTTCTGGCGCAATGCCCGCACGGTGGCCACCCACAATCCGGTGGCCTTCAAGGCACGCTCGGTGGGGGACTACTTCATCAACGGCACCATTCCTACTGGTTTGAACTCGATCGGCGAAGCAAAGGCAGGAAAATAATCATGGGTACTTTCAACGAACGCCCGCGCTTGCTGCTTTCGGCCTTCTTGATGAACACCTCCAGCCACATCCTTGGCGGAATGTGGCGCCACCCCGAAGCGCAGCAGCATCGGTTCCATGAACTGGGCCTATGGGTTGACCTGGCCAAGAAGCTGGAAGAGGCAAAGTTCGATTCGCTGTTCTTCGCTGACGTGGTTGGCCTTTACGGCGAGCATGAGGGTGGTTGGGCATCGCACGTACGAAAGGGACTGCAGGTCCCCAGCCATGATCCGCTGGTCCTGCTTTCGGCATTGGCCGCCAGCACCAAGGACATCGGCCTGGCGATGACCAGCTCGGTCATCCAATCCCATCCATTCCAGTTTGCCCGGCAGATCTCCACCCTGGATCATCTCTCGCAGGGGCGTGTGGCCTGGAATATCGTCACCAGCGTACTGGAAAATGCGCACCGCAATTTCGGCGGGAAAGAACTGGTCGGGCATGATGACCGCTACGGTTGGGCCGAAGAATACGTGGACGCCGCCTACAAGCTGTGGGAGGGCTCCTGGGAAGAGGATGCCTTGCTGGCCGACAAGATTTCCGGAATCTACGCAGATCCGGCCAAGGTCAACAAAATCAACCACCGCGGCGACTACTACTCCATTGACGGTCCGCACCTGGCACTGCCAAGTGCCCAGCGCACCCCGTTCCTGTTCCAGGCGGGTTCGTCGGCACGCGGTTCGCAGTTCGCGGCCACTCACGCCGAGGCGACCTTCCTCTTTGCCCCGCACGCACAGTACGTGGCGAAGAAGAATGCCCAGCTGATCGAGCACCTGGCTGCTGCCGGACGCGGCCGCGATGACATCAAGGTCTTTGCCGGCTTGTCCTTCCTCGTTGGTTCCACCGAAGCTGAAGCCAAGGCATTGGAAGCTGAATACGACGAGTACCTGGACTTGGACGCCATCATCGCGCACATCGGCGGCGGTATCGGAGTGGATCTGGGCGGACTGGACCTGGATACCCCGATCGGCCAGATCCAGACCGAGGGTGCGCAGGGAGTACTTGAAGCAGCCCGGGCTTCGGTGCCCGGCGGCAATCCGACCCTGCGCGACTTGGCCTACTACCGCGCCAAGGCACAGCAGATTTCGGGGACCCCGGAACAAATTGTCAATGAGCTCGAACGCTGGCAGGATGCTGGTATCGATGGCCTGAACGTGATGAATCATGTTCTTCCCGGCTCCTACGACAACTTCATTGACGGAGTGCTGCCCGAACTGCGCCGCCGTGGCCTGGCCCAAAGTGGATATGCAGAGGGCAGCCTGCGCCAGAAGGTCTTTGGCCGTGGCGATTACCTGCCCGCGCATCATCCGGCGGCGAAGCACCGCGGGGCGTTCTCGCAGAACAGCGCGGCAGCCACTGGGAAAGCGGTTCAGCTGCAGCAGTGAATTCCGAACGCTTGGAAGGCCAGCGGTGTGAGCGGTTCCTGCCAATTGGACGTACTTCAGTACCTGGACGCCAAAAGTGCCAGCAACGCGGTATGGTGTCGTGCATGGACACGCAGCACGTAAATAATTCGGCAACAATCCGCAGGCTGTTGAGCACGCCTGGACGCTGGGCGGTTGTCGGGCTGACCAACAACCCAGCTCGCGTAGCTCCGTCCATCGCCCGTTTCCTGCGTGATGAACTGTCGATGCAGATTATTCCCGTGTCGTTAGGCGCGGAAATTGTAATGGGCGAACCGGGCTTCGCGAAGCTTGCTGGCATTCCAGGCCCCATTGACGTGGTGGATTGCTTCGTGAACTCTTCCAAGGTGGGAGACATCGTTGACCAAGCCATTGCCGTAGGAGCGCAGGCGGTGTGGTTGCAGCTGGGCGTCATTGACGAAGCTGCCGCCCGACGGGCCAAGGATGCGGGACTGGACGTAGTAATGGATACCTGCCCCAAGATCGAGTACCCATTTCGCTAGTGAGGCATTGATGGCAACAACAGCTGGGCAAGAAGAATTGGAAAATGCGTGGGCGCAGCTGTGCCTGCGCATGCCGTGCGCTTACGCCGATTACCCCTTCGGCCCTGACAGCACCGTATTCAAGGTGGCGGGCAGTGATCCGGGCAAAGGCAAAATATTTGGGCTGCTCATGCACCTGCAAGGCGAATTAGTGCTGAACCTGAAATGCGAACCGGCTCTGGCAGACCAGCAGCGCAGCGAGCATCCGCAGATCACCGCGGGCTATCACATGAATAAGAAGCACTGGAATTCGGTTCGTGCAGGACTCGACCCGCAACTGATGGGCGAGCTCATCGAGGATTCATACGATTTAGTGGTCGACGGCATGCCCCAAAGGGATAAAGAATACATTCGTTTGCAAGGCGCAATTAACAAGGGAACCCTAGACTAGAGACATGTACTTCATCGTTGTTAAATACCAAGTAAAGCCAGAATCCACCCCGAACTTCATGGGCCATGTCGCTGAATTCACCGCGGCAACCCGCGCCGAAGAGGGCAACATCTTCTTCGATTGGTCCGTGAGCGTCGAAGACCCCAACGAATTCGTCCTGGTTGAGGCCTTCCGCGATGACGAAGCCGCGGCAAACCACGTGAACTCCGCCCACTTCGCAGCCGGTCTTGAGTCCATGCGACCACACCTGGTCTCCACCCCGAAGATCGTTTCCCGCAAGGTAGACGGCGAAGGCTGGGATTCCATGGGCGAACTGGTCATCGACTAAGTTATTGGGACAAAGGCAAAGGGAAGAACCTCTTGGTTCTTCCCTTTGCCTTTATCTTTGCCCTTGGGCTCTAGCGTCCGGCCTTGTTGCCGAAGCGGCGTATCAGTACCAAGGCGATGCCTGCCAGGACAACGACACCGGCGACGATGCCGATCCAGCTGGTGCCGAATCCGGTAGCAGCTAGGTCTTCGGAGTCCCGGTTCTGGGAATCATCCTTCTGCTCATCCTTAGGCTCGCCAGACGAGTCAGGGGACCGGGTCGCGTCCCCAGTTGGCTCTGGCGAACTGGTAGGTTCTTCGGTCGCGTCGTCGGTTGCATCCTCAGATGGTTCCGGCGAATCAGTTGGATCCCCGGTTGGCTCATCCGAAGGATCCGGCGACTGCGTTGGCGCAACAGGCTCTTGCAGGACCGCGCGGCCCAGCGGAGCCGGCTCAACAACGTCATGTGCCTTGAAGTAGTTCACGGTGGCGTCCAAATCGATCTGGCCGGAGTCAGCATGATCGGTGCCGGCGGCAAACGCGGCGAAGTTATCGCCACCGGTAGCCAGGAATGCATTGGCTGCGACACGGAAGGTTGCTTCCTCGTCCAGTGGCTCGCCCTTGAAGGTGATGTCCTTGATGTGCTCGCCCTGGGCAGCGTCCTCGACGTAGGTGTAGGCGAGACCCTCGGAAATACCCAGATGCAGCTTGTTGCGTTCCGATCCTGCAGGCTGCCACTGCTGCTCCAAGGCCTCGCGGATCTGCGCCCCGGTGAGGTTGAAAGTGATCAGGGTGTTGGCGAATGGCTGGACCTCGGCTGCGGCCTTGTAGGACACTGTGCCATCTTGGCCGTAGAGCAGGTCGGCACGCAGGCCGCCTGGGTTCATGAATGCGATCTCGGCTGGTTCGCTGGCGAAATCCTCATTAGAGGTAGCCCATAGGTGGATGTCGGCTACGGTGTTGCCCAGGGTGGATTCAACGCCTCGGTCCTGGCCGGGTTCTTCTCCACCACGAAGGATGTCTTCAGAGATGGCGCCGATCTTCACGCTGCCGACCACTTCAGCTTCCGCTTCAGCGGCGCTAACGATTTCTGCGACCTCGGCATTGGCATCAAAGTTGCCCACCCATTCGCCGTCAGCGCCCTCGGTTGCCAAGGCGATGCGCTCGGTAGCGGCCTCGGTGACTTCGCCAGTCTCAGGATCTACCTGCAAGGAAACCTTGCCCAAAGTGGTGCCGTACTGGTGGGACTGGATCACCGGGCGGCCCGCGATTTCGCAGTCGTAGGACTGGTGGGTGTGGCCCGAGAAGATCGCGTCGATCTCGTTGCTGGCCTCGCGAACGAGCTCGCCATAGGCGCTGTCTTCTTCGGCAATATCTGCGCACTGATCGCCAGCGGAACCGTTGTGGGTCAGCAGCACCACTACATCTGCCTCGCCGTTCGCTTCATCGCCATCGGAGAGCTGCTCAGCTACACGGTTCGCTGCTTCCAGTTCGCTGCCGAAATCCAGGTCGGCGATGCCAGCTGGGGAAACCAGTGAAGGCATGTCTTCGGTAACGGTGCCAATGAAGCCCACGGAAATACCGGAGATCTCGCGGATCGCGTATTCCTGGAGGGCAGGAGCCGTGGTGCCCTTTTCATAGACATTGGCGCCCAGTGCGAAGTCTGCGCCGTTGACACCGCTGGAATCGGCGTAGCTGTCGATGACGCGTCCGGTCAGGTCCGCGAATCCCTTGTCGAACTCGTGGTTGCCTACTGCCGAGACATCCAGGCCGCCAGCACCCAGGGCAGCGATGGTTGGTTCGTCATCCTGCGAGGCGGAAGCGAAGGTTGAGGCGCCGATGTTATCGCCGGCGGAGACGAATAGGGTGTTTTCGTTTTCTGCACGCATTCCATCTACAGCACCGGACAGCACAGCAGCGCCGGCAGAGCTTCTGTCAGCAGAAATGCGGCCATGGAAGTCATTGATGCCAACTAGATCAATGGTGACGGCTTCAGTACCCGCAGCTGGCGACAGGGAAGCACTCTGCGTGGATGTAGCCTGAGCTGTTGCGGCACCGGTGGCGGCCAGCGAAATCGTTGCCAGCGAAGCGAGACCGAGTTTTCTTATCTGCCTGAATGCAGGCATGGGTACTCCTAAAAGTGACGAGTGTGACAAGACATATGTCTATCGCATCTGAATGAACCTGTCGATGCTTTGGCGTTAAATTTAGGTGCAGAAGTACAAGTACTGTCGGTTATTCAACAGAAGCAACCTCCCAGCCATAGGCCAAGAGGTTGCTTCTGATTAGAGGAGTATGCAGTTATTGCTGACGCTTATGCCGCGGGTCACCTGCGGTGACGGTGGAAGTTCCAAGGATCGCACTCAGCAGCAGCATGGCTGCTCCAATGAACATGAGGGTGGAGACGACCCAGCAGGCAGTGGCTGCCTCGCGCTGCGTGGTGGTCAGTGCAAAACTGAAGATGCACACGCTGGAAACCAGTAGGAGGACTCCGGGGATTCGTCTCTTCATCATGCGCCCTTGCAGTAGAGGATCAGGCCAAGCCATCGCAGAACATAATCGCTAACGTGTTGAATAATATCCATTTTGCCACAAGTCCATCGATTTGACGATAAGCCTTAAGGTGGATGTTTCCGTGCGATGCCCTGCGTACGGCTATGAGGCCCGGCGAAGCTGCCTGACTGCTAGATGCAGGATTTGAGGATGTTCCCGATCGCGGTGTGCTCTGCCGTGGTCATCCAAACGTCGTATTTGGCTTTTACCTGGGTCTGCCGCGAGACGTAAGTGCAACGGAAGCTCTTGTTTGGTGGCAACCATGATGCCGCGTCCTTGTCGCCTTTGGAAGCATTAGTGGGGCCATCGGAAGCCAGCAGGTTCAGCGGGTCATTGGCAAATTCCAAGCGGGTCTCGGCATCCCAGCGCTGCGCGCCCTTTTGCCAGGAATCGGACAGGGCGACAACATGGTCGATTTGCACGGAGGTGCTGGTGCCTTGGC
The DNA here is from genome assembly GCF_002979865.1 of Arthrobacter sp. MYb214. GTDB lineage: Bacteria > Actinomycetota > Actinomycetes > Actinomycetales > Micrococcaceae > Glutamicibacter. The sequence goes on from NZ_PCPZ01000005.1 coordinate 15,715, forward strand.
CGCGCTTGAATTCGATGGTCTTGCCCGTGTAGGGATCATCGAACGTTCCGCTCAATACAACGCAGGGTCGCGTGGCCGGTTTATATGTCACGTCCACCAAATCGCGCGAGAGGATGTCGTTGCGCGCATCGCATCCATTGCGGTCCGGATCTTTCCATCCCTTGCCGAATTCCGCTCTGTCGTAGCCGGTTTTTGGTGCGCGGCCTTTGACCGTAACTTCATTGAGCAGTTCAAGGGATTCTGCGTAGATATCACGTTGTTCTGCGGTGCTTGGCGTCGGTGCGGCTTGGGCATCAGGAAGGGGCGGGAACTCAATGGTCTCCAATGAAGAGCACGAGCTCAGAGCCAGGGTGGACAGGAGGGCGAACAAAGATAAGGTGCGACGCAGCGAACGCATGCGGTAGTACTACTCCTAAGGTGGCTGGTGCTTGAGCTAGAAGATGCTCTGACTTGAACTATAGGCAGTGGAGCGGACCATTTAGCCGTCCATGATCCGTGTTGTGGCGTGAGGTCGGATGTACCGGCTTCAAGGAATGCTGCTACTCGAGCTCAGAAGAGCCCAGACCTGGAAAATCGTGTTCGAAATAGTCCAAGATCTTCTGGGTTGCGTAGTAGTCCAGAAGGTGGGCAGTGGTGAGCGGGAAGACGCTGCCGCTCTGCACCGATGGCAGCTGGGCTAGTGATTCATCCGAGGTAAATGCCGTGGTCGCTTTCTTGTTTGCGGCCAAGAGGAAGGTGGCATCTCCAGTGAGCGTTGCTGGCAGATCCCTGTAGCTGACGAAACTGAAATCTTCCCTTGGCTGTGTGGAAGTGTCGAACTTCTTTGGCGTGGATACCACCGTGAAGCCGAGTCCTCTGAACAGCTGCGCATGCGGCCCGGTGGTTTTAGCGATCGGGGATATGCCATGGGCTGCGTAGGAAATGATTGAAGCCGTGGTTCCGGATGGGATTGCCAGCATGCTTCTCAGTGCTGAAACCCGTTCGTTAATGGCTGCAGAGTTCTGCTGTGCTCGTTCTTCGGTACCAGTGGCTTCCCCGAGCAACTTTGAAAGTTCGTTCCAGTCCTTATCTGCGTAGTCCACGACAATGGTTGGTGCAATCTTCCTCAGCGCACCTACGTTGTCGACTTCGGAGTCTGCTCCTGTTGCCGCCACGATGATGAGGTCGGGTTTCTGGTCCTCGATTTCTTCCAGATCGAACTTCCCGATCTCGTAGAGCGGATCAACTTTGCGGTCCGAGGCAACATCAGCCCAATGCTTGAAGAAACCGTCGCCATCGGTATCAGGCCCCGCCGGCGCCGTTGCGCTGGCAATGACCGGCGCGTCCAGGGCCAGCAGTGAACCCGTGAGTCCTACCGAGGTCGAGACGATACGTTCAGGTTTTGCCGGGATCCGTATGGGGTCATGCATTGAATCAGTCAAGGTGCGTGGCCAATGCCCGGCTTCAAATGCCGCGGTGCCCGCATCTCTCCCTTGCTCGTCAGGTAACGCCGCGCAAGAGCCAAGGGAAAAGGCCAAGATGCCAAGGCACAAGGCAACTGCGATTCGGGACAAGCTGGGACGCACTAGGATTCTCCTGGGCCGACGGCCAGAAAATGGCTAGGCGGCATTGAACGGCAATGAATTACTGGAAGTCTTTCCGAACCTATTTTATGTTCCACAGACACGGGCCCGTGCGCTGATACAAGAACAAAAGGAATCAGAGTGGCATCGCAAACGGTTATTTCCTGCACAGGGTGGAGCCTTCAGGGAAAGCTGGCTTCCCCTCAAGCAGCGAGTGGGTGAAGGCGACAAGATCTTCATTGAGTGCCGAGTCTGCCCCGACGAGCGGCATGTGGTCCAGTCCGGAGTACTCGAGGTAACCAATCTGGGCATCCGGGGTGCAAGAACTTCTGAAGAACTCGCGCTGCATCGAGGGCAAGACCAATGAATCAGCAGCGCCCTGGGCAATGAACGCCGGGTAGCCCGCCGGAACGATGGACGAATTGCGTTTCAGCACCGAGTGCAGCTGGCCGTCGAGAGCCTCGGAACTGAGAATCGGTTCGAAGAGCTGGCTGGCCTGGGCCAACCCGGTCAGCGCGCCCGTACCGGAAAAGCAATTCTGGGATAGCTGGTTTACCGCCATGCGAGAACGGGTCGTCAACCGCTCGTCGATGCCCAGATCCGGATACAGCTGGTTCCAGCTGGCGGCAATGTAGCTGGAAATGATTTTTCCCGCCGCGGTATCAGCAACCGACTCGGCCAATTCCGGAAGGTTGGTTGCCGGGGCCATGGCGGCGATGCCGAGAATCTCCAGGTTCGGAGCGTAGTCCCCGGCGGCTTCAGCCGTAGCCAGAGCCGCATGCCCGCCCTGGGAATGGCCCCACACTACGCTGGACTGTCCTAGCCGGACTCCTCGTGAATGCAGGTCTTGCAGCTGACCTGCAGCAAGAGTCGCGTCAAGCACCGCGTACGCCTCGGCAGCCGGAATCAAATAGGGATGAGGGCCGGCGGTGCCCAAGCCGACGTAATCGGTAGCGACTACTGCCCATCCGCCAGCCAACATGGTTTCACGGGCAGCAGCTGGACCATCATCATAAGGATTCGGTCCCATGGACAGCGCGCACTGGGACATGACGCCCTTGGTCCCATTGGCCCATGAGATGACAGGTAGGGTTCCCGTGGCGGACTCGGCCACGGTCACCACGCCCGAAGCTATTGCAGGAGAGCCATCGTGACCTTGCGTCGTATACAGAATTCGCCAGGCGAGAGTGTTCGGCGGAGTGCTCTTGGCCAGCGGTTCCGCGCGCAGCAACTGGCCATGGGCAGCAGGAACGCTAGCTGGCGGCAAATAGAAATCATCCGCGGCGGCCGTATCGCTTTGGCTATGCAGAAAAGCGGTGATCGTTCCGAGCGCGAGCACGGCGACGAGGCCAATGGCGCTCAATCCTGTCAGGCTAGCGCTACGCGCAGTGCGGAGCCAGCCAGGAATTGCCGGAAGGCGAGGCCGGAGAAAAGACCACAAGCAGTGGACTCCCAAAAGGAATAACCAGCCGCCGAAAGCGACGCCGAGCACCCACAAGGAAAGCCTGGGCCAAAACATCACCAGAGCCGCGCCAAAGACACCGGCAAGTGCTGTGAGAGCGCCGCGGAAGGGATACTGCCGCTGCCCGCGGAGCACCGCTGCCAGTCTGAGCACTCCGCCCAGGAGAAGAACCAGTGAAGTCGCCAAAGCCAGGACCGGCAAGCTGGCGCGATGCCAGAGCGGGAGGGCGACCCCGCTGAGCACCAGCAGGCCGCCCGAAAGCATCACTGGCCAGCGGCGAACGGAGTCCTGTTGAGCCTCGGCAAGGCGCACCAGGCCCGCAATCAACAGGCCAGCGCCCAGCAGCCAAATGATCAGCCGGACCGCGCTCGCCGAGTTGAGCATCAGGACGAGTCCGAGGGCAATCAGCAAAACACCGCCGAGAAAGCGCGCGAAATTGCTGGTGCTATCGGGCTGAGCCATGGACACTCCTCGGATAACCAGTGCGGATGCGATGCTTCCAAGGTTATCCGGAGTTAAAGAGCTTGTCCCTGTGCGTGCCGTTGTGATGCTGCGGATCACTCTGATCCAGCTTTTAGCGGCGTAATCTCCCCTCGCGCAGGGTCCAGTAAGAGGAAATGTGGGAGGAACGCTTGTCGAGGTGCCAGTGCCGCGCAACTTGGCTGATCTCTTTAACCGTGGAACGCTCGGCATGAGCGATTAGCCCAAGCCGCAGAGGGGGCAGCGGCAAGGAACGGAGCTCATCGGCCAGCAGTGAGCTGCGGCCCGCCGGAACGCCGTCACGCGGCAGCCAGCGTAAATCAACGCCTGGAGGATGTTTCACGTCAAACATTGCGTTCTGATCGGCAACTTCGAGCAACGCTAGACCGCGCGCATCCGAGGGCAATGCTTCGAGGGCTTTGCAGATCGCCGGGATGCCTGCTTCATCCGCGGCCAGCACGTAGTAGTCGGCATTCAGCGACAATGATGACTTGCTCCGTGAGGGGGAAATAACCAGTGGGTCCCCGGGCTGCGCTGTCCCGGCCCAATGGCCAACAGTCCCAGGCTCCCCATGAACTACGAAGTCGATCGCAATTTCCGGCACAACCGCGTTGATCCAACGTATCGTGTACGACTTGGAACGCGGAACCTGGTCGCGGGGCAGGCGCTGCCGCAAGGCGCGCAGATCATAGGGAGGCTCTAATCCGAGGGCGGGGTCAGCGGCAAAGACTTTCACGTATTCATCAATCGCCCCGTTGGAACGGTAGCCATCCAGATCGGGGGCGCCAGCGATGATGCGCACCATCTGGTCGTTCAGCTGTTCTACCCGGGTGATGGTCAGAATGTGCTGATCCACCTTTTCCCTTGACGGATCCAGATATCCCAAGGCGGGGGTGTGCTGGGCCAAGGGCTCCTCGTAGGTTTCCGAGTAGCTGCGCGTCTGCGCAGGAGCAAATGGCTGCGGGGCAAGCTGCTGCGCGGGCCCCTGCGCCGTTGAGTGGTGGTAGTGCTTGAACGAGGTGCGCAGTGTCTTATCCAGGACTTTGCGTGCCGCGGTGAGTGCCGCCGCGGCGCCGGCACGTTCGGCAGCGGCCAGCAATTCGTCGGTTTCCTGCTCGTTGAGCACAGAGCTGTTGCCGATGTTCCGGTACAGCTGCTCTTTGGCCATCGCGTATCCTGCCTTTGCCCCGGCCTTTTCGGCCTGAGCGAGGATTTCCAGGGTGAGCCCTTCCCTTGGCGTCACCGTGTACTGCGGACCGTAGCTCTTGTACTTGTGGTGCTTAGACATGGTGTGCCCCTAACCCGGCCGGTGTGGGCACCAGCCTGTATGCCTGAGTATGGGGTATATCCGGCGTGGAAAACAAGTAATTTCAAGCTGGAGGGCAGGAAGTGTTCAAGGCCTGGGGTTCGTGCCATTTCCAGCGCGGAATTCCGGGGATTATTCGATATCCGATTCATTCGACATGGGGCATATCCGGTCACTAAAATCAGCTTCATGTCTGATACCTTGCCACCGTGCCCTGACTGCTCCAGCGAGTACACCTACGAAATGGATGCCCTGCTTGTCTGCCCAGAGTGCGCACATGAATGGAACGCTGAGGCCGAAGTAGCCGAAGCTGTCGAAGCTGTCGAAGCAGTGATCAAGGATGCTGTCGGCAATGAGCTGCAGGACGGAGATACCGTCAGCATCACCAAAACCATGAAGGTCAAGGGCGCGCAGAGTGCGCTGAAGGCTGGAACCAAGGTGCGCAATATCCGCTTGGTCCAAGGCTCTGGCGACCATGATATCGCCGCCAAGGTGGACGGCTTCGGCCAGATGGAACTGAAGTCTTCCATCGTCAAGAAGATCTAGGCGTTCCGCCCGCAGTTCCTCAGGCTCCCAGCATCTACGGATGGTGGGAGCCTTTAGTGTTCCATGCTGCTTGGCACGTGCCACGGCATGCAAGGTGCTCGGCTGCGCCGCCGGCGGGAATCCTCAGGCCATGGGCTAGGCGGCAGAAGAATCCTGCTGGCTCTTCTTCTTGGCGTACGAACGGGCCGCCCGCACGCGATCACCGCAACGCGTGGAGCACCAATGCCGGCGGCCATGGGTCTTGAGCAGGTAGCGGGTGCATGGCTCGGCTTCGCATTGGGCCAGCAGGCCCGCTTCTTCGCTGCTCAGAAGTGCTGCGGCGTCCTCGGCAAGTCGCGACATGGCGTGCTCGGTCAATTGCGTGGCGGGGTGTTCCAATGCGCGGAAGAATCCTTTGTCCGGCTCATGGTGCAGCAATGGGGTGCTCGGTGCTGCCAGCAGTGCGGCGTTGATGCCCTGCAGCACTTCCCGGGCCACGGGCGTGCCCGTGGCGCTGGCATGGAAAGCTTTCCTGATCTGGCTGCGAAGGGTGACCAGCCGATTCTGGCAATAGCTTTGCAACGCTGCTTCCTGGGGCACGAGACCCCGCACGATGAGCCATTGCGTGGTGTCCTCCGGGCTAGCCAGCGCGTCGAAGCTCTTGCCGCCAGGCAGCTGGATTTCGCTGTTGGCCAGATCAATGCTGCAGTGCTGCGCGGTTCCGGGGCTCGGGGGAAGGGGCATCTGGGACATGTTCCTCATGGTATCAGTATTGCTTTACCGTGATCACCTGCTAGTGTTTATATCACGGTAAAAAATAGAAATAACATGAGAAAAGAGATTGACCTTGCAGCCAGTGCCACGATTCGGCTCCGCTCCCTTCGCCCTGTCGGTTCACACCGGAGGCGGACCCGGTGTAGGGCAAACCGCCCAAGATGGCCTGCAGGACACCATCGATATCGCCAAGGCTGCGGATCAATCCGGATATCACCGTTTCTGGATGTCCGAGCACCATGCCATGCCCGCGCTGTCCGTCGCATCGCCGCTGCTGATGATGGCCCGGCTCACCGCCGACACCCAGCGGATCAGGTTGGGCGCGGGCGGAGTGATGCTGCCTAACCATGCGCCGCTGGTGGTCGCGGAGCAGATCGGCATGCTCGAAGCGCTGGCTCCGGGGCGCATCGACCTGGGAGTCGGGCGCGCGCCAGGAACCGATGGGGCCACCGCGGCCGCGTTGCGCCGCGGAACCGGAGCCAACGAAACCTTCGACGAGCAACTGGCCGAGCTGGTGGGATTCCTGAATGATGATTTCCCCGCAGGGCACCCCTACAGCGAAGTCCATGCAGTGCCCGGCCCGTGGCAGAACGAGCAGAACCGCCTGCCCGCACCGGAAACGCAGACCCCGTTGTGGATCCTGGGCTCCTCGCCGTATTCGGCGCAGCTGGCCGCGCGGCTGGGCCGGCCCTACGCCTTCGCCTTGCAGTTCGGCGATGCCGATATCGACACCGCGCTGCGCATCTACCGCGAGAACTTCGTGCCTTCGGCAGTGCTCGACCGTCCGTACGTGCTCATCAGCCAAAGCGTCATCGCGGCCGAGGATCCAGAATACGCCCGTGCCGAGGCCTCGACCATGGCGATGGCCATGCTGCGGATGTTCAAGCGTGAACCCTTTGCACTGCTATCCGCCCAGGAGGTCGCAGGATATCCGGCCACGCTCAATGAGCGAGCGATCATTGACATGTACACCAACCGCACCCTGGCCGGCACGCCTTCCGAAGTGGCCCAGCGCCTGGAAGCGCTGCAGCAGTGGACTGGAGCGGATGAGTTGATGATGGTCCTTGGCAGCCACACCCCTGGCGCAGCGGTGCAAACCGTGCAGCTCATGGCCCAGCACTACCGGCCGGCTAAATAAAACCTGAAACACCCGGTGCCGTATGGCGCCATCTCGACACATCGGAAAGAGGAACTCACTATGTCCGCACCACGCAGAGCACTAATCGTCATCGACGCACAGCAGGAATACTTTGATGGCCTGCTACAGATCCAGTACCCGGATCGCGAGCAGTCGGTAGCCACCATCGCCAATGCCATGGACGAAGCGGCAAAGGCCGGGATCCCGGTGGTTGTCGTGCAGCACCAAGCGCCCGAGGGATTCCCCGTCTTCGCCCCGGAATCCGCTACCTATGCCCTGCACCCGCAGATCCAGGATCGGATGGAAGCTGCAGAGCACCAATTCTCCAAGAACTATGCCAGCATCTTCGCGGGTACAGGCCTGGAAGAGTGGCTTCGCGAGCGTGAAATCACCACGTTGACCCTGGTGGGCTACATGACCAATAACTGCGTGATCGGTTCTGCCGCGGCTGCCGAACCGCTGGGGTTCGCCGTGGAAGTGCTCTCCGATGCTACCGGCGCGATCGACATTGTCAACGCTGCCGGTTCCATCCCCGCCCAGCAGGTGCATGAAACCCTGATGGCCGTGCTGAATTCCAGCTGGGCTGCGGTGGCCCCGACCGCTACCTGGATCGAGGCAGTGGCCTCGGGTGCTGCACTGCCCGGCGATAACCTCATCGAATCAGCTGCTCGTGGCCGTGCCGGCCAATAGCCAGGTGAGCGTCCTGTAACTGGCGGATCGCATCTTGCAAAGGGTGTGGTCCGCCATTTTTCATCTCCGGGCTGTCCGGGCAAAGGTTGACGCAAGCGGCCTGCGCGAACAAGACTCGTGCTAGGACAAGACGGCGACAGCTAGGGGATTATCGTGGGTTCAGCAAGCGCGGACGGACAACTCGACGCGATCATCATAGGGTGGGGCAAAGGCGGCAAGACCCTGGCAGGTACCCTGGCCAAGGCAGGACAGCGGGTGGCGGTGATCGAGCAGTCCTCCCAGATGTATGGCGGCACCTGCATCAATATCGGTTGCGTGCCGACCAAGGCCTTGATCCATGATGCCGAATCCCGGGATGGCGCCGGATACGACCAGCAGGTCTTCCAGGAGGCCGTCCAGCGCCGGGACAAGCTCACCGCCATGATGCGCGCCAAGAATTTCTCCATGCTCGACGACCTGGAGTCGGTGCTGGTGGTCAATGGCAAGGCCGCATTCACCGGGCCTCGAAGCATCAAGGTCAGTGCCGGTTCCGAAGAGCTGGAACTGAGCGCAGGGAAGATCATCATCAACACCGGCGCGCTACCTGCGATCCCGGACATCGAAGGAGCGCAGATCGGCGGGCGGGTGCATGACTCCACAACGATCCAGCATGCCCAGCTGCCCAAGGCCCTGGCTGTGGTGGGCGGGGGATATGTCGGCATCGAGTTCGCCTCGATGTTTGCCCAGTTCGGATCGAAAGTCACCGTGCTGGATCGCGGGAGCCGTGCGCTGTCCAAGGAAGACCCGGATGTGGCCGGGGAAGTCCAGGCCTGCCTGGAAGATGCCGGAGCCGAGATCATCAGTTCGGCTTCGGTGCGTTCGATCAGCCAGGACGAGCAAGGCGCCACCGTCAGCTACGAGCGTCGGGGCGAGGTGCACCAGCTGCAGGCGGATGCCGTGCTGATTGCGCTTGGGCGCGTGCCGAATACTGCCGGTCTGGGGCTGGAAGCCGCCGGGGTCCAGACGGGCTCCCGCGGGGAAGTCGCGGTTGACGAGTTCCTGGCCACCAATGTCGAGGGCATCTATGCCCTGGGCGATGCCAACGGCGGACCCCAGTTCACCTATGTCTCGCTCGATGACCACCGGGTCTTGGCCAGCCAGTTGCTGGGAGACGGATCACGCAGCACCAAGGACCGGGTTGCTGTTCCGTACACCATCTTCACCACTCCGCCGCTGGCTCGCGTTGGCTTGAGCCAAGAGCAGGCAGCGCAGCAGGGGTTCCAAGCCAAGATCGCGGTGAAGAAAGTTTCCGAGATCGCCGCGATGCCGCGCCCCAAGATCGTGGGCGACCCGCGGGGCATCATCAAGTTCGTCATCGATGCGCGCAGCGACCAGATCCTCGGAGCGGCGCTGATGCACGTGGACTCCCAGGAGGTGGTCAACCTGGTGGCATTGGCCATGCGGCAGCACATGACTGCCGCTGAACTGCGCGACCAGATCTTCACCCACCCCTCGTCCACCGAAGCGCTGAACGAGGTGCTCGCGCAGCTAGGCTGAGGCCTGGACCTGCGCGGCATCGATGAGTTCGGCGAGCTCGGCCCGCGGCTTGTTCGCGCCGAAAGCAGGCTGGCCCGGCTGCAGGCGCAAGCCTTCAGCCAAAGGGCCGATCGGCAGCGGATCAAAGCCGAAATCATCAACGATCAGTGCTACCTGATCGACGTCGGCGCCCAGATCACCGGCGATCGCGATGGCCTTGCGGCGCTCGGCGCCGGCTGGACGGGACTCGTCCTCGAGGTCGTGGTAGCCCATGTGGTTGAAGGCCTTGACGATCCGCGAACCTGGCAGGAACTCCTGGATCAACTTGCTGGTGGACACCGTGGGGTCGTTAAGGTCCTCGCGGATGCCGTCGGTTTCCCACCAGTAGTTCATGGCATCGATAACCAGCTTGCCTTCAAGCTCGGCAGCCGGAATATTCTGGTACTTTCCCAGAGGCAAGGCCAGTATGGCAATGTCGGCTTCCCGTGCGGCGGTTGCCGGATCCACGGCCACGGCACCCGGAGTCAGGATCTCAATGGTCAGGGCAATGGCGCCGGGGTCGCCGGAACCGGCGATGAGCACCTTGTAGCCGGCCTGCAGGGCGCGGCGGGCCAGGACCGTGCCGATCTTCCCGGCGCCCAGGATGCCGATGGTCTGCTGTGTCATTTTCTCTCCTTCAGGCATGTCTTCGAATCCGGGTTTAGCTCTCGGCAAGCATTTCGCGCACCAACGGGATGACCTTCTCGCCGTAGAGTTCCACTGCACGCAGGCGGGCGCTGGCTTCTACTGCGCCGCCCGAGTAGATCAAATCGAAACGGCCGATATCCAAGGTCTTGATGGTCTTGGCGATCTTGCGCGCCACGGTTTCCGGAGAGCCCACGTACAGCGATCCTTCGCTGATTTCGTGCTCGAATTCGCCGCGGCTCATTGGGCTCCAGCCACGGGACGCACCAATGCGGTCACGCTGTTCCTTGTAGGCGTCGAACATGTGCTCGCGGGCCAACTCGTCGGTATCTGCCACGAAGCCGGGGGAGTGCAGGCCCACCGGCAGGGTTGGGTGGCCGAACTGGTCGTTGGCCCGGCGGTACAGGTCGATGTAGGGTGCGAAGCGCTCGGGGGACCCGCCGATGACAGCGAGCATCATGCGCAATCCGTAGTGCGCCGTGCGGATGACCGACTGCGGGGAGCCGCCCACGCCCACCCAGGTGTTCAGGCGGCCGGACTCGGTCTTCGGGAAGACTTCCATATCCTCCAGCGGTGCACGCTTGGTTCCCTGCCAGGTCACCGGCTTCTCGTCGAGCAGCTTGTGGAAAAGGTCGATCTTCTCGTCGAAAAGCAGTTCGTAGTCAGCCATGTCATGGCCGAACAACGGGAAGGACTCGGTAAAGGAGCCGCGGCCCAGCATGACCTCGGCACGTCCGTTGGACAAGGCATCTACGGTGGCGAAACGCTGGAAGACGCGGACCGGATCGTCGGAAGACAGCACGGTCACGCCGGATCCGAGGCGGATCCGCTCGGTCGCCGTGGCAATGCCCGCCAGAACGGTCTCGGGGCTGGAGATGGCGTATTCGGGGCGGTGGTGCTCGCCGACAGCGATCACATCGACGCCGGCCTGATCGGCCGCGATGGCTTCCTGGACCGTGGCGCGGATGCCCTGGGCATGGGTTACCAGCTTGCCTGACTTGTCGCTGGGTACGTCGCCAAAGGTGTCGAGGCCGAATTCGATGTTCTCGAAGGCGTTCATTGCGTGCTCCCTGTAGTCCAGAACTTTGTTGATGCATCAATCATGACTTAAAGTTATTGACGTGTCAACTATATCCGGAAATTGTGCCTCGACCGGTCTCCAGCCCAGCCGCACAGGCGCCAGAACGCATCGGACTCGGGGCTGGAGCAGACCCTGGAGCACTGCTTAGCGCCACATCATCCAGGCATGCAAAACGGCGGCTCTCCTCGATGAGGAGAACCGCCGTCCAGGGGTGGGCCAGAAACTAGCCGAAGTACTTCTTCATGGTGCCCTCGGAAGCCTCGCGCAGCTCGTCCACCGATACGGTGAACTCGCCCTGGACTTCCAGGGCGCCGGACTGCGCATCGACAATGCCCATGCGGGCCACGGTGACACCGCGGGCGCTGGTCATGTCGTTGAAGCGGACCTCTTCGCTGCGTGGAACGGCAACCAAGGCGCGGGCCTGGGTCTCCGAGAACAGCGCGGTGAAGGAATCGATGCCGTCACGCTGCTTGATCTCGTCCAGGGCCACGCGGGCACCGACGCCGTAGCGCAGGACCATCTCGGACAGCGCTGCAAGCAGGCCGCCCTCGGACAGGTCGTGCGCGGCGTCGATCATGCCATCGCGGCTGGCATTGATCAGGATTGCGCCCAGTGCCTTCTCGGCTGCCAGGTCGACCTTTGGCGGCAGGCCGCCGAGGTGGCCGCGCAGGTTGGCGAACTCCGAGCCGTCCAGCTCATCGGCGGTGGTGCCGATCAGGTAGATGGCCTGGCCGTCGGCCTCTTCGCGCCAGCCCGAAGGGGTGCGGCGGGCGACGTCGTCGAACTTGCCCAGGGTCGCCACCACAGGCGTCGGGTGGATGGCCTTGTCGCCGGTCTGGTTGTACAGCGAGACATTGCCGCCGGTGACCGGTACGCCGAGCTCCATGCACGCATCGGACAGGCCGCGGATGCCCTCGGCCAGCTGCCACATGACGTCGGGGTCCTCCGGGGAACCGTAGTTCAGGCAGTCCGAAACCGCCGCAGGGATCGCACCGGAGGTGGCGACGTTGCGGTAGGACTCGGCCAGCGCCAGCTGGGCGCCGGCATACGGGTCCAGGTAGGTGTAGCGGCCGTTGGCATCGGTGGCGATGGCCACGCCGAGTCCGGTGGACTCGTCGATGCGGACCACGCCGGCATCATCCGGGGCGGCCAGCGCGGTGTTGCCGCCGACGTAGCGGTCGTACTGGTTGGTGATCCAGGACTTGTCGCACATGTTCGGGCTGGCGATCAGCTCCAGGGCGGCGGCCTTCAGCTCTTCGCCGGTAGCTGGCAGGTTGGCGCCGGCTTCCGAGGACTTGAAGGTGTCAGCCTGCAGCGCATCCTGCCACTGCGGGCGGGCATACGGGCGGTCGTAGACCGGGCCGTCGTGGGCGACGGTCTTCGGGTCCACGTCCACGATGACTTCACCATTCCAGGTGATGATCAGCCGATCGGTGTCGGTGACCTCGCCCAGCCAGGAGTACTCCACGTTCCACTTGGCCATGACGGCCTCGAACGCTTCGATGTTCTGCGGGGTGACTACGGCCATCATGCGTTCCTGGGACTCCGACATCAGGATTTCGCCCGGGGTCAGGGTGGAGTCGCGCAGCAGCACGTTGGTCAGCTCGACCTGCATGCCGCCTTCGCCGTTGGAAGCCAGTTCGCTGGTGGCGCAGGAGATGCCTGCGGCGCCCAGGTCCTGGATGCCCTCGACCAGCGAGGCCTTGAACAGTTCCAGGCAGCACTCGATGAGCACCTTCTCGGCGAACGGGTCGCCCACCTGCACCGCAGGGCGCTTGGAGGGCTTGGTGTCGTCGAAGGACTCCGAGGCCAGCACCGACGCGCCGCCAATGCCGTCGCCACCGGTGCGCGCACCGAAGAGCACGACCTTGTTGCCCACGCCCGAGGCATTGGCCAGGCGCAGGTCTTCGTGGCGCAGCGCGCCAACTGCCAGCGCGTTGACCAGCGGGTTGCCCTGGTAGATCGGGTCGAAGACGGTTTCGCCGCCGATGTTCGGCAGGCCCAGCGAGTTGCCGTAGCCGCCGATGCCCGAGACGACGCCGTGCACTACGCGCTGCGAGTCCTCGTGGTCGATCGCGCCGAAGCGCAGCGGATCCATCACGGCGATCGGGCGGGCGCCCATGGAGATGATGTCGCGCACGATGCCGCCGATGCCGGTAGCGGCACCCTGGTACGGCTCGACGTAGGAAGGCGAGTTGTGGGACTCGATCTTGAAGGTCACGGCCCAGCCGTCGCCCAGGTCGGTGACACCGGCGTTTTCGCCCATGCCGACCATCAGGTCCTTCTTCATTTCCGGGGTGACCTTCTGGCCGAACTGGCGTAGGTGGTTCTTGGTGGACTTGTACGAGCAGTGCTCGGACCACATGACCGAGTACATGGCCAATTCAGCGGCGGTCGGACGACGGCCCAGGATCTTCACGATCTCGGCGAACTCGTTGTCCTTCAGGCCCAGCTCTGCCCATGGCAGTTCTACATCCGGGGTGCCCGCTGCGTTATCGACGGTGTCGATATTGAATTCCTTAGTGGCTTCCTGGCTCACTTTTTGCCTCCAACAAGGTGGGTCAGAACACTGGTGAAGAATGCCAGCCCGTCGGTGCCGCGGTGGTCCGGGCCGAAGCCGGCCTCAATGGCGTGCTCCGGGTGCGGCATCAGGCCGACAACGTTGCCGGCCTTGTTGCTCACGCCGGCGATCGAGCGGCGCGAGCCGTTCGGGTTCCAGCCCACGTAGGAGAACGCGATGCGGTTTTCAGCTTCGAGCTCGTCCAGGACCTTCTCGTCGGCCACGTACTGGCCATCCTGGTTCTTCAGCACGATGGTGATTTCCTGGCCGGCTTCGAAGCCGTTGGTCCATGCGGTCTGGTTGTTCTCCACGCGCAGCAGCTGATCGCGGCAGATGAACTTCAAGTGGTCGTTCTTGATCATCGATCCGGGCAGCAGGTGCGACTCGGTGAGGATCTGGAAACCGTTGCAGATGCCCAGCACGGGCAGCTTGGCATCGGAGTTCGCGGCATCTGCGATCTTCGCCATCATCGGTGCGAAGCGGGAGATCGCGCCGGCGCGCAGGTAGTCGCCGTAGGAGAAGCCGCCGGGGATCACCACGGCGTCGACATCCTGCAGGTCGGTGTCGGCGTGCCACAGGGACACCGCTTCGGCACCGGCTGCGCGCACGGCGCGAGCGGCGTCGCGGTCATCGAGGGTGCCCGGGAAGGTCACCACGCCGATGCGCGCTCCGGAAAGTTCAGTGCTTGGCGTTGAATAGTCGCCAATCAGGGGAAGTTCGGCGCTCATTAGTCTTCGAATACCTCGACGTTGACGACATCTTCGATCACCGGGTTGGAAAGCAGGGTTTCTGCAGCCTCGCGAGCCTGGGCGAGGATTTCTTCGGTCACCTCGCCGTCCACGGACAGTTCAAAGCGCTTGCCCTGGCGGACAGCTTCGAAGGAGGTGAAGCCTAGGCGGGGAAGAGCTCCCGCGATGGCCTTGCCCTGAGGGTCAAGGATTTCTGGCTTGAGCATGACATCTACAACGATGCGGGGCATCCGGCATATCTCCTGTTGGCGAGGTTAAGTTAAATGCCACACGGAGATGCCGTCTCACACCAGGGGGATTTGGCGCTCCGCGAGCTTGCCTTCATAGTCTACCCGTGAATGTGATGGGGAAAACGTCCCTGTGCGCGATAGCACCGATATCCTGCGGTTTAAGTCATGTGATCTTAGGCTCACGGGTTGTCGAAGCGCGCTCGACGCGTATGCTGAAACTGTGAAAAATGCTAGTCAAACCGTCTGCGCCTGCCGAGTCCTGGACGCTGTGAAGCCGTCCTACGAAAACTGCTGCAAGCCCTTGCATGACGGAAGGGAAGATGGCTCCTTGCTGCCGCAGACCGCGGAGCAGCTGATGCGCTCACGCTACAGCGCCTTCGTGCTGGGGCTGTCGCAGTATTTGCTGGCGACCTGGCATGAGAGCACGAGGCCCAAGGAACTGGACGTGGATTCGCGGATGCGCTGGACCGGCTTGGAGATCATTTCAACCCGTGCTGGCGGCGCGGCGGCCTCCCGCGGGGTGGTGGAATTCGCTGCGTACTATCGCGACGGCCGGCATGAAGCGCAGCAGCGTGAGGTCAGCACCTTCGTGAAGCAGGACGGCGCCTGGTTCTACCTCGACGCCCTCTAGGATTCAGCGCTTGGCTGCAGCCTGCAGCATGGTCAGCATCTGGCTCTGCTGGCGTTCACGCGCTAGCTTGAATGCATCAGAACCGGAGTGGTCCTCCAAATGCGGGTCCGCCCCGTTGATAATCAGCAAACGCGCGATGGTGATGGCATTGGCGGTGCCCTGGCCCAGGACAATGGTTTCGTGCAGGGCCGTCCAGCCCAGGTCATTAACCTGGTCTACCGGGATATCGGTGCGGAGCAACTGGCGCACGGCCTGAACCCGGCCATTCTCGCTGGCGACGGTCAAAGCGGTCCCGCCCATGCGATTCACCGCCGTGAGGTCGGCCCCGCCGTCAATGAGAAGCTTCAGCGTTTCAACCTGGCCATTGGCGCTCGCGCGCAGGAACGGCGACTCGTAGAAGTCGTCCTTCTTGTCGGGATCCGAGCCTGCTTCGAAGAGGGTCTTGGCGATGGCAGGGTTCTTGTTGATGACTGCACGCATCAGCGCGGTGCGACCGGCCTCGTCCTGCGCGTCGAGGTCAGCTCCATCCTTGAGCGCCGCCTTGACGTCCTTCAGCTTGCCTCGATTCACTGCAGCGAACAGCTGCGTGGTGGCCTTGGACATTTCGGCCGCTGAACTGGGAAGCGCCTTGATGGAGGCACCAGTGTTGGCACCCGAGGCCAGGGGCGACAGCGATGTCTTGGAGCTTTCGGGCTTGGCCGGAGTGCCGGCGGGCTGCTTGGCTGAATTGCTCGGAGTCGTGGTGGGAGCAGTGGCATTGTTCCCGGTTGGAGCCGGAAGCGGGACGCTGGAGCTTGCTGCGGCCTTGCTCGGAGCGGGCAGGGATTTTTCGGTGGCACTGCTGGAAGACGGGGCGGGAACCGGGGTGGAAGAAACTTCATGAGCCTGGGGTGAAGAAGCGGCGCAACTCGTGCAGGCGCCGATCGCGGCAGCAAGGGGGAGTGCAAGCAATGCAATGCCACGGCGATGCGTGGATAGCCCGGTATGAAGTGCCATCTGTCCTTTCGCGGTTAAACAACCCTTCCCCGTATGGCTTTCGCATCATGCAGGGATTCTGCTCAGTAACTTTTGATCAATTGCGAGCTTAGCGGCCAAAGCTGAAAATTTGCGGTCAATCAGCGCCAAGATTTCTCTGTGCTCGGTGCCGGCCGATCTTCGCTAAAATCATAAGCACCATGGAATGCCTTTACTTTTCTGCCTCCCGTTGCCGCTCATGCACCTTGATGACGGTGCCTTACGCCCAGCAACTGCAATCTAAGGTAGCGGATTGCCAGCAGCTGCTGGCCGGCTTCCCAGGCCTGGAATTCCTTCCGCCCCAAGCCAGTAGCGAACAGGGCTTCCGCAACAAAGCCAAAATGGTCATTTCCGGAACCACCGGCCAGCCGACCATCGGCATCCTGGATGCCGACGGCCACGGTGTCGATCTGCGCAACTGCGGAGTCATCGCAGCACCGCTACGTGCCGTATTCCCGGTCATCGAGCAGTTCATTCATGATCTGAAGCTCATTCCCTACGACGTTCCCAAGCGCAAGGGCGAACTCAAGCATGTGATTCTCACCCTGTCGGATACCGGTTCGGTGATGGTCCGTTGGGTATTGCGCACCAAGAAGCATTTTGTGGCACTGCGTGATTCGCTGCCGCAATTCCTTGAGCAGCTTCCACGCCACAGCGTGGTGTCGGTGAACTTCTTGCCTGAGCACAAGGCAGTGCTGGAAGGCGAAGAAGAAATCATTCTTACCCGCCGAACCACCTTGGAATTCGGGCTGAACGGCGTACCGATGCACCTGCGCCCCCAGGGCTTCTTCCAGACCAACAGCGAGATCGCTGCCGCCTTGTACCGGCAGGCCCGCCAATGGATCAACGATGCCAACCCCGAAAGCGTTTGGGATCTGTACAGCGGGGTGGGTGGTTTCGCACTGCATTGCGCTACCGAGGACCGTACCGTGTACGGCATCGAGACCAGCGGGGAAGCCGTTGAATCGGCAAAGACCAGCGCCAAGACCATGGAGCTGGATGACATCCATTTCAGGGTCCAAGACGCAACCGAATTCGCGCTGGGTGCCGGCTGGGCGCCAGAGGCGGTAATCGTGAATCCTCCGCGCCGCGGTATCTCCGCAGAGCTATCGAAGTGGCTGAACGAGTCCGATGTCCAGCACATCATTTACTCCAGCTGCAACGCGAAGTCACTGGCCAGGGACCTGGAGCGTTTGGAGAACTACGCTCCGCAGCAGGCTCGCGTCATGGACATGTTCCCGCAGACCAGCCACTACGAAGTCATCGTGAAGCTGGAGCGCAAGGCCGCCTAGCGATCCAGGGTTGCGGTGCGTCGGTCAAGGCGGCCGACAATCTCGTCAACGATGTGCGGGTCGATATTCGGTTCGCGGCGGGCCTTGAGCAGCTCGTCGCGGGCGGCTTCCAGGGCGATGGCCTGGATCGAATCGGCCTTGGCGATCACCGCGCGAATCTGCGTGTACTTTTCGTCCGAGATCGCATCGTGCGGATCCGGGTCCTTGGCCAGGATGGTATGCAGCGAGTTCATGCGCCGGCGCACTGCCTGCTGGTAATTCTCCGGCAGCTCTTCGAGCTGCACGTTCTTGCGCAGCGCCGCCAGTGCGACAGCCTCGGCGCGACGGGCCAGGGCCCGGCGGGCACGCTTGGCATCTTGCTCGTTGTTGCGCAGCTTCAGCACGCGCATCAGCGCTGGCAAGGTCAGGCCCGGGAGCACCAAAGTGCACAGCAAGACGGAGCAAGCGGCGACCACCACGAAGTTGCGTCCCTCGATGGCCGATCCATCCGCTGCGACCTTGGGCAGTGCCAGGGCCAAGGCCAAAGTCGCCAGCCCGCGCATGCCGCACCAAGTGAGCACCAGCGCATCCTTGCGCGCAGGAATCTTGGGCTTGCTGCGGTTGGGCAGGTAGTAGGTCGCCAGCATCCACAGCGCACGCACTGCGATGACCACGAAGCAGATCGCGGCGATGCCCGGGATGAAGCCGATCAGGTTGCTGCCTTCCTCCTGGATCACCTGGTTCATCTCGATGCCCATCAAGCCGAAAGCCAGGCCGGTGGCCAGCAGCTCGAGCACTTCCCAGAAGGATTGCCGGGTTAGGCGTTCGGCAGAGTCCTGGGGGCGGTCCCGCCGCACCATTTCAAGGGCCGTCACCACCACTGCGATGACCCCTGAAATATGCAGCTCCTCCGCAATCATGTAGACCGCATAAGGTGCCACCAAGGTGGCCGCGCAACGCGCTGCCAGGTTGGGAACGAAACGGTTCAAGGCGCCGATGGCCCAGCCCATGGCCAGACCCAGGACTACCGCCCCTGCGGCACCGAGCAGGAACTGCGGAATGATTTCGAGTCCGACTTCCGAGCCATTCAGGGTTGCCTGGACGGCCAGCTGGAAGATCACGATGGCCATTGCGTCGTTGAACAGGCCCTCGGTTTCCAGCAGGGACGTCAGGCGCCGCGGCATTTTCACCTTGGTGGCAATCGCATCCACCGCGACCGGGTCAGGCGGGGCCACTACTGCGCCCAACGCCAATGCCAGCGGAATGGAAGCGATGGGGGAGAAGGCCAGCGCGGTAGCGGCCACGGTGCCTGCTGTCACCACGATGAGCACCACGGCCAGCCGGATCAGGGCCTTCCAGCGGAAGCGGAACACCGACCAACTGCTGCGCTGGGCCGTAGCGAAAAGCAAAGGCGGCAAGAAGATCGGCAGGATCAGCTCGGGCTCAATATGCATTTCGGGCATGAACGGCAAGAAACCTGCCAGCGTCGCGAAAATCAGCATCAAGATCGGGTAGGGCAATTTAATGCGTTCCCCGATGCCGACAATCAAGATCGTGGCGAATAGCAGCGCGATAACCAGCAGGAAAAACTCCATAGTCTTACTATTCTAGTTTCTCCGCGCAGTTATTCAGGGGTTATCGACTCATGTTTTCACGGAACCGAGTAGAAATGAGGCGGCATCCCAACGATCGATGGCGCAGCCGTTATGCCGGGAAAAGCTCGTATTCACCGTCTCGCCGTGCAGGGTTCCGCTTATTTCGGCCCGTTGCGGTCCACCGTATATTTCGGTGCAGATTTCCTGGGGATCAACTTCTCCGGCAATGGCACCGGGTTCAAGCTCGAGCTGCAAGCAAGCTTTGGATGCGTTCGGCAATGTGCTGGATTCAGCGGCTTGTTCGCCGGTGCATTCCAGGGAGTACTGCTGTGAAATTTCGCTGCCGTCATCGCGAATGGTGATTTCCAATTGGGTCTGCGGCCCCTGTCCGATGCTGGTGGCGCAGGAAGCCAGCGAGAGGCTCATGCAGCCGAGCGCGATACCGGCCGGAATCAGGCGAAGGCCCCGTGCAGTAACCATGGATCAATCTTGCCTGCGGCCGCGAATAAGTTCTAGTCTTCCGGGAAGATTGGCAGGTTGTTGGCGACTTCCAGCAATTGATTGCGCAGCGAGTCGGCACGTTGGGCAAATTCCTTTTGCAATCTCACGTACGCGGCCTTGCCCTCGGGAGTTTCAATGCGGATGGGTTCATGGCCCCAATCGCCCAGATCATAGGGGGACGCCTGCATATCCATGGTGCGAATGTCCCAGGCGAGCTCGAAGCAGTCCATGACCAAGTCGCTTGGCACCGCAGGGGAGAGCTTATAGGCCCACTTATACAGATCCATGTTGGCGTGCAAGCAACCGGGCTGCTCCAGGTCGCGCTGGGTTTCCCTGGTCGGCTGCAGCTCGTTGAGCTCGATCGCCTGGGGAGTGTAGAAGCGGAATGCATCGAAGTGGGTGCAACGGATCTTGTGGGTTTCCACCACTTCGTCGGTTCCCTGCGCACCCAAGCGCAGCGGGAGATATTCATGGCGGATGCCGTTGGCCTCGGATTTGTAGGCCATCGCCCATTCATGCAGGCCGAAGCAGGAGAAGTTTCCTGGCCGCTGCGCGGTGCCGGCCAGAATGATGCGGGCGAACTCGATGGCTCGGGCGCGCGCCTTGCCGAATGCCTCCGCATCGAAGTGGTATCCCGTACCGTGGCCGGTTTGGACTCTGCGGTAGAACTTCCACTCGCCGCGTTCTTGGGCCGCGTCTCCGGCTAGAACCACGTTCATCCCTGGATGCCAGCGGTAGAGCTGGCCCGGCTTTTGCGTGTAATAGGTGAACAGGAAGTCCTCGATGGGATGCTTCTTGCCCTTCATCCGCCGTTCCACGAAAGGTTCGCCAAAGGCCCGAGCCCGTGCTTCATGCTCAGCGGCAGGCGGCATCCACTGCGAGGGTTCCAAAATGGCGGCGGTCAGAGGCATACTTCTAATTATTCAATTCATGGGCCGATGAAACCAGTTTGGTACGCCAACTCACACTTCTCGCAAAGGGGTACGCCATGGAAATCCTGCCTCCCTGGGAACCGCCAATGAGCGGCTCCGACCAGCAGCATCTGTTCGGGATGCTTGACAGGCTGCGCGCCACTTTCAGATACAAGGCCGACGGGCTGGACATCGAACAGCTGGCAACCAAGTTGCCCAGCAGCCAGCTCAGCCTGGGCGGATTGCTCCAGCATCTTGCCCTTGTCGAAGATGAGAAATTCACCTACTTCATTGCCGGGCAACGACCTGAAGTCCTCCTTGGGTTCACTGCCAACGGGCGCGAGCACTTCGTGGTTGATCTGGAAGAGGATCCGGAGAATCTTTATCAACGCTACGACCGGGCCGTGGCCAAAAGCCGGGGAATCCAGCAGTCCGTTATCGAGGAAGGGAAGCTGGACACGGACTCGGGGTTGGCATTCGATGGCAAGCATGCGTCGATACGCAGAATCATCTGCGACCTGATTGAAGAGTATGGGCGGCATGCAGGGCATGCGGATCTCTTGCGTGAAGCCATCGACGGGCGGGTGGGCGAGGATCCTCCCTTCGGCTATCTTCCTGCATGGTATGCCTAGCTTTCTGGTTGCATTGGCAGCCGCTTCGGGCAACAGCCGGCCCGTTAGTTGTCCGCAATCAAGCTCTGTCCAGAAGTTCTTGTTCCTGCTCCAAGTCTGCCGGGGTAGCGTGCTGCAGGAAACCGAGGGATTCATTGCGGCGCCGGACCAGACATTGCGACGGAATTCAGCAATTTCCCATCCTCGGGAACCGGCCTGCCTGAAGCCTCTAGGATGGGGCCATGAACACTGAGCGCTCCAGCCAGCTGCCGGCATCTGCATCCGTTGTCTTCGACTGGTTCTCGCGACCCGGGGCCATGCAGCGGCTCTTGCCGCCGTGGCTTCCGCTGAAGGTCATTGAAGAAGCCGGTTCGCTGAAGGACGGGACGGCCGTGCTGGGCCTTCCCGGCGGAGTGCTGTGGAATGCCAAGCACCAGCCTGAGGGGTTCGCGGAGAACCGCAGTTTCGTCGACCAGCTTGAACCCGAAGGGGTTCGCGGCCTTCCTGCCCGGGTGGTGCAGTGGCGGCATGAGCATTACTTCGAGCCCGCGGGCGCACAGTGCACGACCGTGGGCGACTGCATCCAGTCGAATATGCCAGGACGGCAGATCGAATCGATGCTTGCATACCGCCACCGCCAGCTGGCAGACGATTTTGCCGCACATCAGCGGGCGGCGCAGGCCGGGTTGAAGCCGCTGGTGATAGCGCTGACCGGTTCAAGCGGATTAGTCGGACAGGCTTTGTGCGCCTTCTTGTCCACCGGCGGGCACCGGGTCGTCAAGCTCGTGCGGCACGAGCCGGAATCGGCAAGCGAACGGCGCTGGAATCCGCTGGATCCTGACCCGGGCCTGCTCGATGGCTGCGACGCGGTCATCCATTTGGCCGGAGCCAGCATCTTCGGCCGGTTCAGCCAAGCACATCGGCAGGCAATTCTCTCCAGCCGCATCGAACCGACCCGATCCCTTGCCCTGCTGGCGTCACGTTCAGGTGTCCGGACCTTCATCAGCGCTTCGGCCATCGGATTCTACGGTGCTTCAGCCGGACCGCACCCATTAGACGAGACCGATTCCCCGCGGGCCGGGACTCCGGATTTCCTGGCTGACGTGGTGGACCGCTGGGAACGTGCGGCGAATGCGGGGGACAGCGGCATGCGCCGGGTGCAGATCAGGACCGGTATCGTGCTGAGCCCCAAAGGCGGGATGCTCGCCGTTTTGCGTCCTGTATTCTCCGCAGGCCTGGGCGGTCCCCTGGCAGGGGGAAAGCAGATGCTTTCGTGGATCGGGCTTGATGACCTGCTGGACATCTACCATCGCGCGCTCTGGGATTCGCAATTGACAGGTCCGGTCAATGCGGTGGCACCGCAGCCGGTGAGCAACGCCGAATTCACCAGGGCCTTGGCGCGCGCAGTGAGGCGGCCTGCCATCATTCCGGTTCCTGCCGCGGCTCCCAAATTGCTGCTGGGAGCCGAAGGGTCCCACCTTCTGGCCATGGCTGATCAGAAAATTGTCCCGCGCAAATTGCTCGATGCCGGTCATCAGTTCCGCAATGAGCGCATTGAGCTGGAACTGGCTCATAGCCTGGGTAGTCGTTAGGGGTCGGCGACGCCCGCTGGCGATTCGGAGGCAAAGCAATTATTGTTAGCTTGGCTAGATAAAAGCTAATCTAGGTAATTGCTTGCGACTGCCAGCTCCGGGGAATTTTGCCCATGGCGGCAGTTGCCCGAGAAGAAAGCGTGGACGATCCCGATGGGAAACATGCAGGTAGCGCCGTTTGATGCAGTTGTGCTGATGTCCTTTGGCGGGCCGGAAAAGCCCGAAGATGTCCTGCCCTTCCTGCAAAACGTTACCCGGGGACGAGGGATTCCGGACGAGCGCCTTGAAGAGGTGGGCGAGCACTACTACATGTTCGGCGGAAAATCTCCGATCAATGAGCAGAACCAGGCTTTGCAGCAAGCCGTTCAAGAGGAATTCGCAGCCCGCGGCATCGATACGCCACTGCTCTGGGGGAACCGGAATTGGGAACCGTACCTCACCGAAGTGGTCGGAAACCATGCGCGCAGGCACGGCTCGAGAAGGTTCCTGGCCATCGATACGTCGGCCTACTCCTCATATTCCTCGTGCCGGCAATACCGCGAGGATTTCGCCGGAACTGTGGCGGCACTGCAAGAAGAGGGCCTCGAGGTGGTGATCGATAAAGTCCGGCAGTACTACAATCATCCGGGATTCGCTCATGCGCAGTTGGACTGCGTGCGGAAGGGATTGAAGGAATTCAAGCAGCTCGTCGGCGGCCTGGACCGCAACCGGCACAAGATCCTATATGTCACCCATTCGATCCCTACTGCGATGCAAGAATCATCGCAGAAGTTCACCGCCGGCTACCAGCGGCAGCATGAGGAGCTCATGGCCTGGATTGGCGGGGAACTAGCTGGTGAGGAGCAGCTGGATGCCGAACTGGTGTACTGCTCCCGTTCTGGATCCATGCACACTCCCTGGCTGGAACCGGACATCAATGACCGCATGCGCGAGCTTGCGGAAACTGGAACTGAGGGCGTTCTGGTTGTACCCCTCGGATTCGTTTCGGACCACATGGAGGTCAAATTCGATCTGGATACCGAAGCGGCAGATACCGCGCGCGAGTTGGGGATGGCGTTTCTCCGTGCCGGCAGTGTTGGCACCTCACCGTCGTTTGTCAGCGGCTTGGTCGATCTGGTCCTGGAACGGGCAGCGCAAGTGCGTGGCGAGCAGCCGGAGTCATCGACCATCGCCGGAAGCAAAGCGCTGGGCCCGGGCAGTGGCGCCTGCTCCCTGAATTGCTGTGAAGGCACTACTAGGAAAAAAACCGTTCCGAATTGGAGCGCCGGCGTGCCTACAGGCTAGGCCGGCAGCAGGCTGGTGGCCGATCCCGGGAATCCTTTTTCGGCCGGCCATCACGGTTGGCCGACGAATCAGCGAAGCTGGACCGATTGCGGATAGATGCCGGAATCCGTGCGATCCGGATGAAGGAACCGGGTGGAGCTTTGGGGACTGCGATGAATGAATTCTGTCCACCGGATCCGTATTCACTGCTCGCGCGGTCAGCGGACACTTGCGGCAAGGAGCAGTGGCGTCCTAAGTGCTTTCGTCGTCAAAAGGGGCCGGACCGGAGGGTTCTGGCGGTGATGATGCACTCCTGGTCTCGGGTCCCCTTGAGCGGGCAGAATCCGGGAATCCTTGGACAGGCGGCTCTTCGAGTTGATCTCGCAGCACTTCGCTGATGATCCTTCGAGGATCATATTGCCGCAGATCGAACTTCTTCAGATCCATGTCCGCGAAATCCTCGCCAAGCTCCTCGCGGAGTTGTTCCTGGGCACCAGAGGCGAGTCGGCGCAACTCGCGAATCAGCGTGGCTAGTTTCCTTGCGTAGTCGGGCAATTTTTCAGGTCCGAGCAGCACGGCCGCCAAAATGGCCAGCACGATGAATTCATTGCCATTGATGCCTGCAATGCTCACTGTGAATCACCTCGCTGCAAGGGACGCGGTCAAACGGAATTGGCAGGTGCAGCCCAGCCGGAATACGAAGGCCAACAGCCGCGGGCAAACGGAGATTCGCCTGGCAGCCATCGCGGCATGGCAGGATTTTCCGGTGGCGCGGCCTGCCCTTGGGGCCGGCTCAGCCGCAGAGTTTCTGGTCTGCTTTGCGGCTGTTCACCTTGACGGGCTGCTTTTCTGGCCGCCCCAGGTTTTGGTAATCCTGGCCCAGGATCAATTCGATGCTTTCGACATCGGCGACTGTTGCCTCGATGTCGAGATCGACTGCCTTGGCGAATGCGTCGGCTGTTTTCCTGGCTGCATCAGTATCCGGAATCAGCAGCCGTGTTTGCGCCTGCAAGGACGCCGCGGTAGTGATTGAAGTGACGGTGAAGCCTTGCTCCGTGGCTTCGTTGGCGAATTTGCCGGCCAGTCCGCTCACTCGCGCTGCGTTGGCTATGCTGACAGGAAGCTGCCGGGCGGAGGTTTTCGCCGTGGCAGTTTCTCCTGCATCGGATTCGGAGCCGGATTCGGACTCGGAATCCGGATTCACCGGGATGTCTTGCTTGATGCGTTCAAAGATGAGGGTCGCGTCGGGAGCCGGGACAACCCGGTTGGCGTTTGATGGTGCAGGCTGGGTCGGCATGGTCATGAAGGTGATCTTGTCCGTGGGAACGTCCTTGACCCGCGCAGCCAATCCTGCAAGTTCCGGTAGCGAACTCAGTTCCGGGTCAACGGTCATCGAGGAGGTAATCGCGTCAAGGAAAGAGTAGAGCCGGTCCGGGCGTGCGAGAACTTCCTTGCTGGTGGCACGCTGGACTATTGCGGACATGACCTTCTGCTGGTTTCCGAGCCGAGCGAGGTCGCTTCCATCGCCAAGGGCATGGCGGGTCCTGGCCAGGGCAAGCGCATCGGTTCCGTCCAGCTCCTGCAGCCCGGCTGGAAGATCCAGGTTCGCTTTCGGATCGGTCATTGGCTGGGCCAGGCACACGCTGACTCCGTCGAGTGCGTCGATGATTGAAATGAATCCCTCGAAATCCACCTCAATGAAGTGGTTCAGGTGAACTCCGGTGAGCGTTTCCACCGCGGCGACAGAGCATGCGGGACCGTAATTCAGCGCAGAATTGATCATGCCGTATCCTCCGGCATAGGCGCCGGACCCGGTATCCGCGCAGGCCGGGCGCTGCAATACGGTATCGCGTGGGATCTGGACCGCCTCGATGCGCTCGTTGCCTGGCGACAAGTGGACAAGCAGCATGGAATCGCTGCGTCGGGAACCGTTATCCGTGCCGAAGCCGGTGGAGCTGAAATCCCGGCTATCGGAACCGAGCACCAGCAGATTCAGGCCTTCGCTGGAGTCCGGGACATCCGCTTCAGACGCCCTGAGCGCCGAGACGGAAATATTTCCCTGCAGGCGCAGGAAGGCAATGCTGGTCGGCACAACTACTGCTAGCACCAGCGCCGCTGCAATGATGGCAGCTACCCGGCGCCGCGGCCGTTTGGAACTACGCCTGGAAGAGGAAGGTGTTCGTTGGGAATTCACGATCTTGCTCTCCTTGGTAGGACCATGGCCGGATTACCCATCAAGCTGACCACGTGGAACGCCGCTGGAACCAATAGCATGATTGATTAGAGCCATGCATGCAGCGCATGAAAGGCCGATTTCGCGCGCAGGTTCAGGAGAGCGGAAACCGCCTGGAGATCTCTGTCTCAGAGGTATTCGAGGAATTCGCCCAGCGCCGGATTGCGGTATTCTTCGCGGCGGTAGATGACGCCCAGGGGCCTGCTGGCTGGCAAGCTCAGCGGGACCTGCTTGCCGCCGAAGATCACGGCGGTGCTGGCCATGATCCGTGGAACCAAGGTGATGCCGCCGGCGGCGATGCCCAGATGGACCAATGCGTCGCGTTGCGTTGTGGTGATGAGCCGCGGAGCGGTGGCCTTCAAGCTCCGGTAAACTTCGTCGGTGATCTTGCGAATCGAGGTGCCCTGGGGGAGGGTGGCCAGAGTCAGGGAATTGAGCAATTCAGTGCTTAGCCCAGTGTCCGGGTCCACCTCGGTATCCTCGGATACGACCGCCGAGAATTGCTGATCGCGCAGGGATTTGCCGATGAGGTCCGCGGGGATGCGCTCGTTCACGCCAAAAGCCACATCGGCACGATTCAGGCGAAGCGCATCGGCAAGCTGCTCATCGTCCTCCACGCTCAGGATCTCTATCCGGACACCGGGGTGCTGGCGATGGAAGGGGCCGATGTACTCGGGCATGATTCCTCCAACCAGGGAGGGCAACCCCGCGATGCGCAGGGATCCGGTGGCCAATGCACGCGTGGAGGAGGCGATGGTTCCGATCGCGGCGACTTCACGCAGTGCCCGGCGGCCGGCAGGAATGATGCTCCGGCCAACCTCGGTCAGCACCATGTCCCTTCCAGCGGCCCGGAACACGGGCATGCCAAGAGTGCGCTCCAACGCGCTAATGCGCCGGGACAAGGAGGGCTGGGAGATGCCAAGGATATCCGCGGCGGCGGTGAAGGAACCATAGTCCACAATCATGACAACCGCTTCGAGCTGGGCCAGGGAGATGCTGTTGTCCAGAGGTTCTCTTTCCATGCGTTGGAGCCTTCCTTTGCGTCGGGAGAAGACGGTCGAATTCGCGGTGTGGCCCAGTGGCGGGTCCATCCGGTCCAGGGGAAGCACGCGCTGTGCACGTCTTGCCCTGCCTCCAGTTTTTCACGGGAAACTGTGCTTGCTGAACCGGCGCCCTGTGCAGACCGTCAATGGCTGGCGGGAAGAAGCAACTGGGTGCTCGAATAGCTGCATGCGGCAGCCTCCGGCGGGCTGCCAACAGGGTCAGCCCGGGTTAAACACCGGACTCCGTGCCACCCGCTTGGAAATGTCCGGGTGGCACGGAGCCTGGCTGACGACGGACCTTTGGTCCTGGGGCGTTAGCCCATGTGGATGACACCAAGGAGCATGCCCGAAGCGAGCATGACCAAGGAGACCACCAACGCACGCCACAGCACCTTCTTGTGGTGATCGCCCAAGTCCACACGAGAGAGCGACACCAGCAGCAAGATGGCTGGAACGAGCGGAGACTGCATGTGCACTGGCTGTCCGGTGATGGAGGCGCGAGCCATATCCACCGCTGGTACACCGAAATGCGCGCCGGCTTCGGCGAGAACTGGCAAGACGCCGAAGTAGAAGGCGTCATTGCTCATCAGGAAGGTAGCTGGAATCGAAATCAGCCCGGTCAGTACTGCCATGTATGGACCCATGGAGGTAGGAATGACATCCACCAGCCACTGGCTCATGGCATCAACCATGCCGGTGCCGGAGAGCACGCCGGTGAGCACTGCCGCGGCGAGCACCATGGAGACCACGGCAATGATTTCGCTGGAGTGCGCGGCGATCATCTTCACCTGGTCGGAGACCTTGGGGAAGTTGACGATCAAGGCGATCGCGGTTCCCACCATGAACAGGTAGGGCAACGGAGTGACATCGACTACCAGCAGCACCATGATGGCGACGGTCAGCGCCAGGTTGAAGTAGAAGGTCTTGGGGCGCAGGGTCTCGCGATCCGGATCCAGGACGGTGCCGTCCAAGGTGGAAGCTTCGGTGCCATCGCCCTTGCGAGCCACGGATTCCAGTACGGCCAGGTTGCCTCCGGCAGGGGAAGTGCCAGCAGGGCTCTTTCCTCCGGTTGGGGTGGAAACGTTGCCGCCACCGAGTTCGGTGCCCCAGATTTCCGGACGCTCGCGCTGCAAGCGGCGGCGTTCGGATACGCCCATCTGCCATGCGAACAGGGCAATGACAATGAGGGAAATTCCCAGCGCAGGGAGCATCGGCACGAAGATTTCCGAGGCGTCAACACCTAGTGCCGCTGCCGCGCGGGCCGTTGGGCCGCCCCAGGGAACGATGTTCAGCGTGCCATTGGTCAGGCCTGCAACACAGGTCAGGACCACTGGGCTCATGCCCAGGCGCTGGTAGATCGGCAGCAGTGCCGCGGTAACCACAATGAAGGTGGTCGAGCCATCCCCATCGAGGGAAATTACGGCGGTGAGCAGCGAAGTGCCCATGACGACCTTGGCAGGGTCGTTGCCCACTAGCTTCTGGATGCCGGAGACCAATCGGTCGAACAAGCCGACGTCGATCATGATGCCGAAGTACATGATGGCGAACATCAGCAGGGCTGCGGTACTGGACATGTCCTTGACCGCGTCCATGACCATGTCGCCAAGGCCGAATCCAGCACCGGTGAACAAGCCGAAGATGGTTGGAACCAGAATCAATGCCAGCAGCGGCGTCATGCGTTTTGTCATGATCAGCACCATGAAGGTGGCGACCATGAGGAATCCGAGTACAACGAGCATTGACCCGACCTCCATTTCAGTGTGAGTGAATCCTTAGTCCCCACAAGCTAGGAGGGGCACCCATTCAAGGTACGTGTCGGTGCTCACTTTGCGCGTCTTGTGCTTATTGTTGAAGGCTTAAGTTCTTTGCCAACTTTTTGCTCATTAAAATCACGAGAGTGGAAAGATGGGTTTATGCTGGGTGGCATGTTCCGTTCTGGCGCCGGCACCCGGCATTTCGCATCACGCATCATGCGGCTTCAATTCCTGGTCGTAGGTGTGCTGATTGTTCTCGTTACTGCCGGAACGCTTTTCGCCAGCTATGACCGCGTCTATTCGAAAGCCGAGGATACCTCGCTGACCATAGCTCGTTCGGTCGCCGTCTTGCCGGAAGTAGTTGAGCAGGTCTCGCACTATGCAAAGCTGGACAAACTGGAAGCCAAGGAGCTCGCCGATGGAAAACTGCAGCAACTGGCTAACGCTGTCATTGGGCAAGAGCAAGCGTATTTCGTGGTGATTACCGAGGACCGCGGACTGCGCTTGAGCCATCCGAACCCCGAGGAACTGGGCCAAATGGTTTCTACTGACCCGGTGGCGTTGGAAGGCATTGAAGCGGTCTCCCGGGAACACGGAACCCTTGGTGAATCGGTGCGTGCCAAGGTCCCGGTCTACAGTACCGCGGGTGCGGTCATCGGAGAGGTTTCCGTGGGCGTGACCACTGACTCCTTGACCGGGGCGCTGCTTGAGTCCTTCGCCTGGATTGTATTGCTTGCGGCGATTTGCGCAGCCTTGGCAGTGCTTGCCGGACGAGTCACCGTACGCCGTTTGAAGCGCCAGACCCTCGGGCTGGAACCGGCCGAAATTGCCCAGCTTGTCAGGGACCAGCAGGCCGTGCTCTACGGTGTTACCGAAGGTGTCATGGGCATTGGCGCAGATAGCCGGATTACCGTGCGCAACAGGGCTGCCAGGCAATTGCTGGGACTGCCGCACCGCACCGAATTGGAAGACGTGGTCGGCCGCCACTTTGAATCCGCTGGATTGGATCACCGGCTGGTCAGGGCGATCAAGGAATGCGACCCGGCACCGGTGCGCTTTGCGGCCAATGGCAACTCGCTCATAGCCCGCGTGACCAAGGTCGACCGTGACGGAGTGGACCTCGGACTGGTCGTGCTGCTCCATGATGTCACCACCCTTGAAGCGCTGGGCACCAAACTCGATGCAGTCCAGGACATGGCCGATGCGCTGCGCGCCCAGCGCCATGAATTCGCCAACCGGATGCACGCAGTCCTCGGGCTGATCAACTTGGGCAAGATCGAACAGGCAGAAGACTACCTGCGTGAGGTGATGGAATCCGGGCCGAAGATCGCTCAGGTTCCCGGGCTGGAGGCCATCCAGGACGCTTACCTCTCGGCGTTTATTTCGGCGAAGGCGGTGCGCGCCCACGAACAAGGCATAGAACTGAGAGTGTCTGCCCAATCCATGCTTTTCGGACACATCGCCTCGGCCCACGATGCCCAAGACGCCACCGCAGTCCTGGGGAATCTGCTGGATAACGCCTTCACTGCAGCTCTTTGCACAGATGCAGAACCCTGGGTGGAAATCGACTTGCTCTCCGAAGGGAACACCTTGCACATAGCCGTGGCCGATTCTGGACCCGGCATTACCACCGACGAGGATATCTTCGCCCGGGACGTCAGCACCGGATCCCATCTGGGCGGCGATCATGGCCATGGCGTCGGATTGCCGCTGATCAGACGGCTCGCCCAAGCCCGCAGCGGGGACGTCTGGATAGCGGACCGCGGGACGGATGGTTCCGGGGCAGTTATCGCAGCAAGATTGCCGGCGGTACTGGTGGAGCCAGCCAATACGGAAAACGACGAGATTGAAGGAGCGCAACATTGAGCGAGAATTCCAGCGGCAACTACCGGGTGCTAATTGTCGATGACGATTTCCGGGTAGGAGAGCTGCACGCTGAGATGGTCAACGCCATTCCCGGGTTCCAGGCCCTGGAGCCTGTGCAGGATCCGCGTGTTGTGCCCAAAATGGTGAAGAGCCTGAAACCTGATTTGGTATTGCTGGATCTCTACCTGCCGCATGTCAGTGGAATCGAGCTGCTGAGAGAACTCGATGTTGATGCGATCATGATTTCCGCGGCGATTGAACCGAAGAACATTGACAAAGCGTTGCGCTCGGGCGCACTGGCGTTCATCATCAAGCCCTTTGAGGCCAAGACCCTGGCCGCCAAGCTCAAAGGCTGGGCTCGCTATCGTCGCCAATTGACCGGGACCGCGGAGTTCAACCAGCAGGGAGTGGACCGGTTGTACCGGGCACTCCAAGGGGGCGAAGAAACCAACGCATCGGTGGGTGCCGCCCCCACCGAACAGGCAGTTCTTTCCTGCGTCAAGGACGCTACCGAACCCATGAGCGTCGCCGAGGTCGCGGAGGCAATTGGGGTTGCCCGTGCGACAGCGCAACGGTATTTGGCGGCGCTGGTGGCCAATGAATCCCTGGAGCTGCAGCTTGGATACGGAACCCGTGGCCGTCCCGAGCACCGTTACGTGGCACGCTAGCGGCTCGGCCTCCTAGGTTGCGTCCCAGACCTTTCGGTAGAACGACACCTTCCGCTCATCGGGTTCGATTCCGTACCCGGCGTAGACATGCTGTTCGAAACCAGGCCCGTAATTCCACTCGGTGCTCCATGCGGCAACGGCGAGATCCGCCCAGCGGTCTCCGACACCCAATTTCCCCATATCCACATGCGCGCTGAAATCATGGCTATCGGTGATGATCGTGTTGGGCAGGCAAGCATCGCCATGGCAGACCACAAGATCAAGCTCCGGGATTTCAGCCAGCAAAGCAGCTTGCTCCCGGGCAGGCAGGTGCTGGATGCGGGATTCCAGATCCCAGCTGAAGGGGCACTGGTCGACCGGCAGCCGATCGTGCAGGTGGCGCAGACCGGCGCCCACTGCAAACGCGGATCGCGCCGGATCGCTTTTGCCAAGCTCGCTGACTGCACTGTGCCCGGGCAATGCTGCCGTGACGAGCAGCTGGCCGTCAGCATGCTGTCCGCAGCTGAGCACTTCGGGGACTCTGATGAATTCTCCCGCCCACCGCATGCGCAGGGCTTCAGCCAGGAGATCGCCGTCCTCTGCGGGAGGGCATCCCGGCGACCACTTGGCGAAGCGCATCTGCTCGCCCTGTCCAATCCGGTATGTTATCCCGCCTAATGCGTTCTGCCAGATACCCTCGATTTCCGCCTGGCCGGCTGCAGTGCGCACAGCCGGAGGAATTGGGTGGCCAGCCGACGGCGGGCCAGAAATGACTTGAGGTGAACTCATTTTTCTAGTCTGCCAGTAATGGGCGTGCTTTGGAGTTCAGGATCTCTGGATTCGTGGTGTGGACTGGACACGAATGATTTCTCTTGGTGTTCATCTGGGCTCAAGGAAATGGCTGATCAAGTCGCGAACACTGAATCCCATGAATAATATTTCGCGACGCAAATTGC
The DNA here is from genome assembly GCF_002979865.1 of Arthrobacter sp. MYb214. Lineage (GTDB taxonomy): Bacteria > Actinomycetota > Actinomycetes > Actinomycetales > Micrococcaceae > Glutamicibacter. The sequence goes on from NZ_PCPZ01000005.1 coordinate 48,359, forward strand.
TCACCGGCGCCATTGGCGCAGGTGCATTGACCTTGGTTGGGCCCACTGGAGCAGCGCTGGTTTCCAGCAGTCCCCGACTCGTGCGTTCCCGCCTGGGATTGACCAGCGGATTTTCCATGGGGGATGTCTCTGCCAGCAACGCCGTACTCTGGGCTCGCAGCTCCGGGGAAGGCCGCTTGCGCGCGCAGCTGCGTGCGGTGGACGAAGCAGGGGAAATCATCCGCGGCCGTGGATCCTTCGCCAAGACTTTGCGCGGTGCCTACGCCCGCGAGGCCACTGACTTCACTGCAAAGATCAATGCCGAGCATCTGCCTGCCGGTACCCGTTTCGCAGTCAGCATCGGTTTCGAGGACGATAACGGCACCCTTGGCGAGACTCAGAACGGCTGGTTCAGCACCGCACCGGCGTTGACCGGTCGCCGCAACCACGACGCCTCCCGTGCCCAGAGTTTTGTGTGGTCCGGCGACACCGCTGGCCAGGGCTGGGGCATCAACGAAGAAATCGGTGGCATGCGCGCCTACGCGGCCATGCATGCAACCAAGCCGGACTTCTTCGTGCACAGCGGCGACACCATCTACGCCGACGGCCCGATTGCCGCAGAAGTTGTGGAACCGGACGGCCATATCTGGCGCAACTTGGTCACCGAGGAAGTCTCCAAGGTGGCCGAAACCCTGGCCGAGTATCGTGGGCGGCACCGCTACAACCTGATGGACCACAACGTGCGTGCCATGTATTCCGAGGTTCCGGTGATTGCCCAGTGGGATGACCACGAGACCCATAACAACTGGTGGCCGGGTGAGATCATCGAAGATGAGCGCTATACCGTGCGCGATATCAACACCCTTGCCGCCCGTGGCCGCCAGGCCTGGCAGGAATACCAGCCGATCGCCGACCCGCGCGCCATGCGCGCAGGCATCGGATTCGAGGCGGCACGCATCTACCGCAAAATCTCGCGTGGTCCAGCAATGGACCTGTTCGCATTGGACATGCGCAGCTACAAGTCCGAGAACACCACCGGAATGGAAGAGAAGTCCACTTCAATTCTCGGCGAAGAGCAGCTGAATTGGCTAGTCGATTCCTTGGCCAAGTCCAAGGCAACCTGGAAAGTCATTCTCAACGACCTGCCGCTGGGCATCATTGTTCCGGACGGCAAGGCGCAGGAATCAATTTCCAACGCAGACCACGGAGCACCACTAGGCCGCGAGCTGGAACTTGCCCGCCTGCTCAAGGCCATCAAGGACCGCGGCATCAAGAATGTCGTCTTCCTGACCGCGGATGTGCACTATTGCGCGGCGCACCACTACTCTCCAGAGCGTGCTGCCTTCAGCGAGTTCAATGAGTTCTGGGAATTCGTGGCCGGTCCAGTCAATGCCGGTTCCTTCGGGCCGAACCAAATGGATGGCACTTTCGGACCACGCGTGGACTTCTCGCTGGCTGGCAGCACCAACCAGTCGCCGCGCGATGGCAAGGGCCAGTTCTTCGGCCACGTCGAGCTGGATGAGCAGGACCTGTTCACCGTCACGCTGCGCAATGGCTTGGGCGAAATCGTCTATACCAAGACACTGGAACCGAATAAATAGCAGTTAATAGGGAGAACGCCTGCGAAACAGTAATTGTTTCGCAGGCGTTCTCCTTATCAGCTTGTCGGCGCTTAGCGGCCGGTGCCGCCGTAGACGGTGGCTTCCACATCGGTATCCAGATCGAACGCGGTGTGGATAGCGCGTACTGCATCGTTGAGCTTGTCGGCGTCGGTGACCACGGAGATGCGGATCTCTGAAGTGGAGATCATGTCCACGTTCACGCCCGCGCGGTGCAAGGCCTCGAAGAAGGTGAAGGAGACTCCTGGATTCGAGCGCATTCCGGCACCGATCAACGAGAGCTTGCCAACCTCGTCATTGTGCTCGATTTCCTCGAAACCGATCTCCGGCTTCGCGGTGTTCAGTGCTTCAAGCACATGCTTGGTCTCGGTCATCGGCAGGGTGAAGGAGATATCGGTGGCACCCGAACCGCGGGTCGAGATGTTCTGCACAATCATGTCGATATTGGCCTGCGCAGCGGCGATAACCCCGAAAATCTGTGCTGCTTTGCCGGGGATGTCCGGAACGCCAATGATGGTGACCTTGGCTTCGGAGTGGTCGTGGGCGACACCTGAGATGATTGGCTGTTCCAAGGGTTCTCCCTCTTGAATTTTGATTTTGTCTTCGGGATCCGGGAGCACCCAGGTGCCCTCGTTGGTGCTGAATGAAGAGCGCACGTGCAGCGGCACGCCGAAACGGCGGGCGTATTCCACGCAACGCAGGTGCAAGATCTTCGAGCCGCTGGCGGCCATTTCCAGCATTTCTTCACTGGTGATCTTCTCGATCTTCTTGGCCGAGGCGACCACGCGCGGGTCGGCGGTGTAGATGCCGTCCACGTCGGTGTAGATTTCGCAGACATCGGCGCCCAGCGCTGCGGCCAGCGCGACGGCGGTGGTATCCGAGCCGCCACGGCCCATGGTGGTGATGTTCTTGGATTCCTTGCTCATGCCCTGGAACCCAGCGACGATGGCGATGAATCCGCGGTCGATAGCACGGCGCACGCGCTGTGGGGAGACCTCCATGATGCGGGCTTTGCCGTGGGTCGAGTCGGTGATCAATCCTGCCTGCGAGCCGGTGAATGAAGCGGCCTGCTCGCCGAGCTGGTTGATCGCCATCGCCAGCAGCGACATCGAGATGCGTTCGCCAGCGGAGAGCAGCATGTCCATCTCGCGGGCTGGTGCATCATCGGTAAGCTGGCCTGCCAGGTCCAGCAAGTCATCGGTGGTGTCGCCCATTGCGGAAACAACGACAACGACGTCATGGCCCTTGGACTTAGTATCAATAATTCGGCGCGCTACACGCTTGATGCCTTCGGCATCTGAAACGGAAGAACCGCCAAACTTTTGAACAATTAGGCCCATGGGCACTCACTCCACCTGTTGAAAGCTGTGCCTCGCCGCCGGTGCTTTTTGATGGAACTGTGGCGCGAGACATCTACCAGATAAATATTGTGACAGCTACGGGGCGACATGTCCTAGTTGTGAAGGTAACCATTGGTCATATTGCCTAGGAACCTCAATGCAGGTTGTTGAAAAACACTGGCTACCCCTTGAATTCAGCCAAAATTTGTCGCCAAAAGCTCTTCCATCCAGACACCTGTTCAGGTGTTCCAGCCTTAGTAATGTTTATGGCAACCGAGGCTTTTCCACCTTTGAGGCCAATGTCTACCTGTGTCTTGGTTCCGTCGCTGAAATCAGCTCGCCAATAGCGCCATCGCTCTGAGCCGCTGGTGCGTGCAGGTTCGGAAAGCTGGTGGCCGTTGAACTCCTGGCGCCCCTGGACGCAGGCGATCCAGCGTTCCAGCGCGGTATCCAAATCAGCATCGATGGTGCTGCTCACCGAACCTTGGAAGGTGCCGTCTTGGGATTGGCCGGGCAGGCGTCGGCCAATGTGCTGCTCATAGGCTACAGCCACGGATTGAGCCCACCAGCCCGGAGTGTCGACGGTTGGGGGCATGTGGGTGAAAGCCAGTTCGGCTATCTGCTTGTGCGTAAGTTGATCGGCTCCGCCAGCGCGCAGTTTGGCGCACCACTGATCCCATTCAATGCCGGTGGCCTTGGCGATGGCCGGGAGGTTGCTGCTTTTTGTTGCCATGAGGACAGTCTAGGGCGGACTTGGAGCTGTCGGTACTCCGAAGCGATGCGCCGGGCCCGCAGGAGCCTGCCGCTTTCCTGCGGGTCCTGCATCAGCGGAAGCAGCTTCTGAATCCATTCGTTCTGCGTCATGTCGCGCAGGCCCGCGGCATCCATGATGCCTGCCCATTCCTTCCACTCTTGAACCAGTGCGGATTTCGATTTTCCCTGATCTGCCCAGTGAAGTGCTCATGTGCCGAAACCTGACGCGCTCCAACAACAAGGTGGCCGCGGCGCCGCTGTCTGGCGCCGGGGAACGGGCCTTGAGCGAGGGCGCTGTGCGAAGCCGTGAACTGCCGGTGCATGTAGTGGGCTTTAAAGGCCCCTGGCCGGTCTTCTCGGTAATTCCGAGAAGAACGGCCAGGGATTGGACCGCTCTAGAGGGACTTGATTTCCAAATTCAATCGGCTCAGGAGGTCGATGAGTGCCGACAGATCCTCATTGTCCCAATTGGTCATGCGCGAGCGGAGCTCTGTACGCCACCCTTGGAAGCATTCATGCCACCTTTCAACCGCAAGCTCGGTAGGCAGGATGTGGAACACTCTCCGGTCTTCCGGGTCGACTTCACGCTTGACCAGCGCCAGCTGTTCCAGCTTGGTGATCATGCGCGATAGCGCAGCTTTATCGACCAGCAAGTGTTCGCAGATTTCAGACTGGGTGATGCGTTGGCTGCGCAGAATCATCCCGAGCACGGGCAGGTATCCCGGGGTGAGCCGGCTGTCGAGCCGAGTGGCCAGTTCCCGCTTGGCACGCGCCGTCAGCGCGATCAGTGAAAATAATTCCTGTTCGGCTGACGCATAGAGATCGGGGCGTTGCGCGGCGGGAACGTCTTCGGCTTTGCTTGAAACCTGCACCGGATCTCCTAGTTGCCAGCTGGCGTTTCTGCCTTGGCTGCGTCCTGGTCCTCAGCAGCCAGCTCCTGCATGCGTTCACTTGCAGTCTGGGTCTTCAGCGACTGGTTGGGGATCAGGCAGACAGCCACGACGATGAGCAGCGACAGCGGAGCGGCAATGGTGAACAGCGAAGGCACTGCGTCGCCGTAGATGGACTCGAAGATCACGCGGACCGGTTCAGGCATCGCGGCCACTGAAGGCAAGGTGCCCGATCCCAATGCTGCGGTCAGCTCCTTGGCTTGGTCGCCCAGGGAAGCCAGGGCTGCGGCCAAATCGGATTGCCGGTCGGCGATCATGTTCGGCACAGTGGTCGCCAGTATGGCGCCCAGGCCTGCGGTACCCGCAGTGCCGCCCAAGGTGCGGAAGAAGTTCACGGCCGAGGAGGCTACACCCAGTTCCTTGACGTGGACCGAGTTCTGCACCACCAGCACCATGTTCTGCATGACAAGGCCCATGCCGGCGCCGAGGATGAACATGTAGGCGGCGACCAACGCGTAGTTGGTGTCGTAGTGGATGGTTCCCAGCAGGAACAGCCCAACGACGATCAGCACCGAACCGGTGACTACCAGTGCCTTCCACTTGCCGGTGCGCGAGATCATCGCACCGCCGATGGTGGAGATGACCAGCAGGCCGCCCATCAGCGGGAAGGTCATCAGGCCGGCCATGGTGGCTGATGCGCCACGGGCCATGATCATGTACTGGCTGAGGAACACCGAGGTGCCGAACATCGAAACGCCAACGGCCAGCGAGGCGATGACCGCGAAGGTGAAGGTGCGGTTCTTGAACAGGCCCAGGCTCAGCAGCGGCTCGGAGGACTTGGCTTCGACCAGAATGAACAGCGCCAGCAGGATTACCGCACCGGCAATCATCAGGTAGCTGGTCGTCGAGGCCCACTCGAACTGCGAGCCTCCCAGCGACATCCAGATCAGCAGCAGCGAGACGCCGGAGGAAAGCAGGACGATGCCCCAGTAGTCGATCTTGACCTTGCGCTTGGCCATGGCCGGAAGGTGCAAGGTGCGCTGGATCAGGATGACCGCAGCGATGGCGAAAGGCAGGGCGATGAAGAAGTTCCAGCGCCAGTTGATGGTGTCAGTAACGAAGCCGCCGATCAGCGGGCCGCCCACGGTGCCAACGGCCATGACTGCGCCGAACAGGCCCATGTACTTGCCGCGTTCACGAGGGGAGAGGAAATCGGCCATGACGATCTGCGCCAAGGCGCCAACGCCGCCACCGGCCAGGCCCTGGACGACGCGCATGGTGATCAGGAAGCTGGTGTCCTGCGAGAAACCTGCGGCGGCCGAGGCCAGCACGAAGATGCCGAGCGAGATCTGCAGCAGCAGTTTGCGGTTGCCCAGGTCGGCGAGCTTGCCCCAGATCGGAGTGGAGATGGTGGTCGCCAACAAGGTGGCGGTGACCACCCAGGTGTAGGCGGTCTGGCTGCCGTTGAGATCGGAGACGATCACTGGCAGCGAGCTGGAAACGACGGTGCTGGCCAAGATGGAGACGAACATGCCCATCAAAATGCCTGTGAGGGCAGTGAGGATTTCGCGGTGAGTCATCTTGGGCTTGGCGACCGGTGCGGTTGCGGTCATGGAAGCTCCAAAAATTTAGGGTCAGGCATAGAGGGCCTGAATGGTTGATTGATATCAACTATACGGCGATAGTTGACTATTATCAACTAAGCGTGTTTCACCCCACATCACCGTGCGGGCATAGAAAAACGCCCTGCGCTCAAGCCGGCGAACCGGAAGAGTGCAGAGCGTTCCAAGGCAACCAGAACTACTGGCTGCGACGGTTATCCATCTCGGGAACTACCGGATGCGAAGGCCCTTCGCCAGCGTTGCTGGAAGGAACCGGCGCACCGCCAACGTGCAGCAGGCGAGGTTCGGATAGCTGGGCTTTTGGCTTCTCTGCAGCTTCTCCGGACTGATCTTGCGGTGCCTGCTCCTCGGATCCCTGCTTCTGGGCCTTGGCGCGGGCCGGACCCGGCGCGGTGCGGCCGGCAGCGCGACGTCCCTCGAAGGCGCGGGCCAGGGTCACTTCATCGGCGTATTCCAGATCGCCGCCCACCGGCAGGCCGGAGGCCAACCGGGTGATGTGGATGCCCAAAGGGGCTAGCGCGCGCACCAGGTACACGGCGGTGGCTTCGCCTTCGAGATTCGGGTCGGTAGCCAGGATCAGTTCGGTGATCGAGTCATCGGCCAAGCGGGTTACCAGCTCGCGGATGTGCAGCTGTTCCGGGCCAATGCCTGCCAGCGGATTAATGGAACCGCCGAGCACGTGGTACTTGCCGGAGAACGCCCGGGTGCGCTCAATGGCCAGGACGTCCTTGGACTCCTCCACGATGCAGATCTTGGTGCCATCGCGGCGTTCATCGCGGCAAATGGCGCAGGTTTCCTGCTCCGAGATGTTGAAGCAGATCTCGCAGAACTTCACCTTTTCCTTGACCAGCTGGATCGAGGCGGCGAGCCGGGTCATGTCCTCGGCATCGGCATCAAGAATGTGGAAAGCAATGCGCTGAGCCGACTTCGGGCCGATGCCAGGCAAGCGACCGAGCTCGTCGATCAGTTCCTGTACAGCACCTTCGTACACGTGCGCCTACTTTCTAGCTTGCTTCAATACCGTGAAATTGTTCCGTGGTACACCCTAGTGTCTCACTCCGACAGTTCGCCGTGGTGCCGGCTACAAGCTTCGTTTGATTTCCACTACATTCCCGTTGACGTCGCGCTGCTCGATGACCATGCCGCCGAGCAGGCGTTCCACGGCTGGAACACCGATCAGTGCCGAATCCTCGACCTCGATATCATCGTCGCTCGGGACAAATTCCTCGGGCTCTTGCACCGGAGCGGGCGCGGGAGCTGAAGCAGGACCGCCCCAGCCGCTCGCCGCCTGGGCAGGCGCCGGCGCACTGGGTGCGTTCTTCGCCTGGTCCATCAGCTGCTGGTATCGGCTCATGCGGCCTGAGGCCGCCGGTGCCGAGTCCGCAGGATCCGGTGCCGGTTCAGCCTGTGGAGCGCCCCATCCCGGAGCGGATTCAGGGGCCGGCTGCGGGGCTGCCGGGGGTTGCAGCGGTGCGGCCGGCTCCTGGCGAGGCTGTTCCTGATGCTGGGGGCGGACCTGCGGCTGCGTTTGGGCAGTCCGCGGCGCCGGGGCTTCCGGAACCGATGGAGCTGATGGCGCCATAGATTGTGGAGCCTGCTGCTCGGATTCACCAACCGCTAGATTCCCGAAGGAATCGGTGGTGCTTTCCGGGTGCAACGGGGTCGAAGAAACCGGACGTGCAATGTTCGGAACACCGCCCTCAGCCTGGCGCGCCGTCATGCCAGCAGTCATCCGGGGCTTGGGAGCCACCGGAGGCCCACCGAAACTCCGTGGTGCACTAGCCGCCGGCGCTGGCGCTGCCGGGGTCGGCTGCGGAGCCACGGCCGGGACCGGAGCCTGTTGCTGCGGCTGCACCTGCTGCGCTTCCGGAACAGAACCAGCTGGCACGTAGTACGGGTCATCTGGGAACGGTGGCTCGTCGAAGTAGGGTTCATCCGCTGGAGGCGGGACGTCATCGTAGGAGCTGTCGTACCCGTCATGGGCGCGTGGTGCAGGCGCGACTGGTGCCGAGCTTGGCACAGCGGATACCGGACGCTGCTGCGGTGCCGGAGCGGCAGCTTGGGCCCGTGCCGCAGCGCGCGCGGCCGCCCCAGCAGAACTTACAGCCTTGGTGAACTTAGTTGGTGCTGGGGTTGGCGCCGGGATTGGCCGGCGCTCACCTTTTGGGGAACCACCACCGTTGGGGTTGGAGCCGCCTTCGGTGAGGACCACTTCGATCGGTGCACCGGTGACCTGGGACAGAACCCCGGTCAGCGTATTCATCAGATCCGGCCGGTTGCGCAGATTCACGATTGGGCCAGTATTGCTGAACGCCAAGGTGAGGGTGCGGCCATCGAAGCCTGCCACAGAGCCATAGGTGGCAACCATGGAATGCAGGACGCGCGAGCTGCCCTGCAACTGCTGCAAGATCGTTGGCCACGCTTGCTGGAACATCGCCACCGGTGAGCCGGTGTCCTGTGGTGCTGGCTGGCTCTGCGGCATCCCGCTAGGGGCACCATGTTGAGGTTGCTGAGCACCCTGTTGTTGCTGTTGCTGTTGCGGTGTTTGAGCGCGTTGGGCTTGTTCTTGTGCGGCGCGCTGTTGTGCTTCGCGTTCAGCTTGTTCGCGTTGGGCTTGTTCTTGTGCGGCGCGCTGTTGTGCTTCGCGTTCAGCTTGTTCGCGTTGGGCTTGTTCTTGCGCCTGGTGGGCAGCGTGGCGCTGGGCATCCACGCCAGCCTGGCTAGCTTCTGGTGCCTGTTGCGGCTGTGCCGACTGCGGTGCTTGTGGTGTTCGGTTGGCAGCCGCACGACGTGCAAATTCGGCCATGGCAGGATTTTGCTTCACGTCATCAATGGAGACCCCGGTGCCGAATGACAGGTCTTCACCGCTGGAAGGATCGGGAACCAAGCTGAATGGTGCCACACCTTCCGGACGAGCTGCCGGAATACTCGGACCAGGCTGCACCTCGGTGGTCACCGAGTAATTTTCGCCCTTTGGACCCCAAGTTGCGCCCCAGTCAGCGGCTTCACCAGTGTTCAGCGACGCTGCCGCGCCTGGATCCAGCGGAGCATTTGGATCATCATCATGTGGCTGTGGCTGTGGCTGTGGCTGTGGCTGTGGCTGTGACGGCGCGGACTGCTGGGGATGCGTTTCCTGCGGGGCAGGTACTGGCTGTGGAGTCTCTTGAGGCTGCTCGGTGCGCTGAGCTTGAACTGGTTCTGCGTGCTGCGCGGGCTGCTGCATTTGCGCTGGAGCCTCGGGAGCCTGCGGTTGCGGCTGGGCATGATTTGGCTGAACCTGTGGGGCCTGTTCGCCAGCCACTGGTTCGCCCTGTGCTTCAGCCGGTTCGGGTGCACCGTCACGACGGGATTTGGCGGCGGCCAGGGCTTCGCGTACTGCGGCAGCACCCTGACGCGCGGCGCCCGGGTTAGGAGTGGCGTTCATTGAGGCACCAGCACTTGCAGCGTCGTTCTCATCAAGCGCAGGCAGCACTCCACCGGTCATCGCATGGCGCTCCAACCGATCCAGCCGAGCGGCAAAAGCGCTGTCGGAATTCTGCGAACCGGGCAGCATCAAGCGCGCGGCCAGCAATTCCAGGTGCAGACGAGGCGAAGTTGCGCCGGTCATCTCGCTCAGGGCCTTGTTGGTGACATCGGCCCATCGCGATAGTTCGCCTGCACCGACCAAGCCAGCTTGCAAGCGAAGGGATTCAAGCTGGTCTTCTGGTACGCCGCGCAAGATCTTCTCAAGGCCTTCTGGCATGGCCTTGGCGATGATCAGATCGCGGAAGCGCTCCAGCACATCTTCAACAAAGCGCCGGGGATCCAGACCGGTCTGGATGATGCGGTCAATCGCACCGAACAGACCAGCGCCATCGGATTCGTGCAGCGACAAAGTGACCTCATCGAGCAGTGTCGAGTGGGTATAGCCCAGCAGTGCAATGGCCGTCTCGTAATCCAGGTTGCCATCGCGGGCACCAGCGATCAGCTGATCCAGCACCGAAAGGGTGTCGCGGACCGACCCGCCGCCAGCACGGATCACCAGTGGCAGTACGCCTTCGGCTACCGCGACGCTTTCGCGTTCGCAGAGCACTTGCAGGTACGCCAGCAATGCCTCTGGCGGAACCAGGCGGAATGGGTAGTGGTGGGTACGCGAGCGGATGGTGCCGATGACCTTTTCCGGCTCGGTAGTCGCGAAGATGAATTTGATGTGCGCCGGTGGCTCTTCAACGATCTTCAGCAAGGCATTGAAGCCTGCCGCCGTGACCATGTGGGCCTCATCGATGATGAAGATCTTGTAGCGGTCGCGAGTCGGCGCGAAGGTTGCGCGCTCGCGCAGATCGCGGGCATCATCGACGCCGCCATGGCTGGCTGCGTCAATCTCGATGACGTCCAGCGAACCCGGGCCACCATTGGCAAGGTCCACGCAGCTTGGGCAGGTGCCGCAAGGAACGGGCGTAGGGCCCTGCTCGCAGTTCAAGCAACGGGCCAAAATGCGGGCAGAAGTCGTCTTGCCGCAACCGCGCGGACCGGAGAATAGGTAGGCGTGGTTGACGCGGTTCTTCTCCAGCGCCGTCATCAAGGGCGCAGTAACGTGCTCCTGGCCGATAACGTCGCCAAACGTATCGGGACGATATCTGCGATATAGCGCTGTACTCACACCGGTTCCCTATCAGTTGCCTGATGCTTTAGGCATCAGCTGTTGGACAATATTCAATGGTTCGACGGTCCACGGTTCACGTGGCAGATTCGCCGGATCGAAAGCTTCCAGGGCTGCCTGCAAACTTGTGCTGGGCAAGCCCAATGACTCTAGCAAAATCGCCACAACGTTGGCTGGATGCACACCTTGTTCGGTGATCTCTTCGAGTGTTACTGCACCGTCGCGTTTAGCCAAGCGCTGGCCCTTGGTGTTCAGTGCCAGCGGTACGTGCGCGTAGGCCGGGACCGTGTAGCCCAGTAGCGTTGCCAGATAGGCCTGCCGCGGCGCAGAAGAGAGCAAATCATCTCCGCGCACGACCTGGTCGATGCCTGAGAACGCATCGTCGACGACAACCGCAAGGTTGTAGGCGGGAGCTCCATCGTTGCGGATCAGGACGAAATCATCTACCGCACCGGTGTAATCGCCGAATAGTTCGTCATGAACAGAAAATTCGTTCACTTCTGAACGCAGTCGCAAGGCGGCTGGACGGTTCTGTGCTTTAGCCGAGCGTTCGCTGGCGCTCAGATCGCGGCAGGTTCCCGGGTAGGCGCCGGGCGCAGCATGCGGAGCACTTCCGGCTTCGGCGATGTCCTTGCGCGAGCAGAAGCATTCATAGACCAAGCCGCGGGCCTTGAGCCGCTCAACGGCCTGGAGATAAATCGGAAGGCGGTCGGACTGTCGGAGAATTTCGCCGTCGAAATCAAGGCCCAAGGACGATAATTCAGCAATTTGGGTGGCTTCGGCGCCGGAACGAACACGATCCAAGTCTTCAATGCGCAGTAGGAATTTGCGTTGCGAGGAGCGGGCGAAAAGCCAAGCGAGGATGGCCGTGCGCAAATTGCCAAGGTGGAGTGGCCCCGAGGGGCTAGGGGCGAAACGGCCAGCGCCCACGTGGACTCCATTCGGCTTGCGTAAGAAAGTAAAAGACCCCTCATGCACCTGCCAGAGCCCATCTACCCTTGCTACCTTCCGGTCCTGGGGGAGTTCAACAGGATGACACCACACGAGGGGTCACCAAAAATACTACCCGAGGTTGGCGCTTGGATGAAAATCGGCAGGCGTGCGCTTGCTCTCAGCTTGCAAATCATGGCTCAGAGATCTTGACCAAAAATGCTGTTCGTCCTCAGCCGGTCGCTTCTTCAGGCGGTTCTAGCCACCCAAGTACGCGTCGAACGCGGTCATTGAGCTGGACGGTAGGCAACATGGGTGTCTGCTCCTTCTCGAAGTCGAAGTTCTGGACGCTGGTGACGCTGCCGGGAAGCTCAACACAGATCATGCCGTTGGGGGAGCGCCAGTTCACTGAACCGTCCGGAAGATAGGTGGCTTGCCATCCCAGCACGTGCTTGAACATCTGATGCCGCTTGCACAATAAATGCGTATTGCTGCGCGTGGTGTGCCCGCCCTTTGCCCATGCATCGATGTGGTCAATCTCGGATGCTTCGGCGGGCCGATTGCACCCGGGGAAGCGGCAGACGATATCCCGATTTCGCAGCAGATCACGCAGCGCCTTGGACGGACGGTACTTTTCGCGGCCAACGTCTATAGCTGCCCCTGACCAAGGATCGGTGAGCACCTTGATGAAAGACGGGGCGTCTTTTGCGATCAGCAGCGCTGTCCCTACTGGGATCGGCCCGTAGCCCTCAAGGTCAGCTAGTGCGCGTTTAGGGTTGGCCAGCATTTCCAGCGCAGGAATCGTGACAGCTACACGAGCTTTGAGCGGGGTCCCTTCGGTTGCGGGCCAACCATCGAGCAACGCATCGCAAACAATGTCCAGCCGTCGTTGCTGTTCGGTCCGATTATCAGCTGGATCAACATTGCGTACGGCATGCCAATTGACCGTATTGATAATGCCCAACGCCTTTTCCACCGGCAGATGCAGCTGAATCACGCTCATTCCATTGGCCTCGTGCCAATAGGTGATCTTGCGGTCCTCCGCACCTTTCTTGTGGCGTTCTTCAATGGGCTTTGGATGCAATCGCTCACGCATTTTCCTGGCACGTAGGGCTATCGCGGAGTCAGCGGCCTGCCGCGCTATCGGCAGCAAGGTTCGTTGCATTAGTGCCACGTCATCGGGTGCCAGATCCTGAGAGTGCTTGACGATCTCCTGCGCGGATCTGGTCGTGATCTCACCGACGCTCAGGGCGTCCAAAGTGTCTGCGCAAAGATGGCGCAGTCCTTCGGCGAAGAACAACTTGTCCTGGATTTTCTTTTCCGAGGAGCGCATTGCCACCGATGCCTCGGCAACAAAGGAAGAACGGATCAGCGACTCGTCGGAGCGATTGACACCGTAGAAGTAGGCAGAATGAGTTTCAGCTGTTTCTTCCGTTGTGCCAGGGTCATCCAGCAGCGGCTCTTGGGTTCCGTGGCTGATTGTCTCGGCGACCGAATATTCGTAGCTATCGGCCAACACCGCTGCCTCGGCAGCATCCAGCATGCTGTGCAGCCGGGCAATGGTCTTCAGCCGCTCCAGGCCCTGGGCGGATGCAGTGACCGGCGACTGCTCATAGAGGTTTATGGCGGTAGCGGCGATCTGGGTAAAGAGATTGTCTTTGTCCAGGTTCGCGGCCCAAAGACCATCGATTCCGGGGATGCTCCTTGTTCCGGGCGGGCTGATGGGCAGTCGGCGAGGGTCGTCTTGGCTGTGAAATACCTCTCTTTTACTCATGTTTACAGTATTGATCTGTTCAAACGGCAGCCTTTGAAGAAAAGATCGGGATGGTGAAAAGGTGCAAAATTACCGAATTTCAGGGGTTTGGCGCCTCAAGAATGAGCTGGGAAGCAACGTGGAAACGTCCGATTCGTGATTGAGCGAGAATTTAGATATGCTGGATCCTGCTCCACGGAGCAAACTGAGGAGGATTCGCCTAGCGGCCTATGGCGCACGCCTGGAACGCGTGTTGGGTTAACGCCCTCAGGGGTTCAAATCCCCTATCCTCCGCCGAATTTAATGTCCCGGCTCATCGTGAAAACGCTGAGGCGGGACATTATTTTTTTGCGCTTACCGGCATTGCAAGAACCTGGCGGGTAGTATCCGTGGCAACTGTTCAGCAATCTTTCGGCAAGGTAAGACTATGGCAAGTGTATTGAGCGAAATCGCCGTCGACTGCGCGAACCCGATGCTGGTGGCGAGGTTCTGGTGCGAAGCGCTGAATTATGACGTATTGGAAGAAGAAGCCGGCTTGGTCAGTATTGGGTCCAAATCCCAAGGCCCGGGCGGGCTGAAATTGACGTTCGCGCAAGTGCCCGAAACCAAGAGCATCAAGAATCGCCTCCATCTGGACCTGCGTCCTCAAAACGCCCAGCAGCAAGAAGAAGCTGATCGCCTGATCTCTTTGGGGGCCAGCTACGCCGATGTGGGCCAGCGGGAGGACGAGAGCTGGATCGTGATGGCTGATCCTGAAGGCAACGAATTCTGCGTGCTTTCCGGCGTCGAATAAGCGAGGCGCTTTAAATGCCTATTGGCGCCGGGCCGGTAATCTCTCACCAGCTCGACGCCAACAGGTTTTGCGCGTGCAGCTCCTGATCCCTGCAGAAGCTCACGGCCTAGGCGCTTTTGCGCCCCTTGGCCAGCTCTGGGTAGTGGATGGCCGCGGTCTGCGGGTGGGCTCGCAGCCATCCCTTGAGCACGTTGGCGCCGTAGGAAGCCAGCATTGGGTTTTCCGGATCATCGGAGACGCCGCGAGCTTCGGCAGCCAGCTCGGCTGGCAGTTCGACCTTGTCGATCACTGCATCCAGTCGAGGGGAGTAGAAGAACGGCACCGAGTAGCGGTCAACGCCAGCTGGTGGCGCAATGACGCGGTGGATGGTGGCCATCAGGTAGCCGTTGGTCGCGACTTCGAGCATCTCCCCGAGGTTCACTACCAATGCACCCGGGGTCGGCGGCACCTCGATCCACTCTTCCTGGCCGTAGGGTTGCACCTGCAGCCCTCCAACCTGGTCCTGCAGCAGCAGGGTGACGAAGCCGTAGTCGGCGTGCAGGCCAACGCCCTGGTTGCCCGACTCTGGTACGACGTCGCCCGAAACGTAGTGCACCAACTTGCCCATCCATGACGGGGTGTTGGCGAATGGCTCGTCGAAGTGGCCTTCGGGCAAGCCCAGCCCCACAGCGATGGCCGAAAGCAGCTCGTGGCCGGTTTTGTTCATCAGCTCGGCCCACGCCATGGCGCGCTCTTCGAGCTGGGGGAAATCGGCAGGGAACTGGTTCGGGCCCTGCAGGTTCAAGTACGGCTTGTCCTCGGGAACGACCGCCAACGTCTCGCGTTCCGGTCCGTAGTCGATCTGTTCGCGGGCATCGGCGCGGCCGCGGGTGATTTCGGTGCCCATCCGGGTGTAGCCGCGGAACTGGGCGCTATTGCGGTTATCGAGCTTGATTTTCTGCTCAACGGGCTTCTGGAAGAATTCTGCGATGGTGTCGAGCAGTTCCTGGTCCTGCCCGGCATATGCGCTGTATCCGACGATCTGGAAGAAGCCGACGCGGTGTGCGGCGTCGCGAATCGCGGCAACGAAATCCTTGTTGAAGGAGCCGTCAGCATTGCGTGCGGTAGAAATATCGAGCAGTGGGATCTCGGTGACTACGTTGTTCATAAACCCAGAGTGCACCTTATGACGCGATTGTTACCAGCTAAAGTTACGCCCGGTTCCTCCAAGTTTCCCTTGGCGTAACAATCCTTGCTTTTTCGCATTGCGTGTCTGATTATTCGCATTCGCGTGTAGCATTCGCCCGGCAACTGCGCGGCGAGTCCGGCTGCCACCCGGCTCAATCGGCGCCGTCTCGGGAAGTGGCCTTCCTGCGGCCTGCCAACTAGCGCCTGATCTGCAGGTCTGTGGGTCTGGAGAGTTTGTCCGTATGCTTGAATAGTGATTTTTCGAGCGGTAGGTGAAGGCCGTCCATACCCGGACCACGGCTATTCTTCGGCGCGTGATTGGAGCGGACTTCCCCCGCAGCAAGTGAAACTAGCTGACTTGGTCACCACCAAAGCCACCTTGGATCTTGAAACATTGCTCTCTGAGGATTCCACCTTCTATGGCGACTTGTTCCCGCATGTAGTGCGCTATCGGGGCGTGTTGTATCTGGAGGATGGGATGCACCGCGCGCTGCGCTCGGCGCTTCATCATCGCTCGGTAATACACGCACGCATATTGGATCTGGACGCTAGTTAGATAAGCTAGCGCCACGAGGATGACGATGACGTCGCCTTCAGGCCAGCAGCTGCCGAAGGCTGACCAGAGCAAGGTGGAATGATGCGTGATCGCGATGACCCGGGGCAATGGCACGGTGCGCATATTGTCGACGAGCAAGAATTAAGTTTCAGCTCGGACGGCCAGGCTAAGCGGCGTGCCCGCAAACGCCAGAACATTGTTTTCTCCGTGATGGCCCTGCTGGTGATCGCGGTTTTGGCCGGCGCCGTACTCGTTTTCAATGGAACGCTGAAGTTGGGTGGCGAGCCTGCCGCCGTTGCGAGCCCGAAGCCAAGCGAGACGAAAATCGAAAACCCCAAGTGCCCGGCCATCGATTTCAAGTACCAAAAACCTTCAGATGTCGAAATACGCGTGCTGAACACTACCGATATTTCGGGTCTTGCGGGTGACACTGCCGAGGCACTGGAAAAGCGTGGCTTCAAGATTTCGTCGCTGACTTCCGGGTGGAAGTCGCTCTCCGAAACCACTGGCGCGGTCATTGCCGGGCCTGATGGCTATGCCCAGGCTTTCACCGTGCAGCGCCAGATCCCCGGCATCGTTTTCATCTACGACGAAAAGAAGTGGGGCAGCCGGGTGGACCTGGCGCTGGGGGAGAAGTTCGACGGCCTGGAAAAAGAACGCAAGCTCGATACTTCTGAAGGCAAGCTGGTCTGCAGCAAATAGCTGGCTACGGGGCCTGCACATCTCCGGAATGCACTTGGGCCAGCGCATTTGCGAAGACCTCGGCTGGCTGGGCGCCGGAAATGCCGTACTTTCCATCAATGATGAAGAAAGGAACACCGCTGATGCCCAGCTCGCGTGCCTGGACGATATCTGCGTTGACTTCCTCAACGTAGGATCCGGACGAGAGCTTCGCACGCAGTTCCCAGGTATCCAGCCCCAGCGTTCCGGCCAGTTCGAGCAGCGTTTCTAGGTCTCCGGTGTTCAGGCCCTTCTCGAAGTGGGCAGAAAGCAGCGCTTCCTTCATCTCGTTTCCGGCACCATGCTTCTTGGCGTATTCCAGTACGCGTAGTGCAGTGAAGGAATTAGCGACCTTCAAGTTGGCGAAGTCGTAGTTCAATCCTTCGGCAGCAGCCTGGGCGGTGACATGGTCAAGCATTTGGGCGACCTGTTCCTGGCCCAGTCCCTTCATCTTGGAGAGGTATTCGGCCTCGCTGCCGTCATAGTTCTCAGGCAGGCTCGGGTCCAGCTGGTACGAGTGCCAGTAGACATCCACGTTCTGGGAGTATTCGAACGCCTCGACACCCCGCTCAAAGCGGCGCTTGCCGATGAAGCACCAAGGGCAGGCAATATCGGAGAAGATATCCACGCGGATGCGCTTGTCTTCCGGGGACTGGACAGCAGTATTTTCGCTCATGCTCGAGATAACAACTTTTGCTCACCGGGCATTCCTTATTCGCAGCTGCTGATTTCGGGGGAGATAATGGCAGGGCTCCTACGGAAACCGGATGGTGCTGATGGCGAGAGAAAGCAGGGCAAGTGGCAAAGAACCTTCGATGGCGCGGAATCCTCTTCGCCGGAACGATTACGGCGATGGCAGGCTTCGTCGATGGCGTCGGATTCGTGCACTTCGGCGGCTACTTCCTCTCCTTCATGTCGGGAAACTCCACGCGTTCCTCCGTGGCGCTGATGACAGGGGACCTTGCCGGATGGGCGATGGCGATGTCCTTGGTGGGCTGCTTTGTCGCAGGTGTCATCCTCGCAACGCTGGTTACCTTCCGGCTCGATAGGCTGCGCCGGCCAGTGGCCATGTATTCCAGTGCGGCACTGCTGCTCGCTGCGGCCATCTCCGGGAATTTCTTGCCGCAGCTGACGGCTCTGCTGCTGGCCGCCGCGATGGGCGTGGTCAATGTTTCCTACACTCGTTCGGGAGAGGTTTCCCTGGGCCTGACGTATATGACCGGCACGTTGGTCAAGCTCGGGCAGGCACTCGGTGGAGCAATCATCGGGTTGGCCACCGGGTCGGACCGCGGCGGCTACCGGATGCTATGGATGCGCTACGCAGTGCTTTGGCTCATGATCACCATGGGTTCCCTGGGTGGCGTCTTGGCCTACCTGCGGCTGGGGCTCGGCAGCTTGTGGATCGTCGCAGGCGGCATGCTCGCGTGGGCCAGCCTGGCGTTGTTCCAGGAACTGCGCACACCCCATGGCCTGGAGTCGCCCTCGGAGCCTCAGGCCGGAACCTCCACCGGGATCAAGTAGAAAGACATAAAAATATGCCTGGCTTCGCTTTATGCGAAACCAGGCATATTTTATTGCGCGGTGGCTAACTCAGCAAGGAGTCGCTGTCCTGCTTGATTGGCGCCGCTGGGCGTACCAGCAGCTTGAAGAGCACGGCCAGAAGCACGAGCCATGCGATTCCGGTGTACAGGGCTACACGCGTCGTCGGGCTCAGGGCCAAGAGCACGACAACGAAGACCATGAAGGCCAAGGCGATCCATACGGCAACGGTGCCGCCGGGCACAGCGTATTCGCGGGCAACGGCCGGTCCGCGGCCCGCCGCGGCTTCCTTGCGTCGCATGGCCAGGTACGAAGTCAGAATCATGATCCACACCCAGACGGTGGCGAAGGTAGCGATGGAAGCGATGATGGTGAACAGCGACTCCGGGAGCAGGGCGTTGAGCACCACGCCGACCAGCAGCACAATGGCCATGATGACCACGGTCATCCACGGCACGCCGTTACGCGAGATGCGGCCAAAGGACTTCGGAGCATGGCCGATCTCGGACATGGCGTAGAGCATGCGGCCAGCCCCAAAAGTATCGGCGTTGATCGCCGAAACGGCTGCGGTGATCACCACGGCGTTGAGCACGTGGGCGGCGGCCGGGATGCCCAGGCCGTCGAAAATCTGCACGAATGGCGAAGCTGAGCCGTCGATCTGGCGCCAGTCAAAGAGCATCATGACTACGGCCAGCGAAGCTACGTAGAAGAGCAGGATGCGCCATGGCACGGTATTGATGGCGGCTGGAACCGACTTGGCAGGATCAGCTGCTTCACCAGCGGTGATGCCGATGGTTTCGATGCCGCCGAAGGCGAACATCACGACGGAGAACGAGAGCAGCAGGCCCACGAAGCCGTTGGGGAACAGGGTGCCAGCGCTCATCAGGGTAGCGATGCCGGTTGCGGTTTCGGTCTCAGGGGCGTTGAAGCCGAAGATGATCAGGGCGGCGCCGCCAATGATCATGGCGATAATTGCGGTCACCTTGATGATAGCCAGCCAGAATTCGGTTTCACCGAAGACCTTGACCTTCATCAGGTTGATCGAAGCGATCAGCAGGACGACCGCCAGCACCCAGATCCACTGCGCCACCTGCGGGAACCAGAAGCCCATGTAGATGCCGAACGCGGTCACATCGGCGATCGCGACAATGGCCATTTCAAAGGCAAAAGTCCAGCCGGTGACGAAGCCGGCGAAGCGGCCCAGGTAGCGCGAAGCGTAGTGAGCGAAGGATCCGGAAACCGGATGCTTGACAGCCATCTCGCCCATGGCACGCATGACGATGAAGACGGCAGCGCCGCCAATCATGTATGCGAAGAGGACGGCAGGGCCAGCAGCCTGGATAGCAGAAGAGGAGCCGTAGAAAAGGCCCGTTCCGATAGCTGAGCCGAGGGCCATGAAGCGGATGTGGCGGGCAGTCAGCCCGCGGGCGAGAGACGCCTTTATTTCGTTCACGATAGTAATGCTCGGATCCTATAAGGGGTGCGTTCGATGGGGACGGGCCCGCGCCAAAGGCAGGGCACAGCCGTGAAAATCCTATGCGCTCCAGGCAGCCATGACGCGCTTAAGTGTTGCAGATCCATCGTGAGCTTGGCCACCAGCGGTTGCTGTTGGCCACCTGCCGGGTGGGAGAATGGGCATATGAAACTAGGATTCGTCCGCCACGGACAGACGCAATGGAACCTCGAAGGCCGCTTGCAGGGTTCCAGCGACATCCCCCTGAACGACACCGGGCGAGCCCAAGCCCGCGAGGCTGTCTCGGTGCTGGACGGCGGCCAATGGGACGCTATCGTTTCCTCGCCGCTCTCTCGTGCACGCGAGACGGCACAGATCATCGCCGACGGTCTGGGACTGGAACTGGGTCCTAGCTACGACCTGCTGATCGAGCGCGACTACGCCCAGGGCGAGGGCATGGTTGAGGCCGAAGCGCTGGCGCTATGGCCGGACAAGAACGGTGGCGGAATTGAACCACTGGAATCTGTAGTTGACCGTGGCCTGCGCGCAATCAACCAGATTGCAGCAGACTACCCGGGCAAGAACGTCGCGGTAATCTGCCACGGCACCATTATCCGCTACACGCTCTCGCACTTCGCCGGCTACAAGCTGGACACCATCCGCAATGGCTCGGTTGCCATTATCGGCAATGAGCCCGGCGATTGGCAGCTGGAACTGGTCAATGACCAGGTGCCCAGCAAGGTCGCGGGCTAAGCCGCACTAGATGCCGGAAGGAACAATCCGGCGGATGCTGGAGGCCACCAGCGAATCACGCTGCCGGTTCTTGACGACCGCAAGCCATGAGCCCAACGCCATGTAGGCCTTGGAGCGGATCTTTGGCGAGGAGAGGAACACGTCGTGCAGCGCGCCGGGCAGGCGCACCAAATGCAGTTCCCGGCCTAGGTCGATGCTGCGCTGGGCGACGACCTGCACGTTCAAGGCCACGTCGGCGCGGGTGGCGGTGTCGTGCCAGCGTGGCAGCAAATAGTCTTCCGCCGAAAGCATCACCAGGGTGGGCATCTGGAGATCCAGCCCCTTCTTCACCTTGGCTTGCGCATTGAAGACTGCAGAGATGAAACCCGCGGTGAGCTTGAAGCCGTTGACCGGGCGCCAACCCAGATCGTAATCCCATTCGCCGGAAAACTGGCTGGAGACCGTGCGGGTGTAGAACCCTGGATCCACCGTCGGCAAGAAGCGGTGGGGGTTGCGGCTGCTGGCCGCCTGGACGATCCTCGCCAAGGCGGTGCGCCCGATCTCGCTGGCCTGGAATTCCAGCCACGGGCTGTTCAGCGCCAGCGCATCAACTTTCTGCGGGTTGGCTGCCGCATACAGAGAAGCGCTGAGCCCGCCAGTGGAGTGGGCGAGCAGGACAAAGCGGGTGCCCGGATGCGCGCTGGAAATGATGCGGTGGGCCGCGTCGAATTCCTCGAAGTACTCCTCCAGATCGGTGGTGAAGCCCGGGCTTCTGTGCTCGGCGATTTCGGTGGCCTGGTCTACCGGCAAGTTCCGTCCATAATGGCGCAGGTCCAGTGCGTAGAAATCCGCTCCGGCATCGGACAGGAATCCAGCCAACTCGGCCTGGAAGAAGTAGTCCGACCAGCCATGCACATAAAGCACCGCGATCCCGCGCAATGGCGGCGGCAGGCGCAGCGATCTGCGCGGACGGTGCCTGATCAACGTCGCGGTGGAACCGTCCGACATCGGCAGCGGCCGTTGCGAGAAATCCTCGCCCAGCAGATCGGGCTGCCACAGGTCCTCGGCCGGGTTCTTGAACTGGAAAGCCATGGCTACAGCCTAGCCACCGCACACGCAAAACGGCATCCACCCGCTGGACTGGTTACCAACGGATGAATGCCGCTTTGCGTGGCCGACGTTCAGGGACGACTGTTTTCTATCGGCCGGGTCTCGGGTACTGCCTAACCTGCCATTTCCAGGGTGCGGGCTGGCGCATCCAGGTAGCGCAGGTAGGCGTTCTTGGTCAGGAAGGTCGGGAAGTCATCGCGCAGGGCGCAAGCTTCGAAGATTTCCACGGCTTCCTCGAAGCGATCACCCTCGAAGCGCTCCAACCCCTCCATGGTCTCCTCGGCCAGTTCCTGGACCCAGCGACGGGTGATGATCTCGCCCTCATCGGTGATCGCCGACTGGTGGATCCACTGCCACAGCTGCGAACGGGAGATCTCGGCGGTAGCAGCATCTTCCATCAGGTTGCGCAGCGCCACAGCACCGTTGCCGCGCAGCCAGGACTCGATGTAGCGGATGCCGATCTCGATGTTGTCGCGGATGCCGCGTTCGGTGATCTTGCCGGTGACACTCTCGATGTTCAGCAGGGCCGGGCCGGAAACCTCGACATCTTCGCGGGTGCGCTGCAACTGGTTGGGGTTCTCGCCGAGCACCTCGTCGTACACCTCCCGGGCAACCGAAACCAGGTCGGGATGGGCAACCCAGGAGCCGTCGAAGCCATCAGCTGCTTCGCGGGCCTTGTCCTCGCGGACCTTGCCGAACGCCAGCTCGTTGATCGAGGCGTCCTTGCGGTTGGGAACGAATGCGCTCATCCCGCCGATGGCCGAAGCCCCGCGGCGGTGGCAGGCACGCACCAGCTGCTCGGTGTAGGCCCGCATGAACGGGGCGGTCATGGTCACGGTGTCGCGATCCGGGAAGACGAAGCGCGGTCCGCGGGAACGGAAGTTCTTGATAATCGAGAAGATGTAATCCCAGCGGCCAGCATTGAGCCCCGAGGAATGCTCGCGCAGCTCGTAGAGGATCTCTTCCATCTCGAATGCGGCGGTGATGGTCTCGATCAGCACGGTGGCACGGATAGTGCCGCGCTCGATATCCATCAGATCCTGGGCCATGTTGAACACGTCGTTCCACAACCGTGCTTCCAGATGGTTCTCCAGCTTCGGCAGGTAGTAGTACGGGCCGCGTCCGGCTGCCAGCAGGCGCTTGGCGTTGTGGAAGAAGTGCAGTCCGAAGTCCACCAGCGCACCGGACATCGGGGTGCCGGCAACCAGCAGGTGCTTCTCCGGCAGGTGCCAGCCGCGGGGACGAACCACGATGGTTGGCAGCTGCTGCAGATCGTAGCTGTTCAGCTTGTACTCGCGGCCATCCGGCGCGGTGAAGTCCAGGTCCTGATCCAGCACCCGGATCAGGTTGACCTGGTTCTTGATGACGTTCTGCCAGGTTGGCGAGGAAGCATCCTCCATGTCGGCCAGCCAGACCTTGGCCCCGGAATTCAGCGCATTGATAGCCATCTTGCGTTCGATCGGGCCAGTGATTTCCACCCGGCGATCTTCCAGCCCCGGAGCGATCGGGGCGACCTGCCATGAATCGTCTTCGCGAATAGCGCGGGTCTCGTCCAGGAACTTCGGATCGCGGCCATTGGCAATGCGCGCCCGGTTGACCTGGCGGCGCTGCATCAACTCGGCACGGCGCGGTTCGAATGCGGTGTGCAGGGCCGAAAGGAAGTCCAGGGCCTCGCTGGTCAGGATCTGCTCCTGGTAGCGAACGGGGGTAGCGGTAATGGTGATGTTGTTCAGGGTGATGGGGGAGTTCATGGCAGCGTCCTTAAAAATCTTGGAAATGGTGCTGGTGCTAGCCGGCGCCTTTGCCGGCTAGCACCATCGACCCATCAGGGTCTAATGGAATTGGCCTTCTTCGGTGGATCCCACCAAGGCCAGGGTTGAGGCGTTAGGGTTCAGCGCCGTGGAGATCGCATCGAAGTAGCCGGTGCCGACTTCGCGCTGGTGCCTGGTGGCGGTGTAGCCGGCGGCCTCGGAAGCGAATTCGCGTTCCTGCAATTCGACGTAGGCGCTCATGCCGTCCTTCGCGTAGCCGGAGGCCAGGTCGAACATCGAGTGGTTCAATGCGTGGAATCCGGCCAGGGTGATGAACTGGAAGCTGAAGCCCATGGCGCCCAATTCGCGCTGGAACTTGGCGATGGTCGCATCGTCCAGGTGCTTCTTCCAGTTGAACGACGGCGAGCAGTTGTAGGAAAGCATCTGGTCCGGGAAGTCCTTTTTGACCGCTTCGGCGAACTTGCGGGCCAGCTCCAGGTCAGGGGTGCCGGTTTCCATCCAGATCAGGTCCGAGTACGGTGCGTAGGCCTTGGCCCGGGCGATGCATGGCTCGATGCCGTTGGTGACCTTGTAGAAGCCTTCCGGGGTGCGCTCGCCGGTGATGAACTGCTGATCGCGTTCATCGACATCCGAGGTGATCAGCGTTGCCGCTTCAGCGTCGGTGCGGGCGATAACTACGGAAGGGGTGCCAGCCACGTCGGCGGCCAGGCGGGCCGCGTTCAGGGTGCGGATGTGCTGCTGGGTCGGGATCAGCACCTTGCCGCCGAGGTGGCCGCACTTCTTTTCGCTGGCCAGCTGGTCTTCCCAGTGGACGCCCGATGCGCCAGCGGTGATCATGGACTTCATCAGTTCGTAGGCGTTCAGCGGGCCGCCGAAGCCGGCTTCTGCATCAGCGACGATGGGGACCATCCAGTCTTCGACGGTCTGGATGCCTTCGGAGAACTCGATCTGGTCTGCACGCTGCAATGCGTTGTTGATGCGGCGCACGACCTGGGGAACCGAATTGGCCGGGTACAGCGACTGGTCCGGGTAGGTCTGGCCTGAAAGGTTGGCATCTGCTGCTACCTGCCAGCCCGAAAGATAGATGGCCCGAAGGCCGGCCTTGACTTGCTGCACTGCCTGGTTGCCGGTCAGTGCGCCCAACGCGTTGGTGTAGCCGCCGGTGGGGGTTTCCTCGGTGAGCTGCTTCCACAGCTTCTCGGATCCGCGTTTGGCCAGGGTGTGCTCTTCCTGGACCCGGCCCTGGAGCTTCACGACGTCGGCAGCGCTGTAGTCGCGGGTTACGCCGTTCCAGCGGGGGTTGTTTTCCCAGTCGCTCTCGATGGCTGCGATGCGGTTGTCGATCGAGGTTTCGTTGGTGTTTTCAGTAGTCATTGCCTTGGCTCCTTCGCACAAGCTGCGGGTTCATGTCGATCGGAAGGTGATCTTGTGAACTTCTTCGTGACAACTACTTTTCCGCAGGTGCGAGGGCTTCAACAGAGGTTTTTTGAATTAAGATTTTCACTTCTTCACAAAAATGGAAATTTATCGCTTCTTGCGCTGAATGTGAGTCAAGGCATGGAAATTAGCTGATATTGAATCAATCCCTAGCGAAGAAGAGTGAAATTTAACAGCAAGCCTGGATAAGGGCGAAGCCAAAGCAGACCGATTCCGGGGTCTGCGAGAATCGGCGGATCACTGATGAGCTGGGAATTTATGGAAACCGCAGGTGTTGATTCGCCACGGCAGGCGTTGTGCAGCAGGCCAAAAAACGTGAAGTATCAGAGTCTGGACTGGTAGCTGGCTTTTGCCAGATGGGGGCCTGGACTTGTCGCTATGGCCGATATTCTTGGCCGGCAGTGCAGTTTCTGAGTGCGAAGATTTATGGATCTTGCGATAATGGCTGATTGAGCCGGAACGGGCTAGGGCTGGTCGAAAGAAACCACAGCCATGAAACCGCGGCCGGAGATGCGTGGTTCACCGGCGTCAGAGCCAACGACGGTGTCACGCAGGTTCAGCGACTGTTCGCTGTCGCCGAGCAAGAGCTTGGCGGAGCCCTGGACCAAAAGGCCCAGTTGCCCATCAAAGAGGTATTGCTCGCGCTTTTTGGACAGCTCGACAATGCGAACGGTGGGTCGTACCTGCTCTGGAATGGCGGCCACGTGCACGATGAGCAGTTCTTCGGCGGGCTGGCTCGCCTGGACAGAATTTCTCGTTTCGAATTTCAACGGGCGCAGCGGTTCCAATCCGTGCTCTTGCCCGTCTACATCCAGCTGCACGAAATCGCCGGCGATCAACGTGAAGACTTGAGCCGAAGGCGACGGAGTGAAGGCTGCAGATTTCTCGATAGAGCGAATCGACAGTTGCCAGGTTGATTCCCGCAGTTCGCTGGACCACAACGTTCCGTCCTGCGCCAGAATGCCGCTCGCAATGAGCCGGACCTGCCCTAGCTCCCATTGCTTCTTGGTGCTTTGCGCCAATTCGAGAATGGAACCCGGTGCAAAAGATGCTTGTGCTTCGCTCATGGGACGAGTCTACTTGCCGATGACCAAGCGAAGTTGTTCAACTAGCTGGGATGTGGGCAGCGAGGCATCAAGAGTTATCCAACCGTGCACTTGCGCAAGACGCAGATACTCATTTCGACTGTCCCTGAGATACTCCATGCTTTCGTCGTCTTTGCCACGGGAATTGATCCGCTCAAAGGCAAGGATGGGGTCGATGTCGAGCAGGACAATTCTCGCGTGCTCGGTACTTTTCGCCGCAAGCCAGGGGAGAAGCAGTCCCGGAGGATGGCCACGTAAGCGCCGCAGCACTAATTGGCAATACAGGTGCCGGTCCATCACGCTGAGTCCGGGAGAGCGGGCCGCGAAAAGCATATTGCGGGCAACATTGAAGCTGCGAATGGAAGTTTCGAAGAAATCCTGGGTGAAAGTCGGGAACGTCATTCCCAGGGCGCGAGAGAATTTGGTAAGCCAGCTCCGCGCGGCGACGTTTGCGAGCCTACGAGCCTGAATGCGATCGTTGCGCAGCTGCTGTACTAAAGCTTCAATAGTGGTGCTTTTGCCTGCGCCATCGGTGCCGACGATGACCAAAGTCCGGGGTGGATCGTGGGCATGGCGCGGGGCCGGTAGGGGGCGGGTGGAGACTGCGTGCATGGTGCTCCTTGCTGGATCTCTTTGTAGTTTCAACGTTTGCGCTTCGCTGAAGATTCCGCAGAAAGGCTGTGCATTTGTTGAGAGTAGCTCGCCGGGGAAGCAAGGAAAGAACCGTGAATATTTGCTTCCGCGTCACTGCTGGGCGATTGAATTACGGGTTGAATCCGGAAGATCTAGAAATTTTCACGATCCTTGGCATAACCTTGTCATGTGACTGCAACCACATGGAATCGCTCAGTGAACTCAGCCGGCAATGGCGCTGGCAGCGAAGATACAGAACTCGACGCCATTGCTCTCGGCCGCAGAATCCGCTTTCTGCGCAAGGGCAAGCAACTGACCTTGGATGATGTCTCGGCGCTCGTTGACACCGCGCCGAGCCAGTTGTCGCTGATTGAAAACGGCAAGCGCGAACCGAAGCTATCGCTGCTTAAGTCCCTGGCTGGAGCCATGGGGGTTGGCGTCGACGATCTGCTGGGCACCGAACCGCCATCGCGCCGTGCTGCTTTGGAGATCGAATTGGAACGTGCCCAACGCGGTCCACTGTACGAGTCCTTGGGATTGCCTACCGTTCGTGTTGGCACGCGTCTGCCCATGGACGTCCTGGAATCCCTGGTGGGACTGCAGCATGAATTGGAACGCCGCCTGAACGAGCAGGCCGCGACCCCTGAAGAAGCCCGTCGGGCCAATACCGCGTTGCGCCATGAGATGCGCCAACGCAACAACTACTACAAGGATATCGAGCAGGAAGCCGCCAAAGTCCTCTCTGCAGTTGGCCACGATTCAGGGCCGCTCTCGCATCATCGTGCAGCAGATATCGCCGAGCATCTGGGATTCAGCCTGCGCTTTGTGGGCAATCTTCCGCATTCCACGCGTTCGGTGACTGACCAGAAGAACAAGCGTATCTATCTGACGCAGGCGAACCGCTCGGAACATGATCCTCGTTCGGTGTTGCTGCAGGCGCTAGGGCATCACGTATTGGGTCATAGGACTCCAACCGATTATTTCGATTTCCTCTCGCAGAGGGTCGCGACCAACTACTTTGCCGCGGCGTTGATGATGCCGGAAAAGTCCACGGTGGACTACTTGCGGCGAGCTAAGAACAACCGTGAGTTGGCCATCGAGGATCTGCGCGATGCTTTCGCCGTGTCCTATGAGTCCGCAGCCCACCGGTTCACCAACCTTGCCACCGAGCATCTGGGGATGACCTGCCACTTCCAGAAGGTCCACGAATCGGGCATCTTGCACAAGGCTTATGAGAATGACCGAGTGAACTTTCCAGCCGATCACACCGGTGCCATTGAAGGACAAACCATTTGCCGGTATTGGACAAGTCGCGTGGTCTTCGAGCAGATGGATAAGTTCCGTTCCTTCGAGCAGTACACCGATACCGTCAATGGGACCTTCTGGTGCACGGCGCGCACCGAGCGCCATTCCTCGGGACTGTATTCCTTGTCCATTGGCGTGCCTTTTGAGCATGTGAAGTGGTTCCGCGGGCGGGATACCAAGGAGCGCTGCCAATCCACCTGCCCGGACGAGAACTGCTGCCGCCGTCCACCTGCTGACCTATCCAGCCAGTGGTTCGGCAATGCGTGGCCGGCTACGCGCGCCAATACCCACTTGCTGGCGGCCATGCCAACCGGAGCCTTTCCCGGAGTAGATGAAACCGAGGTCTACCGATTCCTGGAAAAGCAGGTGGACTAGGACCGTTGGACTATGCGATGTGCTTGGAGATGAAGGCAAGAGCAGTTTCCGCCAGCCACGCGCCATCCTGGGCAACGGTGCGGCCGGAGCGGGCTACCTTGAAGGAATGGTTGCCACCTTCGAACCAGGAAAGTTCGCTGTGCTCGTTCAGCTTGCTGGCGACTTCTTCCATCTTTTCGGGGTTGGCAAAGGGATCTCGGGTGCCTTCGAGGAAAAGCATCGGCACCGCAATCGGGTAGAGATGCTCATCGCGTAGCTTCTCTTCCTTCTTAGGCGCGTGCAACGGGTACCCCAGGAAGATCAACCCTGCCGAGGGCATGCCCTCGGCAACTGACAGGGAAGCGATGCGCCCGCCAAAGGACTTTCCTGCCGTGAAGATTGGCAGGCCTTCAGCCAAGTGTTCTTCAACCCAACGGCGGACCTGGTGCCACACTGCGACCGCCGCTGGCGCTTTGTCGGGAAACTTCTTTCCAGCATCCATGTAGGGGAAATTAAAACGCAGGACGCTGGCACCCAGATTCGCAGCGGCTAGCGCAAAGCCGGCCATGAAGTCATGATCCTTTCCAGCACCTGAACCGTGTGCGAGCACGATGACGGCCTTCGCCGCCTTTGCTCGGTCCCAGAGCGCGCTGAGTTCCAGGTCTTCGTATGGAATGGAGAGTTCTTGGGTCATAGGTACCACCCTAGGGGCTGAGGGCCCATCAACTGATCATGAAAGGAAATGAACTACATTTCCCAGTCCTTGCGGAGTGCCGTATCGGTGTCATCGCCATTTCTGGCCAGTACCGTCAGCTTTTCAACTTTTTCGCCGGTTGCCGCACGCTCGTTGATCTTGAGCATCATATTTCCCGAGACGAAGATCGATGCGGGCATGTCGTATTCGCCGTCGATCCATGGACCGTCTGCGAGGGTGACGACGAGTTCGCCAAGCGCAGGCGACTCGACTTTCTCAACGTAGGCGTGGGGGTCAGCGGGCAGGCATGTGCGGTAGATTTCCAGCTCAGTGATTTCAGCGCCGCATAGGGATTTGTAGGTATCGTTCATGGCGGACAGCCACTGCGTGTACTTTTCCGAGGCCCAGGCTTTGCGGTCCTCGGGATCGGCACCAGTACGAGCCCGGGTGAAAGTTCCTGAGTTATTGCCGTCTTCAGTAGCGAAGGTGACAGATTCCAATTCCGGCGAGGCCTCGCCTACGCTTTCGAACATGATTCGGCCCATCATGCGCAGCTCATCCTCGTTGGTTTCGTAGCTTTCCCGCATCTGGGTTCCAAACTTCATGCTGTTATCCAAGAAGATATTGATGGCACCAGGTGCTGGAGATTCCCAAGAAGTCATTAGGTTGTAGGGATACAAGAAGCCTTTGGTGGACTTGATGCCAGAGTTTTCTTTCCACATCTCAATTTTGGAATCTGCCCAGGCCTGTCCCGAATTGGCGTTGGCGTCCAACTCCGCGGGTCCAGGCTCGGGGGCGGTTTCACCGGGTTCACCGGTTTCGGCCGCGGGCTGTGCCGCCGGAGTGGAGCCAGCGACGGAAGCCGCCGTCGAATCGGCTGGCGCTGCTTGTTCGGGAGCTGCATTGCACCCTGCTAGAAGCAAAGCCAACGATGACAGGGCAATGACCGAACGGGTGCGCAAGAATAACTCCTCATTATCGATGAATGGTCAGTCTATACAGGCCAGGCAGCGAAGGGAGAGCTGTTACGAGAATTTGGCAAAGGTCCGGATCGCACCGGGACGGAAATCCGACGCTTCCGTGAGCCCCATGGATTCGTAGAAGGCACGTTGCCCGGGTTCATCATCGGTGATCAGGACCAGCTGACGCACATGCTCATATTTCACTAGTACGGCAGAGAACAAAGCACGGCCTACGCCGGTGCGATGCGTAGATGGACGCACCAGGATGTCCTGGACGTAGCAGATGGTGGCATTATCCGAGACCACGCGCACAAGGCCGATTAACTGGTGGTCTACGTCGTAGGCGTAGATTACGCATGCTGAATTCTTCAGGCCTTCGAATAGTACGTCTGGGTTGTCTGTATAGGCGCTCCAGCCCACCGCGTTGTAGAGCGAGAGTATTTGTTCCTCGGAAGGCACCTTAGTGGTGGAGAGTTCCATCGAGTCCTTTTACTGTTGCGGGGAAACCGAAAGGATCTCTGCGTTGCCCAGCAACGGATGCTTCACCAGTTCTGTTTCCAATGTGTGGATGATGGCTTGGGCGGAGTCGCCGTTGTAAACGAACACCGGGCCATCATGCCGGTAGTAGACATCCTCATGCCATCCGATTTCGCCGTCACCCAATGCATGCTGCAGGGCCCTGACTGTTGGCTCCAGATCCGATTCCGATTCGGCCCCAAGCCTGGTTCGAAGCAAAACGTACTCGCTGCCGCCTACTTCGGTGCGTTGTCCATCAATAATCAGCCAGGAACCATGCCCCAGTCCTCCATCGATGAGCGAAGAGAGCAATTCGGAAAACAGCTTCTTCGGTTCGGGGGTGGCCACTTCAAGGTTAATGTCGCTGGAGATCGGCTCCTCAGCCGCGTCCAATGTGGTCTTGGCGCTGATGATGATTCCGGAAGACTTGTATTTGGGCAACAATGTATCGAGCAGGCCCGCCTCATGATCTTTGCGCAGGCGTTCGGTCATCGGCTGGGCAAAATGGATCTGCACCCGGTGAGTCGAAGCCTCCGATGATTTCCTGGCGAACAGCGACATGTCCTCAGTCCTCGTGTGGGTCGGAAATGCAAAAGACGATTCCGTAAGGATCGCGCATAATGGTCCAGCCAAAAGTGGGATCTTCGGTGTGGTCCTCAACGCGTGTTGCGCCAGCAGCCATGCAACGGGTGACTTCCTGCTCGCGGCTGGTGCTTGCTTCCAAGTCGAGATGAACCCGGTTCTTGCCGGCAGTGATCTCATCAACTTTTTGGAACCCCAACCGAGCGCTGAAGCCAGGGACGCTGATCATGGTGAACCCCGGGTACTGGCCCAGATATTTCCCGCCCAGAACAGCCCTCCACCAAGCCGAGGCAGCTTTCTCGTCAAGGGCATCAAGGGTGATCATTCCAATGTTCGCCATGCAGTCAAAGGTACCGGGAGTCTTCCTGCTTAGCTAGAGGTTGACTGCATTTCTGCCGCTGACTAGCGCACTTTCTAAGTGAAGAAAAGGGGCTTGCTTGGCCGGGACGGAAGTCCCGACCGAGCAAGCCCCTTTATGGGCTATGCCGGCCTAGCTATCGAAGTAGTTTGGCGCGTGCTCGTTGTGAGCAGGTGGAGTCGGCATCTCGACTTTCTTCTGCACCTTCAGCATGCCAGCGGCGTAGTCCACCGAAACGGTGTCACCAGCGGCAAGCGAATCACTGATCAGCAGGTCGGCAATGGCATCCTGTACCTTCCGCTGTACCAGCCGGCGCAGCGGGCGAGCACCGAACTCGGGGTCGTAGCCTTCGTTTGCCAGCCACTGTACGGCAGCGTCGCTCACCTCCAGCTTCAGCTCCTGGTCCACCAAGCGAGCTTCGGTCTCGGCGATGACCAGCTTGACGATCTGGCCAATCTCGGACTGCGAGAGCTTGGAGAACAGCAGTACCTCGTCCAGCCGGTTCAGGAACTCTGGGCGCATGAACTCGCGTACCTTGCCCATGACCTTGGCCCGGATTTCTCCAGCCTCACTGGTGGCATTGGCGGAGGTGAAACCGAAGTTTCCGGCCTTGTTGGCCAAGTACTCGCCGCCGAGGTTGCTGGTCATCAGGATCAGCGTGTTGGAGAAATCGACAGTGCGCCCGGCTGAGTCGGTCAACCGGCCGTCATCGAGTACCTGCAGCAGCACGTTGAACACGTCCGGGTGAGCCTTCTCGATTTCATCGAGCAGCACGACCGAATACGGGTTGCGGCGGATCTTCTCGGTCAGCTGGCCGGGCTCGTCATGGCCGATGTACCCCGGAGGTGCTCCGATCAGGCGCGCCACGGTGTGCTTCTCACCGTATTCGCTCATATCGACTCGAACCAGCGATTCAGCCGAACCGAAGAGGTTTGCAGCCAGGGCCTTGGCCAGTTCGGTCTTTCCGACGCCGGTGGGACCCAGGAAAAGGAACGAGCCGATGGGGCGACCTGCTGGCGACATTCCGGTACGGTTGCGACGCACGGCGCGTGCCACAGCGGCAACGGCATCGTGCTGGCCGATGACCGAAGCATGCAGGGAATCTTCCAGCGAAGCCAAGCGTGCCTTGTCATCTCCCGAGATGCGCGAGGTGGGGATGCCGGTGGATCGGGAGATCACTTCCGAAATCTGCTTCTCATCCACTACCCGGGTGACCCCTGCATCGCCGGCCTCCTCAGCAGCCTTGATGCGCGCGGTCATCTCCACGATGTGGTCACGCCATGCGCCAGCTTCTTCGAATCGTTCCTCGCCGATAGCGCGTGACTTCTCACGCTCGGCGTCTACCAATTCGGCACGCAGGGACTGCACATCCTCGGCATCTCCGGCAGCGATGGACCGCCGGGCACCGGCGATATCGATCAAGTCGATGGCCTTGTCAGGAAGCTGGCGGTCGTTCAGGTAGCGGGCAGAGAGCGTCACCGCGGCCTTGAGCGCTTCGGGGGTGTACTGCACCTGGTGGTGATCCTCGTAGGATTCGCGCAGGCCGTCCAAAATGGCCAGTGCAGTTTTCTCCGACGGCTCGGCGACAGTAACCTTGCCGAAGCGCCGAGCCAGCGCGCTGTCCTTCTCCACCTTGCGGAACTCATCGAGCGTAGTGGCGCCGATCATGTGCAGCTCGCCACGCGCCAAACGCGGCTTGAGGATATTTGCGGCGTCCATATTGCCGGACTCGCCAGAGCCTGCACCGACCAGCAGATGCATCTCATCGATGAATATCAGCACCTGCCCTTCGGCTGCGGCTACCTCGTCGAGCAGGCCGGTGAGCCGCTGCTCGAAATCTCCGCGGTAGCGGGTTCCGGCGAGCATGCCCGGAAGATCAATGGAGATCAAGGCCGCATTGCGCAGTTGGGCTGGTACCTGGTCATCGATGATGGCGCGGGCCAGGCCTTCGGCAATGGCGGTCTTGCCCACGCCGGCCTCGCCAATCAGCACAGGGTTGTTCTTGGTGCGACGGGCCAGGATTTCAATAACCTGATCCAGTTCCTCCTTGCGTCCGATCACCGGATCAATCTGGCCGTCGGAGGCCAGCAGGGTCAGATCGGTTCCGTAGCGTTCGAGCATGGACACGTCGGACTCGGAATCGGACTGGTTCTGGGTATCGTTTTGGCCACGCTGGGCCTGCTCCATGGCGGCTTGCTGCAAGGACTGGCTGGTGATGCCGTGCTGCGCCAGGAGCTGGCTGACCGGAGATTCCGGGTTGAAAACGAAGGCCAGGAAAAGATGATCAGGATCGATGTAGGTCGAACCGTAGTTACGAGCAACCTGATAGGCGTCAAAGAGGCTGCGCTGAGCTGCCGACGATAGGTGGGATGGTTTCTCGCCCTTCTCCTGGGACTTGGGCATGCGCGCGATGGCATCTGCACTCAAAGCCTCGATGTCGATACCCATGGCGGTCAGGTGCTCGCCGACTGGTTCGGTGCGCAGCAGAGCCATCAGGAGGTGCAGGGAATCAATCTCGTCGTGGCCATGCTCCTGGGAAATCGCTGCCGCGGTGGCTACCGCTTCGTGGGTGCGGGCGGAAAGCAGGCGCGTGAGGTCGATGGGACGTGCTGCCTGGGCACGTGAAGACAGGAATCGAGAGAGGAATTCCTCAAACGAGCCATCTGACGGTGCGCCGAAAAATGCTGGCAAGTGAGCCTCCTAATAGAAACTTGAGCGGTCTATGCTCATGTTCAACGCATATGGCGCGCAGATATTCCCGAACCAGCCGGGCAAGGTGTCAAAGAGGTTGACTTCACACTAATAGCTGGAAAGCAGGCGCTAGTCTTTCGGGATTTCGATAAGGCCCATACGCGCGGCCGCAACCAGGGCCTGGACCCGATCGCGAACATTCAGCTTAACGAAAATCTTCGCCATATGGGTTTTAACCGTGGTTTCGGAAATAGTCAGAGTTCTTGAAATCTCGGTATTGTTTAGCCCGCGTGCGAGCAGTTTTAGAATCTCGAATTCCCGATTGGTAATTCCCAAGTCATAGGCCAGTTCTTGAATGTCTTGGGAATTATCCCGGTAAGCTTCGCGAACCGCAGAAACTAGATCAGAAGAAACCGACGGGGAAATGGCTGCAGTTCCTTGGTGAACGGCATGGATCGCATGAATAATTTCATCTGGTTCAGAGTCTTTTACCAAGTATCCGCTGGCCCCAGCGGTCAGTACCGGAACCAGATAGTCGTCCGAAGAAAAGGCGGTAATGGCAAGCACTGAGGGGCTGTCTTCGGCAGATTTGATTGCTTTAGTAGCGCTAACCCCGTCCATTATCGGCATCTGCAAATCCATGAGCACAACGTCCACTTGATTGCCGCTGCAATACTCGACGGCGGCCTGTCCATTTTCAACAGAATTAACCGTTACAATTCCGGGGTCTGTTGCTAGGATTGTGCCCAACGCATGCCGAATTAGAGGTTCATCATCGACAATAAGGACCTTTATTTGTTCCATCTGATTCCTCTGATTCGATGCGGGTGGCCTCATGTTGGCCTGTTCACCTGAAAGTATATAAGTTGATCTGATGTGGAGTTTGTTATGAAGGGTTTGAAAATGCTGGCCGTAGCAGCATTAGTTCTGGCACCATTGACCGCCGTGGCAGCTCCTGCATCTGCCGCGAGCTCTCCAGCCTCCAGCAGTGGCAACGTTGCTACTCCTGCTGGCTTTGGCTCAGCCTTCTCGGAGTGGTTCTGCAAACGCTACGGCGTCGCCTGCCCATAACGCGGTTTATTTGACTTGATCATCTGAGCCGGGAATTATTCGGCATATGAATGGACGACTAAAGGACACCCTGACCAAGCTCTTCGCTGGTCGGGGTGTCATTGTTTGGACTGGTATTGCGGTTCTGATCGCGGTTTCCAGTAGCGAGTTCGTGACTCTGCTGGAAGACGGATTTAGTGGTTCGTCGGATATTTCGGTTCGAGGCGCGTTGCTCGGCGTTGGACTGTGCGCAATTCTTGCGCTTGGTCTTCGCTGGGTTGCCGTATCCGTCGGATTGTTTGTGGCAGTTGCCTATTTCTTCCTCACGGACGGCGCCTTGTTCTTCTGGACTGTCGTTTCATTCAT
Source organism: Arthrobacter sp. MYb214 (assembly GCF_002979865.1). Classification (GTDB taxonomy): domain Bacteria; phylum Actinomycetota; class Actinomycetes; order Actinomycetales; family Micrococcaceae; genus Glutamicibacter. The sequence goes on from NZ_PCPZ01000005.1 coordinate 83,759, forward strand.
GATTTTTTCGGCGCTGGCAGCTACGGCCAGTGCCATGAGTGTTAGGGCCTTATTCCTAACCTTGTCCGCAGCGTGGATGGTGCAGTTCGGCGTCCAGTCCGGGCAAGACGCGGTTCTGCTTGTCGGGATTGCCCCGTTGACGGCGATGGCGTTCTTCTTAACGAGGAATATTTACTTGCTGCGCGAGAAGAACGAGCTCGCTCTTCGGCAAATGCATACGGTCAAAGAGCAGACTCGTCTTGCTGTCGACCGGGAGCGAAAGAACATTGCCCGGGATCTGCACGATATTGTCGCGCATGACATCACGGTCGTGGCCATGCAGTCGAAGGCCGCGAAATTCGCAAACGATGGGCAGAAGGCCCTCGAAGCTCTGGATGTCATCGCCAAACTGAGTACTGAGACTTTGCACGATTTACGCCTGATGCTCAATGTCCTGAGGGCTGATGGGACCATGGCAGATCCCTCGTCCCAGGGCATTGATAAGCCGGCCGCTACTACTGTTTACGCGCTTCAGGGTGCAGAACTTTTCGTTCAGAGGCTAAAAGAGGCAAATTTCGAGGTGAGCTCCACCACTGACGAGAAAATTTCCGAATTGCCCCGTTCTGCACAGACTGCGATTTATCGGGTCATGCAAGAAGGTACAACAAATGTGATAAAGCACGGTGCCTTGGGCGGGAAGTGCACCTTCGAACTCACGGTCCAAGGGGCAGAGGGTATCCTGGAAATTACTAATCAGATGGGGAATTTCGACAAGAAGGCGAGTGGGTTGCCCGAAGGCGGGACAGGCCTGATTGGCATGGGTGACAGGATGCGTGCATTTGGTGGAAAGTTTGCAACCAGTTCCGAAAACGGTGTTTGGGCACTGCGCGCAAGCATCCCGTTCTGACCCCTACCCTCCTACTAAAGTATGATTTCGGATTTTCGCAGGACGCGATAAGTTAGACATGTATCGGTGAAGACCGATCACCGGGAAGGTACTTGGTGGTGTTTTGCGAGTGGCATCACTAAGGATCCGAGGGTGATTAAAAGGTACGTTGCATTGCGTAAACGGACTGATCTTTCATCGGCGCTGTGCCCCCATCGCACGCCGTTGTCTGTCAGTAATGCAACGTACCTTTTATAACTTAAACCCAGCCCGTGTTTCTGCGTTCTGCCTCACACCTCAGGTCGGAATGGGCCTGCGTGGCGGGGTGTTGCGCCTATGGAGAGCATTTCCTGTCTGGGAAGCGAGCGCGCATGAGTACCCAGGCAGATACGGTTGTTTGGCAACAATAAGGCCTGGCCGTGGAGCCTAAGGGCGGCTTTGATAGCAAGACGGCAGATGCTGCGATCAACGCAGAAGCAACCGCAGATTCTTTGGCCGTGAAGGCCGGCGAACCAAGCGGGGCCCATGGTTCGATCGCCTGCCGTGGCACGACGCCGAGCTGGCCACGCGCATCGGCTAGTCGATGAATCAACGGCAAAGGGTGCGAGAACTCGAATTAGCTCTCGCACCCTTTGCCGTTGCTGGTGGTCTAAACCTCGGAAGCCTCTGCCTCTTGGGTGTCTTTCAAAACATGATCAGAGACCTTGGCCAGCGCTCGTTCCAGTGAAGAGCGCAAGACCACAGGAATCGTGATCTCGTCATTAATCTCGACAAGGCCTTCGCGTTCAAAGACGCGCAGCAGGGACTCGACCTGGGGGACAACCTCCTCAAGGCTGGCAATCAGGTGATGCTGCTCGGCGGGAAGGTCATCTTCGGTCGGAACTTGCAACGCGAACTCGGCACGTGGCGGTGTCGATGATGCGGCATTGCTCAACACGCCGGCCACCATCTCGGCGATCTGCGCCTTGCCCGGCTGCTCCAAGGTGTTGATCAGGATGTGCGAGTAGAGAACCTCTGCAATCAGCTCCTTGACCAAGCGGGCGCCTTGTCCGCTGGATGCCAGCAGCGCATCGCTGAGCGACTCGGTTGGGGTTGCGTTCGGTTCCTGGTAGCGCAGCATGGCCGTGCCGATCAGGGCGTCCCAGTATGCCGATAGGCGTGGAATGTCGGCCAGCGAAGAAACGGCAGTGCCGTCTTCCGGCTCCCACTGGGCATCCTCTGGAACGCCGGCGGATTCATCGACCTTGACGAACAGGCCCAGCGCGCTGGCCGCATCCTGCAGCGTATCGCCGGTGAGTACGCCAGCTGGGGTGGTCGGCTTGCCTTCGCCAACCCAGCTGATCAACTCGCGAGCCGCAAAAACGAAGGGCATCGCTTCGAGGCTGCCGTTGGCCTCATCATCTTCGAGATAAGGTGCCACGATGGGTGAATCGCCAGCCATGCGGGAGAGGAATTCGAAAGTCTGCTTGAAGTCATCCACGCTTCCGCCGAAATTAGCGGTCGTGCCCAGGAAAGTCAGGTAATGCTTGAGGATCGCAGCGCTGGCTTCCGAAACTTCCTTGCCCAGCGACGTCAAGTGGCCCAGCTGTTCACCCAGAATCGTCGGATCCAGGGTTTTGACGTCAACGCTCTGGCGCAACTGGGCATGCACGGTCAGCAGGGTAGTGAGCCCTTCGAGCGCTGCGCGGGTCTCGCTGGCTGCCTGGCCCTCTTCGTGGAAGTGGCGGAAGAGCGAGGACTTGAATGGCTGAAGAGCTTGGCGCACTTCAGATTCAAAAGGCACGCTGCTGGCGCCGGAACGGCGGGCTGGATGACCCTGGGCAGGCTTCTTCTTGGCTGGTTTACGTGAGGCCATGAGTGTGGTGCAGTTCCTTAGAAATGGCTGATCGGCGGGATTGGTAATTCGCTTCTCTCCAGTCTACGCAGGACGCGCTGGAGGCGAAGTTCCCGATGGGCGATAGTGATGCAGCCTCTGGGGAAAGTGCCCGTACGGGAGGAAGTACTTGTTGAAAGTTCGGAATAGGCAATCATTTACCGCAAGAAACACGAACCTCCTGCCGGTGTGGTGGCGCTCACCGTCGAATCGTCAGGACGCGTTGATTTTCCCTGGGGATCGCGCGACAGTGAAGACATGCGGGCTCGTGTGGAGAGGCCGTCGAAATGCTAGGAGAGTGGATCATGGCTGGAGTAGGCGTGCCAGATCATGTCGTTGTTGTAGGCGCTGGCTTTGTTGGCCTGTCGACCGCTTGGTACCTGCAGGAAGCGGGCATTAAGGTCACCGTCGTGGATCGCGGCGGCGTCGCGTCCGGTTCCTCTTGGGGTAACGCCGGCTGGTTGACCCCAGCGCTGACCCTGCCCATCGCAGAGCCTGCAATTTTCAAGAACGGCCTGAAGATGATGCTCGACCCGGCATCCCCGCTGTACATTCCGCTGAAGGCCGATGCCAAGTTGCTCCGCTTCCTGATCGGTTTTGCCTGGCACTCGACCCCGAAGAAGTGGGAAGAAGCCATGCGGGTCTACTCGGAAATCGGCGCGACCGGTTTGGATGCCTTCGACGAAATCGCGCAGGCGACTTCGGCAGGGCCGGGAGTGCAGGAGCCGACCAAGCCGGCAAATCCATTCTTGACCGGTTTCACCTCGCTCAGCGACCGCGATGCGCTGCTGCATGAATTCGAGATGATCGAGAAGACCGGCGGCGAAGTTGATTACGAATTGCTCACCGGCGACGAGTTGCGCGGCATCGAGCCGACCCTGTCCAATAAGGTCGCTGCGGGCGTAGCCATCAAGAACCAGCGCTACATCAACCCGCCGAAGTTCATGGATTCACTGGCCGAATCCGTCATCGCCCGCGGCGGCGACATCATCGGAGCCTTCAACGTCACCGATGTGCGCGACAACGGCGGCTCGGTCACCGTCATCGGTTCCGAAGGCCGTTCAATCACCGCGGATCACGTGGTGCTGGCTACCGGTGCTTGGATGACCGACATGGCCAGCAAGTTCGGTGTGAACGTTGTGGTTCAGGCAGGCCGCGGCTACTCGTTCACCGTGGAGCCGGAACACATGCCAACGCACCCGATCTACTTCCCGACCCAGCGCGTTGCCTGCACCCCGCTGGGCGATCGCTTCCGCATCGCCGGCACCATGGAATTCCGCGACGCCAACCACAAGCTGGAGCCGAAGCGCATTGAGGCCATCGTTGCCGCTGCGACCCCGGTCTACCAGGGGATTAACTGGGAGAACCGCAAAGAAGAATGGGTGGGTGGACGCCCATGCACCGCGGACGGCATGCCACTCATTGGCCAGACCGGATCCTCGCGCGTGTCGGTTGGCGGTGGCCACGGCATGTGGGGCGTTGCGCTGGGACCGCTGACTGGCAAGATCCTGGCTGCCCAGATTGCTGGCCAGCAGGTTCCAGGCATCGCCCGGCACTTCAACCCCTTGCGCAAGGGGTTCTAGGCGTTTCGGTCCACACCCGGAACGAAATAAAACAACCGGCTTGCGGTGCATCATGGCGATGCGCTGCAAGCCGGTTTTCCTTTAAGGCTGTCTTTTACGCGCTTTAGGCGTGGCGGGTTGATGTCCCGGCAAGGATCGCGCGGTAGCCTTCGGCAAATCCCGGATACTGCAGTTCAAGCCCGCTGGCTAGCAGCTTGGAATTATCGAGCCGGCGGTCGGCAGCACGTCGAGCCGGGGCTTGTCCTGCCTCTTCCGGCGCAGGCAAATCAAGTTCCTTGGCCAAAAACTGGTAGACCTCGCCTAGCTGGGCTGGGGTGCTGTCACTGGCCAGGTAGAGGCCAGCGGCTTGCTCTCCCAGCGCCGCAACGTGAACGATGGCCGCGGCCAGATCATCGCGGTGGATGCGGTTGGTCCAATGCGAGCCCGCGGGAATCTGTGCGGCTCCGGCAGTGACATGATCGATGAGCCGGGTGCGGCCCGGGCCGTAGATTCCCGACGCCCGCAGGATTGTTACCGGCAGGCCGCTGCCGGCGAGCGCTGCCTCGGTGTGCGCAAGGACCTGCGCGGTGGGGCTACCTGGGGCAAGCGGTGCCGATTCGTCGACGAGTTCTCCGTTGGCGCCGCCCATCACTGCGGTGGAGGAAATGTAGATAAGCCGGCGAAGATTGGGGCATTGGGTTGCCAGCCGGGAAGCCAGTTCTTTGGCGACCTGCAGATAGCCGCGCGTGTAGCCATCGGCATCGCGGGTGGCCGGTACGGGAGTGAGCACGACGATTTCGGTCTGCGGATCGATGCTTGGCCACTGGGCGGCATCGAGCAGGTCTACGCTGTGGCCGTTAAATCCTGCGGGCAGCTTCTGGCTGTTGCGCCGCCAGCCGGTGATGTGATGGCCCTCCTGCTGGAGCCGCAGTCCTGCCTCGGTGGCGACATCTCCGCAGCTGACCAGTAATACTTTCACGAGACTCCTTTGGCGCGATATGTCCTCGGAGGCGAATCCCCCTACCCATAGACTAGAACCTTTAGGCCAGCGTGGCATGCGCGCGGAGGAAGGGGGCCAGGTGCAGTCTTCGGTGCGTTGCGTCCTGTTCTGCGTGGTTGCATTGCTCTCCATGCTCGGCGAGGGCATGGCGGTCTTTGCCTTGACCCTGGAATCCGCTGATCAGTTGGGGTCCTGGGGCGTAACCGCGTTGTTCCTCGCCGGCCTAGTTCCGCCGATCCTTGCCGCTCCGGCTATAGGGCGTTGGGTGGATGGGTCAGCCCTTTTCCGGGTGGGGATCCTGAACCTGTGCGTGCATGTGGCGATTTTCGCGGTGATGGCCATTGCCTCCAATATCTTCGCGAGCCTCGCCTTGATGCCTGTGGCCAGTATTTGCGCGGTGGTAAACGGAGCGGTTATTTTCAAGATCATTCCGCGCATCCGCGGAGGCTTCAGCATTGCTCGTGCCAGCAGCTTCCTTGTCGTAGCGACGTCCCTGGCGGGAATCATCGCGCCGGCGATAGCTTCACTCGTCTTCGCGAAATCGGGGATCGGCGCGGTGCTTTGGTACGCGGCGGCAGGATTCCTGGCACTGGCCCTGGCAGCCATCTTCCTGTCCCGCTCGCAAGCCGCCAACGGGACAGGAACAGACGCAGCGAACGAGCCGGATCAGGGTGGACCGGTATCGCCCGGTGGAGCTGCACTGACGCGCAATCCACAATTGCCGATCTTGCTGCTCCCGGTGGCGGCGATCGTGCTGTTTACCGCAGCAGAAGGCGTTTCGGGGGTGTTCTACCTGCGAGAGATCACCGAAAACGACACTGGATATGCGGTATTGCTCGGTGCCTGGTCCGTAGGTGCAGTGTTCGGTTCCCTGCTGGGAGGCAATCGCCGCTTCGGTACCCGAAGCGCCTTGCCGATTCTGCTCGGCGGAGGGCTGGTGGGCGCCGCGATCCTCACGGAAGGGCTCTGGGCCAACGCGGCTGGCCTGGCCTTGGTGTTCCTTGCCGGCGGGTTGGGCAATGGACTGCACAATACTGGAGTGCGAACAGCCATTTACGAATACGTGCCGGAAGCCCGCCATGGCGCTGCTTGGGCGCAGCTGCGGATGCTCATCAACATCATGGTCGCATTGGGCTATCTCATCGGCACCCCGGGATTGCTGATTGGCCCGGCCAGGGCAATTATCGTGATCTCCGGTGCCGCGACGCTGCTGGTTATCGTTTTATCCGCCGCGCTGTACAGCTGGAAAGCGCAGGCCAGGGTCCATGGGAGGACCTCCGCCACGGAGCCCCGGGACTAGCGCGCTCGCCGGAAACATGAAGGTTGCTGGATAACGCGCTACAATTCAAGTATTCGAATATTTGTACTAGAAAGTGGTGGGGTGTGGCTGAAGAACAGGAGCTGATGCCTCCGGGAGCAACCCAAGGGCCGGTCCAAGCGGTATCCGCGATGGGTTTCCCCTCGCCAGCACGCGATTATTTTGACGGCGGACTGGACCTGAACCGGTTGCTGGTCCGTGATCGTGTCTCCACCTTCATCATGCGCGTCTCGGGCCACGCCATGCGGTCAGCTGGTATCTTCGACGGCGATGAAGTGATCGTGGACCGATCGCTGGCAGTGCGCCACGGCTCTGTGGTCATCGTCAACCTCAACGGGCAGATGCTGGTGCGCCGCTGGCAGATTGACGGCCACGAGGTTGGGCTGCTCAGCGATGAATCGCCCCTGCCCGTGGTACTGGCCGAAGGCGATGAGGTCAGCGTCTTCGGCGTCATTACCAGGTGCCTGCATCATGTCCGCTGACCACGTATCCCTGGTGGACGTCAACAATTTCTACGTCTCCTGCGAGCGGGCCTTCGACTATTCGCTGCGCAATCGTCCCGTGGTGGTGCTGTCGAACAATGACGGCTGCGTGGTGGCCCGTTCCCAGGAAGCCAAGGATCTGGGCATTCCTACTGGAGAACCCTTCTTCAAGGTCCAACGCTATATGGACTCCCACAACCTTGCGGTGCGGTCCAGCAACTATGAACTGTACGGGGACATTTCTGCCCGGGTCATGGAATTGCTCGGGCGCTTCGGGACCTGGCACGAGGTGTATTCCATCGATGAATCTTTCGTCGGCCTGGAAGGCAACCTGGAGCAGGTGCGCAGCACCGCGGCCCAGATCCGTGCAGCCATTGACAAGACTATTGGGGTGCCAGTCTGCGTGGGTGTCTCATCCACCAAGACCCTGGCGAAGCTGTCCAACCATATTGCCAAGCACAATCCGGGACTGGGCGGAGTCTGCGTCCAGCAGCTCATGGATCCCGAGGTCCTGGGCAGTATCCTGAACCGGGTTCCAGTCACCGATGTCTGGGGTGTGGGCCGCAAAACCGGTGCCAAGCTGGCAGCCATGGGCATTGAATCCATCGCGGACCTGCAAGCAGCGGACCCATTGGCGATCCGCAAGAAGTTTTCTGTCGTCTTACAGCGCACGGTCTTCGAACTCAACGGGCAACGTTGCATCGGTCCGGTGGAGGAACGCGCGGATCGCGGCCAGGTCATGTTCACCCGTTCCTTCTCCACGCCGGTGCGCACCTATGAAGCGATGGAAGAAGTCATGTCCATCTATGCGCAGAAGGCTGCCGGCCGCTTGGCGCGCGAAGGCCTGTACGCTTCATTGCTTACCGTCACCGCGGGCACCAGCCGCTTCGCCCGGGGAGAAGCCTCATTCCCCAGTGCCCAGGTGCGCCTGCCGCGTCCGACGCGGGATCCCATCGTGCTCAGCAAGCTGGCAATTGCCGCGATGCGGGATCTGATGAAACCGGGAATGGACTATGTTCGCGGGGGAGTGATCCTCTCCGGCCTCAGCGATTCTCCGGGTGAGCAACAGCTGGATCTCTTTGGCCAGAGTCCCGATCCGGCTGCCGAGGAACAAGAGAACGTCTCGTCGGTAGTCCAGGATATCTCCCTTCGATTCGGTGCTAAATCCATTGGCCTGGGGCATGCCGGGATGGCCAAAATCCCTGAATGGTCGATGAAACGAGAGCATATTTCGCAGCGCTACACCACCGACTGGGATGAACTGCTGGTGGTGCGTGCCTAGCGTTCTGCCCATGGCAAAAGGTTCTCGGCTCTTCGGCAACTTCGCAGTTTACGGTGGGAGGATGATCTCATGACTACCCGTGCCAAGCAGCTCATGTCAGTCGGAATCCTGATGACGGTGATGCTCGCTAGCTGCAGTGCGCCGAATACCCAAGAACCAGCTTCGAGCACGTCCGCGGGCAGTTCCAGCAGCCCGAGCAGTACGGGGACTCCTGCGCAGCAGGCAACTCCCAGCCCGTCCGGCAACTCCAGGGCTGAAGAAAGGCCATCGCCTAGCCGCAGCCAGGAACCCTCGCTGCGCCAGCAAGCAGAAGCGCTGGCCGACGAGCTGAGCGCCAGCGAACAGGCAGCGAGCCTCGTGATGGCCGGTGTCCCGGCAACAGGAGCAACCGCTGCGGAAATTTCTGCGATGAAGAAGCAGGGAATTTCCAATGTCTTCCTGCGCGGCCGTTCGCAACTGCCGGTGAAGCAGACCGCCGCCCAGGTCCAGGAAATTACCCAGGGCTTGGAGTCCGGCATTCCCGGGCAATTGCCGGTCTGGGTGGCCACCGATCAGGAAGGGGGTTTTGTCCGGGTGCTCCAGGGCCCCGGTTTCACCGAACTGCCGACTGCGTTGACGCAGGGAGGGTGGCCTGTATCGAAGCTGGAGCGTGAAGTGGGCGCCGCCGGGAAAGAACTGGCTGAAGCCGGCATCAACGTGAATTTGGCTCCGGTGGCTGACGTTGTTCCTGCCAGTATCGGCACCGGCAACGCACCCATCGGCTACTTTGGCCGCGAATACGCGCATGACGCCTCGGGGGTCTCCAAGGCCATTTCGACGGTGAACGAAGCGCTGCGCTCCGAAGGCGTGCAACCGGTAGTCAAGCACTTCCCCGGATTGGGCCGGGTCGCTGGGAACACCGATACCAGTACCCAGGTGACCGATACGAAGATCGCTGCGGCCTCCAGCGATCTGCAGCCATTCGAGCAGGCTATCGAGCAGGGCAAGTCCTGGGTCATGGTCTCCAACGCCCGCTACTCCCGGCTCGATGGAAAGAATGATGCACCGTTCTCTTCGAAGATCATCACCGGATTGCTGCGTGAGCAAATGGGGTATGGGGGAATCGTGATTTCCGATGACTTGTGCGAAGCCAAGCAGGTCGGCTACCTGCCGGTGGGCGAGCGCGCAGTGAAGTTCGTGGCCGCCGGCGGAACTGTTCCGCTATGCGTTAAATCGGCTCCGGCCATCACCATGGCGAAGGCCCTGGCCGCCGAGGCCAAGGCCGATGGGAAATTCGCGGCCCAGGTCAGAGAAGCCGCAGTACTGGTTCTCGAAGAGAAGCTGCGCATGCAATAAGCTGCACGGCTGGATCTTAAAGGTGTAGGCCCGGGGCTCTTCCTTACTCGCTAGGAAGTGCCCCGGGCCTGCTCTTGGGAGGTGGAAGGCCTACTTCTTGCCCTTCTTCTTTCCGTCAGTTACTTCCAGAACCTGTGCACGGTCATCATTGCCGTTGTGCAGGTGAAGCAACAGTGCCTTCGATGCCTTGGTGCTGTCGGCAACGGTCACCGGGATCTGGGTACCGGACAGATCGGTGAACAAGGTGCCTTCTGCACCGAAATCAACCTGTGGCGCTGCCACGTTGAAGTCGATCCAGTCGGTCTGGTCAACCGGGATCATCGAGCCGTTCTCATCGGTGTTGTACCAGGAGTAGCCCAGCACACGGTAGGAGATCTCCGCCGAATCCTCATCGAGCCCCAGGGCTGACAGGGAGATCGGGAAGACCGCTGCATTGGTGTCGAAGGTGTTGGTATCGACATCGCCGAGCATGCCGTTCACTGGCTGCAGATCAACTTGCTCGCCGGTGGCGAGGTTGAAGGTTGCTGCCAGGTCAAGGTCAACTTCGTCGAATGCGGCGTTGAAGGTAACGAAGTCGGCTTCGCCGTCGCCATTGGTATCGATCTCGACATCCAGCTCGGTGCCGCCAGCCAGGTGGGCCCAGTTGGCCCAGGTGGAGATGCCGACGTTCAGCAGGCCGTCAGCCACACCGGTGCGGGCAGCGGTGCTCGATGCGCCCACGTGCTGCAGGTCCACGGAACGGGCCGCCGGGATGCTGTCCAGCGAATCGTCGCCGCGTTCACTCGAAGCACCCAGTTCGAAGGCGCCGAGCAGGGAGGTGACCGAAGTAGCGCCCTCGCCAGCAGTGATGTCCTTGCCCTTCAGGCTCAGGGTGGTGGTATCCGCGCCCTTCTTCATCTTCTTGAGCTTGCCCTCCATGTCAGCAGCCAGCTTGGGTGCTGCCTGGACTGGAATGCGCAGGGTCGGAGCATTGCTGGCAGTCAGCTCGACGCGACCGCTGGCATCGGCAACCCAGGCACGAGCCAGACCGGACTGGCTGGTAGCCATGGTTGGATCGATGGTCTTGGCCCACTGCTGCGGGTCAACGCTCAGGGTGACGTTCAGCTTGGCGCTGCCGCCGGCCGGCACGGTGACACTGCTGCGATCCAAGGTGAAGCTTGCGCCTGGGATCTCGGTAGCGGCCACGTAGTTGGCGTCGTAGCTCTGCGCCTTGCCGCTGGTGTTCTCAATGGTGATTTCGCGCTGCGCGCTGAACGGCTTCTTGCCTCCCAGCTCGATAACGCCGAAGACCACGCTGGTCAGATCCGCTGCCTCGGAATCGTAGGCGAAAGCAGGGCTCTGGAGTGCTGCATCGGCCATCACGCGACCGGAACCAACACGGTTCGGACCGTAGGCTTCGCCATTGGCAGCCTTGATGTCGGTGGCCGCGGTGTTCATGATGATGCTCTTGGCTTCATATGGGGTGTAGTCGCTGTCTTCCAGAACCAGCGCGGCGATACCAGCAACCAATGGAGTGGCCATCGAGGTACCGGTCATCACGGCGGTGCCAGTACCGGTGCCCACGCCAACCGAGCCGATCTGCGTACCTGGGGCAGCCACATCCGGCTTGACCACGCCGTTGGAACCGTGGACGCCACGCGATGAAGAGGAATTCAGCGTGTCTGCAACGCCGGACTCGCTGGAGGAACCGCCAACGAATTCGGGGGACAGGGTAACCTGCAGCCTGCCAGCTTCAGCTGCTGGGCGCAGCTTGTTCGACTCGTCCAAGGTGAACTGCGCACCCGGGATGGTCGCGTTGCCGGCGATGCCTGCATCGAACAGGTTGCTTTCTGCATCCAAGAGGACACCGGTGGCACCGGCGGCTTCAGCGTTGTTGAAGCGGGCGCCGGAACCGCAAGGGAACTCGCCGTTCTCGCTCCACTGCAGCCAAACCCACTTGCCTTCCAGTGAACCTTCTTCGAATGCGTCGCAACCGAATGCGTTATCGGCCGGAGCCATCACTGCTTCTCCGGACAAGGCGGCCGGATCAGCATTGGTGTAGTTGAAGTTCGCCGAGTACTGGCCCGAGGCCGAACCGGCGACATTGTCGGGACCATCGACCTGGATCTTGTCCAGGGTGACGTGCGAGCCAACGGAGTTGGCTACGGTCAGCGAGGAACGCGAGTTGCCCGGCGAACCGCCCACGTCGGTGACATCGCCGGCATTGCCGGAAGCGACAACCGAGAGGATGCCGGCTGCGCTCAGGGCGTCGACAATGTCATTTTCAGGGTCGTTGGCCGGGGAATGATCCGAACCAAGGGACATGTTGACCACGTCGGCGCGGTCCGAGAAGTCGCCGTCGCCGTTCGGATCAAGTACGTAGTCCAGTGCTTGGCCAACCACGGAGGAGGAGCCGCCGCAACCGAAGACGCGGATGCCGATGAGCTGTGCGTCAGGGGCCGAGCCCGGGCCGACCTTCATCTGCGCCAGCGCGTCGGCGTCCAGCGAGGAATAGTCCCCGGTGAAGGTCGAGCCATCGGCGTTGACGCCATAGCCTGCGGTGGTTCCGGCAACGTGGGAGCCGTGTCCGGCAGCTTGGCAGTCAAGCGGGTTAGGGTCCGGATGCGGAATTGGCTGGTAGGTGGGATCGTCGGAGTCGGCGTTGTAGTCATCGCCAACCAAGTCCCAACCGCCAATGAACTTGTTGGTGTCGATCAGGCCCGAATCTGCACCGGGCAGCTCATCGGAAGACTGGGCTTCCTTGTAGCCTTCCAAGGTGCCCGGGCCGCCGAAGCTGGCATGGGTGTAATCCACACCGGTATCCAGTACAGCCACCTTGACGCCGTCGCCGGTCTTGTCCAGGGACTTCCATGATTCCAGGGCGCCGGTGTCAACTACCGAGCTGCGGTTGGAGGGCTTCTTGGGAACGATGGAGCTGATCTTGGCAACGTCGCTACGCTGTGCAAGCTTGCGCAGATCAGCGGCATCACCGGTTAGTGCGACACCCTGCAGTGCGTTGTGCGTGGTGTAGATGACCTTCGAGTTGGCCTCGGCTGCCAGCTGCTTGCCCTTGGCCTTGACCTCCTTGCCGATCTTCCTGACCTTGGCAGTGTCCTTCTTCTTGCCGGACTTCTTCACCGTCTCGAAGGCGCCATCACCCTGGAACTGAACGAAAACAGAGACTTCACCAGTTGATTTGGCAAGAGGTCCGGAGACTTTCAGGTTGGACAGCGCTGATGAACTGGTGATTGGCAGGGACGCGGCATTTTCGCCGTCGCCTGGTTGGGGGATTCCTGCTGCGCTTGCCGGTCCTGACAAGGTAACAGCCAGTGCAAGCGCAGTGGCTGATCCCAAAATCAGGCGCGGCACTCTCTGCGTGCGGCGAGTGACCATGATTCTCCTAGCTGGGCTGGATAGCGGTGCTGCTCCCGTCATGGGCGGGCGACATAAAAGCGGTGCGAGCCTTGATGATCGTCCGGGGTAAACGTCCGCTAGTGCGAATACCCATAGCTGGAATCTTAGGTGACGTAGCTCATATATCAAGGGGTTATTGAATAGTAACCTTTGGCTGGATATTGTGCTGGCTTGGGAATTTCACAATAAAATCCGCGAACCACTGCGACAAACCCGCCCAGCAAGGCCTGATGAGCCCGTCCATTTTTGAGAAAATTTGGACGCTTTGTTACTCATCAGTTCACTACTTGCTGGGCGGGCGGCGCCGGAATCGGCTTGAAGGCTGCGGTTGCCTAGAGGCGGTTCAGGAAGCTATGCACGCGCTCGTCGAGCAGCTGGATGCGCTCCGCAACGACAACCATTGGGTCCGGGTAGATCGGATTCTTCGGAGGCGGGATCCGCACATTGCGGGAGCACTCGAAGTTCAGGCAGATCAATGTCCCCAAGGTATTGCCGTCACGTCCAGCCTGGCCAGCGCGCTTGGTCGTCCACATGCCTACCGCGCAGGGGATGTTCACATCGCGGCACATCTCGCACATCGTGGCGTTGGTCGGCTTGCGGCCACCGTCGGTGGGGCGCAAGAGGATGCCGCGGGTCTGCCCCGCTTCGTCGGTGTGGAGCAGGTAGCCGCGCTGCATCATTTTCGGGTCGCGCCAACCCAGGTACTCCAGCGAATCCCACTCGAGGGAGGCGAAGTTTTCGGGCAGGGTCAATTTCTTCGCTTCTTGGCGGCTGGCGTTGATGAAGGAAGAGCGGATGGTTTTTTCGGTCAATGGCTGCATGAGAAATCCTCAAATAGTCCGCACGCGCTTCATGGGCGCACGGAATCACGAATCGTCAAGGTGTTGAGGTCTGCAAGGGAACGAAAAATTGGGGGCACTGGAACATTGCCTAAGGCAGAAGCCCTAAGCGGAAAATGTGTTGCCAACCCCGTTCGATACGCAGACGAACGGGCAGAGCGTCAAAGTGGCTTGCATAGCCGACCGCTCCCTCCTGTGGTTCTCCACGCATTGATTCTGAGCACTTCCGGAATAACCATAACAAGTGCGGTTGGCTTAGGCCAATGACTGGGATCACGGTTAAAGCAGTTTGCTGGCCACCGCCGTGAACGGCAGTGGCCAGCAAACACTCCAGCAGCCAGGGCCTAGCGGCGGCCGCCCTGCCAGAGCGCGTCAAACGGGGTGTTGCCAGAAACGCGGTTGCGGATGCCTTCGGTGACAAACGCCTTGGCTGTGCGGGCTGCCTCCAGCGGGGTAGCGCCCTTGGCCAGCTCTGCAGTTACGGCTGCGGCCAGCGAGCAGCCCGCGCCGGAGACCGCAACTTCGCCGATCTTCTTCTCGCGCAAGACCTCGAGGGTCGTGCCATCGTAGAAAACGTCCACGGCGTCTTCGCCAGCGATGCGGACTCCACCCTTGGCCAGGACCGCCGCGCCGGAGACCTCGTGGATCTTCTTGGCAGCTTCGATCAGATCATCTTCAGTGGTGATCTTGATTCCCGAGAGCTGTTCAGCCTCGAAGTGGTTCGGGGTGACGAACGTAGCCAAGGGCAGCAAGGCAGCCTTGAGGGCTTCGTCGGTGTCCAGTGCGTGGCCTGGTTCCTGGCCCTTGCAAATCAGCACCGGGTCGAGCAGTACGTTGTCCCACTGCTGGGACTTCAACGCGGTGGCAACGGTGTTGATCGTTGCTGGCGAGCCCATCATGCCCAGCTTGACCGTGCTGAGCTTGTCCTCGTAGCAGGCCTGGATGGCTTCGAGCTGATCGGCAATTACCTGCTGGTCAACGGGAACGAAGCGGTGGTTCCAGGAGTCCTTGGGATCGAAGGAGACGATGCAGGTCAAAGCCACGATGCCGAAGGTTCCCAGTTCCTGGAAGGTCTTTAGATCGGCCTGGGCGCCTGCGCCGCCAGTGGCTTCGGAACCAGCGATGGTCAGGGTCATGGCTGGAGAGGCAGTGTTTGTATTAGTCATAGTCTCAATTGCGGGTAGTGCGGGTAGGGAATGGGATTAGCCGTGCTGCCAGAAGCTGAGCGTGGTCGCTTTGGACCAGCCTTCGGGAAGCTGCTGGGCGTGTTCTGCGGTGGCTACCAGCAGCAGCCAGGGCAGCCCGTGGCCGAAGGCTGCGCCTGCAAAGTTAGCCAGTACCGCGCGGCGAGCCGCATCGGGATCAGTGGGGGAGAAAAGGTCCGGGTCGGTAAGCAGGCCGTAGTTTTCGCCGTAGCGCATGCGTCCTCGGGCGACCGGACGGTCGAAGTCGGTCACCTCAACGACGTCATAGTTCTCCATTGGAGCCTCGAAAAGCCCGGACGTATCGGCGAGCTTGACTACCTGCTCGACGTCGTCGGGCTTGCCGGCCAGCAGATGCATGGTCGTGCTTGGCTGCCAACCCGAAGTGGCGA
Organism: Arthrobacter sp. MYb214; assembly: GCF_002979865.1. GTDB lineage: Bacteria > Actinomycetota > Actinomycetes > Actinomycetales > Micrococcaceae > Glutamicibacter. The sequence continues at coordinate 99,302 of NZ_PCPZ01000005.1, forward strand.
GTTCTGCAGCGGTGCTGTCGTTGGGAGTGCCCAAGAGGATCAAGCGCTGCGCGTCCTTTGGCGCGGACCAGGAAGCATCAGGCCAGTAGCGGAGGATTTCCACGTCTTCACCGTCTTGATTCACCGAACGAATCTCGTGCTGGTTCGGGAAGGAAGCAATGCGATCACGCAGCGTGGCGTAGTCGTGGGTCCAGCTTGGCAGTGCTCGTGCCATTGCGCTCATAGTGCTGCATTCTCCTTTGGTTCGCTAGGGATCACCTATCGGCATGTTTGACTTTACGCCTTAAGGCGCGGTGATACGGAACTCTGTGTCAGGGTGTTTGCCGGCTCGCGCAATCCGCAGCTTTTCAGGAGGCTTTCGGCCGTCTCAGCGGTGAAGGATCTGCCATGGCCACTTCATCAATCCCTGCTGGCCCTGGATCCATCAGTGCCAGCACATCTTCAAAGAGCGAGCGCACCACAGGCAAGCGGCAGAGCACCGCGAACTTGGCGGCAACCGGTGCCATGTTCTTCATCAGAAGTCTGGATCGGCGCTGCTGCGGCGACTGGTCGAAAGCCCACGCCGAGAAGATCTGGCGGGAAACCAGCAGTAAGAACTTCGGCAGATCGCGTCGTATGCCCAATGGGGGCAACGGGCGGGATCCGGAAACGACCTTCTCCCATATCTCCAATTCAATGCTGGAAATCTCGTCGTTGCCCATATCGCGCGCGAGCATCAGACGCAGGAACGCAGGCCCGAAATCGTGATAGGGAGCCAACGCTTCGACGCCCGTGTCGAGTACTGCGCGGATGTTGGCTTCGAGGGTATTTCCCTCTGCGAGCATCCCCGCGCAAAAATCATATTGCTCCCTGCGCAGGTTCAGCAGGAGCTGGGCAACGATCTCCTCTTTGGACTTGAAGTAGTAGTACGCATGCGACAGGGAAACCCCTGCGTTCGAAGCAATGGCACGCATGCTCGAGGCTTTATATCCGTCCGTGGCAAAGCACTCCAAGGCAGTTGCCAAGAGCTTGGCTTGGGTCTGCTGGCCTTTTTCGGTGCGTGGTTGCGTTGTCATGGAGCCTTTGGATGGAAGTGGGTGGATCCGATTCTACCAATTATTTGAACGCGTTCAAAAAAGGAAAATTTTCATGCTGATGTACGGGAGGACGGTCACTGCACTATTTGTTTCCTCGAATTTATAGTTCGAAGACATTCAAGTGAGATATGAATTTTGAAATTCTTTGATTTCTGAAACATGGTTGGTCTTCAACAGGTGAGAACGTGGCCGCAGTTATGCATGGGATACTTGTTGCGTAAGTGCTAATACAGCGGGACAGCGCGCAGGCATGGAACCTTCACCCTTTTGATTCGTGGGCAGGGCCGTGCCTTTTAGCGATGTTCTGGCGAACCACTTTGACAAGGAAAATTTCATGGGCGATTCCAACGCCAGCAACAATCTGATTCGAACCAAGAACGCGGTTTTCGCTTCTTCGGGTTCTCCCTACTTCTCCACGGTGCTCACCTTGATGGGCGCGGTCGTGATTCTTTCGAATATCGGCGCCTCCAAAGGTGTCAGCTTCGGTCCGCTGGTCACCGATGGCGGTTTCTTCCTCTTCCCGCTGGCCTACATTCTGGGCGATGTCATTGCGGAAGTCTACGGATTGAAGGCGGCTCGCCGTTCAATCCTGGTGACTTTCGCCTTGGCCTTCTTCGCAGTGTTCTGCTTCTGGGTCATGATCCAATTGCCATCAGCCGAGTTCTACGACGGGCAAGACGCATTTGAGCGCACCCTTGGCCCGATCTGGCAGATCGTCGTTGCCTCCGCCTGCGGCTTCCTGGTGGGGCAGCTGGCCAACTCATGGGTGCTGGTCAAGCTCAAGGAACGCACCGGCGAGCGTGGGCTGATTCTCCGCTTGATCGGCTCCAGCGGTGTTGGGGAGTTCCTGGATACCCTGATCTTCTGTGCCATTGCAGCGCCAGTTATCGGCATCGCCGATGCGCCGACATTCATCAACTACGTGGTGGTGGGCTTCATCTACAAGACTGCCGTGGAGGTCCTGTTTGTTCCGGTGACCTCGATGGTCATCAAATGGTTCAAGAAGCGCGAACCTGGCTACAGCCAAGCGGCCGTCGCAAGCTAGTGATCCTGTGGGCATCATCCGTGAGGGCGATGCCCACAGCTGTATCCGGACACTAGAATCGATGGCATGCAGACAGGTCAAAGCGCTGAAGTTCAGCTAGAAGCACGCGACTTGACCATTGGCTATCCCAATCGCGTGATCTGCGGGCCGATCAACCTGCAGCTGGCTCCCGGTGCTGGCTTAGGAATTATCGGTGCCAATGGCAGCGGAAAATCAACACTGATCCGCACCATCCTGGGACATCTCATTCCGGTGGAAGGCACCGTCGAGTTCCAAAGCCTTCCCGTGAATGAAAGCTCGGAGCATTTTCGCCGTACCGTCGCAGTACAGGTCACCGATGGCGCCTTCTTCGAAGAACTCACCGTGCGCGAACATCTGGAAATGGTCGCTCGTGGACACGGACTGGATGATTGGGTCCAGTTAGTCCAAGCAGAACTCGACTTCTTCGAAATCACTGCTGCTGACGATCACCTTCCCGGCGAGCTGTCTTCTGGCCAACGCCGTAAGCTGCTGCTCGCCGCGGCCTTGATCCGTCCGGCAGAACTGCTGATTCTTGACGAACCGGAACAACGCCTGGACCTTCGTATCAGGCAGAAGCTGTACCAGCGGCTTGCCGGGGTACGCGCCAAGGGAACAACTTTGCTAGCGGTGACCCATGATCCGCTGATGCTGCGAAGCTGCGTGGACCAAGTGCTGCTTCTGGATGAAGACGAGGGCGAACTGCTTGATCCGCAGGCAGGGGCGCAGTGGCTTGAGCGCTAGCCGGGTTGCAAGCCATGCCGTTGATTTCAATCCTCGAGAAGTGGTCAATCGAGCGAAGAAGCGGCGGAATTTCTCCGAGAAATTCGACAGCTTTTCCGATGCCTATGTCTGGGTGCTGGCCGCGCTGGTGGCGTTGGCCTACCTCTTCAGCGCACTCTTTGGCATGCTGTTTGTGCTCTTGGGCGAGGGCGTAGCGCACCAAGTGCTGCCTAGCGCCGTCTGGCGCTTGCAGGACCTCTCTTTCGTGCTATTGGCCCTGGCCGGCTTGGCAACCTTTCGGCTCATGCTCTATCTGGGGCCTTGCGGGCTCAGTGCGGCCAAGGCCGACTGGTGGCTGCCGCTGCCGGTCAAGCTCCGGGCTATCCGCCAGCCGACGTGGCGAAATGCGCTGCTCATCGGTCTTTTCGCGAGCAGCTTTGCCGGTGCGCTGTGGCTGATCGTGATGCTGGGGCTGGCCGGATCGCTCCCGGTACCCGTTGCAGTCCATGGGCTCGCCTGCTTCGCAGTGGCCGGTGTCGGGCTTGCCAACGCGGCCACGGCGATCCAGGGGAAGAACCAGCAAATAGCTGCGCGAGGGATCTGCGGCTGGGTGGGCCTCGGGCTGCTCATCGCCTTGGCCGTGTTGTGGATGCTCTTGATGTTCCAGATTCCTTGGGCCCAAAGCCTGGTTGGCGCTATGGCTGCGGCCACCTTGGATCCGGCTGCCTGGATGCTCGCCTTGCTCGTTGTCCTGGTACTTAGCGGCGCGAGTACGTACGGTGCGTTTCGCCATTTTGACCAGATTCCGGGCCAGGCATTGCGTTTTGCCGGAGAGCACCAGCAATTCGCCGTGGGGACTTTGATGCAGGGCGACTCGCGTGGCCTCTCGGCTCCGGCGACATCCGCTATTAGCCGCAGGCGCGCACGCGGTGGCAAGCTCACTGCCAAGTTGCCGGTGGCGTGGCGCATTCTCTGCCTCCGTTTGCTGAGGGGAGGCCGTTGGCATTCGGTGGCCGGGTTCCTGCTCCTGGCTTTCGCGTTGGCCGCCACGGTTCAGCGAATTGCCAACCCGCTGAGCGCAGCGGCCTTTTACCTGGTGCTCTGCCTTGTTCTCACCTTGAGCATTTCCGCGACCATTGCACCGCTCGTTTCCGAACGGCAGCTCACCCAGCTTCTAGGGATTTCGGAACAGCGCCTGATGCGGGCAGCAACGCTGTATGCAATGCTCTTTTCAGCCACCGCCTTGCTGTTCTTGACCGGCGGGCTGGGAATGCTGGGCATGATCCAGCTGGATCGCATTTGGCTTTGGATCGCCGCAGGCCTGGTCGCCGCGTTGGGATGTGCTGCGGCAAGCAGTGCCCACGCCAGCAGGGAAGAACGGGACTGGGATGCATTACTCGGGGGAGCCACCAGCGAGTCGGCCGTGGCCACGTATCTTTTCCTGGAAACAGCGACTTTCCTTCGGGCAGCTGCCACGTTCTCGCCAATTTTCTTCTTGGTGCTCAGCCCCGGTACTCCCATTCCCTTGTTGCTGTGGATCGCGGCAATGCTCTTTGGTGCAAGTGCACTGGTTCAAGTTTCCGGCAGGAAGCTGGGCGCGGGGGCGTAGGTAGTCTTGGAGGATGAACGATTTGATTTCCATCCACGAGCCCGATGGGCTTTCCGCAGAATTGCTCTACTCAATACTGAAACTGCGTGCCGAGGTATTCATCGTCGAGCAGCGATCGTGCTACCCGGACATCGATGGCCGCGATCTGGATGCCGGCACTGTGCATCTGGTGGCCACCGAGAACGGGAAAGTGCTGTGTACTGTGCGAATCATGGACAGCGCAAGCGGCACTCCGCGCATTGGGCGGGTTGCAACGGCCGCAGAAGCCCGAGGCCGGGGCCTGGCCGGGGAACTCATGCAGCGTGCCGTGGCGCTTTGCGCTCCGGAGGCGGAGATCCAGCTCAGCGCCCAGACCCAGCTGGAGGGCTGGTACGGAAAGTTCGGTTTCCTCCGCTCCGGAGAAGACTATGACGACGACGGGATCATGCATTTGCCGATGACCCGCGCAGGGCAGAGGGCTTCGGCTTAGAAAAGCCAGAGGCATCGATTCTCCTTGCACTGCCCAGTGCGTGGAGAATCGATGCCTCGACTGCTTTGCGGCCCTTGGCTACAGGGCGGCCGGCTGGCCCTGCGGATCCGGTTCGCCAGCGTAGTAGCTGGAGAGCACCTTGTCCTTGAGCTCGAAGAAGGTTCCATCTTCGATCGCCTGGCGCGCGGATTCAACCAGCGAAACAGTGAACTGCTCGTTGTGGATGGAAATCAACGTGTGGCTGAGCAGTTCCTTGGCCTTGTACAGGTGGTGAATGTACGCACGGGTGAAGTTCTTGCAGGCATAGCACTCGCAGCCTTCCACCAGCGGAGTGAAATCCCGCTTGTAGCGTGCGCCGGAAAGATTGAAACGGCCCCAGGGGGTATAGAACGCCGAGTTGCGCGCAACGCGAGTGGGCGAGACGCAGTCGAAAGTATCGGCACCATTCTCAATCGCGGTGAAGACGTCATCTGGCTCGGAAATGCCCAGCAGGTGGCGCGGCTTGTTCTCTGGAAGCTCTTCGGCGCACCAGCCGACGATGATTCCCAGATTTTCCTTCTCCAAGGCGCCGCCGATGCCGAAGCCATCGAAGGCCATGGCCCCCAAGTCCTGGCAGGCCTTGCGGCGCAGGTCCTCGTACTGGGCGCCCTGGATGACGCCGAACAAGGCTTGGTATTCCTTGCCTTCGCGGGAGTCGGTCAATGCAAAGTGCTCGGCAATGCAGCGCTCGGCCCAGCGCCGGGTGCGCTCCAGGGACTCGACCTGGTAGCCGCGGGAATTCTGCAAGGTAGTCAGCTCGTCGAAGGCGAACATGATGTCCGCGCCGATCCGGTGCTGCACGCCCATGGAGATCTCAGGGGAGAAGCGGTGCTTGGTGCCGTCGAGATGGGACTTGAACCAGACGCCGTCCTCGTCCACATTGGCCAGGCGTTCCTTGCCCGGGGCCACGGCGTCGTCCGGACCAGACTGGTCTACGGACTTCATGTCGATGACCTTCTTGAAGCCCGAGCCCAGGCTCATGACCTGGAATCCGCCGGAGTCGGTGAAGGTCGGCCCCTGCCAGCCCATGAACTTGCCTAGTCCGCCAGCTTCATCGAGGATATCCGCGCCTGGCTGAAGATACAGGTGGTAGGCGTTTGACAGCACAGCCTGCGCGCCAAGCTCCTGAACCTGCACCGGGGTGACTGCCTTGACGGTAGCTTTGGTGCCTACCGCAATGAACGCGGGCGTCTTGACGTCGCCGTGCGGGGTACGGATAACGCCGGTACGTCCCAACATCGGGGAACCGTCCGGAGCGGTCAGCCGGGTTCCGACTTCAAAGCCGAATTCATCCTGGCGGGCATGCGGGGCACTGGGGTCAAAGTTCTTTTCGGACACGTACCAAGTGTGCCGTATTAACCGCGCGGTGAGGAAAACGACAGGGGCAATGTGCGCCAAAACCTAACGCTTCACAAGGCAAAGCGCGAATAATGGAGCGTACGTGTTGTGTCCAACGCGACGGAAGGAAGATGTGGGTCTGGAGAATCTGAAGGAATCCGCCAAGGCGCTCATTACGCTGGGGCCTGCCCGCAAGGACCATTGGATCGGCCTGCGCACCGGCATCGGTGTTTTTGCGCCTCTGATCACGCTCTTCGCGATTGACCGGCTGGACCTTGTGGTCTTTGCCGTGTTCGGCGCCTTTACCGGCGTGTATGGGCGCGTGGACGGCTACTGGAACCGGTTGCGGATGCAGGTGCGTTCCGGGGCCTTGTTCTTCGCGGTAATCGCCCTGGCGCTGGCCGCTTCGCACTGGTGGATCGACCATTCGGACCCTGGAATCAAGCAGTGGCAAGTAGTTGGCGCGACGACTCTCGTGGCCGGTGCCTGCTCGGTGCTGGTGGGTTTCATGCGGCTGCGGCCCGGCGGTTCGCTGTTCCACATCTTCGCATTCGCGGCAATTGCCTCGATCCCCGTCCCCGCGCCAATCGGCGAAGCCCTGCTCGTGTCGGCCCTGACGATCTTGTTGTCGGTAGCCATCGGTGCGGCCGGTGCACTCGGGCAGTGGACCAGCTTGTGGAAGCGCACCCCGCTGCCGCCACTATCGGATAACGTCCGCAAGGCCATCTGGTGGGAAGGGCTGTTCTACATCCTGACAGCCGGCGTGGCCGGCGCCTTGGCCAATACCGTGGGCAGCAGCCTGGAAGCCGGGCACAACTACTGGGCGATGGTGGCCGCGGTGGTTCCCCTGGTCGGGCACACCACGACCTTGCGCATCCGGCGCGGCGTGCACCGAATGCTTGGCACCCTGGCAGGCATGGTCCTGATGGCGATCTTGATCTTCCTGAACCCGCAGGTCTGGATCCTGCTCGCCTTCATCGCCATATGCCAATTCATGGCCGAGCTGCTGGTCATGCGCAACTATTTCCTGGCGCAGGTCTTCATTACCCCGATGGCGCTCGTGGGCGTCTCGCTGGTGACGGGCCTGAGCGGCTCGGTGATGTACGACCGCGTGGTCGAGACCCTGATCGGCTGCACCGTGGGCATGCTCGGGGTGCTCTTGGGAAGCTGGGTTGGATCGATCATCAAGCGCCGGCAGGGAATCATTCCAAATAGCGGGCAGCAGGGCTAGATATTCACTCCGACATGGGCTAATGCCTGACGGAGAATATTTTCTCGACCGCCAGCGAACTCGCCCTGGATGTCCGAGCTGAGCGCTTCGCTGGGCGAAAGCCAGGTCAGCTCCAACGCATCGGAGCGAGGGCTGGTCTCGCCGCGAACCGGCACGATGTAGCACATGGATACGGCATGCTGCCGATCATCGGTCAGACCGGTTTCGCTCGGCGCCGGGAAGTATTCTGCAACGGTGAAGGGCACCGGTGAAGCAGGAAGCTGCGGAAGCACCATGGTGCCCAGGTCCTTTTCGATGTGGCGGATCAACGCGGCGCGTATGGTCTCGCGGTACATCACTCGCCCCGAAACGAAGGTGCGCAGCATGCGCCCGTCATCATCGCCGGTGAGCAGCAGGCCCACCTCGTTGACGTAGCCCAGCGGGTCCAGGCGCACGGGAATGGCCTCGACGTAGAGCATGGGCAGGCGCTGCCGTGCCTCGTAGAGGTCTTCTTCGGAGAGCCATCCAGGGTATGGGTCAGGAGTGCGCACGTTCATGGTTCTATCTTCGTACACAAACCCTCGACATTCCGTGAAGCTGGATCTGTGTTGCCGAACTCACCTATAAGGTTTCCTGCACCCCTAGTGCACCGCAATCCCAAGCGATAAAATCGATAGAGCTATTTGAACTTCCTTGCCCGGCGAAGCAGCCGCAAGCGTCAGATAGCGTTTCCTTTTTCCGAATCCTCGTGGAAGCAGATTCCTGCCGTGACGAACGCTCCAGAACGACTGAGCAAACAGAACTTCACCACGATTGCGGTGCTGATTGTTTCCAGCTTCGTGGTCATCCTGAACGAGACCATCATGAACGTGGCCCTGCCTGTTCTGATGGATGAATTCAATGTCACCGCTGACGCGATTCAGTGGCTGTCAACCATCTTCATGCTGACTATGGCCGTGGTCATTCCAATGACCGGCTTCCTGCTTCAGCGGATGAGCATCCGCAATGTCTTCGTCTTGGCCATGGGCCTGTTCACTCTGGGCACCCTGCTGGCTGCCCTCGCGCCGGGCCTGAGCGTCCTGCTGGTGGCCCGCGTGATCCAGGCCAGCGGCACCGCCATCATGATGCCGCTGCTGATGACCACCATCTTGCATCTGGTCCCGGCTGAGCGCCGCGGCGTGCTGATGGGCAATGTCTCCATCGTGATCTCCGTAGCCCCGGCCATCGGCCCGACGGTATCCGGACTGATCTTGCAGTACCTGTCGTGGCGATTCATGTTCATCGTGATCATCCCGATCGCGGTAGCGGCTCTGCTGATCGGCACCCCTCGACTGTCCAAGGACGTTGACGGCGCCTCGACGCCGCTGTCCATTCCTTCGCTGATTCTGGCCATCCCGGGTTTCGGCGGCCTGGTCTACGGCCTCAGCGGCTTGTCGGTTGGCGTCACCCCGCTGAACCTGGGCATCCTTGTTGGCGCGATTCTGTGCCTGCTCGCTTTCGTTTTCCTGCAGCTGAACCTGCAGAAGGAAGACAAGGCGCTGCTGGATCTGCGTCCGCTGAACTACAGGGCTTTCACCCTTTCGCTGGTGCTGATGATGTTCTCGATGATTTCGCTGTTCGGCGTGATCATCCTGCTGCCGATGTTCTTCACCAACGTGTTGGGCATTGAAACCCTGACCACCGGTTTGATCATGCTCCCGGGCGGTCTGCTGATGGGTGTCCTGGCGCCATTGGTCGGAAAGCTCTACGACAAGGTCGGCGCCCGTCCGCTGATCGTTCCCGGCGCCCTGGTGCTGCTGGTTTCGCTGCTGGGCTACGCGGTGGTCCTGGATGTGGACACTCCGATCTGGCTGCTGGTGGTCATGCACCTGGTGATGAGCTTGGGCCTGGCCTTCATCTTCACCCCGGCCTTCACCACTGCGCTGAACCCGCTGCCGCACAGCCTGCACTCGCACGGTTCGGCCCTGCTCTCGACCTTGCAGCAGTTGGCGGGCGCCATGGGCACCGCCCTGCTGGTTGGCGTTGTCGCCTCATCCACCGCCGCGAAGATCGCAGCTGGCGGCGATCCGCTGACCGCTTCGGTCGAAGGCTTCCAACCTGGCTTCCTGATCGGTGCCGGCTGCAGCATCGGCATCGTGGTGATCGGCTTCCTGCTTGGCGGCAAGAAGAAATCGGCTGGAGTCGAAGCCGAGCCTGCGACGGTTCCGAGCCACTAGGCTGCAGGACAGTGCAAGAGCCGCTGGATCCCATCGCGGGGTCCAGCGGTTTTTCCATGCCCGCGGGCAAGATTCTTCGCCTCCACGCAACTGGCCAGTAATGTAGATCACAAGACCACTGTCTACAAAGGGGTAAATATGCAGTTGCAGGATTCAGTCGCTCTGGTCACCGGCGGCCTATCGGGATTGGGACGCGCCACGGCGCAGAAGCTGGCCACCGCCGCCAGGCATGTGGTGGTACTCGACCTGCCGCGTGAGGATGGCGATGAAATCGCCGCCGAGATCGGCGCGAATGTCCGCTTCGTGCCAGCTGATGTCACTGACGCGCAGCAGGTGGCTGCCGGCATCGAACGTGCCAAGGAACTTGGCACCCTGCGGGTGCTGGTCAATTGCGCCGGTGTGGCAACACCAGGCAAGGTGCTGGGCCGCGACGGAGTGCTGCCGCTGGAGCGCTTCGCCAAGGTGCTGGACATCAATGTCAACGGCACCTTCAACGTGATCCGCCTGGCCGCAGAAGCCATGGCGCATAGCGAAGCGCTGAGCGATGAGCAGGGAACCACCGAACGCGGGGTCATCATCAACACCGCGTCGGTGGCGGCCTTTGACGGCCAGATCGGGCAGCCGGCCTATGCGGCCTCCAAGGGAGCAGTAGCGGCCATGACCCTGCCGCTGGCTCGCGAGCTGGCGAACCACCAGATCCGCGTCATGACCATCGCACCGGGCATTTTCCACACGCCGATGATGGCCGGCCTGCCGCAGGCTGCCCAGGACTCGCTCGGAGCCCAGGTGCCGCATCCTTCGCGTCTTGGACGTCCGGAAGAATACGCGGCATTGGTGGAGCACATCGTGGCCAACCCGATGCTCAACGGCGAAACCATTCGCCTTGATGGAGCCATCCGCATGGCGCCACGCTAGGCACCCGTGGCGGGCGCGGCCAGTCCTAGAACTCTATGGGCTTGCCGCGCTGCGCACGGTGCTCGGCATGGCTGATCTGGAACCGGCGGTTCTCGGCCATCAGGAAGACCAGCAAGGCCATGAAGATCCAGACCGCGCAGACCCACAGCGGTGCGGACTCATTGAGCCAGCCCTGGATGGCAGCGGCGATCATGCAGATTCCGAAGCCGCTGGCAAAGGCGTGGCGGCCGCGCTCCGAGTGGGCGAAGGCGGCGGCAACCACTGAAATTCCGGCCGCCACCACCACAGCAGGAAGTCCCTGCCCGCCGTCATTCCATCCGGCGGCGGCAAACCAGAGTTGCAGGGCATAGACCAGGCTGGAACCGGCAAAGAAGCTTACCGGGGCATCCGTTGCCCAGCGCTCCAAGCGGTTTCGCGCAGTATTCCTGTTCAGCTGGAGCACGCCGTACAGGGACAGCAGCGAAGCGATGGTTGCCAGGATGGCAGCGCTGATGGCCAAGAACCCGGAGGCCAGGGTGATGGCGCAGGCCATCATCGCTGTGGCCGGGATCGAATAAACGGAAATGATTCGTTGGCGTCGCGCCGAAAGCTGATCGCGGCGCAGCGAAAACGCGGCGCTCAGGACCAGCGCGATGGCAGTTGCCGGCCACAACACCGAATGCACCAGGCTGGTATCCAGCAGGCTGGACGGCGCGCGTCCATGCAAGCCGGAAGGCAACGCCAACGAGGTCAGCAGCAGCAATAAGCCCGACGCGCCCAAGAGGTATCCGCGGACCGTGTCGAAAGGTTCCACTGCAGGGTTGGGGCGATGATCTGGCGCCGAGTAGGGCAACACGAAGGAGGACCGTTCTGCCGCCGAAGCAATGGCAGACTGGGCCGACTCCACCAGGGAATCGAGTTGCGGGGTCCGCTGGTGTTCGGCCATCTTGCCTTCATCCTTACGGGGCACGGGATAATAGGCACCAGCCTAGGGCAATTCTTCCCCCGTGAGAAGAGGTTATGGGACCGACGGCGCTTCCAGTAGCCGCTGTTGCGAGCTGAAGCTGCGCGCGTGGCCGGTCAGCGGATCGGTGAAGGAAATGGTGTGCGCCAGCAATTGCAGCGGGCGCCGGTAGTCATCCGGGGCCAGATCCCACAGCCGCGGATAGAACGCGTCATTGATGATGCCCAGGCCCAAGGAAGCCAGGTGCACTCGCAGCTGATGGGTCTTGCCCGATCGCGGTTCCAGATCCATCAAGGCGACCTCCAGCCCGGCATGGAAACCGGTGCTCGTTCCGATCGCCTCGAGCTTGACCAGGGTCTGGGCGTTCGGCTCGCCTTCTTCCACAATGGAACGCAGCTGGCCCTTGACCTTGGCCATCCGGTTCTCGAAGAGCAGCGGCATCCGCTGCAGCAGGCCACGCAGCTCGGATTCCGGTTTGACCTGCGAATGCTCCCCATTTGGATGCAGCACCCGTCCAGTTTCCAGGCCTTCGCCCGGCTGCAGGGCGACCACCGCCTTGTAGCGCTTGGCGATCTCGCGGCGTTCGAAGAGCATCTGGTAATCGCCGCGGGTCGCCGGATTCACCGCGAAAAGAATGACCCCGGCGGTGGCCCGGTCCAGCCGGTGCATCGGCACCAAATCATCGATGCCGGTCTGGTTGCGCAGGCGCACCAGCGCGGATTCCTGGATGAAGCGTCCGCCGGGTGTGGTGGGGAGGAAATGCGGCTTGTCCACGACCAGCAGATGCTCGTCTTGGTGCAGGATCCTGGCTTCAAAGGGAATGGGAGTTTCTACCGGCAGGGAACGGTAGTACCAAATGAATTCGTGCTCGCCCAGGGGCGTCTGGCGAGTGAGCGGAGTGCCGCCCAAGCCAACGATCTGCTGATCATCGAAGCGGCGCAGGATGCCCTCTGGATCCACATGGCCGAAGCGCTCAAGCAAATAATCTGCGACAGTTGCCCACGAACCGGTCCGCGGGAGGCGAAGACGAGTTGCATTGACGCCGTTGCGCACGGGAAGCGGGGATTCCATAGCCATAGGGGCTATTCTCCCATCTTTGCCAGGACCGCGCAGGCCGCGGTCTGCTAGGTTGGTTCGATGGCCATGCGTAAATACAGCGAAGTCGACGTCTTTTCTCCCACTGCATATCTGGGCAACCCCTTGGCTGTGGTCCACGATGCAGAAGGCCTGGCCAGCGGGCAGATGCAAGGATTTGCCAAGTGGACCAATCTGGCCGAGACCACGTTCCTGATGCAACCGGAGGATCCGGCCGCCGACTACCGGGTGCGGATCTTCTCTGCCACCCAGGAATTCCCCTTCGCCGGCCACCCGACGCTGGGCTCGGCCTTTGCCTGGCTGAAGGCCGGCGGGGTTCCCAAGAAGAAGGGACGGGTCATCCAGGAATGCGCCGCCGGGCTGGTGGAGGTGCGCGTTGAGCCGCAACGGCTATGGTTCGCTGCACCGCCGCTGACCCGCTACGAACCGGTTGCCGAATTGCTGGTGCAGCGCATCGCCGAGGTACTGGCGATTCCCCGGGAGCAGATCCAGGATGCCTCATGGCTGGTCAACGGCCCGGAATGGATCGGGGTGAGGCTCTCCAGTGCGCAGCAGGTACTGGCCTTGGACCCGGATCCCAACGCCCTGGGGACGCTGGCCATCGGGGTTGCAGGTCCGCAGGAGCCAGAGGCCGGCACGCAGTTCGAAGTGCGTGCTTTCGTCGGCGGGGACCCAGTTTGGGAAGACCCGGCTACCGGCAGCCTCAATGCGGGCCTGGCCCGGTGGCTGGCCGATTCCGGGTTGGCTCCCGAACGCTACATCGCCGCCCAAGGCACCGCGATCGGGTACCAGGGCCGGGTGCATCTGCGCGTGGAGGACGGCGTGGTCTGGGTGGGAGGCGACGTGAACAGCTGCGTGCAGGGCGAAGTCGACCTCTAGGCTTGCAGCCGCGCCCCGCCGCCTAGGCCGCTGGCTGGCAGGAAGGGCACAGGTAGCAGTCCCGCTCGGCACCGGTGGAAGCCGAGGGAATGCGCAGCAGCCCGATGCGGGTTCCGCAGCGCAGGCAGGGCTTCGACGCCCGGCCGTAGACCCACAGCGGGTCGCGGGTGCGCGGCTGCCCGGTAGTCACCCGCCGCGACCGGTCCTTGTTCACCACCAGCAAGCGGTGGGCCAGTTCGATTAATGCCGGCAGGCCGGCCACCTCGCCCACCGCGGTGAGCGGATGCACGCGCCGCAGGAACAGGATCTCGCTGCGGTAGACATTTCCCACCCCGGCCATGATCCGCTGGTCCAGCAGCGCTTGGCCGATGCCCAGCTGCGGATCGGCGCGCAGGTTGTCCAGCGCCCGTTGCGCATCCCAGTCCGGCCCGAGCAGGTCGGGTCCCAGATGGCCGACCACCTCGGATTCCTGTTCGGTTGGCAGCAGTTTCACCTGGGCGATCTCGAAGCCCACGGCCTTGGCGTTTGCTGTTTCCAGCACCACCCGGGCGGTATGCGCCGGGCGCTTCCAGCGTTCGCCTGGCGCATAGAGATCCCAGCGCCCGTCCATGAGCAGATGCGAATGCAAGGTCAGCGCAGGCTGGGCGAAGGCCGGGTTGGCAGTAGCCGGCGGCTGCAGGCGCATCAGCAGGTGCTTGCCCCGGGGGATGACCTCGCGCACCGTGTACCCGGCGACGTCCACGGTGGCCAGGGCCGGGACGCGGAAATCGGAGGCCAGCAGGATTTCGCCGGCCAGCGCCTGGTGCAGGCGGGCGGTGGCGCGGTAGACGGTATCGCCTTCGGGCATGGGCAGCGCTCCTTCGATAGCGGGTCAGCGGCGGAAGCGGATGCCTTGGGGCGTCGCATAGAAACCGGCGCCCAGCAGGGCGGCGCCGACCGGATGGTCCTGCACCGGCTGCCCGTCGACCGTGGCGATGGCGATCTTGTCGACCTGGGCGGTGCGCAGCGCGGCGACCATCGCCGTGGCGAGGATGCGCCAGGACGGCTCGGGCAGCTGCCCGAAGGTCAGCACCGTGCGCCCGCCGCGCTCCAGATAGAGGCTCAGGGCCCCGTTGAGCAGCCCGACGATTGCGCCGGCCTTGCGCCCGGGGCGGTGCCCGGTTTCGGTCGCAGGCCAAGCCAGCGCCGCGCCATAGGGGTTCGCCGGATCGGTGGAAGCCAGCACCGTGGCCACCGGCTGGCGGCGCGGGTCATCGGCCAGCTGGAATCCGCGCAACCGGTCAATGGTGGTGGAGGTGGAGAACTGGGCGGCGCCGAGCTTCTCGACGAAGTAGCCGCGCCGGGCATGGCCAGCTTCTTCCAGCTTCGAGAGCACCCGGTAGAGCTGGCCGAAGCCGCCGGGCACCGACTCGGCGGCCACCGAGCCGCGGGTGAGCACCCCGTAGCGTTCCAGCATGATTTCCGCGGTGGCGTGGGCGCTGATCGTGGGGTCCGCTACCGGTGCGGGCAGCAGCGACCAGCGGGCCGCGCCGCGCGAGCCGCGCGCCGGCCCGCCGGCTTGTTCCCGGGCCAGCCGGTTCAGCCCGGAGAGCCGGTTCAATCGTGCGGCGCGGGCCCGCGGGGCGGGCTTGGCGATTTTGTGCGCGGTGCTTCCGCCGGCCAGGTAGCCGCGGATCGGCGCCATGGTATCCGGTGAAATGTACCCGGCCCAGAACAGCCTCCAGCAGGATTCGGCGACCTCGTGGCTGCTGGCCGCCGGGTCATCGCTGCGGTGGATGCGCCCGGCCAGCTCCTCGGCGAAGTAGGCGCCGGTGGACTCGAAAGCCTGGAGCACGCGCAGGTCCAGGGCTTGCAGCGCGCTGGCATCGGGCTGGGGAAGGCTCAGCGCTGCATGCTCGGCGGTGTGCAGCGACAGCCAGCCGTCCTTGCCCCCGGCGGCTCCGGCGCCGCAGATCAGGATATCCCCGGAGCTGCACAGCTCATCCAGCCAGGAATTCTGGTAGCCCCTCAGCCGGGCCGGGAGCACGAAGGATTCCAGGGCGGAGGCGGGGACCTCGGCGCCGGCGAGCTGGGCAACGATTTCATAGGCGCCGTCGGCTCCCTGCAGCGAAGAACCGATCTGCTGCCAGGCCGGCAGGAAGCGCCCGTATGTGTGCTGGTCCACCGGCTCCACCTCGGCGCGCAGCGCCGCCAGGGATCGGGTGCGGATGGTGCGCAGCACCGCCACGTCGCAGTATTCGTCGCCGGCCACGCCTTCGGGGACGAGCTCCAGCGGGCGGAAGGCCCCCAGCGACAAGCGGCCGGCGGCCACCAGCTGGTCGAGAACGGGGCGCAGCACCGCGACGCCCAGTCCCAGCTGCGCGGCCAGCTCCCCGAGGGTGAACGGGGCGTGGGTGCGGGCGAAGCGCGAGACCAGGTCCTGGATCGGAGCGGTGGCAGGCTCCAGGAAGGCCGCCGGGATGCCGGTGGGCAGCGGGGTGCCCAGCGCATCGCGCAGCTTGCCGGCATCCTCGATGGCCGCGTACACCAGCTGGCCGGAGCGGCGCAAGGTGAAAGCCCGGCGCGTGGAAACCAGGGCCTCGGCGTGGGCCCGGGCGCTGGCAGGATCCAGCGCCGCCTCGTCATCGGCCGGATCGCGCAGCCGGGCTGCCAGCTGCACGGCATCCAGCGGACCCAGCAGCCGCAGCAGGTCCGCGGCGCCTTCCATGCCCGCCAACCGGCGGTTGGTTGCCAGATGCTGCAGCTGCTCCTGCAAGGCCGAGATGACCTGCGGGTCCAGCACCTCGCGCACGTCGTTGCGCCCGAGCAATTCGCCCAGCAGCACCGGATCCAGGCTCAGGGCGGCGGCGCGGCGTTCGGCCAGCGGCGCGTCGGATTCGTAGAGGAACTGCGCCACGTAGCCGAAAAGCAGGGATTGGGCGAAGGGCGAAGGCAGCTCGGTGGTCACTTCCACCAGGCGGATGGCCCGCGAGGAGATGCTGGAGAGGATCCTGGACAGCGCCGGCAGATCGTAGACATCATTCAGGCATTCGCGCACGGTTTCCAGGATGATCGGGAAGTCCGGGTAGTTGCGGGCCACATCCAGCAGCTGGCTGGCACGCTGGCGCTGCTGCCACAGCGGGGTGCGCTTGGTCGGGTTGATCCGCGGCAGCAGCAGCGCGCGGGCGGCGCATTCGCGGAAGCGGGAGGCAAACAACGCGGAATTGGCCACCTGCGAGGTGACCACCTCGATGATCTCGTCGGCTTCGAAGGCGAAGAGGTCCGCCCCGGGCGGCTCATCGTCCATGGCGGGGATGCGCAGCACGATCCCGTCGTCGGCGGCCATCGCCGAGGCGTCCAACCCCCAGCGTTCGCGGACCCGCGCGCCGACGGCCAGCGCCCACGGGGCGTGCACGGCCAAGCCGAACGGGGAGTGCAGGATGACCCGCCAGTCGCCCAGTTCATCGTGGAAGCGCTCGACCACGAAATTCTGGTGGTTGGGCACCTGGCCGGTGGCCCGGCGCTGCTCGTCCAGGTAGTTGAGCAGATTGTTCGCGGCGAACGGATCCAGCCCGCTGCCGTGCAGCACTTCGGCCGCTTCGATGCGTTCGCTGGCCAGCAGCTTCGTGGTGAATTCGCCCAGCGCCGCCCCGAGTTCCACCGGGCGTCCCAGCCCGTCGCCGTGCCAGAAGGGCAGCTTTCCGGGCTGGCCGAAGGCCGGGGTGACCAGCACCCGGTCGTGGGTGATGTCCTCGATGCGCCAGCTGGTCGCCCCGAGGGCGAAAATGTCTCCGACGCGCGATTCGTAGACCATTTCCTCGTCCAGCTCGCCCACGCGCTTGGGCGCCTTGTCATCCTCGGATCCGGCCAGGAAAACCCCGAACAGCCCGCGGTCCGGGATGGTGCCGCCGGAAATCACGGCCAGGCGCTGCGCCCCGGGCCGGGCGGTGAGGGTGCCGGCATCCCGGTCCCAGATCAGCCGCGGCTTGAGCGTGGCGAATTCATCCGAAGGGTACTTGCCCGAGAGCATGTCCAAGGTGGCCAGATAGGCGCTGCGCGGCAGCTGCTGGTAGGGGGCGGCGCGGCGCACGGTGTCGAACCATTGCTCTACGTCCAAGTCGTCCATGGCCACCGCGGCCAGGGTCTGCTGCGCCAGCACATCCAGCGGGTTGGCGGGGATCACCATCTTCTCGATGGCTCCTTGGCGCATGCGGGTGACCACCAGGGCGGTGGAGAGCAGGTCCGCCCGGTGCTTGGGGAAGAAAGCGCCCCGGGAGACCGAGCCGACCTGGTGCCCGGCACGGCCCACGCGCTGCAGCCCCGAGGAGACCGAGTTCGGGGATTCGACCTGGATCACCAGATCCACCAGCCCCATGTCGATGCCGAGTTCCAGGGAGCTGGTGGCCACCACGGCGCGCAGCTTGCCCAGCTTCAGGTCTTCCTCGATCTGGGCGCGCGAATCCTTGGACACCGAGCCGTGGTGGGCACGGGCCAATAACGGAGCTTCCGGGTGCGCGGCAGCGGTGGAGCCGGCCTGGGCCATCAGCGCTGCAGGGGTGGAGGTGGAAGCATCCTCGGCGCTGAATCCCTCGCGTTCGGCGTAGATTTCGTTCAGCCGTCCGGTCAGCCGCTCGGCCAGCCGGCGGGAGTTGGCGAAGATGATGGTCGAATGGTTGTCCAGCACCAGATCCACCAGCTGGTTCTCCACATGCGGCCAGATGCTCGCCGACGCCGCGGGGGAGGAACCCGGACCCAGATCATGCGCTCCGGCCGCGGAAGGCAGGTCGGTCATGTCTTCCACCGGGACGCGCACCGCCAACTCCCATTTCTTGGTGGACGGCGGGCGCACGATGTTCACCGGGGCGGAGCCGGCCAGGAAGCGGGCCACTTCTTCGGGCGGCTCGACGGTGGCAGAGAGCCCGATGCGCTGGGCCGGGGCGGGCAGCAGCGCGTCGAGCCGTTCCAGTGACAGGGCCAAATGGGTTCCGCGCTTGGTATTGGCAATCGCGTGGACCTCATCGATGATGACGGTGTGCACCTCGGCAAGGGACTTGCGTGCTTGGCTGGTGAGCATCAGGTACAGCGACTCGGGCGTGGTGATCAGGATTTCGGGCGGGTCCTTGAGCAGCTTGCGCCGGTCGTTGGCCGGGGTGTCTCCCGAGCGCACTCCCACCGACACCGACGGCTGGGACAAGCCCATTTCGTGCGCGGTGGCGCGGATGCCAGCGAGCGGAGAACGCAGGTTGCGCTCCACGTCGACCCCGAGGGCCTTCAGCGGAGAAATGTAGAGCACCTTGGTGCCATTGCCCGTTGGATGATCGGCATCGGAGTCCATCCCCGGCAATGCTGGAGCGTCAAGTTCCGCGTGGTGCAGCCGGTCCAGTGCCCAGAGGAACGCGGCCAGGGTCTTGCCCGAGCCGGTAGGCGCGATGACCAGGGTGTGCTTCCCGTCCGAGATGGATTCCCAGGCGCCACTCTGGGCAACCGTGGGCGCGGAGAAGACGTCGGTGAACCACTTGCGGGTGGCTGCGCCGAACCGGGACAGGACATCGCTCATGGAATCGATACTACGGTCTGCGAACGACAAGATCGGCCATTATCCGCCCGCCGTGATCTCCCGCAGGGCCGCCACATGGCTGACATAGGCCCGGCGTCCGGATTTGGTCAGCGAAACGCGCATATGGCTGCGCCCCAGCTTGGTGAACCGCTCGATGCCGATATACCCGGCATCGGCGAGCTGCTTGAGGTGCTTGCTCAAGACGGAGTCGGCGACATCGAGGATGCCGCGAAGGTGCGCGAATTCTGCCCACTGCACCGGGGCGAGGCTGGCGCAAATGCGCAGGCGGATGGGTGCATGGATCAGCTCGTCGAATTGCGCATTGCTAGATGGCTTGTTCATTTCCATCCTTGATGCGGGATTTGATGGTTTCGCGGCGCATGATCCACAGGGAACCGGTGAAGACAGCGGCCAATGCGAGGAATTTGGGTATCGCGAACAGCCAAGTCTGGGGAATCCAGAAGGTGCACAATTGCAGGGCGAGCATCATGAACAGCATGACAGCGATGTATTTGCCCGAGTGCCGCAATGCAGGACGGGACTTGGGCCGCTGGCGCGACCAGTAGGCGTACCAGGCGATCAATGGCACAAAGAGCACCGGCGACCAGTACCAAAGGGCGATGTCGATGACTCCGTAGAGCGAAAAGATTGCCGACGTGGCGAGGCCCAGGACAATCATGAATGCCCCGGGGGCTTCGGTGGCGCTGACGGTGCCGCTCGCAGCTTCTTCGGCCGCGGCGAGTTGGGAAGCGGCTTCGCGCTCCGAGGGAATCTGCGAATTGTTCACCTGGCTAGACCGCCATTTCCTGGGCATCTTGCACACGGTCCTTGTCCCATGCCGTTTGCGCGGCGGAAAGCAAATGCGATAAGGCGGTGCAGGAGACGACTAATTTCGCACCGATGCTCCAAGGGTCCTCGGCGACCCAAAAGCGCAGGCACATCACGATCATTGAAGCCAGGAACGCGTACCAGCCGTAGGTTGCCGAGCTGCTGAGCAAAGGGCGCATCTTGGCGCGGCTGCGCATAATCACGTAGTGCACGAGGGCTGCAACGACAGCCACCGCGAATAACGCCAGAGCCATCTTTGGCGAAAGGACATGTTCAAGACTCATCGCGGTGCTCCCGAGCACCACGTACACGAAGAGGGTGGCCCGGGAAGAAGTGCCGGCAGCGACCATCTTGTTCGAGGCCTGGTCCGCGGAGGCCAGGCGCTCCGCGGCGGTCAGCTTGTCGATTCGTTCTTGCCCCTCAGCCATGATTTCCCCACTTTCCGTTATGGAAAGTCTTGTCTTTCCAAGTTGGAAAGTCAAGGGAATGGCTTAAACGTGATGGTACTTCCCGCCTGCCAGGATGTCCTGCGCGCGGTACAGCTGCTCGGTGAGGATCAAGCGCACCAGCTGGTGCGGGAAGACCAGCTTCGAAAGCGACCAGGTGAAATTGGCCCGCGCATGCACGGATGCGTCCACGCCGTACGCGCCGCCGATGATGATCACGACATTGCGCGAGGAATCGATCGGCGTGCGCAGGGTGTTGGCCAGCGCAGGGGAGTCCACGTTCTTGCCGCGTTCATCGAGCAGCACCACGAAATCCCGGTCATCGATCTTGGCCAGGATGCGCGCGGATTCCTCGGTGCGGGCCGCGTCGTTCTCGCGCGAGGAATGGTTCAGCAGCTGCCAGGTGAGATTGAAGGGCTTCTTCAGCCGCTTCTCGTAGCGGGAAATTCCCTCGTCCACCCAGGATTCGTGTTTCTTGCCAACTGCCAGCACCTTGATCGTCATGCTTCCATTGTTCCGCATCGATCGAGTTCAGCGCTTCGCGCCCGCCCCGATACGATGGAAGCCATGCGATCCTCATGGTATTTCCGGCAAGGCCAACGTTCCCGCGGCGCACAGGTGCTGTGGATCATTTTCGGGCTGGTTGTCGCCATGTTCTACTTCACCCGCAGGGTGCTGGTCTCCCTGCACGCGGGCGGCTGGGCCAGGGATCTGGATGCCCCTGCCTACCAATGGGCACTGGAGCACCAGTCGCCGTTCCTGTTTGCGGTCTCCGACTTCTTGTACTTCTGGGGATCCACACCGGGAATGACCATGATCATGCTGGTGATCACCTCATTGCTGTGCTGGAAAACCCGCAGCGCGTGGCCGTTGGCGGCCATCGCGTTCACTGCACTGGTCTCGGTCCTGCTGACCGTTATTCTCAAGACGAGCCTCCAGGTGCCGCGTCCCCAAGGCGTTCCCGGAGGCCCGGCGCCGCCGCAGACCTTTTCGTTCCCCAGCGGGCACACGCTGAACTCGGCCGCGCTGATCGGCATCGCCAGCTACCTGGCGATCATCTACGGGCTGCGCCGCTACGCGTACCTGATCTCCATCGTCGCGGCGCTATTCGTCCTGGCGATGGGAGCTTCGCGAATCTACATCGGGCACCACTGGGTCTCTGACGTGCTGGTGGGGTTGCTGATCGGGGCCGCATGGGCCGCCGTCGTGGCGATCCTGCACTACTACTTCGTGCCGCGGCCGCAGGTCCCTAGGCCAGCACCCGGATCGGTGCGCCGCTAGCCCACGCGCGGATGTCTTCCACCGCGTCGCGGTAGAACATCTCGAACTGCTCGATGGTTACATAGCCGATATGCGGGGTGGCAATCACGCCCCGGGTAGCGGCCAGCCGGTCCTTGGCCGGCAGCGGTTCCACGTCGAAAACATCCACCGCGGCCAGGTGCAGCTGCCGGCTGTCCAGCGCGTCGATGAGCGCGTCGGTCTGCACGATCCTGCTGCGCGAGGTGTTGACCAGGATGGAATCGGGACGCATCCACGCCAGCTGTTTGGGTCCGATGACCCCGGTGCTGCGCTCCGAGAGCTTCAGATGCACGGTGACGATGTCGCTGGTGGAGAACAGCTCGGCTTCGGAGACCAGTTCCACGCCCACTTCGGTGGCGCGGGCCTTGGTGAGATTCTGGCTGTAGGCGATGACCCGCATGCCGAAGGCCAAGCCGACCTTCGCAACCTTCGCTCCCAGATTTCCCAGGCCGTAGACGCCCAGGGTCTTGCCGGACAGGCCCAGTCCGAAAGTGGTCTGCCAGCCCGAGCCAGCCGCCAGCGGGCGGTCCGCGGAAAACAGCTCCACGTCCAGTCGGCGTGCGGCGCTGAGGATCAGCGCCCAGGTGTGCTCGGCGGCATCGGTAGCCACGTAGCCGGTGTGGCTGACCACGATGCCCTGGTTCTTGGCAGCCTGCAGGTCGATGGATCCGTTGCGGCGGCCGGTGGTGACCAGCAGCTTCAGGTTGGGCAGCGCAGCCAGCCGGGCGGCCGGGAAAGGCGTGCGTTCGCGCATGGCGACGATGGCGTCGAAGGGCTGCAGCGCCTGGACGACGGTACTGTCCTCGTGGCCCAGGTGCTCGGTGAAGACCGTGACTTCGGCGTCCAGGGCGACGGCGAGGCCGTCGAAATCGGCCAGCGAGCGGGCCACGTTGTGGTAATCATCCAGGATTGCAATGCGCATGGATTCATCCTAGGCACCTGCAGCCGATGCTGTCCCACTGCGGGCGTAACAAAAAGCTGGTGCCTGCTCATGCAGGCACCAGCTCGAAGGATGGCGCTACCCGATGACCGTGAAATCCAATTCCTCGGTGAAAGAACGCCCATGCACGTCGGTGGCAGTCACCGTGGCCGTGTGCGCCCCGACGGAGAGATCATCTGGCAGTTCTAAGCGCCACAAGTGGCTGGTCTTCTCGGCGAAGCCGCCGCCATGGACGAATTGCTCGGCGATGGCCGCCGGATCCGAGTACTCGGCGCCTGACAGCGGGCGTTCGCCGGCCATTTTCTGCGTCCGCTCGGCCGCAACCGGGTCCTGGCCGTCGATGGAGACCTCGACAGCGGAGCCGGTGCTGCCCATCCAGAAGTTCGTGGTCAGCCAGGTGTCCTCGGCCAGTCCCTGCCGGCTCACCGCCAACGGGTCATCCAGGGCCGGAACCGTGCCGCGCTCCTTTTCCAGATTCTCCTCGTACCACTGCCGGTACGCCGGGGTGTTCAAGCCCAGGGACATCTGCTTGCTGGCATCCCCGCCGGTCACGGTGAAGCGCTCGGTGATCTTGGTGTTCTTGATGTCCAAGGTGAGCACTCCCGGAGGGGTCCCGTCGCGCTGGATGGAAGTCGGGTAGCCGTTCTCGATAACCCGTCCGTCATACCACTGCCCGGAAATGGCCGGGACAGTCAAGTGCGTGAACGGCAGGCCTGCCTCGCCGACCTCGTCGCGCCAGCCATCCATCAGGTCCCCGGCGCGCAGGTTCTCTGACATGTGGGTGTGCCCGCCCAGGGAAACGACCTCGCGTCCTTCCAGCAATTCGTAGATCTCCCGGACCAGCTTGGTGGAATGCTCGTCGCTGTAGAAGAACTCCAGCAGGGGGCTGTGCCCGGCCAGGACGATGGCCTTGTTCTCGGGTACCTCGGCCAGGTCCGCGCGCAGCCACTGCAGCTGGCGCTTGCCCAGATCGTAGGTGTAGTCGCTCTTCTTGGCCGGAACCGCAGTCGGGTAATCGATGGTGCTCAGGGCGATGACGTGAGTCTTGCCCGTGTCGTAGGAGTAGTACTCCGGACCGAACTGGGCGCGGAAGGAATCGTACTCGTGCTGCCCGTCCAGCGAGTCGTAGTCGATGTCGTGGTTGCCCGGCAGGAACCGGGCCGGACCGTTGAGCATGGAGGACAGTTCTCGGGTCTGGTGGAAGAAGGTCAGGTCATCGCCCACGAGGTCGCCGATGAACAAGGCGCCGCAGCCGGTGTAGTCGGTGCGGGCCGCCAGATCGGCGAAAGCGCCTTCCCTGGCGTACTCGACTTCCTGCTGGGTATAGGTCTGCACATCCGCACCGATGACGCAGCTCTGCTCGGGCGATTGCGTGGCGCTGCTGGCCACCAGCGGGAAGTTGACTGCCTCGGGCAGCGGCCCGGTCGGGGCGATGCCGTCGTACTTCAGGTCCGGGGAGCCTTCAGGCAGGTGGGTGTAGAAGAATTGGGCGACGTTGTCGTCGTCGACCGGAACCTGGAAGCCCCGGGGCTGGGTGACGAACGCGGTCATGTTGTTGTAGGCCGGAAGTTCGTAGCGTCCCTGCCCATCGGTGGCCACGACGTCGCGGCCGTTGGAAACCGTGACGTTCGGTAGGCCAGGCTCGTTGGCATCCTGCGTGGAGTTCTTGTTGCGATCCTCGAAGACCACTCCGTCGAGCGTCTCTTGCGCGGTGCCGCTGCGGCCAGTTCCTGCCGGGATCACCTCGACTGACCCGCGGTAGGCCGAGGAGCTCCAGTCCGCGGCGGACTTGGCGGCAGGCACTGCCTCGAGTTCCGGGGTGGCGCCGATGAATGCGGTGGAAGCTGCAATGGCAACTAGGCTTCCGGCGGTGAGATGCAGTGGGGTGAGATGATTGGTTTTGCCGGGTCGAGCGAAGATTTTCACGAACGTTCCTCCGGGTGGGGACAATCTGCCGGCCCCTTGGCCGGCCGTCTTCCACGGTGCCAATGGCAGGTGAATTGCAACCCCTGCTCAGGTAATGTCTAATAATCGATCCCGTAAATAGTTATCGACTGTCTTGGCGGGATTTACTGTTTTCGAACCAGTGAAATGAAGTGGCGCAGATGGAACTAGTGCAGGCGCTCATGGCAGGCGCGCGCGGGCGCAGGATGCTGTGGGAGTTCGCCACTGCCAGCGAAGAGGAGCTGCTACCGGCGTTCGGGGAGCATCCGCTGCATGCGGCGATGTTCTACGCCGCGTATCACGTAGCGGTAGAACGCGGCGAAAGCGTTGGCCTGTTTGGCGCGGATGAATCCAGCATGCCCGAAACCAGTGTCCAGCAGATCGCCCGGCGCCTGGACGGCACCACTTTGGTTCCGGCCACCGCAGCGCTGCTGCAGCAAGCGCTGGTCCGCTCGGTCGACAGTGCCCGCTATTGGCAGGAACCGGATGGGGAAGACACCCTGCTGGCGTTGCCGGAACTGGCCGCGCCGCTTGAGCGCGTGGCCCGGCACCTGGCGGACAGCGGGCTCGCGGCCTGGTGGCTGGATACCGTGGATCTGCGCAACCAATTCCAGGTCGAATTCGACCAGCATGACCCGCAGGGCAGGACGCAGGCTCCCGGCAGCAATGCCCCGGGCATACTGCAGGAGTGGAGGGCTGGCATCCTGGCGACCGAAGCCCGCGATGCCGCCGAAATGAGCAGCACCCCGCTGGGCAGCTTCGGCGGGGAATGGTGGTCCAAGCCCAGCAGCCGCCTGCCCTCCACTACCGGTGTGTTCCCAGACCGGGAGCCAGTGGGCCTGAGTTGCGTGGAAGACGGTTTCGGATGGGAGCAAGCCAGCGTCAGGTTCACGAGCGTGCCTCCCGCAGCCAAGGTGCTGGAGATCGCCACGGCCGAGGACTGGATCCGGCTCTGCCGCGAGCACGGCATCGAGGTCACCGCGCACAAGCGCCACGACTGGTACCTGGCCACCGGGCGCGACGGCGCATGGAAGACCCCCGACTGGCTGGCCGTGGCGCGCGATTACGACGGGGTGCATCTGGGCATCGGCGCCTATCTGGCGCTCGCCGGGCAATGCCTCGACATCGATGATAAATACGCCAGCGTGATCGCCGGGTGGGACCCGGACCAGACGTTCTGGTTCACCGATGAGCTGCGGTGCTACGGGCCTGCACAGGAATGGATCTGCCTGGACGCCAACAACGAGGATGCACGCTGGGTGCCTTCCGGCGATGGCCCAAGTTCATGAGCCGTCACGGGCGCAGTAGCCAGCCCGGGTTTCTGGTGCAATGGGTTCCATGAGCGAAACGACAAACGATGAACTGGCCGCGGCTACCGAAGTCATCTTGCAGCTGCGCTGGTCGGACCAGGACGCCCTGGGCCATGTGAACAATGCGCGCATCGTGACCCTGATGGAAGAAGCCCGCATCCGCTGGACGCGCGAGGCCGGGACAACAGGCCGTTTCGAATTCGGCACCGTGGTGGCATCCATCCAGATCGACTACCTGCGCCCGCTGTACTACCAGCCCGAGATGCTCATCCGCATGGGCATCAGCCGGCTGGGCAACAAGTCCTTCACCGTGCGGGGCATCGGCTACCAGGACGGGCAGCCGGTATTCGACTCGACCACGGTCATGGTGCCGCTGGCAACCGATGGCGTCTCGTCACGCCCGCTCAACGAGCTGGAGCGCAGCTGGCTCGGCAAATCGCTGATCCCAGCACGCAGCTAGGCTTCGGGTGCCGGTCCCTGGCCGTTGAGCAGCGCGGCCAGATCGCGCAGCTTCGCTTCGGAGTCCGAGCCCGGGTCGGTGGTGTAGATGAACAGGGTCTGGTCTGGTGCCCCGGTCACGTCCAAGGCCTCGTAGTTGACCTCCAGATAGCCCACCTGGGGATGGTTGAACCGCTTGATCCCGTCCCGCCGCTCGACCACCCGGTGATCGGCCCACCAGGTGCGGAATTCTTCGCTGTTCATGGACAGCTCTCCGACCAGCTGCGCGAGCAGCGGATCATGCGGATGGCGCCCGGCATCCAGGCGCAAGGTGCCGACCATCGAGGCGGCGATCTGCTCCCAGTCGGCGTAGCGCTGCCTGGCTTCGGGATCCAGAAAGGCCCAGCGGATCAGGCTGCGGTGGCGCACCGGCTTGGCGAGGAAGTCGGTGAGCAGGCTGGCGGCCAGCGCATTCATGCACAGCACCTCGGTACGCCGTCCGCGGATGAAGGCCGGATGCCCGGTGAAGGAATCCAGCAGCTGATGCAATGAGGGGCGTACCCGCTGGATGCTGCTCGACGGGATGTTGCGCCCGGAACCGGAGACCGAGCGGGCCAGATTGAACAAATGCCCGGCCGCCGTCTCATCCAGTTCCAGGGCCTTGGCCAACGCGCCGAGCACGGATTCGGAAGGGCGCTTGTGCCGGCCCTGTTCCAGCCGGGTGTAGTAGTCGGTGCTCACGCCGGCCAGGACCGCAACCTCTTCGCGGCGCAGGCCAGGCACGCGTCGCCGGGGACCGCCATCGCCTGCCGGGCTGATCAGGGCCCGCCGTGCCTTGAGGAATTCGCCGAGCTCGGTATTGGAATTCATCCCTGCATTCCTTTCA
The DNA here is from genome assembly GCF_002979865.1 of Arthrobacter sp. MYb214. Lineage (GTDB taxonomy): Bacteria > Actinomycetota > Actinomycetes > Actinomycetales > Micrococcaceae > Glutamicibacter. Next base: position 126,504 of record NZ_PCPZ01000005.1, read on the forward strand.
TCCGCGGGCCGCATCGCCCCGGTCTTATCCTAGCCCTGCGTGCAGTGGCAGCTAGCAGCCCGAACTATCCTAGGACTGCCATACCCCGGATCAATGCGCCACGTCCCACGGCCCCTGGAGCCGTGCAATGGTGGTGGACTATTAATGCCACTGCCACCATCGCCCAGGAGCGCACATGCCCAAACCCGCCGATAACCTGCCCACCCGCGAATCGGCTCCAGCAGCTGCGCGAGCACCACGCGAACCGCTGCTGGAGCGGGCCGCGCAACGGCCTGCCGGAATCCGCGACCTGCTGCGCGACGTGGGCGGGGTATATGCCAGCAATGGCGTGATCGGGCTGGTGTTCTCCGCCTCGGGCCCCATCGCGGTCACCCTTGCGGTGGGTGCCGCTGGCGGGCTGTCCCAGGCCGAGATGGCTTCCTGGGTCTGCGGGATCTTCCTCTCCGCCGGGTTGGCGACCATCGTGATGTCCCTGCTCTACCGCCAGCCGCTGGGATTCGCCTGGTCCATCCCCGGCACGGTGCTGCTGGGCCCTTCGCTGCAGCACCTGTCCTTCCCCGAAGTGGTCGGGGCGTTCTTCGTCTCCGGGGTACTGGTCCTGGCCTTGGGCGCTACCGGGGTGGTGCGCCGGATCATGGCGGCCATACCCATGCCGATTGTGATGGCCATGGTGGCCGCGGTTTTCTTGCGCTTCGGCACCGACATCGTCTCGTCCACCCAAGCCAACCCGGTGTTGGCCGGCCCCATGGTGCTGGTCTTCGTCCTGCTCGCTGCGGTGCCGGCGCTGGGCAGAAGAATTCCCCCGGTGCTGGGCACGCTGATCGCCGGGGTCATCGCGGTGGCCGCCAGCGGCCAGTTCGCGTTGGACGCAGCTGGCGGGCCCGTGCTGGCCACCCCGGTGTTCACCGCTCCGGAATTCAGCTGGGCTGCGCAGCTGGAACTGGTAGTGCCGTTGGCCATCACCGTGCTGATTGTGCAGAACGGCCAGGGTGTCGCGGTGCTGCGCTCTGCCGGGCACCGTCCCCCGGTCAATGCCTTTGCGCTGGCCTCGGGCGGGTTCTCGATCCTGAACGCATGCTTCGGTGCGGTGTCCGCCTGCGTCACCGGGCCAACCAACGCGTTGCTCACATCATCTGGCGAAAAGCACCGCCAGTACACCGCAGCGGTGGTCTATGGCCTCCTGTCCCTGCTCTTCGCCCTGTTCGCTCCAACGCTGACGCGCTTCATGCTGGCCACCCCAGAGGCTTTCGTGCTGGCCTTGGGAGGCATCGCCATGCTCAAGGCCCTGCAGCAGGCCTTTGTGACGGCCTTCGCCACCAAATTCACCCTGGGCGCCCTCGTGACGTTCGTGGTAACCATTTCCGGCCTGGACCTGTTCAACATCCATGCCGCCTTCTGGGGCATCCTCATCGGATATGGCGCCTCCCGGCTCATGGAACGCACGGACCATTCGACCGCTTCCCGGCACTAGCGGCAACGGCCCGCACCCTGGCCAGCTGGCAGTTCGTGCCGAGCCTGCGAGCTGGCCTAAGCTGGCGGTAGCTTACATCGATCTTTTCGGACAGGACGGGCATGGCCACGGGCAGCATGTATCGGGTGGGAATACTGGGCCACGGGGCGATCGGCTCCGTGGTGGCGGAGCAACTGGCAGCCGGGACGGTGCACGGTGCCCAGCTCGAAGGGGTGATCCTGCGCCGTCCGCAAACCGGGCTGGAGCATGAGCAGCTGAGCTGGGAGTCGGCCCTGGAGCGCTGCGACCTGGTGGTCGAATGCGCGGGCCAGCAAGCCCTGCGCGAGAATGCGGTGCGCATCCTGGCCTGTGGGGTTGACCTGCTGGCCAGTTCCATGGGAGCGCTGGCTGACCCGGAGTTCGCCGCGCAAGTGCAGGCCGCCGGACCTGGACGCTTTTCCAGCACTGCCGGGGCCATCGGCGGATTGGACCTGCTGGGCGCGGCTGCCCGGATGGGCGGCATCGACCAGGTGCTGGTGACGACGCGCAAGCTGCCGGCCACCTTGGTGCAGCCGTGGATGGATGCGCAGCGGCGCGGTGAATTGGAGCAGGCCGCCGGACCGGTAGAGGTATTTCGCGGTCCAGCCGCGGCAGCGGCCCAGGACTTCCCGAAGTCATTGAATGTGGCCGCGGCGGTGGCGTTGGCTGTGGGGGATTGGGATGCGGTGACAGCCAGATTGATCGCCGACCCGGAGGCAGGCCTGACCGAGCACCGAGTCGAGGCGCGCGGCCCAGCCGGCGAGTACAGCTTCTCGATCAAGAACCACCCCTCGCCACGCAACCCGCGCACCAGCGGCATCGTCCCGTGGGCTCTGCTGCACTCGATCCGGCAAGCCGCGGCGGCGCGCCGCTAGCGGCGCGGTGCCACCGCTAGTGGCCTTCGGCTGCCGCGTACTCCTCCAGCACCTTCTTGCCGACCTTGAACGCCACGTTCGCCGCCGGAACGGAACAGTAGATGGCGCACTGCAAGAAGACTTCCTTGATTTCTTCGGGAGCCATGCCATTGCGCAGGGCCGCGTGCACATGCATTTCCAGTTCTTCCCAGTAGCCGCCGGCGATCATTGCGGTCAGCGTGATGGCGCTGCGGGTAGTGCGCGGCAGGCCGTCGCGGGTCCAGATGGTGCCCCATGCGTAGCGGGTGATCATTTCCTGGAATTCGTCGGTGAACTCATTCGAGTTCCTGGTGGAACGCTCAACGTGCTCGTTGCCCAGCACCTGGCGGCGTACCTCCATGCCAGCATCATAGGTATCGCCGGGAAGGCGCGGTGAATCAGCCATTTCTGCAAGTCCTCGCTTCTAGTTGGCCAGCAAGAACTCGGCCAGCAAGGCCGCGGTCTCTTCGGGTGCTTCGGCCGGGGCCAGGTGGGCGGCCGAATCGATGACCGCCATGGTTCCGCGGGGTGCATTTTCGGCGATGAACTCCGCGTCTGCCGGAGGGCACACCTGGTCCTGTGCGCCGTTGATGGCAATGATCGGGTCGCTGGTTGAAGCCAGCTGCCCGCGCACGTCGAATCCTGCCAAGGCGCCGCAGGCGTGGGCGTAGGCGAAGCGGTCAGCGTTCTGCAGGCTGTGCAGCAGCTCGGTGCTGATCACCGGCTCCTTCTCGATGAATCCCGGTGCGAACCAGCGCTCGGCAGAACCGGCGACCATGGTCGGGGTGCCGGCCTTGGCGACCAGCTCGGCACGGTCGGTCCACCCGTCGGGGGTGCCGATCTTCGCCGCAGAGCAGATGGAGGACAACGCGTCGAAGAAGCCGGCGTGGTCCACGGCCAGCTGCAGGGCGGTGGCCCCGCCGACCGACACTCCGGCGTAGTACAGCTTGCTGCCCTCGGAGATGACGCCGTCGGCACGCAGCGCCTCGACGGCCTTGGTGACGCCGGTAGCCAGTTCGGCCAGCGAGAAGGCTTCGGTGGACGGCTTGCTTTCGCCGTGCCCCGGCAGGTCCCAGGCGATGACCTGGAACTTGTCCTTGAGGTAAGGCAAGGCCGGAGCCCACAGCGGCAGGGCCGCAGTGCCCAGCGAGGGGCCGACGATGAGGGTGGGAAGTGCCTTGTCGGTGTGCAGCAAGGAGGGGGTTAGTTGCGGGACTGCCATGATTCCTTCCGTGCCGAGTAATCGGCGAGTACGGTTTCGGTGAAGCGATCCGCGGCACCGAGGTAGCCAGCTGGATCAAATAATTCGTAGAGGTCCTGGTCGTTCAAGTCATGCACGGAGATTTCCAGGCGCAGCAGATCGCGCAGGGAAATGCCCTCGTCGAGGCTGCGGCGCACCAATGCCTGGATGGCCGGTTTTCCGCCGACCACCAGATCAGCCAGGGCGGCAGCGAGTCGTTCGGAGAGCACGGCATCTCCGCCCAGGGCGAGGTTCCGCTCGATGGCAGCGCGATCCACTCCCAGGCCGTTGGCCAGGAACGAAGCGTGGAATGCCGCCCCTGATGCCAGCCGGGCCAGTTCGCGCAGGGCACTCCATTCGGCGTGCCAGCCGCCATCGGGGCGTTCATCCACCGCGGTGCCGGCAGCAGTGAACAGGGTGGAGAGCAATCCGGGGGCGCTGAATGCCGCATTGCGCAGCAGTACCGAGCGCACCGGGTTCTGCTTCTGCGGCATGGCCGAGGAGCCGCCCTTGCCGGCCTCGCGAGGTTCGGACAGCTCGCCGATTTCCGGACGGGAGGCGGTGAGCACATCAGCGCCCAGGGTCCCCAGCGCGGCAATGGCCGCACCCAGTGCGGAGCCAAGCTGGAGAATCGGCATGCGGTTGGTGTGCCAGGGCGTTCCCGGATCCTCCAGGCCCAGCAGGGCCGCCAGATCCGAGGACAGCGACTGGCTTGTGGCCGTTGTCTCCGGCTGGCCGGAGAGCAGCTGCTCCAGGGAGGCGAGCGTGCCCACCGCACCGCCCCATTGCAAGCGCAGCTGCCGCGCCGCGGCATCCAGCTGCTGCTCGGCATCCAGCACGGCCGAGAGCCAGCTGGCCGCTTTCCAGCCCAAGGTGGTGGGCAGCGCATGCTGGGTCAGCGAGCGGGCAATGCACACGGTCCCGCGGTGGGCCTGCGCCAGGGCAGCCAACCCGCCAGCGGTGCTGCGCAGATCTGCCAGCGTGAGCGTGAGCGTCTTGGACAGGACCAGCATCAGCGCTGTGTCGATGATGTCCTGGCTGGTGGCACCGCGGTGCAACGCGGTGCCCGCAGTTGCCGCGGCCCCGTCGTGCTTGAGCAGGTCGCGCATCATGCCCAGCAGCGGGATGAGCGCATTGGCCCCATCCGGTGTTCTGGAGGCCAGCAAGGCCAGGTCGTAGCGGTCCGCGCGGGCCACCTCGCGCACGGCCTGCGCATCCTGGACGCTGCACAGGCCGGCATCCGCCTGGACCTGCACCCATCCGGCTTCGGCATCCAGCATGGCTTGGACGAAAGACGCATCGCTGGCCAAGGCCGCGGCCGCAGTTCCTGCCCAGGCGGGGGCCAGCACGCCGTAGTCTGCGCCATCCATTCGGTGCCTCGATTCTTAGCTGTTGAGCGTATAAGCCGTCTATCTAGAACTGTAGTGCCCGGCAACGGGCAACACCCCGCCGGGCGCTCCAACGCCCGTAACAGTGCGGGCACTGGGGCAATCCAGCGGGGTGTCGCGGTGGCAACTAGCTCTCGCGCGGGTAGGAGAGGAACACCGTTTCGTTCTCGCCTTGCAGGCGGATATCAAAGCGCAGCGAGCCGTCGTCTTCGCGAGCAGCAATCAGCGTTGCGCGTTCTGCTTCGCCCAGCGATGACAGCAACGGGTCTCTAGCCAGCGCTTCGGTGTCCTCCGGCAGGTAGATGCGGGTGAACAGGCGATTGAGCAGGCCGCGGGCGAAAACCGCGAGCATGATGAACGGGGCCTTGCCCTCTTCGGTAGCGCCCGGGTTCACGGTGGTGAAGGTGTAGTGCCCGACGTTATCCACCGCCACGCGCCCCCATCCGGTGAAGGTGTAGCCGTCGCGAACCAGCGAGCCATCGCGGGAAACGACATTGCCGTTCTCGTCGGCCTGCCAGATTTCCAGCAGGGCGTCCGGAATGGCCTCGCCGTTGCCGTCATAGACCATCCCGTGCAGGCGCACCGAGCGGGGATGGGCCTGGCTGGCCAGCTCATTGCCCTTCTCATAGGGCAACGCGTAGCCGTAGAACGGGCCGATGGTCTGCCCCGGTGTGGGGGCCAGCTTCAGTTCTGGTGCCTGAGCCATGCTAGTGGTCTCCCTCTTCATCTTCCATCCAGGTGCGGTTGGCGCCGGTGAGTACGATGTCCCAGTTGTAGCCGGTAGCCCATTCATGGGTCGTCAGCGAATGGTCGTAGCTGGCGACCAGGCGGTCGCGCGCTTCCTTGTCGGTGATCGCCTGGTAGATCGGGTCGAGGCTGAACAGCGGGTCGCCCGGGAAGTACATCTGGGTGATCATGCGCTGGGTGAAGTCGGTGCCGAACAGCGAGAAATGGATGTGCGCCGGGCGCCAGGCGTTGTGGTGGTTCTTCCACGGGTAGGGTGCCGGCTTGATGGTGGTGAAGGAGTATTCGCCGTTCGGGCCGGTGATGGCGCGTCCCACGCCGGTGAAGTTCGGATCGATCGGGGCCGGATGCTGGTCGCGCTTGTGGATGTAGCGTCCGGCGGCATTGGCCTGCCAGATTTCCACCAGCTGCCCGGCCACCGGGCGGCCGTCGCCATCGAGCACGCGGCCGGCGACCACGATGCGCTCGCCGATCGGCTCGCCGTTGTGCTGGATCGTCAGATCCGATTCCAGCGCGTGCACGTCGCGCTGGCCGAAGGCCGGGGAGTGCAGCTCAATGGTTTCCGGGTCCACGTGGCGCAGGTTCTTGGTCGGGTGGCGCAGCAGCGAGGAACGGTAGGGCGCGAAGTCGATGCGCGGCTGGGTCTCGGCTTTCTTGCCCTCGACCACCGACTGGCGGTAGGCCGCATGGATATCGGCGATTTCCTGGCTGATGGATTCTTGCGAGAGCGTCGTGGCTGCGGGGTCCAGCACGGGGGAATCGCTGAACGACTCGTTAGCTGTGGTTTCGGTGCTCACTGCGTGCTCCTTTCGAAGGGGGCGTACGGGCGTGGTGGAGGAAATGCTTGGGAAGGGCGAAGGCTAAGCGTGGGGCCAGCCGGTGTAGGACTCGGCCAGGTACTGCTGGCCGAAGCGCGAGGAGGTGACCGTTTCCAGTTCGCCCAGGGCGCGCTTGGCCATGAAAGGGTCCCCGCCTACCGGGGTGTGCAGCATGGAGGTCATCCAGTAGGAGAAGTTCTGCGCCTTCCAGACCCGCTTCAACGCCAGGTCCGAATAGCCGTCCAGCAGCCGTTCGCTGCCGGTGGAGAAGAAGGAATCCAGCGCCTCGAAGAGCACCTTCACATCGGCGAAGGCCAGGTTTAGGCCCTTGGCTCCGGTGGGCGGGACGGTGTGCCCGGCATCGCCGATCAGGAACATCCGCCCGTGGGAGAGGGGTTCGCGCACGAAGGAGCGGAAGCCCAGCACGGTCTTGTCGAAGATCTCGCCGGTTTTCAACTGGAAATTATCCGGCCCGTCCACGCGCTTTTGCAGCTCGGCCCAGATGCGGTCATCGCTCCAGGCATTCACGTCCTCGTTCGGGTCGCATTGGAAGTACATGCGCTGTACCGTTTCGCTGCGCTGGGAGATCAGCGCGAAGCCGTGCGGGGAGTTCGCGTAGACCAGTTCCGGCGCGGACTTCGGCGCCTCGGTGAGGATGCCGAACCAGGCGAAGGGGTAGGCAACCTTGAAATCCTTGCGCAGCGTTTCGGGCATTTGGCGGCGGGCGAAGGAGCGCGAGCCGTCGGCGCCGACGATCACATCGGCGTGCACCTCGAAGAGGTTGCCCTGCTCATCGGTGAAGCGGAACTTCGGGGTGGAGGTCTCCATGTCCAGGATCTCGGTGACTTCGCAGGAGTACCGCACGTCGCCCTGGTCGCGCTGGCGCGCCGCGGCCAGGTCAACGAAGACCTCGTTCTGCGCGTACAGGGTGACGGTGGCGTCGACCAGATCGCGGAAGTCCAGCGGGTGGGATTCGCCGTTGAAGCGCAGGTCGATGCCGGCGTGCTCGTCGCCGTGGGTCAGGACCCGTCCATCCACGCCGGACTCGGTGAGCATCTTGACAGCCTGGGCTTCGAGGATGCCCGCGCGGTGGGTGTTGCGGATGGCCTCGTGGTCGCGCATTTCCACGACGATGTTCTCGATGCCGGATGCGGCCAGCAGGTGGGAGAGCATGAGCCCTGCTGGACCGCCGCCGATGATGCCGACCTTGGTCTTGAGAATGCGCGGATTCTGAGCCATGGGACCTGCCTCGCTAGCGTCTGGACCAGAGCCGCGCTGCCGGCTGCGTTGCCGGACCGATGCATCTGGTCTAAGGAAGTAATAAGAACTTCCCTCATGATGCGGCGCATGTGATCGGGCAGACAGCCGGGTTCTCAATGAATGAGAAAAATGGGGTGCTACTCCGCGTCAGCCAGCGCTACCCGGGATAGCAGATCGCGCAGCTGCAGCCGCTCCTGCGGGGTTAGCGCTTCCAAGGTCTCGTCCTCGTTTTGCCTGGTGATCTTGCGCGCCTGCGCGTAGAGCTTCCGGCCGGCCGCGGTGGCTACTATCACCTTGGAGCGGCGGTCGCTGGGATCTGGAATTCGGGAGACTAGTCCACTGGTTTCCAGCCCGTCCACTAGTGGCACGATCTGGCTTGGATCGAGCGCGAGAAATTCAGCGAGATCGCGTTGGGTGGGGGTGATGTCGCTGCACGCCAAGGAAAGTACCGAGTAGGAACGCACCTTGAGGCCGAGTGGCTTCAGCGCATGGTTGGCCCGGGTCGAACCCAGGGAGCGCATGCGCGCCACTAGGAAGTTCAGCTCCTGAACGAGGTCGCATTTCATGAACAGTTCTTCCTTCGCTGATTTGGCGGTGATTTTGCTAGTCATCCCATTGTCCCCACTTTTCATGAAAAAATAAACCATTGACTTTCTCAAGGATTAAAGTTCTTATGTATGTAGTCAAGGTTCCCACTTTTCTTCCAAGTGGAGCAATTGAAACACCTCACCGAATTGGAGTTCTCATGTCCCTAGCAGGAAAAGTTGCCATCGTGACCGGAAGCGGACGCGGACTGGGCCTGAGCTATGCGCAAGAACTGGCGCGTCAGGGAGCCTCGGTGATTGTCAATGATGTCGATCCTGCGGCCGTGGATGCTGCGGTTGCTTCCATTACCGAAGCCGGTGGCACGGCGGCGGGAGTTGCGGCGGCGGTAGGTACGACCGAGGCCGCGAAGGTGCTGGTTGCCGGCGCTGTCGAGAACTTCGGTCGCCTGGATATTCTGGTCACCAATGCGGGTGTGCTGCGTGACAAGTCCCTGCTGAAGATGACCGACGAAGATTTTGATCTGGTGATCAACGTCCACTTGCGCGGCACTTTCACCTGCGTGCGTGAGGCCTACGGGTATTTCAAGGAAAACAATGTCTCCGGACGCATCATTGCAATTGGTTCGCCGACCGGCCAGCGCGGCAACTTCGGCCAGAGCAATTACGCGGCGGCAAAGGCCGGCATTGTCGGCATGGTGCGCACCTGGGCCCTGGAAATGAAACGAGCCGGGGTTACTGCCAACGCAGTGATCCCGGTGGCAGCCACCGAAATGACCAAAACCGTTCCATTCTTTGCAGCTGCCGTGGAAGCCGACGAGCGCGGCGAAGCGATGCCGGACTTCTTCCGCAAGGATCTGGGCTTTGGCACCGCAGATGATGTGGCCGGCCTGATCGCCTACCTGGCCTCGGACGCGGCTGCAGAGATCAACGGCCAGGCCATTGGAGTCGGCGGGGACCGCCTGCAGGTCTGGAGCCACCCTGAAGCTGTGGTCACCGAGCTGCACGACGGCGGATGGGACTATGAAACGCTGGCCAATGAATTCCCTGCGCGCTTCGGATCCCACCAGCAGTCCGTTGGGGAGAAGTTCCCGGAACTTCCGGAAGAACTGCGCCCGGAACCAGTCAAGTAGGGAACTGGGGGAATCATTATGACTTTGCGTTATGAACTGGGCATCGATTTCGCTTCGCTTGAAGCCATCGACATGCATGTGCACCTTGAAGTCGACGAATGCGGCCACAAGGCAATGCCGGAGGATCTTTTCGAAGCGTCGGCAGCGTATTTCAAATCATCGGAGCGTACACCCTCCATTGATCGCATTGCGCAGCTTTATCGCGAGTCGAACATGGCTGCCGTGGTGTTCACCGTTGATGCACGCACCGCGCTCGGGCATGATCCGAACTCCATTGAGGACTTGGTCCAGGGCTGCGCCCGAAATAATGACGTGCTTATTCCCTTTGGCTCGGTCGATCCCCGCCGAGGAGCCGAAGCCATCGGCGATGCGCAGTACCAGGCTGAACAGCTCGGAGTGCGCGGCTTCAAATTCCACCCCTCGCTCCAGGGATTCGATCCCAGCGATGAAGCGTTCTACCCGCTATGGGAAAAGCTCCAGGAGCTAGGCCTCCCATGCATTTTGCACACAGGGCAGAACGGCATGGGAGCAGGGCTGCCTGGCGGTCGGGGCATTAAGCTGCGTTACTCCAATCCGCTGCTGCTCGACGATGTGGCCGCGGACTTCCCGAACCTGGTCATCATCATGGCTCACCCCTCGGTTCCATGGCAGGATGAAGCGAACTCCATTGCCACGCACAAGGCCAATGTCTACATCGATTTATCCGGTTGGAGCCCCAAGTATTTCCCCAGCTCCTTGGTGAAGATGGGCAATAACGTGCTGTCGCGCAAGCTGTTGTTCGGCACGGACTTTCCCTTGATTACCCCGGAGAAGTGGCTGGGGGCCTTTGCAGAATTGGAGTTGAAGGACTCGGTGAGACCGGGAATCCTGAAGGGCAATGCACTGCGCGTGTTGGGGATAGAAGAATGATCCAACCGGCAGCAACTAGTGATTTCTATGGATTCAAGGACCTGCTCACCGACGCTGAGCGTGCGGCCCTGGACCGTTTGCGTTCCCTTTTGGCAGAACATGTGGGTCCGATAGTCGATGACTATTGGGAACGCGGAGAATTCCCGGAACAGATCGTGGCACCGCTGATCGATGCTGATCTGATGAACCCGGCCGAAGTGCTTGTCACGGGCCAGAAGCCTTCCGCGCTTTACTCGGGCTTCCGCAATTTCGAGCTGGGACGCATGGATGCCTCCGTAGCGACTTACTACAACGCGCAGTCCGGCCTATTCCGGACCACCGTCAACCTGGGTGGAAGTGCGGAGCAGGTAGCCGTGCTTGAGCCGCGGATCACATCTTTTGCCTGCAAGGGAGTGTTCGCCCTGACCGAGCCAGAACACGGTTCGGATATTGCCGGAGGGCTAGCCACCTCGGCCAAGCAGGAGCAACGCGATGGTGTGGCTGGCTGGGTGATCAATGGGCAGAAGCGCTGGATCGGGGGCGCGAGCCAAGCGGACGTGCTGGCAGTATTTGCCCGCGACGCAGCCGATTCGCAGATCAAATGCTTCTTGGTTCCAACGGACGCGCCGGGCATGGAAATCAGGAAAATTCCGGGAAAGACCAGCCTGCGCATTATGCAGAACGCCGACATCGAGCTGGGGAATGTCTGGGTGCCAGCCAGCGGGCGACTGGCCAAGATCAACTCCTTTGCCGACGTAGCGGCCTGCCTGCGCAACATGCGCTCAGACGTCGCCTGGATTGCCACAGGCGTTTGCTTCGGCGCGTACGAATCGGCTCGCGACTACGTTGCCAGCCGTAGCCAATTCGGCAAGCCGCTGGGTTCATTCCAGCTGATCCAGGAAAAGCTGGCGCATATGCTCTCCAACGCCACCGCGAGCCTGGCTTTGGTGGTGCGGCTGACCCAGCAGCAGGATGCGGGCATCTACCGCGATGAAAACTCGGCCATGGCCAAGATGTTCACCGCACGCATGCTACGCGAAACGGCAGCCCTCGCCCGAGAGGTCTGCGGCGGCAACGGCATCTTGCTGGAGAACAACGTAGCGCGCCACCATGCCGACGCCGAAGCGATCTACTCGTATGAAGGCACACACGAGATCAATTCACTAATTATCGGACGCGCGATTACCGGTGTCAGCGCATTCCGCTAAAGCGGCATTCGCGAACTCGAGCAACCAAAGAACCCATCTAGAGGAGAAATATCATGGCACCAACCGTTTTGGATTACGCAGACCTCGCCAGCGCCCAGGGCAAGGACCTGGGCTACAGCGAATACCGCGTGGTCACACAGGAACAAATCAACACCTTCGCTGACGCCACTGATGATCACCAGTGGATCCACACCGATCCGCAGAAGGCCAAGGAAGGCCCTTTCGGTGGCCCGATTGCCCACGGCTACCTTACCTTGAGCCTGCAGATTGCGTTCTGGACCGAGCTTTTCGATGTCACCGGCGTGAAGACCAAGGTGAACTACGGCCTGGAAAAAGTTCGATTCCCTTCGCCCGTACCGGTGGGTTCCAAGATCCGCATGAAGGCGGTTATCGCCGAGGTGGAAGAGGTCAAGGGCGGATACCAGATTGCAGTGGACCAGGTCATCGAAGTCGAAGGCGGCACGAAGCCGGCCGTGGTCTCCCGGGGCCTCTACCGCTTCTACGCCTAGGTAAAGAGCCAGCTGAGCTAGAGCCGCAACGGCAACGTACGACCTAATGAAAAGAGTGGCAGATGTTGAATAAGGGGTTTGGCAACTGGATTCACCGGCGTCGGATGAAATCCGCGCAGCAGGTTGCGGTGATTCATGCGGGAGTCGGCTTGAGCTACGCGCAGCTGGCAGAACGCATCGACAAGCTCAGCAGTGCCTTGGCGGCCAGCGGAGTCGCCCGCGGTAGCCGTGTAGCGTTTCTTGGCGCCAACCATGCTGCGTACCTGGAAACCATGTTCGCCGTTACCCAGCTTGGGGCGTTGTTCGTTCCGCTCAATGTGCGTCTGGCGCCGCGGGAACTGAACTTTGCGCTGCGCGATTCAGGCAGCGAGGTGCTGATCTATGTCGAGAACTTCGCCAGCGAAGCGCATGTATCCATCGAAGGCAGCCCGGTCAGTACCGCCTGGGAAGTCGCTTCGGTTCCGTGCGCGGACTCATCCTATGAACGGGCCCTTCAGGCAGGGCGCAGCGGTCACGACGATATCGCCGTCGAGTTAGAGGATCCAGCCATCATCCTCTATACGTCGGGCACTACCGGAACGCCGAAGGGCGCGGTGCTCACGCATGCCAACATGACGTGGAATTCCTACAATGTCATCGTTGACTACGATGTCACCAGCAGATCTGTTGTTTTGCTCATTGCACCGCTCTTCCATGTAGCGGCGCTGGGCATGGGCGCCTTGCCGATGCTGCTCAAGGGAGGAACAGTGGTCCTCCAGGAGCGTTTTGATCCCGCTGCCGTGCTGGATGCGGTGGAGCGCTACCAGGTCACCCAGCTCTCGGGCGTCCCAACGACCTTCCAATTGCTAGCCGAGCATGAAAAATGGGAGGAAACGGATTTGTCTTCATTGGAGATGCTCACCTGCGGAGGCTCCGCTGTGCCGCTACGTGTCCTTGAAGCCTATGAAGCGCGTGGGCTCGGATTCAGTGGCGGCTATGGCCTGACCGAAACTGCGCCCGGCGCCACCATGCTCCAGGCAATGTACTCCCGACTGAAAATGGGTTCGGCCGGCCTGCCCCATTTCTTCACCGACATTCGCATCGCGGACTCGCTGGGCAATGAGGTGCCAGCCGGCGAGGTTGGCGAGATCCTGATCAGCGGCCCCAACGTGATCAAGGAGTATTGGGGCCGTCCCGATGCTACCTCAGGGGCGTTCCATGAATCTGGCTGGTTCCGTTCCGGGGATATCGGCCACGTGGATGAAGAAGGCTTCCTGTTCATCTCGGACAGGCTTAAGGACATGATCATTTCCGGCGGGGAGAACATCTATCCTGCCGAAGTCGAGCAAGCCATTATGGGACTACCTGAAATTGAATCAGTGGCAGTGATTGGCGTCCCTGACGAGAAGTGGGGCGAAGTCCCGCGTGCAGTCATTGTGCTGAAGTCCGGTAGCTCTCTGGGCGAAGAGGATGTTGTGACGTATCTCGACGGACGCTTGGCGCGCTACAAGATACCGCGCACCTCGGTCTTCCTGGATGAGTTGCCGCGCACCGCAAGCGGCAAGATACGCAAAGCCGACTTGCGCAAGCGGTTCAGCTGAGCGCTCCACGGCTTCGTGGCGGATTCCGTGGCCTCACGTTTGCATAAGTGCAAGATACCGCCCATACGCAGAGAATAAATCATCATAAAATCAACCATTGACATTCTCAATAGTTGGCTTAGTCTTGAATTGTGGTTCAAATCACACACTTTCTTCGACCCGCCACTCGGGGTTGCGGCAATGGCTTTCTAGGGGGAAATATGAAAAAGCGCTGGTCTACACTGCTTGCAGGCGCAGCGGTCCTGTCACTCGGCCTGGTGGGCTGTGGCGGAGGTTCGCTGTCCGGCTCGACAGAATCAGAGGGAAGCACATCCGCCGCCGCCGAGGATGGCTCGCTCACCAAAATCACCGTAGGCATTCTGCCAATCGCACCGTCGGTTGCAGTGCAGCAGGGTATCGACGCCGGGACCTTTGAAAAGCATGGCCTGGATGTAGAACTGAGCACTTCCAACGCCGGTGCCGCGATGCTCCCAGCGGTATCCACCGGAGAATTGGCCATTGCCGTGGGCAATCCGCTATCGGTGATGACCGCTGCGGACAAAGGCCTGGACATGAAGATCGTCACCGGCTATTCCGCTTCCAAGGCTGATGGGGAGGATGTCAATGGAGTAGTTGTGCGCAAGGACTCGGGCATCGGCGGCTGGGAAGATCTGGCTGGAAAAACCACATCGGTCAACGCGTTGCGTACCCAGGGCGACCTGACGATTATGGAATCCGCAGAAATGGCTGGAGCCAATCCGAAAGACCTGAAGTTCAGCGAAATGCCTTTCCCGGACATGGAGGCGCAGCTGGATCGCGGCAACGTTGACGCCGTCTGGCTTCCAGAGCCGTTCCTCTCGCGTGCTTTGGGCGATAAGGACAACGAACTGCTTGGCTATCCAAACCAAGAAGCAATTCCGGGGCTGCCAACCATGGTGACGTTCACCAGCGGCCAGTTCGCTGAAGAGAATCCGGAAGTCATTTCCAAGTGGAAGGCAGCTATGGCGGAAGTACTGCCGGCCTCCGATAGTGATCCGGATGCCGCCAGGGCCATGTTGCCAGACTTCATCAATATGGATGCCAAGGTAGCCGAAGGCTTGCTCATGGAAACCTGGGAAGCGGAAACCCCAATTGAGGAACTGGCAAAGCTCGGAGATCTGGCCGCCAAGTTCGAATTCCTGGAGAAGGCCCCAGACATGAACAACCTCATCGCCAAGTAATTCCACAACTTCACGCTATTGCTGCTGCGGTTCCAGATTCCGGACGCCGCAGCAGCAATGACACTCAATTGGGGGTAGTTGCCATGAAACACTCGCTCAAGCTCGCACTCGCTTCGCTATCAGTCCTCGCGCTTGCTGCCTGCAGCTCCGGTTCGCCTAGCGGCGGCTCGACCGGGGAAGATGCTGCAGGATCAGATGGCTCGCTGGAAAAAATCACCGTCGGGGTAATCCCCATCGTCGATACCGCACCAATCTGGCTGGGAGAATCCAAGGGCTTCTTCGCCGAAGAAGGCCTGGACTTGGAAATCGAAACCGCAACTGGCGGTTCGGCTATCGTCCCGGGCATCCAATCCGGGAGCTATGACTTCGCCTTCTCCAATCTGATCTCGGTAATGGTCGCCAACGACAAGGGACTGGACATGAAGTTCGTCGCCAATGGCATCTCCACCACAGGTGATGTGAAATCCGACGTCGGGTCCGTGCTGGTCAAAAATGATTCCAAGATTTCTTCGCCCAAGGACTTGGCCGGCAAGAAGGTCTCGGTCAATAACCTGTCGAACATCGGCGATACCACCATCAAGTCAATTGTCGAAGAAGACGGGGGAGACCCGGCAAGCATCGAGTTCGTCGAGGTTCCTTTCCCCGATGCTCCTGCTGCACTGGAAAACGGCATCGTCGATGCCGCCTGGATCCTGGAGCCGTTCCAGAGTACGGCCTTGGACGCCGGAGCGAAAATGCTCTCTGCGAACTTCGCCGAATTCGATCCGGAGCTGGATGTTGCCGGCTACTTCACTTCTGCGCAGTACGCCCAGGAAAATCCCGAGGTGACCGAGAAGTTCACCAAGGCGATGGACAAGTCGCTTCAGTATGCGCAGGAGAACCCTGACGAGGTCCGCGAAGTTGTCGGAACCTACACCAAGATCAGCGAGGAGGTCCGCGCCGATATGGTGCTGCCGCGCTTCCGCCCTGACTTCAACCGCGAGGCCGTGCAAGAACTCGGCGATGCGGCACTGAGCTATGGCACCCTGTCCAAGCCAGTCGACCTGGAGAAGCTCCTGCCATGAGTGCCATCACTAGCACAGCGCCGGCTGAGGCGCGCCAAGCCAAGCGCAGGAAATCGGGCTCGAAATTCCCCAATGGCTTTTGGGGATTGATTGGCATCGTGACCTTCCTGGGGATCTGGGAACTGGTCCCGGCTCTTGGAATTGTCGAGGCGGCTTACCTGCCGCCCGCCTCCGAAGTGCTGATGACGCTGTTCGCTGATCTTGCCTTGACCGCCTTCTGGGTCGCGGTGGGGGAAACCATGCTGGCATGGTTCATCGGCCTGGCCGCAGCGGTGCTGCTGGCGCTGGTACTGGGCTTGGTAATCGGCATGTCGAGCTTCCTGCGTCGTGCGACCAACTCCACCATCGAGTTCCTGCGTCCAATTCCGTCGGTGGCATTGATCCCGCTCGCGGTGCTTTTGTTCGGCACGAAAATCGAATCCTCGCTGATGCTGATCATCTATGCCTGCTTCTGGCAGGTGTTGATCCAGGTGCTCTATGGAGTTGCAGACGTGGATAATGTGGCGATGCAGACCGCGAGATCCTATGGATTCTCCCAGATCCAGCGCATCCGCGACGTCATCTTCCCGACCATGCTCCCTTACCTGATGACTGGCATCCGGCTGGGCGCTGCCGTGGCACTGATCCTGGCGATTACTGCGGAACTGATCATCGGCGCACCGGGTCTGGGCAAGGAAATCCAGCTGGCGCAGTCAGGCGGCGCAATCGCCGGAATGTACGCGCTGATTGTTGCCACCGGCCTGCTGGGCGTGGCAATCAACCTGTGCATGCGCATCATCGAAAAGCGCGTGCTTTCCTGGCACGCCTCAGTCCGGGGAGAGAACGCCGCATGAAACTCCTGAAGTCGATTTCCTTCATTCTGGCATTGCCGGTTCTGCTCATCCTCTGGTGGGTCGCGGCAACCCTTGGTGGAGCGAGCTTCTTCGTTCCTACCCCGGCAGACTTGGGCAAGACCTTCATCGAGACCTGGGTTGGCGAACGCATGTTCACCGACGTCCTGCCAAGCGTCCAGCGCCTGGTTCTCGGCGTGCTCGGGGCCATTGTGCTCGGTGTGCTGCTCGGGTTGCTCGTCGGCATGAACCGCACCGCCCGGGCGATTACCGAACCGGTGTTCGAGTTCTTCCGTGCTTTGCCGCCGCCGGTGCTGATTCCGGTGCTGATGCTCTTGGTTGGCATTAACGACGGCATGAAGATCGCGGTGATCATCTCCGGCGCGATTTGGCCGGTGCTGCTGAACACCATTGAGGGCGTTCGCGCCATCGATCCGGTGCAGAACGAAACCAGCCGCTCCTATGGCATCAGCGGTTTAGCCCGGATTCGCTACCAGGTGCTGCCAAGCGCCACCCCGACCATCATGGCTGGCATCCGCCAGTGCTTGTCGATCGGGCTGATCCTTATGGTCATCTCCGAGATGTTCGCATCCTCCTCCGGGCTGGGCTTCGCGATCGTCCAGTTCCAGCGTTCCTTCGCCGTACCGGAAATGTGGTCCGGCATCGTGGTGCTGGGCCTGATCGGGGTCATCATGTCATTTATATTCCAGTGGATCGAACGCCGCGTCCTGCGCTGGTACAACGGTCTGAAAGAGGTTGAAAATGCTGTCTAGCCAGAATGGAACCGCCGGCGGGCGCACCCTGCCAGAAGGCGAAGCGCTGCTCTCGGTCCGGGGGCTGAAGAAGGTCTACCACACCGACGGCGGCGATATCGAAGCGGTCCGGGACCTCACCTTTGACCTGGGGCATGGCGAGCTGGTGTGCCTGGTCGGTCCTTCCGGTTCGGGCAAGACCACATTGCTCAAGTGCATTGCCGGCTTGCTGGGCGCCACCAGCGGCGAGGTGCTGCTGGACGGGCAGAAAGTCACCGGACCGCCGAAGAAAATGGCCGTGGTCTTCCAAGAATACGGCCGGTCGCTGTTCCCGTGGCTGCGCGTGGCGGACAATGTCGAACTGCCGCTGAAGAACGCCGGCGTCCCGAAGGCCGAACGCAAGAAATTGGTGGACGATGCGCTGGAAGCCGTGGGGCTGAGCCATGTGCCCAAGTCCTACCCGTGGCAGCTCTCCGGCGGCATGCAGCAGCGCGTGGCGATCGCCCGCGCGGTGGCCTACCAGCCAGAGGTATTGCTGATGGATGAGCCATTCGCGGCCGTTGATGCGCAGACCCGCGCAGACCTCGAGGACCTGATCCGCAATGTCTGGAAGAAGCTGGGGGTCACCGTGCTGTTCGTAACCCACGACATCGACGAGTCGATCTACCTGGGCCAGCGCGTGATCATCTTGTCTTCTTCGCCAACCGTGGTGCAGGAGGATATCCTGATCGATCTGCCGGCGGAGCGCGACCAGCTGGAAACCCGGTCGCTGCCGCGATTCACCGAGCTTCGCCACCATGTCTACGCGGAAATCCAGAAGGCCAAGCAAGGGCATCGCCCCGAAGAGGCCAAGACGAAGTTCTTGACGAATCCCAAGTAGCGCTCTGAGCCGCCGATCCGTGCCGGGTCGGCGGCTTTATTGCGCCGGCCGGCAGCCTAGGGGTTCAGCAGGTCGATGAGTTCCAGCCCGCGCGTAGCCCACTGGATTTCAGCTTCTGCCCGGGCGATCAGGCCTTCATAGGTGAATCGTTTGTAGGCAACAGTGGCCTCCCACTCCTCGCGCGGCGTGTTCTTCAAGCGCTTGGTGAGCATGGAGTTGCTGCCTTGCTCCAATTCCGCGATGCGTTCTTGCCATTGGTTGAGCAATGACCGGTGATGAGCGATATGCCCGCGCATCTGCTCGCGCGCGGCCTCGGGTTCCGCCCATTCCAGGTAGGCAGCCTTGAGATGCGCGGGATCGCGGGTGCGTGCGTACTCCAGGGGCGTGTTCATCCAATCCTTGAATTGGGTGACGCCATCCCGGGTGATGGTGTATTGCCGTTTCTTTCCGCGTGGACCCCAAGGCACATCCTGCCCTGCAATGAGACCTTCGGATTCCATGCGTTTCAGCTCGGGGTAGATCTGCGAATCCGGGGCGTGCCAGACGTGCCCGACCGACGATTCGAAGACTTTGTACAGGTCATAGCCGGTCATTGGTTCAACTGTCAGCAGTGAAAGCAGCGCGTTGCGAAGACTCAAAACCGCCCCTTTCCAGAAATGTGTTGCGTATCACTATCTATATAGCTAGTCTAATGGCATGCGAACTATCTATGTGCATAGATAGTTTCTCATATTCCGCCTTTGGGCAAACCACATATTGGATCCGCCATCGCCGAGCACTGCCGGGTCCGCAATCGAGAGGACCGTCATGACCGAGGTTGCCGCCAAGAGCACCACCACCGCCAAGATCATGGACCATCCGCTGAATGCCTGGTACGTAGCCGCCTGGGATCACGAGGTCACCCGCAAGCCGATGTCGCGCACCATTGCCAAGCGCCCGGTTGCCCTGTATCGCACCGAAGATGGCAAGGCCGTTGCACTGGCTGACTCCTGCTGGCACCGCTTGGCTCCGCTATCCATGGGCAAAACCGTGGGAAAGGACGGGTTGCAGTGCCCATACCACGGCATCGTCTACAACTCCGCTGGCCGGTGCGTCTCGATGCCGGCCCAGGAAACCATCAATCCTTCGGCTACTGTTCCTTCCTTCCCTATTGTTGAGCGCTACCGCTATGTCTGGATCTGGATGGGCGACCCCACCTTGGCCGACCCGGAGCTGGTCCCGGACATGCACCAGATGTCTTCCGAACAATGGGCAGGCGACGGCATGACCATTGCCGCCGATTGCAACTACCAGCTGATCCTGGACAACCTGATGGACCTGACCCATGAGGAATTCGTGCATTCCTCCTCGATCGGCCAAGATGAGCTGAGCGACTCGGAATTCATCACCACTCATGAAGGCAACAAGGTCACCGTCACACGCTGGATGCACAATATCGACGCACCGCCATTCTGGCTGAAGAACATGCGCGACAAGTTCCCGGGTTTCGAAGGCAAGGTGGACCGCTGGCAGATCATCCACTTCGAAGCGCCGGCAACGATTACCATTGACGTCGGCGTAGCCAAGGCTGGAACCGGCGCGCCTGAAGGCGACCGCAGCCAAGGAGTCAATGGATTCGTCATGAACACGATCACCCCGGAAACTGATCGTTCCTCGCATTACTTCTGGGCGTTCATGCGCAACTACTGCCTGGACAGCCAGCTGATCACCACCCAGCTGCGTGATGGGGTGCATGGGGTCTTCGGCGAAGACGAGGCGATGCTCAAGGCCCAGCAGAAAGCCATTGATGCCAACCCAGACTACGAGTTCTACAACCTGAACATCGATGCCGGCGGCATGTGGGTTCGCCGCATTCTTGACGGCATGCTCGCCGCCGAAGCCAACCAGTCCGTCCGCGCCTAGCCGGCTCCCGCGCTCAAACTGAAAGGTTGGTGCCAACGCAATGGCAGCGACAAATATTGAAGTCTGGCAGGAAGCAGAAGTCACCGGCATCGCAGACGTGGCCGATGGGATCAAGCGCATCGAGCTTGCCCCGCAGCTGCCAAAGCGAGCCGAGCCTGGCTCGCACATAGATTTGAAGGTGCAAATCAACGCAGAGGATGCCAAGCGCTCCTACTCTGTGGTCGAGTCGAGCGCTGACGGAACAACGCTGGTGATCAGCGTGCTCAAGGCTCCGCTCTCCCGTGGAGGATCGACCTATATGCACGAGCTGGCAGTGGGAGACCGTTTGCAGATCACCCAGCCATTGCAGAACTTCCCGCTGCGCGTGGGTGCCAAGCACTACATCCTCTTGGCTGGCGGTGTCGGCATTACCGCCATGGCGAATATGGCTTCAGTGCTCAAGCGTTTGAATGCCGACTACACACTGGTGTTTGCCGGCCGCAAGCGTTCGGCCATGGCCTACTTGGCACAGCTGGAGGCGGAACACGGTTCTCGGCTGGAAGTGCACGTGGACGATGAAGGCACGTCCCTGTCGGTCAACGAGCTGCTGGAACGTGCCGGCGAGGAAACCGAACTGTACATGTGCGGGCCGATCCGGCTGATGGATGCAGTTCGACGTGGCTGGGCAGAACTCGAGCTGGATCCATCGGCGCTGCGCTATGAAACCTTTGGCAACTCGGGCTGGTACGACCCGGAGGAATTCACTGTCCGGGTTCCCAAGCTGAACCTGGAAGTGACCGTTCCCCAGGGGCGCTCCATGCTCGAAGCCTTGGAGGACGCCGGTGCGGACATGATGTCCGACTGCCGCAAGGGCGAATGCGGTTTGTGCGAGGTGCGCATTACCGAAATCACCGGACGGATTGACCACCGCGACGTGTTCTACTCCGAACGGCAGAAACGCCAGTCGAGCAAGATGAACTGCTGCGTTTCGCGAGCCATTACCTCGCAGACCGGTGCCAAGGCCGATGCCGCCCGCACCGGCGGACCCGCCGTGGTCACCATCGAACCGAACTAGCAAATTTCCCATCTTGGCACCCTCGCCGGCGGACCGAAACGGTTTCGCGGGCGGCTTGGTGCACCCTAAAACTGGAGATAGTTCCCCATGGACATCAAACAGAGAATTGAAAATTCACCGATGTCGGCCTTTCAATGGCTCGTCGTCGCAGTCTGCACCTTCTTGAACGCCCTCGACGGTTTTGATGTGTTGGCCATGGCCTTTACCTCAAATCAGGTTTCCGAAGAATTCTCGTTGAACGGCGCCCAGCTGGGCGTACTGCTCAGCTCAGGCCTCTTTGGCATGGCTGCCGGCTCATTGTTCCTGGCTCCATTCGCCGACCTGTTCGGACGCCGTCCGATGCTCTTGGGAACCACCGCGCTGGCATCGCTGGGCATGTTCCTCTCAGCCACCGCGGATTCCATGGCGAGCCTTGCCATCTGGCGTATCGTCACCGGCCTGGGAGTCGGCGGCATTCTGGCGTGCACCAACGTGATCACCAGCGAATACTCCAATGGACGCTGGCGAGGCATGGCGGTCAGCATCTACACCGCCGGCTACGGAGTCGGCGCCACCTTGGGCGGCATGGCGGCGGTCTCGCTGCAGGCCCATTACGGTTGGCGCTCGGTCTTCATTTTCGGAGGAGTGCTGACGATGGTCGCCTTCCTGGCTTTGCTGGCCGTCGTCCCCGAATCCGTTGACTTCCTGCTGACCCGGCGTACTGCGCGAACCGCCGAGAAGCTGAGCAAGCTGGCACGCAAAATGCACCTGGGTGCCGAGAACGTGGCCCTGCCAGAACAGGGCAGCTCCACATCTGGCCGAAGCCGCAACGCAGTCCTTGCGCTCTTCTCGCCGGATACACGCCGGGTGACCGCGGTGATCTGGGTGGCCTTCTTCGCGGTGATGTTCGGCTTCTACTTCGTGAACAGCTGGACCCCGAAGCTGCTGGTAACCGCGGGCATGACCGAAAGCCAAGGTGTGGTCGGCGGCCTGATGCTGACCCTCGGTGGCACCTTCGGTTCCCTGCTCTTCGGCGCTTTGACCACCAAGTGGGCCGTTCGCAAGGTGCTCATTGCGTTCACTGTACTTTCCTCAGTGCTCATGGTGGTGTTCATCTCGGCGGCAGGCATCCTTGCACTGGCCTTCGTCCTGGGTGTTCTGGTTGGCATGCTCATTAACGGTTGCGTAGCCGGCCTCTACACGTTGACGCCGTCCTCCTATGCACCGCAGTCACGTGGAACCGGCGTTGGCTGGGCTATTGGCATCGGCCGTTTCGGCGCGATCCTGGCTCCACTGGCTGCCGGCAGCCTGCTTGACGCCTCGTGGACCGCCGCCCAGTTGTACCTGGGCGTAGGCATTGTGGTGCTGTGCGCGGCAGTTGCGTTAATGATGCTGCGCGGCGGCGCGTCGCCTCACTCCCCGGAGAAGGAAACTTCGGATTCGGCAAGCACGAATTCCGCCAGCTAGGACATTTCTCAGCGGAGGGGCGGCGCCAACGGGCTTCGCCCCTTCAGCGTTTTAATGGCGCGTTTAGTCGGGGAGCGGTCAGTCTTTGATTCGCAGTGGCCACCTCGGATCTGGGCGGGTACTGGCCAAGGAATGGCGCTGCAGGCAGTGACTTGGGAGGTCCTGGTTCCAGAAGGCAAACGAATTAGAAGGACCACGATGGATCCCATCCAATCATGGCCGGCACGTGGATGGTGTGCGGCGTCCGGGTTCAAGCGAAATTCTCGGTCGCACGTGGACAACACTGGCGGGCTTGCCATCGAGACGAAGCCGGCTTGGCGCTTCATCATGAACAGATCCGCTCTTGGACTCTGGGGACGAGCCGCGCCTCAGGAAGAGCTCGGGGATGAAACCTGCCTGTTTGGGCAAGGCAGTGTCCGGTTGCTTGGCGGCAAGAGCGGCCGGCCAGGTCTGCCTGGCGGTGATGATGCACGAAATGCGCCTGGGCTGAGTGCTTTTCGGATAGTGCACCCGCGGATGAGTCGGGAACTGAAGTAGTCCGTGCCGTTGGATGGTGGAAACCAGAATGGCCCTGGCTACGACATTTTCATCCCGGAAGATCTCAACACGTTACTTGATCTGGAGCTACCTCGTTATCTCGCTCGAAACCGAGATCGGAGAGCAACCAACCACTTGTTTTCCGCCCGTTGTCGGAAGAAACGCAGACCAATTCATTGGTGGCATCAACTCCACAAGGAGTTCAGAGAAGTGCGATGGTCTCGGAAGCTATTGACTGCTTGCATTGCCAGTGGATGTAGCGCGTGTATCGAACAGCGGGATCCTGATTGCGCCTAGCGGTTGTCGCCCAAATGCATTGCACGGGAAATGCCCCGGGCTGCGGTGCGTAGCGCCAGAGCTGCGGACTGCAGTGTTCCAGAGTCGCGGGGAACAACCACCGAGATAACCGCAACCTGATAGCCCGCCTCGTCGAGGATCGGGGCGGCGGCACCGGTGGTTTCCGGGTCGATGAATCCGTCGAACGAGGCGAATCCGTTGCGTCGGATTTCCGCCATTTCTGCGCGGAGTTCAGGATGGGTGGCGGTCATCAGTTCGTGGTGGCGTTCCAGGAACCCGTGAATGGTTTCCGGCCGTGAAAAGGCCAAAAGTGCCATGCCCATCGAGGTTCGGTGCACAGGCATGCGTCCGGCGACATTCGCCTGATTGACAACGGAGCCCGGCCGCGAGAGACGCTCGATGATCAGCACCTCGTCCTGGTGCAGTACCGAGAGCTGGGTATTTTGCCCCAGCAGCTGGTTGATGTCCTCCATGAACGGCAATGCCGCGGTGCGAAGGTCCTGGGTGGCAGCGCTTCGATTGGCTAATTCCCAAAGGCGCAAACCCAGCCGCACCTGGCCAGACCCGTCTCGCGCCAGCAAGTCATGGGATACCAATTCATCGAGTAACCTGTACATGGTTGCTTTGGGGATGTCGGCACGCCGGGCCAGGCTGCTGACGCTGAGCGACTGATTGTTGAGATCAAAAGAATTCAGGATCCGAACCAAGCGGTCCAGCATAGTGTCCCCACTGGGCGAATTGGCCATGGAACTATTTTAGGGCAGTGGCTGCTTCGCTTCTCCTGCATCCAGGTGAGCGGCTCTGCGCTTTAGTGCAAGCAGGGTTCGCTATCGCGTCGAATTTCCCTTGTTCATCCAGAGTTAACATGGAATTTTTCCAGCGATTCACATTGAAAAGCGTAGCCAAAACATTATTTGAATAGTGGTCGTATTATCGAAATGCTTGATGTAATGTCGTTTTCGAACGCGGAAAAAACTCCAAGAAGGCGGCGGCAATGGTTCGGAATCATCAAGTGAAGCTTGCAGCTTTGATGGCTGCATTGACGCTGGCAGCCAGCGGTTGCGTCAGTGCATCCCAGGGAGGAGCCGGTGATCCTTCTGCTGGCACCGTGTCGCCCACGCCGAGCTCCCCGGAGCAAAATGCCGAAGTTCCGCAGCGCCCGGCGGTCCTCAGCGAGAAAACCGAGGAAGGGCTGCAAGGTGCCATGGAGTACTGGGTACAGCTGCTGAATTATGCGGTGGCGAGCGGTGACACCGCCGCACTCAAGGGCTTCTCGGCAGCGGACTGCACCTTGTGCCAGGAGCTAATCGCCCAGACCGACCAGGCCTATGCCAATGGCGGAAGCATTGACGAAGGCGAATTCAGGGTTATTGAAACCATGAGCACCCTGGACAAGTATCAAGCATCGCCGGGCGAGCCCAAGGTTGTGTTTGCCAGCTTTGGAATAGAGCGAGCCGCTGGCCAAGTCCTCGGTGCAGATGGAAAGGCGACCAGCGAAATTGAGCCGGTTTCCTGCATGGATTTTGAAGAAAATTGGGATGAGATCGCTTATGACGAGGATGGAAACTTCATTGGATCCATTTGCTCGCTAGCTGTGCAGGATCCGGCGTTCGACGAGTCTTCAGGATGGCAGCCGCTAAATGTCGCGATTAACGCGCAATAGCAATATGTGACTTGGAAAGTGCCCTGGCTGCTTCGGCAGCCGGGGCCTTTTGTGTGCGGGGAATCGGGTGGACCGCGAGGGAAATCTATTGAAGCTACGGGCATCAACTGCTAAAGTTCATTCTACGAACACAAGTTCACGATGTGAACATACCGCAGCGATGGAGCAGTGAGACGATGCAGCAGGCCTACCTATACGACGCAATCCGCACCCCCTTCGGCAAGATTGGCGGCGCGCTGTCCAGCCACCGCCCCGATGACCTGGCCGCCCACGTGGTGCGCGAGCTGGTCGCCCGGGCGCCGCAGCTGGATGTCGCGGATATCGACGAGTCGATCTTCGGCAACGCCAACGGCGCCGGCGAGGAAAACCGCAATGTGGCCCGCATGGCCACCCTGCTCGCCGGGTTGCCGACCTCGCTGCCGGGCACCACGATGAACCGCCTGTGCGGCTCCTCGCTGGATGCCTCGATCGCGGCTTCCCGCCAGATCGCCACCGGCGACGCGGACCTGGTCCTGGTTGGCGGCGTCGAATCGATGAGCCGTGCTCCATGGGTGCTTCCCAAGACCGAGCGTCCTTTCCCGATGAGCAATCTGGAACTGGCCAACACCACCCTGGGCTGGCGCCTGGTCAACCCGGCCATGCCGGGGGAATGGACGGTATCGCTGGGCGAGGCCACCGAGCAGCTGCGCGAGAAGCACGGCATCTCCCGCGAAGACCAGGATGAATTCTCCGCGGCATCGCACCAGCAGGCCGCGGCCGCCTGGGAGGCCGGAAAGTACGACAACTTGGTAGTACCGGTTCCGCCGGCGAACAAGCGCGGCACCCAAGTCACCCGCGATGAGACCATCCGTGCTGATTCCACCGCAGAAACCCTCGCCAAGCTGCGCACCGTGTTCCGCACCGGGGAGAATGCCACGGTGACCGCTGGCAACGCCTCGCCGATGAGCGACGGCGCCTCGGCGGCCTTCATCGGTTCCGAGCGCGGCGGCGAATTGCTGGGCGCCGATCCGATCGCCCGCATCGTCTCCAACGGCGCTGCCGCGCTGGATCCGCAGTTCTTCGGCTTCGCCCCGGTGGAAGCCGCCAACAAGGCTCTGACCAAGGCCGGCCTGAAGTGGTCGGATATCGCCGCGGTCGAGCTGAACGAGGCATTCGCGGCCCAGTCGCTGGCCTGCATCCGGGCCTGGGACATCGACCCGGCCATCGTCAATGCCTGGGGCGGGGCCATCTCCATCGGCCACCCGCTGGGAGCCTCGGGCCTGCGCATCCTGGGTACCGTCGCCCGCCGCCTGGCAGAATCCGGCGAGCGCTACGGGCTTGCCGCGATCTGCATCGGCGTCGGCCAGGGCCTGGCCGTCGTCGTCGAGAACGTGAACGCAACCAAGTAGCAGCTGGACGACGGGGGGATTTGAACCTCCGGTCCCACGACATCTTGAATCTAGAAAGGCAGCATCATGGCACCACGCATTGCCACCTCGGCCGCGGACGCCGTCGCCGAGATCACCGACGGCGCCACCGTCCTGATCGGCGGCTTCGGCAACGCCGGCCAGCCGATGGAACTGATCGACGCGCTCCTGGACTGCGGCGCGAAGGACCTGACGGTCGTGAACAACAACGCCGGGCAGGCCGACGCCGGCCTGGCCCTGCTGATCAAGGAACGCCGGGTCAAGAAGATCATCTGCTCCTTCCCGCGCCAGTCCGACTCCTGGCACTTCGATGAGGCCTACCGGGCCGGGGAAATCGAGCTGGAGCTGGTTCCGCAGGGCAACCTGGCCGAGCGCATCCGCGCCGCCGGCGCCGGCATCGGCGGGTTCTTCACCCCCACCGGCTACGGCACGCTGCTGGCCGAGGGCAAGGAAACCCGCGTGATCGATGGCAAGGGCTATGTGCTGGAAACCCCGATCCACGCCGATTTCGCGCTGATCAAGGCACTGAAGGCCGACACGCTGGGCAACCTGGTGTACCGCAAGACCGCGCGGAACTTCGGCCCGATCATGGCCACCGCGGCCAAGTCGGCCATCGTGCAGGTGGACGAGGTCGTCCAGGCCGGTTCCATCGATCCGGAAAACGTCATCACCCCGGGCATCTTCGTGGATACCGTGGTGGAACTGGGAGGACAGAAGTAATGAGCGCAATGACCACCACCGAAGCAAAGCTCACCCGCGATGAAATGGCGCAGCTCGTTGCCGCGGACATCCCGGCCGGAGCATTCGTGAACCTGGGAATCGGCCAGCCGACCAACGTCTCGAACTACCTCACCAAGGAACAGGGTGTCACCCTGCACACCGAGAACGGCATGCTGGGCATGGGCCCGGTGGCCACCGGCGAGGACATCGACCCGGATCTGATCAATGCGGGCAAGATCCCGGTCACGCAGCTGCCCGGTGCCTCCTTCTTCCACCACGCGGATTCCTTCGCGATGATGCGCGGCGGACACCTGGATGTGTGCGTACTCGGCGCCTTCCAGATCTCCAAGGATGGCGATTTGGCCAACTGGCACACCGGTGCCGAAGGCGCCATCCCTGCCGTGGGCGGCGCCATGGACCTGGCTATCGGCGCCAAGGCGACCTGGGTGATGATGAGCTTGTTCACCAAGGACGGGGAATCCAAGCTGGTTGAAACGCTGAGCTATCCGGTCACCGGGCTGGGCTGCGTCTCGCGGATCTACACCGAAGTGGCCGTCTTCGAGCTGCGCGATGCCAAGGTCTTCGTGCGCTCCACCCATGGCATCAGCTTCGAGGAGCTGGCCGCCAAGGTCCCGGTGGAACTGACCCAGGCCTAGAAGACCCAGTAGATTAGTGGGGGTGCGCATCCGAGTCCCGGAAGTGCACCCCGCAATCATTTCCAGCGCGCAAGGAGCACGGTGAGCGAGCAGGCAGCAACAACCACATCGGTCCAGTCCCTGGCCCGCGGCTTGGCGGTCATCAGCAGCTTCGATGCAGATCACGCGTCAATGACCCTCTCCGAGGTCGCCGTACGCACTGCCCTGTCCCGGGCCACCGCCCGGCGGTTCCTGCTGACCCTGGTGGAGCTGGGCTATGTGCGCACCGACGGCAAGCATTTCGAGCTGACCAGCAAGGTCCTGCAGTTGGGGTACTCGTACCTGTCCAGCGCCACCTTGCCGCAGCTGATCGAACCGGTGCTTGAGGAACTCTCGGCTGCTGTGCATGAATCGGCCTCCGCTTCCATCCTGGACGGATCGCAGATCGTCTACATCGCCCGGGTGCATACCCGTTCGATCATGCGCGTGGGCATTTCGGTGGGCACCCGCTTCCCGGCGGCCAACACCTCCATGGGCCGGGTGTTGCTGGCCTACCAGCCCGAAGAAATCAGCGAGGCGGTGATCGCCGCCGGCGTGCACTCGGTGACAGGGCTGGGGATCGATCGCCCGGATCCGCTACGCGTTGAACTTCAGCGGATCCGTACCCAGGGCTATGCGGTGGTAGACCAGGAATTGGAGATCGGCCTGCGCTCGGTGGCGGTGCCGGTATTCAGTGCCGATGGCACCGTGGTCGCCGCGATGAACGTGTCGATGAGCGTGCGTCCCGATACTACGCAGAGCGCCGAACAGGCAGCCGAGGTGGTCTTGCCGCAGCTGCTCGAAGCTGCCGCGCAGGTACGCGAAGCCCTCGCCGCCAGCCGCTAGTACCCGCGGGGGTCAGGCGGTGGTCGGATCCCATTCGATGCCAGCACACGTGGTGATCGCGGCGAGCCGCGCAGGCCAGCACCAGTTGCTAGGGCTCGCGCACGTCCCGGCGGATCGGGTGCCCTTCGGGTACTTGCACCAGCACGATTCTGGTGCCGTCGGGATCCTGGATCCATGCTTCGATCAGGCCCCAGTCCTCCTTGCGCGCCTCGCGCTGCACCGTCGCACCGCAGGCCGCCAACTGTTCCAGCTCTGCCTGCACGTCGCGCACCTGCACCCACAGCACCAGCGTGGACGGCATCCCTGGCGGCCGGTGCCCGGAGACTTCCAGCAGGCCATTGCCCAGGAAGAACACCAAGCCCGGCTGCTGTGCCGGACCGAATTCCCGGGCCACGGCTAGTTGCAGCACATCTCGATAGAACTGCTGGGTTGCGGCCAGGTCAATTGGCCGCAGCAGCACCCTGCTGGAAAGAACGTCCATGGCCACCAATCTAATAGCTGGCAGGCGCTCTGCCTAGGTGCGAGCCAAGGCGCATCCCGGCATCGGCACGCACGCCAGGATGCGCCGATTCCCGCTTACAGGTAGCAGGAAGGGCGGTAGCCTGGATCGGCCGGACCATCCGTGTTCAGGGCGTTGAGCACCCAGCGGTGGACTACAGGATCATGGTGGTCCTTCGAGTAAAAGATGGGAGACACTTGCTACTGGCCGGTAGTAACACGAAATGA
The DNA here is from genome assembly GCF_002979865.1 of Arthrobacter sp. MYb214. Lineage (GTDB taxonomy): Bacteria > Actinomycetota > Actinomycetes > Actinomycetales > Micrococcaceae > Glutamicibacter. The sequence goes on from NZ_PCPZ01000005.1 coordinate 156,192, forward strand.
TCACAGTAATTTTGGTTTCTGTCTAGGGTTTTCTGGCGACAAGGTTTTGCGTGAAGTAGGATGCGTTCCCTCCAGATTGCGCGAATTTTTCATGGAATGCCCGCAAGCCTTCGCACTAGCTTGAAGCCTGCTTTAGGCCGGAGTTATCCGAGGTGACTAGCTGGTTTTTGAGGCTCGCATATGGTGGCCGGCAGAAGGGCGAGCGGGACTTGGGTGCTCTTCGCTTCAGATTTTCTGAGCGGGTGGCGCCCGGGGTACTGTGACGGATCGCGGTAATGGAATTTACTTGTATCTTCAATCAATTACGGTATGCTTGGCTTATTGAACCTTGTTGGGAACGCCGCCGGAAGGCTGTGATTCCACCATCGGGAACCGCCCGCAAACAACTTATGAGGAGTTGGCCTGCTATGAGCAACCTGTTGAGCGATTTGCGTTCCGCCAATTGGAGCAGCACCCCGTAATCCGGTGCCGTGTTGGTCTTCCTGCATGGCTTCGGCTCCAATGAACACGACCTGGGCTCGCTCGCCGAACCGCTGGGATTGGATCTGCCTTGGGCTTCGCTGCGCGCTCCGCTGGAATTGGGCCACGGCGGGGCCGCCTGGTTCCAGATCACCACTCCGGGCGTCCCCGACGCGGCGCCGGTGCAAGCGGCCACCGCGGCGATCTGGGCCTGGATCGATGCAAATGTAGACACCGCCACCAAGATCATTCCAGTCGGTTTCTCCCAGGGCGGGCTGATGGCCAGCCAGCTGCTGCGCACCCGGCCCGAGCGGGTGCTGGCCACCACGATCCTGGGCGGATTCGTCTTAGGCGGCACCCAGTCAGCCGATGAAATCATCGCCGCGCAGCGTCCAGCAGTGTTCTGGGGCCGTGGCACCGAAGACCGGGTCATTGCCCCGGTCGCCATTGAACGCACCACCAAGTTCCTGCCCGAGCATTCGACCCTGACCGCCCGCACCTACTCGGGGTTGGCCCACGGGATCAACATGGATGAACTGAACGACGTCCGCAGCCATATCACCGCGCAACTTGACCTGATACCGCTGGGCAAGTCCTGAAGCGCGGCTGGCGGGCAGCAGGGCCCGCCGGCCGGGATAACCTTGTGCCATGGACAATGTTGAGCAAGCACTGGGCAGAATCCGCGCGGCTATCGAGAAGCTGCACCTCGCAGCGGCCCAGGACCATGACGCGCAACGCGCCCATGCGGCTCGCTGGCTTGATGGCCTCTTCGAGGATATCGAAAGCCGAGAGCAACTGCGAGAGGCTTCCCGGAAGGCCTTGGAACTCTACCGCGGCGGCATGGGGTCCTTCCAAGATGTGGGAACCGCGGTCATGGATGACGCGGTGAGCGGACTGCGCCGAGCCTTGGGCTCCGCGCGCTCCTGGCTCTTGCGCAGCTAGGAGCGGCATCTGGCAGGGAGCAATCCCCGCGGCGCGTGCCGCTACGCGGCGACGGTTTCCTCGACGTCCCGGATCCTGGCATTTTCATCGGCCACGCGGGTTTTGCGCACGCTCCACGCGTGGGTCAGGATGACCAGCAGGATGCCGGGGATCAGCCAGAGGATTAGCCGCAGGAGATCCATGCCGATGGACTGCCCGGGGAAGTAGGCGAGGGTCTGCACTGCGTGCAGCCACCCGGCGCCATTCCAGAAGGTATTGAGTGCACCGTAGAATCCCGGCTGCATTTGCGGCTGGAAGATCCCGCCGGAACTGGTGAAATTCAGTGCGACGAAGCACAAGGTCAGCGTCGGGGTGGTCCAGTGGCGCAGCAGTGGATGCAGGCCCAGGCCCAGCAGGGTGATGCCGGCGGCGTAAACCCAGGAAATCAGCCAGATGCCCGCGTAATGATCCTCGATGATCCGGTAGACCGGGCCCGCGATCAGCACCGTGATTGTGGCAACCACCGCTGCGGCAACCGCCGCCATGGCGAAGCGCACGGGCAGCTTGACCTTGCCCATGAACCCGGCCAGCGGCACGGCGCTGGCGTAGCCGCCAATGCTCAAGGCGACCAGCAGGAAGAACAGCCCCTGCCCGGTGGTGTCCTGCTCGCCGGTGGGCACGACATCTTCGATGCGCAATGGCTGGCCTTGTTCGTAGGCCACCTCCAAGAAGACTTTCTGGGCGATATTCGCCGAGGTTTCCGACGCGGCGCTAGAGCTGTAGAGCGTTGCCGTGCCGCCGCTGGTTTCGTAGGCGGCCACGAGCTCGCGCTGCTCTACCAGTTTCCGGGCCTGGTCCGCATCGGCGACGGTGTGCACATTCAATGCACCGTCGGACCCATCCTGCAGGGTCTGGGCGAAAACCTTGGATTGCGCGGAATCGCCCACCACCGCCACCTGCACGTTGTGCGGACTGGGCGCGTGGAAGGCCCCCAGATAGAACAAGCCCATGATGGCGCACAGGAAGAACGGGATCAGCATGGTCAACACGAGCTTTCCCCAGCCCAGTGGTGCCGGCTTGGCTGCGAGGGACTTCTTCTTGGCCGGATTATCGGCATGCTTGGAAGCGGGGGATTGGCGCGGGGCGTTGTCGGTGAGAGTCATCAGCATTAAAGAATACGCTTAATGTTGCATGATGCAACATTGAGTGCCCGGCAAAGCCCTGCGTACTAGACTCGGAACATGGGCAAGGAACAGCGGGAAGCCGATATCCAATCGATCTTCCACCACATGCAAATGATTACCCGACGTGCCAATACGCGCTCACGCCAGTTGGCCGAGCCGCTGACACTCGTGGAGCATTCCCTGCTGCGCTTCATTGCCGATACGCCCGGAACCCGGGCCACCGACATTGCCGAGGCGTTCTCGCTGAACCGCTCGACAGTCTCCCGGCAGGTAGGCACGCTGCTGGACTTGGGATATATCGCCTATGATGATGCGGAATCCGGGCGCGGCCGCGTAGTGGAACTGACTGGCGTGGGCCGCGAGCGGCTTCAGGCTTCCGCCGCCGTGCACCGCGCTGCGGTAACCGATCGTCTGGAGGGCTGGAGCGAAGAGCAGATCTCGGCCTTTGCCAAAGCCTTGGAACGCTATAACGTTGCCGACTCGCAGTAGGTGCAGGGAAATCTGCAACTTGCCCTAGGCGATCCTGGCGAAACGCGGGCCGTTGTAGCCATCGCGTTCAACGTGCTCCGCAAACATCTCCAGTGGCCGAGCCCAGAAGCTGTAGTCATCGTAGAGCTTGCGGTAGAAGACCAGTGGCTCTTCGGTTTCGCTGTGTTTCCCCACGGCCAGCACCTCGTAGCGCTGGCCCTTGAAGTGCTGGTAAATTCCGGGTTCGATGCTCAACCTGGTGGCCTTTCTGATCAATGATGGTGCTGGAAAACTTACCGCGGTCCGTGCCCGGTGCCGCCGCTGCGCTGGACCAGCAGGTGCTCCAGGATCGGATCCAGGACGACCAGCCCGTCTTTCACTCCGCCGGTGGACCCGGGCAACGTGATGACGAAGCTGTTGCCGGAGAATCCTGCGACCCCGCGGGTAATGATGGACAGCGCGGTGGTCGCTTCTCCGCGCCGGCGGATGGCCTCGATGATTCCGGGCAGCTGGACATCCAGCAGCGGGGCAACCATTTCGGGGGACTGGTCATCGGGTGAGACCCCGGTCCCGCCGGTCACGATCACGACCTGCGCGTCGTTGGCCAGCAGGTCATCCACGGCAAAACGCACCGGCTGCCCGTCGGCCACCACCGTCGGCTCGCCGGTCTCGAAGCCGCGCTCGGACAGCCACCGGGTGATCAGCGGACCGGTCTTGTCTTCGGCGGTGCCTGCTGCGGCACTGGTCGACGCAACCACCACGGCCGCCATGCGGCTAGTCTCCACGAACCCAGTCACCGCTCTTGCCGCCGGACTTCGCCAAAACCTTCACCGAGCGGACCTCGGCGTGCTTGTCCACGGCCTTGACCATGTCGTAGAGGGTCAGGGCCGCAACGCTGGCCGCGGTCAACGCTTCCATCTCCACCCCGGTGACGCCCTTGGTGGTCACCTGGGCGGTGACGCGCACCGCGGATTCCTCGGCGGTGAAATCAATGGACACCTTGGAAATCGGCAGCGGGTGGCACAGCGGAATCAGTTCCCAGGTGCGCTTGGCCGCCATGATGCCAGCGACCCTTGCGGTGCCCAACGCCTCGCCCTTGGGCAACTGCCCGGTCATCAGCATCGGGACAACATCCGGGCGGGTGGCGAAGATGGCTTCTGCGGTGGCCACGCGCTTGGTGACGGCCTTGTCGCTGACATCGACCATATGGGCGCTGCCGTCTTCGCGCAGGTGGGTGAGTCTCTCAGACATTCATGCTCCAAATTTCGATGCTTTGGCCGGCAGCCAACTGGCTGACGCCTACCGGGATATGCACCAGCGCATCGGCGCGGGCCAGATCGTGGACCAGGTGGGATCCCGGATCCAGGATGGCGACCTGGCCATCGCGGATCAGCGCGCGGCGCACCTGGTGCTTGTGCTCGGGGGAACTGGCATCGGCTGCCAGCGGGTAGTGCCTGGGCAAGGGCTCTGGCAGGGCATTGAGCTGTCGCAGCAGCGGGGCCAGGAACAGTTCTGCCGACAGCAGGGCACTGACCGGGTTGCCCGGGAAGCACAGCACCGCTGCCTTGGCCAGTCGGGCGAAGCCTTGCGGACCGCCGGGCTGGATGGCCACATGGTGGAAAACCCCGCCTAGCGGCGACAGCGCTTGGCGGACCACCTCGTAAGCTCCGGCGCTGATACCGCCCACGGTTACGATCAGGTCAACCTGTTCCTGCAAGACATCGATGGCCAGGGCGAAGCGCTGCGGATCATCGGGCAGCTGCAAGGTGCGCACCTGCACCTGATAGCGGCGCAGCCAGGCTGCGAGCATAGGGGAATTCGAGTCCGGGATCTGGCCCTGGGAACGCTGTCCATCGCTGAGCTCATCGCCGGTAGTGCACACGGCCACCTTCAAGGCCCGGCGCACCGGTACTTCACGCAGCCCGCTGGAAACCAGTGCAGCAATCATGGTCGGGGTCAGCCGGGTTCCGGCCTTGGCCACCAAGGCGCCGGTTTCGAGATCACCGCCGGCGGGGCGGATGAAGCGGCCCGCGGCGCTGGGGGCCGAGAATTCCGCGTGGCCGCTGGGGGTGCCAAAGCCGGCACGAACCAATTCCGGGAAAGCGCCAGAGCCGCTTTCCTCGATGGGGATGACGGTGTCAGCACCCAGCGGGATCATCGCACCGGTCATCACCGGACTGACCGTGCCTTCAGCCAGGGATATTTGCCGATCGCCGGCAGCAGCCGTGAAACCCAATGGCAAAGAGATGGGGGAGCGGAGCGAGGCTGCTGCCAGATCCGCGCTGCGCGCAGCGTAGCCATCCATCTGCGAATTGGTGAACGCAGGGATGGGCAAAAGGGCGTACTGGTCCTCGCTGAGGATTCGATCGCTGGCCTCAGGGCTATCGATGGGCAGCACTTCATTGTCCAGGCAGGCGAAGACCGGGGACAGCAGCTCTTCAAGTTCCGCGCGATGGCTTTCCAGAGTGCAGGACATGGACTATCCGCCTGCGAACGGCGGCAGGACATCCACGGTCAGATCGTCGGCAGTGCCCAGCTCGCCGGCATCGCGGCGCACCACGCCGTTGATCAGGAAACTTCCGGCGCGCAAAACCTGGGCCATTTCAGGTCCGTAGGAATCGATCAGTTCGCTACGCAGCCTGGCGAGTGTATCGGGGCGTTCCCAGCTCTCCTGCTCGCAGCCCGCTGCTGCCGCCGCGGCAGCGAAGTAGCGTATCGTAATCTTCGACATGACTTCATGCTATCGCGCCTAGGCGATAAGGAGCACGATGAAAAGCGAACGCGACTTTCCCGCGCTTGTGGCCCCCGGGCCGCCACTGAGCGGCGAACAGGCTGCTCGCGCTGCACGCCAACTCTCGTTGCCCGGATTTGATGACACTGCGCAGCGCAGGCTGGCTGCCGCCCGGGTACTGGTTATCGGCGCGGGCGGACTAGGCAGCGCCAGCGTCCCGTATCTGGTCGGAGCGGGAGTAGGCTCCATCGGCATCGTGGATGATGACGTGGTGGAGCTATCCAACCTGCACCGCCAGGTCACGCACACCACCGCTAATATCGGCTTGGCCAAGACCGCTTCCCTGGCGCAGGCCGCCACGGCGCTGGACCCCAATGTGAAGATCATCGAGCACAACCTGCGCCTGGATTCTTCCAACGCACTAGAGATCTTTGCGAATTATGACCTCGTCATCGATGGCAGCGACAACTTCCCGACCCGGTACCTGTCCAATGACGCCGCGCAGCTCACCGGCATTCCCCTGATCTGGGGATCGATCCTGCAGCATCATGGACAAGTTTCCGTGGCCTGGCATGAGCATGGTCCTGGTTACCGCGACCTGTTCCCGGTTCCGCCGGCCCCGGGCACCGTGCCGGATTGCGCGGCCGGGGGAGTATTGCCTGGATTGTGCGGAACCGTCGGTTCGCTGCTGGCTACCGAAGCCTTGAAGCTGATCGCCGGAATCGGTGCCCCGCTGGTGGGCAAGGTGCTGATCTACGATGCGTTGGCGGCTAGCACCCGCACCCTCGAATTCTCCCGTGATCCCCAAGCAGGCGAAGTCACCGAGCTGATCGATTATGTGCTTTTTTGCTCGGGAACGCTGCCCGAAGCTGAAGGCATCGGCGCCGAGGCGCTCGCCGAAGCACTAACTGGTGATGCAGCTCCGGTTTTATTGGACGTGCGCAATGATGACGAACGCGCGCAACAGCACATCACCGGGTCCCTGCACCTTCCGCTGCCCCAGCTGGAAGCAGCCATCGAATCCGGGGCCGAACTGGAACAGATCCCGGCACAGGTGACGGTTTACTGCGTCCGTGGCCCGCGCTCGCAACGCGCAGCATCCTTGCTCGCAGGACGAGGCATCAAAACAAACTATCTTGAAGGCGGGCTTCCCGCTCTGGCCGCCGTGGCCCCGCAGCTACTGACCGAACCCGCACATACCGAAGGAACCCGATCATGAGCTACGCGCTGATTACCGAAGAACCTATCGACGAGGCTGCCGTCCGCGATGCCGTGCAGTCTGATACCGCCGGTGCGCTGGTGATGTTCCACGGGATCATCCGCAATCACGATGGTGGCCAGTCGGTGAATTCCCTGGACTACTCGCATCACCCGCAGGCTCAAGAATTCTTGGAGAAGATTATTGCCGAAGAAGAACGCACCGGCCTGAAGCTCTCGGCTGTGCACCGCGTGGGTCCGCTAAAGATTGGCGATGCCGCGCTGGTGGCTGCCTCGGCGGCTGCGCACCGCAAGGAAGCCTTCGACGCAATTGAGAACCTGGTGGAGCGCATCAAGGCCGAGGTCCCGATCTGGAAGAAGCAGCACTTCACGTCCGGCAGCTCCGAATGGGTGGGGCTGTAATCGTCTTGAACCCGGTCAAGGACAGTTGGGTGGATCTCGATTTGTTGGATTGCACGACAGGCCTCTTGGCTCGTGAATGGTGGGTCTGCCTGGAGCTCTTGATTTCATGAAGACCGGGTTTTCGACTGAAGTTGGCGGGGCATGATGAGAGACCTGAAGAACTATTGACGCAACTATTGACGGTACGGGGCTGGATGATCATTGGTGAGCTAGTCAAAGGTGTCTTGCAACTGATAATGGGGTCATAATCCGAAGAGGTTGCTGATAACACATGGTTGCAAGAAAATTCGGGCGTCGAGTTTTCAAGGATTTTAAGCTGAAGAAGGGGTGGACGGCAAGACGTCTTACAACCCATTGGTTATAAGACGGTGCCCGATTCATCGTTCTTTATAGAATACGGATTTTTAGCTGGATTACGGACTCATCCAATGAAAAAGAGGAGCAGTTCATCATTCTTCAGTAGTCGGTCGTTTTCTGGCATCCGCATCTCTGGTTGTTTCAAACCATGCCCGCCCGTGCTGGTAGCGGATGGCATGCCCTCCTAGACCTGCCGGTCTTAGATCGATCCGGTCCACGGCTCCACTTAGTGGCGGTAAGGGCCGCTTCCACTGTGATTCGTTTATCTGCGGATTGCGCTCCTCAACGAAGTTATCTGTGTCGGGTTGGATTTCTGCTGTGTCATTAGAGAAGTGTGCCGGCAACCCGATAAAGGAAGTGCCCGCGTATCCGATGAGTAGAGTTCTGTCTTCTTCGGCCTGCGTGGATATTGGTAACAGGGAATCTTCGTCCCAGAACCAGGTATTGGTCGCTTTGGAACGAAAATGTTCGTGAGTTAGGGAATTGATGTGATCGATCCCGTGAACCGGGCAGTAAACGGATGCCGTAATGCTGATGTCACCGTATAGGTCCACTTCGTCAGGGTTACCGCGTTTAAAATCGTTGATACAGATACACGAAGGTAATGAACGAGCATGATCAAAAGACACCATGCCAGCGTCTTCGGAAAGCGATGACCATAGTCCCTCAACCGGGCCACCCACGATCGGGACATGCCACACCATGTTGCCTACGCGCCTGCGAGCTAGGGACCGCCAGCCGTAGCGATGCCACTGGGCTAGTGCCAAAATGCTCACGGTTGCAGCAGCTGTTCCCAGATAATCGGATAATGCCAGATCTTCGAGTTCTTGAAGGGTGCGTCCTACCGCAGTAGGTAGTGCCATTGCAGTAGCTAACCAGAAGAGGATTGCGATCGAGCTTAAAGTCGCCGCCCAGGAGAGGCTGCGGTTTTTGATGCGTTTCAGTGACATCTGTGCATCCGGGCCTAGCTCGAGGGTGGCGCCGGTGTTGGACTCTGTGGCGAGATTCCGGACGGCGTGAATTTGTTGGTGGGAGATTTTTGTCTGGACAAGCCACCAAAGTGCCGCGGCGATGGTCCCAGCCCACCAGATAGCGGAATCTTCGGTGGTGTCGAGTGAATATGGTATTGCCGCATAGAGCAAAATGATGGGTGCCATGGCAACAGCCAGACGCCCAAAAAACCAGCCGGTAAGAGAAAAGAATAAGGCAACGAGGGTGGCAGAGAAACCGAACATGTCCGCAATTTGGTACGGGTGTTGCCAGTATTCTGGCGGAGGATCTTCCCAGCCCCGAGCCTCGATGAATGAGGCAACTGTTGTTATCAGGATGATCGCACAAGCGACAAGCATTTGTCGCCACGGACGGGGGCACAGTGGAAGCGCGTCCCATCCCTCGGGATTAGGTCTGATCAAGAAGTAAGTTTTATTCATTTTGCAACCACGGCGTTCATAAAATCATTCTCGCACTGGAATGAGGAAGAGTTTCTTCCAGCGTACTCATTCCAAATGGTCTGCGGCTTCTGGTCTGATAATAGGCGGCAAAGGATCTACGACTGTCGTCTTTGAGGGGAGCAAGTCGGATGGTTCAGAGGTCCCGTAGGACATGGGATGCAAGACATGCCAAAGAATAACCAAAGCTTTCTTTGAAACCGTCGCGAGATAATACCGGAATACCAACTAATTCTTGCCAAGCAGATTTACAGATATGGTTTGACAGGCACAACGAAGAGAATCTTTATCGCTTGTGACCTTAGCTAGGCCCTCGCATTTGTTACACGCGAACTCCCTCATCAGGCGTCTCCAGGACGCAGCAACGAGAGCAAATTCCGAGGGAGTCTGGTTCTCCCATTCGTTGAAGTGAACGATTGTATTGATAGCCCATTCTGCCTGTTTTGCTTCCAGAGCGGCCGTTTGAACCCGAGTATCCCAAGCGTCTAACTGAGCAACAAGCTCCGGTCGACCCCAGGAGTTAGCAGAATTTTTCCCCTTCCTAATAGTGGATCGAAGTGTACTGATGCTGCTGTTGAAGAGTTCCCCGAGAGTGTTTTGGCCATCAAGCTTGTATGGGATGGGTGCGGCGAGATTACTGGCACATTCGCGTCCTACGTGCTCCAGATAGGAACGTAAGGACCCAGCGGCAGTTTTCCATGACCTGCCTCTAGGAAGGTTTCGATTTCACCCCATGGTTCATAGTGTGCCCAATCGACGGGTCCACTATCGACATTCCAGGTTCGAAATTGAAGCACGTTCCGCCCCTGAACGAAGCCCAGTGACTTCATCTGACGCATCCATTGCTCATCATGCGTGGTCACAACAAACTGTGTGTCAGAAAACTGTTGAATCAACAACGTTACGACGAAGCGGCGATGGCCAGAATCAACCGACATCAGTACGTCATCCAAAGCGCACAAGGTAAATCCGGTACCCAATGTAAATTGAGCCAACGCGAGATAGAGGCATAGCCCCATCGCATCCTGATGGCCCTCGCTGTGGTATGCCCCAGGGGGAAACTCTCCGCGGCCGTAGAAGTCAACATTCATATCCAAGCCAGCACCCGACTGAGTTAGAGTGGCCGAAAACTGGCTCTCGTCGTCGGCGTTGATAGCGGAGTAGAAGAGCGCAAACTTCGACTGAACGGCAGAATAAATTTCTATGAGGCTCGCAGCAGTTGAATACTCGAAGACTTCGCAAGCTGTAGTTGATCTTAACGACTTCTCGGAAAGGCTAGAAGTCAGGCGTTTCTGTTCCGCATATTCATGAAAACTATGCGACAAAGATCGTAAGCGACCTTTTTGCTCGTCGGCTTCGTTTGGCAGGGGGAGCTCACGAACTTTCTTTTCGAGTTCGCAGGTCCACGACTTGATTGGAGCAATTTTCGACTTCGTCAGCGCCGCAAGTTCTGTCAGCTCCGAAGGGTTACTGATGCAACGAAGTGTCTTGGTTATTGCACGAATTACTTCAAGCTGTTTTTTTGTGTTGATTGCTTCCTGGCCAACCCCTTCAGCCACAGGAAGCGCAATTTCGATGGTTTGTTGTAAATCCGTGAAATGAGGGAGTAATCGGCTTGCTCTCAGTTTCAACGCAGCTATTTCTTCTCTTGCGGCGGCAGATTGAGCTTTTTTGCGTGCGATTACCTCCTCAAACTCGCCGAGTGGCCATGTGGTGGCGCAAACAGGACAGTCCGTGCCGTTGAACAGTTCCAACGCTGAATCTAGAAGAGCATCTGATTCTAATGCCGTCATGAACTCCGCTGAATTTGATCTATCAGCGGCATCCTCAACTAATTGGTCTAATAGACCATCGAGGTTAGTCGAAAGAGCAATTTCCACGGTGGAATGAAGCGCTGAGAGCCTTTGCAGCCATTCGTTTCGATTTGCTGATGGAGTGTAACTGCTCGGGGATGAATCGACCCCTTCGATGATCGCTTCGGGCGTTAGATCCTCTATTGGCGCAAGCCCTAGCTTTGTTCTGTTTGCGTTGATGGCTCTTGATAGCGTTTCAGGGTTAAAAGTTTCGATTCCCGAGGCATGAACCAATGCCCTCACTCGACTGGCGAGAACGGTTGCGGCACCTGCATAATCTCGTTTATCTGCATTTCGCACTCGAACTAGTAGCGCCCTCACTTGCCCAATGCGTTGAAGACCGAGCAAATCCGCGACACCGTCAGCTCGGCTTCTACCCTCAGCCAGCACGAAGCAGACAATCTCCCTTCGTGTTAGTGCAAACTCGGGATGCTTGAGCGTCCATTCGAGTGCCTCTTCCGCTTCGGGTGTTTTTGGGGAGATGGTTGGTTTTCGGGAAGTTGCAACGGACCTCCTAAGAATGTGGGATGAACCGGTTCCTACAACGGTGAATGTCATCTCGACCCAGGCATCTTTAGGAGTCTCGGCGATGTCGACATGGGGCGCATGGGACTTTACTGAAACCCCCGCCGTCCCGCTGCCTGTTAAGCGTGTGATAGATCCGGTGAGCGCAAACTCCAGTGCATCGATCACTCCGCTCTTTCCTGTCCCATTTCGTCCCGCAACTACGAAGGATTTTTGATTCATTTTGAACTCAAACGAGCGGATGCCCCGAAAGTTATTCACACGCAGTTTCTCAACCTTGATCATTTGTCGCTTCCTTCAAGCGCTGCGCGTATTTCAGCTTCATTCGGCACCTTGACGCGACTGAAAAGGGTAGCTAATTCTGAGCCTAGGCCTACGAAGCCGTCTTTTTCTTCCAAAGAGAGTCCAAAATCGATCATGATTCGATCTACAACGGAATGAACGGTCTCGTCCCCGGGTGCCTCATCAGGCGTAGTTTTCTCAGAATTGATCATGTGTTCATTCTGAAAGCTGGAGTCGTCAACCGCGGGCATTTCCATTTTCCGCGCGATTCATTACGTGGCTCTTCGCAGTTGAGGGTGCACATCTCTAATAGCAGTACTCAGTGTCCCGGGCGCGCCATAAAGGAACTAGTGCATTGTGTTGGAGTTGCGCGTCTTGGTCGCCGGTGGAGACTCTGGCGTATCAGAGGCGGTGTCCCATGGGATCAAATGTACCAATACTCGTGGAGTGGCCACTATAGCAACACATAGTTTGTGGTACTGGGTTTTGCGACGAAACATGCTTGAAAATCTGTTGTGTTTTCGAATGTCAGGAGTTTTGGTTGATCCCCACAGATCGGTGTGTCATTAACGACCGATATTGAGACCGCACAATTTATCTTGGAAATATTGTACTAGGCGTTGTTGCAATCTATGATACGGATCATTGAAATTGTCCAGACGGTGTCTGGACAATTTCAATGAGTCGCCACGTCGCCGTTTATGGCTAATGTGTCGGGCACCCATCAGTATCAAGTCGCCAATGTTGGCAACATGTTCAGCGGCGGCATGCAAACCATATGTCATCGCATCGGTATTCAGCGGTTCGATAAGCTGATTGCCGTAATCCCGGTGAACTAGCTTGTTGCTTGAAGATCTCCGCTATGGTAGGAACCCCGCTGCTCGGTTCACCATCCGTGAACTATTTTTGGCTGCTCAGCCATAGTATTCTTCCGCTCTGAGAAATGATTGGACTGGACTTGACCATTGCACTTCGCTTCCCATAAGTGCCTCGGACAACTCAATTTCAGACTCAAATAGCGGATCGTGATTGTCTCCTCCCTCCCCAAGAGGTTCTCTACCCGGTAAGAAACTCACATCCCAGAAAATTTCCGGCTCGTGACCGAGGATACAAACTATCACTTCGTAGTTTTTCCATACGCCACTGGTCATACACCCAACGAAGACGTCGACGCCTAGCCTAAAATTTTCAATACCGGGGTTCCAACTGTGCGATTGGGAGGACTCGTTTTCAATCATCTGTAACCGCCTCATCCGCGTCTGCAGTTCTTCTTTTACCACTAGTACTGCCCTCGATGCCCGTGGTTTTTCACGTGAGTTCGCCTATTTTTGACCTGAGTATTGAATGAATCTCATAGATTAATTAAGATGAGAAAATACACATGTTGCAGATTCTTCCACACCATACTTAGGTTTGGCTGGTTACCTGAAATATTCAATCATTTACAGTTCAATGTAATAGCCAAAGGAATCGATACCGAACATTGATGGAACAAACAATGCATTAATCCTGAAGTGTAATACCAGCGCTGGCCAAAATATGATAGTAGGTCTTCGGCGCGATTTGAGTTTCCAATAGTAATCAGAAGCTCAAGGGTCAAATTCCTTTCTTGGACTATCCATAAAGGGACCCAGTGGGTCAAATGGTGAAGCCAGAAGCCAGGATATATTGAGGCAGATGGTGTATGTTATCGCCAATTCAATAAACACTTGGGCCGCAGTGTAAGTAGCAATCGTCTTCATTTTGTATTCATTTTTCCAGCGAAAATCTTGAAAAATTATCACACTAAGAACCAAGGCAGGAACTGTGGCATGCATTACATATAGCAAATTATCCATTTTTATTACACTGAAATCCATTAGGGCCATGTTCCCGTCAACGCGTAGTCAGCGGCCAACCGCCGGCGCTGTGCAGGGTTCAAATCACGCCCAGCTGCAGCTGGCCTTCGACGCCCATGCCGGTCGCGTGATAGTCCCGCTGGCCCTGGATAACCTCACCAAGGGCACCGCCGGCGTCAATGCGTAGTGAGCGCTATCCAGTCGTACATTAGAGCTATTCGATACGCGCACAGGTGCCTCCAAATACGTCTGCTAATACACGATGGTTGGAGCCAGTGTTTAGCAGGAGTATTTGGTAGCACCTGTGTATCGAAACGGTAGCAGTAGTACGTGGACCGGATAGCACTCCGAAATCAGAGAAATCCACGCACCACCACCCGTTTACTGCTCTATGGTGTTCTAATGACTTGTGATGTACTCATACCGGCGCATGTTCGGCCCATCGAGCTGAATCATTTCACTCTTGGAAACCAACCGATTCAGAATCGACTCAGCAACCACCGCATCATACAACGACCGATACCAGTCCTCCGAATCAAACTCCAAAGTGACGATCGTCGACCCCCGATGCTCCCGAGCCGACAGAATATTCAACAGCTCACTGGCAATATGCCAGAATAATTACAGATATTAATTGTTGTGAAATGCGGGAGTATTTGTATTCGCACTTCATACTAATCAATAATGCTTTAAAGCTCATCGACAAAGAAATGATTTTCCAACTTGCGAATTGCGGACTGAATCGTGATCCCTCCTGAAGCTTTGATTACATTAGAGATCGCCAATCTAGCTTGCCGATCATCAAAGGAATCCAATTCGATGGCACGCTTGTCAATAAATCTTTTGTCATTTTCTGCAAACTGCGGCGACCGAACCCTGATGGAAAAAACATTCCCAATTTCTTCAGAGAAAATCTCCAGTCCTAGCTTCCGGTAACTTAATCGAAGCTCATACATAGTTGCCCAAGGCATTCCAGCAAGCCCGAAAAATTGATTCGGGGGATACCTTAGGTTCTCTTCCGGCTCATCGCCTGCGAAATTGCCATGAAAGGGTTCCTCCATAAAATCAATGGATATCCTGTGGAGAAAAGAAGAATTCGCCAATTTTACCACCTTCTGACTTTTACGTGATAATTTCCATACTTATTTGGGTATCCTGAAGTTTTTTTGGAAGAAGGGCGCTTGGAATACCTTTCGAGGTTTCCGTATTTTCCCCGCTTGCCTTGCTTTGCTGCGGGATTTCGATATCCGCGTAGACCACGCGAACTCATAATACTTCCACCCTTGCTGCCATAATTATTTACATAATGGCCTCTTCTTCCGGCATGTATTCTCGTTGCTTTTTTCCAAACTTTTCTACTTACGGATTTTCCGTAGGTTGCACTACCTCCATATCTCGAAGTACGGACTAATCTCGCCGCTTTGAAGGTAGATCTAGAGATTCGCGTTGATTTGTACAATTTATACCCATGATACGCAGCACGCGCAGCCCGTACTCCAGCGGAAATTCCTCGCAACGGAATTGCTACAGCGTTTACTCCAGGAATGAATGAAGCTGCAGTAAGCACAACATCAGCTGTGTCCCACCATCCCCATTCCCCAGATACGTCGTTAGCGTTTACTGGATTCTGCGGGTACACATACGATGTCGAGTTACCGCCTTCAACTGGGTCGCGGCTGGTAAACAGGCCAGTGACCGAGTTATAGAGTCGAGCTCCCATCAGGATCAGCCCGCTCATGTCGACTGCGCGTTCATCGGCTCCGTGCCATCCGTAAGTGGTGGCGCCGGTGTTCACTGGTTCGGTGAGCTGGTTGCCGTACTCATCGTACTGAGCCCATCCGGTGATACCTTGCCCTGCACCGGTACCGGTCAACGGTAAGGTCGCGACTACGTCCCCGTGGGGGTTGTTCACGGCCAGTTCGACGGTGTTCCCGGTAATGGTCAACGCCAGGTCTCCACCGATGGTGGATTCGTACCTGGTGGTGATGGTTTGGGTACCTTGCTTACGGGTGCTCCAGGCAGGGTTATCCGAATCATCGGCGTAGTGCTTGGTTTCGGTTCCTGCAGCCGCGGTTCCCGTAGAGGTCACCGTCAGGCGGCGACCTGACGGGTCCCGGGCGATGGTTGACGTGGTGCCGTTGCGGGTGATCGCTGCGGCCGCGTCATCGGCGAAGTACTTCACCGTGATCGCCCCAACCCCGGCCTTCACTCCGTTGGCAGCTGCTGACGCATCCGCTGCAGGAACCGTGGTCTGCCGTCCCAACCCGTCATACACATACCCAGCGCCCACGCCGACGCGGTCTGCTGCGTCGTAGGCCCAGGTCCGCTTGGCGGTCTGGGTGCCGTTGACCGTGGTGGTCAGCGTGGTCCGATTGCCGTTCTTATCAAACGCATACTTCCGCACCGTCGTGGGGGTGACCGCACCTTCCTCGGAGTCTGTATTCAGTGTTTCACCAGGTTGGGCAGTGATGTCCTTGACTTCGGTGAGTCGTCCAGCTCGGTCGTAGGTGAACGCGCGATCGTAGGCTGCGCCGCGGTCTCCTGCGGTTGAGGTGCCTGCGAGCACGTCGCCTTCGGGGGTGGTTTCACCCATGATGCGTCCGGTGACGTCGCGGTTCAGTTCCCACGCGATCCAGGTCCCGTTCGAGGTGGTTCCGTCTTCGGCTTTCAACGGTCCGTCGTAGGCTAGACGGACTTGTTTGCCGGATTCGTCGTAGTCCATTTTCTGGGTGAAGCCCCCGGGGATGACCTGGGTGAGGACGTTGCCGTCCCCGTCATAGCTGGCCTTGTAAGTGGCGGTGCTGGTGCCGCCGTGCTTGGACACGGTCATGCTGGTGACCGCACCCTGATACTCGGTGGTCCCATCGTTGGACAGTGCCCCGTACTTGTACGTGGTGGTCGAGACAGGGGAGACCGTCTTGGAGACGTTGCCGAATCCGTCGTACTCGGTGGTGGTCGTTTCTCCTAGTGAGTTCGTGTAGGAGGTGGTGCGTCCCCACAAGTCCTGGGTCCACTTGATCTCGGATTGCGGCAGTGAGCCGGAAGCTACCGCGCGCACCCCGTTCTGTACGCCGGTGGCGTCGTAGAGCTTCTCTGCCGGTTGCACCGCAGTAGTGGTGATGCCGCTGGTGGTGACAGTGGTCTTCAGCTCTTGGCCGTCGGCTCGGTAGGTTTGGGTGGTGGTGCGTTTGGCGCCATCGGTCCCGGTCGAGGCTTCGGTGAACGTGGCCGGCTGGCCATAGATGTTGAATCCGGTCTGGTGCTTGGCTACCGACCCGGCGCCCTGCGGGGTGTTCTTGCACAAGTACCCTGCGTACTCCGGAGCATTGCCGCAGGTAGCATCGTCAGCATTCGCTGCGGCGGTGTAGTAGGTGCTCTTCGTCGTGCCAGCATCGGCTCCCGCGGATTTCGGCTGCCGGGACTCGATCACGCGGCCCTGGTCGTCGAACCGGGTTTCAGTGACGATATTATCCGCAGTTTTAGCCATGACCTGGGTGACCTTGGTCGGTGAACCAACCACCCAACCTGAGCGTAGGTTGTTCTTGTCTGTTGCGGCTTTCCCGTTCTTGTCGGTCGTGTAGGCGTTATAGCCGTTCTCCACGTGGGTGATGATAGGTTCCCCGGTGGCATCTGGTTCTGTTTTCCCGGAGCTGGCCTTTGAAGTCACTACCGTGGTTGGCAGCATGCGCGGCATGCCCCCGGCGTCCACATCCGTGATCGGCGTGTAGCTGGTTTTGGTATGGACACGGGAGGGCTCATCGTTTTCATCGGTGGTTACCGGTGAATAGGTGTCGGTGACGTAGCCGCGGAGGAACTCGGCGGTCGCCTCATTCTTGGCGATTTCTGCAGCTTTTTCCGTGGCATCGGTTTTGGTTGAGAGGCCGTTGCCTTCATTATCGACGAACTTCGCTAAGTCAGCGAAGTAGACGCTTATGGACGCATAGTCTTCATGGCTTTTGAGTACCCCGTCCTTGATATTGGATGAGTCTTTTGCCGCAGCCAAAATGAATCGAATGCCGCGGGCATCGTAATCACGAACGATATTGCCGTCCGCGTTAAACACGTTGGCTGTGATCTGCCAGGCGCCTGCCGCATAGGATGCGGTGTTGACGACGCGGTTCTGCGGATCCGTATAGTGCAGGTCTGCATACTTGAAATCAGCCGCGGTGACAGAGGATGCTTTGGAGGTTTTAACGTCTTTTCCTGGCCCGAATACTGCGTAACCCGTGACCGGTCGTTTAGTGCCTTCTTGCTCCCACAGCTTGACTTGGCCTTCGGAAAGGTTGGGGGTGTTCTTCCCATCGCCTACGACGTCAAGACCGTAGACGAAGCGCGCAGTCTGGACTTTTGTATTGCCGTCGGTCGCGTTGCCGCGTTCGACGAGCTCAAGCCAGTCGGAGCGGTCTGAGTCGTTGGCCTTGCCGTAGGTGTAGTAGGTGGGAGCATCCACGCGGGAGCCTGAGCTTGTTTTCTCTTCCGTGGAAGCCAGCAATGGTACCCCGGCTTTGGAGTCAGTGCTGTAGGTGTAGGTGGTGGTGTCTCTGGTGCGATTATCTTTCACACTGATCAGTCGTGCGTCCAGGCTGGTTCCGTCATACCCGTATTCGGCAATACCTACGGTGTCCATCGCCTTCTTGGCTGGGTCCCAGGCGGTGTAGGTGACCTTGGTGATTTTGCCTGACGTGTCGTAGGACAGGTTGATGCGTCGGCATCCCTTCACCGGAGTTGCCTCAGTGTGTACGAGGGTCGCCGTGTCGCAGATGAGGTTGGTTTCGGTGCCGGCGATGACCATGGTGGTTTGGCCGGCCGTGTTCGAGACGAATTTGCTGGTCCCGGTGCCGTTGCCGCCGGTGACGGTCTCGGTGATCCATTCCCAAATCTTGGGGTTACCCTCCAAGTTGGCACCGCGCTTGAACGTAGTCACCGTTCCGTCTTCTTCGGTGACCTTGATCCGCGCGTTGGTTCCGGAGCCGGACAGGGCGAGCTTCCAGCCCGAAGCGGTGGCGTCTTCGTTGGCCGGCGTGTAGGTTCCGGTCTTCAACGACACACGGCCGTTGCCTGGCTGGCGGAAGACGGCTGCGGTTTCATCGTCACTGACCAGGGTGATGGAGCCGTCCACTGCGGTGGATTCGGCGACCAATAATCCTGCCAGCCCTTCGTCGGGGCCTTCGATGTTGGCGCGCCATCCTTTGCCGAAGATGCGGGAATTGGCTCCGATCCCGGAATAGGAGGAGTAGGAGCGGCTCACCGACAGGCCGGTATTGCCGGCGTTGACCTCGACGTCGGTTTCGGAAAGGTTCAGTTCGCCGGTGGTCAGTGCGACCTGGCCGTCGCCGGCCTCGGCGACGGGGTAGTTGTCTCCGAAGGCGTGCGGCAGCTTGGTGACCTGGACTGGTTTTTTGGACTTGTTCGTGGTGCACTGCAGCTTAGAAGTTGATGGTGCTCCGGCGTAGTCGAAGCAGACCTGTACTTCTACGAGTGCTGCAATCCGGTCTTTGCCCAGCTCCTTGAGTTTGCCTGCCGGAGCTGCTGCGACATCGATCATGGTGTCGATTTTGACGGGCTGGCCCGCTGCGATCTCTGCCAGTGTTGCCGCTTCGTACCAGCCTGCAGTTGCGCCGTATGTTGAGGTATCTGCCGTTGCGCTGTTGGCTTCGCGCCAATATACCTTTGGCGTGACCGCACCGGTGGAGGAGGTGGGCCCTTGACCGGTGACCTTGAATGAATCCGAGGTCGTGGAACCGGCAGCGGGAGAGCTGAGGGAAGCGACGCCGTTGCCGAAGGTCCACGTGGTGGTTCCTGAGGTGTTGTTGGCCAAATCTGTGGCTTTCACCCGCAGCACGTTCGCCCCCACCGGGTTCAGTGCCACCTTGGCTTCGTTGGCCGTGGGCTTGAGCGCCTTCCAGGGGGCGTCGTTCAGTTGGTAGGAGATCGTGGCGGCATCTGCGTTGGACTTGAACGTGAAGGTGTTCGAAGCGGGCTTCGCAGGCAGCCACCCGTTGTTAGCGATTCCGCCGGTGGAGGTGATCGTTGGGGCGGATGGTGCGACAGTGTCAACGGTGAACGTCGTGGCAGGTCCGGCAGCCTTGGACCTCAGCGTGCCGTCATTGGCCCAGGCCTTGACGGTGTAGGTGCCGTCTTTCAGTGCGGCCTTGTATATGGAGACCTGTTTGGAAGCGACTGATGAGCCAGCTTGCTTGCTCAGGGTGCTGGTGCCGGTCATGTCGAACTCGGCATTGACTTTTCCTCCGTCCGGGTCAGTGACCGTGGAACGGAGTGTTTGGGATTTCTTGTTCACCCAGAGCTTTCCGGTGGAGTCTTTGACGGACTCGCCTGCGCCGAAGGACACTGCTGAAGGTGTGCTGGGGTAGGAGTTGTAGGTGACGATGAACTGCGGTTCGATTGGATCATTGGCACCAGCAATGTAGTTTGCTGAGCGGTACCGCTTCCAGGTGTAGTTGTTTGTCTCATCGGCTGCGATCAACCGGACCCCGTAGTTCTTGGTGGGGTTATCTGCCCAGTACTGGGCGATCGGGGTGATCGGGTAGTAGACGTATCCTGCAGCGCAGCTCGAAGAGTAGCCCTTGGAGACGTTGTTCGTCCCTTCACCACTGGTCGTGGCGGTGGGCTGCTTGGTCCAGCGGACATCGGAGGAAATCCAGTCGCTGGTCAGTCTTTGGACTTTCACTGGGGCGGAGGTGCACGAGTAGGAATGGTAGTTATGCATCTTCAGTTCGGCTTTGGTGATCTTCTTCCCATCCAAGGCCGAGGAAGCGAACTGCAGGAACGAACGTGACTTCAATGCGCCGGCGTTGAACGTGCCTACACGCAGTTCCGGGTCGCCGGCCTTGGAGCCCGGGACATCGGCCTGAACCCACGTATCAGAGACACCCGACGACCAAGTCGGATCAATGGTGACCGGGTACTGACGCTGTGGATCTTGCAACCAGGCGGCATCAGCGTTCAAGGTGAGCACCGGGACACCATCTTCTTCGGTGAGCGTGGTGTCCACGGTGCGTTCGGCAGGATGCAGTCCGGATGCTTCATCGATTTTGGCATCCCACATCGTTGGCGCCGGGGCGAAGAACACAGTCTCGCCCTTACCGTTGATGGCGCGAAGGTCCCCGGTGTCCTTGTCCCTTGTGAGCTTCAAACCTTTAGAGAGCTTGATGGGGAACCGTAGCGACACGTCCCCTTCGGGGGCTTGTTCCAGGACGGTGCGGTGTGAGAAGCCCGACCGCAGCGGCTCGACAACCACGCTGGCGTCCACCGACTGGGGTCCGGCAGGCATCTCGAGTGACGGTTCCGCTGATTCGGTGGCCGGCTCTGAAGAAGTGCTTGCGGGTTCAGAAGGCTCCGGAGTTGAATCTGAGGATTTTGCATCCTCATCCTCTTCGGGCTGCTCTTCATTGACCTCGGGAGTTTCCGTTTCGGTGGGAGACTCTGAAGGAGCGTCCGAAGGGACTGGGTCCACTGTGGAGGTTTGTGGCATGACGTCGCCGGATGGATCTTCGATGATGGGCACCTGCACTTGTTCGGTGTAGGTGGCTTGGTTCTCACTGATCTGCGGGGCAGGTAGTTCACCTTCCCAGCCCAGCTTCAAGGTGGAGCCTTCGTGCTCACCGGTGGACTCCAGCTGAGCGAGGATTACCGAATCCTGGGTGGGGCCATCGCCGATGTCGTCGGTTCCGTCCGCGATGGTGAGCTCGGTACCATCACCTACGACCGGGGATGCGGTGTCGGTCAGTTCCCCGTCGGCGCCTAGGGGAACGAAGCTGTCTTTTCCTTCTTTGAAGCGGGCCGCTGAGGTCGTTTCGGACGTCCAGGTTCCATCCGGGTTGGCGAACACCTGTTCGGTGGCCGTGCGGAGGGACAAGTCTTCGACGCGCTGACCGGTGGCCTTGGCCGTAATTTGGGCTGAAACCCCATCGGGGCGTTCAGTGACGTCCTCGACGGTTTGCTCGGTACCCTGCGGTTCCTCGTCTGCGAAAGCAGAGGGAACGAAAAGGCTCGATGCCAGCAATGCTGAAGTGCTGCCTATCGCGATGGCAGACAGGATTCTCCTCTTGCGCACTGTGAAATCTGTCCACAAGCGTGCAGAGGTATCCCCAAGTAAGTGGTGCACCATGACCCCGTTTTCGATAAGAAATTAAGCTGGCACATAGCCAACACATAGATTCTGCTATAGGGGCACGTCACATAATGCAATTTTTGATGGAGAAATGAAATTGTAGCCAAACTGTGACTAAATCTTGCTTGGCTAACTAACAGCTAAGGGACCGTCTGCATTCATGAAGGGATCGGGCGTCCGCTGGCGCGGCCGGCTGTTGGCCCGGACTTCGTCCGGTCTTTTCCTGTTTTTTGCTGCTGTCCTTCGGAGTGTACGGGCCACCTCCAAACCCACAAGCCACTCGCTGCGCTTCGGGCGTGCTCCACCCAGAAATTCTCGGGCCGCGCTCTTTCGTCGCTTCTTCCGGCCCAAGATTTTCGTGGGTTGCGCAGCCCTGGCGGGTTGATGGATTTTCCGGCTGGCCCCGCTTCATTGCATTTGGCCGGCAGAAAAATAACCGGGGGACGATTTTGGCCGGCTGGCCCGCGCGTAGGCAAGCATACGAGCGGAGGTTGCCCGATAACGGGTACCGGGTTTCGTGTTGCGTGGAGGATAGCGATCTCCCCGCGTTGGGCGAATCGTCAGGGACCGTCCTTTCAAAGTTCCTGCCGTGGCGAGGTCGGACGCCACCGGCAGCGGCTAATATAGTGCGACCCGTACGCCTGCTGGTAGTGATCGGAACCACGGCATCGGTGATGAAATCACCAGCCTGCATCCCCGCCGAGAGACCTGCAGCAGATCCGGACGGAAAAGGACCAAGTACATCGCCATGTCACCACTCATCCATTAAGCGCTGCAATCACCGCAAGAACCCAAGAAACCGTGTCTGCATCTTATGAAACAGCATTGGCCAGTCACTGGTCTTTTCGGAAAATTTCCACGATATGTATACCGGATGATCGATGCCGTTGGAAGCAAGGATTTCGGCTATTAAACCTGTCATCCACCCAATAGAAGGTAATGAATGAAGACCAGAAGAGAAGGAGAGCAGAGCAGAAGAAACCCCTGGTCCATTCCAAATACCATCAGAAATCGGTGGAGATTCCTTCGAGAAGGTACAACGGGAATCAACTTCGATCGCCAGGGCAGTAGAGATCCGCGAGGCGAGAGAGTTGAGAACATCGTCAGAGAAAGCATTCTTATGCCCAGACAGTACCTCGACCGAAATATCCCGTCTATTCTCATTCGTCTCAAGTCCAACAACTCCACTTAGGCCCTCTGATGGGAGCACACCGGAATTGAGATTCTTTAGCTGTTGGAGCGGAACGGCAAAATCAACATGTGCTAGAGGACTAGAACTTGCAGATCGAAAAGTATCGGCTAAAACAGTCAATGCGTAGCATGGAAGAGTTGCGTTAGCCGCAGCAGCTCGGACACCTACCTGGAACCAATAATCCGGCGCGTTCACCGAGCTGTGAAAGTCATCCCGGCTACCCGCATCGTTGACCAGCCATGCACGTTCCACTGACTCATCTTCAACGCCCCACAGTAACTCGGAGTAGTCGTTGAGGAAACCAACTGGGTCGGATAAAGACCTATCGGCCGGCACGCTCGATTTGGCTTCCCAAATGCCAATGAACATCGGCTCTGAATAATTTGACGAGAACAAACTTGAACCCTAAGTGTGTGAATAGGATCTAACGGTTTAGTTAGAGAACACGGCAGTTCACATCGGCCTGCATGCGCTTGATCTCAGTGGTACCGATTCGGCCATCAGCATCTACATCAACATGGTCCCTCCACGAAACCCACCACCAGGATTCAGCTTTGTCTTCTTGGAACAGTTTTACGTTCCCAGTATCCCGAGCCCTTGTAATTGGTGTAGTACTCGTAAAAGCATGAGATCACGTAAGAGAGTGCAAGTGCGATCCGTTGTCCTCAAGTCAGCTCGATTTATGCACGAAATTGGATGGCGTTCCAGCAAGTGCAAATGGGGAACGCGCTGCTTCACGGAGGCGGCATTGGGGCAACGGTGCGGGCTATTTGCGTAGTTGCCGCGTTGCGGGAGTATGTTCCGGACGTGCGTGTCCTTGCACCACGTTGAGGTAACTGCTGCTCAAATGGCCAATATCAAGAGCTCGGATCCCGCGTTCGGAGAGTTTTTTGGCCAAAACGGTTCCGGCCGGGCCCAGGGAAATAATGGCAAGGTCCGGATTCTTTTCCAGGGTCTCGGAGACAACTCGCTCCAGATCGGTAAATGCGTCCTTGGGAGTTGAATGGATAAAGTCTGCGGTTTTCAGGTTATCGAAAAGTGCCGGGACCAAATCAAACCGTGAGCCCTCGCCGGTGATGATGACGGCATCTTTCCGGTCCCAGACTTTGCGCCATAGCTCTACTGCTTCCTGGCCCAGGACTTCAAACACTCGGGGCCTGGTGATATGGGCATTGATGTATTTTTGCTGAGGGTTAACCAGTGGCTTCAAGCTGGGCCACAGCTCGGCATACACGTTGGACCAGTGGGCATCTCGGAATAAGAAGGGGAAACCGATGAGCAGGTCTTCGGATTGAGTTTCAAAGACTTCCCGGAGCTGATACTGGAGCTCCTTGGAGTTGCTTTGGAAGCCTAGGTTGAACTCTGGGCGGAGCATGAGCCGGAATTCGCCATCTCCGAATCGTGCGATGGAGGCGTTAGACGCGGCCAGTAGCTCCAGAGACTCCTTAAAGGGCAGGACTTGGTGCGCGTAGACTTCTGCCACTTCGTCCATGAACCGGCCAGTGGTGGCAGTGCGAATCGCGGTCAGCTCGTTGCGATTTTTCTTCAGTTCGGCGATCACTTGCTTGAGCAGTGCCGGCAGTTCCTCGTGGCCGCCCATCTTGACAGGAATGGGTTTCTTATTCCGGATCTCCACGTGGAAGGTGCGATTCGCGATTTCTTTGATCTTTGACAGCAAAACTAGTATCCGTTCTCGCGGAGGAGCCGCGTTATCCCGCACTGCAGGGCCGCAGGGTGATGCGCAGAGGCTGCAATGTATTGCATTGATTCTATGCGTTTGGATTCATCTTACGATGCGCGTCGATGCCAGGTCAGGGCTGTGGTCGTGTCGCTCAAACAATTAGATGGATGGATAAGCGAAGTGTCTGCGGTTCAAATGTGGGCAATTATCCTTTTACGAGTCTGCAGTGGACGCGCAATGTTAAAGCGATTCCAGGGGCGACGCGCGTCTTACCGTCTAGCTGGGAAGGATCGAATGCTGTGATCGCGGTGGACTACTCGACCAATCCGATGCGGGAAGATTCGGTGTACTGGGTTCCTGCGGTCAAGGTAATTGCAAGGTACGGGATGCCTATTGCTACTAGCGTGAGAGCCATTTCGAAGCCCCATGTAACGGGAAGCAAGATCGCGACTGAGAAGCTCACTGCCAAAATCGATGCTATCTATTTCCCATGCAGAGTTTCCAAGGTATGCCCAGGGGAGCCCTAATGCTGGTGCCACCGGGTCAACGTTCATTCCCGGTGCTGAGTTCGTTGGTCAGAACTGTCACGAGTGAGTCTACGGGCAAGGTCGTTCCAGCGAAGCTGAAAGTAGCAAAGCCGCCTGCGACTACTGGCAAGCCACTGGCAGGGAGATCAAAGTAAGCGCTGGTACCTAAAAGGCGAAGGACGTGAAATTTTCGTATCAGTGCCCGCGCTCGGAAAAGATTATCGGCGAGGCCCCCCGGACTATTGGCTAAGCGGGGGCAAGACACCATGCCGAGATTGGTTGGCCGACAGCTCCTATGCTCCTCGGAGATAAGGAGCTGTCAACAATATAACGGGTCTTTGGTGAAGTTGATACCGGCACGGGAGAGCAACTGCATGCGTAATCCGTCGATGTTCCAGCTCACCCATCGGGCGAACTTGCGTGATCGGCTCAACGCGAGGGAGAAGTGGGTGTAGTCGATGACGGGAGAGCCGTCGAGCTGCACGAGATCTTCGGCAATCTCGGCGTTGGCGGTGGGGAGGTCAAGGCCGTGGTGAGGAAGTGCAGGTGAAATCCCGCGGACTCACTGGACAATTCTTTCTACCGACTCATGGATGGCACGTGCGATTTTTCTGGATTCGGCATTAAACATGGAAGCATCCTGCAAAGACCGCGGGATGCTTCCATGCGAAAGAGTCTGTTGAGACATGAACAATCATTGCCACCCTTGTTGCAGATGAGGTCTCTCCCTCATGGGGATTCAGCAATCCTGGACGGCTCCGACGATATCAACCATCACCAGCACCGCGACAGAAACCTCAGCCGTGTGATGCAGACGATCAGAATAATCAGGGGTTTGACCTCAGACTTTTCTCTATAGTTCGGTTACTCTCGCTATTTCATCAAACTTGATGGTGACTGACTCCGCTGATCCATCACTTATCATCAGATCGGCTGTCTTCTCAAACGAATTCCAGCGTGCCGTCACTTGAACAGCACCGACAGATTCCAAAGCCACTGTCCCAGACCCGTTGGAAGATGGAATGCTCACTTCATGGCCGTTGACCGTTACTGAAAGGTTCGCAGGAACTTTTACGGTAAAACAATCATTTTTTGCACAAACATCCATGACGGCATCCACAGATAGTGACTGGGATGTATCTGAAGTTGAGCAACCAGCTGCGATCAGAACAAATGATGCAAGGGCTAATCCCTTTGCCCAGGTGCGTCCTAGCATCGGTAAGACCCGGCTTGGCTTGATTTCTGCCATAGATTTGAGCTCGTATTCCATGAGATTCCGATTGAAGACTTACCTATACTAAAACCGGTCAGCTTTGTAGAGTTCCAAGAATGCCCATATTTCGCAAAAGCTTGAAGGCATTTAGTTGAACTCGTGGTTAGCGTATAGGTCAAAGTTCCTTTATATGTAGGACTGTGTCCGTAAAGCGCGCCGTAGCCCCAATCCTGGAACGCCCAACCCGCACCATATTGATTGTTGGTTTCCAGCCATCCAGTTTTCTCACACTTGTTATAGCTGTTGCACCCCACAAAGGAAACGCCCTTGTTGGTGACGGCGCGGTTGAACGTAATTGCTAGCCCGTCGGGTCCACCGATCTGAGATTTGCCGCGTGGACACTCGGAAAAGGGTGCATTCTTCCAATTGTATCGAGCATACGCATAAATCTTTGTCCCAGATTTTACAATCTGGGGGCGAGAAATATTTATGTCACCTGCACTCGACGAAGGCTTGGTAACACGGCACCCGAGCTTGGCCGGTTCAGCTACCCCAAGAAGAAAATCGCTGGGTTTTACTGTCACTGGGATTGTCGCCAGAGTTTCTGCCGGCTCCGAAAGGCCCAGCTCATTCATCTTGGCTGACGTTAGCTGATCGAGAGTTACCAACAATGACACTTCACTGCGGAATGCTTCCTCTTCAGCACTCGTACGGTCGTCTGCACTGAAAGGTACAATCACCCCGTTTGATAAAGTGATCGTCTTCGATGACGGATCGTCTTTCAGAAGAGACGCAGATTCGGCTGCTGGAATAGGCGAAGCGCTCTTGACATCGCTTAGGTTTAGATCCGTATCTTGTGATGCGTAAGAAGGCATCGCAGCCATGGTCAGCGCCAATGTCAGCCCAGAGACAAGCATCGTCATTAGTCCCTTCAAAGGGCCCTCTTTCAATTGATAGCCAATTCCAAGTAGGGACCACGTCCGCTAGTGCAAGTTCTGACTGCAGGTGGCGCCTCGGAATACGAACGTATTAATGCATTCTGATTTATATGCATTGCATATGATCATATCTAGTAAATTCGCTTTTCACTTCGATGTTGCCAAAAAGTTAGAATTAGACGCATTCGCGCCTCGCTCTCGTGGCTGCAACCTCACGATCCGGGATCCACGCTGTGTCCACAACGGGTTTGGAGCAGGAGTGGGCAAGAGCCCCCACAGATTGAATCGTCCCGGGTTTTATGCCGCTTTCTATTGAGAGAATGGAAAGCATGCCCAAGCAGTACACCCCCGAAGTCAAAGCCCGCGCAGTGGCCTACATCATGGAACGACTTGACCGCTATAAGTCGGTCTACGCAGCCTGCAATGACATGGCTCCAAAGCTGAACGTCGGTAAAGAAACCCTGCGCCGCTGGGTGCTCCAAGCCCAGGTTGATTCCGGTGAACGAACCGGACCGACCAGCGAAGAACTCGCCGAGATCAAAGCGTTGAAAGCCAAGGTCCGGGACCTTGAAGAAGCCAACGACATCTTGAAGGCATCAGCGATTTTCTTCGCGAGGGAGCCGGACCCTCGCCGGCACTAATCACCGAGTTCATCGACCAGCAACGCGAACACGGCTACGCAGTCCAGCAGATCTGTGATGCCCTGAATACTCAGGGCCTGAAGGTTTCTGCCCGCACGTATCGCAGTTGGAAAGCAGCTGAACCAGCACCACGGGTCGTCACGGACGCACTGATTTTGAACGTTCTTCATGACCTGCAGAAACCTGATGAAAAGACGGGGAGACCGATGCCCGAGGTTCTTTATGGGCGGAGGAAAATGCTGGTCTGGTTGCAGCGCAACGGCTTCACTGACATCTCAAAACACACCGTGGATCGGCTGATGCGTGTAGCTGGGATGAATGGGCTGGTGCGGGGTCGGAGAACGACTACAACGATCCGCGCTAAAGATAAAATCCGGGCGAAAGATCTATTGAATCGGAACTTCTATACTGATGCACCTAACAAGGTGTGGGTCACTGATTTCACTTATGTTCCGATTCGTGGCGGGTTCGCCTATGTGTCCTTCGTGATCGATTTGTTCTCACGCCGGATCTTGTCCTGGGCTTCGTCGACCTCGCATGACACCGAGTTTGTGGAGGAAGCTCTCCAACTGGCCCTATGGCAACGCCGGATTGAGCAAAAAGCGCATGTGAGATCGGCCTTTGGCACCATCCACCATTCAGATGCGGATAGTGAATATACCTCTCAGAGGTACACGCAGACGCTGGCGATGGAGGGGCTGGTGCCGTCGATCGGAACGATTGGGGACGCGTTCGACAACGCGGCCGCCGAAATGGTGATGGGGTTGTTCAAGAACGAGGCGGTTGCTAAGGATTCACCGTTCCGCACTGGAGTCTTGGCTACCAAGGCGGACGTGGATGACGTGGTCGTGGAATGGGTGCACTGGTACAACAACGACCGGTTGCACTCGACCCTCGGATATCGGGCTCCGGTTGAATTTGAAGAACTCTATTATGATGAAATGAGCGGCTCGTTACCCGATGAAGCCGCCAGTAAACTGGCGGCGTAATTTCCGGGACGGTTCATTGCGCTTCAGTCAGTTGGTAGAGAGCTTCGATCATGCGTTTGACCTCATCAGGACGTACCGCTCTTCCCTGCAATGGTTGATGCCTTGCTTAAGAGGTTTCAACAGCGATTCCCAGCACAGGTTTCGGGCGCTCTGAAGTGAAGCGGATCTGTCCAACGGCAGACTGGTGGACGATCTTCAGCAGCCAAGTTAGTGCGGTAGTTCGCACAGTGGCGAAGCCATCAACATGTCGTTAATCGTCTGAAAATATTCATTGTGCGGCTTCCTGCCTTTGGACTTCATCGCTCAGTTGACGGGCGTCAAAACCGAACACCCTTGGGACAAGTCCGCCATAAGGCTGCGTAGCTGCTTCATCTCCTTGTGCGGCTTGAAGCAAGAGAGCCTCATCCGGCGCTGAACCGTCGGTGATTTCGACTGCCCAATTCGGGATCTTGGGTTCAACGACCCCATACCGTCAAGGACATTGCTCTCGTTCAGGGCAGTAGCTGCAGGTCAAATCTTGGGTAGACGGAAGCCAGGGAACGGGCCCCCAAATCGTGCATCGCCCGTCCCCTGGCTTCTTCAGCTTGATGCTGTAGTACTACTTCTTTGCCGGTGGCATCAGCACCGAATCAACGAGGTAAACGGTGGCATTGGCAGTCTGCACGCCACCGCAAATGACCTTGGCATCGTTGACCATCAAGTCATCGCCGCTGCCGCTGATCTTGACCTTGTCACCTTCAACGGTTTCCAGATCACCCTTCAACTCATCGGGAGTTATCTGGCCTGGGACCACATGGTAGGTCAGCACCTTGGTCAGCATGTCAGCATCCGACACAACAGCGTTCAGGTCTTTTTCTGGAATGGCCTTGAATGCGTCATCCACAGGTGCGAAGACGGTGAACTCATCGCCGTTGAGCGTGTCCACCAGATCCACGTCCTTGTTCAGCTTTCCCGACACGGCCTTGGTCAGGGTGGTCAGCAACGGGTTGTTGGACGCTGCCACGGCTACCGGATCCTGGGCCATGCCTGCAACGGAGCCGTCACCTTCGGGCACTGCTTCTGCGTACGCCGCACATCCTGAACCAACAAGGTTGGCGGCTGGATCCATGGCCGATTCGCTGGCCATGCCCGAATCCTCAGATGCTTCCGGGCTGCTAGAAGCCATGCTCGATGCCGAACTTTCGCTGCTGGGAGTGGACTCGGCGCTGTTGTCCATCGAGCAGGCGCTCAATCCGAACGCGGCTACCGCGGCAATCGAGAGCAGTCCTACCGTCTTGCGCTGCATGGTTTTCATGTCGAACTCCTTACCTGGCGACCCCGTTGGGCCAGTTGGTTTTCCAAACCTCTTGGTTTGGGTTTTCACAGGGCATTCGGGGCAAAGTGGTTCGCGGATTGGAACTTATTTAAAGATTTTCTGTTCCGCACATTAGGGGCTCATATCATGACTGATTGCTAGCGCTTAGCCGAGGCATAGAGCTCGTTGACGAAGCCGTTTGCTCTCTCAAGAAACTTACTTCGCTTGAGTTTCAAAGTCGGTGTCAGCAGTTCACTGTTTTCCCCTAAATCGGTAGAAAGCATAAGAAACTCTTTGACTTGTTCACTTCTTGCTACCCGCTTATTGGCTGAGCTGACGGAGTCGAGGACGACTTGAAACAAGAGCCCGTTTCTAATCCTGTCAATTGACCCTTCTGTGCGAGGCTGAAAAAGGGATGCGTCTGTAATCCCTTGGCTAGAGGCCCACTGTTTGACTGCTTCCGGGTCAATCAGTACGAGGCATCCCAAGAACGGCTTACCTTCTCCAACCATTACCGCGTGGGCAATCAATGGCTCAGTTTCGACGTATCCTTCCCATATGCTGGGGGATATTGTCTTCCCTCCCGCAGTTACTATGACATCTTTGATTCTTCCCTTCAGCGTGATGCGCCCAAGGTTGTCCAAGGATCCCAGGTCTCCTGTGCGGAAGAAGCCATCGGTGAAAGCGTCGGCGTTGTCGTCGGGATTGGTATATCCAGCAAATACGCCGATTCCTTGTGCGAGCACCTCACCGTCGTCCGATATTCGTACAGTGGTCCCAGGCATCGGAACTCCCACGGTTCCAGACTTGATCGACCCGGGCATATTTCCCGTTAGCGGCGCTGTAGTTTCTGTCAGCCCATAGCCCTCGATTACTGGCAAGCCAATACCCCTGAAAAAGAGGGAAACTTCTCTATCTAGGGTTGCAGCTCCTGATAGCAGGTACTCAAGACGACCGCCGACTACTTTTCTTAGACGCGAGTAGAAAATCCGATCAAAAATGAAATGTCTCATCCTAAGGCTAGGAGAAGCTTGCTTCGACGAAGCGGTATCGTGTCCCTCAGCCATCGCGCCCCACTGCGTTGCCGTGTCGCTGGCCCACTTCCAAATACGATTCAGGCGTTTCTGATTGGCGGCCTGTGCTGCGGAGTCTTGGATCTTCTGTAGCACCCGTGGCACTACTACGAGAAATGTGGGTTTGAGGAATTCCAAAGACGGTATTACTTCTTTGGGTTCTGAGAGATGCGCGATGCGCATCCCGTTAGCCAAACAAATCAGCTGTAGACCACGAGCCAGAACGTGGGCCATGGGAAGGAAAATAATCGTATTTCCTGTCTCCTTAACCACTTCAGTGTAAGCGGCAGCAACATTGAGTACTAAGCCAACGAGGTTACCGTGCGTAATTAAAGCGCCCTTGGGTGCTGCCGTCGTTCCCGAAGTGTAGACGATAGTCGCTATCGTCTCTGACGTTGCCAACAATCGTCGTTCTTCAACAGCACCATCGGTGATAGATTTCCCTTCGTCAACAAGATCCTCAAGATCGAGATCGTTCCGGGTGTCCATTGTCCAGATTCTCGACCCGCATATTCCCGCGCCACTTAGCCCGCGCTCGAGAATCGAGGCGTGGTCGGTGCTTCCAGCAACTATAAATTTTGGGGAGCAATCGGCAAGTATGGCTGTGACCTGATCAAGCGACGAAGTTTCATAAATAGGGACCACGACCGCACCTGCAAACCATGCCGCCATATCCACCTGAGCCCATTCGTAGCGTGTAGGTGACATAATCACAAGCTTGTTTCCAGGTTGCAGCCCACTAGCGATGAGCCCCTTAGCCAATGCCTGCACTTCGAGAAAAAATTCTCGAGTAGTTATTTGCTTCCAGGGGGCAGCAACGGGACCATCAGCAGATCGAACTTCGAATGCTATATGTTCAGGCGAATTCTTCAGGCGCTCCATCAAGAGATCGGTGGCATTCCTGTGCATGTGCGAAGTGGCCAATAGCGGCGTCGCAAATTCCCTCATAGCTCGTCCTTCCGGGCAGGGGTAACGGTGGATATCAAATACGGACAGGACTAGCCTGCTGTGGACTACTTCTCGGTCAGGCGTCATTCAAGGTAGGCATTGTTGGGCGCTATCATCTCAGATAGGCAGCATAAGCAGGGACGAGGCAAGGTTCGCATAGCTTGGTTTCAAGCTTGTTTAATGTGGGGCTTGAAGCCAAGCTATGCGTTCCGTTTCGACGTAACAACTAGTCAATCGAGATTAGAACGGTTTTCGTCCAGCATTCAGAATGCTTGATTTGTTCAGTCCGGCCAATTTACAGGTCGTGAACAGTTCTGGGGACGAAAGCTGTTTCTGCGATCCTCCGCCAACAGTAAGCATCTCTTAGACGATAGCCCCGCGAAGAGATGCCATGAGAAGCGTCAAGCCGCGATTCCGTCAAAAGCTTTGGCTCAACCTGTGTCCAATAGTATTGCCCGGTCCCAGAGAATATGATGAGGCGACTCTTGGATAAAAGTATCGCAGGATCCCTGGATTGTCTCTGAGGGAAATTTAACGGAGGAAACCTCATAATGAAGAGCAAGGAACGCAAGGCGCTGACCGCTATGCCTGTAGTGCTTCTGCTAGGTGTGCTGCTTGCATTGTCCGGTAGTGATGGCGGGATTACATGGGGTTCGATGCCCCTCTTCGCTCTGGCTGTACTGGCGTCCTTTATAGCCCAATGGATCGCATTCATACCTTCATTCCTAAGGCAAACAGAGAGATTCTACGACCTGACCGGAACCCTGACCTATACAGCAGTCACATTGCTCCTGCTTCTCTTAGTCCCTGAAGTTCATTCAAGATCGCTACTACTGGCATTCATGGTCCTGGCCTGGACTCTTAGGCTGGGAATCTTCCTCTTCAGCCGTGTCACTAGGGACGGCAAAGATGATCGCTTCGACCAGATCAAACCGTCTTTTATCCGGTTTCTCAGCGTCTGGACCATTCAGGGTCTCTGGGTCTCTTTCACTGCTGCTACTGCTTGGGCTGCTATGACCTCGGAATACTCTAGTGAATTGGACGGATTCGCACTGGTCGGACTCGTCATCTGGGCGATTGGGTTGGGTGTGGAAAGCCTAGCCGATCACCAGAAATCAATTTTCAAACGCGACCCGCAAAATCAAGGGAAATTCATCTCCTCCGGACTCTGGTCCAAATCTCGCCATCCCAACTATTTCGGAGAGATTCTGCTTTGGATCGGCGTGGCTGTTGTGGCCGCTCCGGCGTTGCAGCACTGGCAGTGGGTTGTGATGATCTCACCGGTATTCGTCGCCGTGTTGCTCATCAAGATCAGCGGAATCCCGCTGCTTGAAGCGAAAGCTGAATCAAAATGGGGAGGCCGCGCCGACTATGAAACCTACAAGGAAAACACGCCGGTGCTTATTCCTAAGTTCTGGTAGGAAACGGTTTGCTGAAATAGTTGCTGATGCTCTCTAGACTCTGGCACTTCTAGAATTTGCTCTATGTGAAGTCGTCGAGATGCAAAACGAATCTAGACCAGATAAAGCGGGCTGCGCATCGTCGACAGGCGTAGGTTGCCCTGCATCGCAGGTGACAGCGCGGGCCAACCTGGCCAGTGCGAATCTGCCAACCGGCCATGCTGGATAGTGGGTCTGATTGCCACTGCGATGCTGAGCCTCGGAAATTTATGATGCTTCCGCCACTAAGCGGAAGGCGCGAATGCTTTAACGGAAAATTCCTCGTAGGCCTCTGTCGACCTACGAGGAATTTTGGCCGGATGCAGCCGCTTATGAGATATCCGCAGGGGTAGGGAAGCGCTACCCACAGATGTTTTTAGTCTTCCTCGGACTGGGCAGCGTCATTTTCTGAGGAAGCTTCCTCCCTGGCCTTTTCTTGATGGATCACCGCGGCCAGCAGTTTTTCCATTTCCTTTGCAACACCGGCAGCCGAGGCAGGGTTCTGACCGGTGACCAGACGCTCGGATACCTGGACATTTTCCTCGAAATCATCGGCGGCGATATGGTTGGCCCCCTGCTCAACAAGTTTGTCGGCCAATGAGAATGGAATGATCTTGTCCTTGCCGACCGCGACTTCTTCATCGTTGGTAAAGACAGCAACATCCTTGCCGCTCAGCAACTTGATTCCGTGGTGCAGTTCTACATCCAGTAACCCTGCCGGACCGTGGCATACTGCGCCAACTATGCCTCCACTGTTGTAGACGGTCCCGATGAGCTTTTGCAAGAATTCGTTGTTGGGGAAGTCCCACATGGTGCCATGACCACCGACAAGATAGATGGCATCGTACTGGTCCGGATCAACTACCTCGACCCTGGCCGTGTTGTAGAGGCCTGCTCTCGTGGTTTCGTCTTGGGTGAACTGCACCTGAATCGGATCATCGGTATCGACCGTATCTTGTGGCGGCTGCCCGCCCTTGATGGAGGCGAAGTCGACGAAATGTCCCGAATCCCGGAAAACCTTCCAGGGATGAGCCGCTTCTGCGACGTTGTATCCGGTGGGTTCCCCTCCTGCACCGAGTTCGGAAACGCTGGTGAGGACCATGAGGATTTTCTTCACGTTAATGACCTTTCATAAATTTCGGCTCCCCAGTTTCCATTTCCTATGCTGAGGGGGAATCTGTGGAAGATATCGTGAATCTTGTTCTGAATCGTGGTCTCGCTCCGTGCTGTAGTCTTGCAGACCGCGGAAGACTTGCAGATCTGCTGCTGGCTTCTCACGCTGTCAAGCTACACGCATGAGGGCTGATTCTCGAAGTGTTTTAGCGCTTGAATCAGCGATCACGGATTATTAAACCTAGAATTGTTTTTGGCATCTTTGATAGAGTCCTTGACGTCCTCCGCCGATTGCTTCGCCTTAGCTGCGGCTTGGTCCTTGAGCCCTTCGGCCTGCAGGTCCTTGTTGTTGGTGGCATCGCCCATGCTTTCTTTGGCTTTGCCGGATACTTCCTGGGCTTTGTTCTTAATTTTGTCTCCGAGTCCTATGATGCTTCCTTTCGATTGGTTGACTAATACAAACTATTAGGTCAGGGTCGTTCTAGCGGATGGCCCGGATTTTTTGGGCTGAAAATCAATGTTCACGTGTTTCTCCGCGAACTGGGCACCGAGAGCTTGCTCCATCTGAGGAATAAGAACGTCCCGAACCAGGCCTATGCCATCGATTGGCCGGGCATCCGCACGCAAAGTGAAGCGTGCGTAGAGTACGGGGTTCTTCGCTGCTCCATTGATGCGGATATCTGCGATGTCGACCTCGGGGGTGCTTTCAGCTGCTTCCTCGGCGGCCATGGAGACGGTCCTCGAATCAACGGTGGAGACACCAGTGCCGTTACCGGAACGGTAGATGAAAGTTCGTTTGCCTGGTTTCTTAGGTAGAGCTGACATCATTACAAAGATCAAGATGATCGTCATCAGGGCTAGTGCGCCGGCCAGGTAAATACCTAATTCTGGCATTTGTGCAGAAAAGGTATCGATTAAACGCGTCTGCGCGAGTCCGTTTCGAGTTGAATCCCAGCTTAGCCAGGCCACGGCAGCGCCACTTGCCATAAGAAGCAGCCCGAGAAGCGCCAGCATGACTCGTTGCCGAATACTGTTGGGTTTCCACAAATCTACTGTCCTCCTCGGGTAGTTGCTTTGACGCTGACTCTTATCGAATGCGCCAGCGGGATTGCGGATAGCTTTTTTTGGACGTTCGCTTGCACCGACTGTGAAATATCGCTAGTTTCATGCACCGGAGTGAAAACGCTGACATGCAGCCTCTTACCCCGCAATGTCGGCGAGGCGCCACCCACCCCATCAGTGCGCTCTGCTTCATAACGGGCCAGGTTGGCCAAGCCGCGGTTATCCGCAACCCACTCTTCTTGTTCGTCGACTGAGTCCCATTCAAGCAACGCTGTGCTGTGCTTTCCCGGGACTAAGGCAACAA
Organism: Arthrobacter sp. MYb214; assembly: GCF_002979865.1. Taxonomy (GTDB): domain Bacteria; phylum Actinomycetota; class Actinomycetes; order Actinomycetales; family Micrococcaceae; genus Glutamicibacter. The sequence goes on from NZ_PCPZ01000005.1 coordinate 192,423, forward strand.
TGAACAGAAGCAGTCCGAGAATTGCAACGCCCACAGCTACGGCGATCAAATTGTTATTCGCCCAAACAATGTTCTTGGCAGAATCCAGAAATCCGGTTACCCAGCTCGGCCAGGAACCGCTGTCCAGTCTGATCAGGCAAATCACCAGGGACGTAGTTGAGATGCCTAATAGCACTATGCAGGTACTGAGCAGGGTTGCAGTTCTGGCACTGCGGACATGCCAAAATCTGCTCATAACAGACTCCTCTCCTCAGCGTTTGCTGAAACTGCATGAAGCCAAGCAACGTCGATGTCGACTTGGACAGACGAGACCCCCAAGAATTGAACGAGCTCATCTGTCACTTGTTGACGTATGGCCTCGCAAGTTTGCTGCAGGCACAACGGATATCGGATGCCGACTTTCAGCTTGACTGCTACGGTACCCCCGAGAACTTCGGCCGTAGCAGCAGGCTTCCCTGCGATAGCGCGAGGTTTGCCCAATTGCAACAGGCCGCCAGAGCTGGCTCCGACTCCAGGGATCTTGGAGGCGGCTTTGGCTGCGATCTTGGAATAGATCTGGTTATCCACAGTAGTAGCACCCACAGTGGCACTTTTTGTTTCCACCCTGGTCACCGCCTACGGGTAATGAATACACGCTCCCAATCGACGCGGGTCTGCAGGAACCAGCCGACCACACCACCGATGAGCACGAAGAATGCTACGACTATGAACTGGGTGAATGAGCCGAACGCTATGAACAGTCCGGCCACTAGCCCTATTGCCAGTCCCCACCTGAGCTTATCCATGGGTATTCCTTTCGTTGCCCATCGGCAGTGTTGTGGCCTACTTCAAGTCTTCGCGCGGCTCGTCGTCTTCGTCATCTTCTGGCAGGTGGACGTCGGTGACATCGATGTTCACTTCGATGACTTCCAGTCCGGTGGCACGTTCCACCTGGGAAACAATGTTCGCGCGGATGTCCTCGGAGACCTCCACAATTGAGAATCCATAGGAGACGACGATGGAGACGTCGATCGCGGTCTGCTGCTCGCCCTTTTCCACGCTCACCCCGCCTGAGGTGTTCGCCGAGGCACCTGGGATGCGTTCTGCCAGGGAATTGAAAGTTCGGCGCGCAGCGTTGCCCATTGCGTATACCCCGGGCACTTCGCGTGCTGCGATGCTGGCGATCTTCTGAACAACCCGGTCTTCAATGGTCGTCTTGCCCAATTCGGTGTGCAGTGGGCCCGTAAGGTGCTCTTCCTGAGCATCCTGGTTCCCCTGGCGCTTGGCTTGACGTTCCAGTTCCTCGCCAGTTGGCTTGATTACCTTGTCGTTCGACATTGGCTGTGCCATGTTCTTCACTCCTATATCGAGGGAAACTCTTTCGCTTACACTCATACAGACGAGGTCCGTACCAATATCCTCACACATAATTTAAGTGATCTACATCACAATAGGGGGATTGTGTGGATGAATTAAAACGGTTAGCGGTCGTGGGCCGGTCCCGTGAGGGTGATTCAGAAGCTTTCGGAATGCTCGTTGCCGAACTGACCCGGGGCTTAGGAGATACTGCCGTTCCTTTTTTGAGAATTGGCAAGATGCGGATGACGCGGTGCAGGAAGCTTGGATCAAAGCCTGGAGAAGCATGCACACCCTCCAGCAGAATGGCGCCTTCAAGACGTGGCTTTTTCGAATGACAAGGAATATTTGCCTGGAGCGAGTTCGTTCAGCCCAAAGTCGTGTTCACGTAGTTGATGCCGAAGAATTCTCCGGGCAGCCGGCAGCGAAGCACCTTTCGCCCGAATACCTAGCTGTGCAGCGAAGTGAGGTTGATAGGGCGTGGAATATCGTCGCCAAGCTACCATCGACCTTGAAGCAGGCTTTTGTTCTGGTATGCCTTGAGGACATGACCTATGAGCAAGCAGCTACAATCGCCAACACGTCAGAATCAACTATTCGAGGACGGGTCGCGCGGGCCCGCAAGGCAATTATCGAGGCGGTGTCATGAAAACCCTTCCCTGCGGACGCACGATAGAAGACATACTCCACAAGCTAGATGACTCACCAGACCCTCATGAGCTCGAATGCCGCTGGTGCCATCAAGAACGGCGCCACTTAAAGGACCAAACCAGAATCGTTCTGGATCAGCTTAGAAGCGAAGATTACTCTGCGGGCAGCAGAGACTTAAGTAGCAATGTTCTGAACAGGATTTCCAAACTACGACCCACGCAGAGGACTTGGGAAGCAGTCGTACGAGAAACAGGAGACGATGTGCGCATTTCCTCAAGCGAGATTATCAGCGACATCAGGCAGCAGTTCTCGCGATCCCAAACTGCGCAATTGAACTACGCCGAAGTCAAGGCCACGGACGCGAGAATCCCCCATGTTCAGTGGCTGGTCCGATGCACCATCAGCATGCTCAGCGAAGCAACTGTCCAGCAGATCGAGCAAGAGATCTTGGAATATGTTCAGGTCGGCCTCAGTACACGGTTGCTCGTAGAACAATTACGAGTTGAGATAACGGTGGAAGATGTCCATGGAGAAATTCTCAGTTATACGGAAATTACACGCTGATTCCCTCGGCCCAAAGGTAGACCGCGGATCCTAATATAGCTGCCCCCGATGTTACGTCTCAGTGCCCGACAAGCAGCGCTTCGGCCGAAGCGCAAAAGTTCACCTATCCGGCGAATCATCAGGAGAGTTTCTTCGATGGCGCTGTAGAAAGTGGATCGCGCGGGACACACGAAATCGCCAACGAGCTGAGCCAGGGCTATCTGGTAAATGCGACCACTTATCTTGACACCGGAACTAGATCAGGCTGATGTCTGCATAGCTATAGAGAACCCAGCTGAATTAGTTTCGGCGTAAGGCTAACCCCGTAGAGCGGGACGTTACCCGAAGCTTCGTTATGTGCGGCAGAAGCAAATTGAGTATTTACTGCTTTACAGAACTCCAATTGAATCGTCCCGGGTTTTATGCCGTTTTCTATTGAGAGAATGGAAAGCATGCCCAAGCAGTACGCCCCTGAAGTCTAGGTACGCGCAGTCACCAGGGGGTGAGGACCGCGTTTATCGCGAGAAGAACGATAGCTCGGTACTCATGTTCGTTTCATTATTTGGCACCGGGGTTTTGGTTGCTCCTTCATGGGCGTTAGAAGCTGGCAGAGAGCTACCCGATTCTGAACTGGCCAGCCACGCGAAACTTTTGGAACTCAGCACTCCCTATGGTGGGCGGGCTCTGGGGGTGGCGAAGCTGTACTTCAGTGATTCAGCTCCATCATTGCCAAACCCAAACCCAAACGCCGAGCTGAGCCGTGCACGAACGGACGCTGTTGATCTAGAAACAGCCTGCCCAGACGAGGACACCGCGGAAGTCGGATTGAGTGAGATGGAGAATACCTTCATATTGCTCAGCGAATCAGAACGTGATTCGCTTCCTGTGGCGGGTGCTGGCTATGACGTGTGGGAAGAAAAGCTGGCCCACCTCGGCGCGCTCGTAGCACCTACCAATCGTCGAAGTGGACTCGGTTTTCAATCTGTCGCTTTTGCTCAGAAGCATGCAATGGACGCCGGCCTGAGTCCTCAATGGCGCGTGCACGTTGATAATGCAGCGTCAATCAGAACGGCGCTGCGCGCCGGGTTTAAGTATGCGGGGACCCAAACCCCCGTAATTCTCAAGAACTAGCGCAGCTCCTATGTTCAGTGGGCGGTGCGTTTGAAAGCGATGGCAGCCAGAGCTGCGGCCTGAACTGCGAGCACCGCGTCATCAAAGACGACACGTGGCGAGTGATTCCACTCTGCTTCCGACGCGCTCAATTCCGGTGGAGTGGCCAGTAACGCGATGAATGTGCCGGGAACTTCATCGAGCACAAAAGCGAAATCCTCAGATCCCATCATTGGTGATGGCATGATCGCCACACGCTGTTCACCGTAGATTTCGCGCATCGTTTCCAGTGCCGCTTCGGACTCAATCGGATCGTTCACGGTCACCGGGTAGAGCGTTTCAAAACTCACGTCTGCGGTGAGCTCATGGGCTGCTGCCACACCATTGATGACACGTGGCAGGCTTTCCTCCAAAACAGCCAGCGATTCGTGGGACATGGTGCGGATAGTGGCCGCCAGCTCGACACTTTCCGGGATGACGTTGATTGCACCGTCTCCGGTGGACAGTCGGGTGATCGAGAGGACCACCGGGTCGAAGGCATTGAACCGTCGAGTCACGAAGCTCAGCAGGGCCAGGACGAGCTCGGCCGCGGCAGGAACTGGATCCAAGGTGTGGTGGGGTTGTGAGCCATGTCCGCCGCGCCCTTTCAGCTTCACGGTTAGCTGATTTGATCCAGCAGCTACGGGGCCGCTTCGTGTTGCAAAGACTCCTCGCGGGCCGGGGCCCACATGGATCGCGTAGGCGGCAACTGGAGGTTCTCCGGCTGCGGAGAGCAGTCCCTCTTCGAGCATGATCTTGGCGCCGCTGTGGCCTTCTTCGCCTGGCTGGAACATGAAGATGACCGAGCCACGAAGTTCACTTTGGCGAGATGACAGCAACTTAGCTGCGCCAACTAGTCCTGCAGTATGCAGATCATGGCCGCAGGCCTGCATGTTGCCGTTGGCAGAGGCAAAGTCCAGATTGGTTTCTTCGGTGATCGGCAATGCGTCCATGTCGCCACGAAGCAACACCGTCGGGCCGGGCCGTTCTCCTCGAAGTACTGCGGTGACCGAGCTGGTGCGCGTGCCGGTGGTGATTTCCAATGGCAGCCCTCCGAGCGCGTCGAGCACCTTTTGCTGGGTGCGGGGCAGATCGAGCCCGAGTTCGGGGTCCGCATGCAACGCGCGGCGCAGTTTAATCAGTTCGGGAAGTATGGTTTGCGCATCAGCAGTAAAGTCGGCAGTGGTCATGAATCAGCCTTTCGTAGGCGTCGTCGACGGACGGGCAGGGCGCCTCAGGATGCGAAGAGTTGACTATGCTGATTATTCAAAATTTAAGTATTCACTAATCAAAGCGTTTATTCCGAACGATTTGAATGTTATTAGCACGCGAGTGAGTATACGCCTCGCAGTTGTGCCATCGTCAAGTTGCCAAGACGCTTTTTGCTGCATCTCACAACTTTCCAGATTGAGAGGAAAAATTGAACGACCATAAGTCGAGCAGTTTCCGCAGTTCCCTCGGATACACCTCGCTGACCCTGGCCTCGCTCATCGCAAGGCCGAACGCCGCCCAGCGCAGATCCATATTCTCGGTGCGCACGAGGCAGCTGTTCTCACCGATCTGCTGGATCTGGAACCAGCGGCCAATGAGCGGCTCCAGCTTTTCGGCGCTTGCCTGAATCCGAGCGCTCACTTCTGGTTGCCCGCTGCCGCGCAATCCTACGCGCACAAAGGCCGCCGCATCGCCACCTGGCACTTCACGCGGCGCAAACCGCAATGCCCTGGGTGAGGGGTTCAATGCGCGATCCACCCGGAAACTGCGCCAGTCATCGCGGTCCAGATCAAAGGCCACCAGATAGTAGCGGTTTCCCACGTTCACTAGCTGGACCGGTTCTACGCGGCGCGAGGTTTCTGCTGACTTGGCATCCTTGTAGTCGAAGGCGATTCGTTCATGATCGCGGCACGCCTGGGCCAATGCCACCAGTACCGCCGGATCCACCGGATCCGTTGCGGAGGACTGGGAATTGAGCGGGACAGTGCTCGCGGTCAGCGCCTGCGCCCGCTTCCTCAATCTGGCTGGCAGCACGGGCACAACTTTTCCCATGGCCCGCAACGCGGCCTCGGCCAGCGCAGAAGAACCGCTGTGCACGGTGGATTGCAATGAGACTACCAGCGCGACGGCTTCCTCATCGTCGAGCACCAAGGGAGGCAGCGCGGTGCCGGAGGCCAGCTGGTAGCCGCCGCCCACGCCGCGATCAGCCTGCACCGGATAACCGAGATCGCGCAGCCTGTCGATGTCCCGGCGAACGGTGCGCAGGCTGACATCCAGGCGTTCGGCGAGCTCGTCTCCTGACCAATAGCGATGGGTCTGCAGCAGCGAGAGCAGGCGCAAGAATCTGGTGCTGGTACTCATGCAACAAGTCTGCCTTGATTTAGGACAAAAACTGGCACTTTTCACTTCTACTCTGGTTACTACCAGCTGGAAATACCGGCTGCAGCTTATGCCAGGAGGCAATCATGAGCACCATGTCCATCACCAACACCACCCTCACCGGGGAACGCGCGGACCTGCTCCAGGCTCTGGCCAACGCGAGGCATTTCCTGCGTTTCACTGTCCAGGGCCTGAACGACGAGCAGGCATCGCAACGCACCACGGTGAGCGAGCTGACCCTCGGCGGGTTGATCAAGCACGTGACCGCGGTCGAAAAGCAGTGGCAGGGATTCATCGTCATGGGCCGGGCGGCCATGGCCTGGGACGGAGCGGATTTCAGCCAGATGCCGCCCGAGGCGGTCGAAGCCTTCCTCAATGAATTCCGCATGCAAGACGGAGAAAGCCTGGAAGAGCTGCTGGAGAACTACGCGCAGATTGCCGACCGCACCGACGCGCTGCTGGCAGAGGTGGACCTGGATACCGTGCATGAGCTGCCCTCGGCCCCGTGGTTCACCGACAAGCAGTGGTCGGTGCGCCGCGCCTTGCTGCACATCATTGCCGAGACCACCCAGCATTCGGGGCATGCGGACATCATCCGCGAATCCCTGGACGGGCAGAAATCGATGGGCTAGCCCCCGATGTAGGACATCTCGATGCGCTTGCGGTTGCCTGGGGTCAGCGCGGCGCGCAGCTCCGAGTAGTTGTCATCGCGCTTGCGCCAGTGCCCGGTCAGTGCCTTGGCAAGATCCTCATCGCTGATCCCGTCGCGCATGAGCTGGCGCAGGTCGTAGCCGGAGCCGGCGAACAGGCAGGTGTAGAGCTGGCCTTCGGCCGAGACCCGGGCGCGCGAGCAGTTGCCGCAGAAGGCGTTGGTGACGCTGGAGATCACACCGATCTCTCCGGCGCCGTCCTTGTAGCGCCAGCGGTTGGCCGTTTCACCCGGTTCGGTTTTAGTCACCGGTTCCAGCGCCCAGCACTTATTGACCATGGCCACGACCTCGGAGGAGGGCAGCACCTCATCCAGCTTCCAGCCGTTGGTGGTGCCCACATCCATGTATTCGATGAAGCGCAGGATCGCCCCAGTGCCGCGGAAGTGCTCGGCCAGCGACAGGATCTCCGAGTCATTGACCCCGCGCTTGACCACGGTATTGATCTTCACCGGGCCCAGGCCCACTTCACGGGCCACGTCGATGGCGTGCAGTACCCGGGAGACCGGGAAGTCCACGTCGTTGATGGCCTTGAACTTCTCGTCATCCAAGGAATCCAGGGATATGGTCACGCGGTTCAGCCCGGCTTCCTTCAACGCAGGTGCGAGCACCGGCAGCGCCGACCCGTTGGTGGTCATTGCCAGATCCACCGGCTGGCCCTCGGGGGTGCGCAGCTTGGCGAGCATGCCCACCAGGTCCACGATGCCACGGCGCAGCAGCGGCTCGCCGCCGGTCAACCGCAGCTTGGTGACCCCCAGCGAAACGCTGACGCGGGCCAGCCGCTCGATCTCCTCGAAGCTGAGCAGCTCGGAGCGCTCGCGGAAAACGAAGTCGCGGCCGAAGATCTCCTTGGGCATGCAGTAGACGCAGCGGAAATTGCAGCGGTCTGTCACCGAAATCCGCAGGTCATGCAGGGGCCGTCCACGGGCATCGCCCAGGGTGCCGGCCGCTTGTGCTTTCATACACTCCACAGTAGCCCCCGGCACCGTTGCGTGGAAGACGGTTAACCTGAAAGTAACAAATCAAGTACGCAAAATGGATCGGCCCCGGTTGGCTCGACGGTAGCATTGGCACCAGCCCCCGATTTCAAGGAGATCCCATGCAGCACCGCCCGTTTCCACGGTTCCGAGCCCTTGCCGGGCTCGCGGCGACCGTGCTGGCTTTGGCGGGCTGTTCGGCCAGCGGCTCTTCCGATCAGGCCGCGTCCGAACCCATCACCATCTCCGCGGCAGCCTCCTTGCAGAGCGCCTTCGAACAGATCTCCGAGGAGTTTACCGCAGAACATCCGGAGGTGCAGATTGCCGGCATCTCCTATGACGGCTCTTCGACCCTGGCCACGCAGATCCTTGAAGGCTCAAACGTGGATGTCTTCGCCTCGGCAGATGAACGCAACATGCTGGAGGTGACCGAGGCCGGGTTCGGCCACGAGCCGGTGATCTTCGCCAGCAACACCATGGTGATCGCGGTGCCGCAGGAGAACCCGGCGGATATCGATTCGCTGGAAGACCTTGCCGGGGCCACCACGGTGCTGTGCGCGCAGCAGGTGCCGTGCGGCTCGGCCTCACGCCAGCTGCTCCAGGCCCAGGGCGTCGAAGTGGTCCCGGCCAGCGAGGAGCAGAATGTCACCGCGGTGCTGCAGAAGGTGGCCGCCGGCGAAGCGGATGCCGGACTGGTCTACGCCACCGATGTGCTGGGTGACGAAAACGTCGCCGCGATCGTTCCGGAAGGAGCCGACGAGGTCGTGAACACCTATCCGATCGCCACGCTGGGCCAGAACCCCGGCGCGCAGGCGTTCGTGGACTTCGTGATCAGCGAGCGCGGCCAGGAAATCCTGGCAGAGCACGGTTTCGGCACCGGGGCTGCGCAGGCCAATGGCTAGCGATACCGGGGTACGGGTTCCAGGCTTCGCCATTGCCCCGGCCTTGCTGGGCGTGGGATTGCTGGTGCTGCCGCTGCTGGCGCTTCTCACCCGTGCCAGCTGGTCCACGCTGGTGGCCGATGCCACCAGCCCCCAAGCCCTCTCGGCGCTCTGGCTGAGCTTGCGCACCGGGGTGGCTGCCACCGCCCTGTGCGTGCTGCTCGGCGTGCCGCTGGCGGTGCTGATGGCCCGCAGTTCGGCCCGGGTTGCCCAGCTGTTGCGGGCCTTGATCGCCGTGCCGCTGGTGCTGCCGCCCATGGTCGGCGGCGTGGCCCTGCTCTTCCTCTTCGGGCGCACCAGCCCCATCGGCCAGTTCATCGATTCCCTGTGGGGGATTACCCTGCCCTTTTCCACCGCCGCGGTGGTCATTGCCCAGAGCTTCGTGGCCCTGCCCTTCCTGGTGCTCTCCGTGGAAGGATCGCTGCGGGCCGCCGGCGCCGGGTACGAACAAGCCGCCGCCACCCTGGGCGCCGGGCGCTGGATGGTGCTCACCCGCATCACCTTGCCGCTGGCCGCCCCCGGACTGGTGGCCGGCGTGATCCTGTGCTTCGCGCGGGCCATCGGCGAATTCGGGGCCACCGCGCTATTCGCCGGCAACGCGCCGGGGGTTACCCAGACCATGCCGCTGGCCATCTACACCGCGTTCAACGGGGCTGGAACTGGACGCGACTCGGCCGTTGCCCTGTCGATCCTGCTCCTGGCCACCGCGGTAGCGGTGCTGCTGCTGGTGCGCGCCTGGCGTCCGGGGGCCTTGAAATGACATTGAAGGTTGCGCTGCGCGTGCCGCGCACCGGATTCGACGTGGCCGTTGAATTCGAAGTGCCTGCCGGCACCACGCTGGCGATGATGGGCCCTAGCGGCTCGGGCAAGTCGACCATTGTGCATGCGATTGCCGGGATCCAGAAGATTGCCGAGGGGCGCATCGAGCTTTCCGGTTCCCTGCTGGCTGACGCGAAGCAGCACCGCCCGCCGCACCTGCGCGAGGTGGGCCTGCTGGGCCAAGACCCGCACCTGTTCCCGCACCTGGATGCGCTGAAGAATATCGCCTTTGGCGCCCGGGCCGGGGGACTGGACAAGGCTGCCGCCAAGGCCGTGGCCGCCGAATGGATCGGGCGGCTGGGACTGGAAGAAATCGCCACCCACCGGCCCGAGGCCCTCTCCGGCGGGCAGCGCCAACGCATTGCGCTGGCCCGGGCCTTGGCCGCCCAGCCCAAGATCCTGCTGATCGACGAGCCCTTCGCCTCGCTGGATGTCGAAGCCGCCATGGACATGCGCGCATTGGTGCGCGAAGAGCTGGAACGCACCGCGACCAGCGCCATCGTCGTCTCGCATTCGGCCGCCGACACCTTGGCGCTCGCCGATGACCTGCTGGTGCTGGAACGGGGAAGCATCATTGCGCAGGGAACCGTCGAGCAGGTCTTCGCCGATCCGGCCAACCGTTTTGTGCGCGCGGTGGTGGCTACCTTGCCAGCGCAGCACCCCAGGAGCATCCAGGGAGAGCAGCCATGAGCACCGTCAATGAACCCGTGGAACTTGAAGTGCACCGCGCGCGGCTGCTGTCGCAGGTCGTGCCGTTGGCCCCGCAGCAGATCGAGGTGGCAGGCGGTTTCGCCCTCCTGCACGGCGCGGTGCTGGCCGAGGATGCCACCTCCACGCACCCGTTGCCGCTGTGGGACAACTCGGCGATGGACGGCTATGCGGTGCGCTCCGAGGATACCGCTGAGGCGCCAATTGCCCTGGAAGTCGTCGGCGAAGTGCCCGCGGGCAGCGGCTGGGACCCGAAGCTGGAACCGGGCCAGTGCGTGAAGATCATGACCGGTGCTCCGATCCCGACGGATGCCGATGCCGTGGTGCGCATCGAGGACACTTCAGCCGCTGCAGATGGCTGGGATGCCGCCACCGTGCAGATCCATGGGCCGGTGCCAGCAGGCAAGGACATCCGCCGCAGCGGCGAGGACAAGGCCGCCGGTGACCTGGTGGCCTATGCCGGCGAGCAGCTCACCGCGGCCCGTCTTTCCGCCTTGGCGGCAGCCGGTGCCAGCAAGCTGTCGGTGCGCACACGGCCCAAGGTGGCCGTGCTGGTCACCGGGGCGGAATTGCTTGCGCCCGGTGAACGGCTCTCGCGCGGGCAAATCCCGGAAACCAATTCGCTGCTCATGGCAGGGCTCCTGGCTGAATCCGGCATACAGGCAGCTACCGTGGTGCACTGCGTGGATGACACTCAAGCGGTCCGCGAACAGCTGGAGGTGCTCGGCTCCACGCATGATGCCATCCTGAGCACTGGGGGAGTAGGCCCCGGCGCCTACGATGTGATGCGCCAGGTGCTGGAAGCCGAACCGGCAGTGCAGGCGGCCCGGGTGAAGATCCGCCCCGGCCAGCCGCAATGCGCGGGCCGTTTGGAGGCCGGTGCGATGGTCTTCGCCTTGCCCGGCAACCCGGTCAGCGCAGCAGTCAGCTTCGAGCTGTTCGTGCGCCCGTGCCTGCGGGCCATGCAAGGCCACCGCGAGGTGCTGCGCCCGACTTTGCGCGCCATCGCCGCGGTGGGATGGAAAGCCGCGGCCGGACGCATGCAGGTCATCCCGGTAGTCTTCGAGCCTGGGGAGCAACTGCGGTGCGCCCCGGCGGTTCACGCCAGCAGCATTTCCCACTCGGTGGGCGGGTTCGGCGCTGCCCAGGGCTACGCGCTGGTCCCGGCTGGCGTCAACCAGATCCACCCCGGCGATGAAGTCGAGGTACTGGGGATGATCCCATGAGCACGCGGCAGCTCGCCAACTTCAATGCCCTGGTGCTCGCCGGCGGCAGGGGCTCTCGGCTGGGCGGCGAAGGCAAAGCCGAAATAGAGCTGCACGGACAGCGCCTGGTTGACCGCGTGGTCGCCGCGGCCCGCACAACCGGCGCACTACGCGTCGTAGTGGTCGGCCCGGATTCCGCTGGTGCCAAGGCCGATTCCGTTCTCCGGGAGGATCCGCCATTCGCTGGTCCCTTGGCAGGCATCGCTGCCGGGCTTGCAGAACTAGCTGCCAGCGCAGGCAGTGAATGGACCATGGTTCTGGCCTGCGACCTGCAACGGCCGGTCGCGGTGGCCACTGCGTTGATCAACGACTTTGGGCAACGCGCAGCCGATGGCTTGCTGCTGGTTGACGCGCAAGGCCACACCCAATGGCTGGCTGGAATCTATCGCACCTCGGCACTGGCTTCGGTCTGCGCAGAGCTGGGCGGGAACCTGGTCAATGCCCCGGTGCGCCGAGCCTTGAATCAGCTGCAGCTGGCGCGGGTACCGGTGGATGATGAAACCAGCAGCGACATTGATACCCCGCAGGCACTGGAAAGCGCCCGCCAGAATGAAAGGAAAGCCATGGCACAGCATCTGCCACCCGAAGCACTGAACGATTGGCTGGAAGCAGCCGCCAAGGAATTGGGTCTGGACTCCGGCGAAGTGGATATCGCTACCGTGCTTGATGTTGCCAAGCATGTAGCTCACGAGGTGGCCCGACCAGCAGCACCCCTGAGTACCTTCCTGCTCGGACTTGCGCTGGGCAGCGTCAAGGGAGACTTGTCCGGGCTGTCGGAGCAGCTGGTTTCCCGGGCGCATCGATGGGCCGACGAGCATCCGGAGGGCGTTGCATAAGTAGCACCGTGTTCCCTTCGCCTCAGCAGGGACCGGCCGTCATGGAAGGCCAGCTGCACCGGGTGGTCGACGGAAGCGGATTCCGGATTACTCACCAGACCCACCTGTTATCTGGGACTTTGCAACCAGCGTGAGCGGAGGCCAGAGGGCCCACCGGACGGGCAGTTCGCGGCGCGGGGATGTTCAGGCAGATGTATGGCTATGGACCAGCTTCTTGCGCTGCGCTGGTTAAAGGCCCGTCGATGGCAGGCCGGCGCTCCAGATATCCCGGAAGCTCATCGGATCCCCAGCAGGTGGCCAGTGGGCCTCAGTGTAGACCATGCTGGCAGGATGTGAAGCCCAAGAAGAATCGTGGCGTCGGTAGCGGTTCCGTGTGCTTGGGTCGGGCGCACCACGAGGTGCGCGTGCACCTCGTACTGGTTTTTCGGTATCAGCCGGTGGATAGCGCGACGCTGGCTGCCAGATGATAATGAACGGAGTCCCGGTAGCTGCATGCCCGATACTGTTGAGCGCTTTTGCCAGTGGCTCAAGGGCTGAGTGGAAAAACTGCCACCGTCTGGATATGTCTTTTATCCGCGAGCTGTATCAAATAGGATGTATTTATGAAGACCCTGTTCGTTGTTTCTGCCATTCTTTTTGCTGTTTGTTCGGTGCTTTCCTTTAGCGGAAATCCGATGGTTGGCATCTTTGCGGCCGTGGCCAGCTTGTCATCGCTGGCGGGATTCTTCGTGGTTCGAAATCGCGAGGCGAAGGCTTAGCCCACGTACCTCTCGTCGATGGAGCCGTGGCGTTCACGGTAAACTCGAGAACTATGGCTATCGGCGCGACTATACACACCTTTGAAGTTCAACTTGCTGATGTAGATCGCGGGGTTTACGAGGATCTTTCGCTCCGTGTTGCGCAGCATCCGTCAGAAACCGATGCCTACATGGTCACCCGTGTGCTGGCCTACTGCCTCGAATATGAAGAAGGCATCGCCTTCTCGGCCGGAGGCGTTTCCACCGGGGAAGAGCCAGCCATTTTGGTCAAGGACCTGACCGGACTCATCACCGCGTGGATTGAAGTCGGCGCCCCCGATGCCCAACGCCTGCATTTGGGCAGCAAGCGGGCAGACCGCACCGCCGTCTACACGCACCGCGATCCTGCCAAGCTTCTGGCTTCTTGGCGCGGCAAAACGATCCACCAGTCGCAGGAGATCATGGTGCGCTCCTTCGACCCCAAATTCATTGATGCAGCGGCCCAAGCATTGACCCGCCGCAACACCATGTCCGTCTCGGTGACCGAGGGGCAAATCTACCTTGAATTGAACGGGACGAATCTGGAAACCCAGTTCAGCACGCATGAGATTGAGTAGAAAAGCTTAATCTCTGATTCAGCTCAGTGTGGGGTCGCAGTCATCAGCGCGCAGAAACATGGCCGGTGTACACCAATGACACCGACGGAAGTGCTCCATGAAACTGCGCAATATCACCCTTGGCACGGCAACTCTGGCTTTGGCCGTCACCCTGGCAGCTCCCGCCGTGGCTGCTCAGATCGAACCGACTGGATCTGATCCACTGATCATCGGCCACCGCGGAGCAGCAGGCGTGGCACCGGAGAACACCTTGGCTGCCATCAAGGCAGGCAGCCAGTCCGGCGCCGAATTCATCGAAATTGATGTGCAGCTGTCCAAGGACGGAGTACCGTTCATCTTCCACGACGGTACGCCCTCCCGCACCACGAACGTGGCAGAGGTCTTCCCTGACCGCGTCAATGACCCCATCACGTCATTTACCTGGGAAGAACTGCAGCAGCTCGATGCCGGTTCCTACTTCTCAGACGAGTTCGAGGGAACGAAAATTCCCCATTTCGATGAGGTTCCAGGTGCACTGACCGGTGGCACGGGAGTATTCATCGAAATCAAGGATCCAGCCAAGTCCCCTGGCGTGGAGAAGCTGGTAGCCGACGCGCTGGCTGAGGATCCTGAATGGAAGGCACTGGCAGAGGCCAACAAGATCGAGGTCCTTAGCTTCGACGCAGCATCCAACCAGATCTTTGCCCAACTGGCACCTGAAGTACCACTGCAGCAGCTGACCGGAACCGTGCCTTCTGCCGCGGAACTGGCAACCTACGCGACCTACGCGGATTCTTTCGGCACTAGCTACCGCACCCTTGACGCCGCCGGTGCGCAGCGCGTGAAGGACGCAGGCTTGGGCCTGGGCGTCTACACCGTCAACGCCGTCGAAGCAGCCGATGCTGCACTGGCCCTGGGTGTTGAGCGAATCACCGGCGACTTCCCAGCACAGGTGAACCGCCACATCGCTGGCCAGAAAGATTTCCCTGCCAACAATGGCGTGGTGATTGCCAACGCGATCAATGACGTGCCGGGAGATGACATCGCCCCGGAAAATGGCGAGCACGTTATCCTGGAGAACACCGGAAAGCGCACCATCGATGTCAGCGGCTACATCATTCGCGATGCCGCTAACAACATCCTTGAAATTGGAGAAGGATACGAGCTGGAGACAGGAGATCAGCTGCGCGTGTACTCGGGTCCGGGTACCAACAGCGAAGAAGCCTACTACGTGGACGGACCGGGAATCCTGAACAACGGTGGCGACTCGCTGGCGCTGTGGGATGCCAAGGGCAAGCTCACCGATACCTTCGCGAACTAGCTCTAGGTAGAGCGAACCCCCGGGAACCATTGTGGACTGCTCCCCAGAATTTGGATAGGGAAACCAGTACTACTTCCGGGGAGCAGTCTACAAAAATGGGGCGGTTTTCCGTATTAAGGCAGGCAACCCGCCAGCACTTGGGCGACGCTGACGGGTTTCACCAGCGTGAGGCCGCTCTTGGGGAAACGAACTCAATGCCTGACTGGTGACTTTTCGTAATTGGCCTAGGCCAATAGCTACTGTAGTTGCAGGAGAGTGAAAGGTGAAGTGGGCGGGGATAAAATAAAAACTTTTCCCAATTCCAAAAATTCTCTAGGCGTTATGGGCTTGACGAAGTATTCTGTGCATAGGTTTCACGCCGGACTAACGTTTTTTGGGGAATCGGAAGTCTTTGGGGAGATGGATGGGGATCCATCGCCCAGCGCAAAACTCGCAACCAGCCCTCGTTGATGATCGAATCA
Source organism: Arthrobacter sp. MYb214 (assembly GCF_002979865.1). Taxonomy (GTDB): domain Bacteria; phylum Actinomycetota; class Actinomycetes; order Actinomycetales; family Micrococcaceae; genus Glutamicibacter. Next base: position 207,839 of record NZ_PCPZ01000005.1, read on the forward strand.
GCGAGGGCTGGATTAGTTTAAGTGACAACACGCGGGTGGATTCTCACGAGCAACAAGGCCGCACTCCCCAGTACGGGTCGGGATTTGAATCTGTTGTGGATTCCCAATGAATCAGACCAGCCTCTTTGCCTACACCTCGCTCGACGCTAGGGTGATTGATAGGCGGCCTGACCCAATGCACCGGGAAGGGTCCGCTGTGATCGGTTGCACCGTTTGTTTGCCTTCTTGCTTACCGTTTGTTGGCAGCAACTGTAGCTGGGAACCCCTATCGGTGGTTCCGGTGTTGTAGTAGGCTCCGGGACCACCGCCAGCTTGGAACGCGGACACTAGCTGTTTGGATTCAGCTAGTATGAGAACGACGGTCATGGATGCCGTCAGTTTGGTGATCCGTAAGTGCAAGCGAAACTGCGACTGCGATCTTTCGCCTTGTCTTCGTCATTGTTGTATGTACGTTGTTGGAGAGTTCCATCCGGTTCCCGCCAAACGACTCGATAACTGTAACCGTGCTTTAGCTCTCGTCGTTGTACCGTCGCCACTTCTACCTTTAACCCGGTTGTTCTATCTTTAATGCAACAGATCCGGAGTTTAAGGCAACAAGCCGATTTGAGATAAGAAAAACCCCGGAATCACAAGGATTCCGGGGCTATTCAACGCGGTGACGGTGGGATTTGAACCCATTATCCTATCCGCGCCATTACTGCTAGCTCCCGAATATCCCTTGTGTTTACTGGCATCTGGGCTCATTGGCTCACAGGTGCGCACCACGTCCCACAGGTATTCCTGCACCAAAATGCACCACAGTGCACCACCGTTAGAGCTGTTCGGCGCGCTGCTTGCTGAGGGCTTCGACCACGTTGTCGAGGTCGTCGGGGAACAGTGCCGCGTAGGTGTCCAACGTGACCTTGGCCGACTTGTGGCCGAGCATGCGCTGTACCACCTTGACGTTGGCCCCGGCGCTGATTGCCAGCGATGCCGCCGTGTGCCGCAGGTCGTGGGGCGTGACCCTGCGGAACGACTTGTCGGACGCCTGGGCTCGCTTCACGGCTCCGGTGAACCATCCGGTCTTGGCGTTGCCCGGGTTCGCCCCTCCTACTTAAGTAGTATTTACGCCGTTCTTATTTAATGGTGATTATTAAACGTGCTCGTATCTGAGGCAATTCGATCCAGACCGAGGACTTTTGTTGCGGAGGCTCGATTTCGGTCGACCCCCGCTTGGCACGGCAGATGATGCGCCGATCTTTACGAAGATGTAGATTTCGATTCATTCAAAAGGTGATAGTCGTGAAGCTCAAACTTCACTCGATTGCGGTCAGGTCAAATGAAGACCACTGCATTCCAATCCCAACATCAAGACAACAATCCAGCTCCGGGGTCACGTACCTCGCGATCGCTTTCGTGGCAATCGCTTCCCTGGTCCTGAGCCTGAGTACGGCTTTGACTCAGCCAGCGGCGGCCGCTTCGTCTCCGGCTGTGACCAGCATCGCCAGCTTCGGCGAGAACGCAGAGATTCTGTCGAAGTCGGAGGCCCTCCAGTTGGCCAAGAATGCCGATCTTCCAACAGAGTCGCTCTCAGGTCTGAAAGTTGACCGTTCCGGCGTCCAAGCATGGTCGATGTCAGACGGGACATCGTATGTGAGCTACCCGCTCGTCGGCGACGGCGTCCAGCTCGCCACAGTCGGTGCACTCCTGGACAACTCAGGCAACGTTGCGCAGCGCACAGAGATGGCTTTCGTTGGCGACGATGCATCTGGTCATGCCCGCATGTGGGTTGACGGAAATCTGACCATGGACAATCAATTGACCACTGCTGACGCGGCAAACAACGTCACCACATATGCCGGTTTCTGGGACAAGCTCAACAACTGCCTTGCCAACGCGGGCATCCCTGGCTGGGTTATTACCGCCATCACTATCGCCTGCGCGGCGGTCTGCGTAGGAACCGTTGGGCTCGGCTGCGTGGGCTGCATCGCGGCAGCTGCGGGCGTCTGGGGCGGCCAGGTCGGCTATTGCATCGACCAGGCCCAGAAATAGGAAGTGGTCAACATGAAAAAGATTTCGAAAGCAATCATCGCGATGGTTGCAGGCTGGGGGATGCTCTTCGCGGTTGCTAGTCCGGTCAACGCTTCCGAAAGCTCGTTCTCAACCAACCGGCCGCTTTCGGATTCAACTGTTGAGCGAGCGATCGCAATAGCTGAGCCGAGTTTCGACGCTCAGCTGCGAAACGGCGCAGAAGTCGATATCAAGCAGGCGAACGTCGCCCGGATCAATGGCTCCAGTTCGTTGATGGTGGCAGTGGCTACGTCTGGCGACGGCCACGACGAGGGTTCGTTCGCCGTTGCCGTCGTCGACGCCGCGGGAGACGTTGTCCAGAGCTTTGCGCAGGTTCAAGCTACGTACACCAGCGACAGCACTGCCGATGTGAAGCAGTGGGTCGATGGGAGTCTCCTTAAGCAGTGGACTGTTGAAGCCACTCCCGAAGCTGAAGCTCAGGCTGCGAAGGCTTTGAGCGCCATGTCTCCTGCAGACTCGTCGGTGGGCGTTGCGGCCGCTGGTAACGAGGGTGTGATCAAGTGCCTCAACGCGCTGGGCATCTCCACCATGGCGGCGCTCGTGATCATCTCCACCTGTGCGGCATTCTGTGCTGTTACCGTTGGAACAGGCTGCATCATCTGCGTGGCTGGGTTCACCGCTGTCGCTGGCGCATCCGTAGGACAGTGCCTGAGCGGTGCCAGCTAGGCACGAGAAAGGAAACGGCAAATGACAAAGCAACCTAGCAATTCGTCTGCCGCCAGGAAGAGTACCGTGGTGGTGCTTCTGTTCCTTGCGGTAGCCGCGATCAACCTGCCACGGGTCCCTCAGCTTACCGGCTACGCCGTGGTTGGATGGGCTGTTGGCGGAGTACTGCTGCTAGCAGCGCTGATCCTGGCGTTCACCAACTACCGCCACCACTCAAAGACCAGCACTTCACGATAGTAGGTAACGCCGGCTCGTTCGTCGAATGAGCCGAGACGAGCAATGTCCAGATCCGCTGAGCCTAACCCGAAGAGATCCCCTTGCCGCATACAGCAGCAGGGGGACCTTTCTCTGTGCCCGGCTTCCTGAAGGCAAGCGCGCGCAGCAGGTGCGGCAGCCGGCGGGAGGCTAGAGATCTTTTTCGTCCTGCTTGCGCGATGCCCAGTATGGTCAATCTTCGTTGTGGTTCACCCAGTCGCAGGCGTGCGGGCCTGCATGGTGGTGGTAGCCGTGTTCACAACGAAGGATGGGCATGTCGTAACTACCCTCCGGTGAAATATGCACCATAAGTGCACCATGTCAGATCTTTAAAAGAAGAAAACCCCTGGCTGACCAGGGGTTTTCATTGGCGGTGACGGTGGGATTTGAACCCACGGTACGGGGTTACCGTACACAACATTTCGAGTGTTGCACCTTCGGCCGCTCGGACACGTCACCAGACCTGATAACTCTATAACGAACATCAGGCGAAAACAAAAACGAGAGCGCTGTTTTTGGCCTGAAGTGTTCCGAAACACATCAACGTCGGTTTCTAGCCGCGCTTGCTCCGGAAGAATTCACGCAACAGGTCACCGCATTCTTCTTCCTTGACCCGCGAGTACACCTCGACCCAATGGTTCAATCGCGGTTCACGGACGATATCGAAGACCGAGCCGCACGCGCCGGCCTTCTCGTCCCAGGCCCCGAAGACCAATTTGGGAATGCGCGAAAGGACTATTGCCCCGGCGCACATGGCGCAGGGCTCAAGGGTCACCACCAGGGTGCAGTCGGATAAGCGCCAGCCATCATCTTGTCCCTTGGCTTCCAAGGCCTTGACCGCATTGCGAATGGCGACCACCTCGGCATGCGCCGTGGGGTCCTTGATGGCCTCGCGCTCGTTGCGTCCGGTGGCCAGGACTTCGCCTTCGGGGGAGAGGATGACGGCGCCGATGGGTACGTCATCAGTGGCCAGCGCTTCGCGCGCTTCAGCCAAGGCGAGGTCCATCCAAGCATCAAATTCGTGCACCATAGTGCTTTCACTTTACGTGTTTTGGGACGGTAGCCGGGCGCTCGGAGTGTGGTGCACTGCGCACTGCACTGAAGTTTGCTGTTTCCTTGGGCACACCAAAGTGCTTTAACGGCGGGAAATCGGGGATATCTCTCGATTTGCCTGAGTCGGTGCTGATAGATTTCTACTTATGCGCGTACAGGTAGTCGACCACCCACTGGTGGCACACAAGGTTTCGGTTCTTCGTGATAAGAACACCCCATCCTCGATTTTCCGCCAGCTGACCGACGAACTGGTCACCCTGCTGGCTTATGAGGCAACCCGCGAGGTGAAAACCGAAAACGTTGAGGTGCAGACCCCGGTCGCCACCACCACCGGTACCTCCATTGCCAAGCCGACCCCGCTGGTTGTCCCCATCCTGCGCGCCGGCCTGGGCATGCTCGAAGGCATGACCCGCCTGGTTCCGACCGCTGAGGTCGGCTTCCTGGGCATGGCCCGCAACGAGGCAACCCTGGACATCATCACCTACGCTGACCGCGTGCCAAATGACTTGGCCGGCCGCCAAGTGTTCGTGCTGGATCCGATGCTGGCCACCGGCGGCACCCTGGCCGAGGCCATCAAGTTCATCTTCGAACGCGGCGCAGAATCCGTTACCTGCATTTGCCTGATCGCTGCCCCTGAGGGCATCGAGCGTCTGAAGGAAATCCACGGTGGCGATCATCGCGTGCACATCGTGCTGGCAGCGATGGACGAAAAGCTGGACGAGAAGTCCTACATCATCCCAGGCCTGGGCGATGCCGGCGACCGCCTGTATGGCGTGACCCCGCCCATTGCCTAGTTCCAGCTAAGCGATGTGCCCGAAGGCTGCGGTGACTACACCGCAGCCTTCGGCGTTTCTTCACCGGTTTCGGGCGTGTCCAGCGGAAGCCGGACCTCGAAGACGGTATCTCCTGGCTGGGAGGTGACCGTGACGGTGCCCCCGTGGGCTTCGACGATGCTCTTGGCGATCGGCAGGCCCAGCCCGGTCGTGCCATCGGAGCCAGAACGCGCCTTGTCGGCGCGGGTGAAACGTTCGAAGACCCGAGGCAGGAATTCCGGGGCAATGCCCTCACCGGTGTCGTGAACCCGGATGATGGCTTCATCGGTGTCTTCGTCTTGGTCCACCGAAACGGTGACGGTGTTTCCGGCCGTCGTGTGCTTGCGGGCGTTGGCCAAGAGGTTGGTGATCACCCGGCGAAGCGAGGCCGAGTCGCCATTGACAATGGTCTGCGGCGCCTGGCAGTCGAACTCCCAATGGTGGTCGCTCGCGGTGAGCTTGAAGTCCTCGGTGATATCCGATGTCAGCGAGCACAGGTCAATTTCGCTGCGCTTGAACGCATTCTCCTCATCCAGCCGAGCCAGGAGCAGCAGATTCTCAACCAGTGAGCTCATTCGGCTGCTTTGCTGCAGAACGCGGTCCACCGAGCGCTGCCCGTCCGGGGAGAAATGCTCAGTGGCCGAGAGCAGCTCGGTGTAGCCGCGGATCGCCGAGAGCGGAGTGCGCAGTTCGTGCGAGGCATCGGCGACAAATTGGCGCATCTGGGCCTGGGACTTCTCGCGGGCGGTCAGTGCGGTGGAGACGTTGCTGATCATCGCGTTCAGCGCATTGCCGACATTGCCCACCTCGGTGCCGGGGACTGCATCTTGCGCCGGGACGCGCTGGGTCAGGTCCACCTTTCCTGAATCAAGCTCTTCGGCGGCAACCGAAGCAGCCACGGTGGCCACGCGCTTCAGCGAGGCAAGCGAGCGGGAGATCAGCCACGAACCGGCCAGGCCCGCACCGGCGATCAGGATCAAGGCGATGAACAGCGTCAGCCAGGCCATGCCGCGCAACGCCAGATCGGTGCTGTGCAGGGGCAAACCGACAATCAGGATGCCGTTGGATCCAGAGTCCTTGACTGCGACGAGGTAATAGTCGCCCACAGTCAGGTGGGCACGTACCGGCTTGAACTGCCCGCCGGCACGCAACGTGCTCAGCTCCAGATCCACCATCGGGATGGCATCTTCCTGGCTCAGCTGCTTCAGCACGCCGGTGCGTTCGTCCAGCACCCCGCCGTTGAAGACGTATTTGTCGACGAACCGCGCGGTCAGCGTGCCGGCGGACTGGCCGGGGGCATCAAGCCGGGAGTTCACCGCTGGTGCACCCTGCGAATAATTCAGCGCGCGTTCGGTGGTGAGCCGCAGCTGGCTGTTGAGCTGGTCCATCAAGGTCTGGCGCATGCCCGCGTTATAGAGCAGGCCGAGCAAGACAGATACGGCGGTGACCGAGGTCAGCAGGATGAGCAGCAGTTTGCGCTGCAGCGCGTGCGGCGAGCTCACCCTGGTATTCGGGGAAAAGAAACTCATGCAGCCGGCTTCAGCACGTAGCCAACGCCACGCACGGTGTGGATCATCGGCTCTGCGTCAACGTCAATCTTCTTGCGCAGGTACGAGATGTACAGTTCGACGATGTTCGCCTGGCCGTCGAAATCGTAGTGCCAGACGTTGTCCAGGATCTGCGACTTGGATACCACGCGGCGGGCGTTGTTCATCAGGTAGCTGAGCAGGTCGAATTCGGTGGCGGTCAGCGAAATTTCGCGGCCTGCGCGGGATACGTCGTGCGAGTCCATGTTCAGCACCAGATCGCCGACCACCAATTCAGCGGAATCCGCAGTGGCCGCGCCTGAACGTTCCACGAGTCGGTGCAATCGGATCAGGACTTCTTCGAGGCTGAAGGGCTTGGCGACGTAGTCGTCTGCACCGGCCCCCAGGCCCTCGATACGGTCTTCAACCGCGTCCTTGGCAGTGAGGAAAAGTACGGGGATTTCAGGGAAGTGGGTGCGCACCTTGCGCAGCACCTCGGGGCCGTCGAACCCAGGCAGCATCCAGTCGAGAACCAGTACGTCCGGCGCCAGGGAGCGAGCGGTGGCTACTGCTTCGGGCCCATCGTGGGCCATCGTGGCTTCCCAGCCGAGCATGCGGGTTCCCATGGCGACCAATTCCGCCAATGAAGGTTCATCATCGACCACGAGAACTTTGATTGCCGTGCCATCAGGGTGAGTCAGCCGGGGCAATTGCGAAGGGGAGAATCGTGATTCATTCATGTTAATCAGCTTGTCCTATTGCCATGGGCCGAGAATATGTTTTTGCTGTGTGCCAGCTATGACTATAAGTCGATTTTATGCGGGGAAAACCCGAACCGATAGTGGTTAATTTGGTCAACCCCTAAGAACGACGAATGATTGAAGCGTGGACGGACCATAGTGATGAATGAATATTCAGGCCTATGAATGGACCGAACATAATGACGAAGTTCTATTGATATGTTGACCATATTGTTTAGTTAAGCGCTTAGGTAGCCTAGAATTGTCTAAAGTGTTGTGCGTCACGTTTGGAAACATTTGTCTCACTATGTGGACGCAGGTGTTCATTGTTACTTGCAAGTTGCCAATGTTACGAGGAAACTAGAGGTGTGAGTACGGCGCAGGACGGTAAAAGCACCTCGGATTCCAACATCGAGTTGCCCAAGATCGTCCTCAACGAATGCTCGGCGTCCATGGCCTCCAAGCCGAATTATGAGTGATTTGTAATCCGATTTTGGGAGTTATTGACGGGAAACCCAACTGCTGAACGTGGACGAAGGCCGCGAACAGCGCAAGCAAAACCCGAAGCATGAGCGCCAAACCACTTGGCCTTCGCACTAAAAGAGGAAAAGATTATGTCGGCTGGTTCCGGATACGTCCACGTTTCAATTCGCAATGCGCAGAACCGCGCAGCAGCTGCACAGCGTTCAGCTTCTGGCAGCTATGCACCAGCGGGTTACCGTCCGCTGCGCGCGGTTTCCAATGTTCATGAAACACGTGATGCATCGCATCAGCCGGCTAGCACTCCAGTGCAGTCAACAGGCCAGCCAAGCGCCGACACCTCCGCACGCGGCTTCGTGCTCTACGTGGGCCTGGATGAAACTGCCGCCCAGGCGCAGGGCACCTCGCTGGGCAAGCTGGCCACCCAGGTCCGCGCCTTCCTGGCCACCTTGTCGCCGCAAGCGCAGACCCATGCCGCCGTGGCACTGGCTCCAACTAGCGCCCAGGGTGAGCCCATCGATGTAGTTCGCCAGGCTTTGGGCGATCCGACGATTTCCCGCCGGCCACGCGCTGAAGCCCGTCCATCCACCCCGCGCCCATCTGGCGTGCTGATCGACCTCTCGCGCCGCGAAGTCTACCTGGATGGCGAAACCCTGAACCTGACCTTCAAGGAATTCGAGCTGCTGAACTTCCTCGTGGAAAACGGCACCCGCACCGTAGGCCGCGAAGAGCTGCTGGAAAACCTGTGGCGCAATGCCGAAGAAGTCCCTAACGAACGCACCATCGACGTGCATATCCGTCGTCTGCGTTCCAAGCTGGGACGCCTGGCCAATACCGTGCGCACCGTACGTGGCCAGGGCTACCGCTTCTACGAGCACCCAGAAGTTGTTGTCTGGGCAGCTCCGGAATACTCCATCTAGCATCAGCTGGCAGCAGTGGCGGGCAAACCGGGTTCGGTTTGCCCGCCACTGCTGTCTTAAGCTGGAACAATGAACACCATGCATTCCCGCAAGCTCATGCTGATGCGCCACGCCAAAGCCGACTACCCGCTGGGCGTCGCGGATCACGACCGGCCGCTGGCGGCCCGCGGGCACCGCGAAGCCCCGGCCGCCGGAGCCTGGCTTGTGGAGAATGGCCTGATACCGGACTACATCATCTGCTCCGACGCGCTGCGTGCGCGCTCCACCTGCGCCTGGGTGCTTTCCGAACTCGGCGAGAAGGGCCCGACCCCCTATGTCGATTCGCGCATTTTCACCGCAGGAGTCTCGCAGCTGTGCTCCATCATCAATGAAGTTCCCGATACGGTCAGCAACCTGCTGGTGATCGGGCACCAGCCGGTGCTCCAGGAATTGGCGCTGCGCTTGGCGGCAATGGACTCGGATGAAGAAGCCGTTTACGAGCTGGCGATGAACTATCCGACCCTGGGAACCACGGTGCTGGAAACCAAGCATCCGTACTCGCACCTGGATGCCCGTGATGCGCGCGTCACGCATTTCACCGCACCGCGGCCCGCATGAGAGAAGTCTCATCAAGTTTTTTCTAATGCACTAGTCAGCCTGTAAATAAGCGGTGATCTGCCTTTATGAGAAGCAGATGATAGGCCTCTCATCGAATACACCTCGCCGCCTCATGAACCGTTCACTTTCAGTTAACCATTGCTCGTTTCACTGGGAATCGTTGGCAGCACGGCCAGCACCGGCAAACCGCAACGGCGGGCCGGAAACACTGAAAGAGGAATAGGCAGATGGCCATCATCGCAGAATCACTTCCAACGCAGACCCCCGCAGCGCGCAATGAAGTGCAGCAGCAGATCGATGCACAGCGCGCCCGCACCATCCGCGCTGCCTACACCACCCGCTTCGTTGCAGCCGAGCTGCAGCGCAATCCGCAGGATTTCGAGATCGTGCGCCGCGCAAACATGGTGCCGCGTGCTGGTGACGTCGTCATCGCGGCTGTGACCGAGCTAGGCAAGCACACGCGCCTGCAGTCCCCGGTTTCCCGACGCCAGCTGATATTCGTCGGACAGGAAATCATGGTCGCCTACGGCCACCGCTACGCACCAGACCAGTTCCTGGCCCATGTGCCGGATAACCTGGGTCCATGCCAGCTGGTTGCAGGCGGCGGTGTCGCCAGCGAAGTCATCGAACAGCACGCCTCGATCGATATGGCGACACAGCTGCAGCCCGCAGGCCTGCTGATGCGCCACGGCAAGGTCGTGAACCTGGTGGACTTCGCTCCACTGGGCATCGAGAACGCATCGCCGCGCGCAGCGCAGGTTGCCGCGCCGCGCCCGCCGGTGATCGCAGTGCTGGGCACCTCGATGAACTCCGGCAAGTCCACCACCCTGGGATGCCTGGTCAACGGACTGGTCAACTCCGGCATGGAAGTTGCCGCAGGCAAGGCCACCGGCACGGGTGCCGGCAATGATCCGAACCTGTTCACCGATGCCGGCGCCTTCAGCGTCTGCGACTTCACCGACTTCGGCTTCCCAACCACCTACCGCTTGGACTACGAAACCGTGCGCGACCTGCTGGTGGCGATGATCCGCGAGCAAAGCGCCACCGGCGCAGACGCAGTGGTCATCGAGATCGCCGACGGGCTGTTCCAGGGCGAAACTTCCCGCTTGCTGCGCGACCCGATTTTCGCCGAGCATGTAGACCGCGTGCTGTTCAGCGCCCAGGACGCTTTGGGTGCCCAGGCCGGAGAGCGGATCCTGCGCGAAGCAGGCCTGGATGTTGCCGCGGTTTCCGGGGTGCTCACGGCCTCCCCGCTGGCCGCGATGGAAGCCCAGGCGCAGCTGTCCACCCCGGTCATCGGGACCTTCGACCTGTGCCAGGCAGAGGTTGCCGCCGCCCTGCTGCCAACCCGCTAGGAGCCAAGATGCTGGACCAGAAGATCGCCGTTGAGCAGCCGGCGCAGCCTGGGCGCCTGCCGGCGCTGGTAGCGCCGGGGCGGCGGATGCTGCTGGCCGGATTGCTCAGCCTGGGCATTCTCGCCGGCTTGCTCTCGATTGCCATCGGCTGGCTGATCGGACAGCTTTCGGCCCGCATCAGCTGGGCAGCTCTTGGCGCGGTCCTGGGCTTGGTGGGATGCTTCTTCCTGGCCAAGTACGCTGAACGGGTGCTGGCCGAGAAGCTCGGCCAGCATTATGTGGCCCAGCTTCGCCGCGGGCTGGTCACGCACGCTTTGCGCAGTGCACGCGGTCCGTCCATGGGCATCACCATCGCCCGTTCCACCAACGACCTGTCCTCGATCCGCAACTGGATTGTGCAGGGCATGGTCCCGCTGGTCGCCGGTTTGCCATTGCTGATTGTCAGCGGTGCGGGCCTGTGGTTCCTGCATCCGCTCCTGGCCCTGAGCTTGGCCGCGACCCTGGTGCTCGAGGGCGTCCTGCTGGCGGCCTTGGCCGGGGGTACTTTCCTGAGCGCCAGGACCTTGCGCCGGCACCGTGGGAGCCTGGCCTCGCGCATTGCCGATACCGTCGCGGCGCGGACAGCTATTGCGGCCGGCGGCGGCGTGGAACGTGAAGTGCAAAGGGTGCAGGACTCCTCGCAGAAGGTGATCGATGCTTCGGTGCATCGCGCCCGGTTCGCCGCCGCCCTGCGTGGCGGGGCGCTGGCCATTCCGCTGCTGGGTACCGCGCTGGTTGTGGCGGCGGCCTCGATGGCGCAGCTTCCGCCAGCCGCCGTGGCGACCGCCCTGACGCTGATGGGAATTTGCGCAGGAACCCTGGGCGAGTGGGGCCGCGTGGTGGAGTACCGGCAGAATTACAAGGCGGGCCGGCGAATCATCGCGCCGCTGCTGGCCGAGCAGGAACGCTGGCGGGCCCGCGAAGAATCTTCGGCAAGCACCCGCGATGCCAAGGAGCTGATGCTCCAGCCTTCCTCGGTGCGCATCCAGGTGCCCGCAGGGATTGCCGACCAGTTTTCCACCCTGCGGGCACAGCCCGGGGAGCGAATTGCGCTGCGTGGAAGCCAGGGCCAATGCGCGGCGCTGCTTTCGGCCATTGCTACCGGCGCCCTGGTGCACGGCGCCGACCCGCAGGCCGGGGTGTGGATCGCCGAGGGGCGCAGCGAGGATCTGCCTGCTGCCGGCCGCCGCAAGCTCGTGGGCTCCGCGTTGGAATCCATGGTTCCCGAGCGCGGAAGCGTCGCCCGTGCGCTGCGGTATCGCCATCCGGGCGCTTCGCTGCGCAAGGCCGTGGCGCTGGCTGAAACCTGCGGTTTGAAGATGGCCGATTTGCCCGGTGGAGCGGAAGCCCGCTTGCGCCGGGGCGGCGAACCGCTTAGTTCCGGGCAGCAAGCATCGTTGCTGGTGGCACGGGCGCTGTTGCGCGAACCGCCCTTGCTGGTGGTCGATTCGCTGCTGACCCGCTTGCCCGATGGAGCCTACGGCGACGTGGCCGAACTGCTCAACGGCTATCCCGGGGTGCTGCTCTTCAGCGCCGGACTGCCTGGCATCAGGGAAACCGCCAGCTGGGACGCGCAGGCCTAGGAGACGGCCGCCGGACGGGTAGCGCGAAGCCCATCCACGGTGAGCAGCACGGCGCGCACCGTTTGCCCGCGATCCAGGCCGGTCTGCCCCGAGGCGCGCATCCGGGCGGTAAACAAGGCGGCACCGAAAATACTGGTGGCTACCGAGAGCTTCTGGTCGGGCTCGAGCACGACCAGGCGTTCGAGCACCTCGATGATCAGCCCGGTCACCTGCGTGTGCAGCGGGGTGCTGGCGAACGCAGTGGCGGTGTCCGCGCTCAGCTGCTCCTGCATCCACAGATGGGCAAAGGAGGGGTAGCTGGCGACGAAGTCCATGGAGAATTCCACCATCTGCCTCAGCGCAAGGTAGGGGTCTTCCCCGGAGGCCGCACGTGCCAGTTCGCCCATGAGCTTGTGCGCGCCGTAGCTGAGGATCTGGCTGACCAGCTCGTCTTTGGAACCGAAATTGTAGTAGACCGTGCCCTTGGAAACGCCGGCCGCGGCCGCGATCTCGTCCACCGAGACGGACTCGGGGGAGCGCGAACCGAGCAGCTGCATGGCCGCTTCGAAGAGCTTCTCCTTCGAATCCGTGGCCCGCACACGGCGGCGTTGGCCCGTTGGCGTTGTCATTCTTTCAGCTCCGGTTGCAGTGTTTTCAAGCTCCAGGTCTTGTTCTTGCGTACCGCAAGCATACTCAAGACTAGTCCAATGGCGGTGTAGAGCAGCAAAGAACCGGCAACCGATGGCAGCACTGCCAGATCCGCGCCGTACATCAGGTGGCGCATGCCGATCACCACATTGCTCATGGGCAGGATCCGGTGCAGCAGGTGCAGCGAATCAGGCAAGGTCTCCCAGGGGAAGGTGCCGCCTGAGGTGACCAGCTGCAGGACCATCAGTACCAGCACCACGAACTTTCCAGCGGTGCCCAGCAGCGCGAAGCACCCCTGGATCAGCGCACTGAAGCATAAGGCAGAACCGGCCAGCAAAGCCCAGATCAGCCACGGGTGGGCGGCATGCAGTCCCAGCCCGAATCGCACCACCGCGTAGAGCAGGCTGGTTTGCAGTACCGCGATGGCGGCGAAGGGCAACCAGCCGCCGATGGAAATTTTCCAGTTGCTGCCGTTGGAAGCCAGCGCGCGCTTGGTCATCGGGCGCATCACCTGGGTCAGGATCAGCACGCCGATAAAGGTCGCCAGGGTCATGAAGAAGGGGGCAAGGCCTTCGCCATAAGCCTGTGCTTCGGCCTGCTTGCTATTGGAGACAGCTACCGGATTGCCCATGACTTCGGCCAGTTGCCCGCTGGTGGACTCATCGGGGTTCGGCACCTTCCCGGTGCCGTCCTCCAGGCCGGTGGCCAATTCATCTGAACCGTCTTGCAGTTCTTCGGTGCCGTCCGAGAGCTCGCCGACTCCATCGGAGAGCTGCACCAGTCCGTTGTGCAGGGCTCCGGTGCCGGCGAGCAGCGTGCCGGCACCCTGATCCAGTTGGCTTGCGCCGTCAGCCGCGTCGGTGGCGCCATTCAATGCGGACTGCTGGCCCTCGGCCAGGGTCTTTGCCCCGGTGTGGGCTTCGGCGGCGCCGGAGGCGAGCTTCGCCGAGCCTTGGGCTGCCGAGCCGATGCCCTTCGCGAGTGCAGGCATGGCGTCATCCAACGCCTTGGTGCCATCCGCGAGGGTGCCCAGGCCGGTGGCCAGCTGCTGGTTTCCTTCGGCTACCTGCGCCGATCCGTCGGCGAGGGTGTGCAGCTGCGTTTGCAGGGTAGATAACTCGGTATTGACCTGGGTCACTTTGGTATCCAAGGCATTGCCGAGCGTAGAATTCTGCACGCTTTGGCTGACCGTGCTCTGGATGGAATCAGCCTGGTCCTGGGTGAGCACGCCACTGCTGACCAACTCGTCCAGGCGCTGCTGCGTATCTTCCTTGACGCTATCCAGCTGCGTTTTCGTGTTGGCCTGCAGCTGGTCGATTACCGCGATGGCCTCATCTGCCGTGCTGGCCAGCTGCTGGTTGCCGTCTGCGACCTGCTGTGAACCGGCAGCAATCTGGTCGGCGGCTTCTTTCGCGCTGGCGGCGCCTTGATCCAGCTTCGAGACGGAACCGGGCAGCGCTTTGGTCTGCGTCTTCAAGGTGTGCAGACCGTCGCTCAGCTCTTTGCTGCCGTCGGCCAGCTGCGCGGTGCCGTCGGCCAGTTCGGCGCTGCCGTCGCGCAGCCGGGTTTGGCCGTCGACCAGTTGGCCCAACCCTCCCGACAGGTCGGCGGTGCCATTCTTCAGGGTCTTGGTGCCCGAGTTCAGCTCGGTGCTGCCATCGACGAGCTTGGTGGTGCCATCGGCCAAGGTGACCACGCCATCGCCCAGTCGCAGGGTGCCATCGTAGAGCTTCCCGGCGCCGTCTGCGGCTTCGCCCATCGAATCGTGGATGTCCACGAATCCGGCGATCATCGCCGAAGCCGTTTCGGTTCCCACTTCCTGGGCGACCGAGGTGCGCACCGTGGTAGCCAGCGTTTTGGCGAAGTTGGAAACCATGAAGTTATTGGCATCGTTGGTCAGCAGCTCGATATTGGCCTGTTCGGCATCATCGAAATCGCCCGGCGAGACCAGGGCCGAGGAAAAGTCCTCGGGCAGGATCAGCGCAAAGGCGTACTGGCCGGTGGCCACGGCCTGCTCGGCTTCCGCCTTGGAATCCACGTGCGCCCAGCTGAAGGTGCCGTCGTCTTCCAATTCCTCGACGACGTCGTCGCCGACTCGGGTTTTCTCGCCGTCCTGTTCGGCGCCTTCATCCAGATTGACCACGGCGGCCGTGACCTTGTCGAGGTTTCCCTGGGGGTCCCAGTTGGCGTAGAGGTAGAGCGCGCCATAGAGCAGCGGAACGCAGGTGACCGCGATGAGCGCCAGTTTGGGCAAGGTGCCGCGGCTCATCCGCTTGAGCTCGGAGAGGGCAAGTCGCAAAGTTGTCATGGGCTATTCCTTTGCTTCGCACTGAACAGCGTCAGCAAGTTCGTTGGCTGGGAGGAAGAAATCGTGGTTGGCCGCGATGCCCTCGGCCATGGCCAGGTGATCCAGGCCCAGATCGAGTTCGCCTTGGATGAACCCGGTGGATGGATCGGGCAGTGGGAGCACTGCTGGTTCCGGGTCGGCGGCCTGCCCGGTTTGCGGCTGCCAGCACTGGGGCAGCCGGCTGACGATAGCCAGGACTGCGAATTCCCGATGCGAGGAAGCGAAGTTCTCCAGGGTCTCGAGCCAATGCTCGTCTTCCAGATCGTGCCGGTCCGGTGAATCGACGATGAGCAATTCAAGACGGGGATTCTCGGCAGCCAGCAGGAGCTGGAGCTCGAAGAGGCGGCCCGGATCGATGGCATCGCTCCAGCAGCTGGCGATATCGTCGAATCCATGCTGCGCCATCCACTTCCTGGCGCCGGGCTTGCGCCAGCTTGGCCCCGGGATCAGCCCCAGATCTTCTGCGACAAGATCGCAAACCTTCAAGTGGGATTCGGGTTCATTGATCCCCGGCGAATCGACCAGAGCGCTGTGCTTGCGCAGGGTTCGCAGCTTCGGATCCGCATTCCACACCACCGTCCCGGAGCTGGGTGCCATGCGTCCGCTCAGTACAAGGGCCAGCGCGGTCCGGGAAATCTGCGGCTCGGATACCAGCAGCTGCAGTTCACCTCTTTGCAGTTGCACGGAGGTGGGCCCCACGAGCTGGTCGTGGCGTCCCTTGACGGTAATGGAATCTGCGGTAAGCACAGTTAAAGACTAATTGAACTGACCAGTCAGTTCAATTAGTGAAAAGGTTCCTTTGATCACTACTGGACGTAAAGCGTTTGATGACCTTTGATGGTTGTTGGGTACGTCACGAAAAAGCGGGGCAGAGTTCAGGTGCAGTTAATCGGGCTTTGCTTACCTTGGAACCAGGCCCATGCACGCGGCAGGGCCGCCGCTGCTTGAATATCTACCTAGGGAAAAACATGATCAATAGACGTCCCACTCGCATCGCTGCCGCGGTGCTGGGAACCGCGCTTGCGGTTTCGAGCTTCTCGGCGGCGCACGCCGATACTGCCGAAATCACCCCCATCGAGCAGATCCAGGGGACCGGCGACAGCTCACCCATGGCTGGCCAGGACGCAACTGTGCGCGGTGTTGTCACCGGAGCCTACGCCGACGGCGGATTCCGCGGTTTCTATCTGCAGAGCGCTGGCAGCGGCGTAGATGCCTCGGGCCAGGCGAGCTCGGCGATCTTCGTGTACGCGCCGGACGAGGTTTCCTCGGTGAGCGTCGGCGACCATGTCCAGGTTTCTGGCGAAGTGTCCGAATACTATGGCTTGACCCAGCTCAAGGCCGGCAGCGTCGAGGTGCTCGATGAACCGGCGCAGGGCGTCAAGCCGCTGGCGATTTCACTGCCGAGCAGCGATGCCGAGCGCGAGCGCTTTGAATCCATGCTGATCGAGCCGCAGGGCGAGTTCACCGTCTCGGACAATTACTCGCTGAACCAGTACGGCGAGCTGAGCCTGGCCATGGGCACCAGCGAGATCCTGCCCGGCGAACGGCTGCTGCGCCAGCCAACCGATGTCTTCAAGCCGGCCAGTGCCCAGGCCAAGGCTCTCGCGGCGGAAAACGAGCAGCGCTCGATCGTGGTCGATGACGGGGCCACGCTGAACTTCTCAACCAGCAAGAACAAGCAGATCGCCCTGCCGTACATCGACGCGCAGCAGCGCGTCACCGTAGGCGCTGACGCATCCTTCATCGCACCGGTCATCTTGGACTACCGCTACGATATGTGGCGTTTGCAGCCGCAGGGCCAGGTGGTCGGCGCCGATGATGCCGATATCGCCGTGAACTTCGAGCAGGTCGACAACGACGCTCCGCAAGAGGTGGGCGGCAATGTCAGCGTTGGCAGCTTCAACGTGCTGAACTACTTCACCACTACCGGCGACATGCTCGATGGGTGCTCGTACTACACCGACCGCGAGGGCAATCCAATCAATGTCCGCGGTGGTTGCGATGCGCGCGGCGCGGCGACCGCTGAAAGCTTTGAGCGCCAGCAGTCCAAGATCGTTGCCGCACTGGGCAAGTTCACCGCAGACGTGGTGGTCCTGGAAGAAATCGAGAACTCGGCACGCTTCGGACAGAACCGCGATGCCGCCCTGGCTCACTTGGTCAACGAGTTGAACCAGGAAGCTGGCCAGAAGGTTTGGAGCTATGTCCCGACCCCATCGGTTGTGCCCGCTGACGAAGATGTGATCCGCACCGCGATCATCTACCGCGACAAGTCAGTGAAGCCCATCGACGAGTCGGTCATCCTCGACGATCCAGCATTCGTGAACGCCCGGGATCCACTGGCCCAGGCCTTCCAGCGTGTTGGCGGAAACCAGAACACCCGCTTCCTGGTCGTTGCCAACCACTTCAAGTCCAAGGGCTCGGATCCTGCTGATGGATCGGGCAATGCCGACAGCGGCGATGGCCAAGGCGCTTGGAACGAAGCCCGTGTCGGCCAAGCGGAAGCGCTGGTTGGCTTCGCGGACGGTCTGAAGAAATCGCGCAATACCGACCAGGTGCTGCTGGCGGGGGACTTCAACTCCTATTCGGCTGAAGATCCGATGCAGGTTCTGGTTGAAGCCGGGTACGTGGACCTCGGCGCCGCAGCCGATTCCCAGAGCTACCTCTACGACGGCTTGGTCGGCTCGCTGGACCACATCTTCGCCTCGGAGAAGCTGGCGGGCAAGGTGACTGGAGAAGACATCTGGAACATCAACGCCCTTGAATCCGTGGGCTACGAATACAGCCGCTACAACAACAACATCACTAACCTGTTCGCGGCTGACCAGTACCGTTCCTCGGATCATGACCCGGTGCTCGTCGGACTGCAGCTGGATAAGAAAAACTGACTTTTCCCGCCTGCGCGGTGGCGGGGCGCTCTTCTTCCCTGAAGAGCGCCTGGCCACCTTCTTTTAACCCGCTTTGGGGAACCCAGAGGGGCGCTGGTTGCGGGGTGGAGAATTCTTTGGGGAAAAGGCTTGACAGAAAACTTCCATCGTGGAGAATTGTTGGAGAAGATTTGTGAGAGCGCTCACAAAATGTTTGGCAGAGTCGCTTTCATCGTTTCAGGCATCCAGGAAATCGCAGGAATTTTCTTTTTTGCCGTATTTTGAGAGCGCTCTCAAACTTGTTGGCGCTCGCCCGCTCGCACGATTCATATCCGAAATGGAGTCACCGTGAAACCCTCACGCAAATCCCCACTGGCACTGGCCGCGGCCGTTGCCGGAAGCATCGCCCTGGTAGCAACCGGCTGCGCAGCCGACGCAAGCAAGGATGCCCAGCCGGCCTCGGCTGATAACCCGGTCACGCTGACCGTGACGACCTTCGGCACCCAGGGACTGGACCCGCTGTACGAGAAGTACCAGAAGGAAAACCCTGGAATCACCATCGAGGCCACCAACATCGACACCGGTGGCAACGCGTTGACCGACTGGAAGACCAAGCAGGCTGCGGGTGCCGGCCTGCCAGATGTCCAAGCAGTGGAAGAAGGCTGGCTGGGCCAGGTGATGTCGGTTGCAGATTCCTTCACCGATCTGCGCGAGTTCGGTGCCAATGAGGTAGCGGGGGATTGGGTTGATTGGAAGGTCAAGCAGGCCACCGACCCAGAAGGCCGCGTCATTGGCTACGGTACGGACATTGGGCCGATGGGCATCTGCTTCAATGCCAAGCTGTTCAAGGACGCTGGCATGCCCAGCGAGCGCGAAGAAGTTGCCGAGTTGCTCGGTGGCGACGACGCAACCTGGGAAGACTTCTTCAAGGCAGGCAACGAGTATGTGAAGAAGACCGACAAGGCCTTCTACGACCAGTCCGGTTTCGTCTGGAATTCCATGGTCAATCAGCTCGACGAGGGCTACTACAAGGCTGACGGATCACTGAATATCGAGGGCAACGCCGAACTGCGCGAGCGCTGGGACCTGCTCTCCGATGCTGCGTCCAAGGGGCTGTCGGCCAACCAGACCCAGTGGGACTGGGGCAAGGGCCAGGCCTTCGTTGACGGTTCCTTCGCCGTCATGCCTTGCCCGGGCTGGATGCTTGGCACGGTCAAGGGCCAGGTTGAGGGTGCCGGCGGAGACTCCAGCGCAGGCTGGGACTTCGCGGATGTCTTCCCGGGCGGCGCGGCCAACTGGGGCGGCTCGTTCCTGACCGTGCCGACCACCTCCGAGCACCCGGCCGAGGCTGCGAAGCTCGCCCAGTACCTGACCAGCGCATCGTCGCAGGCGACCTCATTCGAGGAAGCCGGCACGTTCCCTTCGAACCTGGAAGCGCAGAAGTCCGAGGCAGTGACCGGCACGAATGAGATGAGCGAATTCTTCAATAACGCACCGGTGGGCGAAATCCTGGGCAACCGCGCCAACGGCGTCCAGGCCCAGTACAAGGGCCCTCAGGATTCGGTGATCCAGGAGCAGGTCTTCGGCCCGGCTATCAAGGCGATCGATGCTGGCAGCGACAGCGAGACCGCCTGGAACAAGGCCCTCTCCACCCTGCAGGAACTGGAAATCAAGTAATCCCGTAGCCCGCTTCGAATCCAGGCAAGGGCCGCGGCACGCAACGAGGTTGCGGCCCATGCCTGGACAGCTACTGCAGCAGGAAAGATGCCACTGATGAGCACCACAACACACGATGCCCCGGAACAAGACCGGGACGCCAGCGCGCCCAGTCCGCAGCCCCAGCGTTGGATCAAGGGGAACAATGCTCCGGCCGGGGCTAAGCCGGCCGAGACCAGGGACGAGCGCAAGACGCGCCGCCGGCACCTTCGCGGGCGGTGGGATTTCAAGTACTCCCCATATCTCTACATCTCGCCTTTCTTCATCCTCTTCGGCCTGGTGGGCCTGTTCCCCCTGATCTACACGTTCGTCGTCTCGATCAATGACTGGGATCTGCTCGGCGGAGCAGGAGCCTGGATCGGCCTGGAAAACTACAAAGCCGAACTGACCTCTCCGCTGTTCTGGAATTCCCTGTTCAACACCTTCAGCATCTTCCTGCTTTCGGCCATCCCGCAATTGGTGATCGCGACGTTCATCGCGGCCATGCTGGACCAGAACATCCGCGCCAAGACCTTCTGGCGCATGAGCGTGCTGGTTCCCTACGTGGTCACGCCGGTGGCCGTCACACTGATTTTCTCCTCGGCATTCGACGAGCAGTATGGCGTGCTGAACAACCTGCTGGCCGCCGTGAATATCGACCCGATCGCGTGGAAGACCGAGGTCTTCCCGTCGCATATGGCTATTGCGACCATGGTGAACTGGCGCTGGACCGGCTACAACGCGCTGATCCTGCTGGCAGCCATGCAGGCGGTGCCACGCGAACTGCATGAATCGGCGGCCATCGACGGCGCCGGCGTGATCCGCCGCTTCTTCTCGATTACCTTGCCCAGCATCCGCCCCACGATGATCTTCGTGATCATCACTGCCACCATCGGCGGCCTGCAGATCTTCACCGAACCCAAGCTGTTCAACCCCAGCAGCTCGGTTCCAGGCGGCCCGGACCGCCAGTACCAGACCACGGTGCTCTACCTCTGGGACCTGGCATTCAATCGCGGGGACTTCGGACGCGCTTCGGCCGTGGCCTGGATCCTCTTCCTGATCATCATCGTGATCGGCGTGATCAATTTCCTGATCTCCGGATCCATCGCTTCCTCGGCCGACAAGAAGGGCGCCGGCAGCACTGGCAGAACCCGAGCGGCACGTCGGGCAGCTGCCCGAGCCGAAGCCAAAGCAGCAAAGCCGGCCAACGGAACGCAGAGCGGAAGTGCAGCAAATGAGTAATGCAACAGTGGAACGCCCCGCGCGCCAGGTCCGTGCGCCCCAGCGCCGCGGCAAGAACTTCTCCATGGACCGCCGTCCTGGCTTCCTCACCTACGGAATCCTGCTGGCCTTCCTCATCGGCAGCACCTACCCGCTGTGGTACTCGTTCGTCATCGGTTCCTCCACCGGTGCGGTGTTCGCCTCGGCGTACCCGCCGCTGCTGCCAGGCGGCCAGTTCTGGACCAATGTCGCCGAGGTCCTGGACTCCGTCGATTTCTGGGCGGCCCTGGGCAACAGCATCATCGTCTCCTCGGTGATCACCTTCTCGGTGGTTTCCTTCTCCACCCTGGCAGGCTACGCGTTCGCCAAATTGCGCTTCCGCGGGCGCCAGGGGCTGCTGGTCTTCGTGATCGCGACCTTGGCCGTGCCCACCCAGCTGGGCATCATCCCGATGTTCATGATGATGAAGCAATTCGGCTGGACCGGCTCGCTGGGAGCCATCATCATCCCGACCCTGGTCACTGCCTTCGGCGTATTCTTCATGCGCCAGTACCTGGTGGAGAACATCCCCGATGAACTGATTGAGGCCGCCCGCGTGGATGGCGCCTCCATGATCGGCACCTTCTGGCATGTCGGGGTTCCAGCGGCTCGCCCGGCGATGGCGATCCTGTCGCTGTTCACCTTCATGACCGCCTGGACCGACTACCTGTGGCCCATGCTGGTGGCACCGCAGAACCCAACCTTGCAGGTGGCGTTGAGCCAACTGCAGTCTGCCCGATACGTTGACTACACCATCGTGATGACCGGGGCCCTGCTGGCC
Organism: Arthrobacter sp. MYb214; assembly: GCF_002979865.1. Taxonomy (GTDB): domain Bacteria; phylum Actinomycetota; class Actinomycetes; order Actinomycetales; family Micrococcaceae; genus Glutamicibacter. The sequence goes on from NZ_PCPZ01000005.1 coordinate 229,509, forward strand.
ACGATCCCGCTGCTGGTGCTCTTCATACTTGCAGGCAAACAACTTGTATCCGGAATTATGGCAGGAGCTGTAAAGGGCTAATGATGAACCACCTATCCCAAAAATTCGCGTGGCCTAAGGAATTCCTGTGGGGCTCGGCTACGGCAGCAGCCCAGATCGAAGGCGCTGGCCATTCCTACGGCAAGGAAGATTCGGTCTGGGACGCCTTCGCCCGCAAGCATGGGGCCATCGCAGGAGGTGAGAACCTCGAAGTCGCAGTGGACCACTACCACCGCTACCGCGAAGATGTGCAGCTCATGCGCGAACTGGGCCTGGACTCCTACCGGTTCTCCACCAGCTGGGCTCGCGTGGTCCCCGGGGGCCGAACCGTGAACCCCGAAGGCCTGGATTTCTACTCCCGGCTGGTCGACGAGCTGCTGGAGAATGGCATCCTGCCGTGGCTGACGCTCTACCACTGGGATCTGCCGCAGGCATTGGAAGAGCGCGGTGGCTGGACCAACCGCGAGACCTCCTACAAATTCCTCGAATACGCGGAGGCTGTGCATGAAAAGCTCGGCGACCGCGTGAAGCACTGGACGACATTCAACGAACCGCTGTGCTCTTCGCTGATTGGCTACGCCGCCGGCGAGCATGCCCCGGGACGCCAGGAACCGGAAGCGGCGCTGGCAGCGGTGCACCACCAGCATCTGGCCCACGGGTTGGCCACCGCCCGGCTGCGCGAACTGGGCGCGGAGCATATCGGCATCACGCTGAACCTGACCAATGCGGTTCCGAATAATCCCGGCGATCCGGTGGATCTGGAAGCAGCGCGCCGCGTCGACGCATTGTGGAACCGCATGTACCTGGACCCTGTCCTGCGCGGTTCCTACCCCGAAGACCTGCTTGAAGACGTCCGGGGTTTGGGGCTGGCTGAAGTCATTGAAGCAGGGGACCTGGAGATCATCTCGCAGCCAATCGACTTCTTGGGCGTGAACCACTACCACGATGACAACGTTTCAGGCCATCCGCTGCCCGCCGGCCAGCCGCAGCCCGTGGTGCCTACCGATTCGCCGAAGTCTTCGCCTTTTGTCGGCAGCGAGTATGTGACCTTCCCGGCACGCGACCTGCCGCGCACGGCCATGGGCTGGGAAGTGAATCCCGAAGGGCTGCGCGTGCTGTTGAACCGGTTGAACCAGGACTACGCTAACCTTCCGTCGCTGTACATCACGGAGAACGGCGCTTCCTACACCGATACGGTGACGGAGGCCGGAACCGTTGAAGATCCCGAACGCGAGGAATACATCCTCAACCACCTTGATGCTGTGGCCCGCGCGATAGAAGACGGCGTGGATGTCCGCGGCTACTTTGTCTGGTCTTTGCTGGACAATTTCGAATGGGCTTGGGGCTACGCGAAGCGCTTTGGCATTATCCACGTCGATTACCAGACCCAGGTGCGAACGATTAAGAATAGTGGCAAGGCCTACGCGGGGTTGATTGCCGCAAACCGTACAATGGCATAACACCTGAGCATGATGGTCCGCAGCCTGCCGATGGTGCTGCGGACCATCATCGTGTTTCACCGACGGACTACTGCAAGGCACCTGGATAAAGATCATGATCATGCACGAAGCGCGGAGCCCGAAACCGACCCTCGAGTTGGTGGCAGAACGCGCAGGTGTCTCACGGGCCACGGTCTCCCGTGTAGTGAATGGCTCGGATCGGGTGAAGCCAGGGGCTCGCAAGGCTGTCGAATTGGCTATCCGCGAATTGAACTACGTGCCTAACCGTGCCGCCCGTTCGCTGGCGCAGGGCCGGACCAATTCCATCGCCTTGGTGGTTCCCGAGAACACCGCGAAGTTCTTCGCAGACCCGTACTTCGCCAAGGTCGTCCAGGGCGCTGCCCAGTACTTGGCCGATACCGAATTCATGCTCACCTTGCTGCTGTCCACCGAAGCGGATCCGGTGAAAACCACCCGTTACCTGCAAGGCAGCAATGTGGATGGCGCGCTGGTGCTTTCGCACCACGCGGATGACCGTTCCTATGCGGATCTCGGAACTGTGTTGCCCATGGTTTATGGCGGACGCACCATGAGCATCGATCAAAAGGACATCTATGTTGTCGATATCGACAACATCGCCGCCGCCAGGCAAGCGACTGAGGTCATCCTTGGCCAGGGACGCACCAAGCTGGCAATTATTGCCGGGCCACAGGACATGGGCGCGGGACTGGACCGTTTGGTGGGATTCAAGCAGGCAGTTGAACGCGCGGGCCTGGAGCCTGCGGCTATTGAGATCGGCGACTTCACCCCGGCTAGCGGACGGCGCATCATGCAGCAGCTGCTGGACGCGGATGTTGCGGTAGACGGCCTGTTTGCCGCCAGTGCCCAGATGGGCTTCGGAGCTTTGCAAGCCCTAGGGGAAGCCGGTGTGAAAGTGCCGGAGGACATTTCGGTAACGTCCGTTGATGATGACTCTTTCGCGCGAAGCTCGACACCGCCGTTGACGACCATTGCGCAGAACCCGGAGCGCCAGGGCGAAATCATGGCGGAACTGTTGATCAAACGCATCAACGGAGAAAAGGTACCCGAGTGGAGCATCATGGACACGAAATTGGTGTTGCGCGCTTCGCACTAGTCTGTTGCGGCACCGCTGCCGTTCACCGCCGGGATTTAACAAAAAAATTCCCACTCGATCGAGTGGGAATTTTCAGTTGGTGCGCCCAAAGGGATTCGAACCCCTGACCTTCTGTTCCGTAGACAGACGCTCTATCCAGCTGAGCTATGGGCGCATATTCATTTATTAGCCGTCTTGACGACTTGAATAACTTTACACGAGATTTCCGGGGAGCAAGAACCAAAACAGCAAAAAGTGCCGTGATTCACAAAATAACTAGTCGACTACGAAATCACTGGGATTGGAAGCCGAATGATCGTGCAAGATCGCTTGGTAGAGGTTGTGGTCCTGCCAGCGTCCTTCGATCTCCAGATAGTTCGGCGCCATGCCAATTCGGACGAAGCCGTTCTTTTCAAGAACGCGCTGCGAGCCGTAATTGTGGGGGAGCGTACTGGCTTCCAGCCGGTGCAAGCCCAGATCGTTGAGCGCCACCGTGCGCAAGGTGGCCACGGCTCGGGAAGCCAAGCCCCGCCCGGTGTATTCATGATCGATCCAGTAGCCCAGGCTGGCGCTTTGGAATGCGCCACGGGCCACTCCGCTGATATTAAAGCGTCCGATGAGCGCATCCCGTTCGAAGAGCCCGAAGGGAAAGGCCAATCCGCTTCGGCGAGCTTCTGAGGCGGCTGCGAGGTGTGCCGCTTGCCGCGTCTCGGTGAAGAATTCTGCGGGGCGAGCCGGCTCCCAGGGCTCCAGGTGCTGTCGATTGCGCTGGTAGGACTCAGCGATTTGCTTTGCGTCGGCGACTTCCAGCAGGCGCAGGCTGAGCTGGCCGCCTAGAGCAAGCTGTGTCATCGGGCAATCCTTTGGGGGAAACAAAAAATTCCCACTCGAGCGAGTGGGAATTTTTCAGTTGGTGCGCCCAAAGGGATTCGAACCCCTGACCTTCTGTTCCGTAGACAGACGCTCTATCCAGCTGAGCTATGGGCGCATATTCTTTTGTCTGGCTCGTTCTCACGAACCTCGAATAACTATACAGGTCGATTTCGCGCTGTACAAATCGACGGGCAAAGCTAGTGGGTCCAGATGAACATAAGGTTATGTGAAGACGTTGAAAGGGTACCGGTCTACGTGACCTTCGTCACATAATCGAGTCAATTCGTTTAGACCAACCCCCGGAATTTCGGGAATTTTTTCCTTCTGGTCCTCCGGGTTTCACTTTCATGAGGTTTCGATCACACGGCGCTGGAGTTGAGCACCTAATAGCCTTGATTTATTGCAAGTTCAGCCCAATGGAGGGAATGGATAATGAGCACGAGCTCGGATCAGAACGTTATCAGCGCAGCACCTACTTCGCACGAGAAGTTGGCATCCTGGGTTGAGGAAGTTGCCGCACTGACGAAGCCGGATCGTGTTTATTGGGTTGATGGGTCAGCTGAAGAAAATGATCGCCTGACTGCCGAGCTGGTTGAAGCCGGCACCTTAGTCAAGCTGACCGATCCGAACTTCCCTAACTCTTACGCTGGTTTCTCGGACCCCAAGGATGTGGCCCGAGTCGAAGAGCGCACCTTCATCTGCTCCGAAAAGGAAGAAGATGCAGGCTTCACCAATAATTGGGAAGACCCAACCAAGATGAAGTCCATGCTCAGCGGCCTGTTCGATGGCTCGATGCGCGGACGCACCATGTACGTCATCCCATTCGTCATGGGCCCGCTGAACGCGGAAGTGCCTGCCTACGGCGTGGAGATCACCGATTCCGCCTACGTCGTTGCCTCGATGCGCATCATGGCCAAGATCGGCAATGAAGTACTGCGCAAGATGGAAGCCGAGGACGCATTCTTCGTTCCAGCGCTGCACTCGGTAGGTGCACCCCTGGAGCCGGGCCAGGAAGATGTTGCCTGGCCATGCAACGAAGACAAGTGGATCGTGCACTTCCCCGAAGAGCGCGCCATCATGTCCTACGGTTCGGGCTACGGCGGCAACGCGCTGCTGGGCAAGAAGTGCTACTCGCTGCGCATCGCCTCGGCGATGGCCCGCGATGAAGGCTGGCTCGCAGAGCACATGCTCATCCTGAAGCTGACCAGCCCGCAGAACAAGTCGTACCATATTGCCGCGGCATTCCCGTCGGCCTGCGGCAAGACCAACCTGGCGCTGCTGGATCCAACCATTGAAGGCTGGAAGACTGAGACCCTGGGCGATGACATCAACTGGATGCGCATCGGCAAGGACGGCGAGCTGCGCGGCGTTAACCCCGAATACGGCCTGTTCGGCGTGGCGCCAGGCACCGGCTGGTCCACCAACCCGAACGCGATGCGCGCCATCTCCAAGGGCAACAACATCTTCACCAATGTTGCGCTGACCGATGACGGCGGCGTCTGGTGGGAGGGCATGACCGACGAGGCTCCTGCGCACCTGACCGACTGGTTGGGCAACGACTGGACTCCTGAATCCGGTCGTCCGGCAGCGCACCCTAATTCGCGCTTCTGCACCCCGATCGACCAGGTCGACATGCTTTCCGAGGACTACTACTCGCCTAACGGCGTGAAGATCGATGCGATCCTCTTCGGCGGCCGCCGCAAGACCACCATTCCGCTGGTGACCGAAGCCCGCAGCTGGACCAACGGCATCTTCATGGGTTCGACCCTTTCCTCCGAGACCACCGCAGCCGCTGCAGGTGCGACCGGAGTGATTCGCCGTGACCCGATGGCGATGCTGCCATTCATCGGCTACAACGCAGGCGACTACCTGAACCACTGGGACAAGATCTCGAACAAGCTCAACCCAGAGCAGATGCCGAAGATCTTCTTGGTGAACTGGTTCCGCCGCACGGCTGACGGTGGCTTCGCGTGGCCAGGGTTCGGCGACAATTCGCGTGTGCTCAAGTGGGCTGTCGAGCGTATCGAAGGCACCGCGGACGCCCGGGAAACCATCATCGGAAACGTCCCGACCGGCGAGTCCCTGGATTTGGCTGGCCTTGAAGGGTTCACCCCAGCCGACGTTGAAGCGGCAGTAGCTGTCAACAAGGATGAATGGGCTACCGAAGTCGAGGCCATCGAAGAGTGGTACGCCAAGTTCGGCGATGCGCTGCCGGCTTCGCTGCGTGCAGAGCTCGACGGCTTGAAGGATCGCCTGAACGCGTAGTTGACTAGGATCTCCAGCAGATCCGCACAGTGAACGCCCCGGTGACTGGAATTCCAGTCACCGGGGCGTTCTCGTGCGCCACGGAGGAATTGTCACAATCCGGGTACAGTTTCCACACGCCGGGGCAAAGTGGGTGCAAAATCAACTATTTATGAAAAGATTGCTCTATGGTTTTGGCACGATTGATTCTCGGGCTGCTGTGCTTGTCGCCCATGACTGGCTACGAGCTCAAGAAGCACTTTGACTCCTCTATTAACCACTTCTGGAACGCAGACAAGGCGCAGATCTATCGCACTTTGGCGCAGCTGGTGGACAAGGGGTATGCCACCGTGCGCACCGTCGCGCAGTCGAATTACCCTGACCGCCAGGAACACCACATCACGGAAACGGGACGTGCGGCACTGGCCCAGTGGCTTTCTGCTGGTGCGGTGCAGTCTCCCGAGCGTGATCCCTTCATGGGGCAGGTGTTCTTCGCCGCCGAACTCGAACGCGATGATATCCAGAGCTTGCTGGAGGAGCGCCGCCAAGCCACGCAGTTCATCCTCGATGACTACCTCTCCCAGCGCGAAGGCATTGACATGCGAGCCGCTGCGGACCGTCGCAGCTTCCTGATGGCTGCCACACTTGACCATGCAATCCGACAACAAGCCGCGGAGCTGGAATGGCTCGACGCGGTATTGGAGTACTTGCCATGACTGCAGCCAAAGACCAGAACAAGACCCCTGCAAGCGGTGCCGGGCGCGATGCCACCGATTATCCGGAAGTGCATCCCGGGCGGCATCATGATGGGCAACGGTCGATGAAGACCCTGGTCTTCCTCCACGGCGGAAACGTCGGCAACTGGAGCTGGGACCCGCAGGTTCTGGCCTTTGGCGACTGCAACATCCTGACTCTGCACCTGCCGGCCTTTGGTGCCCGGTTCGAGGAGACCTGGGATGGCCTGGAATCCGCCGCCGATGATGTCGCCGCCTTGATCGCCGACGAGGTTTCCGAAGGCGGCGTGCATCTGGTTGGCATTTCCCTGGGTGGAGTGATTGCTTTGCACGTGGCCGCACGGCATCCGGAGCTCGTTGACTCCGTGCTGATTACCGGCACTCCGGTGACCGGTGTGGGGCAGGCGGCCCGGGCTTTCCAGCGGATGCAGCTCAAGCTCATTGGCAGCGAGTGGTTCTGGCGTTTCCAGGCTGGTGCCTACGGAATGGTGGATGATGAGCGCGAGCTGTTCACCGAGCACGGCGTGAAGCTCAAAGCCGAGAACATGCGGGCCATCATGGACGAGATGGACCCAGGGGGATTGCCGCAGAAGCTCGGCTCCTACCGGGGCCCGGTACTGGCCCTCGCTGGAGCCAAGGAGCCGAAAGTTGTGCAGAAATCCTTTGACGCGCTGCGCGCAAGGCTCCCGCAGGTGATCACGCGCGTGGTTCCGGGCATGCACCACCAATGGAATATCGAGAACCCGATCCTGTTCAACTCGGTGCTGCGCAAGTGGATTTCCGATGCGGGTCTGCACCAGATCCTAGTTGATCCGCAGGCTGCGAAGCCGGCACCCGGCGCGAAAGCAACACCGGTGGAACAAGCCGCTGAAGCGCCGGCGAATCAGGACCTGGAAGCCGGGGAGCCCGCGCCGCCAGCTCAAGAAGCCGGGCAGAAGAAGTCTGGCAGGTTCGCCGGGAAAATCGATCCTCGAAAGCTGGACCCGAAAAAGTTCGATTTGAAGAAGAAGGCACCGAAACAGGGTGGCAAGCCGGATTCTCCCGCGGATACCGGAAAATAAAGGCAAAAAGTGCTGCAGGCGGATTCCCCATGGATCCACCTGCAGCACGGCTCTGTCACCAGGAAGCTAGGCGGCGAGCCATACATCCGGGCCGAAGACTTCATAGTGGATACGCTCGGCCGAGATGCCGGCTTCCAGCGCCTGGTTGCGCATTGCATGCATGAATGGCAGCGGGCCGCATAAGTAGACCTGGGCATTGCCAGTCAGTGCGCCGGCGAGATCCATGTAGCCGGACGTGGCGTTCAGCCCCTCCGGCAATTCCCCGCGTTCGAACCAGGTGCTGATGGTGGCTTCTGGCAGCTTGCCGATGGATTCGAGCATCTGCTCGCGCAATGGCCAGGCGGTGGCCGTCTGGTCTGCGTGCAGCACGGTGACCTTGCGGGTGGAGCCGCGTGCGGCCAGGGTCTGCAACGCGGCCGCACTCGGGGTGCAGCCGATTCCGGCGGTGGCGATCACCAGCGGCGAGCCATCGTCATCGATGACCAGGTCGCCATACGGATTCGATAGCTCCACCACGTCGCCGAGTTTCAGGCCATGGTGGATCACCGGGGAGAATTCGCCGTTCACATCCAGTTTGACCGTGACGGTGCGGCGGTCGGTTCGCTCGATGTCGCCGCTCAAGGTGTACTGGCGGACCTGGCGCAGGCCGTCGGCCATCGGCATGCGGACCGAAACGAATTGGCCCGGCTTGGCGACGGTGGCAGGGGTCCGGTCAGCTGGCTCGAAGCTGAAGCAGACCGAATCAACGCCGGTTTCGATGCGCTCGACAAGCTTCCACGGGGTGTAGATCTCGGCGTTGGCCTGCTGCGCGTACAAGCCTTTCTCGATCTTGACCAGCGCGTGGGCCATCAGCCAGTAGACCTCGGTCCAGGCCTCGGCGATCTGCGGAGTCAGCGCCTCGCCCAGGTCTTCGGCGATGGCGTCGAAGAGGTGCTTGTAGACGATGGGGTACTGCTCCTCGGCGACACCGAGGGAAGCGTGCTTGTGGGCTACGCGCGCGAGCATGGTTTCCGGAGTGGTGCCCGGGTACTTGACCAAGTAGGTTGCGAAGACTGCGATGGATCCCGCCAAGGCCTGCTGCTGGGTGCCGTTCTTCTGGTTCGAACGGGAGAAGATTCCGTCGAGCAGTTCCGGGTGAGCGGTGAACAGGCGGTTGTAGAAGTTCGGGGTAATGCTGGAAATGCGCTCTGCGATGATTGGCAACGTGGCTTCAACGACCGGGAAGGACTTCGTGGACAGCATCGGGTCTCCTTGGAGTAGGCGATAACTTGTATTCCAGATACAAGATTTATGATTCATTTCTACGCCTAGTAGAAAAGGATTGCAAATCCACCGGCCGGTATTCGTAACAGAAATCGGCGATGCGACCCCCGGGGGCCGCAGGGGAATCAGGAAAGGGCGCGCACCGTAGGGAAGGGGAGCGCCGTGAAGGGCATCGCGGATGATGCCGGGCAGATGTCCTGGATGGTCAGCGGGTCCAGTGAAGCGTAGAAAGCTTCGCGGGCCTGCCGGAAGACTGCCCGCAAGCGGCAGCTGCCCGAAAGCGGGCAGTTGGATTGCGCGTCATGATCGGAGCAATCCACAATATCGGTGCGCTTGTCCAACTTGCGCAGCAGTGAGCCGAGGGAAAAATCCAGTGCTCCATCGCTCAGCTGCGCGCCGCCATTGCGGCCGCGGGTGACCTGCAGGATTCCCAGCGTGCGCAGTTCCAGGACGGCTTTGGCAACGTGGTTGTAGGGAACCCCCACGGACTCGGCGATCTGGCGGCTGGTCAGTTGCCCGGTGCCGGGCGTTGCAAGGACCATGACGGTTCGCAAGCATACGTCGGTGAAGGCACTGAGTTTCATGATTCCTACTTTACGTGGGAAAAGCCTTCCGGGGTCAGCAGAGTGACTATGCCGACCCCGGAATCACCAACTGCGGTCTAGAGCGCGTTGGCCCAAATGGCTTCCGCCGACTCTGCCGCTGGCTCGTCGAAGATCCATTCGCCGCCTGGCTCTGCAGGCATGGTGTACGGCTGTACGATGGCCAAGGCCGCACCGACACGGTGCTCGGCCACAATGTGGATGGCGTCCTGGTCGTTTTCCTGGAGCAGCACATCCGAGGCGACGGCGATCGCCTGGAAGTGGGTGCCCTGCTGGTTCAGCACCTGCATCAGGTCCGCAACCATGGCTTCGGTGTCGATGTCGGCTTCCGGATCCTCAGGATCATCCGTTGGCGGAACAGCGATCAAGCGCAGCTCCGGCTCGTCTTCCTCTTCCTTCGGCTCCAGCGCGATCGCAAAAGGCAGGAACACGCCCTGCTCTTCGAGCTGTTCGCGGGCCACGCCCAGGGCGGTGCCCAAGACCTTGTTCAGCGCGTCCTTGACGCCCTCATCCAGTTCTTCGAGGTTCATGTCTTCCCTTTGCTAGTTGGTGACGTTCTTTTCACGCACGATAGCCAGAACGGCATCGCGGATGGGCTCAATGATTTCTGCGGTCCGGCCTTCGCCGTTGAAACGCAGGAATGGTTCGGTATTCGATGGGCGCAGATTGATCCACCAGCTGCCATCGGCCGCTGAAATGGTCGTGCCGTCCATGGTGATCACTTCTACTGGCTGGTCTTGGAAATGCGACACGACCCGGGCAGTAGCACCTGCCTTGTCCTCGACCTCTGAATTGATTTCACCGGTGGCAGCGTAGGGTTCGTATTCGGCACCCAGCTCGGAGAGCGGCAGTTCCTGCTCGCCCAAGGCGGCCAGCACATGCATGGCAGCGAGCATGCCGGTATCGGCATTGTAGAAGTCGCGGAAGTAGTAGTGGGCGGAATGCTCGCCTCCGAAGACCGCGCCCTGGGAAGCCATTTCAGCCTTGATGAAGGAGTGGCCTACGCGGGTCATCACCGGAACGCCACCGGACTTGGCGACGAATTCAGGCACTGCCTTGGAAGTGATCAAGTTGTGGATGATCACCGGGGACTCTTCGCCAGCTGCCTGCACGCGGGCGATTTCGCGCACCGCGACCAGTGCGGTGATAGCCGAAGGGGACAGCGGCAGCCCGCGCTCGTCGATCACGAAGCAGCGGTCGGCATCGCCGTCGAAAGCCAGGCCGAGATCGGCCCCATGCTCCAATACTGCGGATTGCAGGTCCTTGAGGTTTTCCGGTTCCAGCGGATTGGCCGGGTGGTTGGGGAAAGTGCCATCCAGCTCGAAATACAGCGGGACAATTTCGAGCGGCAGCTCAGCGAGCACCGTGCCCCCAAGAACTGCAGGGGTAGTCATGCCGCCCATACCGTTACCGGCATCCACCACGATCTTCAGCGGACGAATGCCCGACAAGTCCACCAATTCTCGCAGGTAAGCTGCATAGTCGGCCAGCACTTCGCGCTCGCTGATGCTGCCCTGCGGGGCGTCACCGGAGACCGGCAGTCCCTCGTCAAGGTACTGCTGGGCCAGGTCGCGAATGTCGAAAAGACCGGTAGCCGAAGAAATCGGGCGGGCGCCAGACTTGGACATCTTGATGCCGTTGTACTGGGCGGGATTGTGGCTGGCGGTGAAGACAACACCGGCGGCATTGAGCTTGCCCGATGCGAAGTACAGCTCATCGGTGGAGATCAATCCGAGCATGATCACGTTGGCGCCGCGGTAGGTGGCGCCACGAGCGAAGGCTTGGGCGAATTCTGCGGAAGACGGGCGCATGTCACCGCCAACCAGTACTTCCTTGCCGGACAGGGACAGGACGTCGACAAAGGCCGCGCCGATGGCTTCAATTGCTTCGGCATCCAGGTTCTCGCCGACTACGCCGCGTACGTCGTAGGCCTTAAAGCTCTGATTAAGATCAATTTCTTCACTCACGCCTTTCAGCCTACCGGTTTGACTGATTCAAATCATTGAGAACTAGGCGATTGCGGATGGGAAATGCCTAACATTTCAGCTATTTTCCCCTGCCGGCACCGCAGCTTGCGAGAGCTCATCCACAATTAGCGGACGCCACGGGCTAAATCGTGGGCAGGAACTGAAATACTGGAGGCATGGATGGCTCAACGCAAGTGGATCTGAAAACGCTGGCACTGCAGAAACTGCGCGCACTGGTGCAAAACCCGGACGCGCAGTTCCATGATGGCCAGTATGAAGCGATCAGCGCACTGGTGGCCGAGCGGCGCCGCGCACTGGTCGTCCAGCGTACCGGCTGGGGCAAGTCCGCCGTGTACTTCATCGCTTCCCTGCTGCTGCGAGAACAGGGCTACGGGCCAACACTGATCGTTTCCCCGCTGCTGGCATTGATGCGCGACCAGGTTGCGGCCGCGGAGCGTGCTGGAGTCCGCGCTGCGGCCATCAATTCGGCCAATGTGCTCGAATGGCGTGAAATCCTCGAAAAGCTGCAACGCAATGAGCTCGATGTGCTGCTGGTGTCCCCGGAGCGTTTGAACAATCCATCCTTCCGCGAGCAGCAGTTGCCGATGTTGATGCAGCGCTTGGGCCTGCTGGTCATCGACGAGGCGCACTGCATTTCGGACTGGGGCCACGATTTCCGCCCGGATTACCGCCGCATCCGGGACCTGATCGCCCGATTGCCTCAGGGCCTCCCGGTTTTGGCGACCACTGCAACAGCGAACAGCCGAGTAGTCCAGGACGTTGCCGAACAGCTGGCCGGCGGCACCGAGGAGGTCTTCACGCTGCGCGGCACCCTGGCTCGCGACTCGCTGCGCCTAGGTGTCCTGCGTCTGGCTTCGCCGCGCATGCAGTTAGCCTGGTTGCTCAGCCACATCGAGGACTTCAAGGGCTCGGGCATTATCTACACCCTGACGGTTTCTGCGGCCGAGGATATTGCTCGCCTGCTCAAGGATGCCGGGCACGAAGTTGCTGCCTACACCGGGCGCACCGATTTGGAAGAACGCGAACGCCTTGAACAAGCGTTGAAGAATAACGAAGTGAAAGCGCTGATCGCCACGAGCGCCTTGGGCATGGGCTTTGACAAGCCAGACCTCGGTTTCGTCTTGCACATCGGTGCCCCCAGCTCGCCCGTGGCCTACTACCAGCAGGTGGGCCGTGCCGGGCGTGGGAGCATCAACGCAGATGTCCTGCTGCTGCCCGGGCCTGACGACTCGGAAATTTGGGAATACTTCGCCACCAGCTCCATGCCGGACCAGATACGCGCCACCCAGGTGCTCGAGGCCTTGGCCAAGACCGACGGTGCGATGAGCGTCCCGGCGCTGGAAAGCGCCGTGAACCTTCGCCGCTCGCCACTTGAGCTGTTGCTGAAGGTGCTGGCCGTGGATGGTGCGGTGGAGCGTGTTGCCGGCGGCTGGATGCGCACCGACATGCCATGGACCTATGATGCCGATCGGTACAAGCGAGTGGCGCAGAGCCGGATCCATGAACAAAACCTCATGGTCAGTTACGAGAACACTCGCGGATGCCGCATGCAGTTTCTGACCGACGCCTTGGATGATCCCCAGTCTGCTCCCTGCGGCCGGTGCGACAACTGCGCTGGCGTTTGGTTTGACGACCATATTCCTGACGATTCGAAGGACAGCGCGCAGGCGGCACTTGGACGGGTGGGAGTTCCTATTGAACCGCGCAAGCTGTACCCTTCGGGACTGGACCGGCTGGGGTACACGCTCAAGGGCAAAATCGCTATTGACGAGCAGGTGGCCACGGGCCGGGCGCTGGCTCGCCTGACCGACCTGGGGTGGGGCAACCGATTGCGCCAGCTCTTTGCCGACCCCACCGATTCCCCTATCGACAAGGCGATGTTCGATGCGTGCATCAAGGTGCTTGCCGAATGGAATTGGGAGGAACGTCCAGTGGGCGTTGTAGCCATGCCATCGAATAAGCGTCCCCAGCTGATCACCTCCCTTGCTCAGGGCCTAGCTGAGGTGGGGCGGTTGCGCTACCTGGGGCAGCTCGAATATCGCGGTGCTGGACCACAGAATGGCCCGGGCGGGAATTCCGCTTTCCGTGTGGCTGCGGTTGCCGATGCTTTTGAACTTCCAACGCAGCTCGAACAGCTCATTGCCGACGCTCCAGGGCCGGTGCTGCTAGTTGATGATCTGGTTGATTCCCGGTGGTCCATGGCGATGGCTGGGCGGGCCCTGCGCATCGCCGGCGCACCGGGTGTCATGCCTTTCACTTTGGGCGTAGCCGGGTAATCGCACAGTTAAACAAAGTAGTCTGGAAGTATGGAATTTCTCATCTGGCTCGTTGTCCTCATCGCAGTGATTGCCCTGGGCTACTTCGGTCTGCAAGCGCTGCGCAAGAAGAACACTGCGCAAATCGCGCAGGCGATTTCCCGTGAAGCAGCGCAGGCGGCAAACGCGAGGCTGGATGATGCTTCACGCAATTCGGTGTACCGCAATCTGGCCAAGGGCGACGTCATGGGCGCGGTCAAGGATTTCCGCGCTGCTACTGGCGACTCGGTCAAGGATTGCGTGATTGCAGTACGCAGCCTCGACAAGTACCCGCAGACAGCCCCTGCCAAGGAATTGCCGAATGATGATGCCGAGATCAAGGCTTTGAGCGACAAACTCGAAGCTCAAGTTGAGCGCGAAGATCGTGAAGCGGCCGCCACTGCCGCAGAGGATGCCACACCAGCACCTGCCGATGACACTTGGGTTGTACCCCAGGAATGGAGCGAGCAGTTCAGTTCCCTTCAGGAACCAAGTGCTACGCACTTCAAGATGGCGTTCGAACTTGATGGCGAGAACCGCGAATTTTCCAGCGAACAACTGCCGGCAAATGAATACGACCAGCTATTCTCCATGCTGCGGGATTCCAATTTTGAAGAAGCGGCAAAGATCCTGCACGGCTATACGGATCTGCCGGTCGAAGACCTGGAACGCATGATCGCGACGTCCCCCATGTCTGGCGCGAGCGCCAACGGCAATATTGCAGACTTCCGCTTTGAAGGCCAGGGCCCGGATGGTCCAGTGCATTTCGATGCTGCCGAACTTCCAGAAGCTGACCGCGAAGCGCTCTTCGACGCAATCGCCGATACCGATCTGGACCGGATGTCGGAAATCATTGTTCGCCACACCTCGTTGCCAGAGGATATCGTGCAGAACATGCTGCGGACCTTCGTTAAGCGCGACGACCAGTAGCGGAGAAACTGCTGTCCTGGAGTTTTGAAAATCCCCCGGATTCACCGAAAAATCGGTGAATCCGGGGGATTTTCCGTATTCGGAACGTTCTCGTCGAAAAAGTGCCATATGAACGAAAAACCCCCTACCTGAGTAGGGGGTTCTTGGCGGACACGGGGGGATTTGAACCCCCGGTCGAGTTTTAGCCCGACCCTTCATTAGCAGTGAAGTCCATTCGGCCGCTCTGGCACGTGTCCATCCGCTGTTTCCAGCAGAATCTAGCCTACCCGAAGATGGGCGCGTGTTCCAAAACGAGAGAGCTAACGCACCTGTCGCCACAGGAATTCGTAGCTGGTCGCCAGCATTTTGGCGGTTGACTCGTTATCCGTTGACCCGGCATGGCCACCGCCCTGTGGCTCGTGGTACCGCACATTGGCAATGCCCAGATCCATCATTTTGGCTGCCATGATGCGTGCCTGCGAAGGGCCGACACGGTCATCAGAAGTCGTGGTCCAAATCAACGAGGCCGGATAGTCATTGGCTGGATGAGGCTGGTCGGTGAGTCGATGCACGGGGGAGAAAGTCCGCAGGAAGTCCCAGTCCCCGGGAACCTGCGGGTCGCCGTACTCGGCAATCCAGGAATGGCCGGCAGCTAGCTGCGTGTAGCGCTGCATGTCCAATAGCGGGACGCCGCAGGAAATTGCTCCGAACAAGTGCGGGTAGCCAGAGATCATATTGCCCATGAGCAACCCGCCGTTAGAACGCCCTGTCGCGGCCAAATGCGCGCGGGACGTCACCCGGCGAGCCACCAGGTCCTGGGCGATGGCTGCGAAATCCTCGTAGGCACGATGGCGCTTTTCACGCAGGGCAGCACGATGCCAATCCGGCCCGTACTCGCCACCACCGCGAATGTTGGCCATGACGTATACCGGTTTGCGGCCCTCAACGGTACGCCGCGATAACCAACCGGTGCCCATGGCGGCTGCATAGCCAGGAGTCATGCTGTGCTGGAAACCGCCGTAGCCGTCCATCAGCACCGGGTTCTTCCCATCGTGAACCAAGTCGGATGCCGCGACTTGGAAATATGGAACCCTGGTGCCGTCCGCAGAGGACGCAAAATGCTGGGTGACTTCAAAACCACCGGCATCAAAGCGATCCGGCGATTTCTTCACGACCTTTGCTGCCGAACCAACTGTGCCGCGCAACAAGGTAGTAGGGGTAATGAATCCGGTGATGGTCATCCAATAGTCATCGCCATGCTCCGGGTCCTCATCATCAACGGCTCCCACCGAGACGCTGAGCATTGGATCCTTCAGCGGCATGTCCGACTGGCTGAAATGATCTGCGAGATCAATAATGCGCACTTGCGAAGCCACATCACACAATACGGTGAGCAGCAGATAATTGGCGGTAAAGCTCAGTGATTCCAGCGCAGTGTGCGCATCCGGGACGAAGAGAACCTTCTCGATGCTGCCGGACTCGAGGAATCTATCCAGCCGGGCGATAGCCAATGAACCCGCAGCGATCTTCTGGCCCTGGTGTTCCCAATTGGTTTGGGGAGCAAAGAGGACCCACTGCCGGTGCAGGCTGACCTGCACATCGGTTGGAACATCGATCAGATGGTGTTCCCCGTCGATGAGGACACCGGCAGTGGAATTGTAGAAGTCGATGGCATCAGTGGTGACCACGCGTTCGAATCCCGGAGTCGAATCGAAGTAGCCGAAGGCTGCGACATGTTCTCTATCGACTTGGAAGAGAATTGGCGCTTCTTCGATCTCCATGCCGCGGCTGAGCCTTCTCAAGGTATTCGCGTAGGTCGAACGGGTTGTGAACTGCTCGCTGCTGGCGGAACCGACAAGCAACGTATCGTGGTCAATCCACGAGGCTTGGGTCTTCGCAACGGGAAGGTCGAAACCGCCGGCAACGAAGCTCTTGGAGGCCAGATCGAATTCGCGAATGCGCACCTGGTCGCCGCCGTCAGGACTCAAGCGAAGCAGCGCCCGCTGGTAGGCGCCACCGGCCGCTGGACGCAGGAGTGCTGAACCAGCGAAATGCCATTCGTGGCCTTCCAGCTGCGCATGCAGGTCAAGATCCAATAGAATTTCCCACTGCGGGTCGTCGCTGAGGTAGGAATTCCAAGTGGTGCGACGCCAAAGTCCAAGACGATGGGCGGAATCGCGCCAGAAGTTGTAGTAGTGATCGCCACGCTTGGTCACCATGGGAATGCGGTCTTGGGCATCCAGGACCGTTTTGATCCGCTCCGCAGTGGCATGGAACGAGTCGTCGTACAGCTCGGACTCGGTACGCTGGGTCTGATCCCGCACCCATTCGAGTGCCGTTTCGTCGTGAATTCCTTCAAGCCAGGAATACGGATCAGCGCTTGCAACCTCAGAATCATGCTCAGTCATGGCCATAGTCTATGCGTCTGGCCCATGCCCTGTTCCAAAGGTAATAACCTAGAGGAGTGAACAGCGAGATAGCAACACCAAAGAACGAGTTCAGCCTGGCCCTTGTCGGGGCAGGCCCACGCGGCACGAGCGTGGTTGAAAGACTCGCTAACTTGGCGTTGAAACTCCCGGCCCAAGGCACCGTCCTGAAAGTTACGGTCTTTGATCCCTTCCCTCCGGGCTCCGGCCACGTGTGGAACCCGAAACAGTCGGAGCATTTCCTGATGAACACCCCTTCATCATTTCCGACAGTGGCCCCCGAACGGTTGGGCGATGAACCGGGGTTGAGCTTTCGCCAGTTCGTCGCACTGCGCGGCGATGGACGCAAGCTCACCGATGAGCATGCCAAGCTGATCGGGCAAATTGAACCCGGCTCCTATCCGTCACGCGCAATCTATGGCGAGTACCTCGAGCACGTGTATGAGCGCAGCGCAGCGATACTTGCCACCCACGAGAATTTCAGCATCGAACATGTAGCCGCAGAAGTCGTTGCGGTCCGCCCCGTCGGCAACGCCTATCAGATCGATTTCCGCAGTAACCTGGAGGGTGCCGAAACCCGTCAGCTGGCCGCTGACGCTGTGGTGCTGGCCTTGGGCCACCAGCCGGCAGAACTGAACCCATGGCAGAAGCAGCTCAAGGAAGCTGCCTCCCAAGCCGGGGCCACCTACCTGCCACCGAATGTTCCAGCGGACCTCGACTACTCCCAGTTCAAGGAAGGCCAGCCTGCGTTGATCCGCGGGTTGGGCTTGAATTTCTTTGACGGCATGGTCGAGCTGACGGCAGGCCGCGGCGGGATTTTCCGTGAGGCCAGCACCGAGCCGGGGCATCGCCTGCAGTACATCGGCTCAGGCCGGGAGCCGGCACTGATCGTAGCTTCGCGCCGCGGTACCCCCTACTGGGGCAAGCCAGTAGTGGAGCAGTTCATTCCTGATGAAATTGAACTACGCTACTTCGACGTTCCGGAACTCATCGGGCGCCTTGCCGAAGCACGCGCCACCAACCCTGCCTCCTCCTTGGTGTTCTCACGCCATATTTGGCCCAAACTGCACCGGGACATCTTGTTCGCCTACTACAGCACCTGCGCTCGCGCGCATGGTGCCCCGGAAGGCCTCGATGAGCGAGAATTCGTTGATCAGCTCGACGCGATCCTCTCTGCGGAGCACCATGAAGGAAGCCAAGTGTGGCTTAGCGAACTGCGCAAGTTCGTCGGGCAGTTCCCGCAGTTGCAGTGGCTCGATGTGCCAAAGCTGGCAAGGCCATTTGAAGAACTCGGGTTCAGCTCCGATGAGCAATACCAGCAGGCAGTACGCGACTACCTCGTGGGCAATGCCCGGCACAGCACCGGCGGGCTAGAAGACCCGTTGTCATGCGCCATCATGACGATGAATGCCGGACGCATGCTGGTCAAGGAGCTGATTGCTTCCGGCGTGATCGACGAGCAGTCGCGCATTGAAGAAATCCAAGCGCACTTCGAACCACTGGTCGAAGGACTGTCCTCAGGCCCGCCGCTCGAACGCATTGAACAGCTGCTGGCGCTCTCGCGCGCCGGGATAGTAACCTTCCTTGGCCCGGACCCGGAGTTCGGCTTCGACGAGGTTTCCGAGCAATTCACCGCATCCTCGCCCTGGGTAGATGCGGAGGTGCACACTGCGAAGACCATGTGCGAAGCGATGATGCCCGGTAACCGCGTGCTGCAAAATAACGCGGCGCTGATAAAGCAGCTCTTGGGAGATCACGTAGCGCGCGTGCACACTTGGAAGAACACGGAAGGCGAAAGCCTGCCTGGATCCGGTTTCGACGTGGTCGGTGAACCATACCGTCTGGTCAACAGCGATGGGCTGGCGCACCGCGGGCTATTCGTGCTGGGATTGCAATTGTCATCAGCGCAGTGGGGGACCGCTATTGCCGCGCAAGCGGGCGACCTGCGCCACCCCGCGGCCCGAACCTTGCAAGACGCAGCCAACGTAGTGAACGAAGTGGCTCGCCTGGCGGGGCTGATCGCCAACGAAAGATTAAGCGCGGAGCAGTATTAAGCAGTTTGGCGGGCTGATCCAAGGATCAGCCCGCCAAACTCGAAAAGCGCGGATGGTATGGGATTTGAACCCATGAGACGGGGTTGCCGCCTACTGGTTTTCAAGACCAGCTCCTTCGGCCGCTCGGACAACCATCCAACCCGAAAAAGTATACGGCATGAACCCCTGTTGAAAGGAATTGAAGGCCATGAACGACGTTATGAACGCCTATATCTACAACGGTGCCGGTGGGCCAGAAGTCCTTGAACTGGTCCAACGGCCAATGCCGGTCCCCGCAGCTGGGGAAGTGCTGGTCAAGGTCGAGGCCTTCGGACTGAACCGCGCGGATGTGCAGCAGCGCAAGGGAGTGTATCCGCCACCTCCCGGAGCCAGCGATATCCCCGGGCTGGAAGTCTCGGGCAGCATCGTGGAGATCGGCGATGGCGTCAGCGGATGGAAACCGGGAGCGCGAGTTGCCGCCCTGCTCGCTGCTGGCGGGTATGCGCAGTACGTCAATGTTCCGGCAGAACTGCTCATCGAAATCCCTGAAACGGTTTCGAGCATCGAAGCCGCCGGGTTGCCGGAAGTCGCCGCCACCGTGGTCTCCAACCTCTTCATCGAAGGCGGACTGGGCCAAGACCAGGCGTTGTTGATCCATGGCGGAGCCGGCGGCATCGGCTCCATGGCCATACAGCTCGCCAAAGCCGCTGGCGCCCGCGTCATCGTCACCGCTTCCTCGGCAGAGAAATTGGACTACTGCCGTACCCTCGGCGCCGACGAGGGGATCAACTACCGGGAAGAGGACTTTTCTGCACGCGTCAAGGAACTGACCGACGCCAGGGGCGTGGATCTGATCCTGGATGTCGTGGGCGCCAAATACCTGGGGGAGAACGTCAAGGCGCTCGCCGTCGGCGGACGGATGGTAGTCATCGGACTGCAAGGCGGAGCCAAGGGAGAACTGAACTTGGGCCTGCTGATGAGCAAGCGGGCGCGGATCATCGGCACAACTTTGCGTTCCCGCCCGCTGCATGAGAAGGCGGAGATCGTTCGCCAGACCATCACCCGCGTGATGCCGCTGCTGGAACAGGGGAAACTGGCACTGAACGTCACCAAGGCCTTTGGATTCCCGGAGCTGGCCGCTGCCCACGAATACTTCGATTCCGGTGAACATACGGGAAAAGTTGTCATAGAGGTTTAAAGCAGCGGGAAACCAGTTGTAAGGTGACTCAGTAGTCATTAATGCGTGACTAGCCTAATAACCGCTGGTCGCGCACATCACTTGCACTGTTCCTAGGAGGTTGCTCGATTTGAGTACCCAAAATACCTTGCCACCAGCGGGTGTCGATCCTGAGGTTGCCGAACGCGAAGAAAAGCGTTGGACCCCCGCCAAGATCGCCATCTGGGTTGCCATCGCGCTGGTTGGCGGAATCGCATGGTCGATTCTCGCCTTCTCGCGCGGGGAAACCATCAATGCCATCTGGTTCGTCTTCGCCGCTGTTGCGACCTACCTGATTGCCTACCGCTTCTATTCGAAGTTCATCGAGCGCAAGATCGCCAAACCCGATGATTTCCGGGCCACCCCGGCCGAATCGGTCAATAACGGCCGTGACTTCGTTCCCACCGATCGCCGCGTGCTCTTCGGCCACCACTTCGCCGCCATCGCAGGCGCCGGTCCGCTGGTTGGACCGATCCTCGCAGCGCAGATGGGCTATTTGCCTGGCACCATCTGGATTATCGTGGGCGTGGTGCTGGCCGGAGCGGTCCAGGACTATCTCGTCATGTTCTTCTCCATGCGCCGTGGCGGACGCTCGCTGGGCCAGATGGCCCGCGAAGAGCTGGGCCTGATCGGCGGCACCGCTGCCCTGATCGCCACCCTGGCTATCATGATCATCATTACCGCCATCTTGGCGCTGGTGGTCGTCAATGCACTGGGCGAATCCGCGTGGGGTGTCTACTCGGTGGGCCTGACCATCCCTATCGCCTTGTTCATGGGCATCTACCTGCGGTTCATCCGCCCGGGCAAGGTCCTGGAAATCTCCATCATCGGCTTCGTGCTGCTGATGTTCGCGATCATTTCCGGCCGCTGGATTGCCGAGTCTGCGTGGGGTGCCGAGTTCTTCCACCTGGATCGCACCACCATCGCCTGGGCCATCATCATCTACGGCATCATCGCCGCGGTGCTCCCGGTATGGCTGCTGCTGGCTCCTCGCGACTATCTGTCGACGTTCATGAAGATCGGCGTCATCGGCCTGCTGGCCGTGGCGATCATCGTCGTCCGCCCGGAAATCGATGTTCCGGCCTTCTCCGAGTTCGCTGGCCGTGCCGATGGCCCGGTCGTTGCCGGGCACATCTTCCCATTCCTGTTCGTGACCATTGCCTGCGGTGCGCTGTCGGGCTTCCACGCACTGATCGCCTCGGGCACCACGCCGAAGCTGGTCGAGAAGGAAAAGCAAACCCGCTTCCTGGGCTACGGCGGCATGCTCATGGAATCCATGGTGGCCATCATGGCGCTGGTTGCAGCGATTTCCATCGACCGCGGCATCTACTTCGCGATGAACTCTTCGGCTGCCGCTACCGGTGGCACGGTGGAAACCGCGGCGGCATTCGTGAACTCGCTGGGTTTGGCCGGCGTTAGCCTGGATCCAAACCAGCTGACCGAACTTGCCAATAACGTGGGCGAGAGCTCGGTTGTCTCGCGTACCGGTGGCGCTCCGACCCTGGCTGTGGGCATTGCGCACATCATGCACCAGTGGTTCGGCGGCACCGCGATGATGGGCTTCTGGTACCACTTCGCGATCATGTTCGAAGCACTGTTCATCCTGACCGCGGTTGACGCCGGTACCCGTGTTGCACGCTTCATGCTGCAGGACACCATCGGCAACTTCTTCCCGAAGTTCAAGGACACCTCGTGGCGTCCGGGCGTGTGGCTGTGCACGTTGATCATGGTTGCCGGCTGGGGCTACATCCTGATCCTCGGCGTGACAGATCCACTGGGCGGCATCAACACCTTCTTCCCGCTGTTCGGCATCGCCAATCAGCTGCTGGCTGCGATAGCGCTGGCCGTGGTGATGACCATCATCGCCAAGCAGAACAACTTCAAGTACCTGTGGGTCGTGGCTCTGCCGCTGGCCTTCACCGTGGTGATCACCTTCGTCGCGAGCTGGCAGAAGATCTTCTCCGCAGATACCAAGGTGGGCTACTTCGCCAACCACAACGCCTACAAGGAAGCTCTGGCCAATGGCGAGACTTCCCTCGGCTCGGCGGGCAGCGTCGAAGCCATGGAGGCCGTGGTCCGCAACACCGGTGTCCAGGGCTGGCTGTCCGTGGTCTTCCTGGTACTGACCGCCATCGTGCTGGTTTCGGCGGTTGTCGCAACCGCCAAGGCCAAGCAGAGCGGTGGTGGCAACAGCACCGAGGATCCTGCCGTGCCATCGAAGATGTACGCACCCGCCGGCTTGATCTCGTCGCCTGCCGAAAAGGAACTTGAAAAGGCTTGGAAGCAAATCCCTGCCGAAGCCCAAGTCCAGCGAGGAGGCCACTAGCCATGGCGACGCTTTTGGAACGCCTGGGGCAAGCCAAGAAGTTTGTCGACGGGGTGCTCGGGGCCGACAAGTACCAGCACTACCTGGAACACCACGAACGCAATCATCCTGGCGCCAAGCCAATGACCGAGCGCGAATTCTGGAAGGACTACACCGACTGGCAGGAAAAGAATCCTGAAGGGCGTTGCTGCTGAACGCGACTGGTACCGGCCGTGAGAACCATTGGCGAAAGCGGATGGGGCTCGCGGCCGGTTTCGTTTTATGTCGACCCCGCTGCCGGGAACACTGCGGTGATCCCGGTAGGCTAGAACCAGTAATTCATCGGAAACCACCGGCAGAGAAGTGTAATGGCGTTCTTTTCACGACTGCGCGCTGAGCGTGCTGCTGCTCGCGAACTTGGCGAGGGCGTCTGGCGTCGCGCCCATGACCGTTTCCAGCGGTCATTGGACCGGGTCTTCCAGGTGGTAGAGGGCATCAATGATGACCAGGTTTACAACCAGCTGGTCCGAGAAGCCAATGAGATGGCTGTGCTGTTGCCGACCGTGCGCCAGCTTTGCTGTGCGGCGCATCGGATCACCCCGAGCAATGACGACACGATCCCGCAGCTGACCTCTGCGGCGCATCGTTCGCTGACTAAGGCCGCCAACGATTTGGCGACGACCGCACAGGTCGTAGCGATGATGCGCATGCAGGCCGAAGCCGGCAAGCCGATCGATATCGAAGCCGTGCGCCATCGTGCCATGCTGGTGAAAGAAGACGTCAGCCGGGCCGTGCAATTGCTCGCTTCCAGCGAATAATTGGGTTTTCCCGATCGCTCGCGTGGTGTTCCACCGCGCAGGGCGCATCAGTGGACTAAATTAGTTGCATGACCCAAACAATTCCTGAACTGAAGTTCCTTGACGGAAACACCATCGACCAGCTTGGCTACGGCGTCTGGAAGGTCGCCGACGAGGACGCGGAAGCAGTCGTTGGCCAGGCCATCGACGCCGGCTACCGCCACATCGACACCGCACGCATCTATGGCAACGAAGCTGGTGTCGGCCGCGCAGTTGCAGCCAGCACCGTGCCGCGCGAAGACCTCTTCATCACCACCAAGGTCTGGAACTCGGACCAGGGTTTCGAGAAGACCCTCGCCGCAGCGGATGCCTCGCTGGAACGGCTCGGCCTGGAATACGTCGACCTGTACCTGATCCACTGGCTGCAGCCCAAGCGCGGCACCTACGTGGACACCTGGAAGGCACTGATCCAGCTGCAGAAGGACGGCAAGGCCAAGTCCATCGGCGTTTGCAACTTCACCAAGGAAGCACTGGAAGAGCTCTACACCGAAACCGGCGTCCGCCCGGTGATCAACCAGGTCGAAACCCATCCGTACTTCCCGCAGGGCGAGCTGCGCGCCTACGAGGCCGAGCACGGCATCCTGCACCAGTCCTGGTCCCCGCTGGGCCACGGCGGCGAACTGCTCAGCGACCCAGTGCTGGTGGAGATCGCCAAGAAGCATGAAGCATCGGTGGCGCAGGTAGTCATCGCGTGGCACCTGGCGGTAGGCAACGTGGTCATCCCGAAGTCGACCACCGAATCGCGCATCGTCGAGAACTTCGAATCGCTGAACGTGCATCTGGACGAGGAAGATCTGGCTGCCATCGCTACCCTGGACCGCGGAGCGGAAGGCCGTATCTCGGCTGACCCGGCAACCGCCGACTTCGAGTAAAAAAGCTAGGCAGAACAGAAGGCTCCCGGTTTCTTCCGAAACCGGGAGCCTTCTGCCGCAACTGCCTTGTGCCTGGCCTCTAGCAGTCCAGTACGGTTGGTGCAGCGAACAGCGTATCGACGCCTTCGGCGTACAGAACCGAGTCAGGAGCTCGATCAGCGAGAGTGGCGAAACCGGCGGCACGCAGCAGTCCATCGTCGAATTCAACGAGTTGTGCAGGTTGCAGCGGCCACGATTCATGGTGGTTCCGGCAGTGCAAGGTGCGCCCAAGATGCCGCTGGTGGAACGCCCACTGTGCCGATAGCGCGATGGCGGTCTGCGAACCCGGGGTAATTGGATCGGCACTGGCAGAAGCTTCTACCGGACGCACGACGATGCGGGAACGTGCGCTCGGATTTCCGATGCGCCGTGTTGCATAGCTGATCGTGCCGGCCTTCTTCAGGATCTTCATGGACGACCACTGGTACTTCAACCCGAAGACTGCCCGCGCCATGAGCACAGGTAGCAGGCGTGATGCTTCAAGGCTCAGGAATACCACTGCGCGGCGTCCTTGATTATCAACGGAATAGAGGCGCACATTGATCTCCGGGAAGTCACCCAACCACGGAATCGCAGGACCGGAGAAGAACGCACTGCGCGACATCTGGAAAGCGACGAGGCCCACCCAAGCGCTGCCGGCGACAATATCTGGCCGGCATCCTTCGGGCATGTACGGCGCCACCTCATCCGGGCTAACCCGCCAATGCAGGAACGCTACTTCGCTCCACCGTTGGCGCATGATCGCGTTGCCGCCTAGCGATGGCGGTTCAGGGGAGTACTGCAAGGATTGCATCAGTTTGGAATTCCTTGGAAATTGCTGTCGAAGGCTTATACCGCTATTGCCGGTCGCGAACCAGGATCGATGATCTGCTGATCGCGGAGTGAAGAATCGTTTGCCGGCTCTGGCCTAATTGAATATCCAAAAGCGCCGTTGGGCAAGATGCGGGATAAGAATGGACTGCGTGGGAATCGAAGACCCCGGGACCAGTCATGAAAATCCATTGAAAATTGCGAAAACCCCGGAATCATGCGGCAAGCGCGATTCCGGGGTTTTCTTCACAACGAGCCCCCTGCCGGATTTGAACCGGCGACCTGCTCTTTACGAGGGAGCTGCTCTACCCCTGAGCTAAGGAGGCCTGTACCTGCAAACAGGCACCACGTCACTTTATCCGAGGAATTGTCTGAACGTCAAAACGGCGATGACATCATCAAGCCCAATCAGCACCGGGTGCCGGCTTCGGGGACTTTGCCGTCAATCAGGTACTTATCCACCGCTTTGGTAATGCATTCATTGGAGCGTCCATATGCGGTGTGGCCATGGCCTTCATAGGTCAGCAGGGTCGCGTTATCCAGCTGCTGCGCCAATGCCTCAGACCATGCGTAGGGGGTAGCTGGATCGCCGACGGTGCCAATGACGAGGATCTCATTCGAGCCTTCCGCGTCGAGGACCTCAGGCTTGCCAGTGGCGTCGTGGTCCCAGGCCTCGCAGGTGATGCCGCCGTAGGCGAGATACTTGCCCAAGGTCGGGGCCGCACGCATCAACTCTGTTGCTTCGGCCTGCATCGCTTCTGGACTGGCGTCCATTGGACGGTCCAGGCAATTGATGGCGGTGAAAGCATCGGTTGAATTCGATGCATACGTGCCGTCGCCCTCGCGGTCCGCCGAGAGATCCGCGAAGCCGAGGATCATATCCACATCCGCGTCGTTGACGGCAGCGTTCATCGCATCGGTCAAAATGGGCCAGCTGGAATCGTCATACAGCGGCAAGATGAAGCCGTTGATGAAGTCGATGATCGGCACTGCACGCCCGTCGCTGGCAGTCATTGGTTCGTTCTCCACCTGCGCAAAGAACTGCTGCAGCTGCACCTTGGCCTCTTCAACGGTTCCAGTGAACGGGCACTCACCGCTTTCAAGGCAATTGGCGAGCCACGCGTCGATCTCCTTCTCGAAGCCAACGGCCTGGGCCAAAGTGAGGTCCGAAGCTGTGCTGGTTGGATCCATGGCGCCATCGAGTACGAAGCGACCCACATTCCGAGGGAACAAATCAGCGTAGGTTGCTCCGAGGAAGGTTCCATAGGAGAAACCGAGGTAGTCCAGCTGTGCATCACCGAGCACAGCACGGATCACGTCCATGTCCTTCGCTGCCGAAACGGTATCGACGTGGCCTAGGAGATTGCCGGTATTGGACGCGCAGTCAGCTGCGTAGTCCTCGGTATCCTCGACAATTTCGTCCTGGTCTTCAGGAACCCAAGCCCGCAGGTTTTCCTGGCGTCCCTCATCGGTCTCGGCACCGCTTTGGCAGGTGACCGGGGAGCTTTCTCCCACGCCTCGCGGATCGAATCCGATGACGTTGTAGGCGCGCTGCAGGTCAGCGCTGAACATGCCTGGTACCGAGGACGCCACCAGATCCAGGCCGGATCCGCCTGGGCCGCCGGGGTTTACCAGCAGATTGCCTGTCGCTCCGTCCACTGCGCGGCGGTTCAACGCCAGATCAATGCTCTCGCCTTCGGGATCGGCATAGTCCAGCGGAACCTCTATGGTGGCGCATTCGATGATGCTGCCGCATTCTTCCCAATCGAGGTCTTGGCTGTAGAAGGATTCCAATCCTTGCGGCGTACTGGCGTTGGGCGCGGACTGCGACGCATCCGATGCGCCGGACTGCGAATCCGCTGTAGTGGAAGAGCAGCCGGCCAGGGTCAAAGCCAGAGCGGTCCCCACTGCGGCCAAGCGCATCATCGGTGAGCGTGCAGGCACTTTTAGTGTCTCCTTGTGATGGGTTAACGGCGTCCCGGCTGCGGCAGCAAACGGGTCATGAGTGCTTCCAGGGCCATGAGCTGGTTGACGTTGGCAGCCAAGCGGCTGCGCGTTTCATTGATGGCATCAAGCTGGGCCAAGGACTTCTCGCTGGACTGTTCCGCTGCGAAACGTTCGAGCTTCTCGCGCAGGTGCTCGTTGATCAGCTCAATTCCGGTATTCAGCTGGATGCTCAAAACATCGCGGAAGAATGTGGTCAGGTCTGTCAGGGTACGGTCCAAGGCATCGAAAGCCGCACGCCGAGCGAATCGCTTGGCATCATCCTCCAGCGCCTTGAACTGTCCACGCAATCCAGCGGGGATGTTCTCCTCTGGACCCAAGCCGTTGGCGTGGCGCAGCTGGGCAATCTTGTTCTGCAGATCGGTGCCGGTAATGTTCTCGGCACGCTCGCTGGCCAGTTTGGAAATTTCTGCGGCAGCGGCCATCGCCTGCGGCAAGGTGGTGGTGCGCAACGGCAGGGTAACGACTTTTTCACGCTGGATGCGTGCTTGCTCGTCACGGGCCAGCAAACGGGCTACGCCAATGTGGGACTGTGAGACACGGGCAGCGAACAGCGCCTGTTCCGGTTCCAGCCCGTCACGGCGCACCAGAAGATCCGCAACATCCTGGGTGGACGGCACGGAGAGATTTACCGCGCGGCACCGTGATCGAATGGTCACCAGGACATCTGCAGGAGACGGGGCGCTCAGGATCCAGATCATCTTGGCGGGCGGTTCTTCAATGGCCTTGAGCAGCACGTTGGTGCTGCGCTCGGACATGCGGTCGGCATCTTCGATGATGATGATGCGCCAGCGGCCGGTGCCAGCACTTTCCTGTGCACGGGTAATCAGATGGCGGACGTCAGCGATCTGGTACTCGAATTTGTCGGTGGATACGAAGGACACATCCGGGTGCTCCGAATTCATGACCATTTTGCAGTTGGCGCACTGCCCGCAGCCGGCCGGGGCCTGGGTGCACTGCAAAGCTGCCGCGAAAGCCCGCGCCGCGGTGGTACGGCCCGATCCCGGGGGACCGGTCACCAGCCAGGCATGGGTCGGGTTGCCGCGATCAACCTCAGCGGTCAACGTGGCAATGACACGTTCCTGCCCGGCAAGTTCTGCGAAGACCGGCCGGGTCACAGCAGGCCTGCCAAATGCTGCGCAACCGACTGGTGCAGCTGCTCCACGCTGGCGGTGGCATCCAGGACCAGATAGCGCTGCGGATCACGGGCCGCCAAGTCGAGGAAGGCGTTGCGGATGCGTTCATGGAAATCATCCGGCTCGGATTCCAAGCGATCCGAATCCTCCACGCCGCCGCTGGCCGCAATGCGCCGGGCACGTCCTTGCGCGGCGGAGATATCAAGAATGATGGTGGCATCCGGCTTCAGTCCGCCGGTTGCGAAGTCGTTGATCGATGCGACGGCATCAAAGCCGAGGGCACGGCCCATGCCCTGGTAAGCCAGCGAGGAATCAACGAATCGGTCGCAGATGATGTGGGTTCCGGCATCCAGCGCGGGGGAGATGACCTGCTGGACATGGGCGGCACGCGCCGCCGAGTAAATCAGGGCCTCGGTACGGGCATCGATCTCGCCGTGGCCGTGTTCGAGCACCAAGGAACGCAGCTCTTCGCTGATCTGGGTTCCGCCTGGCTCACGGGTAGTGGTGACCTTGGCGCCACGGGACTCCAGCCACTGCTGGGCCAGGGCGACCTGCGTGGATTTCCCAGCGCCGTCACCGCCTTCAAAAACGATGAACAAGCCACGGGTTGGGGTACTCGATTCGATACTCACCCCACTAGCCTATCCAAGGACATTTAAAGATGTGCGTTGCAACGGCAGGATGTGCAACGAAAATGCACCCAGTGTGGTGGATCAGTCAGATGAAATGTAGTGAAATCCACCGGCTGGCAGCGTCAAAGGAAGCGTAGAGTTTTTTCCATGAACCCCCGCACCGCAGAATCAGGCGCCAATCCGGCCTGGGATCCGAAAACTTTGCTCGTTGCCGGTGGGCGTCCGGCCCATGGGTACGATGCTCCAGTCAACCACCCGGTGACCTTCACCTCGACCTACCACTCCAGAGGCCAGGCGGTGCCGGGTGAACGCGTATATGCGCGCTTCTCCAATCCGACCTGGGATCCGTTTGAAGAAGTACTGGGCCAGCTCGAAGCGGCAACGCTGCCTGCCCTGGTGTTCTCCTCGGGCATGGCAGCTATTGCCGCCGCACTGAGCATCGTGCCAGAGGCCGGCGTGCTGGTGATGCCGCAGCATTCCTATAACGGTTCGCTGGCGTTGAGCGCAGAGCTGCAAGAGGCGGGACGGCTGCGCATTCGCCCGGTGGATATTGCCAACACCGAAGAAGTGCTCGCTGCCTTGGAGGGGGCCGATGTGCTCTGGGTGGAATCGCCAACCAACCCGATGCTGGAAGTCGCCGACCTGCCGACCCTGCTGGCTGCCGCCAAAGCGAAGAACGTCGTGAGCATCGTGGATAACACCTTTGCCACCCCACTGCTCCAGCAGCCGCTGGTCCACGGTGCCGACCTTGTAGTGCACTCGGTGACCAAGTACCTGTCGGGCCACTCGGACGTGATCATGGGCGCGCTGGTCACCAGCGACGAGCAGCTCCACAGCCGCCTGCATGGGTACCGGACCTTGCATGGCGCGATCGCCGGCCCGATGGATACCTTCCTCGCATTACGCGGGGTGCGCACCATGGCCGTGCGCCTTCAGCGTTCGCAGTCAAACAGCCAGGTGCTGGCAGAACGCCTCGCGGCACATCCCAAGGTGCACGCCGTACGCTACCCGGGACTGCCCAACGACCCGGGCCACGCACGCGCTGCGGAACTCATGGGCGGGTTCGGGTCGGTGATCGCCTTTGAAGCGGGAAGCACCGCCGAAGAAGCAGACCGGGTACTGGAAGCCTTCAAGCTCATCACCGGCGCCACCTCGCTTGGAGGCGTGGAATCCCTGGCCGAGCGCCGGGCCCGCCACGCTTCGGAGCCGGCCAGCGTCCCGGCCAGCCTGATCCGACTGTCAGTAGGCATTGAAGAGGTGGAAGACCTCTGGGCCGATCTGCAGCAAGCGCTGGACCGGCTTTGATGCCCGCGGGCGCTGATTTCCGCGCGTGGCACAGCGCCCATCATTTGCGCCAAAAAGGTAGAGTACAAGCATGAACATGTTGCGCATGGCCCAAATAATCGAGTACTACATGATGATCGCTTTGAGCATTGTCATCGTTGCGCTCGCCGTCTGGGCTTTGGTTGATTGCCTGCGTCATGGCGCAGATCGTTTCGCCCAGGAAGGCAAGCGCACCAAGGGGTTCTGGCTTGGACTGACCGTCGCCAGCACCGCCGTGGCACTGCTTGGCATCTTCAGCCAGGGCGGAATCGGCTTCCTGCAGCTGATCGGCGCCTGCATCGCCTGCGTGTACCTCGCGGACGTCAAGCCTGCCGTCAGCGGCAAAGGCGGCGGCTGGTACAACTACTAGGCGTGCCAAGGCACCAAGTTTTCCCGAAGACCTGCATCCGCATCTTGGCGGACTGCAGGTCTTCGCACTTTAATCACGGGCCTTAACTTTCGCACGAGCAGGCTTGCGCATTGGTTAGGATGGATTACATGAGCCACACTTTGATTTTGCTTCGCCACGGACAGAGCGAATGGAACGAAAAGAACCTGTTCACCGGTTGGTACGACGTATCGCTGACCGAGAAGGGCCGTGCTGAAGCTGCCCGCGGCGGCCAGCTGGTGACCGAAGCTGGCTACAAGCCGGAGGTGCTTCACACCTCCTTGCTGACCCGCGCCATTGTTACCGCGAACCTGGCCCTGGAAGCCGCTGGCCGTTCGTGGATCCCGGTGAACCGCGACTGGCGCCTGAACGAGCGCCACTACGGTGCGCTGCAGGGCAAGGACAAGGCGCAGACCTTGGCCGAGTTCGGCGAAGAGCAGTTCATGGAATGGCGTCGCAGCTACGACACCCCGCCACCAGCACTGGATGATTCCTCCGAGTTCAGCCAGATCAACGACGAGCGCTATGCGGCATTGGGCGACTCCGCCCCACGCACCGAGTGCCTCAAGGACGTGCTGGATCGCATGCTTCCCTACTGGGAGAACAACATCAAGGCCGACCTGTCGGCAGGCAAGACCGTCATGGTCACCGCCCACGGCAACTCGCTGCGTGCGCTGGTCAAGCACCTGGATGGCATCAGCGATGAAGACATTGCTGGCCTGAACATCCCAACCGGCATCCCGCTGGTCTATGAGCTGGATGACAACTTCCAGCCAATCACCAAGGGCGGAACCTACCTGGATCCAGCAGCCGCTGCGGACGCCATCAAGGCCGTTGCCAACCAAGGCCGCAAGTAGGACACGCTTTTCGGCGGCATCGAGGCTGCTGGCTACTCGCCAGTAGTTCGCGATGCCGCCGTCCGCTTGTCAACGCCGAGGTAACGCCAAGCATCCGGCTGTGAGCGAAACAACTGCGCACGATTGTATTTTTGGCATTAGTATGCTGTAATCTCCTATTTCGAATAGGCTCAATGGCTCACGTTAGGAATGCAATTCGTGGCAACTGATTACGATGAAGTCCGCCCAGACGTTGCTGAGGCACGTAAGGCTTCTCTGGATGCGGTGAAGTCCGCAAACGCACCGGACGCCAAGTCGGTGGTGCGCGAGCTCGACGAGACCGACCACACCGATGGCATGGATCTGCCAGGTGCGGATCTATCCAACGAGGAATTGACCGTTACGGTCATTCCGCAGAAAGACGACGAGTTCATTTGCGGCTCGTGCTTCTTGATTCGCCACCGTTCGCAGCTGGTGCGCGAAGAGGGCAATGTAGGCTTCTGCGTCGAGTGCGAAGGCTAGAAGCCCGCTAGACGCTGGCGCCACTTGCGCGCCAACAACCTGCGAGGGCAGTCCACCGATCGGTGGACTGCCCTCTGCTGGTTTAACGGGCTGGATTCCCCGGATGGGACCGGACTCCAACGGCGGTCCCTGGGGTGCCCAGCGCTGCGTCGTGCGTCCGCTGGCATCCTGCCGGGGCAATGGCTGGATGTGCGCTCACCGGGAGCGCGTGGAGCTGCATGGCCGGACGAGGCGCAGCACTGCCATGCCAACGGGGCCGCGGGCCACCGCACGGTACCCAGTTCGCGCCGCGATGCGAAGGCTTCCCGGACCCCGGACACCCAGTTTCAGTGCTGAATGAGCTGGAGAGCAAAAATGGCGCCTGCCATCCGGTGGTACCGGATGGCAGGCGCCAGGGCGCAGCCTTATAGCTTGGGTCCGCGGACCTAGATCTCGGTGGGGTCCCATTCGCCGGTCACCAGATAGGTGACCTTGCGAGCTACGGACACACCATGATCGCCGAAGCGCTCAAGGTAGCGGCTGGTCAGCGATACGTCCACGGTGGTGGGTGCATTGGCATCCCAGTCGTCGGCCGCGACCAGGGTGAAGACGCTGGAGTGCAAGCGATCCAGCTGGTGGTTCAGCTCGATAATTTCGGTAGCGATCTGCAGATCGCGGGTGTCGAGCAAACGCGCAACGGCCTTGGCGATGTCAATATCGATCTTTGCCATCTGGGCAAAGGTGTCGGAAATCCTGGCTGGGATTGCCGGGTTGGGGAAGCGCAGGCGGGCCAGCTGCGCCAAGTGGCGTGCCAAGTCGCCCATGCGCTCCAGCGAAGCACTCATGCGCAGCGAACCGACGATCATGCGCAGATCGCTGGCTACCGGTCCCTGCAAAGCCAAGGTATCGATAGCGCGCTCATCGAGCTGGTTCTGCAGGAAGTCGATCTTCGCGTCCGCTGCGATGACTTCCTGGGCCAGCTCGACGTCGACGTTGGCTAGCGAATCCCAAGCTCGATCCATTGCGGTTGCGACCTGGTTGGCCATCTCAATGAGTTCTTCGCCAATTTGCTGCAGGTCTGCTTGAAATACCTTACGCACAGCAGTTCCTTTCGAGTGTCGGTATCCATGCCGGATGGTGGACTGCCGTGGCAGCCAACCGCCCCGAAACAGTTTTGTGGCATGGTGGAGGGTCTTGCTCCAGCTTGTCAGCGGGTGATTAACGAATATGCCACGAAAGGTGAACGTTTGGTGAACAGCGCGCCGAAATCGACTAAATCACGTCATTTAGGGCCGGTGCCACCCAAAGGTGAAGCTAGTCTAAAGATGTGAACGAAGTGATCTCGACTCTTATAGCCGGCGTCCTCGGCCTGGCTCTGGGGATCGTTGGCGTCATCGCCTTCCGGCTTTCCCAGAACCGCTCCTCGAAGCTGCCGCAGGTCGACGAACCCGTGCTCCCCGAGGGAGCCGCCGCCGTCCTGTCGGTCATTGGACGCGCCTTCGTGATCCTTGATGACGTCGACGGGGTGGTCCGGGCCAACCCCGCTTCCTACGCCTACGGACTGGTGCGAGGACACACGCTCGTCCACAACGAACTGCTCTCGCTGGTGCGGCAGGTTCGCGCCGACGGCGTGATTGCCGAAAGCCAGTACGAGCTGCAACGCTCCACGCTGGGTGCCGGGCAGCTGATTGTCCATGTGCGCGTGGCACCGCTGGGCGACGAGTACATTCTCCTGCTGGCCGACGACCGTACCGAAATCACCCGTACCGAAGCGATGCGCAACGACTTCGTGGCCAACGTTTCCCACGAGCTGAAGACTCCGGTCGGCGCGATCGGCCTGCTGGCCGAGGCCATTACCGAGGCTGCCGATGACCCCAAGGCGGTACGCCGCTTCTCCACCCGGATGGACAAGGAATCGCGGCGCCTGGCCGCCCTGGTCCAGGACATTATCGAGCTCTCCCGCCTGCAGGCATCCGATGCCATCGTGCAGGGCCAGGAAGTGAATATCGACAGCGTCGTGGCCGAGGCAGTTGACCGCAGCCACCTGATTGCCGAGGAAAAGGGCATCGCCATCACCGTAGGCGGACATCTCGAGGAGCCGATCCTGGGCGATGCGGACCTGCTGATGACTGCGATCCGCAACCTGATCGATAATGCCATCCGCTACTCCCCGGAGAACACCACGGTAGGCGTGGGCATCCGGCAGCGTGATGGCTATGCGCAGATCTCGGTCACCGACCAGGGACCCGGGATTTCGGCCGAAGAGCAGGAACGCGTTTTCGAGCGCTTTTACCGCGTGGACTCCGCACGTTCGAGGCAGACCGGGGGCACCGGCCTGGGGCTGAGCATCGTCAAGCACGTGCTGGCCAACCACGGCGGCGAAGTGTCGCTGTGGTCGCAGCCGGGCCACGGATCCACATTTACCCTAAGACTTCCCCTAGCGGACGAAGAACCGGCGACCAGCAATGTGCTTGCCGGCCAGACGATGAAGGAACGAACGATCGAGACGAATGCGTCCGATCGTGAAGGAGGACGCCGATGACCCGCATATTGATCGTTGAGGACGAGGAATCGCTCTCTGACCCGCTGTCCTACCTGCTGGAACGCGAAGGTTTCGAAGTCCGGATCGCCGACGACGGTCTGAAGGCCGTGACCGAGTTCGAACGCCATGGCGCAGACCTGGTGCTGCTGGATCTGATGCTCCCGGGCCAGCCCGGAACCGAAGTGATCCGCCAGATCCGCCTGAACAGCCAGGTCCCGGTCATCATGCTCACCGCAAAGGACTCGGAGATCGATAAGGTCGTCGGCCTGGAGCTCGGCGCCGACGACTACGTCACCAAGCCGTACTCCTCCCGCGAATTGCTGGCCCGCATCCGTGCTGTGCTGCGCCGCCAGGGCGAAGGCGAAGAACTGATCAGCAATGTGGTCACCGCCGGTCCGGTGCGAATGGACGTGGAACGCCACGTGGTCTCGGTCGACAACACCGAGGTATCCATGCCGCTGAAGGAATTCGAGCTGCTGGAAATGCTGTTGCGCAACGCCGGTCGAGTGCTCACCCGAGGCCAGCTGATTGACCGCGTCTGGGGCAGCGACTACGTGGGGGACACCAAGACTTTGGATGTGCACGTCAAGCGCCTGCGCTCCAAGATCGAGGTCGACCCGGCGGTGCCCGAACGCCTGGTGACCGTGCGCGGGCTGGGCTACAAGTTCGTGGTCTAAAGCCAAAGAGCCCGGATACGGCAAGAGCCTCGGGCAGAATCTTTCGATTCTGCCAGAGGCTCTTGTTTTGTCTTGCGCGAAGCTTAGTGGCCCGAAGTGGAGTGGGTCTCTTCTGGAATCAGGTGCTCGGTAACCGACTGGTCAGCACCGCCTGGTACGAAGTCGCGGTATTCAGCCAGGGTGCCATCGACAACTGGAACGCTGAATTCCACGTTCTCACCGGCAACGGTGAAGACCGAGTCGGCGTGTTCGCCAGCTGCGATGCCCATGTTCTTGATGATCTGCTGGTTCTTGTCTTCTTCAAGCTTGATGGTGCCGTCTGCAGGAACCTGGATGGAGACAGGTGCTGCGTTGTCAGCCTTGACCGACAGGGTCAGCGCGGAATCGCCGGCGTTGACTACGGAGCCGATCAGGCGGGCTTCAGTGTCGTCGCTGTTGGTGACGAACATCAGGTTGCGGACCTTTGCGTCTGCGACATCGACGTTGACGCCATCGCTGGCGGCGTAGTCGGTGTTGGTGGCCTGCTCGTTGATGGCGCCACAGCTGGTGACACCGAATGCCAGGGCAGCCACAGCGAGGGACGCGGCAATGCGACGTCCAGCGGTCATGCGTGCGGTGATCACGACACTAACTCCTCGGTGAGAAAAATGAGTTGCTTCGGTTCGTGGTCTGCTTAATCGAATGCACCTAGGGCAGGCGCAATCGAAAATTGGACCACGATTACCTCTAAGCCTAGCTGTTTTTCACGCAAAGACGCGATTTAGCGACGTGCAACACACGCATTTCGACAAGTTGTAGACAACCGATGTGGGGAAGGGGGTTGGTGCGCAGTCGACTGCCCTACCTTCTTCATAGCATGTTTCTCTTGCAAGTGGAAGAGGCATTTCCGCGTGAATTCGCGGTTATATGGGGCACAGTCGCAGGATCCGGAATAGCAAACATGGTAGACTAGGGCGTGGGAAAGGGGTTTATCCACATGGTTTTTGAGGTTGGCGAGACTGTTGTCTACCCGCACCACGGTGCCGCGATGATCGAAGAGATCAAGATGCGCAAGATCAAGGGCGAAGAGAAAATGTATCTCAAGCTCAAGGTGGCTCAGGGCGACCTGACCATCGAGGTTCCTGCTGAGAACGTTGATCTTGTTGGCGTACGTGACGTGGTAGGTCAGGAAGGCTTGGACCATGTGTTCGATGTCCTTCGTGCTGAATTTACCGAAGAGCCGACCAACTGGTCGCGCCGCTACAAGGCAAATGTCGAGAAGCTCGCTTCCGGCGATGTCATCAAGGTTGCAGAAGTAGTCCGCGACTTGTGGCGCCGAGAAAATGACCGTGGCCTGTCGGCAGGCGAAAAGCGCATGCTGGCAAAAGCTCGCCAGGTATTGATCAGTGAATTGGCCTTGGCCAAGGATCTGGACGAGGCCAAGGCAGAAGGCCTCTTGGACGAGGTTCTGGCTTCGGCCTAGCCCCGTTCCGGTAACGCATCGCCGTGAAACGCTCCCAAGCGTTTCACGGCTTTTGGCGTTAAAGCGGCCAAGGCCGAACCGCGCGGCACGATAAGCTGGGCGCTGTGAAGCAAAGCGAAGTGCATAACTCAAGCCTGATCCTCGTGGCTGCTGGAATGGGAACCCGCCTCGGCGCTGGCCTTCCCAAAGCGATGGTCCAGGTGGCCGGAAAATCCCTGGCTGAACATGCCGTGGACCGGGCGCTGGGAATTCCGCAGATCACCGAAATCATCGTGGTTACCCCGCCGCAGGACGAACGCCTGGCCGCGGCCATGGCGCAGTACGGGGACAAGGTGCGCACCGTGCCCGGTGGCGCCAGCCGCGCCGCGTCGGTCCGTGCCGGCTTGGCTGTAGCCAGTTCCGCCGCCACCAACATTCTGGTCCATGACGCCGCCCGTGCTTTTGCCCCGGCGAAGCTGCATGAACAAGTGCTTGGCGCTCTGGCCGACGAGCAGTGCAACGCCGTCATCCCGGCGTTGAACGTCACCGACACCATCTGCGTGGTGGAGCTCGATGCCGCCGGCGAGCACGAAATCATCAAGGAAACCCCGGCACGTTCCATCCTGCGCGCGGTGCAAACCCCGCAGGGCTTTGACGCGCAGCTGTTGCGCGATGCCCATGCCCAACTGGATGGCTGCACCGAGGCAGAACTGGAGAAGGTTACCGACGACGCGTCGATCGTGCGGGCTTTCGGAGCCGAAGTCCATGTGGTGCCGGGATCGCAGCAAGCCATGAAGGTCACCTATCCCGGAGATCTCGACGCGGCAGGCAAGCTCGCGGCGAACCAGCCCGCGGCCACCCCAAGCGCAAAGGAAGAAACCATGATCCTGCCACGAGTCGGCAACGGCATCGATGTTCACGCGGTTAGCGAAGACCCGACTCGCGAAATGTGGCTGGCAGGACTGCACTTCCCGGAAGACACCGGGCTTTCGGGCCACTCCGATGGCGACGCGGTAGCGCACGCGGCCTGCGATGCGCTGTTCTCCGCGGCGGGCATTGGCGATCTGGGCACGCACTTCGGGGTGGACCGACCGGAATTCGCCGGGGCCAGCGGTGTGAGCCTGATTGCAGAAGCCGCGCGCCTGGTGCGGGAGGCGGGATTCGAAATCGGCAATGTCGCGGTGCAGTTCGTTGGCCGCCGCCCGCGCTTTGCCGCGCGCCGCGAAGAAGCCAGCAAAGTGCTGAGCGAGGCTATCGGCGCCCCAGTCAGCGTCATTGCGACCACCAGCGACGGGCTGGGCTACGAGGGGGAAGGCAAGGGCGTGACAGCCTATGCCACCGCACTGGTCTACCCGGTATCGGGCTAGGCCCCTTGGCGCAACCGCGGGGCTTCGATCATCGAGAGTGTCACAAGTGAAGTACAAAGGGTGCATCCATCGGATAACCTTAAAGGCGTGAGCCTGCGATTCTATGACACCAAAACAGCATCCGTACGCGACTTCCAGCCATTGGCGGAAGGCGAAGTCAAGCTGTACTACTGTGGCGCCACCGTGCAGGGCATGCCGCACGTGGGCCACGTCCGCAGCGCCATTGTCTTCGACCTGTTGGTGCGCTGGCTCGAATACCGCGGCTTTGCCGTCACCACCGTCCGCAACGTGACCGACATCGATGACAAGATCCTGGAGAAGTCGGCGAAATCCTTCGCCGAGGACTTCGAGGCGGATGCCCATTACAAGCCGCGCGAAGAATGGTTCGCCCTGGCGTACCGCTTCGAGCAGGAATTCGCACGGGCCTACGAGGCTCTGGGTGTCCAACGCCCGACTTACGAGCCCCGCGCGACCGGCCACATCACCGAAATGCATGAGCTGATTGCACAGCTGATCGAACGCGGCCATGCCTACCCGGCGGCCGACAGCTCCGGAGATGTCTATTTCGACGTGCGCTCCTATGAGCAGTACGGCGCACTGACCCGCCAGAAGATCGAAGATATGCAGGACGCGCCGGATTCGGATCCGCGCGGCAAGAAGGATCCACGCGACTTCGCGCTGTGGAAGGGCTACAAGGGCACCGATCCGTTGACCGCTTCCTGGCCAAGCCCCTGGGGACGCGGCCGCCCGGGCTGGCATCTTGAGTGCTCGGCGATGGCTGGCAAGTACCTGGGCAGCGAATTCGACATCCATGGCGGCGGACTGGATCTGCGCTTCCCGCACCACGAGAACGAAATGGCCCAGTCCAACGCGGCTGGCCACGGCTTTGCA
Source organism: Arthrobacter sp. MYb214 (assembly GCF_002979865.1). Taxonomy (GTDB): domain Bacteria; phylum Actinomycetota; class Actinomycetes; order Actinomycetales; family Micrococcaceae; genus Glutamicibacter. The sequence continues at coordinate 268,365 of NZ_PCPZ01000005.1, forward strand.
AACTTCTGGATGCACAACGGCATGGTCACCTATGAGGGTGAGAAGATGTCCAAGTCCATTGGGAACACCATTTCCCCGGAAGAAATGCTCGCGCTGGCCGACGCCCGCGTGGTGCGCTACTTCCTGGGCCAGGCGCAGTACCGTTCGATGCTCGACTACCGCCCGGACTCGCTGACCGAAGCGGGGGCAGCGGTCGAACGCATCGACACCTTCATCTCCAACGCGCGCTACCGCCTGGGTGCCGTCGCCGAGTCGATCGTGGCCACCGGGGTTCCGGAAGCTTTCGGCACCGCGATGGATGATGACCTGAACGTTCCAATGGCGCTGGCCGCGCTGCATGAAACCGTGCGGCTGGGCAATGCATCCTTGGATAGCCGTGACGACGCTGCCACTGCCAAGGCCTTGGGCCAGGTCTTGGCCATGACCCAGGTATTGGGCCTGGATGATGCCGGCAGCAATGAAAGCTCGAAATCTTCTGCAGAGCACGCAGCCCTGGATCAGCTGATCCAGGCCCAGTTGGCTGAACGCGCCGAAGCACGCGCTGCCAAGGACTGGGCACGCTCCGACGCCATCCGCGATGCGCTGGCATCCGCTGGCATTACCGTGGCGGACTCGGCCGATGGCGCTCGCTGGACTCTGGACAACTAGTCGCGAACACGCGCGGCACCAACGAACTCAAAACTAAAGGACATGAACCAATGAACAAAAAGGGCCCAACCAAGGGTAGTGGTGGCAAGGGACGTCGTTCCCTCGAGGGCAAGGGCCCGACCCCCAAAGCGGAGGACCGCCCGTACCACAAGGCTTACCGTGCCAAGCAGCTCTCTGAGCGCTCAGCCGCCAAGCGCAGCACCGGCCGTCGAACCGACCGCATCAAGGTCAACGCCGAGTTCGTCACCGGCCGCAACTCCGTCGTTGAGGCGCTGCGCGCCGGCATCCCTGCCAAGGCGCTGCACGTTGCCATCCGCATCGACGTCGATGACCGCGTCCGCGAATCCCTGAAGCTGGCTGCCGAGCTGGGCATCCCGCTGATGGAAGCATCCAAGCCCGAGCTCGACCGCATGACCGATGACGCGATCCACCAGGGCATGGCCCTGCAGATCCCGCCATACGAATACAAGGATGCAGTCCAGCTGGCTACCAAGGCCATCAAGGACTTCGACAAGGGATACACCCGGACCCAGCCGCTGTTCCTGGCACTGGATGGCATCACCGACCCGCGTAACCTGGGTGCGATTGTCCGTTCGGCTTCGGCCTTCGGCGCAGACGGCGTGATCATTCCAGAGCGCCGCAGCGTCGGCATGACCGCTTCGGCATGGAAGACCAGCGCCGGTGCAGCTGTACGCGTACCAGTAGCCAAGTGCAGCAACCTGACCAGCGCACTGAAAGAAATCAAGGCTGCTGGCATTTTCGTGATCGGCCTCGACGCCGGTGGCGACATGGAGCTTCCGAACTTCGAATTGGCTACCGGCCCGCTGTGCATCGTGGTTGGTTCCGAAGGCAAGGGCCTGTCCCGGCTGGTCCGCGAAAACTGCGACGCCATCGTTTCGATTCCAATCGACTCGGCAATGGAATCGCTGAATGCTTCGATGGCTGTTGGCATCTCGCTCTACGAGGTATCGCGTTTGCGCGCTGGACAGTCCAAGTAGTCTCCAAGCACCGTGAAGGGGCCATAACTTGCCAAGGCAAGTTATGGCCCCTTTTCATTGGGGTGACCTGCTTCATAACAACAATTTTCCGTTGTTTTTAGCCGATATTCACCTTGGACCGCAGGGAATCCGCATGATTCCGGGGATTCTGCGCAGAAAAGCATGGAAACTGGCCGATTTTGCGTCGTGGCTGAACCCGTGTAGAGTTTTATCTCGCGCCGCTGATCCGGACAGCCTGAAAGGGTGAAACGGAAACGGCGGGGTGAACAAGACTGAAACGTCGAGTTGACAACAGTCAACTTGGTGGTAGGCTTGTAAAGTTGCTCCGGAGCGAAGCAGTCATCGAAGGATTGGTGGTTGTGGTGTCGAGA
>NZ_PCPZ01000006.1 GCF_002979865.1 Arthrobacter sp. MYb214
CGCCCGCCGATGGTGACTTCGGGGTTGCGTATTGGTACTCCGGCGTTGGCTACCCGTGGTTTCTCGGAGGCTGCGTTCGCTGAGGTTGCGGAGATCATTGCACAGACGTTGATTGCTGGTGCTGAGGGTAATACGGCGGTGTTGCCGGAGCTGAAGGATCGTGTTCTGAAGCTTGCCGCGGCCCACCCGCTGTACCCGGAACTGGCTAAGGTTTCCGAGTAGCATCATCTGATTAGGATGTGGGCCCGGAAGGTGGAAATACTCGCTTTTCGGGCCCGCGGTCTTTCAACATCCAGAGGTCCAGGCGCTGCACGGTACGTGCGGTGGCCGCAAGCCTCTGGAACCACACTCCACAGATCCGGGGCAGAAGCTCTCGGATTACCCAAGTTCTAAGGATGTGACCCGCTATGGCGGTTAGCGTATTCGATCTTTTCTCGGTTGGCATCGGACCGTCTTCCAGCCATACCGTGGGACCAATGCGTGCAGCACACGCATTCATTGCCCAAGTAATCCGAGAAGGCCAACTGGACGCACTGGAAAATATCCGTGTTGATGTCTACGGATCCCTGGCCGCTACCGGACGCGGCCACGGCACCTTCACTGCCATCATGCTGGGGCTTGAAGGCTTCGAACCTGAAACCGTGCTGCCATCACAGGTCGATGACCGTCTGGCGGACATGGAAGCCACTGGAATCCTCCACCTGGCCGAACAGCTTGATCAGCGCAAGGACCTGAACTACAAGGTCGAAGACATGATCCAGCATCCGCTCACCGTACTGCCACGCCACACCAACGGCGTGAAGTTCATTGCCCTCGACGCTGACGGCAACGAAATCGCCAACGAGACCTTCTTCTCCGTAGGCGGCGGCTTCATCGTGCGCGAAGGCGCCGAAGACCGCATCGAGAAGAACCTCGAAGAGAAGCTGAACAAGCAGCCCTATCCCTTCACCACGGCAGCCAAGCTGCTGGAACATGTGAAGGAAACCGGCCTGTCCATTGCCGACATCATGATGGCCAACGAAATGGCTTACCGGTCCCGCGACGAGATCCGCAACGGCCTGGTCCACATCTACGAAGTGATGGAAGACTGCAAGGATTCCGCGCTGGAACGCACCGGCGTGCTGCCCGGCGGCTTGAAAGTTCGCCGCCGTGCGCCGGAATGGCATGAACGCCTGCGCAAGGAAGACAAGGACCGGGATCCGGTCTACTGGCAGGAATGGATCAACCTCGTTGCGCTGGCCGTCAATGAGGAGAACGCCTCCGGCGGACGCGTGGTCACCGCTCCGACCAACGGCGCAGCGGGCATCATCCCAGCCGTGCTGTTCTACGCCACCCACTACGCACCGGGCGCAAAGTACTGGAATGAGGAGGAAAAGCACGACGCTGTCGTACGCTTCCTGCTCACCGCTGGTGCCGTCGGCGTGCTGTACAAGGAGCAGGCATCGATCTCCGGCGCCGAAGTCGGCTGCCAGGGCGAAGTCGGTTCGGCATCATCGATGGCTGCTGGCGGCCTGGCCGAAATTCTTGGCGGCACCCCAGCGCAGGTAGAGAACGCAGCGGAAATCGCCATGGAACACAACCTTGGCCTGACCTGCGACCCGATCGGCGGACTGGTCCAGATCCCTTGCATCGAACGCAACGCCATCGCTGCTTCCAAGGCAGTGAACGCGGCGAAGATGGCGCTGATGGGCGACGGCGAACACCACGTCACCTTGGATGAAGTCATTATCACCATGCGCGAAACCGGCAAGGACATGAGCGACAAGTACAAGGAAACTGCGATGGGCGGCCTGGCCGTCAACGTGGTGGAATGCTGATTTCCCAGTAACGCATGACCCAGTTCGGGAGGCCTGCACTGCAGACCTCCCGAACTGTTTAAATGTGATCTTGGCCCCCAAGTCCGGCAATTCCCAGCCATAGCTGATAGAACTGGGACTAGGCCTGATGCGCGCTAGCGCAAACCAGTTTCGAGGAGGTGAGTGTCGTGGAAGACAGTTCTAGTCGATCTATGCACACGAACTCACCCGGACGCTCGTAGCCGAATCAGCCGAATCTGGCAGCATCCCGCCATGGGATCCCAACGAGTTCGTGACTCTTGTACATGTCACCGGCGCCTGGTCCTGCACGCAAATACTGACTGATTTATCTCCCTGTATTCATGGGGTGGTCAAGCGGTGAGAAGTTGCTGGCAGGCTTGTATTCACGCGCCAAATGAACCATTTGGACCAAAATCATGTTTTCTCCAGAAAAGGTAGACTTCTCTACTATTTCGCGAGCCTTGCGCTCCCATCTCAATCACGCAGAATTCCAGCTCGCGGCAGGGCTGCTGGGCGGTCTGCACATCGCCCAGACCATTGAGCACCTCGAAGCACTGGATGCCACGGAGGCTGCCCTGGCCTACCGGCTGCTTGACAAGCAGACCGCGGTACTGGTCTTCCAGGAACTCGACGCCCCGGTGCAAGCCGACCTGGTGCGGGCGCTGCAGTCGCAGACCGTCATCGATGCCTTCGCCCAACTCCCCGCCGCGGGACGGGTAGCGCTGCTCGATGAACTGCCAGCGATGGTGGCCACGAAACTGCTGGCAGGGCTGCCGACGGCCACGCGCCAGGAAACCGGAATCCTGCTGGGCTATCCGGAATCAAGCGCCGGCAGGGCGATGTCCCCGGATTTCATCTCGACCCACCCGCAGCTGTCTGTGGCCGAAACCCTGGAACGCATCAGCGCACGCCTCGGGAACTGCGAGAACGCGCAGCACATCCTGGTGATCGATGATGAACGCCGGCTGCTTGGCACCATCAAGCTCAGCGAGTTGCTCACCGAGCCGGCCGGGACAACGATCGGAGAACTGTGCACCCAGAGCCCGGTCGTCCAGGCCTGCGAGCCGGAGACGAGCGCGGCACGGGTGGTGGTGGATCGGAAGGCAGGGATGCTCCCGGTGCTTGATCGGGAAGATCGCCTGCTGGGAGTGCTGACCTTGCCCATGGCGATCGCGATCCTAGAGGATGCCGAAGAGCGCCGCTCCGCGTACGGCTCCGGAACGGATCCGCTCTTCCGCCCTTACCTGGGGACGCCATTGCGCCACCTGGTGAAGGCGCGCGTCATCTGGCTGCTGGTCCTGGCTATCGGCGCCACCTTGACGGTCAAGGTGCTGTCCAGTTTCGAGCAGACACTGGAGTCGATGGTGGTGCTTAGCTTGTTCATCCCCTTGATCGTGGGCATTGGCGGGAACACCGGCAACCAGGCGGCGACCACTGTCACCCGTGCGCTGGCCATGGGTGATGTGCGGGGAAGCGACTTCTGGCGGGTGCTGATGCGCGAGGTGCGAATCGGAGCGGTCCTGGGACTGTGCCTGGGCGCCATAGCGCTGGTGGTGGCCGGGAGCATTTTCGAACTGCGCATCGGATTGGTGATAGGCATCAGCCTGGTGGCACTGTGCAGCATTGCTGCCGCTGTCGGCGGGGTGATGCCGATCATCGGTAAATTCTTCAAGGTTGATCCTGCGGTATTTTCCAACCCCTTCATTTCAACCTTCGTGGATGCCGCCGGGCTGATCGTCTACCTGTCGGTGGCCGTGCTGATTCTTGGATAGCCTGCAGCTGCACTGGGGTGCGCGGAATAAATTCGCGCACCCCAGCGTCGTAACAGGTATGCCTCATAGCAAGCTCTTTACTGAATTTACCGTCCCGGCCAGAAGCGGAGCAGGCCTGAAGCTTCGCAACCGCGTCGTGCTTCCGCCGATGTGCCAGTATTCCGTGGAAAAACGCGACGGCGTTCCAACGACCTGGCACTTGGCTCACCTGGGTTCCATGGCCCATGGCGGATACTCCTTGGTGATCGCCGAAGCAACTGCGGTGGCAGCTGAAGGCAGGATCTCGGATCGCGATACCGGCCTGTGGAATGACGAGCAGGCCGAAGCCTGGAAACCGATTGCCCAATACATCCGCGCCCATGGGGCAGCCGCCGGCGTGCAGCTGGCGCACGCCGGAGCCAAGGCATCGACCTATGGCTGGCTCAAGGATCTTGAAGAAGCTGGAAAATCCGGCAGCATCAGCGCGGAAGATGGCGGCTGGGAGACCTTCACTTCCTCGCCCAGCGAGCTCTACGGGCTGAAGCCAGCTACCGCGATGAGCGTGGAACAGATCCAGGCATCGGTGCAGGACTGGGCTGATGCGGCTAAGCGTGCCGACGCGGCCGGATTCGACCTGATCCAGATCCATGCCGCGCACGGCTACCTGGTGCACCAATTCCTGTCGCCGCTGACCAATAAGCGCACCGACGAATACGGTGGCAGCTTCGAGAATCGCACTCGATACCTGCGTGAAGTCATCGAGGCTGTGGCTGCCGTGTGGCCGGAAAACAAGGCCCTGGGCATTCGCTTCTCCGGAGAAGACTGGGTGGACGATGGATGGAGCATTGCTGACACCGTTCGGATCGCCAAGGAACTCTACGGCTACGGTGTGCGCCACTTCGACCTCTCCAGTGCAGGAATTGGCAAGTTCAACGGACCGTCTGGTCCGGGCTACCAAGTGCCGTTGGCTCAGGCAGTGAAGGAAGCGCTGCCCCAGGATGCCTTCGTTACCGCGGTCGGCGTCATCACCGAGCCGATGCAGGCAGAGCAGATCGTCGTGACCGGGCAAGCGGACGGCGTCTGCGTTGGGCGCGCTGCCCTGGGCGATCCGCAGTGGGCTAACCGTTCGGCGCAGGAATTGGGTGCACCGATGGCATTCCCCGCCCAATACTGGCGCGGCCGCTGGTAAACGCAAGTTGCCATGCTGATTTCATCCAAACAACGACATAGTTTCTGGTTACCTCTTCCAGCCACTGAATAGTGATGTTAGGTTAGTGCCACGGATCTAGTCGCACCGCGGCCAAGGGTCGCGTGCGGAAGGGAGTCAGCATGGCACTACGCGCGGATTCTAATGGAATCGACGCTTCGCTCTATCGGAGAAACGGCTCGTGGAGCACAGCTCTCGTGGATGCATCGTTGGGAACCACTGCCGCCCAGGAAGCAGCAGACCGGCTTCCGGACGAGGTAGCCAAGCTGCTCAAGAGCCAGCAGGCGCAGCCCAGCGATGTCCAAGCACTGATCGGCGCACTGGAGCCAGCCCAGGGACTGCGAGCACCAGTAGCACGGTTCGTAGCTGTTCATGACGGCGAAATCGTCCTGAACGAAGTCATCCCAGGCCTCAAGGTCCAAACTTCATCGGTTGATGTGGGTCCGTTCCCGAACTTCACGGCGCTGGCCCGCGCCCGTGGCGGATCGTTCTCCTACCTCGTAGCTGAAGTCAGCAAGGACGGAGGCGAGGTGCACCTCTACAATACGGCGTCACCTGAACGCCTGGGCAGCCGTGGCATCGTCGGGTTGCCCGAGGAAATCCACCATGCACGCAAGGTGCCCGGGGAATACGACCAGCCCAAGGCGCAGGCCGCCGCCGATGAGATGGCTCGTCGAAACGCTGACGAAGTTGCCGAGCTGATCAGTGAAATGTCCAACGAGAACTACGTCCGCCTGATCATTCTTTCGGGCGACATCAAGGCTCGTGAACTAGTGCTCGGGGCAGTACCCGTGGCGCTCAAGGACTATGTAGAAGTCATCGACTCGCATACGCGCACCGGGGGTGCGGACACCAAGCAAGTCGATGCCCAAATCACCAAGCTTGTAGAGGAAGTGAAAGCCAAGTCCCTGGCTGAATTGGAATCGAAGATCGCTGCGCAGTCCGGCAACGGCAAAGCGCAGCTTGCTGTCGGTCTCGATGAAGTTGTCACTGCGCTCCAATCGGCGCAAGCCGAAATGGTGCTGGTTGGACAGTACCAAAGCGAGCATACCCTTCGCGCCTTGAGCGCCGAACCATGGATTGCCCATCAGGACGGAGATGACCATGCAGAGTTGGTCGTCGGGGAATGGCCGGCGCCAGAAGTGCTCCTGCGGGCCACTGCGCTGACCGATGCCAGCATTCGCTATGTACCGGATTCGGTGATTCCTGGCGGTGCAGGAATCGCAGCCTTGCTGCGCTGGGCCAAATCCTGAACAGTTCATTAAAAGAAACGATCCGCACAGGAAATCCTGCGCGGATCGTTTTTTGCGTTCCAGCTATCTGGTGCCTAGCGATCTGACGGGCCGGCTGCCGGGGGAGCCGGTGGGGAAACATCTGAACCGTGATCGGAGTTCTGCTGCTGTCCAGGCTGGTAGGCCGGAGGAGCCCAGTAGGCCTGGCTAGGGTGAACCGGTGGCTGGTTCATCTGCCAAGGCTGCAGCATCGGACGGCGCTCTGCTGCTGGAATCGGGCCTGCCGTACGCGCAATGCCTTGCCTGTCTGCCAGCTTCACCAGCACGAAGGTCAATAGGGCCATGAAGCACACCGAGAAGACCAGCGAGACCGGGTTGGATTCCGTGGCGTTCAGATCAACTACGCCCATTGCACCGAGCAGGAACAAGAAGGTGTTGTTGATGATGTGCATCGCCATCGCTGCTTCAAGCCCACCGGTGCGCCAGGTCAGATAGCCTGCCGCGATAGCGAACGCCGCCACATCGAGAAGCCCCCAGACATCGTAGAGATGGCCGATGGTGAAGAAGGGAACTGGAAGCAGGATGGCGAACAGTGGATGCTTCAGCCAGCTGCCGATGACCTGCATGAACGCGCCACGGAAAACAAGCTCTTCAGCTGCGCACTGGAAGGGCGTCAAGAGGATCACCAGCAGGGCATAGAACAGCGGATCGGCCGGCAGGCTGCTCGCCGGCACGGGTTCGGACTCGCCAATGCCCAAGGCGCCCAACCCGAAACTCAGCCCGAAATACACTGCGAACAAGATGGCGCTGGCACCCAACACCAGGCCGAACCAGCGCCAGCGCAATTTGCCGGCGACCGATATCAGCAAGCCGACAGGCTTGGGTCCGATGAGCAAGTAGGCGAGGTAGACCGCCGGGATCATGATGATCAGGGAGACCATGGTCATCGAGAAGTCCGTCGCCGTGGCCATGTTCAGGGTTGGATCCATGAGGAACTGATCGGGAGCCTCATCTGGATTCTCCGCAGCCCACGTCAGCGGGTTCATGATCAGTGCAATGAACATCGCCAGTATGGCGATGAGCAATGCCGCGCCGTAGAAGCCAATGCCGATGCCGGTGAACGCCAGCGGCCTCCACCAGCGGTAGTTCTCACTGCGTCTCATTAGGCGATGGAACGAATAGTTCATCTCAACCTCGGCGCCTTGCGGCAAGGGTGGCTGGTTCATTGGCAAGCTCATGGCTCAATTCTCCCGTTCCGCAGTGTTTGAAGGTATGAACCTTACGGAGGATTTATCGGGTCATCCTTTTGAATATCCAGGACCAGCTCTTCGCAACGCGGTCGGCATCCAAGGCAAACTCCAATGGGCTAGCTCTTACACTGGGAAAGAACGATTCGCCTTCTTTGATTTGGAGCAGCACCACGTGGGCCATCATCACCATGACGAACCGATTTTGCAGGATCCCCGGCGCCGGCGGCGTGCCTCGATCATCTTATGGGCGCTGCTTGCGCCTATCGGCGCCCTGGCCCTGGTCATGGTCATCTTGTTGTGGCCGCAAGGCAACTACGACAAGTTTGCCCTGAATGGAGCCATGGACACTACCGGTGGCGCAACGATGGAAGTGGGCACTGTCACGCGCAGCACAGTCCAGGACTGCCCGTCTTCCCAAGGGTTGGAAGAAGTTGGTGGCAAGGTTCTCGAATGCCAAGTCACCTACGTGATGCCCGAATCCGGAGGCGCGGAGATCCAATTGGAAATCCCACCGGAAATGCTGCAATCACGTGATGCGCGCGCGGGCGACAGCATTCGATACCTTGATCTCTCCGCGGTGGACACCACCAGCGGCAGCCCGTACGTATTCGTTGACTTCGTGCGCACTTTGCCCATGGCACTGCTGGCCATCGCCTATGGCGTGGTCGTGGTGCTGGTCGCCGGATGGCGCGGCACGCGGGCGATGATCGGCTTGGTCGGTGGCATCGCCTTCATGATCATCTTCATGGTTCCGGCCTTGCTTGAAGGCGGCAATCCGGTCCTGGTGGGACTCACCGGTTCTACCGCCATCATGTTTGTCGCGTTGTATTTCGCCCATGGTCTGAACGCGAAAACATCCACAGCGCTGCTGGGAACGCTCTTTGGCCTGGCGGTGACCGCGGCGATGGTGCTTTGGTTGACCGATGCGGCCGCTTTGACTGGAGCCAACGATGAATCGGCAATCACCCTATCGACGGTGGCCCCGCAAATTTCCCTGCCCGGCTTGCTGATCTGCGGCGTGCTGGTTGGCGGCATGGGTGTGCTCAATGACGTGACAATTACCCAGTCGGCAACCGTCTGGGAACTGGCAGAGAGCACGCCCAAGGCCTCGGCCAGGGAACTGTTCTTCCGCGGCATGCGCATCGGCCGGGACCATATCGCTTCGACCGTATACACCATCGCCTTCGCCTACGCCGGTGCGGCCCTGCCGGTGCTGGCCATTGCGGCGCTGAGCAACCAGAGTTTCGGGGTCACCCTCGGCTCCGGCGCCATGGCTGAAGAGGTCATCCGAATCCTGATTGGTTCCATCGGATTGGTATTGGCGATCCCGGTAACCACCGCCATTGCAGTGATGGTGGTGAAAGCTACCGGCACCGGTGGTGCCCACGGCAAGCGGGCTTTGCAGAGTGTAACCTCCGACTCCTAGGTGCGAACCATTCTCATATGTAATGTAGAATAGTTCTCAATAGCGATCCGATTTAGATGGAGACCACCATGAAGAACTACCGCTCGCTGCTCGCAGCTGCCGTCGCCCTGCCCGCTGCCGGACTGATCCTTGCCGGATGCGGTAGCGCCACGGGAAGCGAATCGAAGGACGCGGAATCTGCAGGGATCAGCGTAGTGGCCACGACGAACGTCTACGGACAGATCGCCCGTGCCATTGGTGGAGATAGCGTGGAGGTCAGCGAGATCATCACTTCGGCCGCACAGGATCCGCACTCCTATGAGCCAACCGCACGCGACAAGCTTGCGATATCCAGCGCGGACCTGGTCCTTGCCAATGGTGGCGGATATGACCAATTCATGGACTCTCTCGTTTCTTCGCTACCGGAAGGCAAGTCTGGAGAGATCACGCTCATGCACGCTGTGGACTCCTCGCCGGTAGCTGCGGAATCCGAAGAGGCCGGGCATGAGGGCGAAAGCGCTGAGGAGCATGCGCAGCACGCTGATGAGGGCGGCCATGAGGGCGAAAGCGCTGAGGAGCATGCGCAGCACGCTGATGAGGGCGGCCATGAGGGCGAAAGCGCTGAGGAGCATGCGCAGCACGCTGATGAGGGCGGCCATGAGGGCGAAAGCGCTGAGGAGCATGCGCAGCACGCTGATGAGGGCGGCCATGAGGGCGAAAGCGCCGAGGAGCATGCGCAGCACGCTGAAGAGGGCGGCCATGAGGGCCACGACCACGCGGGCTACAACGAGCACATCTGGTACGACCTGGATTCCATGGGTGAACTTGCTGATGCACTGGCCGAGTCCTTCGCCAAGGCCGATACCGCCAACGCGGATCAGTACAAGCAGAACGCAGCAGCCTTCAACGAAGGGATCGGGAAACTCGAAGCCCAGCTCGAAACCGCCAAGCTGGATGGCAAGAGCTTCATGATGACCGAGCCGGTTCCATTCCACTTGCTGGAAGCAGCCGGCATGGAGAACACCACTCCTGAAGGGCTGAGCGAAGCCATCGAAGAGGGCGAGGGCATTGCGCCGATGACCATGAAGAAGGCTGAAGGCAAGCTCGTTGCTGGCGACGCTGACATGCTTGCCTACAACGTGCAGACCGAAGGCAGCGAAACCAAGGCGCTGAAGAAGAACGCTGAGCGGGGACAGGTACCTGTAGTCGACTTTGCAGAAACCATTCAGGATGATTCCAGCTACCTCGAATGGATGGAATCCAACATTTCCGACTTGGCTTCCGCAATCAACGGCTAAACCTACGTAAACTAAATGCATGGCATTGTTCTCTTCCCAGATAACGCAAGCGACAGGTAAAGCACGCTCCCTCATTGCGGAGCGGTCTGTTCGAGCGGAGATCGCTCACTCGGACCGGGGAATCGAGCAAGCCGACCATGTGCTTTTCTTCGCCGAGGGGCCCGGGCAGTTCTACCAGCTCGGAGTCTGGCTGGGTACCTTCGAGCGACTGGCTGCCCAGGGTCTCAACGTCGGCGTGGTGCTCATGGACGCACTAAGTGCACGACACGCGCTGGCAGAGTCGAACCTGCCGATATTGTTCTCGCGTTCCATGGAGCAGATCGAGAATAAGCTGAGCGAGTGGAATACCAAATCCATCAACTACGTGAACAACGCCCAGCGGAACTTCACGATGCTGCGCTTCAACGGACCGGCGCATATTCACTTGAACCACGGTGAGAGCGAAAAGGCCTCCATGGTCTCCAACCAGCTCAAAGCCTACGATTTCGCCTGCGTGGCTGGTGCTGCCGCGGTAGAGCGCATCACCGAGAACATCTCCCGTTTCGACCCATCGCATCTGGTGCAGATCGGACGCCCGCAGCTCGATGAACTGGAATTGCCCGGCCCTTCGGAGAAGATCCGGGTTCTCTACGCACCGACTTGGGAGGGCGACTCGCAAGCCATGGCGTACTCCTCGGTGGCTACTTTGGGCGAGAGAATTCTAGCCCAGCTGAGCAACGATGAGCGTTTCGAAGTACGTTTCCGTCCTCATCCGAAGACCGGTGATGTGTCCGCAGAGGCAAAAAAGGCCGTGGTAAGCCTGAAAAGCAACTACGCTGCCACCGTGGATGCGCTCAGCGACGCGGCGCAGTCCTTGGTGTGGGCGGATGTGGCCATCTGCGACACCTCGGCGATGGCCTATGACGCGGTAGCGCTCAACATCCCGCTGCTGCTGGCCGGAGACCCCCAAAGCAAGCTCCATTCAGGGTTGCCATTGGACCAGCGGCTGGGCAACGCCAACGGACTGGCGCAGCGGGTTGCGGATCTTGCCGCATCCTCGGTTGCCGGGGCGCAAAAACAGCTGGCACAGTACTTCTTTGCCACCACAGAACCCGGGGTGGCTACGAAGAAGCTGAGCCAGCTGCTTTCGAGCCTCTAGCCTTCTGGGCCTAGCGCTGCTTGAAGACCGTATCCTGCCATTCGCGATGGGCCGCGGGATCATGGGAGATCATCACATGCTTGACATTGGTGTACTCATCGAAGGAATACTGGCTCATGTCCTTGCCCATCCCCGAAGCCTTGTAGCCTCCATGCGGCATATCGGAAACGATCAGGATATGCTCGTTGATCCACACGCAACCGGCCTGGATTTCGGCGCTGGCACGCATCGCGCGGTCAACGTTCTTGGTCCATGCGCTCGCCGCCAGGCCATACGGGGTGTCGTTGGCCAATTCGATGGCTTCGTCATCGGTATCGAACGCCAACGCCACCAGGACCGGGCCGAAGACTTCCTGCTGCACGATCTCTGAATCCTGCGCAGCTCCCACCACCAGGGTAGGACGGTAGAACCAGCCATCGCCCGGAAGCTGCTTGCCACCGGCAAGCACCGTTGCTCCGGCATCCTTGGCACGCTCAACCATCGAGGAAACCTTCTGCAGGTGGGCTTCGCTGATCATCGAACCCATGTCGGTATCGGGATCGGTCGGATCTCCCACCACCATGGCCTCCATCAGTTCGGCCACCTTGCTGGTGAACTTCTCGAAGACCGAGGAATGCACGTACGCGCGCGTGGCGGCGGTGCAATCCTGTCCGGAATTGATCGTCGAGCCGGCCACCGCACCATGTGCGGCAGCTTCGATATCGGCATCATCGAAGACCACCATCGGCGCCTTGCCGCCGAGTTCAAGATGAACCCGGGTACCGGTCTCGGCCGCCATGGACATGATCTTCAGGCCCACGGCGGTAGAGCCGGTGAACGAAGTCATCTTCACCAGCTTGTGGCGCACCAAGGGCGAGCCAACGCTGGGCCCGTCGCCAACGACAATGTTGATCACGCCGTCCGGCAACCCGGCATCCTTGGCGGCCCGGGCAAAGAGCACCGAGGTGCCCGGGGTCAGCTCGCTGGGCTTGAGCACAATCGTATTGCCGGCGGCAATCGCTGGCAGGACCTTCCACGCAGCCATCTGCAGCGGGTAGTTCCACGGGCTGATCGAACCGATCACGCCGATAGCTTCACGGCGAACCATCGAGGTGGTGTTGCCCGCGTAGTCCCCGGCGGCCAATCCCTGCAAATTGCGTGCAGCGCCAGCAAAGAAATTCACGTTGTCGATGGAACCGGGCACATCGAATTGGGTCGACATGCGGATGCTCTTGCCGGTCTGAGCGGTTTCCAGGGCGGCGATTTCATCGGCATGCTTTTCCAGTTCGCGAGCGAATGCCAGCAGGTGGTCGGCCCGTTCGCCCGGGGTCAGCCGGGACCAGGTCTTGAAGGCGCCGGCGGCCGCCTGCACCGCCTGGTCAACCTGCTCGCCGGTCGCGGTATCCACGTCCAGCAGCTTCTTTCCGGTGGCTGGATTCGCGCGCTCCAGCACCGGGCCGTGCCCGCGGACCTGCTGGCCATTGATGAACTGGTGTCCAAGGGAACTATCGTAGTAGGCCATGTGAATTCTCCTAGGGGGATTCAGAGGGTGAAATAGATCTTGCGCAGGGTTTCGGTGACGATCCAACGGGTTCTCATGCCCGCATGGAGCCGGACAACGCTGCCTGGAACCAGCACCAGTTCTTGGGCACCGAAACCTTCGGTTTCCAGAATCTGCACCGTCGCGCACCCGGCAAGCACCACGAAGTACTCGTCCGCTTCAATATCCTGCATGGCGCCGCGGGACATCTCCCAGACGCCGATTTCTGCATCCCCGAGGGTGCCCAGCTCGCGGTAGCCTGCGGTTGCGGATGCCTGACCGGCGACCACCTGCTCGTCGCCGATGGCAACATGCTTGACCTCAAGGGCATCGGCTTGGACGATGCCGGCTTGAAGTATTCTTCCAGGCATCAGGAATCGAACCCCATTCCGATCTTATCCATCAGCTTCAAGAAGGCCGAGCGCTCGCCTCGATTGCGATCGGCCTTGACCAGCTGGCTTGTCATCAGGTTCACGCCCACCCATGCGGCAGGTTCCGGCGGGAATGGGATCGGCTTGGTACGCACCAGTTCCAATTCGGTCAGCTCGGTCTTCTGGCCCGAGAGCAGATCCAGCATGACCCTTGCACCGAAACGGGTAGCGCCGACACCGAGGCCGGTGAAGCCTGCACAGTAGGCGACCTTGCCGCCGTAGGCCAGATCGAAGAAGGAGAAGAAGCGGGAGCAGGTATCAATGGCGCCACCCCACGCATGAGAGAACTTCACCTGTGAGAGGTCCGGGAAGCTGCCGAAGAAATGCGCGGCGAGCTTCTCGAAGGTCTGCTGGTTGGTGTCGTAGCTGGAGCGGACCTTGCCCCCGAAGTGGTAGACCGCGTCGTAGCCGCCGTAGAGAATGCGGAAGTTCCCTTCGGCGTCGATGGTTGGGCGGGCATAGTGGAACCGGTTGTTCAGGTCGGCCAAGCCCACCATGTTCTCCCAGCCGATGGCCGCGCGCTGCTGCGCAGTGAGCGGCTCAGTCATCAGCGCGTAGTCGTATACCGGCACAATTCGGGAGCGGTGGCGCTTGAGCAGAGACGGGAAAACATTGGTTGCCAGGGCCACATGCTTGGCGGTGATCTGCCCGTCGGCGGTCAGCACCTGGACCTGCGTGCCGGCATTGTTCATCTCCACGGCGTGGGTATGCTCGTAGAACTCGACGCCTAGCTCGCTGCAGACGCGGGCAAGTTCCCAGACCAGCTTGGCGGGGTGGACCAGCGCGGTTGAGTCATGGTCACGGGCGCCGGCCAAGAAGTCTGGCGAATTGACCAGTTGCCTTACCGCGCCGGCATCGAGGTAGTCGACACCCGGTGCCTCAGCTTCCTCGGCCACCCACGCAATCTGATGCTGTTCGGTGGCCACGCTGAGCGCGCCCTCGCGGACGAAGTCCACGTCCATTGCATAGCGGCGCACCGTCGCTTCGAACTCGTCGAGGTTCTTCCTGCCGAGCTCCGCAAGCAGCGCATTTTCCTTGGGCAGATGGTTTTCTCCGTTGGCCTCGCCATGGACCAGGGAGGCTTCGCAGAAGCCGCCATTGCGCCCGGAAGCAGCCCAGCCCAAGCGCTGGCCCTCGATCAGTACGACCCTTCGGCCGGGGTTCTGCTCCTTGGCTTGGAGCGCGGTCCACAATCCGGTGTAGCCGCCGCCGATAATCAGCAAGTCGGTGGTGAGCGAGCCATGCAGCGCCGGGTGGGGTGCGGGGCGGTGCTCATGATCCAGCCAGTAGCTGGTGCGCTTGGCGCCGGCCAATGCTCGGGAGATCAGGGTGGGCGAGGCTTCGGCTTCATGCCTGTCAAAAGTCAGGTCATTGGTGCTGTTCATTGGTTCTTTCCTCGAAGGTAGCGGGTTCGGCAGGCGCTATCGAGGCAGGGGAACGACCAGTGGTCCGTGCGGCTTTGCCGTCTGCTGGGCACCGGGGATGCCAGTTGAGTGCCAATCGGCGGCCAAGGCTATCCCTCTTCTCGGAAAGATGAATACAAATTGAATGTGATTCATTACTCATCTAAGCCTGCGCCGCTCGGGGTTGTCAAGGTCCCGAAGCCAAGCCGAAACCCGGCCTTCGAAACAGCAAAGCACTGCTTCGAAGACCGGGCCTGGTCATGCGGGAACCGCGACCGGTTTGCCGCTAGTGAATTGATGCGCCCGTCCCGGGAAATGGCGGCTGAGCCAAGCCGCGCCGAACATCAGGAGGAATTCGGCGGCCGCAACTCCCAGCATCACCGGTGCATGCTGGGCGCCGTGCGCAGCGTGGGACGCGTGATGGCCGCCAAACCACGGCATGCCGATCACCATCGCCACATGGGAGGTGCCCATGAGCGCGCTCATCACCAGCAGGCGCAGGGGAGAACCGCCGCGCAGCACGCACCAGGAGCATTTGATGCACCACAAGGTCATGGCAAGCAATGCCAGGTTCCACCACAAGGAGTGCGGCATCAGTGCCAGAACCAGCAGGTGGGTTGCGGCCAGGCCCAGCGAAGCGGCTCCCAGGGCAATGTGTCCGGCCGGCACCCTGGCCGCGTGGCTAGTCGCCGCTGCCACAGCAACCGTCTGATTCCTTGGTGGCGCAGCAGCCGTGCTGGACCGGGGCTGGAACATCAAGGACAGGGGAGCGGTCGAAGAAGCCCTCGGGACGGATGGTGAAGCCAACGGTGTCCACAGGCATCATCGGCCAGTCCTCGGTCCGCGGGAAGTGGGTCAACGCGAAGGTGTGCCACAGGCTGATCTGCTCGCCGTCGATGTTCTTGTCGTCCTCGATCCACGAGCCAATGCCGTCAACGCCCGGGTTCTGGTTCACGAAGTCACCGGTTGGATAGCGGTGGCCGTCCTCCCGCTTGGTCACCCACAGGGCCTTGGAGGCGAATTCTGCGCGACGATGGATGGAGGATCCTTCGGCGGCCAGCAGGGTCGGCAGTCCCTGGGACATCAGCTTGTAGCCCACCGGCTTGCCGAGGTAGTTCTTCGAATCCGGGTTGGTCACCACCCAAGTGCGGCCGGCGGTCGGATTGCTATCGCGTACTGCCTGCTTCTCGGTAGCCAGCACCGTGTGGCTGCGGGTGAAGGCGTTGCCCCGGGGGTTCTCCTTGCTGATGGGCAGGCGCACGGCTTCTTCTTCGATGACGCGGCTGGGTCCGCCGTCCAGGGCGAAGTCCAGCCGGGCGCCGAAGATGTGCTGGTGGAAGGGCGCGCCTAGGCCAGGCGCCATTTCCGAGGAGTAGCGCTCGTCGAGCATGGCCGAGGTGAACACGATGCCGGTGGCCTTGGCCTCGAATTCGATGGTGCCGTCCAGGTACAGGTACCAGTAGAAGCCGTAGTCGTAGTTGCCCACGGTAGTGAAGAAGCTGATCACCAGGCGGCGGTTGCGGCGCGTGTACTTCACGCCTGACCAGTCATCGGCGTGCTTGGAGAGGATCGAGGCGTCTTCCTCGTGCATGCAGATGCCGTTGGTGATCTTCTGCGCATTGCCATCGGCGTCGGTGACCACAGGGGAGATGTAGTGGATTTCGCCCAGGCAGTCGCAGCCCAGCTCCAGCGAGTTGGCCAGGCGCCCGATCAGGTACTCGCCGGTGTCGAAGTAGTTCTGCCAGCTGCGCACCGGGGAAGGGTCCCCGTAGGGGACTACCATTTCCGCGATGGACGCACGATCCAGGATGCGGCGTTCGGTGCCCCGATCGTTGAAGGCGATGTTGTAGAGCACCAGCCCTTCGCGCATGTCGAAACCGATATCCAGCGACCATTTCTCCCACTCGACGTGGTTGCCTGCGCTGACCGTGAAGCTGGCGCCCTCAGGCTGGGTGATCTCGATGGGCTTCTGGGTGGTGCGCACCGGGCCAGTGAGTTCCGGATCCGTGTAGTTGCCGTGGGTTTCGGGCACAGGGATGACTTCCAGGTCCAGCAGCTGGTCGATCTTTCCGGCGATGGTGTCAATGTAAACCACCAGTCCATCAACGGGATGGGCCCAGGCGGAGTCTTCGGCGAAATCCTGGCGGAAGGCCAGGCCGCGCAGGATGCGGCGCCCGGCTTCTTGCGGGTACTCGTCCTCGTAGACACCTGCGGAGAGCGGGGCAACGCGCACCTGTTCTGGCGTCAGATTGCGCTTGGCCAGAGCGGCCGCCCACTGCGGATCGGCAACCAGGATGGCCTCCACCATTTCGAATTCCTCCAGCAGCACGGGCATCTGCCCCACCTTGGCCGGATCCAGGTCGATTCGGGAGTGCACGGCCTGCGCGCCCAAGTCCAGGACGACGTCCTTGGGTGAGTTGGCCAGCTTGTCCATGAGCATGACGCGGACAAAACGTCCGGGGCGGTCAGCGCGTGGATCTTCCAGGCCCATGTAGGCGATGCGGGTGTTCTCGGTGAAAAGCTGGTGGCTGACCAGCAATTCCTTGGCGGTGGCAATCTCTGCTTCGCTGAGCAGGGTGAAATCCGTGGTGGTGGTGATTGGCATGGGAGTGGCTCCTTCGGCACTGAAGTGTGATCTGCGGCATTTATTATTCTCTAGTTGTAGAGAATACGGACGGGGCCAATGTGACGCAAGCCCTTGCCTGAAATAAATTGTTTTTCGCTAATCTTGAATCATGCCGAAAATCGTGGACCATGATCAGCGTCGCCGGGAGATTGTCGAAGTCACTTGGCGATTCATTGCCCGCGAAGGCATCGAGAAGCTGAATCTGCGTGACTTGGCGGCCGCAGCCGGCTATTCGAATGGCGCCTTCAAGCCCTACTTCCCGACGCGCGATTCGCTGCTGGTTGCCACGTTCCGCTACGTGGCCGAGGCTACTGACCGGCGCATCGCCCGCATGTGCCAGGGGCAAGCCGGGCTGGGTGCGCTGGAGGCGTTCTCGCGCGAAGTGCTCCCGCTTGATGAGCTGCGGCGCAATGAAGCCCGCATTGCTGTGCACTTCTGGCATCTGGCCCTCGGCGACCGTGCGCTGGCTGCGGTCAATGCGCAAACCATGGACCGGTGGCGCGAGCTCATCGACCAGTGGCTTGGGCAGCTGCTGGGTCCGGAGCATCCCGCGGCGCGTGTTGCCCGCGACTCGATGATCAATTTCCTGATGGGCGCTCAGGCCAGCAGCGTGCTCGATGAAGCTGTCAACACCGCCGAGTCGCTCGAAGCGCAGCTGCAATACCGCCTGGATGCCTTGCGCCGCCTGCACCCCCAGAGCTAGGCGGATATTCTCCGCGCGAAGAAAATAGTGACTTTTCGCCTCGCTCGGCGTACTCTCATTCGTGATGCCCGACACAGTTGATGGGCTTCAATGGGGAGGCAAGCATGTACCAACTTCAGCACGTCGATTCGTTCACCGCGTGGTCGCGGCTCATTTCCGACGCCTTCGTCAGGCTGCAAAGCGAGCAGATTTCCAGCGGCCATTTCACCGCCACGCTGGGTGCCAATATGCTCGGCGATATCGGTTTGATGCGCATACATGCCAAACCCCACGCAGTGCAACGAACCGAGAACCTCACCTCCAGCGGCGACGGGGATTTCTACAAGGTCTCCTACCAGCTCGATGGCTACGGGCTGCTGATCCAAGACGGTCGCGAGACCCTGCTGGCCCCAGGGGACCTGGCGATCTATGACACGCAGCGCCCCTACACCCTGGCCTTTGAAAAGCCGGCGTCGGTGCTCGTCGCATTGGTTCCCCATGGTCTTTTCCGCCTGTCCCAGCAACAGGTCGGCCAGCTCACCGCCGTCGCCCTGAGGCAAACCCACCCGCTATCGGGAACCGTCGCCCCGCTGCTGCGCCATCTTGGCGCCAATCTGTCCCAATGGGATGAATTCGGCGGCTACCAGCTGGCGCGCAATACCGTGGACCTGCTGGCAACTGCCCTGGGCGGGGCGCTTGGCGCCGAGTGCCATGGCGATGCCAAGGAGCGGCAGCGCGAATTGGCCACCAGCTACATCGGCGCACACCTGGATGATCCCGACCTGGGACCTGCACGCATCGCTGCCGCCCACTTCATGTCCGTGCGCAGCCTGCACGCGCTTTTCGAGAACCAGCCGCTCAGTGTTGCCGCATTGATCCGCCATCTGCGGATGCACGAAGCCGCGCGCCTGCTGCGCGACCCGCTGCTGGCCGAACTGCCCGTCCAAGCCATCGGGTCCCGGGTCGGGATTGCCGATGCGGCCGGATTCAGCCGCATGTTCTCCAAGGAATTCGGTTCCACCCCGGGCAAATACCGCTGCGCCGGCTGAGGCGCAGGACACTCTTGTGCACGCGGAGCCAATGGTCCTGCACTCAATGCCAAGGACAAGCCCGAGCACTTGGGCGATGCTGATATCCAAGCACTCGGCAAATGGGGGATCGAATGGGACTCGAACAACGCACACTGACGGTGCCGGCTCTGGTCGTGATGATCATTGCCGCCAGCGCACCGCTAACCGCCGTGGCTGGCGGCGTGACTACCAACTACGCGGTGACCGGCATGGAATCCGTGCCGTTGTCCTTCCTCATGGTCGGTGCCATCCTGCTGGTTTTCAGCATCGGCTACACCGCGATGAGCCGCTACATCCCGAACGCCGGCGCCTTCTACGCCTACATTGCCCAGGGGCTGGGACGGGCATTGGGCGTGGGAGCGGCAATGGTCGCCCTGGTCAGCTACAACCTCATGCAGATCGGCATCTACGGCATGTTCGGATTCGCCGCGGCATCCTTTGCCAATGCCTCCTTCGGCACCGCCATCCCATGGTGGGCCATGGCCCTGGCCGCGTGGGCAGTTGTCGGCTTCCTGGGCATGAACCGGGTCGACTTCTCCGTCAAGATCCTGGGCATCGTCGTGGCCGCAGAATTCCTCGTGGTCATCGTCTACAACATCATGGCCTTCGTGCTGGCTCCCGAAGCGCCGCAGCCGGCCGCATCCTTCAACATGGCTGACGCCATCGCACCGGGCATGGGCGCCGTCATGGCCTTCACCATCGCCGCTTTCATGGGCTTCGAATCCGGAACCATCTACAACGAAGAGGTCAAGGATCCAGCACGCACCGCCCGGCGTGCCACGATGATCGCGGTCGTCATCATCGCCTGCTTCTACGCGTTTTCGGCCTTCGCCGTAGCTGTCGGCGAAGGCGCCTCGAACGTCATCGGCGCTTCGGCACAATTCGGCCCCGACCTGATTTTCGCGTTCTTCGGCGCCAACGCGCCAGCCTGGTTCGTCGATCTGGCCAACATCCTGTTCATCACCAGCCTGTTCGCCGCGCTGCTGGCCTTCCACAACGTCATTGCCCGCTACTTCTACTCCATGGGCCGCGGCGGGGCGCTGCCGAAGTTCCTTGCCGCGACTTCGCGCACCACCCACGCCCCCGTTGCAGGCTCGCTGGCGCAGTCCACCCTCGGACTGGCGGTTATCGCCGTCTTCGCGGTGATCTCGCATGGCAAGGATCCGATGTATGTCGTGTTCACGATGTTCACCTGGATGACCAACTCGGCGGCCTACGGGCTGGTGCTGCTCATGGCACTGACCTCTTTTGCCGTCATCGGATACTTCAAGGCGAACCGCAGCGGAGAATCCCTGATAACCCGGATGATCGCTCCGCTGGTCTCGGGCATCGCCCTGGTCTATGTCTTCGCCCAAATCGTCATCAACTTCGAAATCTTGCTTGGCATGGCAGAACCGGGAATGCTCGGTTATGTGCTGCAAGGCATCGTGATCCTGCCTGGCCTCATCGCATGGGTGCTGGCACTGGTCATCCGCTCGTCCAAACGGCGTGCACCGATGGCCGAAGAACTTCCCGTCACCTAACAACTCAGTACCAAGGAGCTCAAAGATGGCTTACGCAAACGCCCAAGAACTGCTGGATGCGATCCAGCCAGCAACCGGTGGCACCGAAATCCTGGACCCGGCAACCGGTGAACTGGTTGGCCGTGTTGCCGAGCAGAGTGCCGCCGATCTCGACGCGGCCGTTGCCGCCGCAAAGTCCGCCCAGCCGGCCTGGGATGCCTTGGGCCACGACGAGCGCAAGCGCGTGCTTAATGCGGCCGCGGACAATATCGAAGCCAATGCGGAAGCGCTCGCCGAGCTGCTCTCCCGTGAGCAGGGCAAGCCGCTGAACGGGCCGAATGCGCGCTTCGAGGTCGGGGGAGCAGCCGCCTGGCTGCGCGCCGCCACCGCTTACGAAATCGAGCCGGAAGTGGTCGTGGACGACGGCGAAACCTATGCAGCCAAGCACTTCCGCGCACTGGGCGTAGTGGGCGCCATCGGCCCGTGGAACTGGCCCATGATGATCTCCATCTGGCAGCTGGCCCCGAGCTTGCGCATGGGCAACACCGTGGTGATGAAGCCCAGCGAATACACTCCGCTCTCGGTCCTGGCCCTGGTCCACGTGCTCAACGAAGTGCTGCCAGCAGACGTGCTGAAGATCGTGGCTGGCGGACGCGAGGTCGGCGAGAGGCTCTCGGGCCATCCGGATATCGCCAAGATCATGTTCACCGGCTCCACCCGCACCGGCAAGGCCATCATCCGCTCCTCGGCCGATACCGTGAAGCGCCTGACCATGGAATTGGGCGGCAACGACGCCGGCATCGTGCTCGAAGACGCCGATCCGCAGGCCATCGCCGAAGACCTGTTCTGGGGTGCCTTCATCAACACCGGCCAGACCTGTGCCGCGCTCAAGCGCCTGTACGTGCCCGAATCGATCTACGACGCGGTGTGCGATGCACTGGCCGGCGTCGCCGCGCAGATGCCCATGGGTGTCGGCCTCGACGAGAACAACGTGCTCGGCCCGCTGCAGAACAAGGCCCAGTACGACATCGTCGCTTCCCTGGTCAAGGATGCCGTGGATTCCGGTGCCAAGGTGCTGCTCGGTGCCAACCCCGATGAAAACGCGGCCGGCTACTTCTACCCGACCACGCTCATTGCCGACATCGACCCGGGCAACCCGCTGGTGGTCGAGGAGCAATTCGGCCCGGCCCTGCCGATCATCAAGGTCAAGGACACGGCCGAAGCGGTCAAGCACGCCAATGCCCTGGAAGTCGGGCTCGGAGCCTCGGTATGGAGCAGCAACCGCGAGAAGGCACTGGAAGTCGCGGCGCAGATCCAGGCAGGCACCGTGTGGATCAACTCGCACGGCACCATCGACCCGCGCATTCCATTTGGCGGCGCCAAGCAGTCCGGTTACGGCCTGGAATTCGGTATTGACGGCTTGAAGTCCCTGGCCCAGCCACAGATCATCAAGGGCTGACGGAGACTGCGTTCTCCAGCATTCCCCGGCGGTGCCCGGTGCCTATCCAGGCATCGGGCACCGCCTATTTGCGTGCGAAGGCTAGTTGATGATCTCGGCAGTGGGGTCATCGGCGATCCTTGCGATGCGTACACGCCAGCTTTGCAAGGCTTCGGGCGACAGCCGGGTCCAATCGTGGACTTCACGGATCACCCGTACGGGGTGCGCACTGCGGTAGGAGCGCGTGGGGTTGCCCGGGAATTTCTTGTCGGTGACATTCGGGTCATTTTCATACGCCCCGGTCGGTTCCACTTCATAGACATGGGCGGTCCCCTCCAGGGCCGCAATTTCGGCGGCCAACCCCGCGCCATCGGCAAGTGCGGTGAAGTAGATGTGGTTCATGATGATTTCGGGACGATAGTTCGAGGGAAAACCGGGGGACAGCAGATCCCCGGGGTGCAGCGCGGCTTTGGTGCCGTGGAAGAACGGGCCGTCATCAAGTTCGTTGCTCATAGGCCAAGACGATAGTCGCCATTGCCGGTTCATGAAAGGATCGGCCGCGTATCGCCACGTATATTGGGAAGTGAACCGACGACAGTATTTGGAGAGTAACGCGTGCCTATTTTGAACAAGGACATGACCCTATGCATTTCGTTATCTGGTCGACCATCTAATATCGGCACCCGGTTCCATAATTACCTGTATGAAGAACTCGGGCTGAACTTCATCTACAAGGCCTTCTCGACCGAAGACCTCGCTGGTGCCATCGCTGGTGTCCGGGCCTTGGGCATTCGTGGCTGTTCGGTATCCATGCCGTTCAAGGAAGACGTGATGAACATGGTCGATGAGATTGAGCCTTCGGCCAAGGCAATCGACTCGGTGAACACCATCGTGAATACCAACGGGCGACTGGTTGCTTCAAATACCGACTTCGAGGCGATCGCGACGCTCATCGAACGCCACCAGCTGGATCCTGAAAGTTCCGTGCTTGTCCGAGGCTCCGGAGGAATGGCCAAGGCCGTCGTGGCCGCCTTCCGCGAAGCCGGATTCAACGACCTGACGGTGCTGGCACGTAACGAAGTTTCCGGCCAAGCCTTAGCTGACAAATACGGTTACCGATTTACCAGTGCTGACCCGGCTCCAGGACACGAGATTCTTGTGAACGTAACGCCGCTGGGCATGGACGGAGCCCAGTCTGAGGAGCACGCATTTAGCACCCAGCAGATTGAAGCCGCACGAACCGTCTTCGACGTGGTGGCTTTCCCAAGTGAAACACCATTGATCCGCGCAACACGAACTGCTGGCAAGCAGGTGATTACCGGGGCAGAAGTCATCGCCCTGCAGGCCGCGGCGCAGTTTCAGAAGTACACCGGCCAGGCACTAAGTGAAGAGCAGGTATTGCGTGCCTCAGAATTCTCCCGGGAATCCTGAAGCCCCGAATATCAGTACGCGCCCTAGTTGGCGGTACTCACTTGGCTTATGATGTTCTTTCCACGAAAAAATACCATCAGCAGGACGAAGAACGCGATCGGCAAGAGCACGATCAATCCCATGGATAGCAACTGGAAGAATTGTGTGTTCAATGCAATTCCATTCGTGATCGGTACACCGTTCTCGGGCATGTAGTCGGCGTACCTTGCAGGCCTGGATGTCGCCCACAAGATAAAGAACCGGAAGATGAATGCACCTGCCGCGGTGATGGCGAGCGAGGGAAGCAGAAGTGACTGGTTGTCGGCACTTGTGCGCCTTATTTGGCATATACGGGCGAAGACCGATATTAGTGCCGAAGCGCCTAGACCCAGCGTGAGGATCTGCAATAACCACGAATGAGCCATGACGAAAGACAAAGCCATCATCGCAATGCTCAGCGCAGTCAGGATTCTGATCTTCGACAGGAAAGTTCTAGACATGATCCGAACCTACCTTGTTAAAGGAAGAAAACCAGCCCCGGCAACTGAACACGGGTGATAGGTATGCCAAGGGCCCGGCACTTTCGTGCCGGGCCCTGTTGCTGGTGAGCTGCTAACCGCGCAGCACGACCTCGACTTCTTCCATCTGCTGGCCGGCAGGGTACTGGCCGTTGAACAGTTTCGAACCTGCCTCGGTGAGCACCGCCGAGAAGCGGGTCTTGACCAGGCCGAAAGCGTTCGAAACGCTGGTTTCGGTGAGCTCGGCAATGGCAACGCGTTCGCCGGCTTCGTCGATCGTGAGGCTGATGTTCTCGTCATGGTTCACGATGCGCGGTTCAAAGAGATCCAGCTTCATCATGCCGCCGTGCCCGGAGAAGGACACACGCCCGTTGAACCAGATTTCGTTTTCCGGTACCTCTGCAGCGGGGGAGACGGGGAACGCCAACGCGTTGCCTGCCTGCCATACCCCGTTGGCAGCTTCAATGCGTCCGTCGGCGAGGGAAGAAATATAGCTCACGAACGAGGTTTTCAGACCCCATTCAAGATGCGGCTGGAACGGATCGCCTGCTGGCGCACCACTTCCGGTCATTGTCTTTTCCCTCCACAGGATATCGGCGTGAAAATATGCTGTGGCCAGTATTTCATACTGGAGTTGGATCATGGCGACAGTTCTCTGCCAGCTAATCCAGCGTCATCTTCGGTTCAACTAGTGGACGGTAGGCAGACTGCATTGAGATCTGGGCATCCACGTAGCTGGTGCCATCGGCAAAGGCGATATCTGCTGTTGCCCACGACCCGTTCCAGTACTTGATCTCCAACTCGGTCGGCGAATATTCCTTCTGGACGTTCGCCACGAGGTTGCTCATCGCGGTGTTGTAGCCGGTGATGCCCATGACCAGGCAGATGGCCGTTGCCACCACAGCAATACCGGCAGAAATGAACTCGGTGCGGATGGATGCGCGTCGCGCATAAGTCTGCTCCCCGTCACGCAGGCGCGTGAAGCCCTTGCGTCGGATCAGGGCGTGGATGATCAAGGGCAACCCGATCAGCAAGAAGATCACAGAAGCCGCCAGCGACACGAGAGGAAGGCTGAAGTCCACCGGTAGATACTCATCCATGTATTTACCCTACCCATGTCAGCGGATGACTTCTAGGGTTAAATCGCCTTGCCCGGGTTCAAGATGCCCTGTGGATCGAACACCGCGCGCACCCGTCGCTGCAGCGCAAGCGAGGTTTCGCCCAGCTCTTGGGCCAGCCAATCCTGCTTGAGCAAACCGATGCCGTGCTCGCCGGTGAGCGTGCCGCCCAGGGACTTGGCGAGGTGGAACATGTCTCCCAGCGCGGCCTTCGGTGCGCCGCTGGTGATGGATTGGCCTTCAGGCACCACGATGATCGGATGCAGGTTGCCATCGGCGGCATGGGCGATAGTGAAGATCGATACTCCGCGTTCATCCTCGATGCGCTGCAGGCCGGCGAAGGCTTCGGCCAAGCGATTGCGCGGCACGCCGATATCGCAGATCGAGGCCGTGCCCAGCAGCTCCATGCTCGGGATCGCCTGGCGCCGGGCTTCGATCAGCGCCTGTGCTTGCTCCTGGTCCGTGGCGATCTCGATGTGCGCGGCCAGCGGGGCGATCGCATCCTGCAAGGCCTGCATTTCCAGCTGCGCGCCGTAGCCGTCGGTCTGCGCGAGCAGCAACGCGCCGCCGCGCGCTTCGTGATCCGTTCCGAGCGCCGCATCCACTGCCTTCAGGGTCTTGCCGCACATCAGCTCCAGCACCGAGGGGGCCAGCCGTTCGGCGATCACCGCCGAGGCGGCCTTTGCCGCGGTATCCTCATCGGGGAAGTAGGCGACTAAGGTGGAGGTGTGCTTGGGCTTCGGGCGCAGGCGCAGCAGTGCTTCAACCACAATGCCCAAGGTGCCTTCCGAACCGATCATCAGCGCATTCATGTCATAGCCGGCCACGCCCTTGATGGTCCGCCGCCCGGTACGCAGCAGCTGCCCGTCGGGCAGCACCACCAGCAAGCTGAGCACCGACTCGCGGGTCACCCCGTACTTGGCGCACCACATGCCGCCGGCATTCGTCGCAATATTGCCGCCGATCGAGCAGATCGCGGTACTGGCAGGATCCGGGGCGTAGAACAGCCCGTGCTCGCCGGCGGCCTGGTTCACCGCCGCATTGAGCACGCCGGGCTGCACCACCGCGGTGGCTTCCACCGGATCGATTTCCAGGAGCTTGTCCATCCGGGACAAGTCGAGCACGATCTGCCCGGCCTCGGCGCTGGCCCCTGCCGCCAGCCCGGTGCCGGCCCCGCGCGGGACGATCGTGGCGCCATGCTTGTGGGCCAACTGCATCGCCAGCACCACATCATCGATGTCCTGCGCGAAGATCACCCCGTCGGCAAAGGTCGGGGGCACATAGCCGGAGCGGTCCACGCTGGCCTGCTTGCGGTCCTGCTCATCGAGCGAGGCCCGGGGATGGGCGCATAGCACTGGACTGGTCGCCACGGTAGTCATCTCGATCTCCTTTGAATGCAGAACTGGCAGGACAGCTGAGCTGTCCTGCCAGATCGGGGCTATTGAACGAACGTGTCGGCGACGGCCAAGGCCTGCTCGAGGCGATCCAGCGCCTGAATGAGCACCTCATCCTCGATGTTCATCGCCGGCACCACATGCAGCCGGTTGAAGTTCGCGAAGGGCAGCAGCCCTGCGGCCTTCGCGGCGGCAACCACCTGGTTCATCTCCGGGCTGCTGCCTCCATAGGCGGCCAGCGGCTCGCGGGTTTCCCGGTTCTTCACCAGCTCGATCGCCCAGAACACGCCGGTTCCGCGCACCTCGCCCACGCTCGGGTGCTCGGCCGCGAACTGCGCCAGGCGCGGCCCGATGATTTCCTCGCCCAAGCGCTGGGCGTTCTCCACCATGGCCTCGTCCTCCATCGCGGTGATGGTGGCTACCGCCGCCGCGCAGGCCAGCGGGTGGCCCGAATAGGTCAACCCGCCCGGGTAGACCCGCTCGCGGAAGGTCTCGAAGATTTCCGGGCTGATCGCCACCCCGCCCAGCGGCACATAGCCGGAGTTCACGCCCTTGGCAAAGGTCAGCAGGTCCGGCACCACGCCGGCATGGTCCACCGCGAACCACTTCCCGCTGCGCCCGAAGCCGGCCATCACCTCATCGGCGATGTACACGATGCCGTGCTTCTTAGTCAGTTCGCGCACGCCCTGCAGATACCCCGGGGGCGGCAGGTAGATGCCGGCGGTACCCGGAATGCTCTCCAGGATGATCGCGGCAAGGGTGCCGGGGCCTTCGAGCAGGATCGTGTCTTCCAGGTGCTTGAGCGCCCGCTGCGTTTCCTCTTCGGGGGTGCTCGAATTGAAGTAGGAGCGGTACGGGTAGGCCGGGAAGAAGCGCACCACCCCATCGGTTCCGTGGTCCGAGGCGAAGCGCCGCGGATCCCCGGTGAGGTTCACCGCCAGGTGGGTGCCGCCGTGGTAGGAGCGGTACGCGGAGAGCACCTTGTGCTTGCCGGTATGCAGCCGCGCCATGCGCACCGCATGCTCCACTGCATCGGCACCGCCATTGGTGAAGAAGATCTTGTCCAGCTGCCCGGGGGTGTGCTTGGCGATCAGCCGGGCCGCCTCAGAGCGCGCATCATTCACATGCTGCGGGGCGATGGTGGCCAGCTTGCCGGCCTGCTCCTGGATCGCGGCGATCACCTTCGGGTGCTGGTGCCCGATGTTCGTGTTCACCAGCTGGCTGGAGAGGTCGATCAGCGCGTTGCCCTCGCCGTCCCATACCCAGGAGCCTTCGGCCTTCAGGATGGTCATCGGGGCGAACGGCCCCTGGGCCTGCCAGGAGTGGAAGACGTGCTTGCGGTCCAGCTCGTAGGCGTGCTGGCCAGCGGCGATATCCGCTGCGGAAACGCCCTGCGTCAGTGGCTGTGCCAGTGGTTCAGTCATGGGTATCAGTCATTCTGCGGGAAGCCGAGGTTGATGCCGCCATGGCTGGGATCCAGCCAGCGCTTGGTGATCACCTTGTTGCGGGTGAAGAACTTGAAGCCCTCCGGGCCGTAGGCGTGCTGGTCGCCGAACAGCGAGGCCTTCCAGCCGCCGAAGGAGTGGTAGCCCACCGGTACCGGGATCGGCACGTTGACCCCGACCATGCCCACCTGGATCTCGTCCTCGAAGCGGCGGGCCGCGCCGCCGTCGTTGGTGAAGATCGCGGTGCCATTGCCGTACGGCGAGGAGTTGATCAGCTCGATGCCCTCGTTGAAGCTCTCCACGCGCACCACCGAGAGCACCGGACCGAAGATTTCCTCGGTGTAGATGGACATGTCCGTGCCCACGCGGTCGAACATCGTCGGGTGCAGGAAGAAGCCCTCGCCATCGGCGTCCACGGTGCCGGTGCGGCCATCGAGCACCAGGTCCGCGCCGGCGGAGATGCCGGCCTCGATGTATCCGGCCACCTTCGCCTTGTGCTCGCCGGTGATCAGCGGGCCCATGTCGCAGCCGCGGGTGCCATCGCCCACGCGCAGCGTCTTGGCACGTTCGGCGATCTTGGCCACCAGCTCATCGGCAATGGTGTCGATCGCGACGACCACGGAGATCGCCATGCAGCGCTCGCCGGCCGCGCCGAAGCCTGCGTTGACCGCCATGTCGGCGGCCAGGTCCAGGTCGGCATCCGGAAGCACCAGCATGTGGTTCTTCGCGCCGCCAAAGGCCTGCACCCGCTTGTTGTGCGCGGTGCCGGTGGAGTAGACGTACTGCGCGATCGGGGTGGAACCCACGAAGGACACGGAGTTCACGCGCGGATCGGTCAGCAGGGTGTCCACCGCCTCCTTGTCGCCGTGCACCACGTTCAGCACGCCCTCGGGCAGGCCGGCCTCGGTGAACAGCTCGGCCAGCCAGTTGGCGGCCGACGGGTCCTTCTCCGATGGCTTGAGCACCACCGCGTTGCCGGCGGCGATCGCTACCGGGAAGAACCACAGCGGCACCATGGCCGGGAAGTTGAAGGGGGAGATGATGGCCGAGACGCCGACCGGCTGGCGCATAGACTGCACGTCGATCCCGGTGGAGGCGTTCTGCGAGAACTCGCCCTTGAGCAGGTAGGGGGCGTTGCAGCACAGCTCGACGACTTCCAGGCCGCGGGCCACTTCGCCCAGCGCGTCGTCCAGCACCTTGCCGTGCTCGGCGGTGATGATCGCGGCCAGCTCGCCCTTGCGCTCGGCCAGCAGCTGGCGGAAGTTGAACATGATCGCGGTGCGGCGGGCCAGCGAGGTGTCGCGCCACTTCGGGAAAGCCTCGGCGGCTGCGGCGATCGCATGCTCGGTGGTCGCCTTGGAGGCCAGCGCAACCTGGCGGGTGACCTCGCCGGTGGCAGGGTTGTAGATCTTGCCGGTGCGGTCGTCGGCGGAGTAATTGGCGTTGTTGATCCAGTGCTGCAGGGTGCCGGTCAGCGTTGCGGTCATCGTATCGGCCTTTCGAAGTTGGGTGCCTGCCTTCATCATGGGTCATGGATGTGAGGGACGACACCATCACTGTGTCATGATTTAAGCACTAGTGCTGACGGAGTGTAAAAAATGCTGACGGTAGACGAGGTACTGCACCTGCCGGTGGTCCAAGCCGCCGACCCCCAGGTGCTCTGCGGAACAGGGATGGACGCGCCGCTTCGCTGGGTGCACGTGACCGAATCCACCGAGAACATCGACCTGCTGCTGGGCCGCGAGCTGATCCTCACGACCCTGCGCAACGTGAGCGACGTGCGCGCCTTCATCACCGCGCTGCGCGAGGCCGGGGCCGTCGGGGTCATCATCGAGGACCTTTCCGGCGCACCGCTGGACGTCGCCGACCTCGGCCTGCCGGTCATCGCCCTGCGCACCACCACCCGCTTCGTGTCCATCACCGAGGTCATCCACCAGAAACTCGTCGCCGAGCAGCTCGAGGCCGTCCAGTTCTCCCGCACGGTGCACGAAATCTACACCGGGCTCTCGCTGACCGAGGCCGACGAAGCGCAGATCGTGGACCGCACCGCGCAGCTGCTCTCGGCCCCCGTGGTCCTGGAAGATGTCCGCCACCACGTGCTCGCCCAGTCCGGCGCGCAACTGGAACACTGGATCACCCGTTCGCGCTTCGTCGGGTTTCTGGAGCACACTGGACGCGCCACCGGCACCGAGAACTGGCTGCAGACCCCGGTCGGCGCGGTCCGCAGCCGCTGGGGGCGGCTGATCGTCCCGGCCGTCCTGGAGGACGACGACCGCGCGGCCCTGGTGCTGGAACGGGCCGGCCAGGCGCTGACCATCGCCCGCCTGTCCGGGCGCGACCAGCGCGAGCTGCTCTACCAGGTGCGCACCTCCACGCTGCACGAACTGCAGGCCGGGCACAGCTACAGCGACAAGGACATCGCCATCCGCACCCAGGCCCTGGGCCTGGCCGCCGCCCCCTACTATGTCCCGGTGGTCATCTCCCTGGCCGGTTCCGGCACGCCGACCGAAACCCAGCTGGCCGACCGCGCCCTGCTCGAAGTGCTCGACCAGCTGGCCGACACCCTGCACCTGGGCATCCTGGCAGGCTCGCTCAAGCCCGGGTACCTGGGGCTGATTCTGCCGCTGCGCGCCCGCGAGCTGCTGGACTCCACCCTGCAGGGCTTCACTCGCCGGCTGGCCGAGCAGCTCACCGCGCCGGTGGCCATCGGCGTGGGGCCCGAAGGCACCCTGGCCACCAGCATCGCCGGGCTGGAGGAAGCCGCGCAGGTCGCGCAGATCGTCCCGCACCTGCCCACCCGCGCCCAGCCCTACTACCGCTTCGCCGACCTGCGCCTGCGCGGGGTGCTCTCGGCCATGGGCAGCGACCCGAAGCTGCGCACCTTCGCGCTGGCCGAGCTCTCCGGCCTGCTCAACCCGCTCGACCTGGCCGCCCTTGACCTGCTCGATCTCTACCTGGCCCACGGCGGGAACAAAACCGCGCTGGCCAAGGCCGGCTACCTCTCGCGGCCCACCCTCTACTCCCGGCTGGCCAAGCTCGAAGCCAAGCTCGGGGTGCAGCTGGACTCCGCCGAATCCCGCGCCTCGCTGCAGGTGGCGCTGCTCTGGTACCGCATGCACGGCTGAGCTATCCACACTTGGCTCCCGGTGAGAAAACCCCGCAGGACGCCGCAGGCATCATGGGGGCATGAGCACAGAGCAGGCACAGGCGCTAAAGGACCTGGCCGACGCGGAAGAACTCATCGCATCGGCCACCGCGGTCCTTGCCGGCGGGCCATTGAGCCCCGGCCACGCGGCCTGCTTTGCGCAGCTTGCTGACAAGCTCGCCCGCCGCCAGAGCCGCACCCAGCTGCACGCCGCCCATGCGCTGCGCCGCACCGGTGCCCACAAGCTCGACCAGGAATCCTTCCAGGCCGTCACCGAGGCAGGCGAGCACCCGAGCCTCGCCGCATTCCAGGCGGCCGCCGGGCGCACCACCACTGCCCGCACGCATTTCAAGAACACGGCCGGGCTGCTGCACGGCTGGCTGGACATCCCGCGCAGCACGGTCCGCGACCGGCTGGCCCTGGTGGATTGCTTGCTGGGCGGTGTCGACGAGGCAGGGCAACCGCTGCCCGCCTGGTTGCCGGAACTGGCCGGGCAATTCGCCGACCCCGACGTGGATCCCCGGCTGGTGTCCTCGGCCGCGCTGAAACTGCATTCGGCCCGCAAGGACTTCGGCGAAGGCCAGGCCGGGCAGGCCAAGAAGGACCAGCTGCAAGCCGAATCGGCCGCCTTCATCCGCAGCGAACCCAAGGCCGCCCGCAGGCACATCAACGCACTGGTGGCGCAGGTGAAGTCCGGCCAGCGCCCGTTGCAGGCCCTGCTGGATGGGATCGGGATCTTCAAGAAGGGCATGCGCCAGGGCCTGGTCGAATACGTCCTGCGCGTCCTGCCCGCCCATGCGGCGATGATCGAAGCGTATTTCAACGCGCTGGACAACCCGGCCACCGTGGCCGGGAACCGCGAAGCCCTGGCGCACGCCGAGGCGCAGTTCACCGGTGCCCAGGGCAGCGGCTGGGATGACGAGGAATCGATGCCCGACTGGGCCAAAGACGGGGAACCTGCCGGATCGGCACCCGAGGGATCCGCCGAACCTGAAGAACCCGAAGAACCTGACAAACCTGACAAACCTGACGAACCTGGAGAACCCGAGGAACCTGACGAACCCGAAGAACCTGAAGAGCCCGAGGAACCTGCCGGCCCGGCCGCCACCCAGTTCGAGGAGCTCAAGCCAGAACGACGCCGGCTCGTAGGATTCCTGGCCTTGTTGATGACCGACCGCAACCAGAGCGGTTCGCCAGGGAAACAACCCGGGTTGGCGGTACCGCAGGTGAGCATCATCCTGGATTACGAGAAGATGAGACGCGACGGCAAGGAATTCGCGGTCACTTCCACCGGGATCCAGCTATCCCCGGGCGAAACCAGAGCGGCATTGTGCACGGCCGGAATCTATCCGCTGGTGCTGAACGGCCAGAGCCTGCCCCTGGATCTGGGCCGCACCCAGCGGCTGTATAGCAAGGCGCAGGGCCGCGCCATCCGGGCGGCCTATCGAGGGTGCCTGTATCCGGGATGCAGCATGCCCGCCGAACGATGCGAACTGGATCATCTCGACGCGTGGGAAAAGGGCGGCAACACGGACATCGAGTCCGCGGCCTTGGGATGCATGATCCACCATATCGGCAGGCATTGCGGGTTGTTCCACGCGGTGAAGATCCCTGGATGCCGGCCGATGGCCCTGCTGTCCAAGGAACTCGACCCGCAGCAGAAACTCCGGGTGAACACCTACTGGATGACCCCGCAGGAAGCCCTGGCGGCCGATGCCCTCGCCGAGCGCATGACCGCGAAGTGGCGTGCCGGGGAACTGGACATCGAGATCGTGGAGCCCTAGGCATCCTCCGGGTAGGGCCACCGCACGTCTTTGCGAACTCCATCGGACCACTGGGCGATCCACTCTCCGGTGCCTTCGGAGACATCGCGGACCCCTGCCTCCAGCCACTGGAACTTCCCGTC
Organism: Arthrobacter sp. MYb214; assembly: GCF_002979865.1. Classification (GTDB taxonomy): domain Bacteria; phylum Actinomycetota; class Actinomycetes; order Actinomycetales; family Micrococcaceae; genus Glutamicibacter. The sequence continues at coordinate 32,706 of NZ_PCPZ01000006.1, forward strand.
CAGCAGGTCCGCGGCGATCCGTCCATCGGTACGGGTGGTGTTTTTCCAGAGCCTGCCGAAATGCTCCTCGCAGCGTTGCGCGGCCTGTTCGCAGAAGGCCAGGGCAAGATCCTGCGCCGAGTTGCGCTGGCCAGCCGGGGACTGCGGCAGCGCAGTGGTCTTGGCGATCACCGCGGACATGGCGAACAGCTCCGCGCCGATATCCACGATATGGCCCAGGAAGACCTGCTGCTTTTCCAGGCCGGCCTGCCAGCGCGCCATCCCGGCGAACGTCTGGCGTGCCAGCCGCCGCGAGGTCCGCTCCACATAGCGCAGGTGCTTGGCCAATGGGCCGTGCTCGGCATAGGAGTTCGGAAGCGAGCCTGCGCCCATCGCAAGCTTGGGCAGCCACCGGGCATAGAACCCCGAGGCATCCACCGCCGCTCGGGCCTTGTCCTGGATGCTCGACCCGGCACGCGCCAGGTCCCCGGCCGCCTGCAGGTGCGCATCCACGGCCTCGCGGGCAATCAGCAGGTGCATGATTTCGGTGGAGCCTTCGAAGATGCGGTTGATCCGCAGGTCGCGCAGCATCTGTTCGACCGGCACCGCCCGCTCGCCGCGCGCTGCCTGCGACTGCGCGGTCTCGAATCCGCGCCCGCCGCGGATCTGCAGCAGCTCATCGGCGATCGTGCAGGCAGCCTCCGAAGCCCAGAGCTTGGCCAGGGCCGCCTCGATGCGAATATCCTTCATGCCGGCATCGGCCAGCCGGGCGGACACCTCGAACACCGCTTCCAGCGCATAGCTGCTGGCCGCGATGCAGGCGAGCTTGCCGGCGACGGCTTGGTGCTTGCCGACCGGGTGGCCCCACTGCACGCGGGCCGCGGACCATTCACGGGCGATCTTCGTGGACCATTTGCCGGCCCCGGCGCACATGGCCGGGATGGACAAGCGCCCGGTGTTCAGGGTGCTCAGCGCGATCTTCAGCCCCGAGCCTTCCTTGCCCAGGCGGTTGGCCGCCGGCACGCGCACCGAGCGGAACCGGGTCACCCCGTTCTCGATTCCGCGCAGGCCCATGAACTGGTTGCGGTTCTCGACGGTGATGCCCGCGGTATCGGCCTCGACGATGAAGGCGGTGATTCCGCCGCGACCTGCAGGCTCTTGGCCGAGGGCCTCATGCGGCTGCACCGCGGCCATCACCACGAGCAGCTCGGCGACCACCCCGTTGGTGGTCCACAGCTTCGCGCCATCCAGGATGTAGTGGCTGCCGTCGTGACTGAGCCGGGCTTCGGTGCCCAACCGTGCAGGGTCGGAACCGACATCGTTCTCGGTGAGCAGGAAGGCGCTGATGGCTCCTGCCGCGCAGCGCGGCAGGTACTCGCGTTTTTGCTCCTCGGTGCCGAAGGCCTTCACCGGCTCGGGGACGCCGATGGACTGGTGGGCCGAGAGCAGCGCGCCGATGGCCGGGGAAACCACGCCGACGCGCATCAGCGCCCGGCCGTAGTCCAGCAGGCTCAGCCCCAGTCCGCCGTATTCGACCGGGATCTTCATGCCGAAGGCGCCGATGCGGCGAAGCTGGGCAATATATTCGCCGGGGATGCGCGCCTGGGCTTCGATGCGCTCCGGGTCGATGCCATCGAGGACCGCTTCGAGCTGCGGCAGGAATTCCTGTCCGCGTTCTGGATGCAGGGCGCTGGGCAATGGTTCGATCAGGGAGAAGTCCACGGCCCCCATGTACAGGCCCTTGGCGAAGCTGGGCCGGTCGAACTGCTCGCGGGACTCCTCGGCGACTTGCCTGGATTTGTCGGCGTTGATTTGCATGGCGATCCCCTTTGGCTCGGCGATCGGCCGCGGCGCCATCGCCTGGTGGCACCAGCGTAGCTGCCAAACCCCGGGGTTGCTAGAGCGCGTGCAGGTGGCCGCGGGTCGCCTGGCCGGCGTCGTGCAGGTTCTCTCCTTCGAGCAGCACGAACGCCTGCCCGAAGGTCAGCTCATGGATCTGCGATGCGGTTTGCCCTAATTCGCGGGCGATCCGTGCGGTGCTGGCCCGATGGTCGCGCTGCAGGGAGGGGAAGACCAGGGAGAAGACCCGGGAGACCAGCTGCTGGTGCTCCTGGGCCGGTTCCAGCGCCAGCTCCTGGGACAACCACTGGTAGGCGCCTTCGCCCAGCAAGCCGCGGGCACGCGAATGCGCGAGGATCACCTGGGCCGGTGCACCGAACTGCTCTTCGAGTGCCAGCAGCTGCGGGATCTGCAGGGAATCGGAGACCCGAACCTGCAGGGACAGGGAGGGCAGGAGCAAGCGTGCCGCGAATTCGTCGGCTTCGCGTTCCGCGGCGGCCACCTGCTCGCGGTTCTCGCCCAGCGAGGAGTGCATCAGCAGATGCCCCAGCTCGTGGGCCATCGCCAGGCGCTGTGCATTGCGGCTGCCGGCGGCCAGGAAGATGAAGGCCTGCCCGTCTTCCCAGAAGCTGAAGGTCTTGACCGCTTCGAGCGAGGCCGGCAGGCTCAGCACCCGCACCCCGCGGGCTTCGAGCAGATGCAGCAGATCGGGCAACGCGCCGCATCCCAGATCCCATTCGGTGCGCAGATGCGCGGCGGCATCTTCCGGGGTGAAGCCGCACAGCTCGGGGATCCCGGTGTGCGGGAGCCGGAAGTTCCGCGTGATCAGGTTGTAGAGTTCCACGCCGTTGCGGCCCAGCGCGGCCGCGGCGACTTTCTGCGCGGTGCTGGTGCGGCGCGGGGAGCGGAAGAAGATCCGCTCGGTGTCGATGCCCTGGGCCGCGGGAAGCCGGAAGAACTGCGGCGCGCAGCCCAGCGCATCGGCCAGCGCAAGGGAAAGATCCTCGGGAGCATGGGCGAGTTCGCGCTCGCAAATACCCAGCGAGGCGGCCAAGGCGGACCGGCTCAGCGCTGCACGTTCGCGTGCCAACCTGATTCTGGTCGGTTCCAAAGTCATGAGGTTCCTGCAATCTTCCAAAAGGCGATCTTGATCGTCTAATGACCTCAGACTAGTGGCCTATGCCACAAAGCACCAATTGCGTGCAGCTTCGTGAAGTAACACGCTCTGACTTGCGAAAAGGCTCGCAGGCGATGCCTGCGAGCCTTCGTGGCGCTAGATCTTGCTGGCCGCTTCCTTCAGCACGGTGCGCAGGATGGATTCGATCTGGTCGAACTCCGGCTGCCCGATCGTGATGGGCGGAGCCAGCTGGATGACCGGGTCGCCGCGATCGTCGGCGCGGCAATACAGTCCCGCCTCCCACAGGGCCGGGGAGAGGTACCCGCGCAGCAGGCGTTCGGACTCCGCGTCGCTGAAGGTCTCCTTGGTCGCCTTGTCCTTGACCAGCTCGATCCCGTAGAAGTAGCCGGCGCCGCGCACATCGCCAACGATGTCCAGATCGGTGAGCTTGGACAGCGTGGATTTGAACGCGTCGGCATTGTTCTTGACGTTCTCGTTCAATCCTTCCCGCTCGAAGATGTCCAGGTTCGCCATCGCCACCGCGGCTGCCACCGGATGCCCGCCAAAGGTGTAGCCGTGGTAGAAGGTGGTATCGCCCTTGGTGAAAGGCTCGAACAGCTTGTCGGAAACGACCATCACGCCCAGCGGGACATAGCCACTGGTCAGCGCCTTTGCCGAGGTGATGATGTCCGGGACGTAGCCGAAGTCGTTGCAGGCGAACATCGAGCCGATGCGGCCGAACGCGCAGATGGTTTCGTCGGAAACCAGCAGCACGTCGTATTCGTCGCAGATCTCGCGGACCCGGTCGAAGTACCCCGGTGGTGGCGGGAAGCAGCCGCCGGAGTTCTGCACCGGTTCCAGGAAGACCGCCGCCACGGTGTCGGCGCCTTCGAATTCGATGGCTTCGCGGATGCGCTCCGCGGCCCACAGCCCGAAGTCCTTCTCGTTGTCCGCGAACATCTGCGGTGCGCGGTAGAAGTTGGTGTTCGGCACGCGGAAGGTGCCGGGGACCAAAGGCTCGAACGGGGTCTTCATATCCGGCAGCGAGGTGATGGCCAAGGCTCCCTGAGGGGTGCCGTGGTAGGCCAGGGCGCGCGAAATGACCTTGGTTTTGCCCGGCTTGCCCTTCATCTTGAAATGCTGCTTGGCCAGCTTGAAGGCGGATTCGACCGCCTCGCCGCCGCCGGTGGTGAAGAAGACGCGGTTCAAGTCGCCCGGTGCATAGCTGGCCAGGCGCTCAGCCAGGTCGATCGCCGGTTCGTGGGCGTAGGACCACAGCGGCATGAAGGCCAGCTTCTCGGCCTGCTTGGCCATGGCTTCGGCCAATTCGGCGCGCCCGTGCCCCGCGTTGACCACGAACAGCCCGGCCAAGCCGTCGATGTATTCGCGCCCGGCATCGTCGTAGATCTTGTGCCCCTCGCCGCGCGAGATGATCGGAACGTGCGCGCCGTTGGAAATTCCGGAGTGCCGGGCCATGTGCATCCAAAGGTGATCGCGAGCGGCTTGCTGGCGATCGGTACCACGTGGTGTGTTCATCGTGTTCCCCAGTTGTATTCCTGTTTTTTGAGTGAAAGGTAGGTGTACGTATTGGTGCTGACCACGCCTTCGAGCCCGCGGATCGTTCCGATCACGCGCAGCAGGTCCTCATCGTTCGAGCAGATGACCTCCGCGAGTATGTCCGAGCTGCCGGCAGTGACCACGCAGTAGTCGACTTCCGGAAGTTCGGCGATCCGGTCGGCGGTGCCGCTGATGTCGCTGGCGGCGACGACGCCGATCATGGCCTGGCGGGTGAAGCCCAACTCCAGCGGGTTGGTGACTGCGACGATTTGCACGACGCGGCTCTCGACCAGCTTCTGCACGCGCTGGCGCACAGCCGCTTCGCTCAGGCCCACTGCCTTGCCGATGGCGGCATAGGAGCGCCGGCCATCTTCCTGCAGCTGCTCGATGATCTCCTTGGAAATTTCATCAATGGCCTGTGCCGTATGCGAGGGCAGCGTCATATCGACCTCCTAGGTCTAAGGGACTTTCCACAGACCCTACCGTCACTGATTCAGTTGCGAAAGGGGTATTTTTGAAAGTTTTCAGTTTTCGTAACGTAATTTTTACAAGGAAACTTGCGTTCGGGTCTTGTTGGACCTGTGCATTGCTGGCAGGATGAACGACAACACTTTCATGTGTGGCCGATCACATTCGTCGTTAGGATTCCAGCCATGTCGCACTCGCAACGCCGACTTCCGCAAGACCCCCAAGTCCGCGCACTGGTCCAGGCCATGAGCCAGCGCAGCTACTCCCGCCGCAGCGTGCTTTCCGCGGCCGGCGCATTGGGCCTGACCGGGCTGCTCGCAGCCTGCGGCACCGGAGGAAGCAGCACCAAAGCCGCACCGTCGATCGAGGACATTTCCGCAAATGACCCCACCGTGAACTGGGCCAACTGGACCCTGTACCTGGATTACGACGACGAGAAGAAGACCTACCCGACACTGGATGCGTTCACCAAGCAGACCGGCATCAAGGTGAACTACCGCGAGGATATCGACGGCAACGACACCTACTACGGCAAGGTGCAGGGCCAGCTCAAGGCAGGCCAGGACATCGGCCAGGACATCATCACGATGACCGACTGGATGGCCGGCCGCATGATCCGCCAGGGCTACGCCCAGGAGCTGGACCTGGCGAACATCCCCAACTCGGCCAACCTGCTGCCCAATCTGAAGGACGTGGACTTCGACCCGGGACGCAAGCACTCGCTGACCTGGCAGTCCGGCTACGCCGGCATCGCCTGGAATAAGAAGGCATTCCCCAAGGGCCTGAAATCCGTCGAGGACCTCTGGGATCCAAAGCTCAAGGGCCGTATCACCGTGCTCGATGAAATGCGCGACACCATCGGCCTGCTGATGCTGCACAACGGCGTGGACATCGCCGGCCAATGGGGCGAAAGCGAATTCGGCGCCGCCGCCGACGTGCTGCGCGAGAACATCGGAAATGGCCAGATCCGCCAGGTCAAGGGCAACTCCTACAAGGAGGACTTCGTCTCGGGCGATGCGATCGCCGGCATCGTCTGGTCCGGCGATATCGTGCAGATGAACTTCGAGAACGATGACCAGTGGGAGTTCGTGATCCCCGAGGCCGGCGGCACCCTGTGGAGCGACAACCTGATGGTCCCGGTGGCCTCGCCACGCAAGGCCAACTCCGAGAAGCTCATGGACTTCTACTACGACCCGGCCGTGGCCGCGCAGGTCGCAGCCTACGTGAACTTCATCTGCCCGGTGGTCGGCGCCCAGGAAGAAATGGAAAAGATCGACCCGGACCTGGTCGGCAACCCGCTGATCTTCCCGACCGATGAGGATCTGGCCAAGGCGCATGTCTTCCGCTCGCTGGAAGCGGATGAAGAGACCGCGTTGAACTCTGAATTCCAGAGTGCAATCGGCGCCTAGAAAGCGGGGAACACCATGACTCGCCAACGAGCCATCAACTGCCAGCGCCTGTCCAAAGGCCGCGGTCCGGGCCCGGCCCGCGCCAGGGACGTCGTCAACCGGGCAACCTCCGCACGTGCTGTACCGGCAGCAGAAACCGATTTCCACAACCAGTTCCAGGAAGTGATAGGGGCATGACAACCTTGGCAACGCGTACCGAAACCACTGCCACCGGCGCGGATCTGCACCTCTCGGGCATCACCAAGCGCTTTTCCAGCTTCGTGGCGGTCAAGGACCTGGATTTGGTGGTCCCTTCGGGCACCTTCTTCGCCCTGCTCGGACCCTCCGGTTGCGGCAAGTCGACCACCCTGCGCATGATCGCGGGCCTTGAGGCCCCCAGCGAGGGCAGCATCTCGATCGGCGGCCAGGACGTCACCGCGCTGGCCAGCCACCAGCGTCCGGTGAACACCGTGTTCCAGTCCTATGCGCTGTTCCCGCACATGAGCGTGCTGGAAAACGTGGCCTTCGGGCTCAAGCGCAAGAAGGACAAGCAGGCGATGGAGAAAGCCAGGGCCGGGCTGGACCTGGTGGAGCTCGGGCACCTTGCCAATCGCAAGCCGATCCAGCTCTCCGGCGGGCAGCAGCAGCGCGTGGCCCTGGCCCGGGCGCTGGTCAATCGCCCGCAGGTGCTGCTGCTCGATGAGCCCCTCGGGGCACTGGACATGAAGCTGCGCCGCCAAATGCAGCTGGAGCTGAAGAACATCCAGACCGAAGTCGGCCTGACCTTCATCCACGTCACCCACGACCAGGAAGAGGCCATGACCATGGCCGACGTGGTCGCGGTGATGAACGGCGGACGGATCGAGCAGATGGGCCCGCCGCGCGAACTCTACGAACTGCCCAAGACCGCGTTCGTCGCGAACTTCCTGGGCAAGTCGAACCTGATGCGCGGCACGGTCAGCGGCAATGACGCCGGCATGCTCAGCGTCATGGTCAACGGCCAAGCCATCTTGCTGCCGGCCGACCGCGCCGTGCAGGCTTCAGGGGAGGTGGTCGTCGGGGTGCGCCCGGAGAAGATCACGATCTCGCGCGAGGGCTATGCGGGGGAGAACCGCTTGTCCGGCACCGTGGTCGACGTGTCCTTCACCGGCACCACCACCGAGTACCTGGTCGAGGTGGACGGGATCGGCACGCTCGGGACCTTCACGCAGAATCGCGGCCAGCAGCCGGCTGCCGAAGGCGACACCGTGTACCTGTCCTGGGAGGCGCAGCATTCCTTCGGCCTGGCCGGTGCCGAGCACGAGGATGCCGGAGTTGACCAGCCATGACGGTCATGACCAAGAAGGGCATCGTCGACCTGCGCAGCCCCGAGGAGATCCGGGCGGAGCGGCGCAAGGGCCGCACCGGCGTCTACCTGATCGCCCCGGGCATGCTGGTGCTCGCCCTGTTCTTCGCGCTTCCGGTGGTTGTCCTGCTGGCAATGAGCCTGTACGTGAAACCCGAGGGCGGGGAAATCGGCGAATTCGTGCCGGGTTTCGAAATCGGCAACTACGCCACGGTGCTCGCCGCCTACTGGCCCGAGCTGCTGCGCTCCTTCGGGTTCGCGCTGATCGCCACCGTCCTGGCCTTGCTCATCGGCTTCCCGATGGCCTACCTGGTGGCAGTCCGCTTGCGCGAGAAGACGCTGCTGCAGGGCATCTTGCTGGTGCTGCTGATCGCCCCGTTCTTCTCCAGCTTCATTCTGCGCACCCAGGCCTGGAAGCAGATACTGGCCGACGAGGGGTTCATCGCCCAAACGCTGAAATTCCTGGCGATCCTGCCAGCCGACGGGCACCTGACCGCCACGCCGTTCGCGGTCGTCGCGGGCCTGACCTATAACTTCCTGCCGTTCATGGTGCTGCCGATCTACGCTAACCTGGGCCGGCTGGACACACGCCTGCTCGAGGCCTCGGGGGATCTCTATGCCAGCCCGATGACCTCCTTCTTCAAGGTGACGCTGCCGATGAGCGCCCCCGGCGTCTTCGCCGGCACCCTGCTGACGTTCATCCCGGCCGCCGGCGACTACGTGAACGCGGCCCTGCTGGGCAATAACCGCAATACTACGATGATCGGCCAGATCATCGATTCCAGATTCTTCAAGGTCATCGATTACCCGGGCGCCTCGGCGTTGAGCTTCGTGCTGATGGTCTCGATCCTGGTCCTGGTCACGATCTATATCCGCCGCTTCGGGACCAAGGAGCTGATGTAGCATGAAGCAGAAAATCGGACGCTGGTTCATCCCCGCTGTCGGCGGGCTGGCTTTCATCTACCTCCTGGTCCCGATCGCGTACATCTTCGTGTTCTCCTTCAACGATGCCGGCCGCACCAACCTGGACTGGCGCGGCTTCACCCTGGAGAACTGGCAGAACCCCTGCGGCGCTCCGGCGGTCTGCGAATCGCTGGCGCACTCGCTGCAGGTCGGCACGGTGGCCACGATTGCCGCCACCGCCTTGGGCACGCTGATCGCCATCGGCCTGGTCCGCTACAAGTTCCGGTTCCGCAAGCTCACCGATGTGCTGATCATTTTGCCGTTGGCTACTCCGGAGGTCGTGCTCGGCGCTTCTCTGCTGGCACAGTTCCTGAACCTCGGTTGGGAACTGGGCTACGCCACCATCGTGATCGCCCACATTGTGTTCTGCATGTCCTTCGTGATCGTCACCGTCAGGGCTCGTGTCTCCTCGCTGGATCCGCGATTGGAAGAAGCGGCCGCCGATCTCTACGCCTCGCCGCGGGCGGCCTTCTGGAAGGTGACGTTCCCGCTGCTGCTGCCAGGCATTGTGGCCGCCGCGCTGTTGTCCTTCGCGATGAGTTTTGATGATTTCATCATCACGAATTTCAACTCCGGCACCTTCCAGACCTTCCCGAAGTTCATCTATGTGGCAGCTACCCGCGGCATCCCGGCCCAGGCGAATGTCATTGGTTCGGCGATGTTCATCCTTGCCCTGCTCGTGGTGGTCATCGGACAGGTGATCAGCTACCGGAAGAAGAAACAGCTGGAGAATTCCTAGGTTCCAAAGGCCCGCGCTCTTCAGCGCGGGCCTTTGGCTTGCCAGCTGGTCAAAAAGCAGGGATCGTCACTAGCGTGAGCGGTACCCAGCTCGCTCCTTGCACCCTCTGGGACCTGCACGTTGTTGGACTGGCGCTAGGCCTCCGGCCGCTTGCTGCTCTTGCGGTGATTTGCAGGACCATTGCCTGCAGGATGCAGCCGCGCCCAAAGGCCATTAGGGTGGCTGGCGGAACGAAATATTGGCAGAGAGCCGAAATGCGGGCATCTGACATATAGTAAATACTTAGCTTTACAATATATGGTCTACAGGTTGATACCTTGCTGGCCTGTAGGTGCAGGTCTATGAACGATTGGAAACTTCATGAGCGATAAGCCAGTTTGGCTCTCCGGGCCTGAACGCGACGCCTGGCTTGGACTGCATGCTGTCATGACTTTGCTTCCGGCGGCCTTGGATTCCGATCTGCAGGGCCTGGAAGGCATCACGCTTTTCGACTACCACATGCTCGCCATGCTCTCCGAGGCCAAGGACCATCAGCTAACCATGACGACGCTGGCTTCGCACACCAGTGCTTCGCTTTCGCGACTGTCGCATGTGGTCAAGAAGCTGGAGAAGCGCGGCTGGGTTACCCGCGAGCAGTCCGCAGAAGATGCCCGTGTGAAAATCGCCTCATTAACGCAGGCCGGATGGGAAGCCGTGCAGCAGATGGCGCCTCACCACGTTGCCTCGGTGCGCGGACTTCTCTTCGATACCCTTGATGACAAGGACGTTAACGATCTCACGCGGATCGCACGCAAAATTACAACTTCGCTTGATGCGGATCATTGGATCCTGAATTCGGAAAACCTCGATTTGGAACACTGAGGAATTCTCGATAAGCTAATCAGGCGTTAATCGCGTGTGTTGTTATGCCGTCTAACAGCAGAACAACTGCGCGTTGCCCGTAATACCGAATATCGTGGCCGACTGAGTACGGGGAAATTGCTCGACCGGTTGCGAAGTTCACCGACTTACATACTTTAAGGCTCTTCGGTTGGTTCTCACCCAGCCTGGTTACCTTCCTAGTGTGCAGTATTAACGGTGTTTCACTGGTTGGCGGGACTCATAACGCAGAAGCGGTGTCGATATTTTGGTATGGGCACTGTGCGCGAGTACCGCCGAATTTTACTACTAACTAACTGAGGAGTGATCATGGCAGCTGTTTGCCAGGTAACCGGTACTACTCCGGCCTTCGGACATAGCATCTCCCACTCGCACCGTCGCAACAAGCGTCGTTTCGATCCGAACATCCAGAAGAAGACCTACTACGTGCCTTCCCTGCGCCGTAAGGTGACCCTGACCCTGTCGGTCAAGGGCATCAAGGTCATCGATGCTCGCGGTATCGACGCTGTAATTGCTGACCTGATTGCGAAGGGTGTGAAGCTCTAAAAATGGCAAAGAAGGATAAGGACGTACGTCCGATCATCAAGCTGAAGTCCACCGCTGGAACCGGTTTCACTTACGTAACCCGTAAGAACCGTCGTAACAACCCTGACCGCATGGTCATGAAGAAGTACGACCCAGTCGTCCGTAAGCACGTTGAATTCCGAGAGGAGCGCTAAGACATGGCCAAGAAGTCCAAGATCGCAAAGAACGAACAGCGCAAGGTCATTGTCGAGCGTTACGCTGCAAAGCGTCTCGAATTGAAGAAGACCCTGGTTGATCCAAACGCAACCGACGAAGCTCGCGAAGCTGCACGCGTAGGCCTGCAGAAGCTTCCACGCGATGCTTCCCCGATTCGCGTTCGCAACCGCGACGCAATCGACGGTCGCCCACGCGGCACCTTCCAGAAGTTCGGTATCTCCCGTGTTCGCTTCCGCGACATGGCGCACCGTGGTGAGCTTCCGGGCATCACCAAGTCTTCCTGGTAAGACCTGCAAGTCTTTTGACTTAGCAAGCCGCCTTCCCTTTCGGGAAGGCGGCTTCGCCTTTTAACGCCGCCACCACCGGCGTTTCACCGGTGCTTTCTCTGCCACCGGTGCAGGTTCTGCCGCCCGGCGTTCCTGCCAACCAAGCACCTCTGCGGTGGAATCGCGCAAAGCGGTGATCACCGGCGGGCCGCCAAGCAGCTGCCGCCGCGCCTCGATAATGCGGGCATTGAAATCCTCGATATGCTCACGCACGGCCCGCTCGGAGGGCAAGCGGTCCAAGGTCTGCTCCATCTGCTCATCTTCCACCCGCAAGGTCAGCGCTGGTGGGCCCAGCCCGGTAAGCTGCTCGCGGCGCATCATGGACTTCAGCCACCAGTCGGGATCGTCATTGCTGGTGATATGGTCGATCTTCTGGCCCGAGAGGGCAAGATTGTCGAAGTCCCCGCGGGCGAAAGCCTCATCGAGCACGGAGTTGGCCACTTCCCATGCCTCGTCCTCGGCATGCAGCTGCAGCGGCGTCTTCTGCTTCTCGACGGGAGCCATCCCGGTGGCCTGCGCATACTCGTCCACCGGCAACGGCTCGCTGTCCTGCTTCATCTTGTACCGGGCCGCATTCAGTGCGGCATCCTCGCTGTGCTCCATCTTCCAATGATCCCACCGTGCGCCTGAGCCCGGCAACGGCACTGGGACTTTCCGAAGCAATTGATGGGGGAGCTGGGAAGATAAAATCATTCCCTTCGGGTTCGGGCGCCTCGCCAAGGATTCAGTGCCCAGCAAGCGGCTGCGAGGTGGCTGGAGATCGCTATAAGCGGCCATGTCCCACCCGCAATCGAGCATTATCCCTGTAGTAGCGTGTATTCCATGAAGCCAGCGACGCGCTATCCGAGACCCGCAACTGACATCTACGCGAACCGGCAGCGGTGGGCGCCGCTGGGCCAAGGCAAGACCGTTGTGGTGACCGGCGCGAATAGCGGCCTTGGCTTCTTCGCGAGCCTCGGCTTGGCGCGAGCCGGTGCGCAAGTCATCCTGGCCTGCCGCAACCAGAGCCGTGCGGAGCATGCCATGGAGCAGATCCGGCTGCGCGTACCGGCGGCTAGCGTGGAATTCATGCAGTTCGACTCCTCGCGCATGGAATCCGCAATGGGACTGGCAGCTGAACTGCGCAATCGGCCATTGGATGCGCTGATCGCCAATGCAGGGGTCATCCGGGCGCCGCAGAGCCGCGTCGAGGGCCTGCTGGGCCATGAGCTGACCATGAGCACGAATTTCATCGGGCATGCGCGGCTAGTCGGCGAGCTGGCCGAACGCTTCGCCCAGCCGCTGCGGTTCATCGGGCTGGGATCGATGTCCACCCGGATGCTGGCTACCGATCCGCAAAACCTGGCCTTGACCCGCGACTACCATCCATACCGTGCCTATGCGCAGTCCAAGGCGGCAGTGCAAGCCTTCACCTTGGCCCTGGACCACCGGCTGCGCCAGCTGGAACTGCCGGCTCGCGCGCTGGCCATCCACCCGGGGTATTCGCTTTCCGGGCTGACCCCGCAGGTGCCCAACATCAACGAACCGGACTTTGCCAAGCGGCTGATTGGCCAATTGCAGTCCAGTTTCGCGCAGGGCAAACATGAAGGTGCGGTGGCATTGGTCGAAGCGGCATTGGCGCCGGAACTCGAAGACGCGCCCCGAGGCAGCTATTTGGGGCCGAAATACCTCACGAAGGGTCCAACGGCACTGGCCAGCCCGGCGAAAGCGACCCGCGGCAAGGAGCTGCAAAGCAAAGCCTGGGAACTTTTCGTGGAGGCAAACGAAGGCCTCGATCCGTTCGCGCTGTAGGTCCCGGGTGAACTTTCACACCCTTGATTTGGCGAAAATTCAGCAGAATCCGCAAGATGATGCACTTTTTGTCGCTTTCAGCTGGTAAGTTCAACTCTTGATAAGTCCGTGCGACCGTGCGGCGTTCGGGGCCCGGAAGAGGGCTTTGGATCACTAGTCCAGGAGGACCATACATTGGCTATGAACCGTAGCGAACTTGTTGCTGCTGTTGCAGCGAAGACCGAAAACTCCCAGGTTGCCGTTAATGGTGTTCTGGATGCAGTCTTCGAGGTTTTCGTCGACCAGATTTCCAAGGGTGAGAAGGTGTCGATCCCAGGTTGGTTGGCTGTAGAGCGCACCGATCGTGCAGCTCGCACCGGCCGCAACCCACAGACCGGTGAAGCAATCCAGATTCCTGCTGGCCACTCGGTCAAGCTGACCGCTGGGTCGAAGCTGAAGGCTGCTGTAGCCAAGAAGTAAGCTTCCGCTAGAGCTTTGCGCAAGGCCCGCTGTCCGTTCCCGGATTGGCGGGCCTTGCGGCGTTAAGGAACGTTGCAAAAGCCTTCATTGAACCCAAAAATGCTGCCGTTGAGCCAAGAAATCTGCAATTAGTTGAAAAAATCCCGGTTTTCCGCCTGTTTTCCGCAGTTCTGGGGCGAAACGTTTGATATGTTCTCACTGGTAAGACCGTGCGACCGTGCGGCGTTCGGGGCCCGGAAGAGGGCTTTGGATCACTAGTCCAGGAGGACCATACATTGGCTATGAACCGTAGCGAACTTGTTGCTGCTGTTGCAGCGAAGACCGAAAACTCCCAGGTTGCCGTTAATGGTGTTCTGGATGCAGTCTTCGAGGTTTTCGTCGACCAGATTTCCAAGGGTGAGAAGGTGTCGATCCCAGGTTGGTTGGCTGTAGAGCGCACCGATCGTGCAGCTCGCACCGGCCGCAACCCACAGACCGGTGAAGCAATCCAGATTCCTGCTGGCCACTCGGTCAAGCTGACCGCTGGGTCGAAGCTGAAGGCTGCTGTAGCCAAGAAGTAAGCTTCCGCTAGAGCTTTGCGCAAGGCCCGACCCGCTCCGGAGAAATCCAGGAGGCAGGGTCGGGCCTTCTGCTTTATCGGAGCACCGTTTGAGGCGCTCTTCTACTTCGCGTAGAATCAGCTTCGATCGTAGAACTCCGCGAAGAATGGCTGCCCATCGTGTCACAGAAACCCGCAACCCGCGTTATCCGCGGCTGGTTGGCGGCAAGCGTGTGCACCTGGACAGCCTTTGCCGCGCACGCCCACAGTGCGCCTACAGCGCTATCGGTGGTGGCCATGGTGCTCATTACCTGCGTCTCTGCGGCTATCGGCGTCGTGCTGGTGGGCCGGAAGTTCTCCCTGTGGGCGACCAGCCTGGTCGTGCTGCTCAGCCAGGGGCTCTACCACCTGAGCTTGTCGGTGATGAGCCACCAGGGCGGCGACATTTCCGGTCTGGAACACGCGCACCATGCGGGGCGCAATCCAGCGCTGGCGCAGGACATCACCGCGCAGTACGCCAACGTGCATACCGAATCGATGCTCTACGCCCACGTGCTGGCCGCGATCGCCAGCGTACTGGTGCTCTACGGCGGTGAACGCCTGCTCAAGGCCATGGCCTGCTGGCTCACCCTTTCAACGGCCCGGCGGATCCTCTCGCGCATTCGCGTGCAGGTACCTGCTGCCCGGCCGCTTCGTGCCTACTTCCCCTTGCGTTTCCAACTCAAGCTGGCGCAATTGGGAAGACTGCCGGAGCGCCGCGGTCCGCCCTGCTTCATTCTTGCTGCCTGAGTAAAGAATTGAAGCGCCCCGCAAGGGGCTTGGAAGGAACATCATGAGCGTAGTAACCAAGAACATCACCCGACTAGTCGCAGTACTGGCATTCTCCTTGCTGGCTTTCGCCGGCTCGATCGGTGCCGCCAACGCGCACGACCAGTTGATCGGCTCTACCCCGGAGGCCGGGGCCACCATCCAGGAAGTGCCCGAGGACATCACCCTCGAATTCTCCGGCGTGCTCCAGAGCCTATCCGGCGTGGACTCCACGGTGGTCTCGCTGACCCTCGATGGGGAAAAGATCGACACCGAGGCCAAGACCAAGGGCACCAAGGTCACCGTCACCCCGGCCAAGGAGCTGGGCAACGGCGAGTACCAGCTGGCCTACCGCGTGGTCTCGTCTGACGGCCACCCGATCGAGAACAAGATCGGCTTCAGCGTCGACGCGCCACAGGCCGCCCCCACCCTGGTCAGCTCGAGCGCGCCAGCGGCGCCTAGCGACTCCGCAGGGTCCGCCGACCTGGATCCAGGCGCTAACCCGGTCCAGGACCTGGGCAGCTCGATGAGCCCGGTGGTCTGGGTCATCATCGGCGTAGTCATCCTTGGCGGCGCGCTGGGCGTGCTGGCCAAGTTCATGCGCCAGTCCAAGTAGCCCCCACCCTTCCGGTGCGCCCGAGGCCACCGCTGCCTTTGGCGCGCCTGCACACCGAACCCGAAAGCTTGAGAACATGAATTTCCGCAAAACCACTGCACTGGCCCTGGGCCTTGGACTGCTGCTCACCGGCTGCGCGCAGAGCGCCGACGGGCAGCAGCCCGCACCGGCCGCCGAACAGAAAACCGCCGGGCAAGCCGAAGCGCTGGCCACCAGCGAAACCTGGGCCAAGGCCGCCGAGTCGGGCATGAGCGCGGCCTTCGGCATCCTGCACAATAATTCTGGCACCCCGATTGCGCTGCGCAAGATCAGCAATGCCCAGGGCGATCAGATCCAGATCCACGAAATGCGCGGCACCGGCGACGGGATGACGATGGCGCAGCTCGAAGGGGATCTGGTGATCGAACCCGGCAAGGACGCGGTGCTGGCACCGGGCGGCCACCACCTGATGTTCATGGACCTGCAGGAATCGCTGGTGGCGGCCCAGACGGCGAGGCTGAAGCTGGAATTCGCCGACGGGTCGAGCACCGAGGTGGACTTCCCGATCCGCAACTTCGACGGGGCCAACGAAAGCTACGACGAGCATGCCGGGGATGCGCATGCCGGGCACTAGCGTCGACCGCCGGCTGCTGCTGGGCACCACCGCGGCCGCCGCGCTGGGCGGAATGCTCACCGGGTTCGGCACCGGAAAGCTGAGCGCTCCAGCCCCAGCGGCCACCGCCAACCCGCAGGGGTACCGCCCGTTCTACGGGAAGTACCAGTCGGGGATTCTCGACGGCCAGCAGGCCCACGCGGTCTTCGCCGGGTGGGATCTGCACTGGCGAGAGGGCTCCAAGAAGGAGCAGCTGCGCGCGGTGCTGCAGATGATCACCGATGATGCGGCCCGGCTGGCCAGTGGCCGCGGGGTGCTGGCCGACACCGAACCGGAAATGGCGCAGCCCGGAGGCGAGCTGACGCTGACCGTGGGGCTGGGCCAGAGCCTGCTGGATGTGGCCGGGCGCGGGCAGATCGGCACGCTGCCGCGCTTCGCCGGGGACCAGCTCGATGAGCAGTACGGGCAGTGCGATCTGCTGATCCAGTTCTGCGCGCAGGAGCAGACCGTGCTGCACCATGCGGTGCGGGCGGTGTCCAAGAACCTGCGCGGGCTGGGCGCCAGGCGCTTCGCCCAGACCGGGTTCATCAACCCCGGCGGGCGCGGGTTCCGCAACCTGTTCGGCCAGCTCGACGGGATCAACAACCCCGGCGGAGAACTGCGCGAGAGCGCGGTGTTCGGCCAGCCGGGTTGGATCGAGAACGGGACCACCCTGGCGCTGCGCAGGTTCGAGATGGACCTGGACGGCTGGGACGAGGTGGACGGCGCCGGACGGGACCATGCACTGGGCCGCCGGCAGTCCGACGGCGCGCCGCTGTCGGGCGCCAGCGTGGATGATCCGGTGGACCTGGCCGCGGCCAATGAGCTGGGGCTGCCGGCGATCGCGGCCAACGCCCACGTGGCGCTGGCCAAGCCGGCCAGCGCGGACGAAACCATGCACCGGCGGGGCTACAACTTCGACGGGGCGGCTTCCGGGTTGCTGTTCGCCAGCTACCAGCGCGACCCGGCCACCAGCTTCATCCCGGTGCAGCACCGGCTGGCGGCCGCAGATGCGCTGAACACCTGGCTGAAGCCGGTGGGATCGGGCCTGTACGCGATCCTTCCCGGGGTGCGCGAAGGCGGCTACCTGGGGGAGGCGTTGCTGGGCCAGGTGTGAGATGCGCCCAAAGCGGGCTGCCGCGCGGTGACCGGCCGGGCGAAAAATGAGATGATGAGAAGGTTATGGATACAGCACAGCGCACGGTTTCAGTCACCCGCTTCATCCTGCCCGGAATCCTCGCTGCGGCGGTGGCCTTCCTGGCGGCGGTGTTGTTCACCGGGATCGCCCGGCCGGCGGATTTGGCCGATCCCGGGGCTTTCGTGCGCTGGTCGCTGCCCATCTCCCGGGCCATCCACCATGCCTCGATGTCGCTGAGCATCGCCGCGCTGGTTTTCGGTGCGGCGATCATCCCGCGGGCCGCCAAGGTGACCGGCGATGCCGAAGGCCAAGCCCATCCGGCGTTCGCCCGCACGATGAATATCGCCGCCGGGGCCGCGGTGGTGTGGACCCTGTCCGCGGCCACCGTCATGCTGCTGACCTTCTGGGATTTGGCCGGCATCCCGATGAGCCTGGATCCGCAGTATTCGGCCGCGATCCTGGACTACATCCTGTCGATCACCAGCGGGCGGGCCTGGGCCTGGATGGTGGTGATCGCAGCGATCACCAGTTCGCTGGCCCTGGCCGCGCGCTCCAGGACCACGGTGGGGCTCAGCGCATTCTTCTCGCTGTTCGGCATCCTGCCGCTGGCCTTCATCGGCCACGCGGCCGGGGGAGACGACCACTTCGCCGCGGTGAACTCCATCGGCCTGCACCTGCTGGCCGTGGTGCTCTGGTTTGGCGGCATCATGGTGCTGGCCCTGCTCGCTCCGACGCTGGCCGGCGAAGCGCCGGGACGCAAACGCGGGCAGGTGCTGGCCGGGGTGGTGCTCAAGCGCTATTCCGCGCTGGCCACCTTCGCGGTGTTCCTGATGATCGGCTCGGGCCTGGCTTCGGCGGTGATCCGCATCACCGGCTGGGACCAGTGGCTGACCCCGTACGGCATCCTGGTGATCGTGAAGATCCTGATCACCCTGGGGCTGGGCGCACTGGGCCTGTGGCACCGGCGCATGGTGATCCCGCGGCTGCTGGAGGGCAAGTTCACGGCGCTGCGCGCGGCCTGGCAGGTCGTGGCCGGCGAGGTCATCCTGATGGCTGCGGTGATGTCGGTGGCGACCGTGCTGGCGCGCACCGCTCCGCCGACTTCCGATGAGCCTCCGGTGCAAGCGACCCCGGCCCGCCTGCTCACCGGCTACGATCTGCCGCCGGCCCCGGATACCGCCGCGTGGTTCACCACCTGGCGCATGGACTGGATCTGGGTGGCCGTGTGCCTGTTCGGCCTGGCCGTGTACCTGTGGGCCTTCATCAAGCTGGCCCGCCGCGGCGACAAGCCCAGCGTGCTGCGCCTGGCCAGCTGGATCGTGGGCCTTTTCGCGCTGTTCTACGTGACCAGCGGCGCGGTGGCCGTGTACGGCAAGATCCAGTTCTCCACCCACATGGTCGACCACATGTCGCTGACCATGATCGTGCCGATCTTCCTGGTCCTGGGCACCCCGGTCACGCTGCTGCTCAAGGTGCTGGGATCGCGCGTCGACGGCACCCGCGGCCCGCGCGAATGGATCCTCTACCTGGTGCACTCGCGCTACTCGAAGGTCATCACCCACCCGATTTTCGCTGCGGTGAACTTCGCCGGCTCGATCGTCGTCTTCTACTTCACCCCGTTGCTGGAACCGGCCATGCGCTACCACGCGGGCCACGAGCTGATGAACCTGCACTTCCTGCTCACCGGATACCTGTTCGCGCTGTCGCTGGTGGACGCCGACCCGGTCCCCAAGCGCTACCCGTACCCGATGCGCCTGGTGGTGCTGCTGGCCACCGTCGCCTTCCACGCTTTCTTCGGGGTGGCGCTGATGAGCACCGAAACCCTGCTGGCCCCGGACTACTTCGGGAACATGGGCCGCACCTGGGGCGGCACCGCACTGGAAGACCAGGTGGTGGGTGCCGGGGCGATGTGGGCGATCGGCGAAGTGCCGACCCTGGTCCTGGCCATTTTCGTGGTCATCTCGTGGCTGCGCCAGGACAAGAAGGACACCAAGCGCTACGACCGCCAGGCCGAGCGCGACAACGACGCCGAGCTGGCTGCCTACAACGAAATGTTCGCCCGCTTCAAGCAAGCCGACCGAAGGGACCCACGTGCCTAGCACCAAGAAAATCCTCGCCGCCTCCCTGGCGGTGTGCGCGCTGCTGGCCGCAAGCGCCTGCTCCGCGCAATCCGAAATGCCGCAGGACGAAACGCACAAGATCGCCGTGCAGGGCACCGCGACGCCCAGCGCATCGCAAGAGCCGCAAGAGCCTGCCCAGCCGGAAGAAATGACCACCGCGCAGGTGGCCACCACGGCCGGCGCAGTGATGGCCGCCGAGCTCGGCTTCCCCTCCAGCGCCAAGATCCAGGGCGAGGACCTCGAATCCCTGGCCACGCCGCCTACCGATACGCTCAAGGACCTGGTGGTCCTGCCGTCCCAATGCTCGGCTCCGATCGAGGACTTGAACTGGTCGCCGGTGCAGCTGGGCACCGAGGCGGCGCGCACCGACTTCACCAACGAGAACCAGTCGATCACCGGGTCGGTGGAGGTGGCCAAGCTCGGCGACGGGGCGGAGAAGGTGGCGGCGCACAATGCGAACGTGGCCACCATCCTGGAGGAATGCAAGAGCGTGAAGCTCAACGGGCTGGACTACCGCGAGACCCTGGCATTCTCCGATCCGGGCGTGCAGGATGCCGATTCGGCCCTGTACTACAGCCGTGATGGGCAGTATGCGCAGGATTCGCTGGTGCTGATCAAGAGCACCGGGGAGTATGCGGTGATGGTCTCCTTCCTCTCGGCGACCTCGCTGCAGGATGCCGCCTTCAACCAGGTGGCCACCGGCATCATGGACACCGTGCTCGCGCAGCTGCCCTAGCTTGCCGCCCCGGCAGGGAATAGAAGCCCTGGGCCTGCGGTTACACCAGCAGACCGTGAGCGAGTTTCACACTTTTCTCAATGTTGCTTAACACCGTTAGCCCCAGCGGGCCGCGGTGGCAGATAATTGAGGTTCGAATTGCCGCAGCCGCGGCGACAGCGAAAGGATCACCATGAGCACTTCCGAATCCGTCCGCGCCAATTACAAGGTGCGCGCCAGCGAACTGCTGGGCCGCAACTGGCTGAATACCGGCGGCAAGCAACTGGATCTGGACGCATTGCGCGGCAAGATCGTGCTCCTGGACTTCTGGACCTTCTGCTGCATCAACTGCCTGCACGTGCTCGACGAGCTGCGCCCGCTAGAGGAGCAGTACAAGGACGTGCTGGTCACCGTCGGCGTGCACTCCCCGAAGTTCGAGCACGAAGCGGATCCGGATGCGCTGGCCGCCGCCGTGGAGCGCTACGAAATCCACCACCCGGTGCTCGACGACCCGGAATTGGTCACCTGGCAGGCCTACGGTGCCCGCGCCTGGCCTACCCTGGTGGTATTGGATCCCGAAGGCTACATCGTCGCGCATCTGTCCGGCGAGGGCCACGCCCAGGGCCTGGGCTCGCTGGTCGAGGAACTGGTAGCCGAGCACGAAGCCAAGGGCACGCTGCACCGCGGCAACGGTCCGTACGTGGCACCGGCAGCCCGCGAGGGCGACCTGCGCTTCCCGGGCAAGGCGATCGCCCTAGCCAACGGCAACTTCCTGGTGGGCGATTCGGGCCACCACCGCCTGGTCGAACTGGCCGGCGACCTGTCCACCGTGGTGCGCACCATCGGCGCCGGGGTCAAGGGCTATGCCGACGGGGACGCTGCCACCGCGCAGTTCAACGAACTGCAGGGGCTGGCCGCCTTGCCGGCGGAACTGGCCGCCGAAGTCGGCTACGACGTGATCGTCGCCGACACCGTCAACCACCGCCTGCGCTCGGTGAACCTGGCCACCGGCGCCGTGGGCACCCTGGCCGGCAACGGCGTGCAGCGCCTGCTGGATTCGGAGAACGCCCGCCAAGAAGTCCAGCCTACCGAGCTGGGCACCGATGCGCTGAATATTTCGCTCTCGTCCCCATGGGATGTGCTCTACCACCCATCGGGGCAGGTCATCGTCGCGATGGCCGGAACCCACCAGATCTTCGCCTTCGATCCGCGCACCGGCGCCGTGTCGGTCTTCGCCGGCACCGGGCTGGAAGGCCTAACCGATGGCGCGCCGGATGAGGCCTGGTTCGCCCAGTCCTCGGGCCTGGCACTGGATGGCGAAAACGTGTGGATCGCCGACTCGGAAACCAGCGCCCTGCGCTGGATCGAGGTTGAAGAAGGCAAGGCCAAGAGCGTGAACACCGCGGTGGGCACCGGCCTGTTCGACTTCGGCTTCCGCGATGGCGATGCGCAGCAGGCGCGCCTGCAGCACCCGCTGGGCGTGGCCGTGCTGCCGGACCACTCGATTGCCATCGCCGACTCCTACAATGGCGCGGTGCGCCGCTTCGATCCGGCCACCAAGACTGTCTCCACCCTGGCCAAGGGCCTGAAGGAACCGGCCGACGTGCTGGTGGACACCACCGTGGACGGCGATCCGGTGCTGCTGGTCGTGGAGACCAACTCCCACCAGCTGGTGCGCATCCCGATCCCTGCCGAAGCACTGGTGGTCGACCAGGGCGCCAGCCAGACCCAGCGCCCCAAGACCCGGGTGCAGGCCGGCAAGCACGGGATCCTGGTCCGCTTCGCCGCACCCAAGGGGCAGAAGCTCGATGACCGCTGGGGCGATCCGACCCAGCTGAAGATCTCGGCCAGCCCGGAGGAACTGATCCTCGACGGCGCCGGCACCTCGGTGGGCCTGTCCCGCACCCTGGAACTGAATCCGGAGGTGGCCGAGGGCGTGCTGCACATTACCGCCCGCGCGGCGGCCTGCGATGGCGAACCGGGCGGCGAGATTCCCGATCACGCGGCCTGCCACCTGTACCAGCAGGACTGGGGCATCCCGGTGGTGCTGGACGCAGAGGGCGAGAATGAACTGCTCCTTGACCTGCGTGGCGTGAACTAGCCCCGGCCCGAAGCATGCATCAGGCGCACCAGCGATGGTGCGCCTTTTGCGTGCCCGGCGGCGAACGCCGGGGCAGCGCCACAGCAAGAATCTGAGGAAACCTCAGCATTTTCCTGCCCGGGTGGCTAGACTGGAGGGCGGGAGGAGCCGGAGGGATCTGGCGGTAGCTATGGCGTCGAAAATGTTCCGTGCACTGGAAGTACCAAATTACCGGTTGTGGGTGATCGGTGCGCTGGTCTCCAATATCGGAACCTGGATGCAGCGCGTGGCCCAGGACTGGCTGGTGCTCACTGAGCTCACCGACCATGATGCAGTGGCCACCGGCATCACCACCGGCCTGCAGTTCCTGCCCGTGCTGCTGCTGGGCCCCTATGCCGGACTGATCGCCGACCGCTTCGACAAGCGCCGGTTGCTGATCCTCACGCAGAGCTTCATGGGAGTCTGCGCCCTGGTCCTGGGCCTGCTGGTGGTTACCGGCACGGCGCAGCTGTGGCATGTCTACGTGCTGGCCACGATGCTGGGCATCGGCGCCTCCTTCGACGCCCCGGCACGCCAGGCGTTCGTCTCCGAGGTGGTTCCCGGCACCCACCTGGCCAACGCGGTGGCGTTGAACAGCGCCAACTTCAACCTGGCCCGGCTGGCCGGGCCCGGCGTGGCCGGTGCGGTCATCGCGCTGGTGGGCACCGGACCGGCGTTCCTGCTCAACGGCGCCTCATTCCTCGCGGTGATTTTCTCGCTGGCGTTCATGCGCAAGGACGCACTGAACCCTTCCAAACCGGTCGCGCGCGCCAAGGGGCAGGTGCGCGAGGGCTTGGCCTACGTGAAGAACCGCAAGGATCTGGTGCTGATCTTCTTCCTGGCCGGCGTGATCGGCACCTTCGGGCTGAACTTCCAGATGACCAACGCGCTGATGGCCACCGAGGTCTACGGGGTAGGAGCAGGGGAGTACGGCATCCTGGGCTCGATCATGGCCGTGGGCACCTTTGGCGGGGCGCTGTTCGCCGCCCGGCGTTCGGCTCCGCGCTGGCGCTTCCTGATCGGCGGCGGCGTGTTCTTCGGCATCGCCGGGATTGCCAGTGCGTGGATGCCCAACTACATCGCATTCGCGCTGGTGCTGATCCCGGTGGGACTGGGGTCGCTGACCTTCTTGAACAGCTGCAACACCATGGTGCAGACCTCGGTGCCCCCGGAGTACCGGGCGCGCGTGCTGGCGCTGTACCTGATGGTGGTGATGGGCGGTACGCCCATCGGCTCGCCGCTGATCGGCTGGTTCGCTGAACTGTTCGGGATCCAGATCGCCGTGACCATTGGCGCCGGGTTGTCGCTGGCCGCCAGCTTGGCAGCGCTGGTGGTCTGGCAGAAGTTCAAGACCAACGCGGTGCCGCTGCGCAGCCAGTTCCGCGAACTGCTCGGACGCTAGCCGGCCACCTGTTCGCCGCCGGCCACCGGAACCACGGAAACTTCGGTGGTGCTGGTGGTCAGCTGCGCGGTGAAGGAGTAGTCATCCTTGACGGTCTTCTTGGCCTTGGCGCCGGTGCGCAGATCCTGCTCGGTCAGGGTCAAGGTGGCGGTGGCCTTCAGCGGGGACAGCACCCAGGCGCCGTTGTAGTAGTTCACTTCAATGGTGGGGTACTTCGCGATGGACCAGTCGATGGTTGCCGGGTCCACGCGCGCCGAGGTGCTGTAGGCGAACGGGCATCCGGCAGGCATCAGCACCTGCTCGCTGGCGCACTCGTTGAGGTAGTTCTTCACCTTGGCATTGATGGCAGCGATGAATTCCTTGGTCGGCTCGGTCTTCAGCGCGATCTCCACCGGCTCCTTGGCAGGCTTGGTGACCACCATCCCGCGGGTGTCGGCCGCAAAGTTCTTGGTGCTGAAGCTCGCGTCGAGGATCGAGGGGTAGAACACCGGAAGGGTGCTCACGCCAGCCGATAACGGGATCTTCTGCTCGTTGACCGTGACCTCGTTGACGGTGTTGGCCTTGATCTTCACGCTGGGCAGCGTGCTTGGCTCGAAGGCCCACTTGTCGAACAGCAGCCAGGATTTGCCGGCATGGCGCAGCGTGTAGGTCGATTCCTTGTCCACGCCGTGGGCCTTGTAATGCGCGGTGACGGTGCGCAACTGCTCATCGCCCTCTACCGCCTGGGCCTTGTCGGTGGAGAAATCCGTAATTCCGGCCTGGGTGCGCTTGAGCACGTCCCCATCCAGGGCAACAGCATCGCCCTGCGGGACCTGGGCCTGCATCAGGCCCAGGGCTTCGGCGCCTTCGCCCCTGGCCAGATGCTGCTGCAGTGCCTGCACCTGGTGCTGGGGGGAGAAGAGCGTACGGTTGGCGGCGATCGTTCCGGCAATGACCAGAAAGACGACAGCCGCTGCAGCCAATGCCCAGCGAAGAGCCAGGCGGGCAGCGGAGATCGGCGTGGAATTACGAGTGTTCATCAGTAGCTAGGCTATCTGGTTTCCGGGCCCAGACCGAAAACGGCGTGCTGGAAGAGCCAGGTATTACTAACGGCGGCGCTTGCGGTTGCCGAAGAAGCCGCGGATCAGCTCGCGGCCAAGCACCTTGGCGGCGCCCATGGCCATGTCCATCATCGGGTTCTCTTCTTGGCGCGGTTGGCTCTGGCGTGGGGCGCTTTCCCGTCGTGGCTCCTTCGCCGGCTCGGGAGCAGTCGCTGGCTCCGGCGCCGCGGCCCGGGTTTTGGCCTCGAGCATTTCGCGGGCAGAATCACGATCCACTGCGGCGCTGTACTGCGCAGCCAGCGTCGAAGTGCCACGGACCTGGGCCATCACCTCAGGTGAGGCCGGGCCGATGTTGGACCCCGGCGAGGACATCTTGGTCCACGCTACCGGGGTCGGTGCACCTTTCTCGCCCAGCACGGTGACCACAGCCTCGCCGACACCGGCCTGGGTCAGTGCTTCCTGCAGGTCCAGCTCACCGGTTGGGAAGGTCTTGATGATCTGCTTGAGCGCGCTCTGGTCCTTGGCGGTGAACACGCGCACCGCATGCTGGATGCGGTTACCCAGCTGGCCGAGCACCTCATCGGGCAGGTCGGTCGGGGACTGGGTGATGAAGAACAGGCCCACGCCCTTGGAGCGTATCAGGCGCACGGTGTTGATGATCGCATCGGTGAACGCCTTGGTCGCATCCTTGAAGAGCAGGTGGGCCTCGTCGAGGAAGAACACCAGCTTGGGCTTCTCCAGGTCCCCGGCTTCTGGCAGGTCCTCGAACATGTCGGCCAGGAGCCACATGAGGAACGTGGAGAAAAGCATTGGCTGGGAGCTGACCGAGGGCAGTTCCAGGATGTTGATGACGCCCGCGCCGTCGCGCACCTGCAAGAAGTCCGCGGTATCGAACTCCGGCTGCCCGAAGAACTGGTCCAGTCCCTGGGTCTGCATGATCGTGATGCCGCGCAGGATCACCGATGCGGTGGATGAGGAGACGCCGCCCAGGGCGGCCAGCGCCGGGGCGCCGTCGTCGCTGAGCAGGAAGCTGATGACAGCTTTCAGGTCGCTGAGGTCATCCAGCGGCAGCTTATTGGAATCGGCGTAATGGAAGATCAGCTGCAGGCATTCTTCCTGGGTTTCGTTCAGTTCCAGGACACGGGCCAGCAAAATCGGGCCGAAGGCGTCCACGCTGGCGCGTACCGGGACGCCCTGCCCATTGCCACCCAGGCTGAGGAACTCGACCGGGTTGGTGCGCGCAACGAATTCGTGGCCGAGCTCGGCCAGTCGGGCACTGAGCTTCTCCGACGGTTCGGCAGGCTGCGCCAGGCCGCTCAGATCGCCTTTGACATCGGCGAGGAAAACCGGAACCCCGGCCACAGAGAGCTGTTCTGCCATGGTCTGCAAGGTGACGGTCTTGCCGGTGCCGGTGGCACCAGCGATCAGGCCGTGGCGGTTGAGCATTTTCAACGGCAGGCGGACCTGCGCGGTTGGCTCGGCCTTGCCGCCGATCAGTGCAGCCCCGAGCTCCAAGCAATCGGATTCGAAGTTGTAGCCTTCAACGAGGCTGGTCAGCAAAGTATTCGTTTCCTGGGTCATGGCTTCACTTTATTGCTTTTAGAACGGGTGCAACAGACGCTGGACGAAAGTTTGGGTGCGGGGGTTGGCAGGCGTGCCGAGCACCTTGGCCGCCGGACCGGTCTCCACGACCACCCCGCCATCCATGAACACCACGGTGTCGGCCACATCCCGGGCGAAGGCCAGCTCGTGGGTCACCAGCACCATGGACCAGCCCTCCTGGGCCAATTCCTTGATGACCGTGAGCACCTCGCCGACCAGCTCCGGATCCAGTGCGCTGGTGGGTTCGTCGAAGAGCAGCAGATCCGGCTGCTGCATCAGCGCGCGGACAATGCCCACGCGCTGCTGCTGGCCGCCGGACAGGGAGTTCGGGTAGGCGTCGGCCTTGGCTTCAAGGCCCACGCGGGCCAGCAGCTTCTTCGCCTGCGCCAGGACCTGGTCCTTGGGACGCTTTTGCACCTCGATCGGCCCGATGCTCACGTTCTGCAGCACCGTCAGATGGGGGAACAGGTGATGTCCCTGGAACACCATCGCCGAACGCTTGCGCAGGATCTGTGCGGCCTTGGGTTTCATCCCGGCGCTGAAGGAAACTTCCGGCCCGCCGGCGAATCCGACGGTGCCGGCATCGGCGATTTCCAGGCCGTTCAGGCAACGCAGGGCGGTGGTCTTGCCAGAGCCCGACGGGCCAATCAGTGCAACTACTTCACCGGAATGCACGGTGAAGTCGATGCCTTCGAGCACCTGGTTCTCGCCGAAGGCCTTATGCAGGGCGGTGACGGAGAGCAGGGCGGAATTACTTGGCGACATACTTTTCAAGCCTTCCTTCAACAGAGTTTTGCAGGGCCGAAAGTACCAGGCAGATGACCCAGTAGATGGCTGCGGCCTCGCAATAGAGCAGCAGGAACTCGTAGGTGGAGGCCGTGATTTCCTGGGCCTTGCGGAACATTTCGGTGACCAGGATGGTGGAGGCCAGCGAGGTGTCCTTGACCAGGGAAATGAAGGAGTTCGACAGCGGCGGCACAGCCACCCGGGTGGCCTGCGGCAAGATCAGCCGGTACAGGGTGCGCGTGCGCGACATGCCCAGGGTGTAGCCGGCTTCCCATTGGCCCTGGGGGACCGAGAGGATCGCGGCACGAATGATTTCAGCGGCGTAACCGCCGATGTTCAGGCTGAAGGCGATGATGGCACTAGGCCACGGGTCGATGGTCAGGCCCACCGAAGGCATGCCGTAGAAGATGACGAACAGCTGCACCAGCAGCGGCGTGCCGCGAATGATGGAGATGTAGATCCGGGCAATCGAGGAGATGACCCGGTTCTTGCTGATCCGCATCAGCGCCATCAGCAAGGCGATGACCAGGCCCAAGGCCATGCTGATCAGGGCCAGCGGAATGGTTGCCGTGATCGCCCCGAGGGCTAACGGCCCGAGCGAGTCGAGGAATAACTGCCATTTCGAATCCATGGGCTACCTTTTGCGCAAATGAGACTGGCTCCACGCGTTCTTACGTGTGGAGCCAGTCTACTTATAGTGTTTGCTACTTGCTGACGTCTTCGCCGAAGTACTTCTCGGAGATCTTTGCCAGTTCCCCCTCGGCGCGCAGCTCCTCGAGCGCGGTGTCAATGGCCTGGGCCAGTTCAGTGGAATCCTTGCGCAGGGCTACAGCGGATTCGCTCTTCTCCTCGGATTCGGCAGCGATCTTGATGCTGTCATCCGGGTTGGTCTTCTGCGCATCCAGGAACGTCAGCTTGTCGTTCACGGTGGCATCGACACGGCCCTGCTTGAGCAGGGTGATCGACTGGGCCCAGCCTTCCACCGGCTCGACGTTCGCGCCGGCGGCCTTGGCGGTCTCGTAGAAGTTGCTGGTCAGCGACTGCGCGGTGGTCTTGCCCTCCAACGTCTCGAAGGAGGTGATCTCGCTGTTATCGCTCTTGGTCACCACCACGCCGGTGGAGACGGTGTAAGGCTCGGTGAACAGGTACTTCTCTTCGCGTTCCGGGTTGATCGAGACCTGGTTGGCGATGGCATCAAAACGCCCGGCATCCAGTCCGGCGAAGATCGCGTCCCACTGGGTTTCCTGGAACTTGACCTCGACGCCCATCTTCTCGCCGACGGCTTCGATGACCTCGACGTCGTAGCCGGTCAGCTCGTTGCCCTCGTGGTAGGAGAACGGGCGGTAGGTGCCTTCGGTGCCCACGGTCAGCACGCCCGAATCCTGGACCTTCTTCAAGGTGGCTCCGGTGTCCGCCGAGGACTTGGCGCCACCGGATTCGCTTGCGGAGGTCGATGGGCCTGCCGAGCCGCAGGCGCTCAGTGACAGGGCGATAATTGCGGCAGTAGCCAGCAGTGGTGCGGTGCGCTTCATGGTGACCTCGCTAGGGGAGTGGATAAAAGCTGTTGTCCTACTGAACACTCTAGTGATGATCGCTTATTCCTGCAGGTGGAAGTTACGCTAAATTCCGAGGACGATCGCCAGCAGCATCATCAACGGGATCGCGCAGATGGTGGTGACCAGGACCGTGTCCTTCGCGATTACCACCCCGTGGTCATAGCGCATGGCCGTCACGAAAATGTTCTGCGCAGTTGGCAGGCCGGCCATGATGACCGACGCCACCAGCAGCTCGCCACGCAGATTGAATACCCAGTAGGCCAGTGCCCAGGCCAGGAACGGGTGGAGCAGCAGCTTGGCCCCGGCGGCGATCAGCACATCGGCGCGGCGGCCCGACTTCTTTTCCAGCGGCTTGGAACCCACCAAGGAGATGCCGAAAGCCATGAGCATGGCGGGGATCGAGGCGCCGGCGATCAGGTCGATCGGTTCGAGCACGATGGAGGGCAATTCGATGCCGGTCAGCGCGACGGCCAAGCCGAGCAGCGACCCGATGATCATCGGGTTCTTCGCGGTGGCCAGCAGCAAAGCGATCGGGGTGGTGCGGTGCCGCGAGGTGGTGGCATCCAGCATCGCCAGATTTATCGGCTGGTAGAGGGCCAGCTGGAAGAGGATGATCGGGGCCGCGTAGGACATGTCGCTGAGCACGTACAACGCGATGGGCAGGCCCAAGTTGGCGGAGTTCACCGTGGAGGCGGACATTGCCGCGATGATGCTTTCCGAGGCCGGGCGCTTGAGCATCCGGGCCGTCGCCAGGTAGTAGAGCACCGCGGTCAGCGCCGCGGACAGGGCGGCAACCCAGAGCAGCGGCCCGAGCACGGAAACCGGATCGGACTCGGCCAAGGTGGTGAACAGCAGGGCGGGGCTGGCCACGAAGAAGGTGACCCGGCTGAGCACATGGCGGCCTTGCTCGCCCAGCACCCCGGTGCGGCCCACCAAGTAGCCGACGAGAATGACAACCCAAATGATGGAGAAGCCTTCGAGGACTCCGGTCATCGTGCTCCTTCGCTGGCTATCAGCAGACCAACAACGCCGGAGCACCATTGGTGCCCCGGCGTTCGCTTGAGCGGGCGACGGGAATCGAACCCGCGTATCGAGCTTGGGAAGCTAGCGCTCTACCATTGAGCTACGCCCGCAGTGCACCGAGCGGCCTATTGACGGCCCGGGCATCAAAAGCATATCCCACGAATCCCGCGCACCGGAAAACGGCACGGAAAATCGTGGCCAAAGTTACGCAATGCCTATTCGGAGGGCTTCTCGTTGAGCAGCTGCTCGCGCAGGATCGCCACCCCATCGGCCGGGACCTCGAAGCTGAGCTCGTCGCCGGGGTTCACCACGAAGCCGGTGTTCTCCAATGCGCGCACCACGGTGGCGCCCTGGACCTTCACGCCGTAGGGCGCCATGTCGATGTACGAGGAGGGGATGCGCTCCAAGGTGGTGAAGACCGCTACCACGGCCTCGCCGGAAGGGTTGGTCAGCATCATCGGCTGGGCATTCTTGTTCTCGCCGGTGACCTCTTCACGGGAGAGGAAATACACCTCGGCGCTCATGAAAGCGCCGATGACCGAGCCGGACAGCTCAGGTTTGTTGAGCCCGGCCTGCAGCATCATTTCGAAATGCGTCTTGGGCTGTGCCCGCTGCTTGTCCATTGGCGTTTCGATGATCGCATCCGGGACCTGGTCTGGTTCTTGGCCTTCAGCGGCGGCGGAGGTGTTCTCGTTGCTCATGTACTACAGCATGTCGCGATAAACCCCCAGGTGCAAACGCCGAATGCGGTTAATTCGGGGTAAAGGCCTAAAATGGCAGATGAGCACACACGATTGAATCAAGGACTGAGCATGCCTGAATTCCGTTACGAGGATCTTCTGCCAATTGGCGAAGATACCACCCCGTACCGCAAGATTTCCTCCGAAGGTGTCGAAGTTGTCGCCGGCCCGGATGGAAAGAACTTCCTGAAGGTCGCGCCGCAGGCACTGGAGCAGCTGGCCGAGACCGCGCTGCACGACATCTCGCACTACCTTCGCCCGGCCCACCTGCAGCAGCTGCGCAATATCCTCGACGACGAGGATGCCAGCCCGAACGACAAGTTCGTCGCCCTGGACCTGCTGAAGAACGCCAACATCGCCGCCGGCGGCATCCTGCCGATGTGCCAGGACACCGGTACCGCGATCGTCATGGGCAAGCGCGGCCAGCGCGTGCTGACCGAAGAGCAGGACGAGATCTCGCTCTCGCGCGGCATCTACAATGCCTACACCCGCCTGAACCTGCGCTACTCGCAGCTGGCTCCGATCACCACCTGGGAAGAGAAGGCCACCGGCAACAACCTCCCGGCGCAGATCGACCTCTACGCGAACACCAAGGACGGCGCTGACACCAGCTACAAGTTCCTGTTCATGGCCAAGGGCGGCGGATCGGCCAACAAGTCCTTCCTGTACCAGGAGACCAAGGCGATCCTCAACGAGAACTCGATGCTGAAGTTCCTCGATGAGAAGCTGCGTTCGCTGGGCACCGCCGCGTGCCCTCCGTACCACCTGTCCATCGTCATCGGCGGCACCTCGGCCGAGATGGCGTTGAAGACCGCGAAGTACGGTTCGGCCAAGTACCTGGATTCGCTGCCGACCGAAGGCGCGATGACCGGCCGCGGCTTCCGCGACACCGAGCTGGAAGACAAGGTCCTTGAGCTGACCCGCCACTTCGGCATTGGCGCGCAGTTCGGCGGCAAGTACTTCTGCCACGATGTGCGCGTGGTGCGCCTGCCTCGCCACGGCGCCTCGCTGCCGGTGGCCATCGCAGTATCCTGCTCGGCTGACCGCCAGATGCTGGCCAAGGTCACCGAAGCGGGACTGTTCGTCGAGCAGCTGGAAACCGATCCAGCCCGCTTCATGCCGGCGGAGGACCACCCGGCCCTGGCCGCGCACGACGACGAGACCGATGGCGTCACCGGCACCGGTGGCTCTTCGGTGGTCAAGATCGACCTGAACAAGCCGATGAGCGAAATCCTGGCCGAGCTGACCAAGTTCCCGGTCAAGACCCGCTTGTCGCTGTCCGGTCCATTGGTTGTGGCCCGCGATATCGCACACGCCAAGGTCAAGGAACGCCTGGATGCTGGCGAGGAAATGCCGCAGTACCTCAAGGACCACCCGGTCTACTACGCAGGTCCTGCCAAGACCCCTGAAGGCATGCCTTCGGGTTCCTTCGGCCCAACCACCGCAGGCCGCATGGACTCCTACGTGGACCAGTTCCAGGCTGCCGGCGGCTCGATGGTCATGCTGGCGAAGGGCAACCGCTCCAAGCAGGTCACCGACGCATGCAACACCCACGGCGGCTTCTACCTTGGTTCCATCGGCGGCCCGGCGGCACGCCTGGCCCAGGATTGCATCAAGAAGGTCGAGGTGCTCGAATACGAGGAACTGGGCATGGAAGCGATCTGGAAGATCGAGGTCGAGGACTTCCCGGCCTTCATCGTTGTCGATGACAAGGGCGAGGACTTCTTCGCCGAGACCTTGAAGCCGACCTTCACCGGCATTCCGGTGCGCGCGAAGTAATTCTCCAGCGCTCTGGGCAGGAACCACCTGCCATGAACTGCTCCCCAAAATTTGGACTGTAGAAGCCAGCAACTTTTGGGGAGCATTTTCATGCCACCTGGCGCCACGCAACCTGGAAAACCGTTCCCGGGATTGCTCGCGGTGCGGAGGGCAGATTCCAGGATGCTCCCGCAAAAGGGAAGCCCCTTGCGCGAAGCGCAGAGGGGCAGGGTGCTGACGAGGCTACTTCGTGTGAACTTGCTGCTTCGCGTCCCGGGCACTAGTTAATATTGGACGCTAGTACTGGATGCCCCGCTGCACCCTGATTCGGGCACCGCCCAACGCCCAGCGGATTCGGGCAGAGCCGCGAAATGGCGACTCGCAGCAACAATGTTCGTGGTTCCGGCGGTTCTAGTGGAGCTGGCAGCGGCCTGTTCCAGACCGGACTACTGCGTGAAGCCGAAGCCCCAGTCGCGGTACGGCGGAAGGAAACGCAGGACCATCAAGTCCTCGTCCACGACCACATCTTCGCCCGCCTTCTTGGATTTTTCCTGCGGCTCTTCGTCTTTGGCTTTCGCGGGTTCTTTCTCGATAGCTGCCTTTGCTTCGCTTTGCTCGGCCTCCGCTATCGAGGCAGCCAGCATCTGGTGGTACTCTTCGAAAGTTTCCGCTCCGGAAGCAAGCATCGCTTCGGCATGCTCGACGCCGACATAGCGCACATGCCACGGCTCGTACTTGTAGCCGGTGATCTCTTCCTTGCCCTGGGGGTAGCGGATGATCAGGCCGTATTCCGCCGCGTGCTCGGCAATCCACAGGCCAGCCGGGGTCTGGCCGAATTCGGCTTTCAATTCGGCGCGGCTATCGGTGTAGCCCAGGTCTGCCGCCAAACCAAGCTGGTGCTCGCTGGTTCCGGGGCGCGCAGAAATCCGTTCGGCATAAGCGGTGCCGTACTTGGCTTGGTACTGGTTGAACAAGACCGCCTGGCGCTGGTACGAACGGTATGCGCTCAGCAGCTTGATCGAATGGCCGGCAGCGCGCGCATCAGCAATGAACGCTTCAACGGCCTCTGCCGCCTCAGGACGCAGGGTCATCGAGCTGCCGGCAACACCAACGAGCTTGCCGGGAACGTAGTCCTCCGGCGAAAGCTTCGTGGTGGGGTTGATCAAGGCCAAGGGGCTCGATGCCTTCGACAGCTGCGAGCTCTGGACAGCAGGCAGATCCTCGGCCGGCGCAGCGAGTGCGGCGGTGCCGGAGAGCAGCAATGCCGATGCGAGTACGGTGCCAGTCAGCGCGGAGGCTAGGCGCATGTTGAATAAACCCTTGAGTTGCGGAGCGATGATGGGAAATCCCACCTTAACGATAGCTGGAAACGCTGGGTAATTGGTGGGAAATCTGCGACCAGCTGGTGAACAGGATGCGGCCAGTGATCTCGACTCACTGTACATAATTGGCCTAATAGTTCGGCTGCCGGGGAAAGTCAGGATAAATTTATACGCGTGTTGTATTCAGATGGTGACATTCGTCGAGAAATAGCGTCCGGTGAGATTGGGCTAGAGCCCTTTGACCCGCAGATGGTCCAGCCCGCATCCGTGGATGTTCGACTTGACCGGTTCTTCCGGCTTTTCGATAACCACAAGTATGCGCACATCGATCCTTCGGTGGAGCAAGATGAACTGACGCGCCTGGTCGAGGTCGACCCCGATGAGCCATTCATCCTGCACCCGGGCGAATTCGTGCTCGGCTCGACCTACGAAGTGGTGACCTTGGGCCACGGCGTGGCCGCGCGGCTGGAAGGCAAGAGCTCCTTGGGCCGCCTTGGCCTGCTGACCCACTCCACCGCGGGGTTCATCGATCCGGGGTTCTCCGGCCACGTGACCTTGGAACTGTCCAACATGGCTACCTTGCCCATTAAGCTGTGGCCGGGATCGAAGATCGGCCAGCTGTGCTTCTTCAAGCTGACGTCGGACACCGAGCATCCATATGGTTCGGGACCCTACGGCAATCGCTACCAGGGCCAGCGTGGCCCCACGGCTTCGCGCAGCCACCTGAACTTCCACCGGACCATCATCGAGAACTAAGCGGCAGTACCGCTCAGGATCCCGCAAACGGCGCTGGCCCCCAACATTTGTTGGGGGCCAGCGCCGTTTGCGGCTGGAAGCTACGCGGTGACCTTCTTGGGCGACCGGATTGGCAGGAGCAGGAGCAGGCCGAGCGCCAAGACCACCAGGATGCCCAGGATGCCGTAACGCTGGGCTTGGCCGGATGCCACCAGCGGGGTAGCGATGGCGATGGCTCCGGCAAACAACGCCGGTGCCAGGAAGGACACGGCGCGACCGGTGGTCGCGTACAACCCGAAGAGCTCTCCTTCGCGTCCTTCGGGAATCAAGCGCGAGAGGTAGGAGCGGGAAGCTGCCTGTGCCGGTCCGACGAACAAGCACAGCAGCAGGCCGAAGATCCAGAAGCCCGCGGCTTCGGGGGAGAAGAAGACTCCGGCGCCGGCAACCAGCAGGCCGATCAGCGAACCGACAATGACCGCCTTTGGGCCTGCCACGTCATCGATGCGGCCGCCAAGCACCGCGCCAAGGGCCGCAACGACGTTGCCGACGATCGCGAAGATGATCACTTCGGTCAGTTCGAAACCGAAGGTGCCCGCGGCAATGACGCCGCCGAAGGTGAAGATGGCGGCCAGCCCGTCGCGGAAGACGGCGGAGGAGCAGAGGAAGAAGAGCAGGTTGCGGTCGCTGCGCCACAGTTCCCTGATGTTGTTGAACAGGACCTTGTAGGTAAGCATCAGCGGGATTTTCTTCGAGGTGCTCGGTGGCGCTTCGGGGATGACGAAGAACAGCGGCAGCGCGAAGAGCAAGCACCAAGCGGCAGAGAACACTGCCACCCAGCGCAAGTTCAACGATTCTTCGGTGCTGGCACCTGGCCAGTCCACGATTGGCTGCACGAACAGGAAGAGCACCAGGGCGAGGGCGAGGATTCCGCCGACGTAGCCCATGCCCCAGCCGAAACCGGAGACCTTGCCGACCGTTGCCTTGGTGGAAATCTGGTTCAGCACCGCGTTGTAGTTCACGCCGGCGAATTCGCCGAAGACCGACATGGCCGCGACGAGGATCGCGCCGAACCAGAGGTAGGAAGGGTCGGGGTAGACGAAGAAGCAGGCCGCGCAGATGGCGACGAGAACCAGGGTGTTGACCACGATCCACAGCTTGCGCCGCCCGGCAACATCGGCGCGAAGCCCGGTGACGGGCACCAGCAGGGCGATGGCCAGTCCGCCGATGGCCAGTGCCTGCGAGAGGACCAGCGACGCATGGTCGGTGTCGCCGAATAGCTCGCTGGTGAGATAGACGGTGAACACGAAAGTGATCATGACAGCGTTGATCGCGGCTTGTCCCCAATCCCAGCTGGCCCACGCCCAAGTGTACTTATTAAGCCACTTTTCACGAATCGCCGACGGTTCGACCTGATTGATTCCCATGCTGGCATCGTACCTGCAACAGGTAATCAGGCGATGAATAGGAACGACCTTTTGGAGAATAGCGGCTAGCTTGGAAAATCAGCTGGTCGCGGAAAATGCAGGGAATATTCCTTAAAGGGCACATTCGTGCGATTGCAGGCAGGCCACGGCTGATAAAATTACAGATGCAGGCGCTTTTCGAAGTGCTCTGGATACTCTGCCCACCACCAGCCGACAGAGGAAAAGCGTGCTAATAATTCTCACTGCGCTGTTTGCCACCGCTGTTTTATGCCCATTAATATTCCGGGCCTTGAAACGAAACGGTTTTTACGTTGTGGCGGCCGTGCCCGCAGTGGGATTCATCTGGTTGCTGACCCGCATGCCGGCGGTGCTTTCTGCCGATAATTCCCTGGCCAATGGTGCGCCAAATGCGCCGCCATCGGTTCAAATGGAATGGATTCCCGGGCTGAATATCGCCCTGAATTTCCGCATGGATTCTTTGGCCGCGACAATCTTGCTCCTGATCCTCGGCGTGGGCGCGCTGGTGCTGTTCTATTGCGCCCGCTATTTCAAGAATGATGATCCGCAGATCGGCAGCTTCGCGGCGAAGATGGTCGCTTTCGCCGGAGCCATGACCGGCTTGGTCACGGCCGATGACATCATCATCATGTTCATCTTCTGGGAAATCACCAGCGTGCTTTCCTACCTGCTCATCGGTTTCAGCCAGGCCCTGATCACCGCGCGCCGTTCAGCCATGAACGCCCTGATCATCACGACCCTTGGCGGACTGGTGATGCTCGCCGGCATCTTGATGCTCGGCGCGGCGGCCGGCAGCTACCAGCTCTCGGAGATCATGGCATCGGCCGATGAACTGGTGGCCTTGGGGGCCTTCACCGATGTTGCGGTGGCGCTGATTATTGTCGGGGCGATCTCCAAATCGGCTCTGGTGCCTTTCCACTTCTGGCTGCCCGGCGCGATGGCCGCTCCGACTCCGGTGTCCGCGTACCTGCACGCGGCAGCCATGGTCAAGGCCGGCGTCTACCTGATCGCCCGACTGGCCCCGGGCTTCGCCGAGACCACCCTGTGGGTCCCCATGACCGTAGGCATCGGTATTCTCACCATGCTCATCGGCGGCTACCGGGCGCTCAAGCAATACGACCTGAAGCTGATCCTGGCCTTCGGCACCGTCTCCCAGCTGGGCTTCATCATCGCGGTCTTCGGCTTCGGCACCCCCGAAGCGGCTTTTGCCGCACTGGCCATGACGCTGGCCCACGGCCTGTTCAAGGCGACGCTGTTCCTGAGCGTGGGCATCATCGACCACAACACCGGTACCCGCGATATCCGCAAGCTCAGCGGCTTGCGCCGTGCCATGCCGATCCTGGCCACGACCACCGGCATCGCCGCGGCGTCCATGGCCGGCGTGCCGCTGCTGTTCGGCTTCGTTGCCAAGGAAGCGGTCTACGAATCGGCCCTGCACCTGGAAACCGGCTGGGGGATGGCCGCGCTCGTCGGCATCCTGATGGGTGCGGCGCTGACCATGGCCTACTCGCTGCGCTTCTTCTTCGGGGCTTTCGGCGTGAAGAAAAAGAAGTTGCCTGCATTGCAGTGCAAGGCCCCGACACTGATCTTCCTGGCGCCCTTGCTGGTTCTTTCGGCGGCGACGCTGTTCCTGGGCCTGTACCCGCAGCTGGTGGAGCCGCTGGCCATCCACTGGTCGGCCGCGCAGGGCGGACCGGGCAAAATGCACCTGCTGCCATTTGCCGGCTTCAACGCGGCACTGGGGCTGAGCGCCATTTCGGTGGGCCTGGGCCTGTGCTTCTTCTGGCTGCGTCACCGAACCGACACCGGCGCACCGCTGCGCCGCATGGTCACCTCGGCCGAGGAAATCTACCGCATGTCGGTGAACGTGCTGGACAAGGTGGCCATCTGGATCACCGGTCGCACCCAGCGTGGTTCGCTCTCCTTCTACCTGGGCGTCATCCTGGTCGTGGTGCTGGTGATTCCGCTGGCCATCGCGCTGACCGTCTACACGCCGTGGCCAACGAACTGGATCATCGCCGACCACCCGGCCCAGCTGCTGATCGGTGCGGTGATCATCGCCGGTGCGGTGGTCTCCATTACCGCGCCGAAGCGTTTCATGGCGGTGCTGATGGTTTCGGTGACCGGCTACGGCATGGTCGCGATCTTCGCCCTGCAAGGTGCCCCGGACCTGGCGCTGACCCAGCTGCTGGTGGAAACCATCGTGCTGGTTTCCTTCGTGCTCGCCTTGCGCGCCCTGCCCAAGCGACTGTGGGTGGGCCTGACCCGGATCAAGTGGGGCCGGGCCATCCTGTCGATCGCCTTGGCCGTGATGGTCGTCTACATTGCCATCGCGATGATGGCCGCCCGCAACGAGGCCCGCATTTCCCTGGCTTGGCCGGATCTGGCCTATTACGAGGGCTACGGCAAGAACATCGTCAACGTGGCCCTGGTGGACCTGCGCGTGTGGGATACCTTCGGCGAGATCACCGTGCTGGCAGCGGCTGCCACCGGTGTGGCTTCGCTGATCTTCGCCGGGCGCAGCTTCGGCAACCGGGTGCGGGCCCACCAGGTGGCACCGGGCAGCATCGACGCGGGTTCCGAAGCCATGGGCAGCAAGGACTCCAAGGAAACCGAGCTGCGCATTGCCCGCCGCTTTGCCTCCAGCTCCAACCAGGACTGGTTGATGGCTGGCAGCACCCTGGTCGCCGAGCGCCGCTCGATCATCTTTGAAGTGGTCACCCGGCTGATTTTCCACACGGTGCTGATCATGTCGGTGTACACGCTGCTGACCGGGCACAATACCCCGGGCGGCGGCTTCGCTGGCGGGCTGATCGCCGGCTTGGCGCTGACCATCCGCTACCTGGCCGGCGGCCGCGTGGAACTTTCCGAGTCGATGCGCATCGCTCCGGGCATGCTGATCGGCGGCGGCATAGCGCTGGCCGGATTGGCGGGCATCGTGCCGCTGCTGCTGGGTGATGGCATCTTCACCACCTATGCCCTGGAATTCTGGTTCTTCGGCGAGCACAAGTTCGTTTCCTCAACGATTTTCGACATTGGAGTGTATCTGGTGGTCCTTGGCCTCGTGCAGGACGTGCTGCGTTCTTTGGGCAGTGAGATTGATTCGCTCTCCGAGGGCCGCAGCCCGGTGGAGCGCCACGACGAGATCCAGGCCTCCCGGACTGGAGTTGGCCGATGAGCGTGAACATCACTTTCCTCGTAGTCACCGGCGTGCTGCTGGCGGCCGGCTTCTACCTGGTGCTCGAACGCACCCTGACCCGGGTGCTGCTGGGCATCATGCTGTTGGGCAACGGCATCAACCTGCTGATCCTCACCAGCGGCGGGCGCAAGGGCGCGGCGCCGTTGTTCAAGCCGGATGCGGCGGCCGACTCGTACTCGGACCCGCTGCCGCAGGCCCTGATCCTCACCGCCATTGTGATCACCTTCGCGGTGACCGCCTTCCTGCTGGCGATGATCTACCGGTCCTGGACCCTGACCAGCGCTGATGAGCTCACCGATGACACCGAAGATATCAAGGTGTCCCAGAAGACCGCCTACGACGAGGAAGAAGACTCGCCAGTGGCCGAGGATACGACCGAATTCGTCGATGAAGAAGGACGCCCAGTGCGCGAGGGGGAAGAGTGAATTTCCTGGATCTAGCCCCTTTGGCCGTGGTGCTGCCGATCTTCGGCGCCGGGGCAGCCTTCCTGGCCCGCCGCCAGGTCCGCCTGCAGCGCCTGATCACCATCGGCATCCTGTGCCTGACCCTGGTGCTCGAAGCGGGAATGCTCGCCGCCGTATGGGGCGGGGAAAGCTATGCCATCCATATTGGCGGCTGGGAGTCGCCCTTCGGCATCGCCCTGATGGTCGACGGGTTCAGCGCCTTCATGCTGCTGGTCTCCACCGTCGTCTCGCTGGCTGTGCTGCTCTTCGCCACCAGCCAGGGCCTGGCCGACGGGGACGAGCCCGGACCGGTGTCGATATTCCACCCGGCGTACCTGATCCTGCTAGCCGGAGTGTCCAACGCCTTCCTGGCCGCTGACCTTTTCAACCTGTACGTCGGATTCGAAATCCTGCTCACCGCCAGCTACGTGCTGCTGACCTTGGGCGGTACCGCCGAGCGCATCCGCGCCGGTACCACCTATGTGGTGGTTTCCGTGGTTTCCTCGGTGATCTTCCTGATGGCCATCGCGATGACCTATGCGGCCACCGGCACGGTGAACATGGCTGACCTTGCGGTGAAGCTGCCCGAGCTGGGCCAGGGCCCGCAGCTGATCTTGCATGTGCTGTTGCTGATCGCTTTCGGCATCAAGGCCGCGGTCTTCCCGCTGTCCCTGTGGCTGCCGGACTCCTACCCGACCGCACCGGCCCCGGTGACCGCCGTGTTCGCCGGGTTGCTGACCAAGGTGGGCGTCTACGCGATCGTCCGCACCGAAACCCTGCTCTTCCCGGGCGGCTCGGTCAACGCCGGACTGCTGGTGGTGGCCGCGCTGACCATGGTCATCGGTATCCTCGGTGCGCTGGCGCAGACGGACTTCAAGCGCATGCTTTCCTTCACGCTCACCAGCCACATCGGCTACCTTATCTTCGGCGTGGCCGTGGGCGGGCCGCTGGCCATCGCCGCGACCATCTACTACGTGGGCCACCACATCATCGTGCAGACTTCGCTGTTCATGGTGGCGGGACTGATCGAACGCCGTGCCGGTAGCTCGAATGTCACCCGGCTCGGCTCGCTGGCCAAGCTCTCCCCGGCATTGGCCCTGCTCTTCTTCATCCCGGCCATCAATCTGG
Organism: Arthrobacter sp. MYb214; assembly: GCF_002979865.1. Lineage (GTDB taxonomy): Bacteria > Actinomycetota > Actinomycetes > Actinomycetales > Micrococcaceae > Glutamicibacter. Next base: position 73,157 of record NZ_PCPZ01000006.1, read on the forward strand.
GCGGCATCCCGCCGTTCTCCGGATTCCTGGGCAAATTCGGGCTATTGCATGCGGCCGCGCAGGATGCCGATCCGCTGACCTGGGTCGTGATCGGCGCCGGATTGCTGACCAGCCTGCTGACCTTGATGGCGATCATCCGCGTGTGGGCCCGTGTGTTCTGGCGCCGTGCTGCTGATGCCGAGGTGCCCAACCAGGATCTGGTGGCCGAAGCGACGCAGGTCGCCGACGAGACGTTGGCCGGCGGCGCGCAGAACCCCCGCTTGGGGTTGAAACTGGCCAAGCAGCTGGAAGCCGACTCCTTGCCGTGGGGCATGCGCTACGCCACCGGTTCGCTGGTGCTTGCGGGCATCGCCCTGACCGTCTTTGCCGGGCCGATCTTCGAATTCTGCGAGCGGGTGGCTGCGGAACTGATCGCCCGCGAACCGTATATCAGCTCGATCTTGCCATTCTGATTGGAGGGATGATGCCGAACAAGAACTTTGAACCGCGTGACCAGCGCATTGACGATGCGCTGGATACCTCCGGTGTGCGCCACCGCGCGACACTCAAGCAGGAATGGCCGCTGCTTCTGCTGCTGCTCTTTGTCTGGGGTGCTCTCTGGCAGGACTTCTCCCTGGGGAACATGGTCTTCGGCGTGATCATCGCGCTGCTGATCGTGAACCTGTTCCCGCTGCCGCCGGTGGTCCTTTCGGGCCGGATCAATGCCTGGTACTGCCTGAAGCTGTTCATCTGGTTCCTCGGACAGGTCTTCGCGGCCAGCGTCCATGTGGCCTGGCTGGCGCTGGTCCGCGGGAAGCGCACCCGCAGCGCGGTCATTGCGGTCCCGCTGCGCACCGACTCGGACCTGATCGTGATGACTGTGGGACACGTGCTCACGCTGATCCCGGGCTCCTTCGTGATCGACGTGGACCGCAGCTCGTCGACGCTGTACCTGCACTACATCGACATCGAGTCGCCTGCGGACGTGGAGAAGGCGCGTGCCGGCATCCGGGACATCGAACGCCGGCTGATCATGGCTATTGGCAGCCGAGACGAGTACGAAGCGATCAAGAGCGAATGCGGACCGAACTTTGATGCGAGGAAGGGGTAACATGCTGGATATCGTCATTTGGATCTGCGGCATCATGCTCGGGCTCGGTGCTGTCGCCTGCCTGGTCCGTGTTGCCAAGGGGCCGTCAATCCTTGACCGGGTGCTGGCCCTGGACGTGATGCTGCTGATCATCTCCGCCGCGCTGTGCCTGGAAATGGTGCTGCACAAGCACACCGACTACTTGCTGTTCGTCGTGGCCGCCTGCATGCTCGGGTTCATCGGTTCGGTGACCGTCTCGCGCTTCGTTTCGGATCAGAGGAACGCCTAATGGAAATCTTCCTCGATGTCCTCGTTGCCGTCCTGCTGATCCTTGGCTGCCTGATGTCATTGATCGCAGGTATCGGCTTGCTGACCTTCCCGGACATGCTCACCCGCATGCATGCAGCGACCAAACCGCAGGTACTCGGCTTCCTGCTGATTTTCGCTGGACTGGCCATTTACCTGCGCAGCTGGGCTGTGGTCCCGGTACTCGTGCTGGCCTGGGGAATGCAGCTATTGACCGCACCGGTTTCGGCCCACATGATTGGCCGTTCCGGCTACCGGACCAAGCACGCTGCCAAGGAAACCCTGTTCTCCGATGAGCTGAGCCACGTGGTCAACAAGGTCAACGGAACACCGCCGACCGGAACCACCCCGGTTTCCAAGACCGGATCGCCAGACGAACAAGATTGAGAAAAAGCGGGAGCCGCCCCTCTGGGCGGCTCCCGCTTTTGGCTCAACGCCGAAGCTTACTTGGTGAACTTGGCAACAACCTTGTTGGCGCTGCGGTCAGCCACCGTCTGCAGGATTGCTGCGACCAGGGCCGAAACGACTGCGAAGCCTAAGGCACGGCGGAAAGAAGCTTCCGCTGCTTCCTCAGTGCCCTTGCGTGGTGCTTTGCTGCCGGTTGCCTTCAACCAAAGGAAATCAACCAGCTTGCCGCCGAGCATGCCAGCGCCAACGGTGATACCGGTAGTGGCAAGTTTCTGCACTTTATCCATTTTTTCCTCGCGATCAAGCTCTTGACATATCGTTCCTCTGCCCAGCATACCTGCGGTATGGTGGGGGAGCAGTAATTATTCCGACAGGGGAGCGTCAGACTTTTAAAAAGTCGCAAGACGCTGAGAGTGCGATAGATCGCAGACCCTCGAACCTGCCCCGGCTAGTACCGGCGAAGGAAGTCGAGCATCTCGGATGCGGATAGGCGCGGCAGTATGCCCTCATTCCGTCCATCTCCCCTCCTTTCCACAGGAGGACCAGCAATGAACGAAACAGTTTCGAAGCAGCGGACCGGCTGGCGTGTAGTTGATATCGTCGTCGCCTCGGTGATCGCCGTCGCTTCAGGGGTCATTTTCTGGGCGTGGAGTGCCGGCTATGGCCTGTTCTCGCTCGCCTTTGCGGCTTTCCCGCCAGCCACCGCGTTGCTCACCGGCATGTGGCTCTTCCCGGCGGTGCTCGGCGCACTGATCATCCGCAAGCCAGGCGCCGCAATCTACTGCGAGCTGCTGGCCGCTGTGGTTGAAGCGCTGCTCGGCTCGCACTACGGCTTGACCGTACTGATCTCCGGCCTGGTCCAGGGCCTGGGTGCAGAGCTGGTCTTCGCAGCATTCCGCTACCGCAAGTGGAACCTGGGCGTGGCGCTGCTGGCAGGCTTGTTCGCCGGCTTGTTCGCCGGCATTTCCGAGGCCTACATCCTGGCCTACTACGTTGAGTACACCGCCGGAATGAAGATCTTCCACGTGATCGCCACCGGCATTTCCGGCGTAGTCGTCGCAGGGCTGCTGTCCTGGTTGGCCACGCGTGGACTGGCGAAGACCGGTGCATTGAGCGCCCTGCCGAGCCGGCGTGCGCACCTGGAAAGCGCAAAATGAGTTCCTTTGCCAATTCCGGCGCAGCCTCGCTGACACAGCGCGGTGCCGCCATCACCGCAACGGGGTTCGGCTGGCAGCACTCCGAGAGGAAGAATCCTGCCATCTCGGGACTGGACCTTGTGATCCACGCCGGTGAGAAGGTGCTGCTGGTCGGTCCATCGGGCGCCGGCAAGTCAACCTTGCTGCACGCGATGGCCGGGTTGCTGGAAGCGGATGAGGACGATCAGGTCGCTGGCCGGCTGCTCATAGATGGCAGCGATGCCTTCATCCGGAGCCACCCGGTGGGCTTGATGCAGCAAGACCCGGAAACCCAGGTAGTGCAAAGCAGGGTCGCCGATGACGTGGCCTTTGGCGCCGAGAACCTCGGAATGGATCCCGAACTGATCCGCCAGCGGATCCCCGAAGTGCTGGACGCTGTGGGTCTGGGTGCGCTGTCCTTCGAGCACCGCACCCAGCAACTTTCCGGCGGACAGAAACAGCGGTTGGCCTTGGCCGGCATTCTGGCCATGGAACCCAGCGTCATGCTGCTCGATGAACCGACTGCCAATGTGGACCCGCAGAGCATTGAGCTCTTGCGCGATGCGGTGCTGAACGCCGCCCGGCTTTCCGGTGCCACGCTGGTCGTCGTGGAACACCGGATTGAAGCCTGGGCGCAGCATGTGGACCGGGTTATCGTGCTGCAGCCCGGAGGGGGAGTCGCGCACGATCTGGACCCGCAGCAGCTGTACACCGATGAAACGGTGCGCGAGGAGCTGGCTGCTGCCGGGCTGTGGATTCCAGGCTACTTCCCGCAGGTGGCCCGGGCAACGAACGGTGCCGGTGCCACGCTGCTGGAAGCGCAGCAGCTGGTATCCGCCCGCACCGCCACGGCACCGCGCACCCAAGCGGTGGACGTGAATGTGCAAGCGGGCACCGCGACGGTGATTCGCGGCGAGAATGGCGCTGGAAAGTCGACGCTGGCCTTGACCTTGGGCGGATTGCTCGTCCCGGCCGACGGCGGCTTGGCGGCCACCGCGCAACTGGCCGACGGTCTGGGCAACTCCCCGTTTGCCTGGAAGGCCGGTGCATTGATTGGGCGGATCGGTTCGGTGTTCCAGGAACCCGAACACCAATTCGTGACCCAGAGCGTTCGGGAAGAGCTGGCTTTCGCTCCCAGCCGCGCGCAGGCCAGCAGCGCCGATGCGCCGAAATACGAGCCGGCCCAGGTCCAAGCGCGCGTGGACGCGTTGCTGGAACGCTTGGGCCTGGCGCATTTGGCTGACGCGAACCCGTTCACCCTCTCCGGGGGCGAGAAGCGGCGCTTGTCCGTGGCCACTGTTCTGGCCGCATCCCCCCAGGTGCTGATCCTCGACGAACCGACCTTCGGGCAGGATGCGAACACGTGGAGGGAACTGGCCGGGCTGCTGGTTGAGGAATTGCAGCAGGGCACCGCGATCATTGCTGTGACCCACGACGATCACTTTGCCTCGGTGCTCAAAGCAAGGGACCTGGTGCTCACTGCCGGCACCCCGGAAGCTGGTATCCCGCGACAGGGGCCGGTGCTTGATGCGCCGGTAGGGCATAGCTGGTTGGCGAAGATCAATCCGCTGGCCAAGCTCGGTGCGGTGGCTGCGGCAACACTGCCGTTGATCACCACCTTGGATTGGGTTTCGGCGCTGGTGGTGATCGTGGCGACCGTGGTGTTCTTCCCCCTGGCAGGGCTGAGCCCGCTGAAATTCCTCAAGCGCGCGTGGCCACTGCTGATTGCCGGAATCCTTGCGGCGTGGGGCATCGCCTTGGTGGGCCAGGATAGCGGCATGGTCTACGCCCAATTCGGCGCCTTCAGCATCACCGAGGGATCGGTGGCCGGGGGCATTGCCACCGGACTGCGCGCTTTCGCGCTGGCCATCCCGTGCATCTTGCTGCTGGCCACCACGAATCCAAGCGATTTGGGCGGGGCGCTGTCTCAGCAGCTGAAGGTACCCCACCGGTTTGTGCTCGGGGCCTTGGCCGGCATGCGATTGCTCGGGTTGATGGTGGAAGAATTCACCACGCTCACGCTGGCCCGGCGCGCTCGCGGTGTCGGGAACTTCGGCACCGTGGGCCAACGCATCAAGGCAACCCTGGGTCAGGTGCTGGCCTTGCTGGTGCAAGCGATTCGCCGCGCCGGACGGTTGGCCACCACGATGGAGGCCAAGGGGTTCGGCACGGCCAAGCGCACATGGATTCGCACGGCCACCTTCACCTGGCGTGATGGCATGGTGCTGGCCACGGGGATCCTGTTTGGCACGGCCGCAATGGCTGCGGCCGTGCTGGCAGGGACCTACAACTTGGTGTGGTCCTAGCGGATTGCTTCGCTCAGGGCGCTGAGCTCTTCATGGAGCTCAGCGTCCAGGCGCAACGGCTTGGCATCGATGGTGCGCACCGGGGTCAGCAGGCGGATGGAGGAAACCAGCCACACGCCATCGGCCTGATACAGGTCTTCCGGGCGCAACGGGCCGTAGCCCAGCTCCCAGCCATCCTGGGCCGCAGCGTCGAAAATGGCGCTTTGCGTGGTGCCTGGCAGGATGCCGGTTTCAAGCATCGGGGTCAGCAGCCGCTTGGTCTCGCCATCGCGCTGGGCTACCAGCACGGTCGAGGTCGGAGCTTCCAGGATGATCCCGTCGGCGGAGGTGAAAATGACATCATGGGCGCCGTGCTTGTGCGCGTAGCGCAGGGCGGCCATGTTGATCGAATAGGAAAGGGTCTTGGCGCCCATCATGAGCCATGGCGCACGTTCGGCCAGCTTCGAGTCGTAGCCGCGATCCAGCATCAGGACATCCACACCGGTTTCACGCTGTTCCCTGCCCAAAGCCGGGGCAGGGGTCACGGTGACCCAGCAAATGGCAGGATCATTGTCGTGCTCGCCGCGCGCGGCGACCAGCTTGACCACCGCTTCTTCAGCGCCGCCGGTGGCATCGAAATCGGCCACAGCGGTATCTACCGCGGCAAACCAGCTGCGCGCATCGGGAATGGCCAAGTCGGCAACTTCAGCCGAGGTCGCCAAGCGTGCCAGGTGCGCTTCGAATTTGCGTACGGCCTGGTTGGTGTAGAGCATCGATTCAAAGATGCCATCACCTCGCGTGACTCCCTGTGCTGTGACCAGAAGTTGCGGTGCAGTGATGTCTGCAAGACGACCAGCCGGATAGGCCGGATCCAAGAATACAAGTGAGCTCATAAAGACAGATTATCGAACCCCAGTGTCTTCTGCGCGATTTCTGCAGGCGGAGATTCAGACAAGTCCGGCAATGTTCGATAAGCTAAGCGAAGGATTTTGGCCTGTACATCGCAGATCAGAGGCCGATAATGCCGAATTCGCGGGGTGTAGCCAAGGGGGTGCCCGAGTGTGGCCAAGTAATGAAGTCTTCTTGCAGATTGGCGGCGTTCTCTGGAGCGTGCTGGTCGCAATAGAGCTAGCGGTTCGCTACTTCATGATCGGCATCGTTCCGGGCAACCGGCGCCCCACCACCGCCATGGCATGGCTATTGGCTATCTTCTTCCTGCCCGTTGTGGGACTTGTCGCATACTGGCTTTTCGCCAATCCGCACCTGTCGCGCCGCCGCTTGGAAAAGCAGCGGCGTGCGCACGATGAAATCATGAAGGCCACGAGCCACATGCAGCTGCCCGAAGAATTCCATTCCCAGGAGGAATGGGTCGAATCGGCAGTCATGCTCAACCGCAATCTTGGTGCCATGCCGCTGGAAGGCGGCAACCAGGTAGAGGTCATTTCCGATTACCGGGCTTCGCTCGATGCCATGCGCAAGGAAATCGATAACGCCACCCGCTATGTGCACATCCAGTTCTACATCATGGGCGATGACCCGGATTATGTTGGACCGGTACTCGATGCGCTGGAAGCGGCCGCGGAGCGCGGCGTGCACGTCCGGTTGCTCTTCGACCACCTGGGAACCTTGCGCGTCAAGGGCTACAAGGATTTCAAGAAGCGGCTGAAGAAATCCGGTATCAACTGGCGCCCGATGCTGCCCATCGACCTGATTGGCCGTCGTTGGCGCCGCCCGGATCTGCGCAACCACCGCAAGATCCTCGTTGTTGATGGCGAGGTGGCCTTCACCGGAAGCCAGAACCTGATTGAACCCGGCTACAAGCGCGAGTCCTCGCATAAGGTGGGCCGCGAATGGGTTGAAATGATGCTCCGGGTCGAAGGTCCGCTGGTGCGCAGCCTCGACGTCACTTTCGCTACCGACTGGTGGCAGGAGGACGACGACCAGGAAGTGCTGATGGACATGGCCGAGGCCCGCCACCCGCTGGCCTATGAGGAACGTCCCGGTTCCACCCTGGCGCAGCTGCTGCCCAGCGGCCCCGGATACGGTACCGAGAACAACCTCAGGCTGTTCAATACGCTGATCTATTCTGCCTCCGAACGCCTGGAAATCACCAGCCCCTACTTCGTTCCCGACGATTCGCTGCTCTATGCCATCACCACTGCCGCCCAGCGCGGAGTAGAAGTGGAATTGTATGTTTGCGAAGAGGGCGACCAGTTCCTGGTGCACCACGCGCAGCAGTCCTACTACCAGCAGCTGCTGGAAGCCGGCGTGCGCATTCACCGCTACCCGGCACCGATGGTGCTGCATACCAAGTGCTTCACCGTGGATAACGACGTGGCCGTGGTGGGATCCTCGAATATGGACATGCGCTCATTCAGCCTGAACATGGAAATTTCCGTGATGCTGCTGGGCAAGGAAATGGTCGATGCGGTTAATCAGGTGCAGAACCACTACCGCGGGATTTCCTCGGAAATCACCCTCTCGCAGTGGCGCCGCCGTCCTCGCATGCAACGCTGGATCGACAACGTGGCTCGCTTGACGGCCACCTTGCAATAATTCAGTTGGCTTGAGTGTCTTGCGGGAAGCTGGCGCCCAGCGCTTGAAGCACGCCACGGGATTTGGTGATGACCTCGTCCCACTCTTCAGCGGGCACCGAATCAGCGGTGATTGCCCCGCCAAGGCCCAGGCTCAACCGCCATGACTGGTCAGCTAGCCGGTCGCACACCAGGGTTCGGATCACCACGGAGAAATCGGCGGCACCATCAGCACCCAGATACCCCACGGCCCCGGAGTACAGGCCGCGGGCACGGTGCTCTTCGAGCTCATCCAAGATGCTCATCGTGGACAGCTTCGGTGCACCGGTCATGGAGCCCGGCGGGAAAGCTTCGCGCAGGGCTTCGGCGGCCAGCTGCGGGGAGGATAGCGTGGCGTCGATGGTGGAGACCATCTGGTGCACTGTCGCGTAGGTTTCCACCGCGCACAGCCGGGCAACCTTCACCGACCCGGGAACCGCATGGTGCGACAGGTCGTTGCGCAACAGGTCAACGATCATGATGTTCTCGGCCCGGTCCTTGGGATGGGTGGCCAGATCATGCTTCAACGCGAGATCTGATTCTTCATTTTCGCCACGCGGCCGGGTGCCCTTGATCGGCTCGGCCCGCAACTGCCCGTCCTTGGACAGCGCGAGGAACCGTTCCGGTGAAATGCTGGCGATTTGCAGATCAGTGAAACGCAGGTAGTGGGCAAACGGTGCAGGGCTGGAGCGGCGCATCCGGCAGTAGGCCTCGAACGGATCGAACAGTTCGGCATGGGCCGTCAGTTCGGTAGTCAGGCAAACTTCGTAGGTGTTGCCTTCATAGATCTCGCGTTGGGCCTGGCGTATCTTCTGCTTGTAACCGGCTTCGGTATCCGCGCAGCTGAACTGCGGGATAGGCAACGGGTGGTGGGCGCGCAGTTCTGGAGGATTGCCCAACAGGATGCTCAGCGCTGCTGCCGGTTCGCTAATGCTGTGCAGATGCATCTGGCCTTCTTGATGGTCAATGACCACCACGGTATCCGGCGCAAAGAACTGGGCATCGGGGCGCACCCGCCCGGGTTCAACCACTGCCTGCAGATCCGCGGCGCCGAGCTCGCGCTTGAGCTCATAACCGAGGTACCCCACCCATGCCGGCAGCGGGTAGCCGGCTTTAGCGGTGGTTCCGGCAGGCCAGAGGCCTGCCAGCGCGCAGAAGAAATCCTCGCCCAGCCGTACTTGCGCTCCGGGCAAGCTGACGGTGGTGCCGTGGCTGGTGGCGCTCAGTACCGGGGGCTGTTCTGCCGCCGAAAGCGCGATCAACGAATAGCGGTTGCGTCCCAACGGGTCGCTGAGCTTATGGCTTGTTGATTCCAGTAGTGCGGCATGCGGAAGGGACCGGGCCAGTTCCTCGAAGAGTGACGCCGTATCGGCTGGCGCCTCGTAGCTCTGGCGGAAGGCTGGGGCAATGGGGGACTGGTCGGAGCGGAGGCAAAGCTGGCGCATCATGGCCGGCAGGTAGCGGCAGGAACGCGCCCAGATATCGATGGGGTCGTGGTCGCCAGCGGCATCAATGAGCAGGGTTGCTGCGGCGTGCGGCTGATGGGCCAGCAGGTACCGTTCCTCTTGTTCGGCCCACATCTGCCAGTACGGACGGTAGGCCTGTCCATCGCGTGCCAGCGCCCGATCGCGGCGGAAGCTTTCGGGTGCTTCCAGCCAGATCCCGATATCGAGGAACTCTCGGGCGTCGGAATGGATCGCTCCTACGCCTTCGATGATCACTACCTCGGCCGGAGTGAAGTTCTTGGATGCGCCAAGGGCACCCGCGGCCCAGTCCCAGGTGGGGTAGGTGATCGTGTTGCCTGCTGCGAGCTGAGGCAGGATCCGGTGGTAGAGATCGAAGGACAGGTGCAGCCCGTCCCAACCGTGGTAGAGCTCTTCGAGGCGCAAAATAGCTATGGAGGCGGTGGCTTCCAGGTATTTCGCTAGGTCTGTTGCAAAGGTGCTTTTGCCGGATCCGGAACGCCCGTCAATGGCAATCAGCGTTGGTCTAGCGGTTTCCACGAGAGGCGATGTTACTCCGCACGTAATCTACAAGGGCAGGCAGGGAAGCAGAAATGAGTTTCCAGGTCTCGCGGAAGTCTCCGGCATCACCGTACCAGGGGTCATAGATGCCCTGCTGGTCGTGCGGGGAGCTCGCGGTTCCCGGATCAAAGGAACGGAACATCCGCAGTTGCGGACGTTCGCTCGGATCGATTTCGGCCAATTCGGGAACGAGTTCCTCGAAGTGGTCGGTGTCCATCGCCAGTACGAGATCCATCTTGGCGATTTCGTCCGAGTCGATCTGGGCAGCAATGTGCTCGGATGCATCAAGTCCATGGCTGCGCAGAGTACTGGCAGCACGCTCATCGATGCGCTTCCCGACTTCACCGTCGGTGATGGCTCGCGATATGACCTCGACCTGCGAGACCTCGGCATCCTTGAGCGCATTCTTGAGCATGTACTCGGCCATAGGCGAACGGCAAATATTTCCCGTGCACACGATCATTATCCGGAACATGGCATCAGTCTATGGGCACAAGGCGATTCGATCGATAGCTACGCGCCCGTTTCCCGGCAACAAATCGGCAACGATTCGGAAATTGGCCCGGGAATCGGTTCACGGCTAGGAGTTCTACGGCAAGAGCGGGGCGAAAATGCTAGTGCATGAGCAGCAGGAGCGCGGCGACCAGGATGAACAGTACGCCGAAGAGGACGTTCAGCAACTTGGCGCCGCGGTAAGTAGCGGTGAAGCGCTGGAAGGTGCGGGCCGTGCCGGCAAAGAAGAAGAACATCACCGCAATGTCCACCACGATGACCGTGCCGATGAAGATGGCATATTGCGCCAGGAGCGGCTGATCAGTGCGGATGAACTGCGGGGTGAAAGCCAGGAAGAAGACGATGGCCTTCGGATTGAGCAGGTTGACCAGGATGCCCCGGTTGAGCATGGACCAGCGGGTCAGGCGATGCCCGGTGCTAGTTCCGTCGGAGGCGACCTCCGGCTTGGAGAGCAGCATGCGGATACCGAGGTACACCAGATAGGCAGCGCCTGCGTAGCGGATGATGGCGAATAGCAACGGCGAGCTGGCCACGAGCAGCCCGACTCCGGCGGCAACGATCACCACGTGGATCAGCAAGGCGATCTGCTGCCCGAGCACGCCCCAAATGGAAGCGCGCCAGCCTTGGCGCATCGAATTGCTCATCGTATTGATGGCTCCGGCCCCGGGGGTGAAGCTGATGACGATGCAGGCGCTGAGAAGGGATATCCAGAGTGAAAGGGTCACTGCTTAAGGCTAGTGTCCGTCGCGCTCTTGGCTGGTTTCGTTGCTCGCTGTGTTACGACTTCTTCGCGCGCGCTGTCCACGCCGGCGACGGCTTCTGCCATGAAGCGGGCTATGACCTGCAGCTGCTGCTCGTCGTAGTGGCTGATCACTTCCCGCATTTTGGCACCTAGCGGCATGAACATTTCCATGCCCTTGCCGCGGGCTTTGGGTGTCATGGCGATGCGGATGACACGGCGATCCCGGTCCGAGCGCTGGCGCTCGATCATTCCCAGTTTTTCCAGGCGGTCGAGCATGGCGGTGGTAGCCGGAGAACTCAGTTGCAGGTCGCGGCTCAGGTCGCGCGGGGAAGGCAGAAGGCTGCGCTGCTCGTATTTCATGATGATTGACAGCGCATTCATATCCGTGCGGTGCGTTGCGTAAAGTGCTCCGGTGGACTCAACGTAGCGGTCCGAGGCTTGGCCGAATTCCTGCAGGAGCATGACCAAATTGTGCTGTTCTCTTGCGCTCATAGGCGCAATCCTAGTCGGAAAAGCATTTAATAGCCTGGGAAGTATTTCTACGATGGAAGTAAGTCTTGTAGTATGGCATTCGGATCGCCCTTTGATCCACCGCCAGCAATCACGAGTGAGGACGGATCAGTGGCGCATGTAGCGAAAACCGACCAGCCATCGGGCAAGAAGCGATTGGACAAGAAGGGTATCGGCATCAGGGCAGGAATCTACGCCCTGCTGATCATCCTCTGGCTGGGTGTAGCCGGAATCGGCGGCCCGACCTTCGGCAAGCTTTCCGAGGTCCAGACCAACGACCAGACCTCCTTCCTCCCGGCCACCGCCGAAGCAACCGAAGCCCTGGAATGGCAGAACAAATTCCGCTCCACCGAAGCAATCCCAGCGGTGGTCCTGCTCACCAGCGATGGCGAGGTCAGCAAGGAAACTGCTGGAGGGGTCGGCGAGGCGCTGAAGGACTTCACGCATCTGGACGGGCAGATCACCGGGCCCTTCCTCTCCGAGGACGGCAAGGCCGCTGAATTCATCGTTCCGGTCTCCGGCGAGGTGGAGGCCGATACCGGAGTCGAAGAGCTGCGGGCGCTCCTGGCCGCCGAGAAGCCCGAGGGCACCACCGCCTACGTCACCGGGCCGGCAGGCTTCAGCGCCGACCTGGTCGAGGCCTTCGGCGGCATCGACGGCGTGCTGCTGGGCGTGGCCCTGGCAGCTGTGCTGGTGATCCTGCTGCTGGTCTACCGTTCGATCCTGCTTCCCTTCACGGTGCTGCTCACCTCGGTCGTCGCGCTGTGCGCGGCAATTGTCGCGGTGTACTTCATGGCATCCGAAGGCTGGATCCGGCTCGACGGCCAGGCCCAGGGCATCTTGTCCATCCTGGTCATCGGCGCGGCTACCGACTACTCGCTGCTGTTCGTGGCCAGGCACAAGGAAGCGCTCATGGCCGGGCAGGACAAGTGGCAGGCCGTGGCTTCCGCATGGAAAGGCTCGCTGGAACCGATTGTCGCTTCGGGCGGCACCGTGACGGTGGGCCTGCTGTGCCTGCTGTTCTCCGATCTGAACTCCAATAAGGCACTGGGACCCATTGGCGCCTCGGGCATCATCTTCTCGATCGTTGCCGCGTTGACGTTCCTGCCGGCGGTGCTCGGCTTGCTGGGACGGGCCGCTTACTGGCCCTTCCCGCCCAAGCCGGTGGCCGTGGACGCCCAAGGCCAGGAGAAGGAAGGCCTGTGGGGCCGCATTGCGCGGTTCGTTGCCAGCCATCCGCGCCCGATCTGGATCATCACCGCTCTGGTGCTCGCCGTGGGAGCGCTGGGCATGACCCAGCTCAAGGCCCATGGCGTGCCGCAGAGCGAGCTGGTGGTAGGCGGTTCGGAGTCGCGTGACGGGCAGATCGCCCTGGGCGAGCACTTCCCTGGCGGCTCGGGATCCCCGGCCACGGTGATTGTCGATGAAGCCGAAGCGCAGACGGCCCTGGAAAAGGCCCTTGATGTCACCGGCGTGGATTCGGCCTACTTGCAGGCTGAAGACGGCGGACCGGCCATGGCCGCCCGCGGGGCCGAGCCAATGAGCGTCGAAGGCCGCAACCTGATGTCGGTGACGCTGGCCGATGCGGCCGACTCGGATGCCGCCAAGCAGACCGTGGTCGAGCTGCGCGAGCAGCTGCATGCGGTCGACGCCGACGCGCTGGTCGGCGGCACCACTGCGACCCAGCTCGATACCAACGAGACGGCCATCGCGGATCTGTTCAAGATCATTCCGATTACCCTCCTGGCCATCTTGCTGATCTTGATGCTGCTGCTGCGTTCCATTCTGGCTCCGGTGCTGCTGATCCTGACCACCGTGCTGTCCTACGGTACGGCGATGGGTGTCAGTGCGCTGGTCTTCAACAATGTCTTCGGCTACGTGGGTGCCGATCCATCCGTACCGCTGTTCGGCTTTGTCTTCCTGGTGGCGCTGGGCGTTGACTACAACATCTTCTTGATGACCCGTGTGCGCGAGGAATCCTTGAAGCGCGGAACCCGTGAGGGCATGCGGGTGGGCTTGAAGGTCACCGGCGGCGTGATTACCTCCGCCGGCGTGGTGCTTGCCGCTACCTTCGCCGCACTGGGTGTGGTGCCAATCATGTTCCTGGGCCAGTTGGGCTTCATCGTGGCCTTCGGGGTGCTCTTGGATACCTTCGTCGTGCGAAGCCTGCTGGTGCCGGCGCTGGTCGAAGAAATCGGACCAAAGGTCTGGTGGCCCTCGAAATTGGCGAAGAAGGAATTCGAGCTGAACTAGGCCGCGCGGCGGCCTGTCCCGGGAGCCCTAGTGGTGAACGTCTCCCGGGGCGGCAGTGCAAAGCGGGGCCGCTCACAGACGGGCCCCGCTTTCGCACTGTAGTATGGATACTTGTGCGTCACCGGAAAATTCTGTGGCGCATGCGTCGACAGTTTAGATTTCCCTCCTGTGAATCGCCCGGAAAACCTCCGCCGGTCCACTTTTGGCAGCAGGCCTTCCTTGGCCTTGCATGTTGCGGACTTCCTCCTGGCTCGGCGAAACCCAACGCCTGAAGCAGGCGTGCGAATCAGAGAGAAAGTTTGAATATGTCCGTAACTTTTAGCGCCCTCGGCGTGCCCGAATACCTGTCGAAAGTCCTTGTTGCCAGCGGGATCGAAGCCGCTTTCCCGATCCAGGAAGCCACCTTGCCGTCGACCTTGGCCGGCGGCGACGTCCTGGGCCGCGGCCAGACCGGCTCCGGCAAGACTTTGGCCTTCTCGCTGCCCCTGGTAGCTCGGCTGGCAGATCGCCCACAGCGTCGCAAGGCCCGTTTCCCACGCGCGCTGATCATGGCTCCAACCCGTGAACTGGCGACCCAGATTGCCAAGACCGTTGACCCGCTGGCAAAGGCCGCAGGCCTGCGTACCACCGTGATCTACGGTGGCGTGGCCCAGAGCCGCCAGGAAAAGGCCATGAACGAGGGCGTGGACATTGTCATCGCCTGCCCGGGCCGCCTGGATGACCTGATCAAGCAGAAGGTCGTGGACCTGTCCCAGCTGGAAATCTCCGTGCTGGATGAAGCCGACCACATGGCCGACATGGGCTTCCTGCCTGTAGTTCGCCGCATCATGGACCGCATGCCAACCGGCATCCAGCACATGCTGTTCTCCGCTACCTTGGACAACGGTGTGGACAAGGTGGTCAAGCGCTACCTGAGCAACCCGACCATTCACTCGGTGGATGCACCCAAGGCCGCTGTGAACACCATGGAGCACCACGTCTTCGTCATCGGCAACGATGATAAGAAGGACCTGATCCGCGTTCTGGCCCAGGGCACTGCCCGTCGCATCATGTTCATGCGCACCAAGCACCACGCCAAGAAGATGGCGCTCACCCTGTCCAAGGCTGGCGTTCCGGCGGTAGACCTGCACGGTAACCTCTCGCAGAATGCCCGTGACCGCAACCTTGCGGCTTTTGCTTCAGGCGAGGCGAAGGTTCTTGTCGCCACCGACGTAGCCGCTCGTGGCGTGCACGTTGATGGTGTGGAGCTGGTTGTCCACGTTGATCCACCAGCAGAGCACAAGGCCTACACCCACCGCTCCGGCCGTACCGCACGTGCGGGTTCGGATGGAACTGTAGTGACCATCTGCACCCCTGATCAGCAGGGCGACGTTTCGACTTTGCTGAAGCAGGCCGGACTGAAGGTGCCTTTCGAAAAGGTCAACCTGAATTCTCCGGTTGTGGCCAAGGTCGTCGGCGAAGTTGCCGAGCCGGTTGCCTACGTTGCTCCGGTTCAGCAGAAGCGCAATCCTGCCAAGAGCAAGCCTGCCGGTGAAGGTGCCGGCCGCGGTGGCCGCGGCCAGCGCCCGGCGCGTGGCGCCAAGCCAGCTGCCGAAGCCCAGGGCCGTGGCGGCGAACGCCGCCGTACGGAACGTGACGGCGCTAGCCAGGGCGAGCGTCCAGCGCGCAGCGCCCGCGGTGCGAACTCCGACCGTCCAGCCCGCGGCGCACGAGGTGCCAACGCTGAACGCCCGTCGAGCCCTTCGCGCTCACCGCGAACCGGCGGCCGCAATGCCGCTGGCGGTGCAACCGGTGGCCGTTCGCGTGGCCCGCGTCGCGCATCGAGCCCAGCTGGTCGTGGCAACTAGGCGCTGGCACTAATCCTTGCGGAGTACTCCCTCGCATCCATCCCAATGGATGCGGGGGAGTTTTGCGTTAAACCCGGGAAATTGCGCGTCAAAAGTTTAGCTCCGCTGATTGATCACGTTTCGACTAGGCGATACATAGGATTGAAGCAACGAGCTGCCGATTAACCTTCACCGCTTCAGGAGCACCAGCCATGATTGAATCCCTGCAGAATTTCGCCGCGTCCTTCCCGGAGCCACTGCAATTCTTGGCGGTTGCCTTGCTAGCTGCCATTCCGCTGATCGAGTCCTACTTTGGTTCGGCCATTGGCGTGGTCATCGGTGTTCCGGTGGTTGCTGCCATCGCCACCGCCGTGATCGGCAACGTGATTTCCATGCTGTTGTTCGTCAACAGCGCCCACGCCGTGCGGAACAAGGTTCGCAAGGGCAAGGACTCGGAGAAGAAGGAACGCAAGTTCGAGAAGCTGCGCCGAGCTTTCGATAAATACGGCATTGCCGGGGTGAGCCTTCTGGGGCAGACCATCCTGCCTTCGCAGGTGACCTCGGCTGCCTTGGTCTCCTTCGGCGCCAATAAGCAGAAGGTGATCATCTGGCAGATCATCTCGATTATCTTGTGGGGCACCGCGTTTGGCGTTCTGGCTGCCCGGGGAATTAGCCTGATGGGCTAACCCGAACTCGCTGAAAGCGAACAAGCCGTCCTCGAATGACCGAGGACGGCTTGTTTTCCAGTGGCTATGGAATGCCAAGGGATTACTTGCGGCGTCCAAAAGCAAAATAGGCGATGGGGCCAAGGAAATTGATCATGCTGGCCGCTGCCCATGCCGGCTTTGGACCCTTGACTTGTTCTGCAGGGCGCTTGTACAAATCCCGCAGTGCCGCAACCATCAAGGTCAGCTCGGCAATTGCCGCAGAGGCGACCGCGATCTTTCCGCCCGGTGGCAGATCCTGGAACTTGCGCTTCGTTTCCATGAGGTGGCTCCTAGCTGCCGCTTTTCCCGCCCGCTGGAAGCGTTGAAAGCGGATGAATGAAAAATTATTTCAGGACGGGAATTATTCTCTCACCACGGCAGTTGAAATGAGCAGAACGCAAAGTTGAGTCGCCTTCGCTCAAGTTGATTTGACAGTCGAAAGCGGCTGAGTAAACTTGAGTGCAGAACGCTCAATGAGGATAAATGTCCTCAGCGTTAGTACTTTCAACCAAGGCAAAGGAGAGCCATTATGTCGCGTGCCGTAGGTATCGACCTAGGAACCACCAACTCCGTAGTTTCCGTGCTCGAAGGTGGTGAGCCAACCGTTATCGCAAACGCGGAAGGCAACCGCACTACCCCGTCGATCGTTGCTTTCTCGAAGAGCGGCGAAGTCCTGGTTGGCGATATCGCCAAGCGCCAGGCCGTCAACAACATCGACCGCACCATCGCATCGGTCAAGCGTCACATGGGTACCGACTGGACCATTGACGTTGACGAGAAGAAGTACACTGCTCAGGAAATCTCGGCTCGTACCCTGATGAAGCTGAAGAACGACGCTGAGTCGTACCTGGGCGAGAAGGTCACCGACGCGGTGATCACCGTTCCTGCATACTTCAACGACGCAGAGCGCCAGGCCACCAAGGAAGCTGGCGAGATCGCCGGCCTGAACGTCCTGCGCATCGTCAACGAGCCAACCGCAGCTGCGCTGGCTTACGGCCTGGAAAAGGGCCAGGAAGACGAGCTCATCCTGGTCTTCGACCTCGGTGGCGGCACCTTCGACGTTTCCCTGCTGGAAGTCGGCAAGGACGACGACGGCTTCTCGACCATCCAGGTCCGCTCCACCGCAGGCGATAACCGCCTGGGCGGCGACGACTGGGATCAGCGCATCGTGGATTGGCTGCTGGCCCAGGCCAAGGCCAAGGGCGCGGACCTGTCCAAGGACAAGATCGCGCTGCAGCGCCTGAAGGAATCTGCTGAGCAGGCCAAGAAGGAACTGTCCTCGGCTACCAGCACCAACATCTCGCTGCAGTACCTCTCGGTGACCCCGGAAGGCCCAGTGCACCTGGACGAGCACCTCTCGCGTGCCAAGTTCCAGGACCTGACCAAGGACCTGCTGGAGCGCACCCGCAAGCCATTCAACGACGTCATCGCCGAGGCAGGCGTCAAGGTTTCGGACATCGCCCACGTGATCCTGGTTGGCGGTTCCACCCGCATGCCAGCCGTTGCCGAACTGGTCAAGGACCTGGCCGGCAAGGAAGCGAACAAGGGCGTGAACCCAGATGAGGTTGTCGCCGTGGGCGCAGCGCTGCAGGCAGGCGTGCTGAAGGGCGAGCGCAAGGACGTTCTGCTCATCGACGTCACCCCACTGTCCCTGGGTATTGAGACCAAGGGCGGCGTGATGACCAAGCTGATCGAGCGCAACACCGCGATCCCGACCAAGCGTTCGGAGACCTTTACCACCGCCGAGGACAACCAGCCTTCGGTATCCATCCAGGTCTTCCAGGGCGAGCGCGAGTTCACCCGCGACAACAAGGCGCTGGGCACATTCGAGCTGACCGGTATCGCACCGGCTCCTCGCGGCATCCCGCAGGTTGAGGTCACCTTCGACATCGACGCCAACGGCATCGTGCACGTATCCGCCAAGGACAAGGGCACCGGCACCGAGCAGTCGATGACCATCACCGGTGGTTCCTCGCTGTCCAAGGAAGACATCGAGCGCATGGTCCAGGAAGCTGAAGCACACGCCGAAGAAGACAAGGCACGCCGCGAGGCCGCTGAGACCCGTAACGCCGCTGAGCAGGCTGCCTACTCCGTAGACAAGCTGATCAAGGACAACGAAGACAAGCTGCCTGAAGAGGTCAAGACCGAGGTCCAGGCTGACGTCGACGCCCTGAAGGCTGCGCTGGAGAAGCAGGACAACGACGACGAGGTCAAGGCCGCGTTCGAGAAGCTGCAGGCATCGCAGACCAAGCTGGGCGAGGCAATCTACGCCAACGCGCAGGCCGAGGGCGCCCAGGCTCCTGAGGGCGAGCAGGCACCGAACGCTGATGAAGACATCGTCGACGCCGAGGTCATCGACGAAGACGAAGCCGACAAGAAGTAAGGAGTTTAGGAATATGTCCGAGGCAAAGGACCAGAACGAGAACTCCGGCCAGGAGCCGGAGAACCAGCCAGAGGCCGCCAACGAGCAGCCAACCGCTGACGCCCTGGGTCAGGCCGAGGCGATCCTGAACGAAGCTGCTGCTGGCGCTGAAGCCGATTCGGCGCAGCCGGAAGAGGCCGGTGCGGTGGAAACCGAACTGCGCAACGACCTGCTGCGCCTGCAGGCCGAATACGTCAACTACCGCAAGCGCGTGGAACGCGACCGGGCCGTAGCGCGTGAAAACGCCGTGCAGTCCGTGCTCAACACCCTGCTTCCGGTGCTTGACGACATCGATGCGGCACGAGCCCACGGCGACCTCGCCGACGGCCCGTTCGCATCGATCGCCAACAAGCTGGATGGAATTCTGGCTCAGCATGGCCTGGAGCGCATCAACGAGGCCGGCGTGGAGTTCGACCCGAACATCCACGAAGCCCTGCTTCGCCAGGCTGTTGACGAGATTCCAGCCGACCACGTGGGACAGGTGCTGCGCACCGGTTACCGCAAGGGAACCATCATCCTGCGTGCAGCTCAGGTGCTGGTAGCAACCGGCGAATAGCCACGAATAGCACAATCGATACTGCCCACTGCCGAGTCTTCGACAGTGGGCAGTGTCGAATTGGCACTGAAAGGATGGGGCCCTGATGGCAAGTCAGGACTGGATCGAAAAAGACTTTTACGCCATTCTGGGCGTCTCCAAGGACGCCAGCGAGGCGGACATCAAGAAGGCGTACCGCAAGCTTGCGCGCAAGTACCACCCGGATACCAACCAGGGTGATGCGGCCGCTGAAAAGAAATTCAAGGACATCTCCGAAGCCAACTCGGTGCTTTCGGACAAGGAAGAGCGCGAGCAGTACGACGCGATCCGCGCCATGGGCGGCGGAGCGCGATTCTCTGCTGGTGGCGGACCGGGCGGCCCCGGCGGGCAAGCCGGCTTCGAGGACATCTTCTCCAACCTCTTCGGAGGCGGCGGAGCGGGCCCACGTGGCCGCGGCGGACAGCCGGACTTCTCCGACCTCTTCGGTGGTGGCGGCGGTTTCGGTGGCGGCGGCTTCGGCCAGAGCGCACCACCGCGCAAGGGTGCTGACCGCACGGCGAGCACCACGATTTCCTTCTCCGGATCAATTAAGGGCACCACCATTGGCCTGCGCGAGCAGAATGGCGAGGTCATTGACGTGCGCATACCGGCGGGCATCAAGGATGGCCAGTCGGTGCGCGTGCGCGGCAAGGGCCAGCCTGGTGCTGCCGGCAACGGCGACCTGCTGGTCAAGGTCAAGGTCAGCGAGCACCCGTTCTTCAAGCGCGAAGAGAACAACATCCGCATCCACGTGCCGGTGACCTTCGCTGAAGCGGTGCTTGGAGCAAAGATCCACGTACCGACCCTGGACGGGGATTCCGTTGCGGTGAAGGTTCCCGCTGGATCCAACTCCGGGCGCACCTTGCGTCTGAAGGGCCGCGGCGTGAAGACCTCCAAGGCCACCGGCGATCTGCTGATCGTACTGGATGTCGCGATTCCGCAGAACCTCTCGGATGCTGCAAAGAAGGCCGTGGAGGACTTCGCATCAGCCACCGAGGGCGAGGATCCACGAGTGGATTTGGCTGCCAAAGCCAAGCTCTGAACCCAATAGGCTGTCTTCCCTGCCCCGTCATCGAATTGGCTGGGCAGGGAAGATAGACTCGAAGGCAATAGGGACCGAATCCAAGGTCCTTGCAGAAAGGTGGTAGAAGCAACGTGAACGGGGAGTACCTGCGACCTGTCTTCGTCATTTCCGTCGCCGCGCAACTTGCAGACATGCATCCGCAGACGCTGCGCCAGTATGACCGCATTGGTTTGGTTTCGCCCAGCCGCCAGAGCGGAAAGCAACGCCGCTACTCGCAGCGCGACGTATCACTGTTGCGCCAGGTGCAGGCCCTGAGCAAGGAAGGCGTCTCGCTCGAGGGCATCAAGCGCATCCTGGACCTGCAAGATCAAGTCGCCTATCTGCAAACCGAAGTCAATGGGCTTCGCCAAGAACTTTCCGCCGTACGCCAGGGCCAATCTCGCATCTTCGCTGCGGGCACCGCTGGAGGCGACATCGTTTCGTTGGCTAGGGGCATGCGCCCTGAACGCCGTGAACCGACCGTGACGCTGTTTACCGCGCGCCGCGCTATCGGACGCTAGATCCGTCCGTGCCGGGCCAAGCGCGCTTCCAATTGGGTGCGCACGGCAGGCCATTCGTGCGGGAGTATTGAGAACATCACCGTATCGCGCAGGGTGCCGCTCTTTGGATCATATTTGTGATTGCGCAGCACGCCATCCTGCTTGGCGCCGAGCCGTGCAATCGCGGCGCGTGAAGCGGCATTGTGCCAGTGCGTGCAGAAAGCCACTGAATAGCAATCCAGTTCCTCGAAAGCCCGGCGCAGCAGCATGAACTTGGCAGCTGGATTGATCCCGGTGCCTTGGGCTGGCATGGCCAGGAACGTTGAGCCGATTTCCACGCGGTGATTTGCCGCGTCGATATTCAAGTAAGTCGTGGCCCCCACCGCTTTGCCGGTGGACAGGTCGATGATCGCAAAGGGAGCCATCTCGCCAGTTTCCTGCAATGCCAAGCGGCGCTGGATATCCAAGCGCATGGATTCGGCCGATGGAGTGGTGGCAAACCACGCTTCATCCAACTGGCCGTTGGCTGCGAGCTGGATCAGATCCGGGGCGTGGTCCATTGACAATTGTTCTAGCCGCACCCCGGCATAGTCCATTCTCGGAGCTTGGGCGTAGTGCAGACTTTGCGCAGAAGAAGAGGCCATGGAATCCATCCTATGGATTCCATGGCCTCTTCAATGCTTTATTTCGGCGACTAGCCGATGCGGGTGTACGCCAGATCGAAGACCAGACGACCAGCCTTGAGCGCCTTGCCTTCGAAGCTGGTCAGGATCCGGCGCTCGAAACGCGGGGCCCAGCCACCCTGGGCATCGGTGAATTCTGGCTCGGGGTCGAAGCCTTCCATGCCCTCGCGGCGCACCTTGGTCAGGTTGCTCTCAGTGCCGGACAGATTGCCATGATGCTGGTTTTCGAAGTCCGGATGGGCTTCGAGGACTTCGCGCATTTGCTCGGCGTAGTTGGACCAGTCGGTGGCCAAGCGCAGGGTGCCTCCCGGCTTGAGCACGCGGGAGACCTTGTCCAGGAACGAGGCCTTGATCAGGCGACGCTTATGGTGGCGCGGCTTGTGCCATGGATCTGAGAAGAAGATCCAGATCTCATCGGCGCTGTTCTCGTCCAGCATGACATCCAGAACCTCTGGGGCATTGGCCTGCACTGCGCGGACGTTGGCGATGCCGAAAGACTCGACCTTCAGCATCAGCTGGGCCAGGCCCGGACGGTAGACCTCAACGGCGAGGTAGTTGCGCTCGGGATCATCCTTGGCGGCGTTGGCGATGCATTCGCCCAGGCCGGTGCCGATCTCCACGATCAGCGGTGCGGTGCGTCCGAAAGCCTCGGCAGGATCGAGCTGGAAGTCATCGGCAACCGAAGTGTCGGCGATCTTGCGGGGCGGCTCAATGACGTACTGATCGGCATTGCGCTCCCAGGCGCTGGCACGGCGGCCCTGCAGGCGGTTGCCGCGGCGCACGAAGGATACCGGCTCGGCACGGAAAAGGTCTGGGTTCCTAGGGGCAGTGCCGTGGGCTGGGCGCTGCTGCTCGCTCGATTCGCTCATGATGATTAATCCTATCCGAGCAAGCTGCTTCGATGCTTGCCGAACGGTAGGGGATTGGACACCCCTAGAAGAAAATCGGGGGGATCCCCGATGGAGTAAAACAGGCAAAAGACAGAGAATATAACCATGACTGATTTAGTGCGCGGTATTCTCAACATTATTTGGCTGCTTTTCGGCGGCCTGTGGCTGGCCTTGGGCTACGTGTTGGCAGGCATCATCTGCTGCGTGCTGATCGTGACCATTCCATTCGGCATCGCCTCGTTCCGCATTGCCGGCTATGCGCTGTGGCCGTTTGGCCGCACCGTGGTCGACAACGGCCCGGTAGGCGCGTTCTCCACCCTCGGCAACATCATCTGGATCATTTTTGCTGGTATCTGGATTGCCGTTGGGCACGTGGTAACCGCGATCCCGATGTTCATTTCGATTATCGGCATCCCGCTGGGGATCGCAAACTTGAAGATGATCCCGGTTTCCCTGATGCCTCTGGGCAAGGTCATTGTGCCTTCGGACTATTTCATCGGCGGTGTTCGCCGCTAGGCTGCGCCAAGACAGCGAATGGCTGCCAACCCTTGATGGGGTTGGCAGCCATTCGCTTTATGTACGAACCTGATCAGCTCTTGAGGTACTCATCGTGCTGGCGGTGCGCTTCGGCGACCTCGACACGGATCTTGTCCACGTCCTTGGCCTTGTCGCGGTACTTCTTTTCCATGGTTTTCACATACGCTTCTTCCTCCACCAAGGCGCGGTAGATGCGTTCGCGTTCGACCGCGTCCGAGGTGTAGCTCAGGTCGTTGTAGCTGTTGGCATGGCGGCGCAGGTTGCCGATGGCAGTCTGGGCCTTGCCTGCCTTGCTGAACAGCGAAGCGAGAATTGTCAGCACCAGGACGCCGATAATGACGCTCAGCGACAGGCCGGTGCTGATTTCAATGACCATCACGTGCTCACCATCATTGATGAATGGCAAGTTGTTCTCGTGCAGTGCATGCAGGATCAGCTTCACGCCGATGAATGCCAGGATTGCTGCCAACCCGTAGGACAGGTAGATCAAGCGGTCCAGCAATCCGTCGAGCAGGAAGTAGAGCTGGCGCAGTCCCATGAGCGAGAAGGCGGTAGCCGTGAACACGATGTAGACGTTCTGGGTGAGTCCGAAGATCGCAGGGATGGAATCCAGAGCGAAGAGAATATCGGTACCGCCGATGGCCACCATGACCAGCAGCATCGGAGTCAGGACCTTCTTGCCATCGATCTTGGTGAACAGCTTGTCGCCGTCATAGTTGTCGGTAGTGTGGAATAGCTTCTTGGCGATCCGGATGATGAAGTTGTTGGCCTCATCGGATTCGTCATCCTTCTTCAGCAGGTTGCCTGCGGTCAACAGCAGGATCAGGCCGAACAGGTAGAAGACCCAAGCGAACTGGTTGATCAGCGCCGCGCCGACAAAGATGAAGGCGGTACGTGCGATCAGCGAGAAGACGATGCCGAAGAGCAGGACTTTCTGCTGGTCTTCGCGGGGTACGCGGAAGCTGGCGATGATAATCAGGAAGACGAACAGGTTGTCGACCGACAGGGCCTTCTCGGTAATGTAGCCGGCAAAGTACTCGGCACCCATGTCGATTCCGCCGAAGACCAGCACCAGCACACCGAAAACGAGGGCCAAGCCAACATAGATGCTGGACCAGATGGCTGCTTCACGCAGCGATGGAACGTGGGCCTTGCGGATGTGGAAGAAATAGTCGAAGGCCAGAAGGGCGAGAATCACGACAAGCGTGATGCCCCAAATCATAGGGGAAACTCCCATAGGGATTCCTGCTTTCGTAAGTAGCGCGCGAACGCATCTGAGTAAGTCTCTTCACCGACCCCGGGGCTGGCCGCAAAACCCGGCAGGACCATGAAGTCCTGCGTATTGACGGATTCAACGATTATGAATACTCCCTTACGTTCTACCAGCTTATCCTGATGCGATGCTTCTGGAAAAATCTTGGTCCGTGGATGTCATGATGATCTGTAATGTACTTTGTCTTTGTGCAGTTGGGTAGGCGTCAATAGCAATTCGAAGAATGCACTTTGCTTGGAGCAACGTGGGCTAGGGGCAGGAACTAGGCGCTGCTAGAGCGACTTGCGCATCTTGATGCTGGTGGTTTCATATCCAAGCGATTCATAGAGGCCGCGAGCGCTCTGGTTGAATCCGAACACATTCAGCCCCAGGGTACGTGCGCCGTGGGCACGGGCGTATTCTTCGGCCAAATTCATGGCCTGGCGTCCGAACCCCTTGCCGCGGTGCCCGGGGTCGACAACTATGTCCCAAACCCACCATGAAGCCGGATCGCCTGAGGTGTCGTGGCCGATCCAGACATAGCCCACATCGCCGAAAATGCCATGCTCCAGGGTGAATACCGCATTGGTGCAACTTGGCAATCCGGTGGGAAAGGCCCGGGTCATGGCCCGGTCTGCATCTTCCTGCGCCTTGTGCTGGGAACTGCCAGCGGCAACAAGGTCCGATACGTACTCGGCGGTACTTCGTGCCATCCACGAATGGAATTCTTCAGCGGGAAGCGGGTGGAGTTCTAATGGCATGCCCGGAGTCTACCGGTTGAGGGCGGCACGCTATTTCCGCGCGGCCAGGATTTGTTCACGCAGGATATCTGCGTGTCCGCAATGCTGTGCCAGTTCACGCAGCATATGCAGCTGGATCCAGCGCAGCGGCAGCGGTCCACGCCGGTTGCCTGAGAAGACGTCATCTCCTGTTTTGCCTTCGACTGCTTGATGCGACAGTTCGATGGCTTGGGCATATTCGTGCCGAATCGAATCGATGGTGTCGGAAGCCTCCAAGTCGAATGATTTGCTGGGCGAAGAGGCAATGCCCAGCTCTGCACGGCTCCGGCCGGTGGCTGCTTCACCGAACCAGACCCGTTCCACGAAGATCGCATGTTTCACCAGCCCGAGCAGCGTGGTCTTGGATTCAACCAACTTCAATCTGGCTTCGGCTTCACTCAGTCCGCCGGTGCAGGAAAGCAGCATCTGCCGGTGCTGATCGATGAAAACTTGGACCATATCATCGTGGGTCAGTGAAAAAATGTCTTTGGAATCCGGGTTGACCATGCCTTATCTTAAGTCGGCAAATCGTTAGTGACAAGGGATTTTGCCTCTGGGGCAAGTGAAATAGAAAATCTTTCGAAAATCTTGCTCTAGCTGGAATACGAAGAGTGCGAGTAGAGTTGAGTTAAGTACACTCAAGTTTATGGGTTCACCCAATTAGAGAAAGGATGCGCGTGGACACCAAACTCACCACTAAGAGCCAAGAAGCTCTCTCGGCTTCCGGGATGAACGCTTCAACCGCAGGCAATCCGCAGATTGAACCTGCGCACCTGCTGAAGGCCTTGCTGGACCAGCGCGACTCCGTCGCAGTCGCCCTCCTGAAGACCGCCGGATTGGATGTCGACGCGCTTTCGATCAAGGCAAGCGCTGTCATCAACGCATTGCCTTCCAGCTCCGGCAGTTCAGTGGCCCAGGCCCAGTACTCCCGACAGCTGCTGCAGGTTGTGAGCAACGCCCAAGCGGCTGCCGCAGAAATGGGGGACACCTACGTCTCCACCGAGCACCTGCTTATCGCCTTGGCATCAGACCAGACCAAGGCCGGCGACGCGTTGCGCGAATTCGGGGCCACCCGCGAACTGCTGGTGGGCACCTTGCCCACCATCCGCGGCGACCGCAAGGTCGATAATCCGGATCCGGAGGCCACCTTCCAGTCCCTGGAGAAGTTCGGCACCGACATGACCGCCCTGGCGCGCTCGGGCAAGCTGGATCCAGTCATCGGCCGCGACCGCGAGATCCGCCGCGTGGTCCAGGTGCTCTCCCGCCGAACCAAGAACAACCCCGTGCTGATCGGCGAGCCAGGCGTTGGCAAAACCGCTGTAGTTGAGGGGCTTGCCCAGCGCATGATCGCGGGCGACGTGCCGGAATCCCTGCGTGGCAAGACCCTGATCTCGCTGGATCTGGGCGCCATGGTCGCCGGCGCCAAGTACCGTGGCGAATTCGAAGAGCGGCTGAAGTCGGTATTGGAAGAGATCAAGGCTTCGGACGGCCAGATTGTCACCTTCATTGACGAGATCCACACCGTGGTCGGCGCCGGAGCCTCCGAAGGCGCCATGGACGCGGGGAACATGCTCAAGCCAATGCTCGCCCGCGGCGAGTTGCGCTTGATTGGTGCTACTACCTTGGACGAGTACCGCGAGAACATCGAGAAGGATCCCGCCCTGGAACGCCGCTTCGCACAGGTGTATGTCGGTGAGCCCAGCGTGGATGACACCATTGCCATCCTGCGTGGGTTGAAGGAGCGCTACGAGGCGCACCACAAGGTTTCCATTGCGGACTCCGCCTTGGTGGCAGCATCCACGCTGTCCAACAGGTACATCTCCGGCCGCCAGCTGCCAGACAAGGCCATCGACCTGGTTGATGAGGCCGCTAGCCGCCTGCGCATGGAGATCGACTCGGCTCCGGAGGAAATCGATGAGCTGCGCCGCGAGGTGGACCGGCTGACCATGGAGGAGCTGGCGCTGTCCGATGAAACGGATCCAGCTTCGGTGGAACGCCTGGATGCGCTGCGCAAGGACATGGCCGACAAGAAGGAACAGCTGGACGCGCTGAACTCCCAGTGGGAAGCCGAGAAGGCTGGCTTGAACCGCGTCGGTGACCTGAAGGTCAGGCTCGACGAATTACGCAGCCAGGCCGACAAGGCCCAGCGCGAGGGCGACCTGGAGCAGGCCTCTCGCCTGCTCTACGGGGAGATCCCAACGCTGCAGCAGGAACTGGATGCGGCGGCAGCTGCCGAAGCCGATAAGGCCGATACGCACACCATGGTTGCCGAGGAAGTCACCGCGGATGACATTGCAGAAGTCATCTCGGCGTGGACCGGTATTCCGGCCGGGCGCATGCTGCAGGGCGAAAGCCAGAAGTTGCTGGATATGGAAGAAATCATCGGGCAGCGCCTGATGGGGCAGAAGCAGGCTATTGCCGCTGTCTCTGACGCCGTTCGCCGTACCCGCGCCGGCATTGCCGACCCGAACCGGCCTACCGGATCCTTCCTGTTCCTGGGTCCTACCGGTGTCGGCAAGACCGAGCTGGCCAAGTCCCTGGCTGACTTCCTCTTCGATGATCCACGGGCGATGGTGCGGATCGACATGTCCGAATACTCGGAGAAGCATGCGGTTTCGCGCCTGGTCGGTGCCCCTCCGGGCTACGTAGGGTATGAAGAGGGCGGGCAGCTGACCGAAGCTGTGCGCCGCCGCCCGTACTCGGTGATTCTGCTGGACGAGGTGGAAAAGGCGCATCCGGAAGTATTCGATATCCTGCTGCAGGTGCTCGATGACGGGCGGCTGACCGATGGCCAGGGCCGCACCGTGGACTTCAGGAATACCATTCTGATCCTCACCTCGAATCTGGGTTCCCAGTTCCTGGTGGACCAGAGCATGGAAGACGAGGCCAAGAAGTCAGCGGTGATGAGCGTGGTCAATGCATCGTTCAAGCCGGAGTTCTTGAACCGTCTCGATGAGGTCATCCTCTTCGACCCATTGAGCATCGAAGAGCTGGGCAGCATCGTCAAGCTGCAGATCGACCTGCTCGCACAGCGCTTGGCCGACCGCCGCTTGAACCTGGAGGTGGATCAGGCCGCCAGCGATTGGCTGGCCCTGACCGGTTACGATCCTGCCTACGGCGCTCGTCCGCTGCGCCGCCTGGTGCAGCGCGAGATCGGAGACCGGCTGGCCAAGGAGATCCTGGCTGGAACGGTGCAGGACGGGGATACTGTAGGGGTCACCCTGGACGAAGTTGGCGACAAGCTCAAAGTTGCCAAGAAGGCCTAGGAGCCTGGCAATGGCGAGGGCGTGAACGGATGGAATCCCGTTCATGCCCTCGCCATTTTTCCTGAACGCAGACTTAGCTGTCGGTGGTCTCCTGTGCCTTGGACGGCTCCTCTTCGGAGTTCTCCGATTCTCCATCCGTAGCGCCCTCTGGCAGCAACGAGTTGCGGACGTCGCCCTCGGACAGGCTCAGGAAGCACGAAACGGTGCGGTCGCCCTGGCCCCAGGTGCTCTCCGAGGGACGCGAGAAGTGATAGGTCCAGGTGGAGTCCAGCCCTGCACGAGGATCCAGTGACACCGATTTGCACAGGTCTTCGGATTGGGTGAGCAGCACGTTGGCTCCCGGGTACTCCTCGCCAGTGACCTGGAAGATGCCGATCAGTTGGGCATTGTGGGAGGAATCACAGGTTACGACCGTCTGCGGATCCAGTGGTGAATTGAATCCGCGCAGGCAGTCGCCTTGCTCCAACTGGGTTGGAGGCATCTCGGTGGCAACAATGCCGTCGAGGCCTGGATTCTCGTTGCGCTCCACGTTGTTCGCAGTTGGCGAAGCAGGGGGATCCACTAGTCTCAACACCACGAAAACCACTGCCGCGGCCAGTGCGAGAACGGCGACAATCATCAAGGCCCATTGGGCACTTTGACGCTTGGGCTTCTCCGGTTCTGGCTGCAATGGCGGCAAAGCCGCCTGCGGCTCGGGCAGATTGTTTTCCACCACCTGTTGAGCTCCTTCGTGGTTGGGTCGGGCGATCGCTCGCCGGCTCAATACATAGTCGTTGGACTAATCGACAGTCTAGCGGTTTCGGAGGGTGTTGCATTCAGCGCTCGCCGGTGAATCGTGTTAACCTTTAATTACGAAAGAACTGATCACATATTCGGGGGCCTTCATCTTTTCAAGGTGGACCACCTCCCGACTCTACTGAAAAGAGGGGGTCACGCCATGGGGCGCGGCCGTCAAAAGGCTAAAGCACAGCGTCAGGCGCGAGATATCAAGTACTACTCGCCGTCCACTGACCTTTCGGCACTTGAACGCGAGTTGGGCGTTCAGTCCGATCATCATGCTCAGAACACTGAGCGTAATGATTCATCGTATGACGAAGAATATTCGGAATACGACGAGCTGACTAAGAAGTACTCGGGAGATGACGAAGACGAGTAGCCTCGTCTTCTGATGCCGGGAGTCCTTGGCTCAGAGTGCCACACCTTAAGCATTGAGTGGTACAGCTCTTCAGTACATTTTGCGACAAGCCGCAGCGACTAAGCTAAATTAGCTTTTAGTCGTTGCGGCCTTTGTCGTGCCCAGTAATTGTTAGGTGGAACGTGAGCACTCCAGAAGAGCTATCCATCCAGATGGCGCATCATTCGGCCATCCGGTCGATGCAGCGCATTGTCGAGCAGCAGGCACCTGAATCCCCGGAAGCTGAAGCGCGTGCCGGGGTGCGCCAAATGCTTTCCGCTGGCGGGGTCCTGGTGGTCACCGGAGCCGGTGTTTCTACCGATTCCGGAATCCCCGACTACCGGGGACCCAACGGTTCATTGCAGCGCCACCGGCCGATGACCTATCAAGAATTCCGATTCCGTCCTGAAGCCCGGCAGCGCTATTGGGCCCGTGGCTACGTCGGCTGGCGCCATATGGACAAAGCCGAGCCTAACCACATTCACCAGCGCTTGGTGCAGTGGGAAGAGCACGGGAAAATCAGTGGAATCATTACGCAGAACGTTGACGGGCTGCACCAGCAGGCCGGATCCAAACGGGTCATTCCGGTCCATGGCGACTTGTCGATCGTCCGCTGCCTGGACTGCGGGTACAGCGAGAACCGCAATGACTTTGATCTGCGCCTGCAGGCGGCCAACGAAGGCTATTTGGAAGCCGTGGAAATCGACCCCAGCGCGGTGAACCCCGATGGGGATGTGGAGCTGCCCCAGTATCTGGTTGACCGGTTCAACATGGTGGCCTGCTTGAGCTGCGGCTCGCTGGCCCTGAAGCCTGATGTGGTGTATTTCGGCGAGAACGTTCCGGTTGAACGCAAGGAACGCATTGCGGCACTGGAAGCGGAATCCACATCGCTCTTGGTGCTGGGCTCCTCCCTTGCAGTGATGAGCGGGTACAAGATCCTGTTGAACTTCGTCAAGCGGGATTTGCCGGTGGCGCTGATTACCAACGGCCACGTCCGCGGTGAACAAAAAGCAACCTGGCGCTGGCGTGTGCCTTTGGAGCACGCCCTGAAGCAACTGGACTAGCAGGCCGGTATTTCGTCCCGCAAGGGACACCAATGAAGCGTGCCAAATGCTGCTCTGGGCACTCAGCCCGGCAGGAAGCTCGCACTGGTGCAGCACCACCGGCAGCATTGCCTGGCGCCTGGAAGCCGGGCAAGAGGGCTCCGGTCAACCCTGCATCCCCATTCGCATGGCGATGGCGTTAAAGAACCGATGCGCCGCACTGGGATCAGTGCGGCGCATCGGCAAGGAAGCGGATCCTGCGAGTACTACTTGGCGTAGTTGCCGGTCAGCAGCACTGCGCCGCCGTCAACGCCCTTGGCTCCCTGGACGTAGTCCAGTCCGGCATCGACTGCCGCTGGATCGATATTCTCGACGCCGCCCATGACCCAAGCTCCCATGCCAGCCTTGTTCAGCAGCTCTACGGCACGATCAGCTACAGCTGGATCAACAACAGCAACCATGCCCACACCCAGGTTCAGGGTGCGCTCAAGGTCAGGCTGCGGCACGTTGCCCAGCTGGGCGATGGTGGAGAAGACTGCTGGCAGGGACCAGGTCGAGCGGTCCACACGGGCCATCAGGCCCTGGGGCAGCACGCGAGCCAGGTTGGCAGCCAGGCCGCCACCGGTGACGTGGCTGAAGCCGTGCACGCCGAAGTTCTCGCCGTCGTTCAGCTCGCCCACCAGATCCAGGCAAGCGGTGGTGTAGATGCGGGTCGGAACCAGCAGTTCCTCGCCCAGGGTCTTGCCGAACTCTGCAACTTCGCGTTCCAGCTCCCACTTGGCGTGGGCGATGACGCGGCGCACCAGCGAGTAGCCGTTGGAGTGGATGCCCGAGGACGCCATGCCGATGACGACGTCGCCGGCCCGCACGCGCTCCGGGCCCAGCAGCTGGTCAGCTTCGATGACACCGGTAGCAGCACCGGCAACATCGTATTCGTCCTCGGCCAGCAGGCCCGGGTGCTCCGCGGTTTCGCCGCCAACCAGCGCGGTGCCGGCCAGCTTGCAGCCTTCCGCGATGCCGCGCACGATATCCGCGATGCGCTCCGGGACGACCTTGCCGGTGGCGATGTAGTCGGTCATGAACAGAGGCTTGGCGCCCACCACGACAATATCGTCGACCACCATGCCGACCAGGTCCTGGCCGATGGTGTCGTGGATGTCCAGCTTCTGGGCGATGGCAACCTTGGTGCCTACCCCGTCGGTGGAGGTAGCCAAGTACGGCTTCTTGTAACCGGTCAGGAACGATACATCGAAGAGCCCGGCGAAGCCGCCGACCCCTCCGACAACGCCCGCGGTGTGGGTTGCCTTGATCGCGCCCTTCATCAACTCAACGGCACGGTCACCGGCCTCAACGTCAACGCCGGCACCGGCATAGGTGATGGAAGTTGGCTGCTGATCATTGCCGCTCATGGCAGTCGGTTCCTTTTCTGTTCTGGGCGCCGCATTTCCGGCGCCCTTTGCAACGAGATGGTTGGGATCGTGGAGGGGATTAGCTGTTGGTTTCGAACTCGGCATCAGGACCCGGCTCGCAGCCGCCCTGGTTGCTGCGCTCCAGCAGGTTCTTGCCGCGGCGCTCCTCGTTCGGCAAGGCGATCGGGTACTCGCCGGTGAAGCACGCGGTGCACAGGCGCTCGCGCGGCTGGCGGGTCGCTTCGATCATGCCGTCTTCGGAAATGTAGGCCAAGGAGTCCGCGCCGATGGAGGTCGCGATCTCAGCCACGGCAGCGCCGTTGGCGATCAGCTCGGCACGCGAGGCGAAGTCGATGCCGTAGAAGCAAGGCCACTTGACCGGAGGCGAGGAGATCTTCACATGCACCTCGGCGGCACCGGCCTCGCGCAGCATGCGCACCACCGCGCGCTGGGTGTTGCCGCGGACGATCGAATCATCGACCACCACGACGCGCTTGCCGCGCAGCACGGTTTCCAGCGCATTGAGCTTGAGCTTGATGCCCAGCTGGCGCAGGGTCTGCGATGGCTGGATGAAGGTACGGCCCACGTAGGCGTTCTTCACGAAGCCGTGGGTGAATGGAATGCCCGATTCCTCGGCGTAGCCGATGGCGGCCGGGGTGCCGGACTCCGGAACCGGGATCACGATGTCCGCGTCCGCGCTGTTCTCGCGGGCCAGCTGGCGGCCCATTTCCACGCGGGATTCGTAGACCGAGCGGCCGGCAATGGCAGCATCGGGACGAGCCAGGTAGACGTACTCGAAGACGCAGCCCTTGGGGGTGGCTTCGGCGAAGCGGGTGGAACGCACGCCGTTCTCGTCGATGGCGATCATTTCGCCGGGTTCGATTTCGCGGATGAACGAGGCGCCAACGGTAGCCAGTGCAGGCTGCTCCGAAGCAACAACCCAGCCTCGGTCCAGCCGGCCCAGGACCAGCGGGCGAACACCATGCGGGTCGCGGGCTGCGTAGAGGGTGTCCTCGTTCATGAAGACGAAGCAGAAGGCGCCTTCGATCTTCGGCAGCAGCTCCAGCGCGGTTTCTTCGAGTGACTGGCCTTCGGAACCGGCCAGCAAGGCGGTGACCAAAGCGGTGTCGGTGGTGTTGCCCTGGGCGAGTTCGCCGCGGACCTTGCCGCCTTCGGCCTGCTGCTTGGCAGAGACCATATCGGCCAGATCAGCGGAGTTGGTCAGGTTGCCGTTGTGGGCCAGGGCGACGGTACCGGCCTGGGTCGGGCCCAAGGTCGGCTGCGCATTGGCCCAGTGGCTGGCGCCGGTGGTCGAGTAGCGGCAGTGGCCGATAGCCAGCTGGCCGACCATGGAGTTCAGCGTATTCTCGTCGAACACCTGGGAGACCAGGCCCATGTCCTTGTAGACGTTGATACGCGCACCGTCGCTCGTGGCAATACCAGCGGATTCCTGTCCGCGGTGCTGCAGGGCATACAGGCCGTAATAGGTGAGTTTTGCGACCTCTTCGCCAGGAGCCCAAACGCCAAAAACGCCGCATTCATCCTGCGGCCCCTTTTCGTTTGGAAGCAGGTCGTGATTTAAGAATCCATCGCCACGCGCCATGTTGGTTATTCTCTCATGTTCCAGTTGGTCGACACCGACCAAAAATGTGGTGGGTGGCGGCCAGGTGCGCGGCCGCCTGCTCTTCTAATTCAGGAGAAAAGCTGCCTAGCCTTGTAGTCCGCTGGAGTCAGTGTCCTCGGCCAGAGGAACTGCCAGATGCTTGGTGGTTTTGCGTGAGGTCACGCGATCAACAATCACATACGCCAATGCGCCGATGCCTACGCCCAGGCCTGCACCGAATATGGCGAAGAATCCGGACGCCGAGGTGCGGGTGTAATCCTGCGATGGTTCGCCAAGCAGGCCAATGATGAGACCGGCTAGCGCGCCAAGGACCGCGAAAGTCAAAATGAACGGCCAGAACTTGGGCGACGAGTGAATATGCACTTCAACACTCTGATCGGCAGAAGACGGGGTAGCGGGGTGTTGCTCCATACCCTTAAGGGTACTCAATAAGTGGTAGGTGCGCTGACAAGTCTGCCCTAAGTCCCGAGGCATGCAATTGCCCAGTCTGCAAGGCCTCGGCCCAGCCGATACGCCCAGTAGCGAGGGAAAGCCAGAGTTCAGCAGGCATTTCGACCACGTTCGGGGGTGTTCCGCGGGTGTGCCGGGGACCCGCTATGCACTGAGTCACACCGAAGGGCGGAACGCGTACCTCGACCGAGTTGCCCTCGGCGCGGGAGGCCAGCTCCTCCAGCGAAAAGCGCACCGCGGTGGCGAGCACCGGGCGGGCTATTTTTCCTTGTCCCTGCGTGGTTCCGGACCATTCGCGCAGGGCCGCTCGGCCAGCGGTTTCATCAACGCGCCGTTTGATTGCCATGGGTCGATTCCACTTTCTCTCAATGACGGAGAAACGTCATATTTGCGTGCGCTGGGCATCTACTGTGGATCTGGAAAACCAAGAAATCCAGCCATGCCAACTCTAGTTCAGCCAACGCAGCGCCGGTTGGATGCCGGCATGATGCTGTGCCGAAGACTTCCAGGGGGCGCTTTGGGCTTGCTGGCGCCGAATTCGCCCAGCGGCCCGGTGCCAGGCGGGCGGCCAGATGGACGGGGCCTGCGGCTAATGCCTGCGCGTCATAGACGCGGTTGACCCGCTGGATCTCCGGTAAACTCGACCGGGTGAAGGTACTGGTTATTGGCCCAGGCGGCCGTGAGCATGCAATTGTCCGTGCACTGAGTGCAGACCCCTACGTCAACGAAGTTCATTGCGCCCCCGGCAACGCCGGTATCGCACAGGACGTCACTACCCACGCGATCGATGCGCAGGACCCTGCCGCAGTCGTCGCGCTCGCCCAGGAATTGGGCAGCGATCTGGTGGTCGTCGGCCCCGAAGCGCCGCTGGCTTCCGGTGTTTCCGATGCGCTGATCGCAGCGCAGATCCCGGTCTTCGGCCCGACCCAGGCTGCCGCGCAGCTCGAAGCGTCCAAGGCTTTTGCCAAGAACGTCATGGCTGCCGCTGAGGTTCCCACCGCCATGGCCCATGTGGCCACTAACCGCGAGGAAGCCGCCAGTGCGCTGGATGACTTCGGTGCGCCGTATGTGGTCAAGGACGATGGCCTGGCCGCCGGCAAGGGCGTCGTGGTCACCGGCGATCGCCACGAAGCGCTGGAGCACGCAGAAGCCTGTTTTGCCGCCGGCGGAACCGTAGTGATCGAAGAATTCCTCGATGGCCCAGAAGTTTCCCTGTTTGTCATCTGCGATGGCAAGCATGCTGTTCCGCTGGCCCCGGCACAGGACTTCAAGCGCATCTTCGATAACGACGAAGGCCCGAACACCGGTGGCATGGGTGCCTACTCGCCGCTGGAATGGCTGCCTGAGAGCTTCGTCGACGAGGTCATGGACCGCGTCGCCTATCCGACCCTGCGCGAAATGGAAAAGCGCGGCACCCCGTTCACCGGCGTGCTGTACTGCGGCTTGGCGATCACCAAGCGCGGCATCCGCGTCATCGAGTTCAATGCCCGCTTCGGCGACCCGGAAACCCAGGCTGTCCTTGCCCGGCTGAAGACTCCGCTGGGCGGTGTGCTGCTGGCTGCCGCCAAGGGCCGGCTCGATGATGCCGAGCAGCTGACCTGGTCCGCGCAGACCGCAGTTGATGTGGTCATCGCCGCCGAGAACTACCCGGACACCCCGGTCAAGGGAGCGGTGATCTCCGGGCTGGAGGCAGCCAACGGAATTGACGGCGTGCACGTGATGCATGCCGGAACTTCCGCGGATGCTGAAGGAAACATCATTGTTTCCGGTGGCCGCGTACTGGCCGTGGTGGGCCTGGGTGATGGCCTCGCCGCGGCCCGCGCCGCAGCGTACGCCGGGGTTGCCGAGATCAGCTGGGACGGTGCCCAGTCGCGCACCGACATTGCGTTGAAGGCCGAACGCGGCGAAATCGCCATCGCCAACGAAAGCAAGTAGAGGACTACAGAACTCATGGCAGGATTCCAGACTGAAGTGCTCGACCTAGAAGGTTGGGACCATTACTACTCGGGCAAGGTACGCGACCTGTACGTGCCTGCGGGCGCCAGCTTCGAAGGCACCGACCGTGTCCTCGTGGTGGCCTCCGACCGCATCAGCGCCTACGACTTCGTGCTGGCCAGCGAAATCCCGGACAAGGGCAAGGTGCTCACCCAGCTCAGCCTCTGGTGGTTCGAGCAGCTGGGCGACTTCGCCAACCATGTCATCTCCACCGATGTTCCAGCCGAGGTGGCCGGACGCGCGATGGTGTGCAAGAAGCTGGGGATGTACCCGATCGAGTGCATCGCCCGCGGATACCTGACCGGATCGGGCCTGGCCGAATACAAGGCCTCGCAGACCGTGTGCGAGCTGCCATTGCCGGAAGGACTGGTGGATGGCTCGCGTCTGGAACCGGCGCTGTTCACCCCATCGGCCAAGGCCGAGGTGGGGGAGCACGACGAGAACATCTCCTTCGAGCAGACCGTGGAACGCGTTGGCGCCGAAGTGTCCGAGACGCTGCGCGAGAAGACCGTGGCCCTGTACGAGCAGGCCGAGCAGATCGCCCGCGCGCGCGGCATCATCCTGGCCGATACCAAGGTGGAGTTCGGAGCTGATCCGGCCACGGGCGAGATCACCCTGGGCGATGAGGTGCTGACCCCGGATTCCTCGCGTTTCTGGGATGCCGAATCCTACAAGCCGGGCCAGGCGCAGGCCAGCTTCGACAAGCAGTTCGTCCGCGACTGGCTGACCTCCGCCGAATCGGGTTGGGACAAGAACTCGGGCGAAGAACCGCCTCAGCTGCCAGCCGGAATCATCGAGAAGACCCGTGCCCGCTACATCGAGGCCTATGAACGGCTCACCGGCCAGGTCTTCAGCGCCTAGGCGCAGGCGAAGAACAACCACGCACGGCAAAGCCCTCCGCTGATCGAAGTGATCTGCGGAGGGCTTTGCGCTGTCCTGGACGGGATCAGACCAGCGAGTCCTTCCACGCCTTGTGCAGGGCCGCGAAGCGCCCCTCATCGGCAATCAGCTGCGCTGGGGTGCCGTCCTCGGTGATCTTGCCATCGTGGACCACCAGCACGCGGTCCGCGATCTGCACGGTGGACAGGCGGTGCGCGATGATCAGCGCGGTGCGGTTGCCCAGCAGGGTTTGCAGTCCGCGCTGCACTGCCCGTTCCGAAGGGATATCCAGGGAGCTGGTGGCCTCATCAAGGATCAGCACCGCAGGATCGGCCAGGAAGGCGCGGGCAAAGGAAATCAGTTGGCGCTGGCCGGCCGAGACCCGTCCGCCTCGCTTGTTCACGTCGGTGCCGTAGCCCTCAGGCAGATCCATGATGAACTCGTGGGCGCCGACCGCACGGGCGGCGGACTCGATATCCTCCGGCGAGGCGCCCGGCCGGCCCAGCGCGATGTTCTCGGCCACCGATCCGGAGAAGAGGAACGCCTCCTGGGTGACCATCACCACGTGCTGGCGCAGTTCCTTGTTCGACAGCTCGTTGATCGGCACCGAATCCAGTTCCAAGGTGCCCGAACGCAGGTCGTAGAAGCGGGCAATGAGCTTGGCCAGCGTGGACTTGCCGGCACCGGTCTGGCCTACCACGGCCACCGTTTGGCCCGCCGGGATCCGCAGGTCGAATTCCTCCATGATCACCGGGCCCTCGCCGTAGCCGAAGACCGCATCCTTGAAGACCAGCTCGCCGGCCACCTTGCGGATGGTGCGAGGGGCCGCAGGCTCGCGCACCGTCGGTTCTTCCTCCAGCAGCCCCGAAACCTTCTCCAAGGCGGCGGTGGCCGACTGCAGCGAGGAATAGAACATGGCGATCTGCTCGACTGGCTGGAACAGGCGCTTGGAGGCCAGCAGGATGGCCACCATCGCACCGACCTGCATGGTGCCGTCGATGATGCGGAATCCGCCGTAGGCCAGCAATGCCGCCACCGTCAGGTTGCCGATCAGGACCAGTCCCGGCTGCAGGACGCCGAAGAGGTTGAAGGAACGCACCGAGTTCACCCGGTACTGCTCCGCGAGATCCGAGTAGTTCGCGTCGTTGGCTTCCTCGCGGCGGAAGGCCTTGACCGCGCGGATGCCGGTCATGGTTTCCACGAAGGTGGAGATGACCTTGGCCGAGACCACGCGGGATTCGCGGTAGAGCAGCTCGGAGCGGCGCTGGTACCAGAAGAAGAGGATCGCTACCGGAAGGACGGCCACGCAGACCACCAGGCCGCTGCGCCAGTCGAGGAAGAAAATCGAGACCAGGGTGAAGACCACGAACACGCAGGAGGAGGCCAGTTCCGAGACGCCTTGATCGAGCAGCTCGCGCAGCGTTTCCAGATCGGAGGTCTGCCGGGAAATGATCCGCCCGGAGGTGTAGTTCTCGTGGAA
Organism: Arthrobacter sp. MYb214; assembly: GCF_002979865.1. GTDB lineage: Bacteria > Actinomycetota > Actinomycetes > Actinomycetales > Micrococcaceae > Glutamicibacter. The sequence continues at coordinate 111,568 of NZ_PCPZ01000006.1, forward strand.
TTCGAGGCTCAGCCGCTGGGTATGGCGGAAGACCTGCTGGCGCAGATCCAGGAGCATCGCCTGGGAGATCTTCGCCGCACTGGTGATGTACCAGGAGAGCAGCACGCCGCTGAGCACGGCGCACACGATGTATCCGGCCCCGGTCATCCCCAGGGCGCCCCAGTTGCCTTCGCGCACCTGCGGCAGGGTCCAGTCGATCGAGAAGGCGATCAGCACCGGAAGCAGCACGCGTGCCGCGTTGGAGAACAGCACCAGCACCACGGTGAGGACGAACAGCTTCTTCTGCGGCACGGCCAGCGAGGCCAGCAACCGGAAGGAACGTTGCCGCACGACCTTGCGCTCGGCGGCAGAGAGCTTGATGGTGTCTTCATTGGCGACGCCCAGTGGCTTGCTCATCGGGAGACCTCCACGGTGGCTGGCTGGTCTTCGTCATCCAGGCTGGCGATGACGAATCGGTAATGCTCATTGGTGCTCAACAGGTGGGCATGGCTTCCCACCGCGTCGATGCGGCCATCGCGCAGCAGCGCCACGCGGTCGGCGAGCATCACGGTCGAGGGCCGGTGGGCCACGATCAGCGTGGTGGTTCCGGCCAGGACTTCGCGCAGCCTCTCGGTGACCAGTTCCTCGGTGCGCACATCCAGGGCGGACAGCGGATCGTCGAGGACCAGCACGCTCGGGCGCGCCGCGATGGCGCGGGCCAAGGCGATGCGCTGGCGCTGCCCGCCCGATAGCGACAGGCCTTCCTCGCCGATCAAGGTCTCTACCCCTTCGGGCAACGCGTAGGCAAACTGCGCCTGGGCGACGTCCAGGGCCTCGGCGAGCAGGGCTTCGCGCTGCTGCTCATCCAGGTTTTCCGGGGCGCCGAGCAGCACGTTGCCGCGGATGGAGGTGGAGAACAAGGTGGTGTCCTCGAAAGCTACAGCGATCTCGGTTCGCAGTTCCCGGAGGTCCCAGTCCTTGACGTCCTGTCCGTGGATGAGCACCTCGCCGGCGGTCGCTTCATGCAGGCGCGGAACCAGGTTCAGCAAGGTGGACTTGCCTGAACCGGTGATGCCGACAAGGGCCATGGTTTCCCCGGGACGGATCTCCAAGTTGATGTCGGCCAGGATCGGCCGGTGGGTACCGGCGGTATCCGGGTAGGCGAAGCGCACATGCTCCAGCTTCACGCTGCCATCGCGTTCTGCAGGGACCCGGGGCTGCGCGGGGGAATCGATGTCATTGATTGAATCCATGACCTCGAAGTGGCGGTCCAGCGCAGTTTTGGTGCTCAGCGTCATGCCCAGCAGCATTCCCATGCCCTCGACGGGGCCGGCGATGACCGCGGCGATGGCGAAGTAGGCCACCAGCGAGCCGACGCTCAGCGTGCCGTTGGCGACCTGGGCAATGCCGATGAGCAAGCCGATGCCCAGAATGGTTTCAGGCACCGCAACGACGGTGAGCAGGAAGCTGGCCAGCGTCTTGGCCTTGGTTATTTCGGTTTCCTGCAGCGACTTTGCCTGGGCGCTGAAGCCCGCGTAGACATGCGGCCCGCGGCCGAAGGCCTTGATGACGCGGATACCGTGCACTGATTCTTCCACCGCGGTGGCCAGGTCCCCAGCCTGGTCCTGGCTGCGGCGGCTGGCGGCCCGGTAGTCGTTGCGGAAACGGTAGGCCTTGATGGCAATCGGGATGGATCCCAGCAGGTAGAGCAGTCCCAGGATCCATGAATGGGTGAACATCAGCACCAGCCCGGTGATGACGGTGACGGTTTCAACAACCAGCATCATCGCGCCGAACGCGAGCCAACGGCGCAACAAGGAGAGATCCGACATGGAGCGGGAGAGAAGCTGCCCCGAGCCCCAGCGTTCGTGGAACGCCACGGGCAGGCGCTGCAGGTGCTTGTAGAAGCGGATGCGCATCTGCGCTTCAAGGCCTGCTGCGGGATTCAGCACGAATTGGCGGCGCAGGAAGATCAGCAGGGCTTCGACAAGGCCCAATGCGGCAACGATGCCAACAGAGAGCCACACCTCCGAGGCTGCCCCATCACGATGCAGGACGACATTGACCAGCCAGGCGAGCACCTGGGGGATGGCCAGCGCGACAATTCCGGCGCCGAGCGCGCAGAGGAAACCGCAAAAGAGCCGGGGGAAGATCGGCTTGACGAAAGGAGCAAGCCGTTTCAGTGTTGCGGAGAGCGGGACCGGATCTTTCGAACCGGCCTGTTGAGCTTGAGCCACGGTACCCCGCATTCATCCAGAAGTTTGACAGAGTTACAGACTACCGGCAGTAGTTGGGATAATTCAATCAATAGGCAACTATTGGAAAGAAGTGCTTCACATTGGAGGCAAATAATCCCCGGTCGAGCACCAAGAAGGTGCTTGACCGGGGATTACCCGAAGAAATTTCGTGGCTTAGTCGCGGGCAGCCAGGGTAACCATGATGGCTTCCGGCGGGCAGGCGAAGCGAATCGGAGCGAAGCGCGAGGTGCCCACGCCAGCGGAAACATTCAACGGAACGGTGTTGCCGTTGTATTCCCAATCGCTCAGGCCGCGGGCGCGCCACGTAGGCAGATCGCAGTTGGAGACCAATGCGCCATAGCCCGGGATGCACACCTGGCCGCCGTGGGTGTGGCCAGCGAAAATGACATCAGCCTTCGCCTCGGTGAATTGGTCAAGAACCCGCTGGTAGGGCGCGTGGGTGAGCGCAATGCGCACGTGGGGCGCCTGGCTGCTTGAGGAGGAACCACGCGGCCAGCCAGCGAAGAGGTCCCGGTCGATGTGCGGATCATCCACGCCGGTAAGATCCAGGCGCAGGCCATTGAGCACCGTGGAATGCGCACGGTTGGACATGTTGATCCAGCCGGCTCCGCCGAAGGCCCGGTGCATTTCTTCGAACGGCAACTGGTCGCGCGGGGCAGGGTTGGGAGTTCCGGTGGAAGAAGCCAAATACCTGAACGGGTTCTTCAGCTTCGGAGCGTAGTAGCAATTGGACCCGGGAACGAAGGCGCCAGGGAAAGCCATCAGCGGTTCCAGCGCCTTGATCAAAGCCGGCACGGCCTTGCGGTGGCTGAGGTTATCCCCGGTGTTGATGACAAAGTCGGGCTTCAGATCAGCCAGACCGCGCAGCCACTGGGTTTTGGCTTCCTGCCCTGGAACCATGTGGATGTCCGAAAGGTGCAGGACCTTGATGTCGCCGTATCCGCGGGGCAGGACCTTAAGCGATTCGTGGCGCAGCCCGAACTTCTGGGCCTCCAGCATGCCATAGCCCACCAGAGCTCCGCCGATGGCCAGAGCGCCGGTGGCGGCAAGGGCCGCAGTACCGCTGGCATGACGTAATGCCGAAGCGAAATTATTCTGTTCAACCATGACTTCTGTGCCATCGTCCTTTCAAGCCCGGAGGCAACTTCTGGTGGAGTTCTCCTATGCCAATCTAAACCGAAAGGCCGCGTCCAACCAAAGTTGAACGCGGCCTTTCGAATATTCAGCTAGTCATCGGACTTCTTGCCGTTGCCGTTTCCATTGCCGTTTCCGTTGCCCTTGTTATCGGAGTCGGGCTTCGGCGAGGATTCTTCCTTAGGCTTGGAATCTTCCTTCGACTCTTCCTTGTCATTGTCCTTCTCATCCGAGTCGGACTTGGAATCGTCTTCTTCCTTCGGCTTTGGCGGAGGCGGCTGGCGACGGGCCGAACCGAAGTTGTTCCGCTCGTATTCGTGCACGGCCTCCTCCATGAAGTCCACCCACAGCGGGGCGGCGAAGGTCGAGGAATCGACCATCCAAGGGGCCTTCTTGTCGTTGACCATCGCGCCGTGCATCTGGTTCTTCTCTTCGCCGGCCTTGCCCTTGAGTCGGCCGACCCAGGTGGCGGTGGAAATTCCGGTGGTGTAGCCGACGAACCAGGTCGAGGACGCGTAGTTGTTGGTACCGGTCTTGCCAGCGATTGGGCCGTCGACGCGGCCCTTGGAGACGCGGTTGGTGGCGATCTTCTTCAGGGTGCCGTTCAGATCGGCAACGTAGGTCGGGTCGATTTCCTGGGAGCAGGATTCCTTCTTGACCTTGTACTCGTTGCCGTCCTTGTCGGTCACGCTGTTGATGGCGCGTGGTTCGCAGTACTCGCCCTTATTGGCGAATGCAGCGAATGCGGCGGCCTGGGACAGCGGGGTGATTTCTGCCGAGCCGATGATGAACGAAGGGTTCGAAGGCGAGATCGGGGCAGGGCCGCCCTTGGCTCCCTGATCCAGTACGCCAAGCTTCTTGGTGTAATCGGCGATGGTGCACAGGTCGGTCTTGTAGGCCTCCTGCACGGTCGCGGTATTGATCGACCAGTACAGGCCGGTATCCACGGTCATCGAGCGGTAGAAGCCTGGCGATGCATTCTTCGGTTCCCAATTAGAACCAACAGTTGTCGTTCCTCCGGGAAGGCAAGATGCCCGCCACTTGGAGCCGGGTACGAAAACCTGCTTCTTGGCATTGATCTTGTCGTACATGCGGTTGCCTTCGGACAGCCAGCCCAAGGTGGTGTACGGCTTCATGGTAGAACCACCCTGGAACCCGCCAGCGCCACCCAGGGAACGCTCGACAGCGAAGTTGTAATAGGTGTTCTCGCCCGAGTTCTTGACTTCCGGACCGTAGGTGGTGTTCTGCGCCATGGTCAGGATCTTGCCGGTGCCCGGCTCGACCGAAACGATCGAGGAGTAAATGTCGGTGTTGGACTTGGCCTTTGGATCGATAGCCTTCGCTGCGTCCTTGGCGGCCTTCTTGTTCAGCTTGCTGTTCAGAGTGGTCTTGACGGTCAAGCCGCCACGGTACAGCAGGCCTTCGCGATCTTCCTTGGTCTTGCCATAGGTGTCATCGGAAAGGATCAGATTGGTGACGTAGTCGCAGAAGTAGGCATTTTCCTTGGCCGCGGTGCAACCGGAAGGGGACGTGCGCGGATCCAGTTCCAGGTCCGACTTCACCGCCTTGTCGTATTCCTTCTTGGTGATTGCGCCGGTGCGGTACATGTTGCCCAGCACCTTGTTGCGGCGGTCGATGGATCGCTCAGGGTTGTTGATCGGGTTGTAGACGTTTGGCAGCTGGACCATGCCGGCAAGCATGGCCGACTGCTGCACGTTCAAGTCCTTGGCATCGGTTGAGTAGAAGTGCTGAGCGGCAGCCTGCACGCCGTACTCGCGACCCGAGAAGAGCACCAGGTTCAGGTAGCCCTCCAGGATCTGGTCCTTGGACATTTCCTTCTCGATGGCCACCGCGTACTTCAGCTCGCGGATCTTATCCGAGTAGCCCTTCTGGCCGGAAACAGTGGATTCGTCCGAACCGGTGAGCACCTGGTTATTCACTAGCAGGTTGTTCACGTACTGCTGGGTCAGGGTGGAAGCACCAGAGCGGCTCGAAGAGGTGAGGTTGCCAACTACTGCACGGGCGATGCCCTTGGGGTCGATGCCCTTGTGCTCGTAGAAACGCTCATCTTCCACCGAGATGATCGCCTTGCGCATGTTTGGCGAGATGTCATCTAGCTTCACAGGCTGGCGATTTTGCTGGTAGAAGTTCGCAATGGCCTTGCCATCAGCGTCAAGGATCGTGGAAGGCTCCGGGATGGGGAGCTTTTCAAACGAGCTCGGGAGCGCGCTGACGATGTTGTTACCGGTGGTCAAACCGGTTTTTGCGATAGCGGCAATGGGCACGAGCATGCCTGCTGCGAGCACACCACACAGGGCGCTGATTCCGAAGAATGCAACGACTTTTCCCAGGGTGGTAGCGGTATCAAAAAAAGGGGACTTCTTGGCTGCCATACCCACTAGTTTACAAGGACGCGCTAACGTATCGAGTATGACTAAATGGGAATACGCCACTTTGCCGCTTTTGATTCACGCTACGAAGCAGATTTTGGACCAGTGGGGTGACGATGGCTGGGAGCTGGTAACCGTGGTTCCAGGCCCCAACGGCTCATCTCCAGTGGCCTACATGAAGCGTCCGAAAGCGTAACTAGCAACAACATTTACTGAAGGAGAAATCCCATGCAAGAAGCTACTTCCTCGCGTGTCGAGGCTCGTCTGGCCGAGCTCGGTCATGCCTTGCCAGCTGTGGCAAAGCCGGTAGCCGCCTACCTGCCAGCCGTTACCACCGGCAACTATGTCTACACCTCCGGCCAGCTTCCGCTGATTAAGGGTGAACTCACAGCCGTTGGAAAGGTTGGTGCCGAGGTTTCGGCCGAGGAGGCGAAGGCCCAGGCGCAGACCGCTGCGCTTAACGCGCTAGCCGCCATCAAGGCCGAAATTGGTGATCTAGATCGCATTAAGCGCATCGTGAAGGTTGTCGGTTTCGTGTCGTCGGCACCGGACTTCACCGGACAGCCAGGCGTCATCAACGGGGCATCGGAGTTCTTCGGCGAGGTACTCGGCGATGCAGGCTTGCACGCACGCTCGGCCGTCGGCGTTGCCGTTCTGCCGCTGGATGCACCTGTCGAGGTCGAGGTCATCGCCGAATTTGAGTAATTCAAGCCAGATTCCTGCTGCGCGGTCCCGACGGGCATTCCCGGCGGGGCCGCGCAGCGGTATGGTGCGCCGGCTCTTTGATTTGCCGCCGCATCAAATTGCCACCGCCGAAAACTGGTTCTCTTTCGGTTCGCGCACGCCGCGCACCCCGCGGCGCGCGTCCTCCATCTGCCTTGTGAGGGATTCTTCCCACGGCGTGGAGACCTATCTGACTTATCGCCCCGGGGGCTCCCCACTGGGCAACGTGGCCTTTCCCGGCGGCAGCCACGAGGCGAGCGACCGTGCCACCTACCAATGGTTCGGTCCAAGCCTGTCCCAATGGTCCAAGCGCATGGACATGCTGGACCAGCAGTTGGCGCAGGCATACATCGTTTGCGCCATTCGCGAGCTTTTCGAAGAGACCGGAATCCTGCTGGCCGGCACCGATGAGCAATCCGTGGTCGAAATGACCGATGCAGAAGACTGGATGACCGCCCGCGAAGCAATCGCCGGACAGGACCTGGCCTTCGACGAATTCCTGCGCCGCCGCGGACTGGGCTTGCGCACAGACCTTTTGCGTCCGGTATCCCACTGGCTCAACCCGAACTTTGCCCTGCGCCGCTTCGACACCTGGTACTTCACTGCCACCGTGCCCAACCGCCAGGAGGCTGCCTTGCTGCGCGGCAAAGGCAAATGGGGGCGCTGGTGTGCCGCCGGGGAAATATTGGCCAAACGCAGCACCAGCGAGCTGGGGGACAGCGTTGGCCAACCCAACACAGTGAACCTCGCGCTCTCGGAGATTAGCTACCCGGCGGTGGAAATGATCCTGGAAGCCATGGCGGAGGCCAATGGAGTGGTCGCCTACCTTTCGCGGGCCCGTTCGTTGAATCTCAAGCATCCGGACCTGCTGGTGCGCGATGGCATTTACTATCTGGAAGTCCTTGGCTCCATGAGCGCTGAATCCTCCCGCCCATGGCAGACTACTGCCGGGCACTGAGAGCAGAACTTAAACAAAGCAGGCCGGGAATCCTTGAAGGATTCCCGGCCTGTTTGCATCACTGCGGTTTAGCGCGAGCGCTGGCGCAGACGCTGGATATCCAGGATCACGACGGCGCGTGCTTCCAGGCGCAGCCAGCCGCGCTGCACGAACTCGGCCAGAGCCTTGTTCACGGTTTCGCGGGAAGCACCAACGAGCTGAGCCAGCTCTTCCTGAGTCAGTTCGTGGGCAACCAGGATGCCGTCGGTAGCTGGGCGACCGAAGCGGTCAGCCAGATCCAACAGAGCCTTGGCAACACGGCCAGGAACGTCAGAGAAGACCAGATCGGCCAGGGACTCATTGGTACGACGCAGACGTGCAGCCAGAGCCTGCAGCAGCTGGATCGAGACCTCAGGGGAGTTCAAGATAGCCTTGCGCATGTTCTCGTGGCTCAGGCCCGCCAAGCGGGTCTCGGACACGGCGGTTGCAGTTGCGTTGCGTGGGTGTGGATCGAACAATGCCATCTCGCCAAACAGTTCGCCTGGGCCAAGAACAGCAATCAGGTTCTCGCGACCATCCGAAGAGGTGCGACCCAGCTTGATCTTGCCCGAAACGATGAAGTACAGACGGTCACCCTGATCGCCTTCACGGAACACCGATGCGCCGCGGGAGAGATCAACCTCGGTCAATTCTTCGGTTAGCGCGGCGAATACTTCATCACCAAGCGACGCAAACAGTGGCGCGCGACGCAGTACCTCGATATCCATTAAATCTCCTGTCAACAGTAGTAGGCGCTTACTTCATTGTGCCGTATTCGGTAACAATGTGACAGTTTCCACACGTGGTTTAACCAAGAAAATGTTGAAAATCACGCACATTCGACTAAAACTCGCGAATCTGCTCGCAGAAATCCATCAGCTTCTAAGGGTACCTTGGGTCTATACGAACTTTATGAATGAACTGGGGTCTTGGTGCTCGGAATTTTCAGCTGGCTCGACGTAGTCATCTGCGCTGTTTTGCTGACGTTTTTCGTTGTTGGAGTTCGTCGAGGTTTTCTGCTGACCATTGGCGACATGCTCGGCCTGATTGTCGGCGGCGTCGCCGCATTCTTCGCCATCCCGCTGGTTTCCACCTTCGCCACGAACCCCTGGTGGCGGGTCGGCCTGATGATAGCTACCGCAGCCGTGCTGATCATTCTCGGGCAAGCTCTGGGACGGGTGATTGCAACCCGCATCCGCCACTGGATGAATGTCGATTTCCTGCGTGCCGCGGACCGCATTGCCGGTGGCGTGCTGTCGGTGTTCATTACCGCCACAATCATCGGTGGCTTGGCCTTTTCCACTTCAAGCATGGGTATTCCAAGGCTTTCGCTGGAGATCAGCAAGTCCAAGATGATCGACTCGATTCGTGGCCTGACACCCGAGTTTGTCGATGCCGCGATTTCCACCGCACGCTCCAAGGTGATCGCCGAAACCCTCCCCGCATTCCTGGAGCCTTTCGCGCCCCCGGTCCAGGCGCCGGCCAACACCGAATGGGCAGCTAACGACCTGCAGCTGGCCGCTGCCCAATCGGCCGCCAAGATCTCCGGTACCGCGGTGCAATGCGGTGTGAACCTGACCGGCTCAGGCTTCGTTGTCGACCACGAGCTGGTCATGACCAACGCGCACGTGGTCGCCGGATTGAGCGCGGCAACCGTGGAGGTCGGCGGTGACGAAGTTCACCGCGGAAAGGTTGTTTATTTCGATCCCAAGGCCGACATCGCGCTGCTTTACGTCGAAGGGCTGGAGGCAGAGCCTATCGACCTCGCCGCTGATGACCTGATGCGCGGCGACTCGGCAACCTTTGTCGGGCACCCAGCGGGCGGCCCGCAGCAGATCCGCGGAGCCTTGATCGCTTCCCGTGCCTTCGTTTCCATTGCCAATATCTATGGCGCGGACCCATCTCGAATCTCTGTCTACCAGCTCACCGCGGAAGTAGCCCAGGGCAATTCCGGCGGACCGCTGCTGGATGAATCCGGCGACGCGGTGGGCTTGATCTTCGCCAAGTCGCGCAGCGATGACGAGGTCGGCTTCGCCCTGAGCCTCGAAGAGATCGAGAACGCCATGGAGCTGGGCGGCGATCGGCGCACCAGCATCAAAACAGGCGACTGCGTCACCGGCTAGGGCTTGCGGCTATTTGCCCAGCAAATGCGCGAGCTGCTGAACCGCCAGCTTGTAGCCGTGCACGCCCGCACCGATGATGATCGAGCTGGCTACCGGCGAGATGAAGGAATGGTGGCGGAACGCTTCACGCTTGTGCACGTTCGAGATGTGCACCTCGATGGCTGGCAACTGCACGCCGCTGATGGCATCGGCAATAGCCACAGAGGTATGGGTGAATGCGCCGGGGTTCATGATGATGCCGGCTGCGGTAGTGCGGGCCTCGTGAATCGCGTCGATGAGCACACCCTCATGGTTGGACTGCAAGGCGCGCAATTCGAAGCCGAGGGCCGCAGCGGTTTCCCGGGCCAGCTGCTCAACATCGGCCAGGGTGTCGTGGCCATAGATTTCCGGCTCGCGGGTGCCCAGCAGATTCAGGTTGGGGCCGTTGAGCAGCAAGATGGTGTTCGATGCGTTCTCAGTCATGAACTCAAATCTATTACACAACCGGGAAATTCCCGCCCGAATTCTTTGGCCCCGTAATACAAGAAGCCGCCGTTCGTCCACACCAGCGGTGTGGACGAACGGCGGCTTGCTGCACTGGGGCGTGCTGAGGCTATTTGCCCATGGACTGCGCGATCTGGCTCATCACCGTTGAATCGGACAGCGTGGTGGCATCGCCGACCTCGCGGCCCTCGGCCACGTCCTTGAGCAGGCGGCGCATGATCTTGCCCGAGCGGGTCTTAGGCAGTTCCGGAACCACCAGCACATGCTTCGGCTTGGCGATCGGGCCGATGTCCTTGCCCACGTGGTTGCGCAGGGTCGCCAACACATCCTCGCCTTCCGCCGGCTCGGTTTGCAGGATCACGAAGGCCACCACGGCCTCGCCGGTGGTCTCGTCCTTCGCTCCCACCACGGCGGCCTCTGCCACGTATGGGTGGGCGACCAGCGAGGACTCGATCTCGGTGGTGGACAGGCGGTGCCCGGAGACGTTCATCACGTCATCCACGCGGCCCAGCAGCCAGATATCGCCATCGGCGTCCTTCTTCGCACCGTCGCCAGCGAAGTACATGTTCTCGAACCGCGACCAGTAGGTGTCCTTGTAGCGTTCCATGTCGCCCCAGATGCCGCGCAGCATCGCTGGCCACGGCTCGCGGATGACCAGGAAGCCGCCCTCGCCGTCGGCCACGGATTCGCCAGCTTCATCCACCACGTCAATGGCGACGCCCGGCACGGCCACCTGGGCCGAACCCGGCTTGGTTGCGGTGACGCCCGGCAGCGGAGCGATCATGTGCGCGCCGGTTTCGGTCTGCCACCAGGTGTCCACGATCGGGGCCGGGTGTTCCTTGCGTTCGCCGTTCTTGCCGTTGTTGGTGCCGATGGCATCGCGGTACCACATCCATGCTTCCGGGTTGATCGGTTCGCCCACCGAACCCAGCACGCGCAGGGAAGACAGGTCGTAGCCATCGGGGATCTCGCGGCCCCACTTCATGAAGGTGCGGATTGCGGTGGGCGCGGTGTACAGGATGGTGACGCCGTACTTTTCCACCAGTTCCCACCAGCGGCCCTGGTGCGGGGTATCCGGGGTGCCCTCGTAGATCACCTGGGTGGCGCCGTTGACCAGCGGCGCGTAGGTGACGTAGGAATGGCCGGTCACCCAGCCGATGTCCGCGGTGCACCAGTACACGTCGGTTTCCGGGTGCAAATCGAAGGTGTCGCGGTGGGTCACGGCGCCCTGGGCCAAGAAGCCGCCGGTGGTGTGCACAATGCCCTTGGGCTTGCCAGTGGTGCCCGAGGTATACAGCACGAACAACGGGTGCTCGGAGTCGTGGGCTACCGCAGTGTGCTCGGTGGCGGCGGTGCCGACGACGTCATCCCACCACTTGTCCAGTGCGCCGAATTCGGTGGGCTCGCCGTTGCGCTTGACCACCAGCACGTTTTCCACGGTGTGGCCCGGTGCTTCCAGCGCCGCATCCACTGCCGGCTTCAGCGAGGACGGCTTGCCGCGGCGCCAGGTGCCATCGGCGGTGACCACGAGCTTGGCGTCCGCATCATCGATGCGGCTGCGCAGCGCGTCGGCGGAGAAGCCGCCGAAGACCACCGAGTGGATGGCGCCGATGCGGGCGCAGGCCAGCATGGTGATGACGGCTTCCGGGATCATCGGCAGGTAGACGGCCACGCGGTCGCCCTTGGCCACACCCAGGGATTCGAAAGCGTTGGCGGCCTTCTTGACCTCTTCGGTCAGCTGCGCGTAAGTGTAGGTGCGGGTATCGCCCGGCTCGCCTTCGAAGTAGATTGCGACGCGGTCGCTCAGGCCGTTTTCCACATGGCGGTCCAGCGCGTTGTAGGCCGCGTTGAGCTTGCCGCCGACGAACCACTTGGCCACCGGTGCCTGCGACCAGTCCAAGGTTTCAGTAAAATCGGTGTCCCAGGTCAGTACCTGGCGTGCCTGGTCCGCCCAATAGCCCAAGCGGTCTGCCTTGGCTGCGTCGTAGCGGGCCTGCGTTGCGATGGCCTGATCGCTGAAGTCCTTGCTCGGGGCAAAGGAACGGGTTTCGGTCGACAGGTTATCCAAGGTTTTCGAATCACTCACTGTGTTCGCGTCCTTCCGCGTAGTCACAAATATTTCCCTGTGATCAAAGTTACATCCTCCAGCAGGGCCGGTGTGCTTTGTGTCACCGGGAAAGGGGAAATGGGGTAATTTGTGCGCCGAGCGGTTAGCTGCACGCGATGAACAGCACGCCAAGATGGTGTCCAAGGGTGAAAACTTCACGCCCTCATGACACGATCTAAAGCGTGGCGAAGAAATTGGACAACGAAACCGAGCTGGGGCTGAAGCGCCGGGCACGCAAGATCAACCGGGAACTGGCGAAGGCCTACCCCTACGCGGTGCCCGAACTGGACTTCGAGAACCCCTTCGAACTGCTGGTAGCCACCGTGCTCTCCGCGCAGACCACCGACGTGCGGGTCAATGCCATCACTCCAGCGCTCTTCGCCCGTTTCCCGGACGCCCACGCAATGAGCCAAGCCGAACGGGGCGAGCTTGAGCAGCTGATCCGCCCCACCGGTTTCTTCCGCGCCAAGACGGACTCCCTGCTCGGGCTATCCGCCGCCTTGGTTGAACGCTTTGACGGAGAAGTGCCAGCCAAGCTCGAAGAGCTGGTGAAGCTTCCCGGGGTGGGACGCAAAACCGCCAACGTCGTGCTGGGAAATGCCTTCGGTGTTCCCGGAATCACCGTGGACACCCACTTCGGGCGCCTGGCCAACCGCTTTGGGTGGACCGATGAAACCGATCCGGTCAAGGTCGAGCACGCGGTGGGGGAACTGTTCGAAAAACGCGACTGGACGATGCTCAGCCACCGCGTGGTCTTCCATGGCCGCCGCGTCTGCCACTCGCGCAAACCTGCCTGCGGGGCCTGCGCCATCGCCAAGCTTTGCCCCTCGTTCGGCATCGGCGAGGAAATACCTGCCAAGGCCACAGCGTTGCTCAAGTATGAGCTCGCACCAGGACGGGAAGAATTGCTGGCGAAAATGATCGCCGGCGCAACCCGCCGCGAGCTGAGGGCTGAAGGATACGGATTGGACGCATGAGCGCGCGCTTGGAACTGGAAAAAGTAATTGCCCGCCACACGGCACAGGTCGGGGCAACGCAGAAACTGCCCAGCGAATGGGTGATGAGCGATATCGAGCTCGGTGCTGCACGCCGTGCCGCGGTACTGATCCTGTTCGGTGCTGCCGGCGAAGCGGCCCTGGAGCCGCACTCCCGGGCCGGCGATCTGGACGTGCTGTTCGTGGAGCGCGCCGCGACCCTGCGCAAGCACGCGGGCCAGATCGCTTTCCCCGGAGGCGGGATCGACCAGGAGGATTCGAGCGTTGCCGACGCCGCCTTGCGCGAGGCGTGGGAGGAAACTGGCGTGGACACCTCCGGGATCGAGGTCCTGGGCACCTTGGGGGAAACCGAATTGCCGGTTTCGAACTTCCTGGTCACCCCGGTGATTGGCTGGTGGCATACCGAATCCAGGGTTTATCCGGCTGACCCGGCCGAAAGCGCCGGCGTATTCCGCGCCCCGGTGGCGCACCTGCTGGAGCCGAGGAATCGCCTGACCGGCGTGGTGCAGCGCGGCAATCAGAAGTTCAAGTCCCCGGCCTTCGATTTTGAAGACCGGATCATCTGGGGCTTCACCGCGATCGTGCTGGACAGGCTGTTCAACGAGCTGGGTTGGACCCAGCCGTGGAACAACCGCCGTGAACTGCGCATGGCCTGAAGCCGGCTACTTCGCATCCGCGTAGTTCCCGGAGATCGCAACACTGACCGGGAAGCGCGGCGAGGCCTGGCCGAACAGGGAACGCCCGGCGAGCATGGCCGCATGCCGGATGAGCTCCTGCAGTTGCCCAGCCAATTCGGTGGGGCATTCAAAGACGATTTCGTCATGGACAAAGAACACCTGGCGGCAGGTCCGGCTCCACCCGGCCTGATGGATCAGGTGCCGTGCGTGGCCCATCCACACCAAAGCCCACTCCGCGGCGGTCGCCTGTACGACAAAGTTCCTGGTGAACCGGCCGCGGGCTCTCGCCGCGCCGTCAGCAGCCCGCTGCGATGCTTCATCGTTGGTAGCTTTCTGCGCCTGCAGCCACTGCTCATCGGCTGGCGGGCAGCCGCGGCCGAGGAAACTGCGCACGCCTTCACCTTGCTCGCCGGCAAGAGCTGCCTGTTCGACAAAACGCATGGCGGTGGGAAAACTGCGGGTCAGGGCCGCACCCACTGCACCTGAAGCACCGCCGCCACCGCCGTAGATGACCGAGAGCATGCCCAGCTTGGCATCATCTCGGGAAGCCACGAGCTGGGCATCGAGCAGCCACTGGTACAGGTCATCTTGCTGGCCTGCTTTTTGCAATTGCTGGTCATTGGAAATAGCTGCCAGGATTCGAGGTTCCAGTTGCCTCCCGTCGGCCACCACAAACGTCGAGCCGGGACGGGTGCGCACGACCTGCCGGATGGAATGCGGCAATTGGAGCGCCCCGCCACCAGAAGCGGCCCAGCGTCCTGAAGTCACCGTTCCCAGCACATAATGCGGATGGAAGCGGCCGCCTTTCACCCATTGATCCAACCACGCATCACCATGGGTGCTGGCAAGGCGCGAGAGTTTCTTGTATTCAAGAGCCTCAGAAATCAATGGATGCTTGATCTGCTCCAGTTCCCAGGCCCGCACCGAGCTCACCGCAAAACCGGCCTTATGCAGGGCGCGCAACAGCTCCTGCGGCGAATCCGGGTTGAGCCCGGGACTGCCTAATGCCTTGGCCAATTGCTGGGCCTTGGCCGCGAGTTTCGGCGGCCGTCCATAGTCGGATACGCGTTCGCCCAATTGCTCGCGCAGCAGGGCGCGGTGTCCGGCTTCATCCCACGACAAACCGGCCGCTTCCATCTCGCAGGCAATCAACGCACCTACCGATTCGGCGTGGATCAATAATTCCAGACGCTGACGGGTGCTGGGATCCTGCGGCAACGCCTTGCGCTGGGCAACGTACATGGCTACGAGCTCGGAAAGGGATTCGCCGGAGGTCGGGGCGGCAAAGAGCGCATCCTGGTTGGCCCTTTCGTGAGCCTGAACTGGTCGTTCAAGATCGAAGTCTTCGAGCTTTTCCTCACTCAGCGGCGAGCGGTGCAAGATGCGTTGGGCCAAGGAGAGAATGCAAGCCTTGGCCAGATGAACACCGGCAGAAACAAGCGGCTGCATCCACGGGGTGGTGCGGAGCATGGCCCATCGGGGCGAATGCCGTGCTTCGATTTCGGCAACAAATCCGGCAAAATCATCCCGGGATACCGAGGCGACCGGCTGCAGCGAGTTGCCAGAGTACTGGTCGCGAAGATCGATCAGGGCATAGCCATCAGGATCGGCAGCAAGGAAAGCGATGGCACTCATGGATCTATTGTGCCGTGCCAGCGGCCGATATCCCCAGTTGGTTGGCGAGCGGCACGCAAATGATTGGGCAGATGCCACGCTCGATGCATGAAATGGCTATCAGAGTCCTCATCGGCTAAACCGCTGAAGAACACCCAACGATTCGTGATGACTGAACTGGATTTCGCGCAGGCGCCTCCGAACAGCACCAGGAGGCCGGCAGCGGCTGACCGCACGGCGGAAGATGAACCGATCTGCACCATCGTGAGCAACGATGCACGGATTATTGAGCGATGCGCAGTGATCGCGGTCGGCGCGGCGGTGAGAATCAACAAATGCACCGACCCGCAGCTGCTGCCCGCCGATGGTTCTGGGCCGGTGCTGTGGGGCAGCGACATGGCAGCACTAGCCGAAAACACGAGCCGGCCGGTGGATGTCCTGGTCGGTCTGGAAGATGGCGAGGCCATCGTGTGGAGCTTGGCCAGCAGAATTCCCAAGGCAAGGGTGGCAGTTTTGCCCTCGGCCAGCCAATGGCTCGGCGAGTACCTGGGTCTATGGGCCATGAGGGCAGGGCATGGACACACACTGGCACTGCATTCCACAGCAGGCGGGCTGGGAACAACGACCCTGGCCCTGTTGCTGGCGCATGCCGGGACATTAAGTGGTCTTCGCAGCGCCATGATTGATCTGGATCCGCATTCCCAGGGCGCTTGGCCGCTGGTTTGCACCCAACCGCCAACGGGAATTGGATGGGAAGAATTGCGGCAATCCGGTGGCGCGCTTGCTGCTCATCAACTGGCTGAAACGCTGCCGAAGCTTCGCGATACCGCGATCTTGACCTGGTCCCAGGCAAGCAGAACGCATGAGCTGGAGGACCAGCTGGTGATCCGCCTGCTGGCCGCCGCCCGGCAAGGATTCGATCTGGTCGTAGTGGATGCCGGGCGCGCACCGCATCCGCAACGGCTGGCACTGAACCAATTCATAGACCGGAATATCGCCACTGCCAGTTCGTTGACCGTGCCAGCCTCTGGGGAAGTGGTGCTGTGCGGGGAACAGAAACTACGCAGCACCCCTGCGGGTTTTCCTCAGATTCTTGGTGCCTTCCCCGATTTTCCCCGGATCAGCAAAGCGATCGAGCGCGGCCAATTATACGACAGTTTCAAATCCCGGGCATTGCGCCAGCACCTGTCCAACCTCTGCCTGATACCGCAAATGAAGGAGCAGCACCCATGAGCCCGGGCCGGCATAGCCACAACGCCAACCCATCAACGGGCGGGCCTGTGCTGGATGCCAAAATCCTTGAATCCGTGCGTGAACGCGCATTGCTCACCGGCGGGCAGCTTGATGCGATTGCCTTGGCAGGAGCTGTTCACGACTCCGGCGCGGCTCTGGGTTCCCAAGGTGCCGCACAATCGCTGGAATCGCTGCAGAACGAAGTGGCAGGAATATCAATCCTCGAGCCTTTCGCACAGCGGCCCGAGGTGACCGATGTCCTGGTCGACGGGCAAGGGATGGTCTGGACGGATTCTCCGGCCGGCCTGCAGCCCACCGAATTCCGGTTTTCTTCCCCAGAGCAGGTTCGGACCCTGGCCGTCCATCTTGCAACCCTTGCGGGCCGACGGCTCGATTCAGCTAGCCCGTTCATGGACATGAGCTTGAAGAATTACCGCGTCCACGCTGTACTGCCTCCAATTGCCACAGCCGGACCGCTGATCTCGATTCGCGTCAAGCGCAGTGCCCAGCTCGAACTGGGCACCGTCCTGGAAGGATCGAACGGGTTCTGGCTACCGCTGCTTCAAGCCATCGTGGAACGCCAGATGAACTTCCTGATTACCGGAGGAACCGGCAGCGGCAAAACTACCCTCCTGCAAGCCATGCTTGCCGAAGCCAATCCGCGGCACCGTCTGGTCATCGTGGAAGACTCGCAAGAACTGCATGTGCCGCACCCGCATGTTGTGTCCTTGCAAACCCGGTCGGCCAACGTCGAATCTGCCGGCCAGGTGCGGCTGAAGGACTTGGTTGTCCAAGCCCTGCGCATGCGCCCTGACCGACTGGTCGTTGGCGAATGCCGTGGGGAGGAAATACGCGATTTTCTTGCAGCCATGAACACGGGGCATCAGGGAGCCGCAGGCACCATGCACGCCAACAACCCGCAGTCAGTTCCGGCCCGCTTGGCGGCGCTGGGTGCGCTCGCCGGATGGAGCGTGCAGGCGACTTCGTTGCAGGCCTCCAGCGCCTTGGATCTTGTCATTCACATGAACAGGGGGAGCCAAGGGCAGCGCGGACCGGTGGCCCTTGGACGCTTGGACACCGGTAGCGATGGCCAGATGCACATGCGGCGCCTGATAGACCTGGACGCCGCCGAACCGCTGGCCGACTACGGGCAAAGCTTCCTGGCGAACAGATTTGGCCCATCGCTCACGCGCACCATTGCCAAGGCGCTAGGCGATGAGCACGCCAAGGAGCGTTGACCAATGCTGATCCTCATCTTTGGCGCACTGGCCTTGTGGCTGTGGATCCCCGCGCACCCGGCAAGCAAAATCAAAGCGGGTTCCCTGCGCAGGCTCCGGGATCGCGGGGCGGAACGCCACACGGACGATGACCAGGTACTGAGCACCGATGCCCGCATCATTCGTGAACTCTCGGCGCTGCTCCGAAGCGGATTGGATTTCCATCCCGCAGTTGATGCGTTGCTGGAGGCCGAGGACGACAGCGGGAACATCATCCGAGCGCTCAAAGACCTCCAAGCAACGCATCGGCTAAACAACAGCGCTCCCGGACCCGGTCTTCCGGCGGAGCAGGGACAAGGTCCAGCGGTGCGACGACTGCACTGGTGCCTGGAACTCTCCGAACGCAGCGGCGCAAGCCTTGCCGATGTGCTGGAACGGCTAGCCGAAGACCTCGAATGCGCCCTAGTAGCCCAGCAAGCATTCGAGGCGGCTATGGCTGGCCCGAAAGCAACGACTAAGTTGCTGACATGGCTTCCACTAGTCGGGTTTGGATTCGGTCTGCTTGTGGGCATTGATGTTCTGGGCACGATAGGCCGATCATGGGCGGCGCAACTCAGCGTGCTCATTGGAGCATTGCTGTGGATCGCCAACCGGATCTGGTGCCGGCGGCTCATGCAGGCAACCACTAGCCAGGCACTGTCATGATCGTTCTGATTCTGCTTCTAGGGGCGCTTTCCATCGCTTTGGCATTAGGACGGCCCAACTCGAAAAGTCGAGAAGGCAAGGCGCCGCAGTGCCTTGGGAAAAGACGGCAGGAAGATGAAAAACCTGTCGAGCTGATCCTGGATCTGAGCGCCAGCCTGTTGGACTCGGGGATGCCCATCACCGAGATCCTCGATCTGCTCGGTCACAGCATTGAACAGTGCGCGGTGCTGCGCAGCGTAGCGCGCTGCTTGGAAATGAACATGGCGTGGGACAAAGCCTGGGAAGCCGCTCCGCCCTGGCTCGACCCGCTGCGGAGAGCACTGCACTTTGCCCACATGACCGGAGCGCCGGCAGCCAATCTGCTACGAAATACCGCGATTCTGCAACGCCGTGAACATGCACAGAAAGTCGCGCGCCTCGGAGCGCAATTCGGTACCAGGCTCGTACTGCCTCTAGGGGCCTGCGCACTGCCGGCTTTCATCGCCCTGGGCGTGGTTCCACTGATCATCGCGCTATTCCCCAGCTACCAGTAATCCCCGGCCGAAGGTTATGCCCAGCTCGTAGGAAACCCATGTTGCTGCCCGCGGCGCTCGCCGATGGTAGAAGCACAACATCCACGGTATCGACGCCGGGGATGACAGTCTAGAAAGGACAACACAATGAACCGACGGTTCCGGGAAATCAGGGATCTGCTGCGAGAAGAGCAGGGATCCACCACCGCCGAATTTGCTATGGTCACGCTGGCTGCCGTGGCTTTTGCCGGCTTGCTGATCAGCATCCTGTCCAGCGGCGACGTACGTGGCATGCTGATGGGCCTGATTACTAAAGCGCTGTCGCTGTAGGCCATGAGCTTCAGCGACGAATCGGGTAGCAGCACCGCCGAATTTGCGGTGCTGCTACCCGCGGTTGCCATGATGCTGTCCTTGGGTTTGTGCTTGGGTGTCGTCGGGATCCAGCAGATCCAAGTTCAGCAGGCAGCCGGGGCCATGGCCAGGGAATTGGCCCGCGGCGAGGACGATGCAACCGCTCGCGCCAGCGGCGTGAGGCTGGCAGGAAGCCAAGCCCGTTTCTCGCTCTCAACAGCCAACGGCTACTGGCAGGTTCACGTCAGCAAATCGGTGAGCCTTCCAATCGTTGGCAGCCTTCAAATCCATGGACAAGCCAGCGTGGCCGTCGAATGAAAAAGCGGCGGAGCCTTCGAAGCGAACAGGGTAGCGGAACGGTCATGGCAACAGCGCTCGTGGTTGTTGCACTGCTAATTGCCGGTGCCGTCTTGGCATGGGTTGCAGCAACCCGAGCCGCGATGCAGGCTGCCAGCGCCGCCGATCTGTCGGCGCTGGCTGCTGCGGATACGGCCCGCGGGTTGCGCAGCGGGGACCCCTGCACAGTTGCGGCGTTGTTGGCCGAATCCAACGGTGCACTGCTGGCAGCATGCATGGTGGAACCCGACGGCCAGTCGGTGCGCGTTACGACGAACGTTCCTGTCGGATTCCGTGCCATGGGCATAGAACTGTATCTGGCCGAAGCCCAGGCACGGGCGGGAGCACCGCCACTGGATGCACCGGGGCGGTGAGCATGGCGGAAGCGGTTAGCGGTGGTGCGCTGGCTCCACGTCGTCAAGCACGGCCGTCAACAGCAAGATCGCTCCAGCCTTGTCCAATGGATTATTGCGGTTACCGCACTTGGGGGACTGCACGCAGCTTGGGCAGCCGTGCTGGCATTCGCAGGCCTCGATGGCATCCCGGGTGGCCCGGATCCAATCGGTGAAGCGCTCGAAACCACGCTCGGCGAATCCAGCACCGCCAGGCTGCGCGTCATAGACGAAAATTGTCGGATGGCCGGTATCCATGTGCAGCGCAGTGGATACTCCGCCGATATCCCAACGGTCGCTGGTAGCAACCAGCGGCAGCAACCCGATCATGGCATGCTCGGCAGCATGCAAGGCTCCGGGGAACTGATCTACCTCCAAACCAGCTCGAAGCAATCGCTGCTCGGTCAGGGTGAACCAAATGGACTTGGTATTCAGATCCCGGGCTTCAAGCTCCAACGGTTCTTCGGACAGCACTTCATTAGAAGCCACCGACTTCCGCTGGAAAGACACGACCTGGGTGGTCACAGTGACTTCACCGAAATGAATCGTCAGTTCTCGGTGGTTACGGCTGCGTTCCTCGGAATCAATGGCAACCGTGGTGAGATCACGCGCCGTGGTGTAGTAATCCGGATTCACCCGAGTCACGATCACCACGTGGTTCTGCTCATCAAGTTCTTCCACATGGTAGCTGGCACCCTGATGGACGTAGATGGCCCCGGGATGCGCCTGATAATGCGTTTGCGGGGAATCCATCGTGCCTAGCAGAGCGCCGGTTTCCGCATCGATGATGTCCACTGGTCCACCGCCATCGGCCCGAATGGAGAACATCCCTGCCGCATGTTGCGGATGCGTCCAGAACCATCCAGCCGGGCGCCGGCGCAAGTAGCCGCGTTGCACCAGCGAATCCAGAAGCTGTTCGGTCTGCGGACCGAAAATTTCCAACTCCTCCGGGCGCAGGGGAGATTCTTGCGCGGCGGCGCAGAGGTGGCCGCTAAGCACATACTTATTCTGCGGATCAAAGACTGTCGCTTCGACACCCAAATCGAAGATGGCTTCGGGATGATGTGCCAGGTAGGTGTCCAACGGATCTTCAGCTGCGACAAAGATCGCCAGCGCATCCTGGCCCGAACGTCCGGCACGGCCGATTTGCTGGAAGAACGATGCGCGGGTGCCTGGCCACCCAGCCACCACTACCGCGTCCAGCCCCGCAATATCGATGCCCAGTTCCAGTGCCGAAGTTGAGGTGACACCCAGCAGCTCGCCACTGCGCAATTGCTTTTCCACCTCACGGCGTTCATTAGGCAAGTAGCCCGAGCGGTACGCTGCAAGCCGGACGGATAGATCCGGTGCAAATTTTTCCAGATGCTTGCGGGTGAGCGTTGCGATTGTTTCAGCACCGCGGCGGGACTTGATGAAGACAATGGTTCGAATATGATCAGCCATCAGATCGGTGAGGATCGAAGCGCTCTCGGCGATGGCGGTACGCCGTACCGGCGCACCATTTTCACCGCGGTGATCACTCATCGGAGGTTCCCACAAGGCCATCACCAGTTCACCGCTGGCGGAGAAATCGTTGGTCACCGCTTGAGCTGGCGCCCCAATGAGACGCCCGAAGGATGCTTCGGGGTCTGAGCTCGTCGCGGACGCACCGATCAAGACCGGGCAGCTGCCGTAATAGGCGCAAATGCGACGCAACCGGCGCATCAGGTTGGCTACGTGTGCGCCAAAGACCCCACGGTAGGAATGGGCCTCGTCGATAATGATGTAGCGAAGGCGCTTGAAGAATCTGGACCAGGCCGGATGGTTGGGCAGGATGCCGCGGTGCAGCATATCTGGGTTGGTGAAGACGAAGTTGGCGTGCTGGCGTACCCAAGCACGGGTGGCCTGGTCGGTATCGCCATCGTAGGGAGCGGCTCGGACCCCGGGAACGCCTAGGGACTCCACAGCGGAAAGCTGGTCGGCTGCCAGTGCTTTGGTTGGGCAGATATAAAGCACCGATGAACCGGCATCAGCATCGTTGAATCCGCTGTCCTTCGCCTGGTACAACTGTTCCAGACTTGGCATCAGGTAGGCCATGGACTTGCCTGAGGCGGTACCGGTGGAAACTATGGTGTGGTGGCCCTCGTGGATGAGGTTGGCTGCTTGGGCCTGGTGCAGCCAAGGCTGCTGGATGCCCAGTCCCTGGAATATCCCAACTAGTTCAGCGCTGAGCCACGCTGGCCATTGGCTGGTGATCTCGTCTTTGGCAGCCCTGGTGCGGCGGTGCACCACAGCATCGGGATCATTGGTCCGGTCATAGGGATCTAAGAGAGAACGCACTGACTTCACGAGGACGCCTTCCGGACCGAGAACTGCTGGAGTTAAAGACTATCGCCGTGCTTGACGCGGAAGCGTCAAGCACGGCGATAAGAGTAATCTTGGAGGCCCTAGGCCTTGAACATGACAACCTTGCCCAGCGAAGTCCAGCCCAGCGAAGCGTAAAGCTGCTGGCCATCGACCGAAGCGATCAACAGGCCTTCATCAACATCGTGTTCTTGAGCCAGCGAAGCCAGCGCACGCATGATCAGGGTACCTAGGCCCTTGCGGCGGAAATCGGCGCCGGTGATGATGCGGTCGAAGATTGCGTATCCGCCAACTGCTGAGACATGGCCGGATGCCGCAACGACTTCCTGGTTGTCCTCGGGATGCAGCGACACGTAGGCATGAGTGCCATCGCGTTCAATCTGGAAGACGAAGCCGTCTGCAGGCAGTGGGACCTCGACGTCGTGCACGGCTAGTTCGGTGACCATCAGTGCTTCGTCATCGGCAGTGACCTGCAGGCCTACTTCAGCCGCAATGGCAACCAGATTCTCGGCGGAGTCGTCGAAAGCCGTCAGCCGACGGTTCGGGTGCTTCGTCAGGGTCTCGGCTACTGCTGCGAGTTCCTCTTTGGAGGGACCATAGATGACGTATTCCCAGTCTTCAGTGGTGTCGTGGCGCAGCGCAGCGTGGACCCGTCCTTCGTTGCGGGTTTCATAACCACGAGCCCCAGCCCAGCCTGCTACCCAGGTGCCAATCAGTTCATCGCTTGCGTTTGATGCCATAATTTGACCCTACCTTGTCTTTCCTAGGAATTAGCTGACATTGAACTAATCGTTGCCTACTTGGAACTATTGCACTGGCCGAGAGCTCGATATTTTCGGGAAAGATCAATGTGACATTGCTCTTTTCCTCGGCGTTTCGCGGCCAAAAGCTACTAACATTGTAGGGTGGCCATTCATCGTATTGTTCTGTATTACGCTTTTACTCCGCTCCCAGACCCGGAGGCAATCCGCCTTTGGCAGCGCTCGCTGCTGGAGCGCTGGGGCTTGCGCGGACGCATCATCATCTCCAAAGACGGCATCAACGGCACCGTTGGTGGCGAGATCTCCGCAGTCAAGGCCTACGTCAAGGCCACGCGAGAACTGCCAGCTTTCAAGAAGATGGATATCAAGTGGTCGGAAGGTTCGGCAGAAGACTTCCCGCGTATCTCCGTCAAGGTTCGCGACGAGATCGTGACCTTCGGCGCTCCTGGCGAACTGGAAGTTGACGAGAACGGTGTTGTCGGCGGTGGCACCCACTTGCGCCCCGAAGAACTTCACGAGCTGGTTGACAACAAGAAGAAGACCGGCGAGAAGGTCCATTTCTTCGATGGCCGCAACGCATTCGAAGCGCAGATCGGCAAGTTCAAGGACGCGATTGTCCCCGAAGTGGACACCACCCGCGATTTCGTTGCCGAGCTGGATTCGGGCAAGTACGACCACCTGAAGGACCAGCCGGTGGTCACCTACTGCACCGGCGGCATTCGCTGCGAAGTGCTTTCGGCTTTGATGGTCAAACGCGGATTCCAAGAGGTGTACCAGATGCAGGGCGGCATCGTCCGCTATGGCGAGAAGTACGGGGATGAAGGCCTATGGGAAGGCTCTCTCTACGTTTTCGATAAGCGCATGCATACCGAATTCTCCGAAGACGCTGTCACCATCGGTGAATGCGTGGGCTGCCAAGGTCCAACCAACAAGTTCGAGAACTGTTCGGACCCGGCCTGCCGCAACCTGCGCCTGTTCTGCGAGGACTGCGCAAAGGACGAAGCACTGCGCCGCTGCCCAGACTGCAGCACCGTAGACGCCTAACTTCAGCTTTCACCAACCGCGGCCTGGACTTTCCATAAGTCCAGGCCGCGTTTTCTATGCGGTCACCTTCGGCCACATTCCGCGCGACGCATCCTTGACGTCGACCTGTTCCACCTCGGTCCGGTAGATTCTCAGCCCTCGCGCCTGGTAGTTCGGTAGCGCCGCCGGTCCGTCCAGTGAGCAGGTATGCAGCCATACCCGGCTGACCTCAGGCAGCTGCGGCCATCGTGAACCCAGGGCCCAGGCCTGTTGCAGTGCTTCGCTGAGCAGCACCCCGCCAAGGCCGCGGCCGGTAGCTTCGGGAAATAAGCCGAAGTAGAAGATCTCGACCTCGCTGCCGGCGTCCGCGACTTCCGTGACGAGCTCCACGTACCCCTGGGGAGCACCGTGCTGGTAGAGCACCCAGGTTTCTGAGCCCGGGCGTCGGAGCACTTCGTCCCACTGGTCTCGGGTCGAACCCAGGCGGTCAGACCAGTTCAATTCGCTGCCCACGCTCTGATACAGAAACCGCGAAAATTCCGGGGTGATCTCCTTGGCCAGCTCGATCCGGGCGTCCTCGGGCAAGGACTTGGCCGAGCGAATGACATCAGCGGAGTCGAGTTGCTGGAGATAGGTCACCGTTACTTGGGTCATGCCCACATCATAGGTCGCCGTAGTTTGCCTGGCCTAGCTATCGCCCGTTGAGTTACTCGGTAGACTTGGAGGTGTGAATGCTGCTGAATTTTCTTCCATTGATGACGCTCCCCAGAGCTACAATCAACTGCTCATCGACTCGCTAGCCAAAGACCTCACTGATGTCGGGTACAACTATGAAAATGTTGCGGGGCTGCTTGGTGAGGAAGCTGCGGCAGCATTTGCCCGCGACCAGCTCCACCCTGCCTTGCGAAACCTGGATCGTAGCAGGCCAGATAGCTCGCTTGCCTGTGTGGTTCGCCTCTTCCAAATGGGCCAGACCCAGGAAGACGCGGCCATCAATGCCGCCTTCCCGACATTGAAGACCGACGGATTGCTCAAGCTGGGCCTGATCGAGTCCTGGGCTACCGGTTACCGGGCCAAGATTGCCCTGGCGCTGCATTCCTCCGATGCTGACGGTGAATTGTGGGTGGCCCACGACCTGGGTGCCCACCAGCGTCCCGGCGTGTTGCGCACCGACCATGTGCTGGGCATTGGCCAGGCGTCCCTGACCCTGGCGCAGATCACGATCCGCGAAAAGGTCGAGCGCGCACTGGACTTGGGTACCGGCTGCGGCATCCAGCTGTTCCATCTGCTATCGCACGCGGAGCATGTTACGGCCACAGACCTGTCGGCCCGAGCCCTGGGCTTCACCCGCTTCAACCTGATGCTCAACTACCAGGCCCTGGAGCTGGATCCGGATAACCTCGAATCGCGGGTCACCCTGCTCCAGGGAAGCCTGTTCGATCCGGTGGCTGGATCCACTTTCAACCTGATCGCCAGCAACCCGCCGTTCGTGATTACCCCGCGAAGCAGCAACGAGCGCGCCAAGGACCGGTTCACCTACCGTGATGGCGGGATGGCCGGCGATACGCTGGTGAGCACCTTGATCGAGCAGGCTCCTGGCTTCCTGGCGCCGGGTGGCTGCATGCAAATGCTGTCAAACTGGGAGATTCCTCGCCTAGATGATGAATCCAACCAGCCGTGGGATGCCCGCGTGCGCCAGTGGTTCGGCGACCAGCTGGACGTATGGGTGATCGAGCGCGAGCAAACAACGCCAAGCGGCTACGCCGAGACATGGCTGCGCGACTCTTCCCAGACCGAGGACAGCACTTCATACATCTCCGCCTACAACGCATACCTCGATGACTTCGAGTCCCGCGGCGTGGGTGCCATCGGCTTCGGTCTGGTGTACTTCCGCCGTCCAGCCGCAGGCCATCCGGTACTGCAGCGCTACGAGCAGATCTCGCACCAGGTGGAACAGCCGCTGGCCCCGACCCTGCAGCGGGACATTGCCATGTCCGACCAGCTGGCCGCCGCCAATGAAGGGTTCAAGGATTGGCACCTGCTGGCGGCCGAGGATGTTACTGAGGAGCGCCATCAGCGTCCGGGGGCGGAGCACCCCGGCGTGATCTTGCTGCGGCAGGGGGCAGGGCTGCGCCGTACTGAATTGCTTGATACCGCGCAGGCAGGATTTGTTTCCGCCTGCGATGGTGATTTGTCGGTATCGCAACTAGTCAACGCGTTGGATTCCTTGATTGGAGAAGGGCAAGAAGACTTCGCGGACCTGCTTTATGAAGCAGTGAAGCGACTCTTGCGACATGGCCTGCTTCAGAAAATGTGAAACAAGCGCTAAAGTTTTTCCCTATGACACGGAACACAATTGAGGAACAAGGTGGGGCCGCCTCGCGCGATGAGGCGGAAATCCCACAAGTTGTCTCGATCACTGACCCCCAGGCGATTCGAGCGTTGGCCCATGACGCTCGACTGATCGTCTTGGATGAGCTCTTTGCTTCGCAGACCACCCGCACCGCTACAGAACTTGCATCCTTGTGTGCGCTGACACCTAGCGCCATGAGCTATCACCTCCGGGCCCTGGAGAAGTACGGGTACGTGATTCGTGCTGCCAGCGAAGGAGACGCACGCGAGCGGCGGTGGCGAGCGGCTGGTGAACGGCTAGAGCTGAACACGCAGATCGACTCGGCGAACGCCAAAACTGCGTACTTGAACGTGCAATTGAACGCATTCCGCACCCGGCTCAATGCTGAAGTCCAGCGGCGCGAGGCAGAAGCGAAGACCGGAATCGCTCCGGACCCGGATCGTCCGCCGATGCTGACTAGCGGTTTGGTCTTCCTCTCGGAAGCCAAGCAACGCGAGTTCAACCGCAGAATGCTGGATCTGGTCTACGAATACGAGGCACAGGCAACAGCCGAGGAACGCAGTATTGATTCGCGGCGTATGTTCTACTTAATCTCATTGCTTCCCGAATACCAGAGCATGGGGGAGGCATCATCATAAGTATGCCCGGCTCAGGGAGCGCAGATTCTTCGGTGTAAGATCATCGGGAAATGTGCTTATAGAGTAGGCATGAAGAACGAAGCTGCGATGGCGGATCGATCAGGGCCCGGAAATGGGTGTCCAAGGTCCGTGTTGTCTAAAGGAGTGCTGTGCCCCCCAAGGCCAAGGAAAAGACTGGTAAGAAACTCGTAATCGTGGAGTCTCCTGCCAAGGTGAAGTCGATCGCCAAATATTTGGGTGAAGGCTTTGACGTGGATGCCTCAGTGGGCCATATCCGCGACCTTCCGCAGCCCTCAGAACTGCCAACCGAGCTGAAAAAGACCTCAGTAGGCAAGTTCGCTGTCGATCTGGACAACGACTTTGAGCCTTACTACATGGTCTACCCGGACAAGAAGAAGCGCGTTTCCGAACTGAAGGCGAAGCTCAAAGAAGCTGACGAACTTTACCTCGCAACCGATGCGGACCGCGAAGGCGAAGCCATCGCGTGGCACCTGCTGCAGGTCCTGAAGCCAAAGGTTCCGGTACGCCGCCTGGCATTTACCGAAATCACCAAGGAAGGCATCGCCCGCGCACTGGAAAACATGCGCGAGCTCGATACCGACCTCGTCGACGCCCAGGAAACCCGCCGTGTCCTGGACCGCCTCTATGGTTACGAAATTTCACCGGTGCTCTGGCGCAAGGTGGCTCGCGGGCTGTCCGCAGGCCGCGTGCAGTCCGTGGCAACCCGTTTGGTCGTCGAGCGCGAACGCGAACGCATGGCCTTCATCCCCGCCGGATACTGGGATGTGAAGGGCAACTTCGCCACCAGTGAAGGCGAAGGCTTCGCAGCGAAGCTCTCGGCAGTGGACGGCGCCCGTGTCGCCTCCGGCCGTGACTTCGATGACCGCGGCCAGCTGAAGACCACCCGCAATAAGCTGGCCCACCTGGATCAGGAGTCGGCCCAGTCGCTGGTGGCGAACCTGTCGGACACCGGCTTTGCGGTGACCTCCGTCGAGGACAAGCCGTACACCCGTCGTCCGGCCGCCCCTTTCACCACCTCCACGCTGCAGCAGGAAGCATCCCGCAAGCTGCGCTGGAGCTCCAAGATCACCATGCAGATCGCTCAGCGGCTGTATGAAAACGGCTACATCACCTATATGCGTACCGATTCGGTCTTCCTCTCAGGCGAGGCAGTGAATGCCGCGCGCAAGCAGGCAACCGAACTGTATGGCGCGGATTCCGTTCCAGCCAAGCCGCGCGTCTACAAGGCGAAGAACGATGCCGCGCAGGAAGCCCACGAGGCAATCCGCCCGGCCGGTGACATGTTCCGCCGCCCGAAGGACGTGCGTTCCTCGTTGTCCAAGGACGAGTACGCATTGTACGAGCTGATCTGGAAGCGCACCGTCGCCTCGCAGATGGCCGATGCCAAGGGCTTCACCGCCACCATCAAGCTGCAGGGCACCGCCAGCGATCAGCGCGTGGCCGAGTTCTCGGCCTCCGGCACCGTAATCACCTTCCGCGGTTTCCTTTCCGCCTATGAGGAGGGCAAGGACGAACAGGCCCTGGAAGCCGCGGCAGAGAATGCCGAAGCCCGCCTGCCGCAGCTGGCTGTGGGCCAGCAGCTGGCCGGCGATGAACTGACCGCTCTGGGCCACGAAACCTCCCCGCCGGCTCGTTACACCGAAGCTTCGATCGTGGCCGAGCTGGAAAAGCGCGAGATCGGCCGCCCGTCGACCTACGCGCCAACCATCTCCACGATCATGGACCGCGGCTATGTCACCAAGCGAGGCGGCGCCCTGGTGCCGAGCTGGATCGCCTTCTCGGTGATCCGCTTGCTCGAAGAGCACTTCGCGAAGTACGTGGACTACGATTTCACCGCCCGCCTGGAAGATGATCTCGATGAGATCGCCAAGGGCCATCGTGCCCGCACCGACTGGCTGAACCTGTTCTACTTCGGCAAGGGCGCGGAGACCGAATCCGAAGGCTTGAAGCATGTGGTCGATAACCTCGGCGACATCGACGCCCGTGCGATCAACTCGATCAAGGTCACCGACGACATCACCTTGCGTGTGGGCAAGTTCGGCCCGTACCTGGAACGTGCCATCCCGGAAGGCGCCGAGGAAGGCACCGAGCCGCAGCGCGCCAACGTGCCTGAGGATCTGGCCCCGGATGAGCTGACTGCCGAAAAGGCAGAGGAGCTCTTTGCCAACTCGCAGGTCTCCGAAATGCACTTGGGCATTGATCCGGAAACCGGTCGCCAGATCGTAGCCAAGGATGGCCGCTACGGCGCCTACGTCACCGAGATCATCCCGGAGCCAACCGAAGAGGAATTGGCGGCCCAGCCGGTCGAGTACTACAAGAATGGCAAGCCGAAGCCGCCGAAGAAGCCAACCAAGGTCAAGCCGCGCACCGCGTCGCTGTTCAAGTCCATGACTGTCGAATCAGTGACCTTGGAAGATGCCCTGAAGCTGATGAGCCTGCCTCGTGTACTGGGTGCTGACGCTGACGGCGAAGAGATCACCGTGCAGAACGGCCGCTTCGGTCCGTACCTGAAGAAGGGCAGCGATTCGCGCTCGATCGAGAGCGAAGAGCAGATCTTCACGATCACCTTGGACGAAGCGCTGGCGATCTACGCGCAGCCGAAGCAGCGTGGCCGTCGTGCCGCGGTACCGCCATTGGCCGAGTTCGGAGTGGACCCGACCAGCGAGAAGAACATCGTGGTCAAGGATGGCCGCTTCGGTCCATACATCACCGACGGCGTCACCAACATCACCGTTCCGCGCACTACCTCCCTGGAGGAACTGACACGCGAGCAGGCTATCGAGCTGCTGGCCGACAAACGTGCCCGCGGACCGGTGAAGCGCACGGCAAAGAAGGCGCCGGCCAAGAAGCCAGCAGCCAAGAAGACCCCGGCGAAGAAGGCTACGGCCAAGAAGACGACCGCGAAAAAGACTGACTAGTCTTTCTTGCCAGGCCTAACGAGGAGCGCACCATGAGACTCGGTGTATTGGATATCGGTTCGAATACCGTTCACCTGTTGCTCGTCGATGCATATCCGGGAGCCCGCCCGGTTCCCTATGCCTCGCACAAGCGACCCTTGTCCTTGGTGCGCTACCTCAATGAGTATGGCGCCATAACTGAAGAGGGCCAGCGCGAGCTGATCTCCTTCATCAAGGAAGCCGCCAAGTTCGCCGAAAACCACCAGGTTGAGGACTTCATGGCTTTCTGCACTTCAGCGATTCGCGAATCCTCCAACGGTGC
Organism: Arthrobacter sp. MYb214; assembly: GCF_002979865.1. GTDB lineage: Bacteria > Actinomycetota > Actinomycetes > Actinomycetales > Micrococcaceae > Glutamicibacter. The sequence continues at coordinate 142,131 of NZ_PCPZ01000006.1, forward strand.
TGCCGTCCTGGAACGCGTCGAAGTCGAGACGGGCGTGAGCTTGATGGAACTGACCGGCGAAGAAGAAGCCGGCATGACCTTCTACTCCGTACGCCGTTGGTTTGGCTGGTCTTCGGAATCCATCCTGAACCTGGATATGGGCGGAGGCTCGCTGGAGCTGGCCTTGGGCGTTGACGAGTTCCCGCAAACAGCCTTTTCCGTGCCCCTGGGCGCCGGCCGTCTGACCCGCGAATGGCTTCCTAACGACCTGCCGTCCATTAAGGAAGTCAAGGAACTGCGTACGTACGTGCGCGACGTTCTCACGGACCCGACTACCGAGCTGCGCCAGTATGGCAAGCCCACCTTGGCCACCGCTACTTCCAAGACTTTCCGCTCGCTGGCTCGCATCACCGGAGCCGCGCCGAGCACGGAAGGCCCCTATGTTAAGCGCGTGCTCAATCGTGACGCATTGAAATTGTGGACCAACCGATTGACCGCGATGAGCTGGGCTGAACGGGCAGAACTGCCCGGTGTCTCGGAGATTCGCGCCCCGCAACTGCTTGCCGGGGCGATTGTCGCTCACGAAGCGATGAATGCCTTGAAACTGAAATCTGTGCGGATTTGCCCTTGGGCGATTCGTGAAGGCTTGATGCTGCGACGTTTTGATCACGTGATGTTTGACTCTGCGACACCGCTCAGTAGTAGCGTTGGAGTTGGGGAAGTAGCTCTGGATAACGAGAAGTACAAATTTCTCGCCAAACCCAGCAGCTAACCTTCTTGGCTAAGCGGTGCCCGCACAGTGGACACGGTAACAGGAGGCAAGAGCATGGAAGACCAGAAGAGCACAATGAAGGTGCCAGTCACCCTCTCTAGCGCGTCAGTTTATCCGCTGACCGTCCATGACGCCTTCGCGATGGCCAAGGACGTGGGATACGACGGGCTGGAAGTGCTGATTACCGGCAACGCAGCCAGCCAATCTGCGACCGCGCTCAAAGCCTTGATGGACAAGTACCAACTGCCGATCATGGCCATCCACGCACCGACATTGCTGCTCACCCAGCAGGTGTGGGGCTCTGCTTGGGCCAAGATCGAACGTTCGGTCATCCTGGCCCAAGCGGTCGGCGCAAATGTGGTTGTCGCCCATCCGCCATTCAGGTGGCAGGGCGCCTACGCCGAAGAATTCGCCGAAGGCGTGCAGCGATTGGTTGAGACCACGGGGATGAAAATCGCCGTGGAAAACATGTACCCATGGCGTGCCCGGGGCCGTGAAGCGAAAATGTACCTTCCGCACTGGAACCCAGTCCCGCAGCACTACCAGCATGTGACCTGGGATTTCTCCCATGCGGCGATTGCCAATATGGATTCGCGCCAAGCCGTCGAGGACCTGGGCCAGCGACTGGCGCACGTTCATCTGTGCGATGGTTTGGATAACGGCAAAGACGAGCACCTTGTGCCAGGCCTGGGCACCCAACCGGTGGCCGAAACGCTGCAATATCTGCGTGATGCCAATTGGAGCGGAACCGTAGCGGTCGAGGTCTCCACACGCAAAGCTCGCAACACCGGGCAAAAAGAAGAATGGCTGGGAAAGACCCTAGAATTTGCCCGCCAGCACTTAACAGTCGGCAGCGACCCCAAGCCAATGACACAATAGCCATATGAGTGAAGCAACAAAGAATCTGTCCCTGTCCTTCCTCGGCGCCGGCTCCATGAACGGCGCCATCCTGCGTGGCATTATCGCCTCGGGCCATGACCCGCAGCTCATCACCGCTACCGTGCGAAGCGATAACCGCGTAGCGGAACTGCGCGAATTGGGCATCAACGTCTTGGTCAGCGAGGAAGATCCCGAAGCCAACCGCCGGGCTGCCGCCAGCGCAGACATTATCTTCCTGGGCGTGAAGCCGGTAGGCATCACCGAACTGTGCGAGGAGATTTCCGGATCGCTGGACGCGCAGAAGGTCGTTGTTTCCGTAGCCGCCGCTATCACCCTGAGCAGCATGCAGTCTCATCTGCCAGCTGGCCAGCCGGTCATCCGTTCCATGCCGAACACCCCTTTGATGGTCGGTGCCGGCGTGGTGGGAATCAGCCCGGCGGCAAGCGTGAGCGACGAGCAGACCAAGTTGGTCACCGATCTGCTCTCCGGATCCGGCGACGTGCACGTCATCGACGAAGAGCAGCAAAATGCGCTCTCGGCAATTTCCGGGTCCGGTCCGGCCTATGCTTTCTACCTGGCTGAGGCCATGGCCAATGCCGGTGTGGCCATGGGCTTGGATGAAAAGCTTTCAATCGCGCTGGCACGTGCCACTGTGGCCGGTGCCGGCAAGATGCTCTCGAACCCTGACGCGGATCCCGCGACCCTGCGCAAGGCGGTAACCAGCCCGAAGGGCACCACCGAGCAGGCTATCGCCACCTTCGATGAGCAGGGAATTCCAAAGATTATTGCTGCGGGCACGCAAGCGGCAGCCGCCCGTGCAGCGCAGCTGAGTGAAGAGCTCGGCTAGGAACGAGCATTCAATACGGCGGTGGCCGGCAACCGATTGGTTGCCGGCCACCGCCGTATTCACGATCCTCGTGCCCTACGGGCGTGCTGCGAAACGCTCGAGCAGGTCCACGTGCCCCGAGACGATCAGGACATCTCGGCGAGTCACCATGGTATCCGGCATGGCGTAGGTGAAATCCTCGCCCGGGGACTTCACACCAACGATCGTCACCCCGTACTTGGAGCGGACTTGGGACTGGGCCAAGGTGAAGCCCTGGGTCTCCTTCGGAGGGTACATCTTCACGATGGCGAAGCCGTCATCGAATTCGATGAAGTCGAGCATGCGGCCACCGACCAGGTGCGCGGCACGCACACCGGCATCGGCTTCCGGGTAGATGACGTGGTTGGCACCAATGCGGGTAAGAATCTTGCCATGGGAGGGCGTAATGGCCTTGACCCACAGATGCTCAATGCCCAGATCCACCAGGTTCACGGTGATCAGCACGGATGATTCGATGGAGGTACCCACGCCCACGACGGCAGAGGAGAATTCCTGGGCGCCGAGCTGGCGCAGGGCGTCAATATTGGTCGCGTCGGCCGCGACCACGTGGGTCAAGGTGCTGGCCCACTGCTGAACGAGCTCCGGGCTGCGCTCAATGGCCAGCACTTCGCGCCCCTGCTTGACCAGCGTTTCAGCGACAGATGCACCGAAGCGGCCCAGGCCGATAACCAGCACCGGGGCATTGTGGTCTATGTTCTTGTCAGCCAATGAGCGGCCTTTCTTCTGGGAGTCTGAACAGCGTATTGCGGTGGCGCATGGTCAACGCGCTGGCGAGCGTAATACTGCCGATGCGTCCGGCAAACATCAACGCGCTGAGCACATACTTGCCGGCCGGAGGCACTTCTTGCGAAACCCCGCTACTCAGGCCCACGGTAGCAAAGGCCGAGATCGACTCGAACAGGGCTCGCGAGAAGCCCACCGATTCGTCGATGGTCACGAGTGCGCCGGTAGCGACCATCACCAGCGAAGCACCCATGGCGACCACGGAGATGGCCACGCGCATGGTGCCTTGCGGAATCTGCCGGCCAAAGGCCTTCGCGTCAGTATCGCCACGGACCTCGGCCAAGATCGCCAAGAACATCACGGCAATGGTGGTGACCTTGATGCCGCCAGCAGTAGAAGCTGAACCGCCACCGGCGAACATCAATGCGTCGGTCAACAAGATGGTCACCTGGTGGATGTCGTTCTGATCCACCAGGTTGAAGCCGCCAGAACGGGTCATGGTGGAGGCGAAGAAGCCATGAATGAGCTTGTCGCTGATGGATAAGCCACCGATGGTCTTGGGATTGGCCCATTCGAAAATCAGCCACAGGAAGGATCCGGCAAAGAGCAGGATGGTGGTGGTGAGCATGGTCAGCTTGGTGTGCAGGTTCCACTTCTTCATATTGAACTTGTGCGCCAGCAGCACCATGATCACCGGGAAACCCAAGGAACCGGTGAACACGCCGGCCATCAATGGGCCCAGGATCCACAGGTCGGTTTCGTAGGGAACCAATCCGTCGGAGTGCGGGGTGAAGCCTGCATTGTTGAAAGCCGAGACGGCATAGAAGATTCCATGCCAGATGGCGGACAGGACGCTTTCACCCAGAATGTAGAAGCGCGGGATCAGAAAGAGCGCGATGACCGCCTGCAGGCTGATCGCTGTGAGGATCACGATGCGCAGCAATGAGCTTACTTCACCCAGCGCTGAGGCTCCAGAACTGTTCATCGAATTCTGCGCCATCAGCTTGGCTCGCACGCCCAGCTTGCGGGATACCGCCAGGGACATGATGGAGGCCAGGGTCAAAATGCCCAGGCCGCCCATGAACGTTGCGACCAGCATGATCAGCTGACCGGCGAATGACCAGTGCACAGCGGTGGAGACGGTCGTTAGGCCAGTAACGCAAACTGCCGACACAGCGGTGAATAATGCGTCATGCAGCGCGGTGGCTTCCCCTGTGGCCGAGGAAAACGGCGCCGCGAGCAGGGAGGTGAACAACGTGATAGCCAGCAAGAAGGCGCCAAGAGTCAAGCGCGCGGGGGAGCGCACGGTGAAGTCCGCAACTGCGATGCGAACGGTCAGCCATTTCTTGCGTCGCTGTTCGCGCATTTCAGCTGCCCGGGCGCTGGGGCCCGATGCACTGGCTGTGCTCATTTATTACTCGCCGTTTCCTGGGGAACAGTTCTTTGCCATGAGGATTTGAAGTCCTTCTAGTAATTTACGCGTTTCCACCGCTAAACGCTTGTGTTGCCCGGCTAAAGACCCGACAAGCCGCGCAAACTGCCATGAATTCATGAGTTGGGTCACTATCGGGTAGCCTGAAATCGTGTTAGATCCGCAGCATGCCCCACGGCCCACCATGGTGATGTGGGATGAAGAGTATCTGAAGTACAAATTCAGCGACTGGCATCCCATGCACCCTTCACGGCTAGAACTGACCTATCGACTCAGCGATGAGCTGGATATCTTCGATGCGCCGAACGTCACGATACAGGCTCCGGATATTGCCGACGATGCGGTCATCGGCTCCGTCCATGACCAGAGCTATATCGATCAGGTGCGGCGGGTGAGCCAGGATCCAACACTCGTTGCCGAAGAATTCGGCTTGGGCACCGAAGACGACCCGGTATTCGCCGGGATGCATGAAGCCGCCGGGCGCATTGTTGGCGGTTCGGTAGCAGCGGCCCAAGCCATCATGGACCAAGAGGTGGTCCGTGCGGTGAACTTCGCCGGCGGCATGCACCACGCCGCGAAAAGCAAGGCCAGCGGTTTCTGCATCTACAATGACGCTGCTGCCGCGATCCATCGCATGCTGGAACAGGGTGCCCAACGCGTGGTCTACATCGATGTGGACGCGCATCACGGGGATGGCACCGAGTCGATCTTCTGGGATGACGAACGCGTGCTGACCATTTCCATCCATGAATCCGGGCTGTCACTGTTCCCCGGTACGGGATTCGCCAATGAAATTGGCGGCAAGAACGCCGAAGGCAGCGCAGTAAATGTTGCTCTGCCGGCAATGACCGGGGACTCCGGGTGGATGCGTGCCTTCCATGCGATCGTTCCGCAGCTGGTACGCGCCTTCAAGCCCGAAATCATCGTCTCCCAGCACGGTTGCGATGCGCACCGTGATGATGACATGACCAACTTGAAGCTGTCTGTTGATGCGCAACGCCAGGCGGCCCTGGACATATCCCAGTTGGCAGATGAGCTGTGCGAAGGCCGGTGGCTGGCTACCGGAGGCGGGGGATACAACGTCACCGCCGTCGTGCCGCGTACCTGGACCCATCTGACGGCGATTGTTGCCGGCAAGCCGGTGCCGTTGCGTACCTATGTTCCCGAGACCTTCCGCCGCTACGTTCTGGAAAGGTACGGCCGTGCCATGCCTTACCTCATGGGCGATGACGCCCAGCTGTGGTGGCGCAATTGGGAAGTCGGCTATGATCCGGCCGATCCGGTAGACCGAACCATCATTGCTACACGCAAGGAGATATTCCCGCTTTTCGGGCTCGATCCATGGTTCGACTAGCCTCGCATGGCTGCGGCCAACGGAGACAGAGGCGAGACCTCACAGCATTTTAGGCATGGAAATCGATTGCCAACCGTTCATATGCCGTTAGGGTTATGTGTGTGGCAATTGATGAAGTGTTTTCGGCGTTGGCTGAACCAACCCGACGAAAGATAATAGAAGCGCTCAAGAACGAGCCGAAAGCAGTGGGCACTCTGGTCACTGAACTGGAGATCTCGCAGCCGACTGTTTCCAAGCACTTGAAGGTGCTGCGCGAAGCTGAACTCGTGAGCATGGCCGCTGCCGGGCAGCGGCGCATCTACAGCATTGATACCTCAGCGCTGGAAGATCTCGTGCGCTGGTGCGCCGATTTGGTACCTGCCCAACCGGAGGGCCAGGAGCTGGCAACCACGCAGGCCGAAGCCGAGGGGCAGCTGGCAGCGGTATCGAATCCAACGGCTCAGCAGATCGGGCGGCGCGTTGGCCAAGGCCTGGAACAAGTTACTGGACGTGCGCAAGAGTTTTTCGAGAAACTTCCGCGGTTCGGGCGTCGGCGCTAGCTCTTGTCCAGTCTTCGGCGCTGCAACCGTGCAATATGGTCAATCTTTTAAGTTACGCGCGCAATCCTGTTTTATAACATGAAAATTTTGTTCAGAATGCCCAGCATGGCATTCTCGTGTGCGGGGCAGTGACGCCGGCAATGAGGCCCCTTGTGCGCCTGTGCCTGCCCCAAGTGATGAGGAGAAAAACTTGGATAAGCACTTAGCGACGATTCGCGACGAAGTCTTCCGCCGCAATCCCGGCGAAGCAGAATTCCACCAGGCCGTCACGGAAGTATTCGACAGCCTTGAAGCTGTATCGGTCAAGCATCCTGAATACGCCGAAGCCGCAATCCTGCAGCGTTTGTGCGAACCTGAACGCCAGATCATCTTCCGAGTGCCATGGGTTGACGACGAAGGCCGCGTGCAGATCAACCGCGGCTTCCGCGTTGAATTCAACTCGGCTCTGGGCCCATACAAGGGCGGTCTGCGTTTCCACCCATCGGTTTACCTTGGCATCGTCAAGTTCCTGGGCTTCGAACAGATCTTCAAGAACTCCCTGACCGGCATGCCCATCGGCGGCGGCAAGGGCGGCTCGGACTTCGACCCGCGCGGCAAGTCCGATGGCGAAGTCATGCGCTTCTGCCAGTCCTTCATGACTGAGCTCTACCGCCACATTGGCGAATACACCGACGTGCCAGCCGGCGATATCGGCGTTGGCGGCCGCGAAATCGGTTACCTCTTCGGCCAGTACAAGCGCATCACCAACCGCTACGAGTCCGGTGTGCTGACGGGCAAGGGCTTGAGCTGGGGCGGTTCCCTGGTTCGCCCGGAAGCCACCGGCTACGGCGCAGTGATCTTCACTGAAGAAATGCTCAAGACCCGCGGCCAGACTTTCGATGGCCAGCGCGTGGTCGTTTCCGGTTCGGGCAACGTGGCAATCCACGCCATCGAGAAGGCGCAGGCACTGGGAGCGAAGGTCGTTACGGCTTCCGACTCGGCCGGCTTCATCGTTGACGAGGGCGGCATCGACCTGGATCTGCTGCGTCAGATCAAGGAAGTTGAGCGCGGCCGCATCTCCGAGTATGCCGAACGCCGTGGCACCAAGAAGGTGAAGTACGTTGCCGGTGGCAGCGTCTGGGACGTTGCAGGCACCGTGGCGCTGCCCTGCGCAACCCAGAACGAATTGGGCGCTGAGGCCGCAAAGAAGATGGTTGCTGCTGGCACCATCGCAGTGGCCGAAGGCGCCAACATGCCTACTACCGCTGAAGCGACCTCGATCTTCCAGGATGCAGGGGTGCTCTTCGGCCCGGGCAAGGCAGCCAACGCTGGTGGTGTTGCTACCTCCGCTCTGGAGATGCAGCAGAACGCCAGCCGCGATGCATGGAGCTTCGAGCACACCGAGCGTCGCCTGACTGAGATCATGGTCGGCATCCACACCAGCTGTGCTGCTACTGCAGACGAGTACGGCATGCCGGGGAACTACGTCGCCGGCGCCAACATCGCGGGCTTCGTGAAGGTCGCAGACGCAATGCTCGCACAGGGCGTCATCTAATAATCTGCAGCGCTGCAATCCGCGTGAATTCATTGGGGACCCGGTGAAATCACGCGGATTGTCTCGTTCAGGCATCAAAAAATGTGATTCAGATGGTCACGTGTGTGTTTCGTGATGCAAAAGTTACAAAAGTGCGATTAGACTAGTACAAAGCGAACGTGAACCTGAACCGCCGATGTTGATCCAAAGTCGTGTAAGTTCATCTTCGCTAAATTAACGCGACGAATAAGAGATCAGCGTCAGGAGAATATCCCGCATGACGGATAAACAGAATTTTGCCGGAGCCCGTTTCATGACTGTGGCCGAAGTGGCCGACATGATGCGCGTTTCCAAAATGACCGTTTATCGGCTGATCCACGCCGGTGATTTGCCTGCTGTTCAGTTCGGTCGCTCCTATCGCGTTCCGGAAAACGCCGTGGAATCATATCTGAATGCCGCGGCCATTGATCCGCAGCACGGTACCGGTTCTTACGGTCGATAGTCCGCGCGATGGTCAGAGCATGACCGAAAAGCGGGTAATCTGTTAAGGAACGTTTAACGTCCGGTCAACCTTGTCCTTGGGCTCGCGCGCAAGCAGGCATTTGGGGTTGACGCATTTATTTAGTTTGTGAGGAACCACTATGGGCTCTGTTATCAAGAAGCGCCGCAAGCGTATGTCGAAGAAGAAGCACCGCAAATTGCTTCGTAAGACCCGCCACCAGCGTCGTAATAAGAAGTAAATCTACTTCTGAGCATTTGCCGCTTGGCAATCATCGCCACCGCTTCACAGTGAAACTGTTGAACGGTGGCGATTGCTTTATCCAAAGCCGCCCAGCGCCGGCCTAAGAGCCGGAACGGCGCAGAATGGACCGTCGCGCCGCCCAGAGCGCACCAAGCACTCCAGCGGCCTTCAGGCCTAGTTTGGCAGCTCGCTGGCCGGTGCGGAAATCGTAGACCTGCCAGCCGCGGCGCTTGGCGTAGGCGCGAAGCCGCGCATCGGGATTGATGCATACGGGGTGTCCCACAGCTTCAAGCAAGGGAACATCATTGTAGGAATCCGAGTATGCCCATGATTTCGACAGCGAGATGCCGCGAGCCTTCGCCAGGGTGCGCACCGCTTGCGCTTTTTCCGCAGCGTGCAGGATCGGGCTGGCCAGCGCTCCGGTGTAGAAACCGTCTTCGCTGGCCACTACAGTGCCCAATGCACCGGTAAGTTCGAGACGTTGCGAGATGACATTCGCCACTTCCAGGGGAGTGGCAGTGACTAGCCAGACTTCACGGCCCACCGTCCGATGCTGGCGAGCAATGGCTACCGTACCGGTCCATAGCTTGGGTTCGATGTATTCGTCATAGATCTCGTTGCCGATCTTCTCGATCTCGGACACCGGGATCCCTCGGACCATCATCAACGCACGGTCGCGAATCTGGTGAATGTCCCCTAGGTGCTCACCGCGCGCGGCGAAGCGCAACTGCTTGAGCGCGAACCAGAGGATTTCGCGGAATTGGAAGAAGCGGCGCTCATGCAGTTTCCGGGCCAGCAGATACAGCGATGCACCGCGCACAAGGGTGTTATCTACATCGAAGAAAGCGGCGACCGTGTCCGGAGCCAGGGCGGAATTCGGGCTGGGGTGATGATCGATGGAAGACATTTGATCCAGTTTATTTCATTGCCAAGTTTAAGGGCGGTTACGGCTCGTGAGATTATAGGCAGGTGAGTACTTTGAATCAGATCCAGCTGTTGGTTCGAGAAGGCTGCCACCTGTGCCAGGCCGCACGCGCAACCGTGGCCGAGGTGACTGGCCGGTTGAATATGGAGTTTTCCGAACTGGATATTGACCAGCACCCTGAATTGCTGGCCAAGCACCACGAGGAAGTGCCGGTTCTGCTGATCAACGGAGAAGTCCGCGACTTCTGGCACATCGACGCACAGCGTCTGGAACGACTACTGAGCAGCTAGCCGCTGCCGAATAAATGAAAATGCGTTGTGCTCTTCAAGAGCACCGAAAAGTGCGGGAGAACGAAGATGTCAGAGCTTGAAGCCCGGGTCCTGCCTGAGGCCACGCTGGCTCGACTGACCCAGTACTTGCGCGCGCTGAACGCCTTGGAAGCCCAGGGCCTGGAACGCACCAGTTCCGGGGTGCTGGCCAAGGAAGCTGGAGTGAACCCCTCCATCCTGCGCAAAGACCTTTCCTGGTTGGGTTCCTACGGAACCCGCGGGGTGGGCTACGTGGTCCGCGAACTGGCAGAACATATCAGCCGCACCCTCGGCCTGAACCAGGACTGGCGTGTGGCCATCCTCGGCGCCGGTAACCTGGGGCGCGCGCTCAGCGGATATGCAGGCTTCAGGACTCGTGGCTTCAACGTCAAGGCGATCCTGGATATCGACCCCGCACTGGTCGGCAGCCCGGTCGGCGAGCTGCACGTGGAAGCGATCGCGGACTTGGCCGCAGTGGTTGAACGCGAAGAAATCAACATCGCTGTTCTGGCAATTCCGGGCGATGCTGCGCAGGACCTGGTCTACGAACTGGCCGCGCTTTCGGTCCGCTCGGTGCTCTCGTTCGCACCGATGCCGCTTCGCGTACCCGCGGGCATGAACCTGCGGCGCGTTGATCTTTCCACTGAATTGCAGATCCTGGCATACCTCGCCGTTCAAGGCTGAAGCCGCGCAGACGAGAAAAGGCGTAGCCGCGTCATCCCTTGGGTGGATGGAGCGGCTACGCCTTTATTGTCCCTGCAGGGCCTCGCGAAGAGGCTCGGCCATGCGTTTAGCGGAAGCCGGCCAGGCGAGCCTGGCGGCGCTGCGCAATGTATTGCGAAGAAGGGCGCAACCAGGCGAAGACCACGCCTGCAATGCCCAACAAGATGCCCACAACGTAGACAGCGTTGATAATTCCGGCTTGAGTGTCAGCGAACATGCTGATCATTGGAACGATAGTCACCAGATTCAGCAGTGAAAGCGCACCGAGGATCGTGGCGATAATTCGCATGGCGCCCACGCCGCGGCCAACGAAGAAGCCCACCAGGAAATACAGGGCCAAGGTGATGATCATGGAGATAATCACGAAGGTCGACATCATGGAATTGACCTGGGCCATGAAGGCCTCAGGGCTTGCCATCATCTGTTCAACCAGTGGATCCTGCTCCATGCCCGGGGTGCTCTGCATCTGGTTCTGGAACTCTTCTTGCACCAGCGACCACTGCTGGCCAATCATGTTGGCCATCATGTTGGAGTTGGTCATCAGCCAGCTGGCGAGGGCACTGAAGATGCCCGCGAGCATGATCAAGCCAAAGGCGATAGCCAAGGTCCGTGGCCGCTCGGTCGGCGGCTGCACGCCGGCGTAACCTCCCTGCTGGGCATACTGGTCGTAGCCCGGTGCCTGCGGTTGCCCGTAAGGATTCGGATTCTGGCCGTACGGGTTCTGGCCGTACGGCGAGGGCTGCTGGCCGTAGGGGTTTTCGCCGTACGGGTTCTGCGATGAACCCTGGCCGGAAGGGCCCGGGTTGTAGGGCTGGCCCGGCTGGTTAGGATCGTTGTCGCTCATGATGCGTCCTTCTGGTCGAACTGTCTTATTGACTAAGCGTAATGGCAGTCGATTGTGAGAAACCCCTCCGAAAGGATGGTTTTTCCATATGGGATTCCAATGCGTGTCCTGTGAATAGTTGACGGTGGCCACAATATGGCTAATTTGCACCGAATATTTGAGACACTGGAGGCATGCCTTTATCGACCGTCCATTTGTTGCGCCACGGGGAAGTTTTCAACCCTGACCGTATGCTCTACGGCAGGATCCCCGGCTTCGGGCTCTCGGAACTCGGATTCCAGATGGCCGATGGGGCAGGAGAATATTTTGCCAAGCGCCAAGCAGAAGGCGGCAACGTGGTGCGTCTGGTGGCCTCACCGCTCCTGCGAGCCCAGCAGACAGCCGCGCCGACCTCCAATGCTCTGGATCTGCAGGTCCACACCGACGAGCGGGTTATCGAAGCCGGCAACAAGCTGGAAGGGCTGTCCAAGGTTGCGGAGCACCTGCGTCAGCCGAAGTACTGGCCGCTGCTGGTCAACCCGCTGAAGCCTTCATGGGGCGAACCATATGCCCAGCAGGTTGCTCGCATGCGCCTGGCCATGGATGAGCACCGCAAGGCCGCCCTCGCCGAGCACGGCGAAGGAGCGGAAGTCATTATCGTCAGCCACCAGCTGCCGATCTGGGTTACGCGCCGCGCCGCCGAGAAGAAGCCGCTGTGGCACGATCCGCGCCAGCGCGAGTGCACCCTGGCTTCCATCACCAGCTTTGATTTTGAGGGAGACGAATTGGTCTCCGTGCGTTACACCGAACCGTGCCCCGAGCTGCTTGCCGGCGCGGCGAATATCCCTGGAGCCTAAAGCAAAATGACAGATCCTGTGCCTAATCCTCGCCACTTGAGCCGCCGCACCATGTTGCGTTCGCTCATGGTTGCCGCCGCCGTGGTGCCCTTGGCTGCCTGCAGCGGCAAGGAAGATGCGCTGACCGCGCAAGCAAACAGCGGCGACGGCAAGAACTACATCGCTGGCGACGGCGCCGTGGAAGAGTACGAAGTTTCCAAGCGCAGCGAACCGGTTGCCCTCAAGGCCACCACCTACCATGGCACCGATATCGACTTCACGCAGTGGCAGGGCAAGCCCGTAGTCATGAACTTCTGGTATGCCGCCTGCGCTCCGTGCCGCATCGAGGCACCGGATCTGAAGGAAATCGCTGAAGGCTTCGGCGAGAAAGTCGAATTCATTGGCGTCAACGTACGCGATGAAGCCGAAGCGGCGAAGGCCTTCGAGCGCACTTTCGAGATTCCCTATGAGTCGGTACAGGATACCTCCGGGGACATCCAGCTGGCGATGACCAAGTACGTCCCGTTGCAAGCGGTTCCATCCACCTTGGTGCTGGACCGCCAGGGCCGTGTCCGTGCCCGCGTGATCGGTGCCGTAGAGCCTGGCACCCTGAAGTCATTGATCGACTCCGCTCTGACCGAAGAGTTGTGAGCTGATCAGTGACCACTAATCCCTTTGCCGACATCGTCCTGGACGGGTCGTTGCTGCTGGCTGCCCCAGTAGCACTGCTGGCCGGGCTGGTCTCCTTCCTTTCGCCTTGCGTCCTGCCGCTGGTGCCGGGCTACCTCGGTTACGTCACCGGGTTGACTGGTGCGGATCTGAAGGAGCACCGGCGCGGCCGCGTGGTCTCCGGCGTACTGCTCTTTGTCCTGGGATTCTCCGTGGTCTTCATCGCAGCGGGCGTGCTTTTCAGCCAGGCCTCCGCGTGGCTCAGGTTCAACGGCTCCTGGGTCACCCAGGCATTGGGCCTGGTCGTGGTCTTCATGGGCATCGTGTTCATGGGCGGCTTCTCCTGGATGCAGCGTGACCGCAAGATCCACAGGAAACCGCCTGCAGGCCTGTGGGGTGCCCCGGTTCTGGGGCTGACCTTCGGCCTGGGGTGGGCACCGTGCATCGGCCCCACCTTGAGTGCGGTACTGATCATGTCCACCGGTGTGGACGCGAACGTAGGGCGTGGAACGCTCCTGACTGTGTTCTATTGCCTCGGATTGGGTTTGCCCTTCATCCTGATTGCAATGGGGTTGCAGCGCGGCATGCAGGCGCTGGCGTTCTTCCGCAAGCACCAGGTTTTCATCATGCGTTTGGGCGGGGTACTACTCATTGCCTTGGGACTGGTCATGGTGACCGGTCTGTGGGGAACATGGGTAGCAGAACTGCAAAACTGGTTTGCCAATGAAGTGAGGTTGCCAATTTAATGGCGAAACAACAACGGAATTCCAAGGGAACTGGCGACGCGCCTGCTCTGGGATTCATGGGTTCCATGCGTTGGATCTGGACCCAGCTGACATCGATGCCAACAGCCTTGTTCTTGCTGTTGCTGCTCGCCGTCGCTGCGGTACCGGGATCGATCTTCCCGCAACGCGACGCCAACCCCGAATCTGTAGCCCAGTACCTGGAACAGCACACCACCGCTGGTCCATGGCTGGATCGCTTCCAGATGTTCGAAGTGTATTCATCGGTGTGGTTCTCCGCGATCTACATCTTGCTGTTCGTCTCGCTGATTGGCTGCATCATCCCGCGTGTGAAGAAGCACGCCAAAGCCTTGCGCACCCCGCCGCCGAGGACCCCGGTGCGCCTGGAACGACTTCCCCAGTACAGCTCGCATGAAATTCTGGAAGGCGAGACGGATACGCCCGATGACCAGCAGGTCATCGAGGATTCGTTCAGGATCCTGAAGAAGCGCGGCTATCGTGTCGAGCGCCGCGAGGATGCCACCGGGGCCTCGGTTGCCGCAGAGCGCGGGTATACCCGCGAAATCGGCAACCTGCTCTTCCACATCTCGCTGATGGGCGTACTGGCTTCGGCCGCGATCGGCGGAGCCCTGGGCTACACCGGGCAGCGCGTGGTTGTCGAGGGGGAGACCTTCGTGAATTCGCTGGTGGCCTACGACTCCTTCACCCCGGGCACCGGCTTCAATGCCGATAATTTGCCGCCCTTTGCTGTGACGCTGGACAAATTCGACATCATCTTCGACCGCGAATCCAAATCGCATTTCGGACAGCCGCTGGACTTCACCGCCCACGTCAAGGTGCGCGAATCGCCCGATGCCGAGCCAGTGAAGCAGGAGCTGAAGGTCAACCATCCGCTGCGGATCAGCGGCGGTGACGTGTACCTGGTCGGCAATGGCTACGCCCCGGTGATCACCGTCAAGGATGGCAACGGCAATGTCTCCTATTCCGGCCCGGCGGTTTCCATTCCGCAGGATTCGGTCTACACCTCGATGTTCGTGCTGAAGGTTCCGGACGCCGAGCCATCGCAGCTGGGCTTCCAGGGCTTCTTGCTGCCAACCGCACTGGTGGATGAGAACGGCTTCGGCATCTCGGGCGATCCCAACGCCATCAACCCCCAGCTGCACCTGAACTCGTACTTCGGGGATCTGGGCCTTGACGACGGCAACCCGCAAAACGTGTTCGTGCTGGACACGGAGAAGATGGAACCGCTGAACAGCCGTGATTTGGATGCCGGCGGCATCATCCTCGAAGCGGGGCAGACCTACGAGCTGCCCGACGGCAAGGGCTCGATTACCTTTGACGACCTCAAGCGCTTCGTTGCATTGGACATCAATCATGACCCGGGCAAGCTGCCAATCGGCATTTTCTCAGGTCTGGCGCTGATCGGCCTTGCAGTCTCGCTGTTCACCCCGCGTCGCCGCGTCTGGGTGAAGCTGAAACAAGAAAATGGCAAGCGCAGTATCGAGTACGCACTGCTGGCACGTGGCGAGGATCCGCGTCTGGAACGCGAAGCTGCAGAACTACAGAAGATCTTTGACAAGGCTTGGCCATTGGCAAGCCAGGAGCAGAACCAAGGAGCAGTAAATGGATAACGCTGGGGCATTAGCGCCAATCAATGAAACGCTGGGTGAATACAGCCAGTTGTTCATGCTGCTGGCCGCCATGGTCTACGGAGTGGTCTTCATCATTTTCGCCTTGGACCTGGCAAAGACCAACAAGTCCATCAGCGAAATGGATTCCGAAGCGCTCAAGCGCGACGAGGAACTGCTGGTTAGCGCCGGCGGCGCCGTGGGCACCAAGCCCCGTTCGCGCCGGGGTGCCGCTGTGCGTGCCGACAACGTCGGCGAGCATATCGTGACCGACAAGATGGAGTACACGCAGTTGTCGGCCAAGCGCCCCACGGCTCGCATTGCCGTGGTGCTGATGTGGCTGGCCGCTGCCCTGCACGGCGGTGCCGTGGTTTCCCGTGCGATAGCCGCGCACCGAGTGCCCTGGGGCAACATGTACGAATTCCTGTCCACCGGTGCATTCCTGGTGGCTCTGGTCTTCTTGCTGGTGCTGATCTTCAAGGACCTGCGCTTCATGGGATCCTTCATCTCCGGCCTGGTCACCTTGATGCTGTGCGGTGCCACCATCGGCTTCCCGACACCGGTTGGCCACCTCGTTCCTGCCCTGCAGTCGCCATGGATCGTCATTCACGTCTCCATCGCCGTCCTGGCGTCGGCACTGTTCGCCATCAGCTTCGCCATGAATGTGCTGCAGCTGGTACAGCATGCTCGCATGAACCGGCTGGCCGCTGGCCAGGACGACAAGCTGCCCTTCATGCGCGTGGTGCCAGGTGCCGGCGCATTGGAGAACTTCGCCTACCGCATCAACACCATCGGCTTCGTGATGTGGACCTTCACTGTCATCGCTGGTGCGATCTGGGCTGAGGCCGCTTGGAGCCGCTACTGGGGCTGGGATCCAAAGGAAGTCTGGTCCTTCGTGATCTGGGTTGTCTACGCAGGCTACCTGCACGCCCGTGCCACCGGTGGCTGGACGGGCCCACGCTCGGCCTGGTTGTCGATCATCGGCTTCCTGTGCGTGGTCTTCAACTTCACCATCGTGAATATCTTCTTCGACGGTCTGCACTCCTACGCCGGCGTCTAGTTCCTAAGAATCCAGCACTGCGAGCGGTTTCCCTTTAGCGGGGAGGCCGCTCGCAGTACTTTAAGCGTTCGTTGCAGGCCCTGGTACTCAAGTGCAGGGGCACAGACCGGCGCCTGCCCCCGTCCGCCCCTCCAGCGCCCGTAGAGGAAGCCCCGCGTCCCTGGCCGCCTGCAAGAGTGCCCGAAGTTTCCACGAGGCATGAAAAAGCCCAGCGGCGCTGGTACGCGTGCTGGGCTGGTTGCCGGGATCCCGGCAGTACTAGGGGGTTATTCGGTTTCAGACGAAGAGCTGTCGGTGCCTTCTGGCTTGTTCTTGCGTTCTGCACCTGGCTTCGGTTCCTTGGCCTCAGGCTTGGCTGGTTTCTCGCCATCGGCCTTCTGCACGTCTTCACGTTTAGTGAGGTCTTGCTCACGCGCTTTCGAGTCGGCTTCACGCTGTTGCTGGCGGCGCCAGACCTCCAGCTGGCGCAGGAAATCCTCATCGTCGTCCGGAGCCATGGACTTCTGCGCAGGGGTGCCATTTGACGCAACAGGGCGACCTAGGAGGAACCACAAACCGGCTCCGATTAGCGGAAGGAGGATGACGACCGCAATCCACGCAGGCTTAGGCAATGAACGAATGCTGCGGCGCTCTGCACGAGCGCATTCGATCAGGGTATAAATCGTCAAAGCAACCGAAACCACTGCGGCGAAAATCAATAAGCGGACCATGCTTCCATTCTAGTGATAATCCTGTTCACAGGTTCACCGGTAGAATTGAGACTATGCAGTTTGTGAAATATACCGTTATCCGCCTAGGCATATTCCTAGCCGTTTTCTTGGGCCTCTGGTTAGGTATGAAGTGGCCAATCTTCGTTTCCGGAATCATTGGCCTGGTCGTGGCCTTCGCGGTGGCCTACCTTTTCTTCAATAAACTTCGGCTAAAGGCGAACGAAGATATCCGCAACGCTTTCAGCAAGACCTCGGCAAACAAGACCAGGATGCAGCTAGCTGATGAAGCCGTTGAGGATGAATTCGACGAATCACAGCGCAAGCAGACCCCTGGCGCCGAGTAAATTTCCCCACGCAGGTTCACCTCGAACTGCATAGCCAGCCATTCACGCATGGCCGGCAGAACAATTAACGAGATGGGCTGGCCGGATCAATTGATCCGGCCAGCCCATCTCGTTTTTCCTTCTGCAGCGGTGGCTAGGCCAAAACCTCGATGGCGATAGCCAAGGAGAAGAGCACCGCATATACGACATTGACCATGCCGGTCTGCTTGAGCACCAGCACCAGCTTTGGCAGCTGCTGCTCGCGAAGCATCAGCAGCGATGGAGCCACTGCAGGAACGAAGGTGAGCAGGATCAGCCACATCCACGGGAAGGCGCTGGTGGCCAGCAAGGGGAGCAGGATGGCTACCGTCAGCATCAGCACGTAGCTCAAGCGGGCATTGTGTTCGCCAAGGCGCACAGCCAAGGTAATCTTTCCCACCTCTTTATCGGTAGGAATGTCTCGCACGTTATTGGCCATCAGCAGGGCGCAGCCAATCAGGCCGGTGCCGATGGCACCCCACAGCGAAGCCATGGTCAGCTGGTTGATCTGGGTGAAGGTGGTACCCAAGGTGGCGACCAAGCCGAAGAAGATGAAAACGTAAATATCGCCCAAGCCACGGTAGCCGTAGGGGTTCTTGCCGCCGGTGTAGCCCCAAGCGGCGAAGATCGCGGCGACGCCTACCAGCAGCAGCGGCCACGAGGAAGAAATGATGACCAGGACCAGACCGAAGATGGCGGCTAGCCCGAAGCAGCCGAAAGCGGCATTGCGCACGTTCTTCGGCTCGGTGAGCTTGGAACCGGTCAGGCGCAGCGGGCCGACGCGTTCGTCATCGGTGCCTCGGATGCCGTCCGAGTAGTCGTTGGAGTAGTTCACTCCGACCTGGAGCAGCAGGCCCACCAGCAGAGCCAAGACGAAACGGAACCAATGAACGGTTCCAGTTTCGCCCAGCGCGGCTGCGGTACCGATGACAACCGGGGCAATGACGATAGGCAAGGTGCGCAAACGCGCCCCAGAAACCCACTGGGAAAGTGTGGCCACTTTCTGTCCTTTCAGGGCAAGCGGAAACTCGTACCCTCTAGTTTCCCGCGATTAGGCGTGCAAGGCGAATCGAGACTAGTCGCGAACGCCTAGTTCTTCGATGACCAGTTGTCGATTGAACTTGCCATTAGGCAGCTGCGGCAAGCCAAGAGGGTAGTGGCGCACGTGCTTGGGCACCGCTTCCTTGCCCAAGGTCCGGCGCACCGCTTCGAAGGCATCGGCGGT
This sequence comes from Arthrobacter sp. MYb214, assembly GCF_002979865.1. Classification (GTDB taxonomy): domain Bacteria; phylum Actinomycetota; class Actinomycetes; order Actinomycetales; family Micrococcaceae; genus Glutamicibacter. Next base: position 160,962 of record NZ_PCPZ01000006.1, read on the forward strand.
ATTGGTCGGGCCCGCATAGGCCAGGCCAACGCTGTGGCCCCATTGCGGATCGGGCACCGGGACCACGATTGCCTGCGTGAAGAATTCTTCCAGCAGCCCTTCAATCTTCGATGCCGAAAGCTTGATGCCCCCGGTATTGATCACATCATCGATGCGTCCAATGATCTTCAAGCGCTGTTTTTCAACGGTGCCCAGGTCATCGGTGACGTACCAGCGGACACCATCGCGTTCAATGAAGTGCTCGGCGGTGGCTTCGGGGGAGTTGGCGTATCCGTCGGCGAGCATGGGGCCGGCGACCCAGATGCGCCCCTCATGCGCTGCCAGCTGCACGCCGGGAAGGGCCGTGCCGTTGTAGACCAGGCCGCCGGAAGTTTCCGAGGACCCATAGGTCTGGAAAATCTTCAGCCCATGGTGTCGGGCGCTAACCAGCAGGTCCTTGCTGGCTCGCGCGCCGCCCAAGAGGATGGCGTCGAAACGCTTCAGCGCCTGCAAGGTTTCCGGCGCCGGGTTATCCAGCAGCCGGGCAAGCTGGGTTGGAACCAGCGAGGTGATCCGGCGGGAGTCGATCATTTGATTGGCGGCTTCGGTGAATGCCGTGGCCGAGAAGCTGCCCTCGGTGTCCATCACCACGGGCTTGGTGCCGGCGAACAATGAACGCGTCAGCACGCTCAGTCCCGCGACATAGTGCACCGGCAAGGCCAGCAGCCACTGGCCTTCGAAGCCGAGGAACTCGGCCGTGGCCTGCGCACTGGATGCCAACGCCGAAACGCTGAGCACCGTGCGCTTGGCCCGGCCGGTGGAACCGGAAGTCCGCACCACTGCCATGGGCTGCTCGAAACCTGGCAGGTCCTGTGGTGCCAAGTACTCGATGCGCCAGCCGTTGGGGTTGCTCTCATCGAGCAATACCTCAACGGCCGGCCCCCCGTCATTGGCCGCCGTGGCCAAGGCTGCGAGCAGTTCAGAGAGTTGTCTGTCCATATCCGGTCCTCGTTCCGTCGCGGAAGATTAGAAGTAGTAAGGGTAGTTGGACCAATCCGGGTCGCGCTTGCCCAGGAACGCGTCGCGTCCTTCTACTGCCTCATCAGTCATGTACGCCATGCGGGTGGCTTCGCCAGCGAAGACCTGCTGGCCGGCCAAGCCGTCATCGGCCAAGTTGAAAGCGAACTTCAGCATGCGGATGGCCTGCGGGGACTGGCGGGCGATGTCGGCTGCGTACTCCAGGGCCACCTCTTCGAGGCGTTCGTGCTCTACCGACTCGTTGACGGCGCCCATGCGGACCATGTCATCGGCCGAGTACTCGCGGGCAAGGAAGAAGATTTCGCGGGCGGTCTTCTGCCCGACCTGGCGGGCGAGCAATGCCGAACCGTATCCGGCATCGAAGGAACCGACGGTAGCGTCGGTCTGCTTGAACTTGCCGTTCTGCTTCGAGGCAATGGTCAGATCCGAGACCACGTGCAGCGAATGGCCGCCACCGGCAGCCCAGCCGTTGACGACGCAGAGGACAACCTTGGGCATGGTGCGCATCAGGCGCTGGACTTCCAGGATGTGCAGGCGCCCGGCACGCGCCGGGTCGATGGATTCGCGGGTCTCGCCTTCGGCATAGCGGTAGCCGTCACGGCCACGGATGCGCTGGTCGCCGCCGGAGCAGAATGCGTGTCCGCCGTCCTTTTCCGAGGGGCCATTGCCGGTCAGCAGGACAGTGGCCACGTCGCTGGTCATGCGGGCATGATCCATGGCGCGGAACAGCTCGTCCACGGTGTGCGGGCGGAAGGCGTTGCGCACCTCGGGGCGGTCGAAAGCGATGCGCACGGTCGGAAGGTCGCGCACGATGCTTCCATCCGCCGCTCGCTGGACCTGGCGATGGTAAGTGATGTCGGTGAAGTCGAATCCCTCGACCACGCGCCAGCGCGTTGGATCGAAGACATCGGAGACCTTCTCGGGCAATGCGGAATTATTCAGGCTACTCACCCTATGAATGCTAGTCGGTTTCGTCCGGAACTCTAAGAAAGGAGGAGTAGACTTTTCACGGCCCGACTCGCGGTTGCGCGTGGAATCCCCGCCCGTACGGCTTGGACCATCCAGTGAATCACCGGATTCATTTCACGATTTTTGCACGGATTCATTGAACGCGTCCGTAGGTCAGGAGTTCATCTATGCCATCTGGTCAGCATCGCCCGGCAACCCCGGAAATCAGTGCCGAGGGCTACAAGAAATCCCTGAGCCGCCGCCACGTCCAGATGATCGCGATCGGCGGAGCCATCGGTGTGGGCCTGTTCATGGGCTCCGGCGGGCGCCTGGCCTCGACCGGTCCGGCGCTGGTGCTGTCCTATCTGGTAGCTGGCGCATTGGCCTACCTGCTGATGCGGGCACTGGGCGAACTGATCATGTACCGCCAGACTTCCGGTTCCTTCGTCTCGTATGCGGCTGAGCTCTTCGGCCCCAAGGGCGCCTTCATCTCCGGATGGATGTACGTGCTGAATTGGATCATGACCGGCATTGCCGAGCTGATCGCCATCGGCCTGTACTTCCAGTATTTCTTCCCGAATGTTCCGGTAACCGTTTCCGCGTTCTGCGCGTTGCTGCTGCTGGTGGCCATCAACCTCTTCAGCGCCAAGGCTTTCGCAGAATTCGAGTTCTGGGCAGCTTGCATCAAGGTGACCGCGATCGTCCTGTTCCTGGCCGTGGGTACATACATGGTGGTGACCAACGCACAGGTGGGAGACCATACCGCGTCGGTGGCCAACCTCTTCATCGGCGATGAGAACGGCGAGGGCGGAATGTTCCCCCGTGGTTTCTTCGTCAGCATCCTGGTCCTGAACTCGGTGATCTTCGCCTATAACGCCATTGAACTGGTGGGCATTGCCGCCGGCGAGATGGAGAACCCGGAAAAGGAAGTTCCATCGGCAATCCGTGCGGTGGTCGTTCGCATCCTGGTCTTCTACGTAGGCAGCGTCTCCCTGCTGGCCATGGTGCTGCCATGGAACGAATACGAATCCGGGGTCAGCCCGTTTGTCACGGTCTTCGAGAAGATGGGCCTGGGCTGGGTTGGCAGCGCGATGAACCTGGTGGTGATTACCGCTGCGCTGTCCTCGTGCAACTCGGGCCTGTATTCCATCGGCCGCATCCTGCGCACCATGAGCGGCAATGGGCATGCTCCGCAGTGGCTCGCGAAGATGAACAAGCACTTTGTTCCCTCGACCGGCATTATCACCGTGGGCGTGGTCTATCTTGCCGGCGTCATCCTGAACATCTGGCTCGGAGATTCCTTCGCCTTCGACCTTGCCTTGAATACCGCATCCATCGGCGTGCTGTTCACCTGGGCCTCGATTTTCGGATGCCAGCTCATGCTGCGCAAGAAAAAGGGCTCTGTTTCCTCGCTGCCCATGCCCGGGTCGCCCATTACCGGTTGGGTCGGATTGATTTCCTTGCTGGTTATCACCGTCCTGATTTCTTTCGATACCTTGACCGGGGAAAACGGCGAGGTCTTCCCGGTGGGGCTGTACACGATCGCCACAATTCCGGTGTTCGCCTTGCTGCTGTGGGGCGGATGGCATTTTGCTCGCAAGCACGCCCGGCCGGGCATTGATTTCTAGGCCGCCAGCGATTATGCGCCAGCCGCCAAGGGGAGCAGCTCAACTGATGCGCCCCCTTGGCGGCTGGATGGCTCAGGACGTTCGGTTTTCATCGCGCTGCACCGCAGCGAGGATGCCGGTGTCCAAGGCATCGGGAATCGCGGTGCCGCGCAGCGAAGCGCCGGCGGTCTCCGGCATGAACTTGATGGCGATCGCACCAATCACGCACGCTGCCATCATGTAGATGGCCGGGAAGAGCAGGAAACCGGTGGCATTGATGGCCGCTTCATTGACCATCGCGGCGGTGCCGCCGAAGACCGCCGTAGCGATGTTGTAGGTAATCGCGAATCCTGCGAAGCGCACCTGCGAAGGGAACATCGCCGGGAACGTCGCGGTAATCGTGGCCAACTGCGGAATGTAGAGCAGACCCAGCACGGCGAAGCCGACAATGGCCCAGGCGAAGGACTTGCCCATCAGCCAGAACATCGGTACTGCCAAGACGAACAGGCCAATGACTGAGGCGTACCACATTGGCTTGCGTCCGACCTTGTCCGAAAGCGAGCCCGCAAATGGAATTACGGCCATCATGGCCACCTCGCCGATCAGGATGGTGGCCAGCGAAGCGTTGGGGTCCAGCCCCAACTGGGTTTCCAGGTACGTCGGCATGTAGCTGAGCAACGTGTAGTTCACGACGTTCAGCGCAATGACCAGTCCGGTCATGGTCAGCATGGGGCGCCAGTAGGTGAACACCAGTTCCTTGAGCGACCCGCCCTGCTGGGCTTCGCCGGATTCTTCCATCTCCTGGAAGACCGGCGTGTCCTCCAATCTGCTACGCAGGTACAGGCCGATCAGGCCCATGGGCAAAGCGAGGAAGAATGGGATGCGCCAGCCGTAAGCCATCATGGCTTCCTCGCTGAGCACCACCTGCAGGCCCAGCATCACGGCGGTGCCGAGGGCGAAACCGCCCAAGGTGCCGAATTCCAAGAAGGAACCGAAGAAGCCGCGTTTGCGATCCGGCGCATACTCGGCCATGAAGGTTGCCGCGCCGCCGTACTCGCCACCGGTGGAGAAGCCCTGGATCATGCGCAGCAGCACCAGCAGGATTGGCGCGGCGACGCCAATGGCTTCGAAGGTTGGCAGGATGCCGATGAGGAAGGTGGCCAGCGACATCATGATGATGGTCAAGGCCAGGATCTTCTTGCGCCCCAGCTTGTCGCCCAGCGGGCCCCAGACCAGGCCGCCAATCGGGCGGACCAGGAAGGAGAGGGCGAAGGTGGCCAAGGCCATGAAGGTGCCGCCCTCGGTGGGGAAGAAGTGGGCGGTGATGTAGGTGACGGCCACGGCATAGACACCGTAGTCGAACCACTCGGTCATGTTGCCCATGGCAGATGCCGCAGTGGCCTTGCGAACTTCTTGCCGGCCGTCTTGCGTGTTCATGTCCGGCCCGATGTCATGGTCCAGGTCGGGAGCGAAATTATGTGCATTCGAGTTGTCGTTTGGCTGGCTATGTTCCGGTTGCATTGCTGCTCCGTTGTTTTCAGCTTTCCGTCGACCGATCGCCCTAAGGCCAGATAGGAATTCATCGCCTTGGCCGCGGTCCACGATCCGGGAGTTCCCCGGAGTCGGTTAAATACCAGAGGCTATTCGAATCAATTTCTAAAATCAACCACTGACATGGAATTGATTGCCCGCAATTGCGGACAGAACGGGGGTTGGCCCGTGGCCCGGCCATGTGGTCCCGGCGGCCTGGAAATGCTCAATTGTGAAAATCCGGCGACCCGCGACTTTATTATTGAACGAATGGTCGGTAAGTTTAGGTGTTGAGGGTCACTAATCATTTTGGCATAAGGAGCACAGATGACCGAGGCATTTCTCGTAGGTGGAGCACGCACGCCGGTAGGCCGTTATGGAGGTGCGCTCAGTGCTGTGCGCCCCGATGACCTGGCCGCGCTGACTATTCGCCGAGTCATTGAAGACGCGGGCATCGATCCGGCCGACGTTGATGAAGTCATCTACGGAAACGCCAACGGCGCGGGCGAAGAGAACCGCAATGTTGCCCGCATGGCTGCGCTGCTGGCCGGCCTGCCCGTGACCGTCCCGGGCATCACGGTCAACCGCCTCTGCGCCTCGGGCATGAGCGCCATCACTATGGCCAGCCACATGATCAAGGCCGGCGCCGCGGACATCGTGATCGCCGGCGGCACCGAATCCATGTCGCGGGCACCTTGGGTCATGGAAAAGCCTTCCAAGGCCTTCGCCAAGCCGGGAGCAACCTTCGACACCTCCATCGGCTGGCGCTTCACCAACCCGCAATTCCTCTCCGGCCAGTACTCGCGCGATGGCAAAGCCACCTTCTCGATGCCGGAAACCGCCGAGGAAGTCGCCCGCGTCTACAACATCTCGCGTGAGGATTGCGACCAGTTCGCCGTCGAATCCCACGCCAAGGCCATTGCCGCCATCGAGGCCGGGCATTTCCGCGATGAAATCGTTCCGGTCACTGTCAAGGGACGCAAGGCAGAGAGCATCGTGGACACCGACGAGGGGCCACGGCCAGGGACCACCATGGATGTGCTTTCCGCCCTGCGCCCAGTAGTCAAGGGAGGAAGCGTCGTCACTGCTGGCAATGCGTCGACGCTGAACGACGGAGCGTCGGCAATCCTCGTGGTCTCCGAACGGGCCATCAAGAAGTACGGACTGGCGCCGCGCGCCCGAATCGTCGACGGGCAGGCCGCGGGCCTGGAACCAGAAATCATGGGCATGGGACCGGTCCCGGCGACCCGCAAGGTGCTTGAACGCGCGGGACTGGGCATTGACCAGATCGGTGCCATGGAAATCAATGAAGCCTTCGCCAGCCAGTCCCTGGCCAGCATGCGCGAGCTGGGGGTCGATGCAGGAATCGTCAACCGCGACGGCGGCGCCATCTCGCTGGGCCATCCGCTGGGTTCCAGCGGTTCCCGCATTGTCATCACCCTGCTGGGCCGCATGGAACGGGAGCTGGCTTCCGAGCAGCGCAAGCTGGGCATTGCCACCATGTGCGTTGGCGTGGGCCAAGGCACCGCGATCTTGCTGGAAGGCGTCTAGAAGTGGGCGATTTGAACAGCGGGTTCACCACCCTCAAGCTGGCGGAAACCGATGACCGCCTCTGGGTGCGCCTGCACCGCCCAGCGGTCCGCAATGCCATTGACCAGGCCATGGTCGACGAGCTGCACACCATCTGCGATTATCTGGAGAAGAATCCCAAGATCCTGATTATGGCTGGCACCCCCGCAGAGGCAGCGAGCGAAGCGAATCCCAAGGGGCGCAAGGGCATCTTCGCTTCCGGAGCCGATATTTCCCAGTTGCGCGAACGCCGCCGGGATGACGCGCTCGCCGGGATCAACTCGGGCATCTTCGACAGGATCGCCAAGTTGCCGATGCCGGTGGTTGCGGCATTGGACGGCTTCGCCCTGGGTGGGGGCGCCGAACTGGCTTACGCCGCGGACTTCCGCATCGGCACCCCCGAGCTGCGCATGGGCAACCCGGAAACGAATCTGGGCATCATGGCCGCCGCAGGCGCCACCTGGCGGCTGAAGGAACTGGTCGGCGAGCCGCTGGCCAAGGAAATCCTGCTGGCTGGCAAGGTGCTCACCGGCGAGCAATGCCTGGCCGCCAACCTGGTGACCGAACTGCATCCGGCTGCCGAGCTGGATGCCGCCGCCGATGCACTGGCAGATCGCATAGCAGCCCAGGATCCGCTGGCGGTGCGCATCACCAAGTCCGTCTTCCATGCTCCGCGCGAAGTCCATCCGGTGATCGATACCTTGGCCCAGGGCATGCTTTTCGAGTCCCAAGCCAAATTCGACCGCATGCAAGCATTCCTAGATCGAAAGAAGAAGTAACCATGAGTGCACAAACCAGCTTCACCACCGGAGCGTTGCCGCAGCAGATGGGCGTGCTCGGCGGCGGACGCATGGGTGCCGGCATCGCCCACGCCTTCTTGACCAGCGGCAGCGCCGTTCTCGTTGTTGAACGCGACGACGAGGCGGCGCAGGCGGCCTATGAGCGCGTGGCCGGATCCGTGGACAAGTCCATTGCCCGTGGCCAGATCAGCGAAAGCCGCGAAGAGCTTTTGGCCCGCTTCTCCACCAGCACCGACTACGAGCAGTTCGCCAGCGCGCAGCTGGTGGTTGAAGCCGTTCCGGAAATCTGGGATCTGAAGGTTTCTTCCCTGCAGGCCGTGGAGCAGGCGCTGAACGCCGAGGCGGTGCTCGCTTCGAACACCTCGTCGCTGTCGGTCAGCGGCTTGGCCAAGGAATTGCAGCGTCCCGCGAACTTCCTGGGCTTGCACTTCTTCAACCCGGTTCCCGCCTCCACCCTGATCGAGGTCGTGATCGGCAAGCAGACCGATAAGACCCTGGTGGACGCATCGCGCGGATGGGTTCAAGCACTGGGCAAGACCGCAGTGGTGGTCAATGACGCTCCCGGGTTCGCTTCTTCCCGCTTGGGCGTGGCTATCGCCTTGGAAGCCATGCGCATGGTCGAGGACGGCGTAGCCAGTGCCGAAGACATCGATAACGCGATGGTCCTGGGATACAAGCACCCTACCGGCCCGCTGAAGACCACCGACATTGTCGGTTTGGATGTGCGCTTGGGCATTGCCCAGTACTTGCACGAGACTCTGGGGGAGCGTTTCGCTCCGCCGCAGATCCTCAAGGACCTGGTGGCCCAGGGCAAGCTCGGACGCAAGACCGGCCAGGGCTTCTACAGCTGGTAAACGGCTGAAGCCAGTTGCGACGCCCGTAGCCCGGGCCCGGGGTCCCCGGAATGGCCATCTAGGGGATCAGGCCCCGGCTGCGAGCGCGCAACACCACATCAAAGCGATTCGTGGCACCCAGCTTTCGCACGGCTGAGGCCAGATAGCTTTTGACGGTGCTTTCGGCTAATCCCAGATGCGTCGCAATCAAGGCGTTGCGCTTGCCCAGCGCCAGATGGGAAAGCACATCCAGCTCACGCGGCGAAAGGTTCGAGGGGCCGTCGATTGCCTGCGGCGCTGGCCCCTGCCCTGGGCGCAGCATCGTGCCGGCCGTGCTGAGCCGTGCGGCGAGCTCCGGATCCTGCACCATCCGCGCAATATCGCGCAGCTCGGTGTAAAGCGCATTGAAATCTTCTTGGCTCAATGCCATCTCCGAGGGGTGCGCGGCCTGCGGTTCGTAGGCACTGAGCACCGCCATGCGCCTCTGGGTCTCTTCATGGACCGATAGTTCCCAAGCGAGCCGGCGGGCCTCTGCTGCGGCGGCGGACAGCATTCCATCGGTCAGCTGCCGGCGGTTTCGCAGTCCGGCATAGATCAGCGCGCGCACCTGGTCGTCAACCACGACCGGTACTGCCAGCAAGACCAGTATTCCCTCGCCGCCAATTTCCCGGTCATAGCTGTGAATGATTTCCGGGGTCTCATGGTACGAATCCGTGGCAGCCAATTGACGCCGCGATAGCGCCAAGCCGCCTAGGCCCTCACCGGGCTTGACCACCAGGCCACGCAGCGAACCGGTACGGGTTCCTGCGAAACAAGTCAGCTTCGTACCCGTGGACCGGGCGAAACCGCCAAAGGCAACTGGCAGGCCGGTGCGTGCCGCCAAAGTATTGAGCGTGCGGTCCAAAAGGGCTATTTCGTGCGAAGAATCAGTGGTCACCGGCTACCTCCTTTAGATGGTAGTGATCCGACTCACCATCAATTTAGGATACCTGCTAAAGGCAAGTGATCGGCATCACTTGCCTGGATTGAACTGACCGCTGACACGATGGAGTATCCGCCATGACCGCACTGCTGACCCGAGAAGACCCCGTTGGAATCGCCTCACCAGCCGCACCGGCCAAGCCGGGCCTGGCTGACCCCGCGGCACTGGGATTGGGCGCCTTTGCGCTGACAACCTTTGCGCTGAGCCTGTCCAACGCCGGGATCATTCCAGAAGCTGGCGCCGCCGTCCTGGCGATTGCCCTATTCTACGGTGGCTTGGTCCAGCTGATTGCTGGCGTCATCGAATTCGCGAAGGGCAATGTCTTCGGCGCCACCGCGTTCACTTCCTATGGCGCATTCTGGATGGCCTTCTGGTGGCTGGAAACCAACCCGGAGGTAGCGCAGGCGGCGGGCCCGGCGGGCCTCGGTGCATTCCTTCTGGGGTGGACCATTTTCACCGCCTACATGGCGGTCGCCGCCCTGCGTACCAATGGCGTGCTGGTTGCCGTGTTCACCATGCTGACCGCGGCCTTCATCTGCCTGACTATCGGCGCCTTCACCGGCAGCACGCTGATACACGAACTCGGAGGCTGGTTGGGCCTGGTTACCGCATTCCTGGCCTGGTGCGGCTCCTTTGCCATTGTCGCGAACGCCACCTGGGGACGCCAGGTCCTGCCTACCTGGGCGAAGTAGGCGGCGGAAAGCTGGTCGCAGGCGCGCGCCCGCGGCGAATCATCGGGATTCGTCGCGGGCGCGCCCAGTTCTGGCTGTCCTCAGAAGAGGTAGCTCATCAGCGAGGAGAACAATTCATCGGGGTCATTGGGCAAGCCCTTGGAAGTGAACCAATCGCAAAGATTCACGCAATCACGGTGCAGGAAGTCCAAGCCGTTCGGGTTGCCGGCCAGATCTACGCACTGCGGAACATCGATTACTACCAGCCTTTCGCCGGAGACAAGAATGTTGTACGCGGAGAGGTCTCCGTGGGCGATGCCGAGCCCGGCAAATTTCTCCAATGCTCCGGTGAGCTGGTCCCATAGCGATGGAAGGCGCGGGTCAAAGCGCGAGAGCTGCTGCAGGCGAGGCGCTGCCGCATGCTGATCGTCTGGATCGGCAATGAACTCCATGAGGATTTCGGTGCCATCTATTTGCACAGGGTAGGGAACAGGTATGCCCGCCTCGTAGCAACGGAGCAAATAGCTCCATTCGGCATTGGCCCACTGTAGAGCGGCGATCTGCTTGCCGTACGTGGAGTTGTTGCGGATAGCGCGGTTATCACGCGAACGCCGTGCGGAGCGCCCGTCGCTATAGGACTGCGAGCGGCTGAACTGCATTTGCTCGCGCGAACGATAGCGCTTTGCTGCCAGAAGGCTGCTGCGATCTTCGGTGGCACGTTCCAGCAGGAAGACATCGCCTTCCTTGCCCGTTTTCAAGATGCCCAGCTCGGTGTCGATGGCTGCGGCCTCTTCGATGAGCCAGTGCGGATACGGTTTGGGTCCGCGCAAGCCCTTCTCGATAAATGGCCATGTCGAATAACGTTGGCCGTTTGCCGGATCACCGGTCTCGGAGTCGTTCCAGACCGGCTTGTGCTTGCTGAATTTCAGTTGTTGATCGGCATCCGTGGAGGCAGCGGCGATCAGTGGCGAATTTGCGGCCTCGAGGCCAGCGGGAAAATGCATCGGAAGTAGTCCTTGGGAGAAGGGGGAAATGGCTTGTTCAGGCGGTAAGCAATCATTGTTACCCCTCCTTCAATAGACTGATTGACATTTGCCAATGACTAGAACAATACAACAGCCGGGCAATGTGTTGCAATAGGCTTATGAGCCACAGCCTTACCTACCGCAAGCAAGCCGGGGACCTGGACTGGAGCGGAGCCGTTAATGCGCGCCACATCTGCGGAGCCTTCTACCGTATGGGCAGGCATGAGTGGCTGACGGCTGAGGGTTGGCAGCAAATGCACGCTGCTGGCGTCAATAGAGTCATCGACCTGCGCAACCCGGATGAAATCCGCCGTCGCGAGCATGACCCAGCGGTGCCCGCGGCAAGCCTCGCAGGGATCGAGCTGGTGAACCTGCCGCTGGAATCGCCAGGCAATGAACGTTTCGAGTCGGTGGCGGTGCCGTACATGAATCACACCGGGATGTACCAGCTGGTCTGCGAGGAATTCGGCGACCACCTGCGGGCGGTGTTCGAGAGACTCGCGACCGCGGATCAGGGCACGGTGGTCCACTGCTCGGCTGGACGCGACCGATCGGGATTGATAGCCACAATGCTGCTTCAGCTGGCTGGCTTGGATGGCCAGATCCTGCTCCATGATGAACTCGCGGTCAGGGGGATCAATGAGTGGCATCGCATTTCCCCTCGCAAGCACCCGTACGAGAGCTACCGCAGTGAAGGGCAACTGCGGGAAATTATTCATGGCCGAGCTGGCGAACTGGAGAATTTCCTCAGGTGGCTCGGGTCCACGCGGAGGCATTTGCTGGACCAGGGAATGAGCGAGAACGCCGTGGAGCGCCTGCGCCAGCTGGCACGCTAGGAGCCAGGAGAGCGCTGGCGAAGCAGCGAGGCGCGCAAGTGTCCTCGATCACCCCTTCCTGCTATGGTTAACGGTAATACTGACCGACCGTTCAGGAAGGAATTGCGTCAATGACGACAGAACAGATCACCGTAGTACCCAGCTACATCGCGGGGAACTGGCATAGCCCAGCGGCACAAGGCGGAACCGAGGTCCGCGACGCCAATACCGGCGAAGTGCTGGTCACCGTCACCAAGGACAACTTGGATGTTGCTGGCGCCGTGGCATACGGCCGACAGACCGGCCAGCGCGAACTAGCCAAGCTCTCCTTGCATGAGCGGGCGCTCAAGCTCAAGGAACTAGCGCTGTACCTCAATGAGCGGCGCAAGGACCTGTACGAGGTTTCCTTCAAGACCGGTGCCACCAAAATCGACTCGATGGTGGACATCGACGGTGGCATTGGCGTGCTGTTCACCTTCTCTTCCAAGGGCCGGCGCGAACTGCCTAATTCCAACGTGATCCTCGATGGCCCCACCGAGCCGCTGAGCAAGGACGGTTCCTTCATTGGCACCCACATCTACACCGCGATGGCCGGCGTAGTCGTCCAGGTCAATGCCTTCAACTTCCCTGTCTGGGGGATGCTTGAGAAGTTCGCACCGGCCTTCATCGCCGGTGTGCCGACAATCGTCAAGCCGGCAACCCCCACCGGGTACCTCACCGAAGCGGCTGTGCGCATGATGCTGGACTCGGGCATCCTTCCAGAGGGTTCCCTGCAGCTGCTTTCCGGTTCTGCTCGCGACATCATGGACCACCTGGACTACCGCGATATGTTCGCCTTCACCGGATCGGCATCCACCGCAAGCAAGCTCAAGTCGCACCGCAACGTTATCGACGGAGGCGTGCGCTTCGCGGCTGAAACCGATTCCCTGAATGCAGCCATCCTCGGCCCCGACGCTGTGGAAGGCACCCCGGAATTCGACGCTTTCGTCAAGGTTGTCGTCAATGAAATGACGTCGAAGGCCGGCCAGAAATGCACCGCCATCCGTCGCAACATCGTGCCTGCAGCACAGGTGGATGCGGTCATTTCGGCCGTTGGCAAGCGCATCGATGAACGGGTGGTCATCGGCGATCCTCGAGTTGAGGGCGTCACCATGGGTGCCCTGGCTTCGCTGGAACAGCTGGCCGATGTGCGCGGGGCCGTCGAGGACATGATCGCTGCCGGCGGCGAGCTGGCCTACGGCCGCCTGGATGCCCCTGCGGTACGTGTCGCTCCCGAAAAGGACGCCGTGGCAGAAGGCGGAGCCTTCATGTCCCCAGTGGTCCTTCGCTGGAACGACGCGCGCAACCCGATGGTGCACTCGCGCGAAGCCTTCGGCCCTGTCAGTTCCGTCATCGGCTACAGCAGCGTTGACGAGGCCGTGGAACTGGCTGCCATGGGCGCCGGCTCGCTGGTCGCAACCGTGTGCACCAATGACGCCGAAGCCATGCGCGCCCTGTCGTTGGGCATTGCCGCGCACCACGGGCGCGTGCACATCCTGAACCGCGAAACCGCACGATCCACCACCGGCCACGGCTCTCCGGTTCCGCATCTGGTCCATGGCGGTCCAGGCCGGGCCGGAGGCGGCGAAGAACTGGGCGGCATCCGTTCGGTCAAGCACCACATGCAGCGCACCGCGGTGCAGGGCTCACCCAACATGATCACCGCGCTGAGCGGCGTCTGGCACACCGGTGCCCAGCAGTCCCTCGCTGGCAGCCAGCAGTTTGGCGGTAAGCCGCAGAACGTCCACCCGTTCCGCAAGTCGCTGGCTGAGCTGAAGATCGGTGACGGTTTCGTCTCGGATCTGCGTGAAGTCAGCTTGGAGAAGATCACCGAATTCGCTCACGAAACCGGCGATACCTTCTATGCGCACACCGATCAGGCCGCCGCCGAAGCCAACCCGTTCTTCCCGGGAATCGTGGCCCACGGCTACTTGCTGGTTTCCTGGGCCGCGGGACTGTTCGTGGAGCCCGCTCCGGGACCCGTCTTGGCTAACTACGGCCTTGAATCACTGCGATTCATCACCCCTGTAGCTGCCGGCGACTCGATTCGCGTCACCCTGACGGCCAAGAAAATCACCCCGCGCGTCACCGACGAATACGGCGAGGTTGCTTGGGATGCGGTGCTGCACAACCAGAACGATGAACTGGTCGCCACCTACGACGTGCTGACCTTGGTTGAAAAGACCGACTCGACCTATGCCAACTGGAACGGCTAAGTCCGGCTGACCCCTTCGCGGGAAACAAGAAATGGCGTTGGGCCACGATGAGGAAATCGTGGTCCAACGCCATTTTCGCGAAGCCTAGGAAGCGCCGTTGCTTCCGTGCTGCTTGTTCAGCTTCGCCAAGGTAGCTTCCTTGGCGGCATCCAGTGCCAGCTCGGCCTCGGAGAGCTCTGCAATGCCTTGACCGGCCTGGCCGGCGGCTGGCAGGTTGCGCCAGAGGAAGAAGCCGTACAGTGCCGCCAAGGCGATGAAGACGAACAGGCCCAGCATGCCCAGCATTGGGGAGATCAGGAAGTAGACGACCAGATCGGCAACGGCGGCCACGGCCAGCACCAGCCAGCCAGCTCGCACACCGCGGGCAACCATGACGAACGATGCGAAGATGGCCGCATCAGCGAAGTACAGCACCCAGATTTCCGGGGTTGCACTCATGAAGCCGCCATTGAAGAGGAACGGGCCGAAGCGCAAGGCGACCAGCAGGATCAGGCCCACGAGCAGGCCGAGCGCGGACCACACTGTCACCGCGGTGCTCGTGACCATGCGGGTGAACTTTCCCTTGAGCTCGTAGCGGGAGAAGCGCCAGAGGCCGAAGATTGCAATCAGCAGCAGCGGAACGGCGTCGATCAGGCCCAGCAGGTCGAACTGCATCGAAGAAATGACCGGGCCTACGAAGACACCCAGGATCAGGGTCCACCAACCCAGGTCGTTGCGGTGCGCCAGCAGTGCGGCGGAGACGAAGACGAGCAGCATGCTCGCAGCCGAGAGCAAAATCTGGACAAAGGAACTACTGCTGTCGGCGGTAGCCATGAAAAGGGTTTCTAAGATGGAATCCACAGCGCTCTTCACTTGGTTGATCGAGAATGACAGGTGCTAAAGCACCCCTTCGATGCTAACGGTGATTTCTGTGAGGACGGCAAGATTACAAGGTTGGCTGCGCCACATTGCAGCGGACGCCCAGCCCGGTTAGCGACATCGGCTCCCGACTGGAAGGCGGGAGCCGATATGGGGAGCCCGGACTTGGAATCAGGCGCCGCCGGTATGCAGGCCGTTGAAGAGCAGCGAAACAGCCTGGTCCTCCAACTCGGGTCCGTCGATCGGCCCGTCAGCGCGGTACCAGTCCACCACTGAGTTGATCAAGCCGAAAAGCAGCCTGGCGGTGGCCCGAGGTTCCAAGTCGGCACGCAACTTGCCATCCGACTGCGCGGCAGTCACCAATTCTGCCAGCTGGCGGTCCATTGCGCGGCGGCGTTCCAGCGCCTGGCGTTCCAGATCAGTGTTGCCACGCAGACGCAACAACAAGGTCACGTAGGAACGCTTGGCCAGCAGGATCCTGAAGGTTGCGCGCAGGAAGAATTCCAGACGCTCATCCGCGGTGCCCTCATGCGAGCGGACCTCGGCGATCACCGCCTCCAGGGGAATCAGCGCCTCATCCAACGCTAGGCGCAGCAGGTCCTCTTTCGACGGGACATGGTGGTAAATCGCGGATTTGCTGATACCCAGTCGGTCGGCGAGCTTGCCCATGGAGGTCGCGTCGTAGCCGTATTCGTTGAATGCCTCGACAGCAATGCGCAAAACGGTTTCTTGATCGTAACCAGGGCGGCCACGCTTGGCCGGACGGTTGGCAGTATCGGTAGTTTCCATGATTAGTTGATTATCCCATGTCCCGGCGGAGGCTAGTTAGCGCGCATGTCGTAGATGCGCTTGAGCTTGCCCATGGAGCGTTCCAGGGATTCCGGTTCGACAACGTCGATGGCGCAGGAAGAACCGACATGGATCTTGATCAGCTTGGCCAGTTCCTTGGCGCCGTTGGTGGCATCTTCGATGGACGCCTCGCCGCGGCGCTCCACCTTCACCGCCAGCTGGTCCATGCGATCCGGACGGGTCAGGATCAGCTGGAAGTGCGGCGACAGGGTCGGCACCTTCAGGATCAATTCCTCGATCTGGCTTGGGAACAGGTTCACGCCGCGCAGGATGATCATGTCATCGCTGCGTCCGGTGATGCGGCCCATGCGGCGGTGGCCCGGTCGGCTGGTGCCAGGCATCAGGCGGGTCAAATCGTGGGTGCGATAGCGGATGATCGGCAGGGCCTGCTTGGTCAGCGAGGTGAAGACCAATTCACCGTGCTCGCCATCGGGCAGCACCTTGGTTTCGTCGAAGGCATCAATGATTTCCGGGCGGAAGTGGTCTTCCCAGATGTGGCTGCCATCCTTGCGTTCTCCGGATTCGCCGGCCACCCCGGGGCCCATGACCTCGGAGAGGCCGTAGATGTCGCAGGCGGTGATGTTGAACATCTCTTCCAGCTCGTGGCGCATCTCTTCGGTCCATGGTTCGGCACCGAGGACGGCCACCTTCAGCGAGGTGGACCGCGGATCAAGGCCCTTGCGCTGCATGGCATCGCCAATGGTCAACAGGTAGGTCGGCGTGCACAGGATCGCATCAGGCTCGAAGTCCTGGATCAGCGAGATCTGCTTGTCGGTCTGGCCTCCGGACATGGGGATGACCGTCGCTCCGAGGTGCTCGGCGGCGGCATGCGCACCCAGGCCGCCGGTGAACAGGCCGTAGCCGTAGGCGTTGTGGACCTTCCAGCCTGGCTTGACTCCGGCCAGGCGCAGGCAGCGGGCGCCGAGCTTGGCCCAGTCCTCCAGGTCCTTCTTGGTGTAGCCAACCACGGTGGGCTGGCCAGTGGTACCCGAGGAGGCATGGATGCGGGCGACTGCATGCTGCGGGACGGCGAACATGCCGAAAGGGTAGTTCTTGCGCAGATCTTCCTTGTCGGTGAAGGGGAACTTGGCGAGGTCGCTCAGTTCCTTCAGGTCATCAGGGTGCACGCCAGCGGCATCGTACTTTGCCTTGTAGTACGGCACGTTGTTGTAGGCATGGTGCAGAGTTTCCTTCAAGCGGGTCAGCTGGATCGCTTCGATCTGCTCACGGCTCATGGTTTCTTCTGGATCAAGCGGATTCGGAAGGCTGTCGCGGTCGGTGTTCTGGGACATGCTGAAACTTTCGTGTCGAGTGGGCAGGGTGCTTAGCGGTTCTTCGGTTTCGGGACGGTGCGCGATCGTCCGCGGAACTCTGCGACGGTTTCAATTGAGCCGTCGGCCGCTGGCTGGGTCACCTTGATGTCGTAGATCCCGCTGCGGCCTTGCTGCGAGACACGGTTGCCGGTGGCAGTCAGCACTCGTCCGGGAATGGCTGGCTTGAGGAAGTTGACGTCGGCGCCGGAGGCTACCGTGATGGTCTCGTCGGAGCCTGCCTGCGGATTGCAGCTCAGTGCGAACGCAGTGTCGGCCAGAGCGAAGATCATTCCGCCGTGGCCAATGCCGAAGCCGTTGAGCATTTCCTGCCGGAGCGCCATGGTGATGACTGCGTGGCCGTCGGAGACCTCGACGACTTCGATTCCCATCCACTGGGTGGCGTAGTCATTGCGGAGAATGGCGTGCGGGACCGAATTCTCTAGCTGTGTTTCGCTCATCATCTTCCTTCGCCGAATTATTTACCGAACGATCATTAGGTAATAACATTATGTGAGCTAAGTCAAGTTATGCGGCCCTATCGGCGGTACTGTTTCAGCGATGAAGCGCAGCGGATTCAGGCGGTGAAAATTCGTTGATGGACGTCAAGGATGAAAGGTTCCTTGATCCGGTTGTAGTCCATGACCAGGCCGTTCTCGCCGTCGCTTGCAGCCAGTGCGCGGGCGGCTTCCCGCTTTACCGCGGCGTATGCCAAACGGTCGGCTTCATGGTGTTTCAGATGCTCGCGGAAAAGCACGAGCCGCAGATACTCGGGGCTTCCTGCACTGAAGACATGGATATTGGCCTCGGGGAGCCGCGAACCGGCAGCGGGCTTGAGCATGCGGTGGCCATACCAGCCAGGTTCACGGTGCCAAAGAAGCATGCCGCTGGATTCCAGCGCCGGAACGTAGGACGCTTCCTGATCCGCGTCGGGGACCAGCAAGACGATGTCGATGATCGGCTTGGCGGGCAGGTCCGGAACGGATGTCGAGCCGGTGTGTTCAATGGCCAACGCGGTGGCCCCCAGGACACTGGCGATTCGATGGTGCAGGCGGTGGAAGTCCCTGGCCCATTGCTTCGATGGCTCGGCAATCTCTATGAGGCCGCGCATCAGCTCTCCACCCACGGCCTCGTATTCCGGATCTTCATCTGGCTGGCCGGTGAGCAGCGGGTAGAAGGGCAAGGTGCACAGGTACCGCCGGGCATCCGGCCAGCGCGGGTCGGCAGAAGACTGCGAAACAACGCAACCCAGCGAGCGGTAAAAACCCACCGCATCCTCTGCAGTGGTGGCCCAAACGTTCTTCTCATGGCAGTCGCGCAGCTCAGCGAGCAGCCTCGAGCCCAGCCCCCGGCCCTGGTGGGATGTTTCCACGGCCAGGTATTCAACGCACACCGCGTATTTGCCGCTGTGCCGGTAGGCGGCCAGTGCCGCAATATCGCCCGCGGCAGTGGCGATGGCAAGCACCTCAAGGCCTTCGCATTCATCGAGCAGCGCTTCGAGCGCCTGCTCGTTGGCAGGTTCGGCGGCCAGCACCAGCAAGCGGCGAATCGCAGGGTCGTTGCGGTAGTCGCTGATCTTGATGTGGTGCATGGCCGCCGTTCCTTTGCTACTTAGATTTCGTCGGTGCATCCCAGGGCGTCCAAGGCGAAGGCGTAGTCCCACGCGCGGGCCTTCCAGGACTCGTAACGTCCCGAAGCGCCGCCGTGACCGCCATCCATTTCGGTCTTCAGCACAATCGGGGCCTGTCCGGTACCGACTTCCCGCAGCTTGGCCACCCATTTGGCTGGCTCCACATACAGTACACGGGTGTCATTGAGCGAGGTGACCGCAGCGATCTTCGGGTAATCCTGTGCTGTGACGTTTTCGTAGGGAGTGTAGGACTTCATGTAGTCGTAGACCTCCTTGCTCTCGATCGGGTTGCCCCATTCTTCCCATTCCAGTGCCGAGAGCGGAAGCTCTGGATCCAGGATGGAGGTCAAGGCATCGACGAACGGCACCTGGGCGATGATCGCGGTATACAGCTGCGGAGCCATATTCGCGACAGCGCCCATCAGCAGTCCGCCGGCCGAACCGCCCAGGGCGGCGATGCGCTGCGGATCGGCCCACCCGGAATCGAGCAGGTACTGTGTGGAATCAATGAAGTCGGTGAAGGTGTTCTTCTTGTGCAGCTTCTTGCCTTGCAGGTACCAGTTGCGGCCCAGCTCGCCGCCGCCGCGCACGTGGGCAATGACAAAGACCACTCCGCGATCCAGCACGCTCAAGCGAGGGATGCCGAAACCAGGATCCATGGAGGCCTCGTAGGAACCGTAGCCGTAGATCAGCACCGGCTGGGGAACCGAGGTATCCAGGTCGGCACGGCGCATGATGGTCAAGGGGATCTTGGCGCCATCGGCCGCGGTGGCCCACTCGCGGGTGGACAGGTACTTGGCAGGATCGAAGTTGTTCACCGGGGTCTGCTTGCGCAGCACCAGCGACTGGTTCTGGAGCCACAGGTCGTATACGCGGGCCGGGGTGAAGTCTGCGGTGTAGCCGATGCGGATCAACGGAGCATCCAGCTCGGCAAAGGTCGCCGAGGCAGTGAACAGCTCATCATCGAAATCCGGTTCAATGGCCGGCTGCTGGGCTTTGGTGCCCAATCCGTCCAAGGCGATCAGCTGCATGCGCTCGCAGGTATCTCGGCGCACCGAGAGCACCACGTGCGAACCGGTCAGCGCGGTGCCTTCGATCTTGACCGTGTCCTCGTGGGCCACCACGGTCTGCCAGTGCGCCGGGTCGGCGTTTTCGCCCAGCTGGTCCAGGGATGCCAGCGACACCATGTTGTTCGGTGCCTGGTGATCGTGGGTGATCAAGGCCTGGCCGGCGCCCGGCATCAGGTCGATTCCGTGCAGCAGGCGCAAGGAGCGCGGCACCAGCAAGGTCACGGCAGCCGAAGGCTCGGCCAGATCCAGCATGCTGGTTTCAGCGTATTCGGAGTTGCCGCTGGAGATCATCAGGGTGTTGCGGTCCGGGCTCAGATCGAAGCCGAGCCACATGCCAGGATCATTTTCCTCGAAAATGATCTTGTCCTGCGTTGGGAGGGTCCCCAGCAGGTGAGCGCGAATCTGGTGTGGCCGCCAGGTTTCGTCAACCACCGTGTAGAAGACAGTTGAAGAATCGGGGGAGAAGGCCAGGCCGTAGAACACTCCTTCAATGGTGTCGCTCAGCAGCAGGCCGGTGTCCAGGTCCTTGATGAAAAGGGTGAATCGCTCATCGCCCGCATTATCGACACAGTAGGCAAGCAAGTTGCCTGCTTCATTCAACGCCATGCCGCCGAGCGAGAAGAACGGCTGCCCTTCGGCTAAGGCGTTGCCATCAAGCAGCACCTCTTCGGCAGGCAATGCAGTTTCCGCGTCGATGACCGGGGGAGTCCAGTCGGCAACAAGGTCCCCGGTGTCCGATGCCTTGACGCGGCACTGGATGGTGTAGGGCTTGCCTTCGGCCGAACGGGTGAAGTACCACCAGCCGCGGCGTCGCACTGGAACCGACAAGTCGGTTTCAACGGTGCGTGCCTTGATCTCGCTGAACAAGGCATCGCGCAGCGGCTGCTGGCTAGCGGTAATGGTGTCGGTGTACTCGTTTTCTGCGGTCAGATGCGCGATGACATCCGGGTTGGCTTTCTCCCGCAGCCACTCGTAGTTGTCGATGAAGTCATCGCCGTGGAAGCTGCGGGTGGTGGGCAGCTTTGCGGCACGCGGTGCATTGGCGGTCAACGATTCTGGAGTCATACCCCTATTCAATCCCACTGCCGTGCTATGCGGGTGCAGCTATGCTCAGCGCGGACAGAACAGCGGTTTCAAACCGATAACGATGCAAGTGCAGGCGAGTCGCGGGGTACCGGCTAGGCTTTATAAGTCCTAGGCTTGCAGGCAGAACGTATCATCTGCACCTTGGGCCATTCGCCCTTCAGTACGAGAAAGCGATACATCAGTGGAAAAGAAAAGAACAGCTGCCCCCACAGGGCGCCTGGCCCGATGGATAGCCGCGGCTGCCATCGGTTTGATGGCCCTGGTCGTCGGGGCACCCTCGGCCGTGGCCCAAGGCAGTGAAAGCGTCGAGGGCCAGACCTACGTCATCGGCACGGATACGACTTTCGCGCCCTTCGAGTTCCGCCAGAACGGCGAACTGACCGGTATCGACATGGATCTTCTGCGCGCCATTGCCGAAGACCAGGGTTTTGAAGTCGAGATCAGGTCCCTGGGCTTCAATGCGGCTTTGGCCGCCCTTTCCTCCAACCAGGTGGATGGCGTGATCGCCGGCATGTCGATTACCGACGAGCGCAAGGAGATCTACGACTTCTCCGAGCCGTACTTCGAGTCCGGCGTGCAGATGGCTGTCGCTGCCGGCAATGACGAGATCACCGGTTACGAGGACTTGGAAGGCAAGACCGTTGTCGCCAAGACCGGCGCCGAGGGCGAAAGCTATGCAAAGTCCATCGCCGAGGAATACGGCTTCGAGGTCAAGTCCTTGGACCAATCGGCCACCATGTACGAATCGGTCAAGGCCGGTTCTGCAGTTGCCGTCTTCGACGACTACCCGGTGCTAGCCTACGGCATTGCCCAGGGCAATGGCCTGAAGACCGTCACCGACAAGGTCCCGGGCGGTTCCTATGGCTTCGCCGTGAACAAGGGCGAGAACACCGCGCTGCTGGCAGCGTTCAACGACGGCTTGGCCGAGCTGAAGGCCAACGGCGAGTACCAGCAGATCCTGGACTCCTACCTTGCCGACCCGACCGCAGCGGCGCCAAGCAACTTCTTCGACCTGCTGGTCAAGTCCATTCCCGCATTGATGACCGGTCTGTGGCACACCCTGCTGGTGACCGCGATTTCCTTCGCCATTGCCATGGCATTGGGCCTGGTCTTCGGCTTCATGAAGATCTCCGGGAACATCGTGCTGCGCGGCATCGCCACGACCTTCGTGAACATCTTCCGCGGCACCCCGTTGCTGCTCTGGGCCTTCATGTTCTACTTCGGCCTGCCGCAGCTGACCGGCTGGGAGATCAGCGTCTGGACCGCAGGCGTGCTGACGCTGTCGCTGAACGCCGGTGCCTATGTCGCCGAAATCGTTCGCGGCGGTATCCAGTCGGTGGATCCAGGGCAACTTGAAGCATCCCGTTCGCTGGGCCTGGGCTATGGCAAGTCGATGCAGAAGGTCGTGATCCCGCAGGCTTTCAAGATGATGACCCCGTCGCTGATCAACCAGTTGATCATCAGCCTGAAGGACTCCTCGTTGCTGCTGGCTATCGGCTTCACCGAGCTGCTCTACCAGGGCCAGCAGATCTACGCGGCGAACTTCCGTGTCACTGAGACCCTGCTGATCGTGGGCATTATCTACTTCATTGCCATTATGGCGCTGACCAAATTGGCAAATTATGCCGATCGGAGGTTCAACAAGTGAGCACCGTAACTGAGCAAAGCTCCAACGTGAAGATCCAGGTCAAGGACTTGCACAAGTCCTTTGGCTCCAACAATGTCCTCAAGGGCATCGACATGGATGTCCGCGAAGGCGAAGTGGTGTGCGTGATCGGCCCTTCGGGGTCCGGCAAGTCCACCTTGCTGCGTTGCCTGAACAAGCTTGAGGACATTACCTCGGGCAAGGTGGTTGTCGATGGCTTTGATGTCACCGACCCCAAGGTGGACATCAATGAGGTGCGCCGCCATGTAGGCATGGTGTTCCAGCACTTCAACCTGTTCCCGCATATGAGCGTGGCAGAGAACATCATGCTGGCGCCGGTCGAGCTCAAGAAGATGAGCAAGGCGGAAGGCCGGGAGCGCGCACTTGAGCTGCTGGAACGCGTGGGCTTGCGCGAGAAGGCCAACGCCCGTCCGGCCTCGCTCTCTGGCGGCCAGAAGCAGCGTGTGGCCATCGCCCGCGCGCTTGCCATGGCCCCGGGCATCATGCTCTTCGATGAGGCTACCAGCGCTCTTGACCCGGAGATGGTCGGAGAAGTGCTGCAGGTTATCAAGGAGCTGGCCGACACCGGAATGACCATGGTTCTGGTGACCCACGAGATGGGCTTTGCACGCGAAGTCGCTGACCGCGTGGTCTTCATGGCTGATGGTGTTGTCTGCGAGCAGGGTGCGCCCGAACAGCTGTTCGGCAACCCGCAGCAGGCGCGTACCCAGGACTTCTTGTCCAAGGTTCTCTGAGCCGTACCGCCAAGCCAGCGGAAAACCGTGCTGTCCACGACCAGATGAAACTGGTTGCGGGCAGCACGGTTTTTTCGTGACGAAGCTTACGGGACAAAAACCTTCATATGCTTGAAGGTTCAACTTATTCCCTTGTAGAGTTGGAGCAGTAGCCACACGGGATCTTCCCGTGCCCCAATCCCTAGGAGTTAAAATATGTCCGCTCTGGAAAACAACCCGGGTCTGCAGACCGCTGCGCGTACCCTGCTTCGCTTGGCCTTCGGCTTCCTCTTCCTGGCTCATGGCTGGCAGAAATACTTCCAGTTCACCATCGAGGGCACCACTGCGGCCTTTGGCCAGATGGGCGTTCCTGCTGCCGGTTTGATTGCTCCAGTGGCGGCAACCCTGGAGATCGCCGGCGGCGCCGCGATCATCCTTGGCCTGCTGACCCGCGTCTTCGCTGGCCTGCTGGGCCTGCAGATGATTGCCGCCCTGTTCATGGTTCATGCCTCAGGTGGCGTGTTCGTGGAAAATGGCGGCTTCGAGCTTGTCCTGGCACTGGCTGCCGGCGCGCTGGCACTGCTCTTGACGGGCCCAGGCCGCATCTCGCTTGATGCGCTGATATTCAAGGGCAAGAAGTCGGAAAAGGCGCTGGCTAACGCCTAATCCCCAGCTTCAAGGAAACCCCGGGAATTCTTTCCCGGGGTTTTGTTGTGCCTGGAGTGGGTTGGTGTTGACGTGATCGAACGCACTCTGACATACTGAACGAACGGTCAGTATGTAATTTGTTTTCGATGAGGTGAACCCATGGCCCCGACCACACCGCAGGAGCCGGGACTGAGTGCCGTCCCGAGCTACGAAGAAGAGCAGTCCCAAGCGCGTTTCGACGCCTTGATCGATCAGGACTCCCGCGTCGAGCCACGCGACTGGATGCCTGAGAAGTACCGCAAGACCCTCAGCCGCCAGATCTCCCAGCACGCGCACTCCGAAATCATCGGCATGCAGCCTGAGGCCAACTGGATCACCCGTGCTCCCTCGCTGAAGCGCAAGTCAATTCTGATGGCCAAGGTGCAGGATGAAGCCGGGCACGGGCTCTACCTCTACTCGGCTGCCGAGACCCTGGGCACCACCCGCGACGAGTACAACGAGCAGCTGCTCTCCGGCAAGGCCAAGTACTCCTCGATCTTCAACTACCCTGCACGCACCTGGGCGGATATGGGTGCTATCGGCTGGCTGGTCGATGGTGCGGCCATCGCCAACCAGGTTCCGCTGTGCCGCGCCTCCTACGGCCCCTACGGCCGTGCGATGGTGCGCGTGTGCAAGGAAGAATCCTTCCATCAGCGCCAGGGCTTCGAAATCCTGCTCTCGCTCTCCCGCGGCACCGAGGCGCAGAAGAAGATGGCCCAGGACGCCATCAACCGCTTCTACGAACCCTCGCTGATGATGTTCGGTCCGCCAGATGACCAGTCGCCGAACTCCCAGCAGTCCATGGCCTGGAAGATCAAGCGTTTCTCCAATGACGAACTGCGCCAGCGCTTCGTTGGCATGATTGCCGAGCAGGTCAAGGTCCTTGGCCTGACCCTGCCGGATCCCCAGTTGCACTTCGATGAAGAGAAGAAGCAGTGGATCCACAAGGATTTGAACTGGGATGAATTCATGGCAGTGATCAAGGGCAATGGCCCGGCCAACGCGCAGCGGCTGGAACGCCGCCGTGAAGCGCACCGCGAAGGTGCCTGGGTCCGAGAAGCCGCCGCAGCATACGCAGCAAAACAAGCACGAAGTGAGGTCGCCTAGCATGAGCCAACAGAGCAATTGGCCCCTGTGGGAAGTATTCGTCCGTTCGTCCCGAGGACTCTCGCACGTCCACGCCGGATCCCTGCATGCACCGGATCAGCAGATGGCACTGCGCAACGCCCGCGATCTGTACACCCGCCGCAATGAAGGCGTCTCGCTATGGGTCGTAAAATCCTCGGACATCATCAGCTCCGACCCCGGTGAAAAGGATTCCTTTTTCGAATCCCCGCAGGGCAAAGACTACCGCCACGCGACCTATTACAAGGCCAGTGAGGGAGTGAAGCACCTGTGAAGCACGAAGAACTCGACGAAGCGCTCGATAGCTTCGGCGACGCGCTGGCCTCGGCCACCCGCGTCACCCCGGGCAATGCCCTGCGTCCGGAGGACATCGCCGTGGACGGCGTCAAGCCAAGCGAAGAGGTTGCGCGCTACGCGCTGACCCTGGGCGACGATGCCCTGATCCTGGCGCAGCGCATGTCGCACTGGATTTCCCGCGCTCCGGAACTGGAAGAAGATGTTGCCCTGGGCAATATCGCCCTGGATATCCTGGGCCACGCCCGCTCGTTCCTGACCTACGCCGGACTGGCCTGGGACAAGACCGAAGACGAATTGGCCTACTGGCGCGAGGAAGAAGAATTCACTTCGCTGTGGATTGTCGAACAGCCTAACGGCCACTTCGGCGTGACCATCATCCGCCAGCTGATCGTTTCGATCTTCCAGAACCTGCTCTACAAGCAGCTGGCGCAGTCAAAGGACGAAACCCTGGCCGCCATCTCGGCCAAGGCAGTCAAGGAAGTCGACTACCACCGCGACCACGCCATCCAGTGGACCATCCGCCTGGGCATGGGGACCGAGGAATCAGCGTCCAAGATGCGCCATGCCCTGGAAATCCTCTGGCCGTACGTCGATGAGATGTTCCGCGATGAGGAAGTCCACCAGGACCTTGCGGGCATCGCCGTGCTGCCCTCCACCCTGCGCGGTGCATGGGATGAAGAAATCACTGCGGTACTGGCCGACGCCGGACTGGAGATTCCTGCTACCGGACAGGCCATGGCCTACGGACGCCGCGGCGAGCATTCGGAGCACCTGGGCTACCTGCTGGCAGAGATGCAAGTTCTCGCCCGCAAGCATCCCGGTGCCAGCTGGTAACTACGCAACATTTTTGCCCGAAAAGGGGGAAGCAGTCTTGAGCAAGACGATCGCTGGCGCCAAGGACCTGTTCGCTATCGCCTCCCAGGTGACCGACCCGGAAATTCCGGTGCTATCCATCGCGGACCTGGGAATCCTGCGCGAGGTGGAGATGGCCGAGGACGGAACCGTGCAGGTAGTCATCACCCCGACCTATTCAGGTTGCCCGGCGATGGATGCCATCAATGGCGACCTGTACACCGCTTTCGCAGACGCCGGATATGAAAAGGTTGACGTCAAGCTGGTACTGAGCCCGGCGTGGTCAACGGACTGGATGACCGCGGAAGGCAAGGCCAAGCTCGAAGAGTACGGGATTGCCCCACCGACCGGCCAGGGCCACGCAGGCCGCGTCACCCTGGGCATGAGCGTGAAATGCCCGCGGTGCCACTCGCTGAACACCCGGGAGTTGGCCCGCTTCGCCTCGACTTCCTGCAAGGCGCTCTACACCTGCAAAGACTGCTTGGAACCCTTCGACTACTTCAAGGTGCTCTCATGACCGAAAAAACCACTCCCACCCGACGCCGGGCATCCTTCCATCGGCTCACCGTCTCGAACGTGCGCCGGTTGACCAAGGACTCAATTGAAGTCAGCTTCGCCATCCCTGGCGACTTGAGCGAGGAATACGACTACGTCGCAGGCCAGTACGTGGCGTTGCGCAAGGAAATCCCCAACGCCGAAGGCGAGCTGGTCGAACTGCGCCGTTCGTACTCGATCTGCGCCGCCCCGACGGGCGACGAGATCAAGGTGGCGATCAAGCGCGACCTGGGCGGCCTGTTCTCCACCTGGGCCAACGAGTCCCTGGCCGCAGGGGACCAGATCGATGTGATGAGCCCTGCCGGCGCTTTCATCTCCAAGCACAAGCTCACCCAGATCAATAACCCGTCGACCATCGACACCAAAGCGCAGGACCGTTTCGTGGCCGTCGCCGCCGGCTCGGGCATTACCCCGGTGCTGGCCATTGCCCGCACGATCCTCGAAGCCAATGAGCACACCCGCTTCGACCTGATCTACGCGAACAAGGCCGCCATGGACGTCATGTTCCTGGAGGAACTGGCCGACCTGAAGGACCGCTACACATCCCGGCTGGCACTGCACCACGTGCTCAGCCGCGAACAGCGCATTTCGCCGTTGCTTTCGGGCCGCATCGACGCCGAGAAGCTCACCACGCTGCTGACCAGCGTGGTCCAGGCACCGAATGTTGACGAGTGGTTCCTTTGCGGCCCATTCGAGCTCGTCCAGTTGGTCCGCGACCAGCTGGCCAGCTTGGACGTTCCCGCCGAGAAGGTCCGTTTCGAGCTATTCACCACCGGCGAGCCGACGAAGCCGCAAGGGCATATCGGCCGTCCCGTGGTGGCGGACGAGAATGAGGAAAGCTACGAGATCAGCTTCAACCTCGACGGCCTGAAGGGCGAGGTCAAGTCGCCGGTGCGGGCCAACGAAACCGTGCTGAACGCTGCCTTGCGCGTGCGTCCGGATGTGCCGTTCGCTTGCGCTGGCGGCGTGTGCGGCACCTGCCGTGCCAAGGTCACCTGCGGTACGGTCACCATGGCCGAGAACTACGCGCTGGAACCCGACGAAGTCGAAGCCGGCTACGTACTGACCTGCCAGTCGCACCCAACCAGCGAAAAGCTGAGCGTCGACTTCGACGCCTAGAAAGGCCAGGACGGATCCATGATCGAACTGACGATTGAAGATTCCATCGCGCGGGTGGTGCTCAACGCTCCACAGAAGATGAACTCGCTGGATGAAGCTGCCTTGGCGCAGCTCTCGGAAGCCTATGACAAAGCGGCCGCCGCAGTGGCTGCGGGCACCGTGCGCGCGCTGGTACTGACCGGCGAGGGACGCGGATTCTGCGCAGGTCGCGACATCTCCGGGGTAGATCCCGCGGACGATGACGTGATCGGCTATCTTGACGGCAAGGTCCAGCCGCTGCTGGAAAAGATGTCCAGCTTCCCTGCGCCAACCTTCGCGCTGGTGCAGGGTGCCTGCCTGGGCGTGGGATTGGGGCTGGCGATCGCTACCGACGTAGTCTACGTGGCAGAGAATGCCAAGATCGGCTCGCCGTTCGCGAACCTCGGTGCCACCTTGGACTCGGGCGGGCACTGGCTGTTCACCGAGCGTCTCGGGGCACACCGCACGCTGGATCTGATTTACACCGCCGAACTGATCTCCGGTGCTGAAGCGGTGCGTTCGGGATTGTTCTCGCGTGCGTTCGCGCCCGGGGAACTGGTGGAGCGCAGCGAAGAAATCATTGCCAAGGTAGCCCAGGGTGCAACTCAGGCATTCGTCGCTTCCAAGCAGCTGGTCAAGGAAATTCGTGACCAGCGTGCGGGACTGTGGGAATCGATGCGTACCGAGAACCGGGCGCAGGCAGCCCTGTGCGACACCGCTGACTACGCCGAAGGTTTCAAGTCCTTCCAGGAGAAGCGCAAGCCGGTGTTCACCGGCCAGAAGTAGTTTCCCAGCAGACACGAGAAGAGCACCTGGAAATGGTATCCAGGTGCTCTTCTCGTGTCTTCCGGTGAATCACTGCCTATCGGGTATCGGTGTCTTCGAAGATCAGCAGGGTCTGCGTATCCAGGACCGTTGGCAAAGACTGCAATTGCTCGAAGACCACGCGGCGCAGATCCAGATTGTCCTTGGCTCGCACCAGCAGGATCACATCGAAATTGCCTCCGACCAAGCCCACATGATGCACCTCGGGAATGGACGCCAAGTGATCGCGCAGTTCGCGCCAGGAATGCTGGCGGAGTTTCAAAGTCACGTAGGCGCTGGCCTTGAGCCCTGCCTTCACCGGATCAATCACCGCCGTATAACGAGTGATCACCCCGGTATCTTGGAGCTTTGCGATACGGGAATAGGCGTGGGCACGCGATACATGCACCTTTTGTGCCACGGTGGTGACCGACTGGCGCCCGTCGCTGGTTAGCTCAGCGAGGATCGCATGGTCGACATCATCGAGTTTTAACTCCGCTTCCGCGGCCATTGGTACTCCTTGTTGACGTGTCGGACGTCTCTGTTCCAAACACAATCTATCGAAACTTTTCGTCTACGAGTATAAGGATACCAATCGCAACTTTCCACGATTCCACGCCGGACTGGATACAGAATGCCACGCATACCCATAATTGATTGCAAATGATGTTTAGGTGAAGTGAGTCACAAGCAGTTGTGCTCATGGACCGAGCCAGAACCACGAAAGGTGGGAGAACATGAGCACTGAAGCGCATGCAGATCGCATCTCTGATGTCAGCAAGAAATTCGGGATTACCCCCGAAGACTACATGCTGCCAGCACGCCACATGATCAACCTGTTGAACCCGGACGGAACCCTGCGCCCAGAGGACCAGCAGGGCACTGAACCTGGCCACGAGTACCCGCTGCCAAGCCCGGCGCGGCTGCTGGAAGCCTATGCGGCGCTGGTCACCGGCCGCCGCGTCAACGACCAGAACTCCGCACTGGTCCGCCAGGGCCGCATGGCTGTCTACCCCTCCAGCCACGGGCAGGAAGCCTGCCAAATCGCAGCAGCCCTGTGCCTGGGCGAGAACGACTGGCTTTTCCCAACCTACCGCGACACGGTAGCGGTGCTGACCAAGGGCGTAGCCCCGATGGAAGTCATGACCAGCTTCCGCGGCGAATGGCACTGCGGCTATGACCCGAAGGCGTATAACTGCGCACCGATGTCCACCCCGCTCACGACCCAGCTGCTGCACGCAGTGGGTGTCGCCCACGCTGCCAAGCTGCGCGGCGAAGACACCGTAGTGGTGGCCATGTGCGGCGATGGCGCCACCAGCGAGGGCGACTTCCACGAAGCGCTGAACTTCGCCGCGGTCTTCAACCTTCCGGTGATCTTCTTCGTGCAGAACAACAAGTACGCCATCTCGGTTCCGCTCTCGCAGCAAAGTGCCGCCCCGTCCCTGGCCCACAAGGCTGTTGGCTACGGCATGGCCGGCGAGCGCGTGGATGGCAACGACCTGATGGCCTTGATGGCAATCATGACCCGTGCGGTGCGCATGGCCCGCGAAGGCAATGGCCCGCTGCTGATCGAGGCCCACACCTACCGCATGCAGGCGCACACCAACGCAGATGACGACAAGCGCTACCGCGAGGACTCCGAAGTCCAGGAATGGATCGCCAAGGATCCGGTGACCCGCATGAAGGCGTATTTGGATGATGCCGGGCTCTTGACCGATAGCACCGTCGCCAAGATCACCGCCGACGCCGAGTCGGTCGCCAAGACCTTGCGTGATGGCATGAACCAGGAAGCCAACACCGATCCACGTGAGCTGTTCGAGCACGTGTACTCGGCCAAGACCCCGCAGCTGGCTGAACAGCAAGCCATGCTCGTCGACGAACTAGACCGTGAGGAGGCCTAGGATGACTGCCACTACTTCGCGCTTGAACCCGAACGTCAGCGCTGCCACCGCACGAGCCGCAGCCAAGGCCGCCAATGAGCACCAGCCGGTGACCTTCGGCAAGGCGCTGAATACCGCCCTGGCTGATTCGCTGGTTGCCGACAACTCGGTAGTGATCTTCGGCGAGGATGTGGGAACCCTTGGCGGCGTTTTCCGCATCACCGACGGGCTGACCGCACGCTTTGGTTCCGAACGCTGCTTTGACACCCCGCTGGCCGAATCCGGCATTGTCGGCATGGCCGTGGGCATGGCCATCAACGGCATGCGCCCGGTTATCGAGATGCAGTTCGATGCATTCGCCTACCCGGCGTTCGAGCAGATCGCTTCGCATGTCGCCAAGATGCGCAACCGAACCCAGGGCAAGCTGAACCTGCCGATGGTCATCCGCATTCCGTACGCCGGCGGCGTGGGCGGCGTGGAGCACCACTGCGATTCCTCGGAAGCCTACTACGCCCACACACCAGGGCTGAAGGTCTTCACGCCCTCGTGCGTAGAGGATGCCTACCTGATGCTGCGCGAAGCCATCGATTCGGATGATCCGGTGGTCTTCTTCGAGCCGAAGAAGCTGTACTGGTCCAAGGAGCAGGTGGACTTGGCGCAGCTGGCCGAGCAGTACGAGGCCAAGAAGAGCGCTAGGACCGAGGGCCAGGCGCGCATCGCCCGTCCGGGCAGCGATGCCACGCTGATTACCTATGGTCCAAGCGTTTCCACCGCATTGGAAGCTGCCAAGTTGGCAGCCGAGGAAGGCATCAGCCTGGAAGTTCTCGACATCCGGAGCATTGTGCCCTTCGATGACGAGACCGTCTGCGCATCGGTGCGCAAGACCGGACGCGCTATCGTGGTTGCAGAAGCCCAAGGCTTCGCCTCGGTAGCCAGTGAAATCGTGGCCCGGGTGCAGGAACGCTGCTTCCACTCGTTGGCCGCTCCAGTGCTTCGCGTGACCGGATTCGACATTCCATACCCGGCCCCAACGCTGGAAAAGTTCCATCTTCCAAGCGCCGAACGCATTCTCGACGCGGTTGACCAGCTTCAGTGGGAGGCGTAAATGAGCATCAAGACTTTTCTCTTGCCAGACCTTGGCGAAGGCCTGACCGAAGCCGAGCTGGTGCGCTGGATGGTTGCCGCCGGTGACGTTGTCGCAGTTGACCAGCCCATAGCGGAGGTGGAAACCGCGAAGTCGCTGGTGGAGATCCCTTGCCCGTTTGAAGGCGTAGTCTCGACCCTGCATGGGGACGCCGGCCAGATGATGCTGGTGGATGAGCCTTTCATCTCCGTGAACACCGGCGGCGAAGAAGCTGAAGTGCCTGAAGCCGAACGTGCGCAGTCCTACCGCGAGGAAGAGCGTGCTGGCACCCAGGTACCTGCCGAAGAATCAGCAGAAGCCGATGAGGGTAGCGGCAACGTGCTCATTGGCTACGGCACTTCCTCTGCCCAGCGCAAGACCAGCCGTCGGCGCAAGCCGCGCGGCGGGGTAGCCGCGCCAGCGGCACAGGCACCGGCCGAAGCGGCCCGCGTGATCAACCCGCTGGTACGCAAACTGGCGCGGGATAACGCCTTGGATATCACAACGGTTCGAGGCTCTGGTCCAGAAGGGCTGATTCTGCGCACCGACGTGGAAGCTGCCTTGTCGGCTGATGCGGCGGCCGCTGCGCCGGCAGCACCGGCCCCGGCTTCCGCAGCCGCGGTGCCCGCTGCACCAGCCCAGGCTGGCGGGGCGGATTCGAAGACCGGCCTGCCGGTCGCATCTTCCCAGGTGCTCTCGGGCGTGCGCAAGACCATCGCCACCGCGATGAGCACTTCGCGCCGCGAGATCCCCGAGGCTACCGTGTGGGTGGATGTCGATGTCACCAAGCTGCTGAAGCTGCGATCGAAGATCAAGGAAGCCGAAGGCCAAGCTCCAAGCGTCATGGCACTGATCTCCCGTTTCGCGGTGGCCGGCTTGCGGCGCTTCCCTGAACTGAACAGCCGCATTGAGGCTGAAGCTGACGGGGGCTTGCGCCATACCCTCTTCGAGGGCGTGAACCTCGGGTTCGCAGCCCAGACCGATCGCGGCCTGGTTGTGCCAAATGTGCGCAACGCCCACAAGCTGAACGCCAAGGAACTGTCAGCCGAGTTCGCTCGACTGGCTACGGTGGCCCGCGAGGGCAAGGCCGGTGTCGCCGACCTGTCCGGCAGCACCTTCACCATCAATAACTACGGCGTGTTCAATGTTGATGGCTCCGCGGCCATCATCAACTACCCGGAAGCGGCCATTCTGGGGCTGGGGCGCATCATCGAGAAGCCGTGGGTGGTCAATGGCAAGATCAAGGTCCGTTCCATCTGCGAGATGACACTGAGCTTTGACCACCGGGTCTGCGATGGCGGAACCGCTGCCGGCTTCATGCGCTATGTTGCTGACGCGATGACGGATCCAAAGACTGCGCTGGCTTCGCTCTAGCGCCTACTGTGCGCAGTGCTCGCTCTCAAGAGTGATCTTGATGCCCGTCGAACCTCACGAGGATTGACGGGCATCACCTTTTTTGCTGATATTTCATCTATGTTCGATCATTTATCAGCATGTCAAATATAGGTTGCTAGAATTGAACCAATTATTATTTCTATGATGGAAATATGTTGGGTTGCTTCCTAGCCGCTAATGACGCGGGCTAGGCAGCAGGAACAGGGGATTGAGATGTCAACAGCGGGGACCGGAATCAAGAACCGGCCATTCATCTACCTGCTGCTCCTGCTACCGACGGCCATTGTGCTGGGCGCCTACGCCCTGCTCGCCGGCAAACTGCCGGAAATGACCGCCACTCACTGGAGTTCGACCTATCCGGACGAGTTTACCCGCACCGCGGTGTTTGTTCCCGTCTGCATCGGGCTATGCATTCTTGGTGCCATCACCGGAGTGATTTCCTTGGCGCTGCGCCGCAAACCGGCACTGCTCATGGTGCTGCTCTTCGCCGGCGGGTTGCTCTCCTGGAGTGCAGCTGGCGTATTCGTCGGCTCGGCGGTGCCTACAGCGCTCGCCGAGACACCTGAAACCGCAGTGCTGGGCGGCATGATGGTTGTGCTGATTGCCTGCTCGCTGCTGGGCATTGCGCCACTGTGGGTCAGCGGCATCTACCAGCAATACACCAGGCAATCCGTTGAGGCCCGCCAGGCACGAAGTGATGCAGCGCAGGGCATCCAGCGGCCTGTTGCGGCGGGGACACCAGCCATGGCCCGGCAAGAATTCAATCAAACGATGGCAGCACCGTGGTGGATGTGGCTGCTATGCCTGGTGGTGTTCGCGGCGCTTTTCATTGCTGTTGCGTTGCCGCTGCTGACCGGTGACAGCCAAGATGGCGACTGGGTGGGCTTCATCGTTGCCATGACCCTGTCGGCCGTGGCGTGCGTATCGATTCTGGGTTTGATCTGGATTCGGGTATCGATCAGCGGCGATCGCTTCCGGGTATCATCAGCGGTCTTGGGGTTCCCGATGCGAACCATCAAAATCGACGAAATTGAATCTGCGACCAGCGAAAAGATCGTTCCCATGATGTGGGGAGGCTGGGGCTGGCGAATCATTCCAGGCGGTTCGGCCATCGTGATGAAAGAACACGAAGGCCTCGTTTTCGAACTCAAGAACAAGAAGCGTTTCGCCGTGACCATCCCGGAATCGCAGCAAGCCGCAGACCTGCTCAATGCCCGTATGGCCTGCGGGAAACAGTAGCGAATAACGTTTCTGGGCCTGCGCCCTACTTATTGAAGGTGCGCATGGGCCCGATAACCACCGAGCGCAGCACCAAGCCGGATACCAGCGAAGCAGCCACGACATGGATGATCCCCAATGCCGCGTAGACCAATTGCAGGAACTCCGGGATCTTCTGGATATGCGGGTGCGGCAGGAGGAACGAGAGCCCGATTACCGCAGCCCAGACAACCAGGCTGCCGGCCCCAACTTTCCTCGACCAGGTGCCCTTTGGCAGTTCATGGCTCAGCGGCTGGATGCGCTGGAGCACTACCGAGGCCAAGACCATCCAGAATCCGGCCACCACGAAACCAGCTGCAATGTCACTTGGACGGTGCCAACCGCAGATCAAAGTGGCCACCCCGGTCACCGTCGCGAACAACCACGCGATCGGCTGGACTACCGGACGCAGTTTCGGTGGTGAAACCAGGTACATCAGTCCCATTGCGGCGGCAGCGGCGGTGGTGTGTCCTGAGGGAAAAGAATTTCCTGTGGTGCCGAAGTTGAAATCCGGGCGGGACAAGATCTCGTGCTTGAGCAATTGCGTGCTGCCCGCTGCGGCTGCGGCCGCGATGACCGCCACGATGGCCCGCAGGAAGCGCCGGTCGCGAATCACGCGATACAGCAGGAAAACTGCCGCAATGATGCCGCAGATTGCCGGCAAGAGATTCAGGAATTCACGGATCGGATTAATCAGGTCCGTCCGGGGCCACCATTGCGACCACGCTATGAATCCAGCCTGATCGGCCCATTGCCCCACACGCTGCTGGACGAAAAATACGTATTCGAGGCAGAACAGCGAAATCAGCAACAGCAGAGCCCACCACCACCTGATATGGTGCGGGCGCGCGGATGCGGGATTGCGAGGCATATCTCTAGGGTGTCATATCCGGCACGGGGAACGGCACAGTTCAGGCATGTAACTATGCCCACCCTCGATAGGCTTAGAGCATGAGTGTTGAACTTCCGCCCCTTGAAGATCTGCTGGCAAATTCCCATGTTGTCCGCTTGCCGATGCGTGTGAAATTCCGTGGTGTCACCCAGCGTGAAGCGCTGCTGATCAACGGGCCGGAAGGTTGGGGCGAGTTCTCTGCATTTACCGAATACGGACCGGCCGAAGCCTCACGGTGGCTAGCCGCCGGAATCGAGGCCGCTTACCAGCCGTTCCCGGAACCGTTGCGCACCAGCATTCCGGTCAACGCCACCTTGCCTGCGGTTGCGGTCAAAGATGTCGGAGCGGTTCTCGAACGCTATGACGCGCCGCACACCATCAAGATCAAGGTGGCAGAAAAAGGCCAGGGGATTGAGCAGGACCTGGCGCGTGTAGCTGAGGCCCGTCGGCTCTACCCGCAAGCAGCGCTGCGCGTGGACGCGAACATGGGATGGGATATTGCCCAGGCGATCCCCGCCTTGAAGGCCCTGAGCGAGTACGACCTGCAATACGCGGAGCAACCAGTGCCTGGCATTACCGGGCTGGCAGAAGTCCGCGAGCAACTGCGCAACGCCGGCAACCCCTTGAAGATCGCCGCTGATGAAGCGGTGCGGAAGCACACCGACCCCTTGGAAGTCTCGCGGTTGGGCGCCGCAGATCTGATGGTCATCAAGGCCCAACCGCTGGGCGGCATCGGTGCGGTGCTGGAAATTGCCAAGCAAGCGGAACTGGATGTTGTCGTCTCCAGCGCCCTGGATACTTCGGTAGGGCTGGCCCAAGCCGCCGCCTTAGCCAGCGCGCTGCCAGAACTGCCCTATGCCTGCGGCCTTGCGACCGGCACCTTGTTCGCCGAAGACGTATGTGCCGAGCCGTTGCTGGCCACCGCTGGGTACTTGCCGGTGCGTCGCATTGAGCCGGATCACCAGAAATTGGATGGCTTGC
Source organism: Arthrobacter sp. MYb214 (assembly GCF_002979865.1). Classification (GTDB taxonomy): domain Bacteria; phylum Actinomycetota; class Actinomycetes; order Actinomycetales; family Micrococcaceae; genus Glutamicibacter. Next base: position 197,181 of record NZ_PCPZ01000006.1, read on the forward strand.
GTCCGCAAGAGGCGCGCGTGCGCTGGTGGCTGCAACGCCTGGAGACCTGTTATGCCGAGCTGACTAGGGGATAACCTCAGGCAAGAATCTATTTCCCCGGCGTTAACCTTTGCGTTGCATTTAGAACACTTCCAAGTGAAAACCTCAGTTCGAGTCATTCCCCTGACAATGAGCCACATACTGAGGAAGTGAGCGGATCATGAATCCAACCCGTACCCTTTTGCCAATGCTGGGCCACACCCGCGGCGGTCGTTCTGCAGCTACTTGCCACTTCAAGTGCGCCGACGCCTGCACCAAGCCGGATTGCAACACTTCGTCCAACGGGTACTTCAAGGACATTGCTGACAAATCGCTCTCCCGCCGCGGCATGCTGGGCCTGGGTGCCGTCGGTGCTTCAGCGCTGGTCATCGGCCCGCAGCTTTTCGGTGCAGCCGACGCTACCGCGGCACCACTGGTGCCAATGAAGCCGGGCAAGGGCGGGCACCTTTCATTCGATGCCATTGAGCCGGTGTCGCGTTCGGTGGATACTGTTTCCGTTCCAGAGGGCTACGACTGGAATGCCATCATCCGCTGGGGCGACCCGCTCTTCAAGAACACCGCGGAATTCGATGCTTCCAAGCAGTCCGCCCGCAAGCAGGCCGAGCAGTTCGGCTACAACTGCGACTACCTGGACATCATTGTCGACAAGTACTCGGGACGCACCGGCGTGCTGGTTGCCAACCACGAATACACCAATGAAGACATGATGTTCGACTCGGCTTGGTTCGAAGCGAACCAGGAAGAAGCCCGCAAGATCGCGATGAACGCGCATGGCTTCTCCGTGGTCGAGGTCAAGCGCAAGAAGAATGACAAGAAGTGGAGCTACGTGCAGGGCGGCGAACGCAACCGCCGCATCACCGCCAGTACTGAATTCCGGGTCGATGGTCCAGCCGCAGGCAGCGACCTGCTCAAGACCGGCGCAGATCCAACCGGTACCAAGGTTCTTGGCACCTTGAACAACTGCGCCGGAGGCACCACCCCATGGGGCACCGTACTCTCCGGTGAAGAAAACTTCGACCAGTATTTCCGCGGCAAGGGCACCGCCGAGGAATCCCGCTACGGCATTGGCACCACCGCGACCGACCGCGGCTGGGAAGAAAGCGACCCGCGCTTCGGCCTGCACAACGAAGGCTACGAAAACGAAGCCAACCGTTTCGGCTGGGTAGTCGAAATCGATCCGCAGGACCCTTCGTCCACCCCGGTCAAGCACACCAGCCTGGGCCGTTTCAAGCACGAGGGCGCCAACGTTCGCATTGCCAAGAACGGCAAGGCTGTTGCCTACTCCGGCGATGACTCGCGCTTCGAGTACCTGTACAAGTTCGTCTCGAAAAACACTTTCTCCAAGCACGATCGCAAGCACAATATGGGCTTGCTCTCCGAAGGCGACCTGTACGTTGCCAAGTTCGCCGGCAACTCTCCAGCTAGCGAGATCGACGGCAGCGGCGCAGTTCCGTCTGATGGTGCTTTCGACGGCATGGGAACCTGGCTGCCACTGGTGAAGAACGGCGAATCCAAGGTGGAGGGCATGGGCATCGACGAGGTGCTGGTCTACACCCGCCAAGCAGCTGACAAGGTCGGCGCCACCAAGCTGGACCGTCCCGAAGATGTTGAGCCAAGCCCGGTATCCGGCAAGGTCTATGTGGCACTGACCAACAACACCGACCGCGGCAAGGACGGCAAGGAAGGCGCAACCGAGGTCAGCCCACGGGTACGCAACCGCGACGGCCACGTCTTGGAAATCACCGAAGCCGGCAACGACGCCACCGCCGCGAAGTTCACCTGGAACATCTTGCTGGTTGCCGGCGATCCAAATGTGAACGGATCGACCTACTTCTCCGGCTACCCAACGGACAAGGTCTCGCCAATTTCCTGCCCGGATAACCTGGCATTCGATTCCAAGGGCAACCTGTGGATCTCCACCGACGGCGCCCCTGGCACCATCGGCTACTCCGATGCACTGCACAAGGTCACCCTGACCGGCAAGGATCGCGGCCGTGTCGAGCAGTTCCTGGCCGTGCCAACCGGCGCAGAGACCTGCGGCCCGCTGATCCATGACAAGGACAACTCGGTCTTCGTCGCGGTGCAGCACCCGGGTGAAGGCGGCAGTTTCGCCAGCCCTACCTCGCTGTTCCCGGACTTCGTGAAGAACGCAGGAGGAGCCGGCAAGGGCGAGTTCTACGGCCCGCGCCCATCGGTCGTCCAGGTCTTCAAGCAAGATGCGAAGCCGGGCAAAGGAAACGGTAAGGGCAAGGGACACGACAAGGGCAAGGGTCACGACAAATAAGTCGGACTAGCCTGCAGTGCAAGGGCGTCGGCAGGATCCTCTCCGGGATCCGGCCGGCGCCCTTTGCCGTTCCAAGTCGGTTGACCGGCACGTCAAGGCATAGACTTGGATCATTGCCTTCAGCTTTGGAATCTAAGGAGTCATGCGGCGTGGGAATGCAGCAACCTGGCGAGCAACGCGCCATCACTACAGCTCGCCATGTGCTCTCCGCCCTGATCAGTGCCGGGATCAGGGATCTGGTGATTTCTCCCGGTTCGCGCAGCGCGCCCTTGGCCTATGCTGCAGCCGAGGCAGAAGCCGCCGGGATCCTGGATATCCATGTGCGCATCGACGAACGCTCCGCGGCCTTCATGGCACTGGGCCTCGCCCAAAGCACCATGCGGCCGGTAGCCCTCGCCGCCACCAGCGGCTCGGCCATCGGGCAGATGCTGCCTGCAGTAATGGAAGCCAACCACACCGCGACACCACTTCTGGTCCTTTCTGCCGACCGTCCCGATGAATTGCACGGCACCGGTGCCAGCCAGAGCACGCGCCAGAAAACTCTCTTTGGCGAGCACGTTCGCCTGGCCGCCAATGTCCCCGCTGGGGCAGATCCGCAACACGAGGTCCAACGCGCATTACTGGCCTTGGCCGGTGACCAGCACACTGCCGCAGGTCCGGTCCAATTGAATCTGCAGTTCCGGGATCCGCTCACCCCTGCACAGGACGAGAGGATCGAGAGCCAAAGCTGGACGGCAGTTGAGCCGGGGCAGTGGAAGGCACACGACCAGCTGGACAGAGCGAGCTTGCCGGTCCAGCAGCTGGAGCCACGCCGGAGTGTTGTCATTGCCGGGCATGGCGCCGGAGAAGAGGCGCAACGTTTCGCCCAGGCTTTGGGGCTGCCATTATTTGCCGAACCATCTTCTAACGCACGCTTCTCGGCCAACGCCATTGGCCACTACCGTCCCCTGATCGCGGCAGGCCTGGACCGCATTGAAAGCGTGGTGCTCTTTGGCCGTCCGACATTGAGCCGCCCGGTGGGCCAGCTCCTGGCCAACCCAGCGATCGAATCGGTGATTTGGCAGCCTGCGCCAGCGGCCTGGTATGAAGCGGGACGGCGCCGCGAGACCCCGGTCAGCTCGTGGAGCGAATTGCAGGAGTTCGCCGGAACCGGTGCAAAGGGGTGGCTGGAAGCGTGGCAGCAGCTTGATGCCCAAGCTTTGGAAGTACGGCAACGCCTAAGCCGCGAATCGCTGATTAACGGGGTAGATGTTGCCGAAGCTATTTGGGATCACGCCCCGGAAGTCCTGCTGCTGGGTTCATCCAACATCGTTCGCGACTTCGACCTGGCGGCCCGACCGGCATCCGAACCAACTATGACCGTGCACGCCAACCGCGGTCTTGCCGGAATCGATGGGACCATTGCCACCGCCCTGGGCCTGGCCCGGGGAAGCAAAAAGCGGACGCTTGCGGTGATGGGAGATATTACCTTCGCCCATGACGCCAGCTCGCTGTCCTGGACCCCCGGCGAAGAGCAGCCAATGGTGGATATCGTGGTCTACAACGACGGGGGAGGAGCAATCTTCTCCACCCTGGAGCATGGTGCCGTGGATGCCTCGGGCCGGTACGCCAATGCGGTGGAACGGCTCTTTGCCACACCGCAGCAGCTGAGCCTGCCTGCGCTCGCCGAAGCCTATGGCTGGCATTACGCCAGGGCCGCAAGCAAGGAAGAGCTCAGCGCCGTCTTGGCTTCAACGCAGCCGGCGAACCTGCGCCTGATTGAAGTGCCTGCGTCGCGGAGCAGCCTGCGCGCCGAGAACCTTGAATTAAATCAACAGGTCGGGCAGCTAGCCTGGCCAGAGCTGTAGGGAAAAAGAAATTCCCCTGCGTCGACCATCGGCAACGAGGGGCAACGCAGGGGAATTTTTGCAGTTGAACTCAGATATCCACGTGCGTGGGATCGAGCACGCGACGCAGGAAGTCCTGGGTACGTGGCTGCTGCGGATTGCCAATGACATCCACGGCCTTGCCTTCTTCCACCACGACGCCACCGTCCATGAAGAACACGCGGTCAGCAACTTCCTTGGCGAAAGCCATCTCGTGGGTAACCACCAGCATGGTCATGCCCGCTTGGGCCAGATTCTTCATAATGGACAGGACCTCGCCCACGGTCTCCGGATCCAATGCACTGGTTGGCTCATCGAAGAGCATCAGCGTTGGTTCCATGGATAGCGCTCGGGCAATGGCCACGCGCTGCTGCTGGCCACCGGAAAGCTGGTCAGGGTAGCGATCGCCGAAGTCGCCCAGGCCTACACGCTCCAGATTGCGCAACGCGACCTTCTGGGCTTCGGCCTTCTTGCGCTTGAGCACCTTGATGGGGGATATCGTGCAGTTCTCCAGCACGGTCAGGTGCGGGAACAGGTTGAACTGCTGGAAGACCATGCCTACCTGCTGGCGCATCTTGTCCAGGTTCACATCGGGATCGGTGACGTTGAAGCCACCGACCATAATGGTTCCTCCGTTTGGCTGCTCCAGCAAATTCACGCAACGAAGCAGGGTGGACTTGCCTGAACCGGATGGGCCGATGAGGCAGACAACCTCGCCCGGAGCAACATTCAAGTCAATGCCCTTGAGCACTTCGTTGCTACCGTAGGACTTGCGCAGTCCGGTGATTTCCACGCCCGAAGCATGGACTGAAAGTTCATTGGTGTCAGTCGACATTTTCAAGTCCTATCTATCGCTTGGTCTTGGCGGCGCGGGATTCAAACTTGCGGGCCACCAAGCTCAGCGGGATGGTGATCACCAAGTAGAACAGGCCGGCGACGACCAGCGGGGTGATGCCGGCATCGATTTGCGAGATGCCGTCACGGCCAAACTTGGTCATTTCGTACTGGGCCATCGACGCACCGAGGATGAATGCCAACGAGGTGTCCTTGGTCAGCAAGATGATTTCGTTGGTCATGGGCGGCAAGACGATCTTGAACGCCTGCGGAATCACGATGGTGACCATGGCACGCCACGCTGGCATGCCCAACGAACGTGCAGCTTCGGTCTGTCCCTTTGGCACCGCCTGCAGGCCTGCACGCAGGGTCTCAGCGATGTAGGCTGCCGAGACCAGGCCCAAGGCGCACATGACATTGACCGGCTGCGGCCACTGGGTTCCGAACGCCTGAGGCAAGCCGAAGCCGAAGGCCAATAGGACCAGGATGGCTGGAATACCGCGGAAGAATTCGATAAATGCAGTGGCGAACCAGCGATATGGCGCGAAGGACGCCATTTTCATCAGGGCCAGAAGCAGACCCAGGATGAGGCCGAAGGCGAAGGAGATGATCGTGTAGAAGATCGTGTTCTTCAGACCGACCAAGATCATGCCAGGGAACATCGGTCCCAATTTGTCGAAGGAGAAGAAGGCATAAATGGCCTTGTTCCAATCAACGGCCAAGACCAGTGCGATGATCGCGATGATGAAGATGGCGATTTGAATGGTCTTGCTCATGCGGGCGCGCTGACGTGTAGTCATTGCCATGCTTGATTACCTCTCATAAAGGAAGCGGAAGCTGGACTGCCAACCTGTGGGTGCAGTCCATGCCCCCGCTTGCCTTGGAATCAGTTGATGCTCGAGAATTACTTCTCGCCGAACCACTTCACAGTCAGTTCTTCCATGGTTCCTGCATCGGCCAGCCGCTTGAGGGTGCCATTGACCAGTTCCAAGGTCTTTGGCTGCTCCTGTGGAACTGCAATGCCCAGCTGCTCGCCGGTCTTGAAGTCGGCCACGACGCTGAAGCCGTCCTTATCCTTGATCGCGTAGCCCAATACCGACTGGTTGCCCAGCAATGCATCCACTTGGCCAGCCAGAAGTGCCTGGGTTTGCAAACCGGCATCCTCGAAGCCAACGATGTTGCTCAAGCCCTGTTCCTTGGCGTACTTCTCGCCGGTGGTGGCCTGCTGGACGCCGACCTTCTTGTCCTTGGCGGATTCAAGATCCTTGATTTCAGAACCGTCAGCCGAAATCAGCACCAGATCGTCATCCATATAAGGGGTGGAGAAGTCCATCTTGGCCGAACGCTCTTCGGTGATCGATACCGAGGAGATCGCGATATCGCACTGGGTGCTGAACAGGCCGGATTCAATGGAGTCGAAGCTGGCGTCGATGACGTTCAGATCCAGTTCTGCATCCTTGGCAATCTCGGCAGCGATATCCATATCGAAGCCGACGTTCTTGCCGTCCTTGACGAATTCGAATGGTTCGTAAGGAATGTCTGAGCAAATGGTGAGTTTGCCTTCGTTGAGCGGGAAGGAACCAGCTTCGGCTTCACCTTCGGAACTGGAACCGGAACCGCAGGCGGTGAGAGCCAGCAGTGCAACGGACGTGACGGCAACAGCGGAGGCGAACTTCTTCTTGAGACTACGCATAGGATCAGAACCTACTTTCGGGTTATGCGAGTGGATCAGTGCGTAGCCACAATCATAACCGGGGCAACACTAGGCTGAGATTCACCTCACACATGTCGCGTCGAGGCTAAGTATTATTTATGCTCAGTGCGATCCTAGCGGCCTTGATCCGCTGTGCAGCCTGCGCCTACTCGGCTCCGAGGGCTTGGCGCATGGGGCGCATCTTTGCCCATGATTCGGCTAGTTCATCCTCGGGCACCGAGCCCGGAACAATGCCGCAACCCGCGTACAGGCGCATCAGCTTTTCGTCTTCCAGGATTCCGCCACGCAGCGCGATGCCGAATTCGCCATCGCCACGGCTGTCAACCCAGCCCACGGGGCCGGCATACGGTCCGCGGTCCATGCCTTCCAGCTCGCGCAAGAGCACGCCAGCCTTCTTGGTCGGCGTGCCGCACACGGCAGCGGTCGGATGGAAAATCTCGGCAACATCCAGTGCGGTAGGCAGAACGCCGGCGGCATCGGCGCGCAGCTGGGCGCGTACGTCGCTGGCCAAATGCCAAACATTGGGAAGCTGCAGAATAAAAGGTTCTTCCGGCGCGCTCATGCCGTGCGAAATGGGATTCAGGGAAGCCGTGAGCGAATCTATGGCCAGCTGGTGCTCGTTGCGCTGCTTCGGATCTTCAAAGAGGTTGCGGTGCGCGAAACCGGGGTCCTCGGCGCCAGTGGCCGCGCGGTCCAGCGTGCCAGCTAATACGCGGGCCTCGGCCAAGCCGTCGGTAACGCGCACCAGCATCTCCGGGGTAGCGCCTACCAGGCCGTCCACTGAATAGGTCCAGCAATTGCCATAGTGCTCGGTCAGCGCATCGACCACGCGGGCAAGATTGATCGGGGTGGAACTATGCGCCAACACATCGCGGGCCAGCACCAGCTTGGAAATTCCGCGTTCCTCGAAACGGCCCAGCGCCTGATCCACGGCATCAAGGTAGGAACCGGCGGTCAGCTGCCCGCTGGTCAGTTCGATGCTGCCCGGTTCGCTCGCTGGCAACGACGCATCGGCCATCGCGGCTTCGGCGCGTGCCAAAGCCTGCTGGTAGGTCAGCCCGTCGAGTTCCTCTGCGCTGCCGGTGATGGTAATCCAGGACTTTTCCTCATCGCGTCCGATCACCAGCTGCGGGATCACCATGCGCGATTCGAAGACGCTGGTGAAGGAGAACGCAAAAGAACCGAAGGACACCAGGCCGCTGCCGGGGCGGGCGATCGGGTCAATGATCTGTGCCTGTTCGATGACCTGTGCAAGCCAGGCGCGGGCACGTGCAAAGCGCTCTTCGCCGTGGGTGTGCAAGCGGGCCGCAGTGCCAAAGCCAACCAGACCGTGGCCGTTGCGGGTCCAGACCAAGCTTCGGTGACGCAATGAGTCGGCAACCAGTGTTTCGGGGGCATCAAGGTATTCAAAGGTGATGCTGGTGAGAACAGGAGCCGACGGCTGATGAGCACTGGCGCTAAGAACGGGCGAATCTGCAGACATGATAAGGCTAAGCCTACCGCGCAATGCCGGGGGAAAAGGCTTGCGGGTGTCCGTGGTCACCCCTGTGAGATCGGCCGGGTCTGGTGAGAAGTGCCGGGGGAACCCGGTAAACTCTAAAACGACCTCCTAGGTCGCTGGTACCAGACCGGTATGCCCGGTCTGGCCATGCCAGCAATGTGCAGTGGAAAGCATCGGCTAGAGTGAAGAGATGTTTGCGTGCATCTTGCAGGCAGATTGCCTTCGCATACCGCGATGGCCAACCCGATGAAAGATAAGTAAGCCGTAGAACAGTGACTGATTCGAAGAGCAACTGGACCGCAGCCGGACACGACGTGTCCGACTCGATTGAGCTGAATCCTGAAACCGCTGCATTAGCTGCGGCCATCAATCTTCCCTCGGGCTTCGCTTTGCTGGCCGAGGACCCGGACTTCGGTCCGGCTATTTCCATCGGCATGGCAAAGGTGGAGAAGCTGCTGCGCGACGCGCTGGCCAACTCCGACCCCTTGATCGACGCATCCAGCCGCCACCTCGTTGAGGCCGGAGGCAAGCGAGTGCGTCCCCTGCTGGTGCTGCTGACTTCCCTGCTGGGCGACGGCGTGAATGACGATGTCATCAAGGCCGCTGCCGTAGTGGAACTCACCCACCTGGCAACCCTGTACCACGATGACGTCATGGACTCTGCTCCAATGCGCCGCGGTGCACCAACAGCTCACGAGGTGTGGGGCAACTCGGTGGCGATTCTCGCCGGCGACCTGATCTTCGCCCGTGCATCGGTCTTCGGATCCGAGCTGGGCCCAGAAGCAGTCATGTGGCAGTCGCGCACCTTCGAGCGCTTGTGCCTCGGACAGCTGCATGAATCCATCGGCCCGCGCGAGGGCGACGATGCCATCGAGCACCACATCCAGGTAATCAGCGACAAGACCGCGTCGCTGCTCTCCACCTCCGGAGCCTTCGGCGCCCGTTTCGGTGGCGCCCCGCAGTACATTGAGGTACTGCGCGAGTATGGCGAAAAAGTTGGCGTTGCCTTCCAGGTCGCCGATGACGTGATCGACTTGGCATCCACGGAAGCCGACTCGGGCAAGACTCCGGGCACCGATTTGCGTGAAGGCGTGCCGACCTTGCCAATTCTGCTGCTGCGCCAGGCAGCAGCCGAGGGCGACGCGCAAGCGCAGCAGGCTATCGAGCTGGTTGATGCGGATCTGGCCACCGATGAAGCACTGGCGGCCGCTGTGGAAGCTGTTACCGCGCACCAGGCAATCCATGATGCATGGAAGGCCGCACGCCAGTGGGCCGATGACGCGATTTCCGTCTTGGCTCCACTGCCCGAGGGCACCGTGAAGCAGGCGCTGATTTCCTTCGCGGATGCGGTTGTTACCCGCGAAGCCTAGGCAAGCTCGAACAAGCAAAACCCCGGAAGACTGCATAGGTCTTCCGGGGTTCTGTTTTGCCCACGGCTGCTGCCAGATCCCTGCTAGAGCTGGTCGTTGCAGTTCTGCCCGTCGTCGGTTGACGCTTTACTCCCAGGACGATTCTTGCTGGCGGTAAAGAACCTGACGGCGAGAATGACCAGGCCAATGGCCACGAGGGCCGGGATGATGTAGAAAATAATCAGTTCGTAGGTATTCGGGACCAGGGGATTCATGTTTACATCTTATGGAGATCCCGACAGATGCAGTACCACCTCAATGATGATATTCCTGTAAACCGGGAGCATGGCTCCAGTGCTAGGCAGAAAATGCCTGAGGTCTCCCATAAGTGGCAAGCAGGCCCCGGCAACGAATTCTCGTTCCCGGGGCCCGCGCGCGCCAGCGTCATGCCCTCGTGCTTATCGGACGATGTTCTCCGGGACCAGCGGCTGCGGATGCTCGGGGGAAAAGAGCGCTCGGCGCAGCTGCTGCGCTTTGCTGGCCCGATCCTGGATCGATACCCGGTGGCGCAGCTGCCGATAGAGCTCGTCATCGGCGTAGCGCGGGAAAACGTGCTGATGGTAATGCCAAACATGCTGATTGCCCGCAGGCTCATTGTGCTGCCGCGTGCTCGTGCCCTCGGGATTCCAGGCGAGCTTCATCGCCAGGGCAACGCGCTTGGTCTCCCGCATGATCGCGGCGCCGGTCTGCTCATCCAGATCGTAGAGCGCTTCCAGATGCGCGGTCGGAATGATCATCACGTGCCCGCCGTAATTACCGAACCCATCACAAGCCATGATTGCTGCCACCAGATCTGTCTGGTAGATCAGATCCGTGGGCGCGCACAAGTTGTCCTGGCTGAAAGGCTGGTCGTTGACCAGCTCGCAGAAGGGACACTGGTAGTTGGCTGGTTCATGGGAACGGTGGAGCACTAGTCCTCCAATTCGGCGGCCAGCTCTTCAAACACCCAGGTGTACATGTCCAGGGTGAATTCGCTGAAGGTGCCTTCCTCGCTGGTCCATTTTCCCTTGGCATTGCTGCGGCGGTAGACGATTGGATCCGGAACATCGAGCTGGGATGCCTTGAAGCCCCACACGAACTTCTCTTCCTCATCTTCCAGGAACAGGAGGTAGCCGTCTTCGATTTCCAGTTCTTCAGGGTCGAAGAAGTAGTGGTATGCCTCCATGAAATCCTCATTGTTGCCCAGAGCACGATAGAACTCTTCAAGGACAAATGGAATTGAAACCTCGGACTGCGCCAGCCCTTCGCGCAATTCTTCGGCGCTCAAGCCATCGGCTTCGTTCCACTGGTCTTCCAAGTACTTGGGAACCAGGGAACAGAACTTCTCTAGAAACATGTCTGCCATGTCTTTATCCTATCGAGATTAGCCCAGCTCAAGGGCACTCAACGCGATCCAGAGCTGGACTCGGTCGCTAGTCACATTAGGGTCGTAGCCAGAAAGATCGGAAATCTGCTGGATCCGGTAGCGCACCGTATTGCGGTGCAGGCCCAAGGACTCGGCCACTGCCCCCACCGAGCCATCGCGGTTGAGGTATTCACGCAAGGTCAGCAATAGGTCAGAATCGTGGGAGGCGTCGAATTCCTGCAACGGGCCCAGGGCTTCGATGGCCAAATCCTGCAGCGGAACATCGTGGGCGGCGAGCAAGAGCGAGGTGAGAGAAAGCTTGGTGGGTTCGTTGACCCGCTCTCCGTGGCGCAGGGACTCCAGGGCCTCGAAGTAGCTCCAGCGGATGCCGGTGGTATTCGAGTAGCGCCCGCCGTAGCCCACCCGAGCCGGAAGGCCGGCCGCGAGCAGATACTCATCGAGGTGCTTGATGGACAGCTGCAGCTTGCTGTGCGCGACAATGATCGCCAAGCGGCCATCTATGATGGCTGAGACCTGCGAGGACAGATCTGCGGGCAGTGGCAGAGTTTGCAAACGCTCGACCTGTGATGGAGCCTGCACCAGGATGACCGAGTGCTCACGCTGGGTATTCAAGCCAAGTGCCCCAAGGCGGCCAGCGGCATCGGCGCCAACCAGGGCGCCAGTGGCGAGGTCCTCGAGCACCTGGCCGTTGGCATGGCGCTGCGAGGCGCGCAGGCGGGATTTATTGGCCAGTTCCAGCCCGATCAGCGACTGCGCGTAATCGACTACTGGATGGTGGACATAGGGTTCTGCAATATGCAGGGTGCACTTATCACGCAGGCCCGTGGCCACTGGGCGCTCATTCCAGGAACGTGCAGGGTCATAGTCCCCGCTGATCACTTCGCCGTGCAGGGTCAGCGCTACCTGGGTGCCGAGCATTCGCTCGAGTTCCTCGAGCATGCTGTCCAGATCCGAGGAAAGCAGCGTCTGGGCCAGCATCTGGTGGGATTTCAACAGACTTTCAACACGCTTGAGATGGTCGGAATTCAGTGCTTCGGCGATCAGCCGGGTAATTGCGGCAAAGGGTATCTGATAGGGCACCTCGAAGACAGGAAGCCCTACTTCGCGGGCGGCTTCAACCGTCGCTTGCGGTACTGAAGCGTGTTCCAGGCCTGTGCCGAAACCCAGAGCTACGGCATCGTTGGCCGCAAGGACCTTGACGAACTGCCGCTGTGCGGCCTTGGTCTTCTGGCGCACGCCGGTGGTCAACACAATTTCTCGCCCGGTGAGGAACTGCGACGGGTCAAGCAGCTCGGTCACCGCACCCCAGGTGATGACCATGCCATCGCGATGAGTGTGTTCAGTCAGCGGTCGAAGGTCGAGCTCGTCATGTTCCAGAAGACCGCGTAAACTAATTGCCATATAGCCATTCTAGATGGATCGCGAAAAGTTCCCGATTCAGCAAATTGCTCAAAATATGGACACGCGACCTCGAAAAATGACCACAATGTGAAAATTTTGCAGTAGCTTAGACACATGAGCACTCCATCTTCATCACAGGGCGCTCCACTCGCAACCGAGAAGCGTGAGACTTTCAGCTCCCGAAAGTTGTTCATCCTTTCAGCGATTGGTTCGGCCGTTGGTCTGGGAAACATCTGGCGTTTCCCTTACGTCGCCTACGAAAACGGCGGCGGCGCATTCTTGATCCCATACCTGGTCGCAATTCTCTGCGCCGGTATTCCGTTGCTGTTCCTCGACTACTCCATCGGCCACCGCTACCGCGGCTCTGCTCCGCTGGCGTACCGCCGGGCCAACCGCAAGGCCGAGGTCCTGGGCTGGTGGCAGGTACTGATCTGCTTCATCATCGCCATCTACTACGCGGCCATCATTGCGTGGGCGGCCATGTACTGCTGGTTCTCCATCACCAAGGCTTGGGACAAGAACGCCGACGGCGCCGCCGGGTTCTTCATGAACGACTTCCTCAAGGTCTCGGAAAACGTCAACGTCGGCTTCGACTTCGTCGGCAACATCTTCATCCCGATGTTCTTCGTTTGGCTGGTGACCATCGTGATCATGGTCGCCGGTGTGAACAAGGGTATTTCCCGGGCAAACGCCGTCTTCATGCCGCTGCTTATCGTCATGTTCCTGATTCTGGTAGTCCAGTCGGTCTTCCTGCCGGGAGCTATCGATGGCCTGAACGCATTCTTCACCCCTGACTTCGCGGCACTGTCAAACCCTGCGGTGTGGGCTGCGGCCTTCGGGCACATCTTCTTCTCGCTGTCCGTGGCTTTCGGCATCATGGTGACGTACTCGTCGTACATGAAGCGCAAGAGCGATCTGACCGGTTCGGGCTACGTTGTTGCCTTTGCCAACTCAAGCTTCGAACTGCTTGCAGGTATCGGCGTGTTCGCGGCGCTTGGCTTCATGGCCTACAACGCCGGCAGCTCTGTGGACGAAGTTGCCACCTCCGGCATCGGCCTGGCCTTCATTGCCTTCCCGACCATCGTTTCCGAGGCGCCCCTGGGCGCGCTAATCGGTGTGCTGTTCTTCGGTTCGCTGGTCTTCGCTGGCCTGACATCGCTGATTTCCATCCTTGAAGTTATCGTGGCAGCTTTCCAGGACAAGCTGGGCTGGAAGCGTGTTCCGGCGACCCTGGTCGTGGGAATTCCTGTGGCCCTGGTTTCGCTGGTGCTGTTCCCGACCACCACGGGCCTGTATCTGCTGGACACCATGGACGCTTTCGTGAACCAATTCGGCATCCTGGCCTGTGCTTTGGTCATGGTGATCGTCTTCGGTGCAGGCCTGGGCATGCTGCCTAAGCTGGCCAAGCACCTGAACCGCCACAGTTCCATCAAGCTGGGTACCGGTTGGAAGGTCCTGGTTGGCGGCATCGGCCCAGCAGCTTTGGGCTACATGCTGATCAATGAAATCCAGAGCAAGATGGCTGAGTCCTACAGCGGTTACCCGGTTTGGTTCAACGGTGTCTTCGGTTGGGGCATGGCTGGAGCGCTGATTGTTGGCGCAGTCCTGCTGTCGCTGGTTCCATGGAGCAAGAACTCGAAGATCGATGATCCCGAATTCGACCAGCATCGTGCGAATGTCGAGGCGGAAGAAGTTCCTGAAGCTTCCGGAAAGGAATACTAGCCATGAGCGCTATCGCGATTGTCTTCATGATTATTTCCATGCTCACCATCTGGGGCGGCCTGGCGATCTCGTTGATCAGCCTGAACCGCCACCCTGAAAAGCACGACGACGATGTGATCGAGCCAGCTGGCTCGGCAGGCAACTAGAACCTGCAAGCAGCATCTGGATCGAAGGCCTCTTCGTTTCAAGCCCCGGCTTGGAATGAAGAGGCCTTTTCCTGTGCAGATGCACTATGCGACACGAAATGTGTTGTGCCGATCCGCGTAGTGGCCGGGCAGCCGGGAGAATACTCTCTAGTTATAGAGACAACAGGGCCAGTGAGCTCACGAATAAGTTATGGAAGGACAATCACATGGACGTTACCTACCGCATTGACCAGAAGCGCAAGATCAATGGTCCGTTCCCCGGCCCGAAGTCGCAGGAACTGACCGCACGTCGAGCCAAAGCAGTTGCTGCCGGCGTAGCTTCCAGCCTGCCGGTGTACGCGGCAGAGGTTGATGGCGGCATCATTGTCGATGTCGATGGCAACCAGCTGATTGACCTGGGCTCCGGCATCGCCGTAACGACCATTGGCGCCTCGAATCAGGCAGTAGCCAAAGCCGTCGCCGAACAGGCCGCGCGCTTCACCCACACCTGCTTCATGGTCGCTCCGTACGAGAACTACATCGAGCTAGCCGAGAAGCTGGCTGCCATCACTCCGGGCAACTTCGAGAAGCGTGCAGTCTTCTTCAACTCCGGTGCCGAAGCGGTAGAGAACGCCATCAAGGTAGCCCGCATTGCCACCGGCCGCCAGGCAGTAGTCGCCTTCGACCACGCCTACCATGGCCGCACCAACCTCACCATGGGCTTGACCGCCAAGGCCGCCCCATACAAGCGCGGCTTCGGCCCACTGGCACCGGAGATCTACCGCATGCCAATGAGCTACCCATACCGCGAAGAGAACCCGAACATCTCCGGCAAGGAAGCAGCCGAGCGCGCGATCCTGGCCATGGAAAAGCAGATCGGCGGCGACCAGATCGCTGCGATCATCATCGAGCCGATCCAGGGCGAGGGCGGCTTCATCGTTCCGGCCACCGGCTTCCTGCCGCGCATCGCCGAATGGGCCAAGGAAAACGGCATTGTCTTCGTTGCCGACGAAGTCCAGGCAGGCTTCGCACGCTCCGGTGCCTGGTTCGCCTCGGACATCGAAGGCATTGAGCCTGACATCATCACCCTGGCCAAGGGCATCGCCGGCGGCATGCCGCTGTCTGGCATTATCGGCCGTGCCGAACTGCTGGATTCGGTGCACGGTGGCGGCCTGGGCGGCACCTACGGCGGCAACCCGGTTGCTGTGGCCGCGGCTCTGGAATCCATCAAGTTCATGGAAGAGCAGGACTTGGCGGGCCGCGCCCGCGAGATCGAAGAGAAGTTCTTCACCCGCTTCGGTGCGCTGCAGAAGGACATCAAGGAACTGGGCGACATCCGTGGCCGTGGCGGCATGGTCGCAATGGAATTCGTCAAGGCTGGTGGCAAGGAGCCGGACGCCGAGCTGACCAAGGCCATCGCAGCCGAATGCCTGGCCCAGGGCGTCTTGATCCTCACCTGCGGCACCTACGGCAACGTGGTTCGCCTCTTGCCTCCGCTGGTGATCGGCGACGAGCTGCTCGAAGATGCATTCAACGTATTGGAAGATGCGATCCGCAAGGCTGTCGCCTAAGTAGCTCAAAACTGCTCCTAAACGGCGAATGCCTCGAACCTCCCACGGGAGATTCGAGGCATTCGCCGTATCGGCGGTGAGTGCAACCGGGCGTTCAGACCAACTTTTTCGGTTCCGGCATGGAGCCAATGCGTGGAGTTCGCATCATGTCCACGAGCACGAAGAGCACCGCAACCCATACCAAGGCGAAACCAACCCAGCGTTCGAATGGCATGTGCTCGCCAAAGACCAGCAGGCCTAGGATGAACTGCAAGAGCGGGGCGAGGAATTGCAATGAGCCCAAGGTGCTCAAAGGCAGGCGGCGAGCCGCGCCCCCGAAGAGCAAGAGCGGAACGGCGGTGATGATGCCGCTCGCTGCCAAAAGCGAGAGGCCAGGAACATCAGCCGAGAACAGCGCAGACTTCCCGTCAACGGCCAGCCAAACCAGATAGCCGATGGCCAACGGGGTCAGCCAGACGGTTTCAATGGTCAAGGACCCCAGCGCAGTTCCGCTTTGGCCCACTTTGTTCTTCACCAGGCCATAGAAGCCAAAGGAGAAAGCCAAGCCGAGGGAAATCCAAGGGACCTGTCCCAAGCCGATCGTCAAGACAAGTACAGCAACGGTGGCTATGGCAACAGCGATCCATTGCAGCCGACGCAATTTTTCTTTCAGGACGACGACACCCAGAAGGATTGCCACAATTGGGTTGATGAAGTAGCCCAGCGAGGCTTCCAGCACATGTCCGGTCAAGACCGCCAGTGCATAGAGAGTCCAGTTAGCTGCAATCAGAACACTAGCCAGTCCCAACTGCCAGATGGTCTTGGAATCCTTGAACATCGCAAGGAACTGCTTGACCTGGCGCGTGAACGCCAGCAGCAGCAGGCAGAAAACCAGCGAGAAGATCACGCGAACGCCAACGAATTCGAAGGCCGAGATGTCAGGCAGCAATAGGAAGTAAGCCGGGAGCATGCCCCAAATCAGGTACGCGGCGGTGCCTTGGATCAGTCCGTAGCTATGTTCTGAACGGATCGGTTTAGCGGTACTTACGGACATGCAGGGCGCACACTTTCAGAAACAAAATGGATCAAGGGAGCGGCCCACCGGGAAACAAGTTGTGGAACCGCATCTTAAAACTACAACGTTCCCGCCGTCTGGATATTCCCCAGGGCCGGCGGTGCCTGCCATTGCACGCGGCACTGTGATATTTTCACCGGAACATAAATAGAATTCCAGTCGTTGACTAGACTAGAGAACACCAACTTGGTTTGCTTCATTGAGGGAGTGCATCGCCGTGCATGGACATAACAACGGACTCAAAACCGCCTTTTTGATGGGCGGAATGTTTGCCCTGCTGCTGGCCATTGGCTCGCTGATATCTGCGGGCACCGGCCGTTCAATGTTCATCTGGATATTTGCCTTGATCGGCCTCGGAACTACCGCCTACAGCTATTGGAATAGCGACAAGCTGGCTCTGCGCTCGATGCATGCCTACCCGGTCAGTGAAGCGGAACAGCCGGGGATGTACCGAATCGTGCGTGAGCTGTCGATGAACGCGCAGCAGCCGATGCCGCGACTGTACGTTTCGCCAACCACTTCGCCCAACGCCTTTGCCACCGGCCGCAACCCGCAGAATTCGGCGGTGTGCTGCACCGAAGGCATCCTGCAGTTGCTGAACGAACGCGAATTGCGCGGGGTGCTGGGCCACGAGCTGATGCATGTCTACAACCGGGACATCCTCACTTCTTCGGTCGCCGCCGCGGTTGCGGGCGTTATCACCTCCGTTGCCCAGTTCCTGATGTTCTTCGGCGGCGGCAACAGCAATGACAACCGCGGGGTGAATCCGATCGCCTTGATTGCCCTTTCCCTGCTGGCGCCACTGGCAGCGTCGATCATCCAGATGGCCGTGAGCCGCACCCGCGAATATGATGCAGACGAGGACGGAGCCAAGCTGACCAATGATCCGCTGGCGTTGGCGAGCGCGCTTCGGAAACTGGAATCGGGGATTACGCAGGCTCCGCTGGCTTCCAATGACCAGAAGCTGGTCAACAGTTCGCACTTGATGATCGCCAATCCATTCGGCTCGCGCCTCAAGCGCATGTTCTCCACCCACCCGCCAATGGAGGATCGCATCGCACGGCTTGAAGCGATGGCTGGCGGACGCGGGTACTAAGTGCCAAGCAGCTCCTGGGCTTAAGGCCGCATCTCATATGGAGATGCGGCCTTTAGCTTGTTTCGGGCCTTTCCCGTTGAACTGTTAGTTATCTACCCTCCTACTAAAGGATGAGGCGAAGATCTTTGTCTGTCCTAGTCAAGCAAAGATAGGCTGATCGTAGCGGCACCGAAGAGAAGACTCTCTGCCGTCTGATGATGGAGCAAGGAGCAAGGAGCAAGGATGCGAGACGACGACGCGGCACTTCTGCCCAGGCTTGGGGATGCCATAGCCGGTCAACTGGCCACCGGAACGGTCAAAGGATTGGCTTGCCTGCTTGTGGCCTGGATTTGCTCATCATGGATTGCCCTCGACACTGCTTTCGGCACATTCGCTATCGCGCTGGCGATCTCGTATCTCCTCTCGGAAATCCTCGGCGCCATCATCGTTCGACCGATTGTCCTGAAAGAACGCCGTCCCAACCCCGGGGGAGTGCTGTACGTCGTCCTTCCATTCGTGGTGTCCATCATGGTCAGCTTTGCTGCGTCCTATGCGGTTACCAGCTCATTGCGTGACAGCAGTTTTGTGACAGTGCTCGTTGCCGCATGCAACGCCGCTGAGATCCTCTGGATCAAACCATGGGTGCCGGGCCCTTCGCCGGAAGAAATGGCCGCGAAGTTCCATGAATTCAAAGCCATGACCAAGGACCACTTCGCTGATGATGTTGCTGATATCAAGCGGCGGGCCAGGGAAAGGACTCGTGAACAGTACTACGCGAAGAAGCAAAGTGGCTGAAGAAGCAGAAACGCGACGAGGATGAGCGCTGATCCTTCCCGGGTCCATGCTCCAGTGGTGCGCAGAATAGCAGCGAGGGCTGCTTCCCATGATGAATGGGAAACAGCCCTCGCTGTGTATCACGCGATTTCTAACGCTGGGTCAGTCCTAGCGGAAGTTCACGAACTGCAGATCCGCTTCTTCGAAGTCGCGCAGCAGAGCCATGGTGGCCTGCAGGTCATCGCGGGACTTGGAAGAGACGCGCAGCTCGTCACCCTGAATGGTTGACTTGATGCCCTTAGGCGCCTCATCGCGAATCAGCTTGTTGATCTTCTTGGCGACATCCTGGGCAATGCCCTCCTTGATGCTTGCCTCGATGCGGTATTCCTTGCCGGATGCAAATGGCTCGCCGGCATCCAAAGACTTTAGGGAAATGCCGCGCTTGACCAGCTTGGACTGGAAAACATCCAGTACTGCGTTGACGCGCTCTTCCGAGTTGGCCTTCATCAGGATCTTCTCGCCGCTGAAATCAACTTCAGCGCCAACGCCCTTGAAGTCGTAGCGCTGGGCAATTTCCTTCTGGGCCTGGTTCATCGCGTTGGCGACTTCCTGGCTATCAACCTTGCTTACGACGTCGAATGTGGAATCACTAGCCATGTGAATACTCCTAGTTGAAACGGGTCTGATTCGCTTCATAGCCTACCGGTTTTACCCCCTGGATTTGGGGTGTGATCAGGCTTACAGCAAAAATGCCCCTCTCGATTTCACAACATCGAAAAACTCCTGTAGAGTTATTTCTCGTTCCGACAAGAGCAAATGTTCTTGAAGCGAACGTACTCGGCAGATTACCCGAGTGGCCAAAGGGGGCTGACTGTAAATCAGCTGGCAACGCCTTCACTGGTTCGAATCCAGTATCTGCCACAAAATAACTCCCGGATCCCAGGATCCGGGAGTTTTTTGCATGCGGAAGGAATGCACGGCAACCCGGATCTTTCCTATTCCCGGTTCCGAACAAGATCACCTTTCTACGTATTTCAAATAAGGATCGGCTACCGTATAACCATGGCAACGAAAAATGTGAGCGAAGACGACTTCGCGAAGTTGATTGAAGACAACGACATCGTCCTCGTGGACTTCTGGGCTGACTGGTGCGGGCCGTGCAAGCAGTTTGCACCGGTTTACGACCAGACCTCGGACAAGTTCAGCGACGTCGTTTTTGCCAAGGTGGATACCGAAGCTGAGCAGGGCCTGGCACGTGCAGCTAACGTGACCTCGATTCCTACCATCATGGCGTTCCGCGAACAGGTCCTCGTGTTCTCGCAGGCTGGTGCGTTGAACCAGACCCAGCTCGAAGATCTCGTCACCGCGGTCAAGGGCATTGACATGAGCGAAGTGCACAAGCAGATCGCCGAGGAAGCCGCGCAGGCTGATTCCTAAGAACCATTAGAGGCTTCGGGCTCCTTACCTCCGCCGGTGATCCAGCGGTGCGTAACGGGGCCCGAAGCTTTGTTTTTTCTGCCCCGAAAGCACCAGCAAGCGCACTACGCGTTGACGGTGCGGGGCGTATGGCGCCAATAGCTCCAGCATCTGCCCATCGCTGATTCGGCAACCGGTAAGCACCTGGCCCACGAAATCAGCCAGATGGAAATCTCCCACCGAAATATGGTCACTGGATCCGTGGGAGCGCTGCAGGGTTTCGGCAATTGTCCAGGGACCAATGCCCGGCACCGAACCCAAGGCGGCTTCCAAGGTGCCCGGAGCCTTGGCGGTGGGCCGTGCATGGTCCATTGGCTTCTCTGCCCACCACTGCAAACTGCCGGCAACCTGCAGCAGGCGTGCCATGGTGTTAGCCCGCTGTCCTTCAACGCGCGCCTTTTGCCAGTCCCAGCGCCTCATCGAGGCAAGCTTTTGCGGTCCGGGGAAAATCATCAGGCCCTCGGGAGCCGGACCCGGAGCCCGCTGTCCCAGGTGGCGGATCAGCCAGCGCCAGGCATAATTCGCTTCAATCCCGGTCACGCGTTGTTCCAGGATCGCCCCGGCGGCGTGCTCGAAGATCCTGCCGGTACTGGGCAGAACGAAGTCCGGATGCAACGAGCGGGTGCGCGCGATGATTTCCGGGAACTTTCCTTCTTTGATCCTCGCGTCGAAATCGCTCCAGTCATCGAGCGCCCCTAGAAGGTTCGGAGCTGAGCCGATGGCCCAGTGGGCTCCGGGACCCCATGCTCGAAACGTTGCCGGGGCGGTGGGCGCGGGCTTGCTGATTTGCAGCGTGGCATCTCCGAACGGTGTTCCAAAGGCCAGCCATGCAGCGCTCTGGGACAGGCGGATGGTCGGATCTCCCAGTCCCCGGCGCAGGATTCCCAAAGTCTTGAGCAAGGACACGGGGCGGTGCGGATCGTAATCGGCGCTCAACGGCTTCTCCATGAATCGCATCCTATAGCCTCGTGCCTGCAGTAGCTTGCGGCAGGCTTGCCTAGCACTGATGAAAAGTGCCCGTCCACTGCGTGACGTTTCGCTACGTGCCGGAACGACATGTATGACAACCGCCGGTAAAGTTCTTGACATGAAGTATGCGTCCACAGTCCTAGATCTGATCGGCAATACCCCTTTGGTGAAGCTCAATCGAGTCACCGAGGGGATCAAAGCCACTGTATTGGTGAAGCTTGAATACTTGAATCCGGGTGGTTCCATCAAGGACCGCATCGCATTGAAGATGGTCGAGCGCGCCGAAGAATCCGGCCAGCTCAAGCCCGGCGGAACCATCGTGGAACCAACCAGCGGCAACACCGGTGTCGGCTTGGCCATGGTGGGCCAGCTCAAGGGCTACAACACCATCTTCGTCACCCCGGATAAGGTCGGCGAGGAAAAGCGCGACGTACTGCGCGCCTACGGTGCCAAGGTAGTAGTCACCCCAACCGCGGTGGCCCCGGATTCCCCTCAGTCCTACTACGGCGTATCGGACCGCCTGGTTACCGAGATCGACGGCGCCTACAAGCCCGACCAGTTCTCCAACCCGGCAGCACCTGACAGCCACTTCGAAACCACCGGACCGGAAATCTGGAACGACACCGACGGCAAGCTGACCCATGCGGTCATCAGCGCAGGAACCGGCGGCACCATCACCGGCACCGGACGCTACCTCAAGCAGGTTTCCGCCGGCCGCGCCTCGGGCCCGGTCAAGATCATTGCCGCTGACCCGGATGGCTCGGTCTACTCAGGTGGCACCGGACGCCCATACTTCGTCGAGGGCGTCGGTGAAGATATGTGGCCAGGGAACTACGACCCATCCGTGCCGGATGCCGTGGAACCAGTCACCGACGCTGAGGCTTTTGAAATGACCCGCCGGTTGGCCAAGGAAGAAGGCCTGCTGCTGGGCGGTTCTTCGGGCATGGCAGTGGTCGCCGCGCTGCGTGCAGCCAAGGACCTGGGCGAAGACGACATAGTTGTCGTGATCGCCCCGGATGGCGGCCGCGGCTACCTGGCCAAGATCTTCAACGACCAGTGGATGCTGGACCAGGGCTTCACCACCGATGAATACTCCGCCTTGGACTTCATCGGCGCGGCACTTGCCAAGCAGGGCACCACCACGGTGGCTTTGGATACAACCCTGGCCGAAGCGGCCAAGGCACTGCGCGAGCAGGGCGATGACGCACTGGTCGTGTCCACTTCGCCGCTGCCAGCGCGTATCGGCGAGATCCGCGGTGTCATTGGCGCGGGGGACATTACCGACGCACTGCTGGCTGGCGCAGAACCAACCAGTACGCTGGCAGACCTGGGCGACTTGGCCAAGCCATTCATCGGCACCGCAGACACCCCGGAACATGCACAGGAACTGCTCAAGAGCCACCCGGCCGTACTGCTGACCAAGGGCGGCGAAGTGATCGCCGCGGCTACCGCAGCCGATCTCTTGGCCTACTCCACCCGCTAGAGACAACACCTCAAAGGATTGATATCGATGACTGAAAACCATCAGGGAGCAAACACCCGCTTTGTCCATGCGGGCCAGGAATTCGAACCGGTCACCGGCGCGGTAGTTCCGCCGCTGCACTTCTCCTCGACCTACGCGCAGGACGGCATTGGCGGCCTGCGCAACGGATACGAGTACGGCCGCGGCACCAACCCGACCCGCGACGCGCTGCAGGCGCAGCTGGCCGGCGCAGAATTCGGCACCCACGCCTTCTCCTTCAGCTCCGGCCTGGCCGCCGAGGATTCGCTGATCCGTGCGATCCTGCGTCCGGGCGATCACATTGTGCTGGGCAACGACGCCTACGGTGGAACCTTCCGCCTGATTGACCGCGTGCTGGGCGACTGGGGCATCGGCAACACCCCGGTGAACATGGCTGATGAAGCAGCGCTGGCTGCCGCTATCGAAAAGAACAAGGCCAAGCTGGTGTGGGTTGAGACCCCTTCGAACCCGATGATGACCATCACCGACATCGCCAAGGTCGCTGAAATCGCCCATGCTGCCGGCGCATTGCTGGTCGTGGACAACACCTTCGCCAGCCCATTCCTGCAGCAGCCGCTGACCCTGGGTGCTGACATCGTGGTCCACTCGACCACCAAGTACATCGGCGGCCACTCCGATGTGGTGGGCGGTGCGGTGATCGTCAAGGATGCGCAGCTGGCAGAAAAGATCGGCTTCATCCAGTTCGCTGTGGGCGCCGTCTCGGGCCCGATGGACGCCTTCTTGACCACCCGCGGCCTGAAGACCCTGGGCGTTCGCATGCGCGCCCACTCGGAGAACGCCGCACAGGTTGCCGGGTGGCTGCGTGAGCGCAGCGAAGTCGAGCGCGTGCTCTACCCGGGCTTCGAAGACCACCCGGGCCACGAGATTGCCAAGAAGCAGATGTCCGGCTTCGGCGGCATGGTGTCCGTCCAGTTCACCGGCGGAGAATCAGCGGCCCGCAAGATTGCCGAGAGCACCAAGCTATTCACCCTGGCAGAATCCCTGGGCGGCATTGAATCGCTGATGAACTACCCGTCGGAGATGACCCACGCTTCAGTGAAGGGTACCGAGCTGGCAGTTCCGGTGAACCTGTTGCGCCTGTCCGTTGGCATCGAGGACCCTGCGGATTTGATTGAAGACCTGGATAAGGCCTTCGCCAACCTGTAAGAACCAAGCGCAAAGGACCTGGGTTCCGCTGCCCGCAAAGGGCAACGGAACCCAGGTCCTTGGTGCTTTGAACGAAGTTCCGGATCGGCTACCGGCGGCGCTTGGCCGGTTTGGGATCCACGATCTTGAAATACTTGTTGCTCGCTGGCATCCACATCAAGGCCACGCTGAACATGATGATGGCCGCCAACAGCGAATAGCGGCCGAATCGCAGCAACAGCGGCAGCGCGGTAATCAGGCCCAACCAGGACAGCTGGGCGCGCGCGGCCCGGTCCCCGGTGAATAAGCGGTAACCCAGCACACAGCAGGCAAGGCCGGCAGCGGCGAAAAAGATCATCAGCGCAATGGCTCCGAAATCCAGCGCGGAATCCTGGATATGCTCGTAAGCCAGGAAGCCTCCGAAGCCGAGAAAAAGCACTCCGGCTAGGAGCCATAGCATTTGGGCGATGAACAATCCGCCTGGGGTGGGCTCATCTGGACGTCGCGGAAAAAGTGGTTTCTTCACGTTCTCAACCCTACGTGCTTTGGTGCGGTGCCCGATCTCACACGCTCTCGACACTGACAATAGTGGCCTGTTCAAGCTAGCATTAAGTGTTCGCGAACATCAGGGTATCCCTCTCGCATCCAGCCCAATTTTTGAGGCCGGAGCCTTCTCGTGTTGTATTTTCCGCAAAGTGTGTGCGGGTCTTTATGTCATAGGGGAGCGCTTGATGAGCGTGACTTGTATCTGACTGTGCAGCCTATACGTCGTTTCTTTGGGGACGGCCAAGGCCTATCCCCTAACGAATGAGGTAATTCTTCGTGTCTTCTGACATGCCCGTAAACACCGACGACAACCAGACCCCGGAAGAGCCAACCGTGCTCTTCTCCGAACTTGGCCTGGATGCCCGCGTGCTTGCATCGCTTGCCGACCTTGGCTACGAAAAGCCATCGCCGATCCAGGCAGCGACCATTCCACTGCTTCTCGAAGGCCGCGACGTTGTCGGCCTGGCCCAGACCGGTACCGGCAAGACCGCTGCTTTCGCGCTTCCTGCCCTGTCCCGCATGGCAGAGCTGGCTGACACCAATGGTCCAGCCAAGACCCCGCAGATCCTGGTTCTGGCTCCAACCCGCGAGCTGGCCCTCCAGGTCGCCGAAGCCTTCACTTCCTACGCCAAGTACCTGCCGAACTTCACCGTTCTGCCAGTGTACGGCGGCTCGCCATACGGCCCGCAGCTCAACGGCTTGCGCCGTGGCGCCCAGGTAGTCGTTGGTACCCCAGGTCGCGTTATCGACCACATCAACAAGGGTTCCTTGGACCTGTCGAACCTGCAGTACGTTGTCCTTGATGAGGCCGACGAAATGCTGCGCATGGGCTTCGCCGAAGAGGTCGACAAGATCTTGGAAGCTACCCCGGAGGACAAGCAGGTTGCCCTGTTCTCGGCAACCATGCCACGCACCATCCGCCGCATCGCTTCGGAATACCTGCGCAACCCGCAGGAAGTTGCCGTGAAGTCCAAGCAGTCCACCGGCACCAACATCACACAGCGCTACCTGCAGGTCATGGGCGCCCACAAGCTGGACGCCATGACCCGCATCCTGGAATCCGAGTCGTTCGAAGGCGTTATCACCTTCGTCCGCACCAAGATGGCTACCGAGGACCTGGCCGACAAGCTGAAGGCCCGCGGCTTCACCGCGGCTGCCATCAACGGCGACATCCCTCAGCAGCAGCGTGAGCGCACCGTGGAAAACCTGCGCTCGGGCAAGATCGATATCCTGGTTGCTACCGACGTGGCAGCTCGTGGCTTGGACGTTGAGCGTATTTCGCACGTTATCAACTTCGACATCCCGCATGACACCGAGTCCTACGTGCACCGCATTGGCCGTACCGGCCGTGCCGGCCGCTCGGGCGACGCGATCCTGTTCATGACCCCGCGCGAGAAGTACTTGCTGCGTGCCATCGAGAAGGCTACCCGCCAGCCGGTGACCCAGATGCAGCTGCCTTCGCTGGATTCGGTCAATGACCGTCGTATCCAGAAGTTCACCGATCGCATCGACAAGACCATCAGCGGCCAGGACCTGACCACCTTCCGCGAAATCGTGGAGAAGTTCGCTTCCGAGCACGAAGACCTGGACCAGCTGGAAATTGCAGCTGCACTGGCTCTGATGGCCCAGGGCGGCCGCCCGCTGCTGATGACCGAACCAGTCATGTCCCCTTCGAAGAAGGCACGCATGGATCGCCCAGAGCGCGGCGAGCGTAGCGAACGCGGTGACCGTGGCGATCGCGGTCCACGTGCCCGCAAGACCGCTGCCGAAGGCAACGCCATGTACCGTCTGGCCGTAGGCCGACGCAACCGCGTGCAGCCGGGCTCGATCGTTGGCGCACTGGCCAACGAGGGTGGCTTCGATTCTTCGGAAATCGGCGGCATCGAGATCCGTTCGGACCACACCCTGGTCGAGTTGCCAGCAGAGCTGAGCAAGGACCAGTGGCGTGCACTGTCCAAGACCCGCATCGGCGGCGAAGCCATCGAGCTCGAGCTCGACAATGGCCGCAGCCCGCGCCGTGACGACGAAGGCGACCGCGGTGGCTTCCGTGGCGGCCGTGGTGGTGGCTTCGGCGGCGGACGCAGTGGCGGCCGTGGCGGTTTCGGTGGCGGACGCGGCGGCGGCCGTGGCGGCTTCGGCGGCGGCGGACGCGGCGGCAAGGATCGCTTCAGCGACTCGGGCCGCAGCGGTGGACGTCGCGACTACTAAGCCTGTCGCACGCAGCTGAACAGCATTGAATAACGCCCTTGGGGCAAGCCGAAAGCTTGCCCCAAGGGCGTTTTTCGTGCGCCGCAGGCTATTTACGGAGCAGGAGTTCCCACCGGGATCCCGTCCCCGAGATAGACCGTGCCGCCGCTTTCCAGGAACTGCTTGCTTTTCTGCGCCATCCCGGCCAATGCGGCTTGCGCCTCGGCCGAGCCGTACTCGTCGCGGATATCCTGGGAGATGCGCATGGAGCAGAACTTCGGCCCGCACATGGAGCAGAAGTGGGCGGTCTTGGCCGGCTCGGCCGGCAAGGTCTCATCATGGAATTCCTGTGCGGTGACCGGGTCAAGGGACAACGCGAACTGGTCATTCCAGCGGAATTCGAAGCGCGCCTTGCTCAGCGCATCATCCCGCGCTGTGGCACCCGGGTGGCCCTTGGCCAGATCGGCGGCGTGCGCAGCGATCTTGTAGGTGATCACCCCGGTCTTCACATCATCCCGGTTGGGCAGTCCCAGATGCTCCTTGGGGGTGACGTAGCAGAGCATCGCGGTCCCGTACCGTGCGATCTCCGTGGCGCCAATGGCGCTGGTGATGTGGTCGTAGCCCGGGGCGATGTCGGTGACCAGCGGGCCCAGGGTATAGAACGGCGCCCCGTCGCACAGCTGCTGCTGGCGTTCCACATTCTCGCGCACCAGATGGAACGGGATATGCCCCGGGCCTTCGACCATCACCTGCACATCGTACTTCCAGGCGCGCTTGGTCAGCTCGGCCAGGGTGTCCAGCTCGGCGAACTGGGCGGCGTCGTTCGCATCTGCGATGGAGCCCGGGCGCAGCCCGTCGCCCAGCGAGAAGGCCACGTCGTACTGCGCGAAGATCTCGCACAGCTGATCGAAGTGGGTGTAGAGGAAATTCTCCTGGTGGTGCGCCAAGCACCAGCCGGCCATGATGGACCCGCCACGCGAGACCATCCCGGTGACCCGGTTGGCGGTCAGCGGGATGTAGCGCAGCAGCACCCCGGCGTGGATGGTCATGTAGTCCACGCCCTGCTCGCACTGCTCGATGACGGTGTCGCGGAAGATCTCCCAGGTCAGTTCGTTGGCTTCGCCGTTGACCTTCTCCAACGCCTGGTAGATCGGCACGGTGCCGATGGGGACCGGGGAGTTGCGGATGATCCACTCGCGGGTGGTGTGGATGTCATCTCCGGTGGACAGGTCCATTACCGTGTCCGCGCCCCATTTGGCCGCCCACTGGAGCTTGGAGACTTCTTCTGCGATGGAGCTGGTCACCGCCGAGTTGCCGATATTCGCATTGATCTTGACCAGGAACGCCTTGCCGATGATCATCGGCTCGGATTCCGGGTGGTTGATGTTCGCCGGGATGATGGCTCGCCCGGCCGCGAGCTCGCTGCGCACCAGCTCGACATCGCATTCCTCGCGCAGGGCCACATAGCGCATTTCCGGGGTGATGATCCCGGCACGCGCATAGTGCATCTGCGTCACGCGGGCTCCGCCAACGGCCCGCAGTGGCGGGGCTGAGCGTCCGGCCCATTCCGCGCTGGCCGTGCCGCGGCGGACCGCTGAGCGTCCGTCGTCGTGCAGGTTGCGTTCGCGGCCTGCATAGGTTTCCACGTCCCCGCGTTCCAGGATCCACCGCTCGCGGAAGGGTTGCAGGCCTTGGGTGGGCTCGCTTCCCGGTCCGCTGGTGCGATATACCGCCAGCGGCTCGTTGGGCTGTCCATTGGGGGAGTCTGCCAATTGGATCTGCGTGACGGGAACAGAAATTCCCGCAGATTCACGGTAGGCAAGGGTGTGGGCAGGGTGCTGTTCAATTTGTTCCACTGGGGAAACTCACTTCCTTCGCCGGCATTACCCGGACAGGTTCAACGGTCGCGGACGGCGATAGCCCGATCTCAGCCCTTGCCAGGGCACCCGTGTGGTCGCGAACAACTTAGCACGCTTGCGAGGAGTAAACGCAAACCCAGTGGTCAGGGCCTGACATCAAGGAAGTGGGAAGGGCCGGCTGTGGCGGGCCAGGATGCTTTTCATTGGCCGGAGACTCTTGCCGGGGGCACCTGGAATCCGGGGCGCAAGGCGCGGCCGATAGCCGGTGCTGCAGCTTGGGGTGCGCCTTGGGCCATGCTCGCAGTGGCTACACGGCATCTGCGGGATAAACGAAAAGAGAGGCAATCTGGAACCAGATTGCCTCTCTTATTTCGAGCCCCCTGCCGGAATCGATCCGGCGACCTCGTTCTTACCAAGAACGCGCTCTACCACTGAGCTAAGGGGGCAACA
>NZ_PCPZ01000007.1 GCF_002979865.1 Arthrobacter sp. MYb214
GGTCACCGCCGGACTTAACTTGAGTAGATGGTTTGAGGCCCTGGTACCGTTTGGTGCCGGGGCCTCACCTGTTTAACCCGTCCCCTGGTAATCGACTTGCTACAGCCTATGGGTTCAGTTTCATGCTAGGCCCTTTTTGTCGTTAACCCCTTTTAGAAGAGTTGAATCTATCAAGGGGCTTCGATCGGCTACGCATGCGTCGATGGCTGGGGGGACAACCTTAGGGCCGCCACTGAGTGTCTTGCCACATTGGACCCGTTTCCCTATGGTATGACTCGTGCCTCCCGTAGACTTGAATTTAGATGTACATGCCTCGAGGGCATGCTGAATAGTTAATAGTGAAGTGATTTGCAAAGGCAAACACGAAGGTTGCGGTATTGAGATAGCCGCTGAAGGGGACATTAGATGTCTAACGAATTCCGCCGTAACTCCGACAACGGACGAGGCGACTTCCGGAACTCAGATTCAAACCGCAACAACTCCCGCGATGGCTTCAAGCGTCGCGACGACCGTAGTGATTTCAAGCGCACCGACGATAACCGTGGTGGCTTCCGCGGTGACCGTAATGCTGACCGCGGCGGTGACTTCAAGCGCGACGACAACCGTGGTGGTGGCTTCAAGCGTGATGACAACCGTGGTGGTGGCTTCAAGCGTGACGATAACCGCGGTGGCGGTTTCCGCAATGATGACCGTGGTGGTTTCCGCGGCGAGCGTCGCGATGACAACCGTGGCGGTGGCTTCCGCAATGATGACCGTGGTGGTTTCCGTGGCGAGCGTCGCGATGACAACCGCGGTGGCGGCTTCAAGCGTGATGACAACCGCGGTGGCGGCTTCAAGCGTGATGACAACCGCGGTGGCGGTTTCCGCAATGATGACCGTGGCGGCTTCAAGCGTGATGACAACCGCGGTGGCGGTTTCCGCAATGAAGACCGTGGTGGTTTCCGCGGCGAGCGTCGCGATGACAACCGTGGCGGTGGCTTCAAGCGTGATGACAACCGCGGTGGCGGTTTCCGCAATGACGATCGTGGCGGCTTCAAGCGTGACGATAACCGTGGCGGTGGCTTCAAGCGTGATGACAACCGCGATGGTGGCTTCAAGCGTGCCGACGACCGTCGCTCGAAGGGTGAGTACCCAGCACGTGAAGACCGCTTTGCTGATAAGCGCGGTGACGCACCGCGCGCACATAATCCTGGCGATCTTCGCATCTCGAACCGTGCCGATCGTGAACAGTCCCCAGATATCGATGAGGATGTTACCGGTAAGGAGTTGGACCGCGTAGCACGCGCCCAGCTGCGTTACCTCGAAGAGCGCTCGGCAAGCTGGGTCGCAAAGCACCTGGTGATGGCTGGCCGCCTGCTGGAAGACGACCCAGAGCTGGCATACGAGCACACCCTGGCAGCATCGCGCCGCGGCGGCCGTGTCGCGGTGGTTCGCGAGGCCGTTGGCATCGCTGCCTACCACGCTGGCAAGTACGCCGATGCACTGCGCGAACTGCGTACCCACCGTCGTATTTCCGGTTCGGACTACAACCTGCCATTGATCGCTGACTCGCTGCGTGGCCTGGGCCGCCCAGAGAAGGCAATCGAGCTCGCCCAGTCCGAGGAATGCGCCAATCTGGAAAGCGCCGTCAAGGTTGAAATGCAGATGGTTGCTGCCGGTTCGTATGGTGACTTGGGCAAGCTGGATAAGGCACTGGCTGAGCTGGAGTCGCTGGAACAGCTGAACTTCAACCGTGCCTTCTCCTTCAGCCCACGTTTGTTCACTGCCTACGCTGATCTGCTGTCGGCTGCCGGCCGTGCAGAAGACGCGAAGCGCTGGAACGCTCAGGTCGAGGTTGCAGAAAGCGCCCTGGGCATCGAGCGTGAAACCGAATCCTTCATCATGGACCTGGCTCCGGAGATGGATGAGGAAGAGGAAACCCCACGCGCCAAGGATCTGATCGAGCCTTCGGAAGCTGAAGAAGCAGATGCCGACGCCGAGGCTGAAGAAGCAGATGCAGAAGCCGAGGCCGAAGAAGCAGAAGAGGCAGAAGCCGAGCAGACCGGCATCGACGAGGAAGATGACCTGAACGAAGTCATCGAATCCGACACGGAAGCTGGCGAAGCTGACGTGGAAGAAGAATCGGCGAAGTAAGCTTTGGCGTAGTAGCCAAATACCTCAAGTAGTAGGAACCACCACCGAATGCTGATTTCCGGATTTGATTCCGTCCTCTCCGACTTGGACGGCGTCGTCTATGCTGGCCCGAACGCCATTGACGACGCCGTGGAGTCGCTGAACACCCTCGCGGAAGTGAATGTCACCTTGGCGTTCATTACCAACAATGCTGGGCGTTCGCCGATGTCCGTCGCGGCCCACCTGCGCCAGCTGGGCGTGAAAACCAGCGCTGAGCAGGTTTTCGGTTCTGCCGACGCCGGTGCGGAGATGCTGGCCCGCGAATTGAATCCGGGATCCAAGGTTTTGGTGGTGGGTTCCCCCTACCTGCGCGAATGCATTGCCGTGCGCGGGTTGGAAGTCGTCGAATCCCATAAGGAAGAACCCGTAGCGGTGATCCAGGGGTTCGACCCGGACATCTCGTGGAAGAACCTGGCCGAGGCCAGCTACGCGATCAATCACGGTGCCCAATGGGTTGCCACCAACACCGACCTGACGATTCCGCGCGCCGAGGGCCTGGCCCCGGGCAACGGATCGCTGGTCAATGCGGTGAAACTGGCCACGAGCGTGGAACCACGCGTGGCGGGCAAACCCGAATCCTACCTGTTCGCTCGGGCCGCGGACCGACTGGATTCCCAGCGCCCGCTGGTCGTCGGCGACCGCCTGGATACCGACATCCTTGGCGGCTTCCGTGCCGGGTTCTCCACCGCGCTGGTGCTGACCGGTGTGGACACGCCGCGCACAGCACTGGGCGCGCCGGTCGAGCAGCGCCCCAACTACCTCATCAATTCGATGGCTGATCTGTACCGGCCGTATCCGACCATCAAGGTACTGGGCTACGGCGTGCAGGTCGGCGACGCGGTTGCCAAGGTCGATAACGGCGCGATCGAAGTCTCGGGCAGCGACCAGGACCTGAATGCCTGGCGCGCCGCCTGCCATGCCTGGTGGCTGGCCCATCCGCGCCAGTCGGGGCACGAAGAACCGGAAATCCGGTTTACCGAACGCGGGCTCGATGCCCTGCGCAAGATCCGGGGCTAAGCATGCAGCCGCAGAATCCTCTTCCGAGCCCTGGCCCTCGCGGGCTGGATGATGCAGCAGTGGAGCAGGCGCTGTCTTCCCTGGCCGACCATGACATTACCGAGCATGCCGGAATCTATGAGCAACTGCTCGTCGGCCTGCAGCAAGAACTGAATCGTACGGAGCACGGCGCGTGAATCGCCTGGATCAAGAACTTGTCACCCGTGGGCTGGCGCGCTCGCGCACCGAAGCAGCCAAGCTGATCGATGCCCAGCGGGTGCTGCTGAACGGGCAGGCCGCCACCAAGGCCGCCAAGAAGGTTTCCGCCACCGATGAGCTGGCGCTGGTGCCCAGCGAAGGCGAAGAATACGTCTCCCGTGCCGGGCATAAGCTCGCCGGAGCCCTAGATGCTTTTACGACTATTGACCCCGCTGGCCTGCACTGCCTGGACGCCGGTGCCTCGACCGGCGGCTTCACCGACGTGCTGTTGCGCCGCGGTGCGAAATCTGTGGTCGCAGCCGATGTAGGCCATGGCCAGCTGGTCGACGAGCTGCGCGAAGACCCCCGCGTCACGGTCCACGAAGGACTGAACGTCCGCTATCTGGCCCCCGAAGATATTGGGGGACCAGTCGACCTCGTAGTAGCCGACTTGTCCTTTATTTCGCTGCGCCTGGTGATCGACGCCTTGGCCGGGGCCGCCAAGGACGGCGGCTTCCTGCTGCTGATGGTCAAGCCGCAGTTCGAGGTCGGGCGCGAACACCTGAACCGCACCGGCGTGGTCACCGATCCCGCCCTGCGCCGCAGCTCCGTTGAAGCGGTGGTCGCCAGCGCGCAAGCCGCGGGACTGCACCTGCGCGGGCTGGCACGCAGCCCGCTGCCGGGACAGGACGGCAATGTCGAATTCTTCCTTTGGCTTGCCGCAGGAGAGGATCCACAGCCTGCCGATGTTCCACGCATCGGGCAGGATGTTGACTATTCTTAGTAGTGACGTGTTTTAGCCGTGGTCGATAACCACGGTCATTTTGCACCTCGCGATGCTGAGAGGGGCCGACCGCCTTGCGCCGAATCCTGATTTTCACCCATACCGGACGCCAAGAAGCGATCACCGCGGCCATAGAAACCTGCGCCCTGCTCAACGCCGCCGGAGCTATCCCGGTGATGCGCGGCAAGGACCAGCTGGCGATGACCGAAGCGATCGGCGCGGCTGTGCCTTCGGTGCAGGTGCTCGGCGAGGATTGCCAGATCGAGGACGTCGACATGGGCGTGGTGCTCGGTGGCGATGGCTCCGTGTTGCGTGCCGCGGAATTGGTGCGGGAATCCCCGATGCCGCTGGTGGGGGTAAACCTCGGGCATGTGGGTTTCCTCGCCGAAGCTGAACGCAGCGAACTGGCCTCCACCGTGGAAGCACTGGTCAATGAGACCTACACCGTGGAAGAACGCATGACCATGGAGGTCAAGGTGTGGCTGGACAACGTCTGCCTCGCCGAGACCTGGGCCTTGAACGAGGCCGCGGTGGAAAAGGCCAACCGCGAACGCATGGTCGAGGTCGTGATCGAGGTCGACGGCCGGCCGATCTCCACCTTCGGTTGCGATGGTGTCGTGATGGCCACGCCTACCGGTTCCACCGCGTACTCCTTCTCCGCCGGCGGCCCGGTGGTCTGGCCGGACGTGGCGGCGCTGATCATGGTGCCGATCTCCGC
Source organism: Arthrobacter sp. MYb214 (assembly GCF_002979865.1). GTDB lineage: Bacteria > Actinomycetota > Actinomycetes > Actinomycetales > Micrococcaceae > Glutamicibacter. The sequence continues at coordinate 4,869 of NZ_PCPZ01000007.1, forward strand.
TCACGCACTGTTCGCCAAGCCCCTGGTCATTTCCCCGGATTCGATCATGGCCGTCGAAATGCTGACCCGCACCGATGCCGGGGCCGTGCTCTGGTGCGATGGACGGCGCACCATCGAGCTGCCGCCGGGAGCCCGTGTGGAAGTAACGCGCAGCGACCGCCCGGTGTACATGGCGCGATTGAACACGACGCCGTTTTCCGAGCGCCTGGTCAACAAGTTCGAGCTGCCCATTACCGGTTGGCGCGGACCAGCGAAGGAAGAGGCGCGCCGTCCGGCCACTACGGCACTGCCGGTGATCGGACCAGGCCTGCAAAGCGTCGATCCGCATTACCGCGATGAACCGGGCATTCCCATGGTGGGACGCCCCGAGGACCAGGACTGAATAGCGGCCTCGAAGAAAAACTTTCCACACGCTCGAACATAGTTACGAAAAATAGGGTTAGAACACATATACTAAAAGCGCACGGTACGACTTGAACTCGACATTCGGGAGCAGGCATTGATTCAGGAAATCCAGATATCCAACCTTGGGGTGATCACCGAGGCCACGCTTCCGCTTGGTCCGGGACTCACGGTAGTCACCGGTGAAACCGGCGCTGGCAAGACCATGGTGATCACCGCCTTGTCCCTGCTGCTCGGGCGCCGGGCCGATGCCGGTGCGGTGCGCAACGGCGCCAAGCACGCCCTTGCTGAAGCCGTGGTGCACTTGCCGCCAGATCACCACGTGCTCGATGCCGCAGGCCAGGCAGGCGCATTCATCGAACCAGCGGGGGAGAACAGTGAACTGCTGCTTTCCCGCTCGCTCTCGGCCCAAGGCCGTTCACGCGCCACCATCGGCGGACGCAGCGCCCCTGTCGGCCTGCTAGCCGAACTGGGGCACGATCTGGTGGCCGTCCATGGCCAATCGGACCAGATTCGCCTGAAAGAGCCGGTGGCGCAACGCGATGCCCTGGACCGCTTTGCAGGTAGCTCGCTGTCGCGCACGCTAAGCAACTACCAGCGAGCCTACCGCCAGTGGCGATCGGCTTCCAAGGAGCTGGCGGGGCTCAAAACCGAATCGCGCAACCGTGTTCGCGAAGCAGAAAACTTGCGCCTGGCGCTGGACGAGATCGATTCCCTGGATCCGCAGCCGGGCGAGGACGAAGCCTTGCGCGAGCAATCCATGAAGCTGGGCAATGTCGAGTCCCTGCGCACCGCCGGGCGGCAGGCGCAAGCCGTCATCGACTCCGAGGATTTCGAGAACCCGGGCGTTACCACCTTGGCGGAGACCGCCCGCGGCGTGCTGGCCCAGGCCAGTGACGATGATACTGCGCTGGCCGCCTTCGCGGAGCGGGCAGCGGAACTGGGCATTCTCGCCTCGGAACTCTCCAGTGATCTTGCCGCCTACGTTGCCGACCTCGATGAGGAAGGTCCGGAGCGCTTGGCGCAGATTGAAGCCCGCCGTGCCGATTTGAGCAAGCTCATGCGCAAGTACGCACCGAGCATTGATCAGGTGCTCGCCTGGGCTGCCGAATCCCGTACCCGTCTGGAAGAACTCGGTGGGGATGACTCGCGCATCGAGGAGCTGGAAACAGAAGTCGTTGAATTGGAGCACAAGGTGGCCTCGCTGGCCTCGGACCTCTCCGACGCGCGCCGCAAGGCTGCCAAGAAACTCTCCGCGCAGGTTTCAGCCGAGCTCAAGGCCCTGGCGATGCCGGATGCCAAGCTCGTCATCGAGGTGAAGGAACTGGAAGAACCAGGTGCCTTCGGCCAGGACGCGATTTCCATGCTGCTGGCCCCGCATGCCGGAGCCTCGCCGCGACCGCTGGGCAAGGGTGCCAGCGGCGGCGAGCTCTCCCGCGTCATGCTGGCCATTGAAGTCGTCCTAGCGGCGGTCGACCCGGTGCCGACCTTCGTCTTTGACGAGGTGGACCAGGGCGTGGGTGGCAAAGCGGCGGTGGCCATTGGAGAGCGCCTGGCGATGCTGGCAAAGCATGTGCAGGTCATCGTCGTGACCCACCTGCCCCAGGTGGCCGCCTATGCGGATCGGCACATTCGTGTGATCAAGAATTCAGATGCCAAGTCGAAGGCGGGAGCTGGCTACACTGCCAGCGATGTCATCAGCCTGGATCAGGAAGCCCGCGTCAAGGAACTTGCGCGCATGCTCGCCGGCCAAGAGGAATCCGGCACGGCGCAGGCGCATGCTGAGGAGTTGCTTGAAGAAGCGCAGAACCTAGTGTCATCGCTCACTTCCAAGAGAATGGCGAAAGCCTAAAAGTCTTGGTGAGCCCCTGAATTACGGCAATGCTAGGGCATTGGCCGGAGGTGCACTAGAGTCTTATGAGGATGCGAAATATTGGAATGGTGATAGGATGAAATCCCGTGGTGCAGCGTAATTCAACTCGTGATTCCCGGTCGTCTGAAACGACAAAGCATATCTTCGTCACCGGCGGTGTGGCCTCTTCCCTGGGTAAGGGATTGACGGCATCCAGCCTTGGACATCTACTTCGAGCTCGTGGTCTCTCAGTGACCATGCAGAAGCTCGACCCGTACCTGAACGTCGATCCAGGTACTATGAACCCCTTCCAGCACGGTGAAGTCTTCGTTACTGACGATGGCGCAGAAACCGATCTGGATATCGGACACTATGAGCGTTTCCTGGATGAGAACCTTCCGGGTACCGCCAACGTGACCACCGGACAGGTCTACTCGACCGTTCTGGAACGCGAACGTCGCGGTGAATACCTCGGCGATACCGTTCAGGTCATCCCTCACATCACCGATGAGATCAAGCGTCGTATGCGCTTGGCAGCAACCGAACCAGGGGCCGGCAAGTCGGCACCTGACGTGATCATCACGGAAATCGGTGGCACCGTCGGCGATATCGAATCCCAGCCATTCCTCGAAGCAGCACGCCAGGTCCGCCAGGACATCGGCCGCAAGAACGCATTCTTCGTACACGTTTCCCTGGTTCCATTCATCGGCCCAAGCCATGAACTGAAGACCAAGCCTACCCAGCACTCCGTTGCCGCTTTGCGTTCGATCGGTATCCAGCCAGATTCGCTGGTAATCCGCTCGGACCGTCCAATCCCGGCAGAAATGCGCGCCAAGCTCGGCCGTACCTGCGATGTGGACACCGAAGCAGTGATCAACTGCGCCGATGCTCCAAGCATCTACGACATCCCAAAGGTCATCCACTCCCAGGGCCTGGACGCTTACATCGTCCAGACCTTGGAGATGAAGTTCCGCGACGTCGACTGGGCTTCGTGGGATCGCTTGCTCGAAGTCGTGCACAACCCCGCAACCGAGTTGACCGTAGCTTTGGTGGGCAAGTACATCGATCTGCCCGACGCCTACCTGTCGGTCACCGAAGCTCTGCGTGCCGGCGGGTTCGCAAACAACGCCAAGGTCAACATCCGCTGGGTACCAGCAGATGACTGCGCTACCGAAGCAGGGGCCGCCAAGGCGCTTGAGGGTGCAGAGGCAATCTGCGTCCCCGGTGGCTTCGGCATCCGCGGTCTGGAAGGCAAGCTGGGCGCGCTGCGCTTCGCTCGCGAAAACAAGCTGCCAACCCTGGGCCTGTGCCTGGGACTGCAGTCGATGGTCATCGAATACGCCCGCAACATGGCTGGCCTCACCGATGCATCGTCCACCGAATTCGATCCTGAAACCTCGACCCCGGTCATCGCGACCATGGAAGAGCAGCTGGACATCGTTGAAGGCAAGGGCGACCTGGGCGGCACCATGCGTTTGGGCCTGTACGACGCAAAGCTGCTTGAGGGATCGGTTCTGGCTGAGACCTACGGCAAGACCGAGGTTGCGGAGCGCCATCGCCACCGCTACGAGGTCAACAACTCGTACCGCGCGCAGCTCGAAGAGGCTGGCCTGGTCTTCGCTGGCACCTCGCCAGATGGAAACCTGGTCGAGTTCGTTGAACTGCCAAGGGAAGTACACCCGTACTACGTTTCAACGCAGGCTCACCCTGAGCTCTCCAGCCGCCCGACTCGCCCGCACCCGCTGTTTGCAGGTCTGGTCGAGGCAGCTCTGGGGCTGCGCAAGTAAGTAAGTAATACAGCTTGCCGGAGGTAAAACTCTGAAGGCACTGCGCGCCGGTCGTTACTGACCGGCGCGTAGCTGTTTAAGCTGGAGAATACCGACCAGCTTTTTCCACCGAAGGACGATCCTCGTGCCGCTGCATCCGATAGCCGATGAATTCTCACCACGTGAATTGCTGAACCGTGAAACCGTGTACGAGGGACGGATCTGGGACGTCATCCATGACACGGTGAAGCTCTCCGAATCCGGGGCGACCATTGAACGCGATTACATCAACCACCCCGGTGCTGTATGCGTTCTGGTCATGGATGCTGAAGAACGCATCTTGATGGTCAACCAGTACCGCCACCCGGTAGGCATGCGGCTGTGGGAAATCCCTGCCGGGCTGCTCGATGTGGCTGGAGAACCACCTTTGGAAGCTGCCAAGCGCGAATTATGGGAAGAAGCGGATCGTACCGCCGAGCACTGGTCGATCCTCACCGATGTTTTCTTGAGCCCGGGCTCCTCGGCCGAGGCAGTGCGAGTCTACCTCGCGCGCGATGCGAAACTGGTTGCCGCCGATCAGCGCCATGAGCGTACCGAGGAGGAAGCTGAAATGATCAGCACCTGGGTGCCGCTGGAGGAAGCCGTCGCAGCCGTGCTGGCAGGCAAGATCCATAATCCCACCGCGACAATCGCGATCCTTGCCGCTCATGCAGCCCGTACCAGCAAGTACTTGGACCTGCGCGATGCGAACGAGCCATTCGATGTGCACCCATACCTGCGCGAAGGATGAGCGGCCACTTCGAGACCCCGCTCAAGCGCTACCTGCAGCATCTGGCGATCGAGCGCGGGCTGGCCGAGAATACACTGGCTTCCTACCGGAGGGATCTGCTTCGCTACGTTGAAGCGCTGCAGGCAGCCGGCGTAGCACAACCGCAGCAGATTACCGAGCTGGCCATCAGCGGCTACCTTCAGGATCTATCCCGCGGGGACCAAGAGCATAAGCCGTTGAGCGCCCGCTCCGTCGCTCGCCATTCGGTAGCCATCCGCCAACTGCACAAGTACTGGGAGCTCGAAGGGATTTGCGCGCCTAACCCAGCCCGCGAGATCCAGCCTCCGGCTATCGGGCAATCCCTGCCCAAAGCGATCTCCATCGACCTTGTTACCAGGATCCTCGAATCGGTGAGCATCGAAACACCTGCCGGGCTGAGGGATCGCGCGATTCTGGAATTCTTGTACTCCACCGGTGCGCGCATTTCCGAAGTCGTTGACCTGGACGTCGATGACCTGCACTTTGCCGACGATGCGGTGGTGCGCTTGTTCGGCAAGGGATCCAAGGAGCGGGTCGTTCCGGTGGGCGGTTATGCCCAGCGTGCGGTGAGCGATTATCTGGTGCGTTCCCGTCCCGGGCTAGCCGCCAAGGGCAAGGGAACTCCAGCGTTGTTCCTGAACCAGCGCGGGGGACGGCTTTCCCGCCAATCGGTGTGGCTGTTGCTTTCGAAGGCCGCTGAGCGCGCCGGGGTTTCCACCGAGGTTTCTCCGCATACGCTGCGCCATTCCTTCGCCACTCATTTGCTGGAGGGCGGCGCGGATGTGCGGGTGGTCCAGGAGCTGCTGGGACATGCATCGGTCACCACCACGCAGATCTACACCAAGGTCACCGTGGATTCGCTGCGTGAGGCCTACCAGTTGGCCCACCCGAGGGTGAACTAGTGGTCGCCGGCCACCAGGTGCGTTCTGCCAAGCAGGTAGCCCTCGTGGCGCTGCTGCAGGAGCGCGAAGGACGGCTGCACGTGTTGCTCGGACGCAAGCGTCGCGGATTCGGCAAGGGCAATATCGTGTTGCCCGGCGGCAAGATCGAGCAGGGAGAGAGCGCGCGGCAAGCGGCCGTCCGGGAATTCTCCGAGGAAACCGGACTGCTTCTCGCTCCGGAGGATCTGGAGCCTGCGGCGCAGGTCATTTTCCGGTTCCCCGCCCAGCCGGCAGCCGACATGGAATGCGCCACCTTCATTGCCTGGAAGGCATCGGGCCAGCTGCACATCACCGAGGAGCTCGAGCCGCTGTGGGCCGATCCGGCGGCCTTGCCCTTGGGGCAGATGTGGCAGGATTCCCCGTTGTGGCTGCCGCAACTCGTAGCCGGCGGGAAATTTACCGTCGAGATCGTGCTGGCGCAGGACAACATCTCGGTGCAGAGCATCAGCTTCGAGAACTGGGACTAGCCAGCGAGCTGCATCTAGTCCTGTTCGGTTTCGAAGATCAAGAGGTCGCCGGGCTGGCATTCCAATTCCCGGCAGAGGGCTTCAAGGGTGCTGAAACGTACGGCCTTGGCGCGCCCGTTCTTGAGCACCGCGAGGTTGGCCGGGGTAATGCCGATGCGTTCGGCCAACTCGCCGACGGCCATTTTGCGGCGGGCCAGCATCACGTCTATATCTACGCGGATTCCCATTAGATCACGCCGCCCAGTTCGGTACGGAGCGCATCGGCTTGGGCTTCGGTCATCGCCGCTTGTGCGAGCAACTGCCGCAGTACGAGCACGATGATGCTGATGCCGATCATCAGCACTCCGGCTCCACCAACAAGAAGCACGACTCCGGGTGCAATTTCCGTGCTGGCGGCGAAGATCGCTCCGAGGGCAAAAGTGGATAGGGCGCCGATCGTGAAGGCAATGATGATCGGCGTTACATAGCCCAGGGAAGCGGGATCGAAAACGGTGCCGCGTTTAACTCTCGTGGCTAGTTTCCACACGCTGTAGACGCAGGTTTCAATGATGAGCCCGGCGAGAAGCAAGTAGCCGAGGAAGGAGGCTTGAAAGAACTTGTCGGTGCCGTTGCTCGGCGACTCGTGGATCAAGATCATCGGGATCATGAACAGCTGCACAAAAAGAGTGCCGGCCAGGATCACGGCCAGAACTACCTTCAAACCGATAATGCTGAATTTTCCCATGGCAATAGACCTTATCGTTCTTCGGAATGTATCTATCGTTAAACGATAGGCCCATTGGCCTGGGACTGCAACTTCGGGCAACGACGGCAAGCCGATGCCGTTCCGCAGCTGGCACGGCAATGGCCACGGGCTGGCACGGCTGTGCCATACCCGCGGCCAATACCGGGAGTCGAAGTGTGTCTACAGCGAGCGCTGCTCCACGCCGTTATAAGCCGAAAGCGGGCGGATCAACGCATTGGCTGCGCGCTGCTCGAAGATGTGGCTGGTCCAGCCGGTGATGCGTGCCGCGATGAAGATCGGGGTGAACATCTCGGTGTCGAAGCCCATCAGATGATAGGTAGGGCCGGCCGGGTAGTCGAGGTTCGGCTTGATGGACTTGGCCTCGTCCATGGCTGCCTCCAGGCCGTCGTACAAGCCCAGCATCTCATGGCGGCCGTAGTGCTCGATCATGCGATCCAGCGCGGCCTTCATGGTTGGCACGCGGGAGTCGCCGTGCTTGTAGACGCGGTGGCCGAAGCCCATGACCTTCTTCTTGGCGGCCAGTGCCTCTTCCATCCACGACTTGGCGCGCTTGGCTGCATCCTCGCGGGATTCTTCCTTGTCGATGCCGATCTCGTTGAAGGTATGCATGACAGCTTCGTTGGCGCCGCCGTGCAGGGGGCCCTTCAGTGCGCCGATCGCCCCGGTGACGGCCGAGTGCAGGTCGGAGAGGGTCGAGGTGATCACGCGGGCGGTGAAGGTCGAAGCGTTGAAGGAGTGCTCGGCATAGAGCACCATCGATACGCGGAACGCGTCGACAACCTCGGGGGCTGCTTCTTCGCCGAAGGCCATCCACAGGAAGTTCGAGGAGTAATCCAGATCTCCGCGCGGAGCTACCGCGTCCTGGCCGCGGCGGCGGCGCTGGTCGTAGGCAACCACTGCGGGGAAGGCCGCGAACAGCTCTTTGGCCTTGAGCAGCTCTGCCTCGGGGGAGGAGTTCTCGGCCTCGGGGTGGTTGGCGCCGATTACCGAGACGGCGGTACGGCCCACATCCATGGGATGGCAGTCAGCTGGAAGCAGGTCGATAGCGGCCTTCACCCGCGGGTCCAGCGCGCGGTTGGCCCGCTCGAAAGCACTGAACTCGGTCAGTTCGCTTTGCGTTGGCAGCTCGCCGGTCCAGAGCAGCAAGGCGACCTCTTCGAAGGACTTGTTCGCGGCCAGGTCCTGGACCGGGTAGCCGCGGTAGAGCAGCGAGTTGGTGTCTGGATTGACCTTGGAGACGGCGGTGTAGTCAACGACGACGCCTGCTAGGCCCTTCTTGATTTCCTCGGTGGCAGTCATTCTTGCTCCTCTTCATTGCCGGAGAATAATAATGCTTTGGGTCGCGCCGGCCGGCGGGTGCCGGCCGGCGCAGGGGGTAGTAGGTGCTTGCGAGCCTAGAGGTTCGCGCTGTTGGAATCAATGTCCAGGGTTGGGATCTGGAAGTTGAAGATTCCGGTGTCGAAGCGGTTGTAGGCCTCGTAGTCCACGAGCTCGTACAAACGTGACCTGGTCAACATGCTATCCACTTCACGGGCCTGGGTGCCATCCTCGCTGATGGCATCCAGTACGCGTTCAGCCGCGCCCATGGCGCTACGCAGCAAGGTGACCGGATAGATGATCAGCGCGACGCCTGCATCGGCCAGTTCCTGGCGGTTGAACAGCTCGGACTTGCCGAACTCGGTCATGTTCGCCAGTACCGGCACGTCGACCGCATTGCATACTGCCTCGAATTCGGCGACGTTCTTCATCGCCTCCGGGAAGATCGCGTCGGCACCAGCATCGACCATCGCCTTGGCGCGGTCGATCGCCGCATCCAGGCCATCGACCGCACGGATATCGGTGCGGGCCATGATCAGGAAGTTCTCATCGATGCGTGCATCAGCGGCAGCGGCGATGCGCTTGAGCATGGTCTCGGTGTCCACCACATTCTTGCCATCCAGGTGCCCGCAGCGCTTCGGGTTGAACTGGTCCTCGATGTGGCAGCCGGCCAGGCCGGCGTATTCGAGTTCCTGGATGGTGCGGGCCACGTTCATCGGCTCGCCGAATCCGGTGTCGGCATCCACGATCGCCGGCAGGTCCGACATGCGCGCGATCTGCCCGGCGCGGGTTGCTACCTCGGTCAGCGAAGTCAGGCCGATATCCGGCAGGCCCAGGTCGTTGGCCAGGACCGCGCCGGAGATGTAGATTCCGTCGAACTGCTTCTCGCTGATCAGCTTGGCCGAGAGCGGGTTGAAGGCTCCGGGGAACTGGCGGGCAGCGCCCGGGGTGAGCATCTCGCGCAGCGCAAGGCGCTTTTCTGCGGGGGTCCTGGTCGAGTACAGCATGCTAGAACAGGCCCTTCGGTGCGGCCGCGGCGTCGATGACGCCCGCTGCGGCGGCGATGTTCAGCTGGTCCAATTCGCCGGCGGCCAGGTTTTCCAGGTTCTGGGCGGCCGCGATGAAGCGGTCGATCTCGGCGTCGTCCACCAGGCCGGTGGCCAGGGTGCGGAACTTGTTGATGTACTGCTCGCGGGCGAAGGGACGGGCGCCCAGCGGGTGCGCGTCCGCAACGGCGATTTCGTCGGTGATCACGGTGCCATCGTTCAAGGTGATTTCCACCGAGCCGCCGAAAGCCTTCTCGGCGATATCCAGCGAGTGGTAGCGGCGGGTCCATTCGGCATCTTCTTCGGTGGCCACCTTGTTCCACAGCTCCACGGTGTCGGCGCGGCCGGCACGCTCTGGCGAGTAGGAATCCACGTGGTGCCATGCGCCATCCTGCAGGGCGACGGTGAAGATGTACGGGATCGAGTGATCCAGGGTCTCGCGCGATGCGGTTGGATCGTACTTCTGCGGGTCGTTGGCTCCGGAGCCGATGACGTAGTGCGTGTGGTGGCTGGTCTTGATCAGCACCGACTTGACGTTCTGCGGGTCGGTGGCCTCCGGGTGCTCGCCATGCAGCTTGCGGGCCAGGTCGATCCAGGCCTGCGCCTGGTACTCGGCCGAGTGCTCCTTGGTGTAGGTGTCCAGGATGGCGCGCTTGGCTTCGCCAGCCTCCGGCAGTGGCACCTCGTAAGCGGCATCCTTGCCGTCAAGCATCCAGGCGATCACGCCGTCTTCGCCTTCGTAGATTGGCACTGGGGAGGTCTGGCCGCGCATCGCGCGGTCGGCAGCCTCGACGGCCATCTTGCCGGCGAAGGCCGGGGCGTGGGCCTTCCAGGTGGAGATTTCACCCTTGCGCGACTGGCGGGTGGCCGTGGTGGTGTGCAGGCCCTGGCCAACGGCCTGGAAGATGGTCTCGACATCCAGCCCCAGCAGGGTGCCGATGCCGGCAGCGGCCGATGGGCCCAGGTGCGCTACGTGGTCGATCTTGTGCTTGTGCAGGCAGATGGCCTTGACCAAGTCCACCTGGATCTCGTAGCCCGTGGCGATGCCGCGGATCAGGTCCTTGCCCGAAGCTCCGGTGTGCTGGGCAACCGCCAGGATCGGCGGGATGTTATCGCCCGGGTGGGAGTACTCGGCAGCCAGGAAGGTGTCGTGGTAATCCAATTCGCGCACGGCCACCCCGTTGGCCCACGCGGCCCATTCCGGGGAAACCTTCTCGGAAATGCCGAAGACGCTGGCGCCCGCACCGCCGGTGGATGGCGCGTGCGACAGTGCCTGGGCGCGGGCGGCAACGATCGGGCCGCGGTTCAGCGAAGCGATCGCGACCGAAGCATTGTCGATGATGCGGTTAATGATCATGCCGGCCACTTCTGCGGTGACCTCTACCGGATCGGCAGCAACCGTGGCGATCTTATGTGCCAGCTGGTCTTCGCGAGCCAGGTTTTCCTCTGAGCGGTATACGCGTACGGGGTGGTTGATCATGGTAACTGCCTTTCTGATCCGGCCGCATGGGCCATGATGTGGGTGAAGGATTCGTGCAGGTGAACTGTGGTGGCCGCGGCCGCGACCTCTGGGTTTCCGCTGGCGATTGCCCTGGCGATGGCCGCGTGCTCGGAAGCGGAAGCCTTGAGCCTTTCGGGATTGTCCTTGGCCATGCGCCGCACCCGTTGCAGGTTCACCCGCAATGTGCGCAGGGCGTTGGACAGGTAATTATTGCCAGCTGCTTCGTCGATGGACTCGTCCAGCAGCTGCACCAGCTGGTAGTAGGACTCCCGCGATCCGGGAAGCTCCACTTCCGTGAGAGCTGCTTCGAAGCGGCTGGCCAGCTGCGTGAAGGCCGATCGCTGCGCGGACTTGGCAGCTTCGCGTGCGCTGGCGCATTCCAATGCCACGCGCAATACGAACAGGTCTTCTACATGGTCTTCGCTGACCTCGGAGACGACAGCGCCGCGTCCGCGATGCTGAACCGCCAAGCCGTCGGCGACCAGCCGGCCCAAGGCCTCGCGCACCGGAGTGCGGGAAACGCCCAGGCGTTCTGACTGTTCCACTTCGGCCAGGACGGTCCCTGGAGCCAGCCGCCATTCGACAATGTCGGCGCGGAGGCTCTCGTAAACCTTGTCGCTTGCTCTCATGGCTCCAGTGTATACATGAAACCCGAAAATGTGTGAGTTGCGCCAAATTCTTTTGGTATTTTTTCGAAATCTGTATACAAAGTGGTTGCGGTGATGTGATCGTACTCATACAGTTAACGCCAAGAGGACGACCTCAACCACCACACAGGTGCCGGATGATGATGCCCGGAGCCAGGAGGAGAGAACCATGGTGCAGGAATACCGCCAGGCCTATGACCAAGCCACCAATGACCCCGCCGCATTCTGGCTGCAAGCTGCCCGGGATATCCACTGGGACAAGGCGCCGCGGATTGCGCTGGATGATTCGCGCAAGCCGCTGTATGGCTGGTTCCCGGATGGCATGCTGAACCTTTCGGCCAATGCGCTGGACCGCCACGTCGAAGCCGGACGCGGCGAGAGCACCGCCTTGGTCTACGATTCGGCAATGCTGGGCACCGCCACCACCTACTCGTACTCCGAACTGCTGCGCGAAGTGGAAATCTTCGCCGGCGTGCTGGCTGGACGCGGCGTGAAGGCCGGTGACCGCGTGCTGGTCTACCTGCCGATGATCCCGCAGGCGGCCATCGCGATGCTTGCTTGCGCACGCCTGGGTGCAATCCACTCGGTGGTCTTCGGCGGCTTCGCGCCCAAGGAACTGGCGGCCCGCATCACCGACTGCGCCCCGGTCGCGATCATTACCGCCTCCGGCGGCATCGAGCCAAGCCGCCGCATCGAATACCTGCCGGCAGTGGCCGAAGCGCTGGGCCTGGCCGAGCCTGCGGTCAGGGACGTGATCGTTGCCCACCGCGATGGCTTCGAGCACGGCCTGGACGAATACCAGGCAAAGCCGGTCAACGGCCAGCAGATCAATTGGCTGGACTGGGAAGAGCAGGCGAAGACCGCCTCGCAGGCCGGGCCGGTCTCCGTGCCATCCACCCACCCGCTCTACGTGCTCTACACCTCGGGAACCACCGGTGCCCCCAAGGGCGTGGTGCGCGACACCGGCGGCTACGCCACGGCCCTGCAGTACTCCATGAACGCGGTCTACGACGTGCATCCGGGAGACACCATGTTTACCGCCTCCGACGTGGGCTGGGTGGTCGGACACTCCTACATCGTCTATGCGCCGCTGATCGCCGGGGCCACCACGGTGCTCTACGAGGGCAAGCCCATCGGCACTCCGGATGCCGGCGCGTTCGGCCGGATCATCGAGGACCACAAGGTCACCACGATGTTCACCGCGCCGACTGCGCTGCGCGCGGTGCGCAAGGCCGACCCGGAAGGCGCGATGATCGCCAGCCACGATCTGTCATCGCTGCGTGCGCTGTTCGTCGCCGGCGAGCGGCTGGATCCGGATACCTACCACTTCGCCTCGAAGCTGCTGGGCATCCCCGTGGTGGATAACTGGTGGCAGACCGAAACCGGCTGGCCGATCGCGTCCAACCCGCTGGGCCTGGAAGAGCTGTCTGCCAAGGCCGGTTCGCCCACCACCCCGGTACCGGGGTTCGACGTGCAGATCCGCGATGCGCTGGGCGAGCAGCTCGGCGCGAACCAGGAAGGCAACATCGTAGTCCGGCTGCCCTTGCCGCCCGGCGCCTTGACCACCCTGTGGGGCAACGACCAGCGCTTCATCGACACCTACCTTTCGCAGATCCAGGGGTGCTACCTCACCGGCGATTCCGGCTTCCTGGACGACGACGGCTACCTGTTCGTCATGGGGCGAACCGATGACGTGATCAACGTGTCCGGGCACCGCCTGTCCACCGGTGCCATGGAGCAGGTGCTGGCCAGCCATCCCGCCGTGGCCGAATGCGCGGTGATCGGCCTGGCCGACGCGCTCAAGGGCCAGCGGGCCAGCGGCTATGTGGTGCTCAAGTCCGGCGTGCAGATCCAGGAGGAAACGCTGAAGAAGGAAATCGTCGCGCTGGTGCGCCAGCACATCGGTGCGGTGGCCGACTTCCGCGAAGTCACCGTCGTGGCGGCGCTGCCCAAAACCCGTTCGGGCAAGATCCTGCGCAAGACCATGCGGCAGATTGCCGATGGCAAGGAATACTCGGTCCCGTCGACCATCGAGGACACCGCGGTGCTCGACGAGCTGGTGCCGCTGCTGCGTCCCGAAGCCTAGGGGAAACCAGAGCCTAGCTGCGCGAGGCTGCCCGGTATTCGTATTCCGGGCGGCCTCGTGTGCCATGCCGGGGCTGCTTGACCACGGCCTTGACCTCGGCAAGATGCTCCAGATAGCGCCGGGCGGTGACCCGGGAGATGCCCAGCTCTTCTCCGAGCTCGGTCGCTGACAGGCAGGTATCGGGCTTGCTGCGCAGATGGTCGGTGATCTGCGCCAGCGTTTCCGGAATCAGCCCCTTGGGCAGGGACGCGGAAGCGCTGGTGGTGCGCAGGGCCGAGAACGCATTATCCAGCGCGGCCTGGCTGGTATCCGGGCCGGTGGAGCTGATCTCGGAAATGAACCGCCGGTGGTTCTCCAATTTCTCGCTGAACGCCGCGAAGGTGAAGGGCTTGATCAGGTACTGGGTGATTCCGGTGGCTACCGCCGAACGCACCACAGCCAGGTCCCGCACCGCGGTAATGGCGATGATGTCGGTGGTCAGCCCGCGGCCGCGCATGCGCTTGGCGACGTCGATGCCGTGCAGGTCGGGCAGGGTCATATCCAGCAGGACCAGGTCAAAGGGGTCGTGGGCATCGCGGGCCGCGGCCAAGAGCCCGAGCGCCTGCTGGCCGTTGGCGGCAATGGCGCCGGTGGCGAATCCCGGAACGCGGTTGACGTACTTGGCGTGGGAGGCGGCAGTTTGCGGCTCGTCGTCGACCACGAGCACCTTGAAGCTGTGCGAGGCGGTGCCCGGCGGGGGCGTGGCTGCAGGGGATTCGTGCACGGTACCCTCCTGGGCTAGTCGCTGATTCTCAAGGGCAAGGTGACGGTGAAGATTGCGCCGGCATCGTTATCAACACCCATTGTGCCACCTAGCCGCAGCACCGCCTGCTGCACCAGTGCCAGCCCCAGGCCGCGCGGCTGGCCGCCGGCCTTGGTGCTGGCCCCGAAGCGCAGCAGCTGATCGAGGAACTCGGGTTCGATGCCCGGGCCGGAATCGGCCACCGCGATGATCAGCTCGTCATCGGCCGCGGCCACTTCCACCCACACCGTCGCGTCCTGGGTGCCCGCCGAAGCATCCAGCGCGTTATCCAGCAGGTTGCCGACGATGGTGACGATGTCGGTGGCGGCAAAGGCATTGCCCGGAATCATGCCCTGCGCGTTGATATCGAGCTTCACGCCGCGCTCATGGGCTTGGGCGGCCTTGGCCACCAGCAGGCTGGAAAGATAGACGTCGTCGATGGAATGCACGATCGCATCGGTGAGCTTCTGCGAATGCTGGCGGTCATCGACCGCGAAGGCCAGCGCCTTGTCGCTCTGGCCATTTTCGATCAGCGTGGCAATGGTGTGCAGGCGGTTGGCATGCTCATGGGTTTGCGCTCGCAGGGCGGTGGAGAAGGTCTTCAGCGATTGCACTTCGCCGGCCAGTTCCTGCACTTCGGTCAAATCGCGCAGCGTCATGACCTGGCCGGTCACCGGCTGGGAACCGAACCAGCGGGCCGGCAGCCCGCCGCGGCGGGGCAATCGCGCGTTGGTCAGGCGGGCCGGGCCCTGGGAAATGGACAGCACGGTGTGGGTGCCCAAATGGATTTCGTCCTTGCAGCTGCGTCCGGTCGCCATCAGGGTGCGCAGGGTTTCGGGGATCTGCACCTGGTCGAGGTCCAATCCGCCGGAAGGCACTTCCTCGGGGAAGCCGAGCAATCTGGAAGCTTCCTGGTTGTAGAGCACGATGCGGTGCCGCCGGTCCAGCAGGACCAGGCCCTCGCGAACCGAGTGCAGGGCCGAGAAGTAGAAGGCGTAGAGCCGGCGCAGCCCGTGCGGGCCGAAGCCGAGCGTGGCCTGGTTGACGTAGCGGGAGAAGGACCATGAGCTGAAACCCGCCAGCAGCAGGGCCAGCGCCGAAACGGTCATGATCTGCGGAAGTTCGCTGCGGTAGATCGACTCCAGGCTCTCCAGCGTGATGCCCGAAGAGACCATCCCCACCAGCTCGCCGTCGTGGTAGACCGGGGCGATGGTGCGCACCGAAAGGCCCAAGGTGCCCGCGGCCACCTCGTTGTGGGTCTGGCCGGCCAGCGCTTGGTTGATGCTGCCCGAATATCCCTTGCCCAGCTGCTCGGGGTCGGGGTGGGTGACGCGCAGGGCATCGGGGGTCATGATCGTAATGAAATCCACGCCTTGCCCGCGGTCCAGGATCTTGTCGGTGTAGGGCTGCAGCTGCTCGGTGGGGTGATCGCCGGCCAGGGCCTGGGACACGAAAGGATCGTTGGCCAGGGTGATGGAAATCGTGGCCACCGTGGCCTGCTTGTCATCCTGGATCACCTGCGCCTGGTGCTGGTAGGTGGCGACCGCCAGGCCCACGACGACGAAGATGACCACCAGCATCTGGGCGGCGAAGATGACTACCGCCAGGGACCAGCCGTCGCGGCTGAGCGGTGCGGGGGAGGCGGCCTCGCGGGTGGGGCGGGCCAGCGACAGGTCGGTGAAATGATCGGTCACTGCGCTCATCTCCTTGTGCTGCCTGGTCCTTGTACTGTTCACCGCGTGACCAATATGAACGCAATGGAGATGCGGATCACTTCGAACCGCACCATGGATACAGAACGATTCTACGTAATGCCGGCTGTGCAAGGGTGCACGGTTCGGTTCCATGCGCTCACAAGGGTAGGACTACCATGGCTGTCACAGACCAGATGCCGCCGGCAGGCAATTCGCCGCAGGCCGGAACGAAGAAGAAAGACAAGACCCACTGGCTGTACATCATGGTGATTGCCGCCGTGGTGCTCGGCGCAGCGGTCGGCCTGCTGGCCCCGGAGGTGGGCAAGGCCCTCAAGCCCCTGGGCACCGGATTCGTCGCACTGATCAAGATGCTGATCGGTCCAGTCATCTTCTGCACCATCGTCCTGGGCGTTGGTTCCATTGCCAAGGCGGCAACCGTCGGCAAGGTCGGCGGTCTGGCGCTGCTGTACTTCATCACCATGTCCACCTTTGCGCTGGCCATCGGCCTGGTCGTCGGCAACATCATCCACCCGGGTTCGGGGCTGAAGCTCGAGCCGTACGAGTCGGGATCCGGCGGCGGGGAGAACTCCACCGTGGCCTTCCTGCTGGAAATGATTCCGGGCGACATCCCCGTGCTGCCGACCCTGGTGCTGGCCCTGCTGGTCGGCTTCGCGCTGCAGTCCATGGGCAAGTCCGGCGAGCCTGTGCTCAACGCAGTCAAGCACATCCAGGCGGTGGTCTTCCGCCTGATGATGATGATCATGTGGGCTGCCCCGATCGGTGCCTTCGGTGCCATTGCCGCCGTGGTCGGCGCTACCGGCTGGGCCGCCATCGGCTCGATGGCGATCCTCATGGGTGCCTTCTACGTCACCTGCGCGCTCTTCATCGTCGTCGTCCTCGGTTCCCTGTTGCGCCTGGTCACCGGCCTGAACATCTTCCTGCTGCTGAAGTACCTGGCTCGCGAATACCTGCTGATCTTCTCCACCTCATCCTCCGAGTCGGCACTGCCGCGCCTGATCGCCAAGATGGAGCACGCAGGGGTGTCCAAGCCCGTCGTGGGCATCACCGTGCCTACCGGCTACTCCTTCAACCTCGATGGCACCGCCATCTACCTGACCATGGCGGCACTCTTCGTCTCAACGGCCATGGGCATGCCCATGAGCCTGAGCGAGCAGATCGGCCTGCTGGTCTTCATGATCATCGCTTCCAAGGGCGCAGCCGGCGTGACCGGCGCCGGCCTGGCCACCCTGGCAGCCGGCCTGCAGTCGCACCGCCCGGAACTGCTGGACGGCATGGGCGTGATCGTGGGCATCGACAAGTTCATGTCCGAGGCCCGCGCGCTGACCAACTTCACCGGCAACGCCGTGGCAACCTTGCTGATCGGCAAGTGGACCAGGGAGATCGACATGGACCAGGCCAAGGCTGTACTGGCGGGCAGCCTTCCATTCGACGAGAGCAGCGTCGAAGGCCACTAGGACCTTGCTGGAAATCCGTTATCCGACACGTTCGGGTAACGGATTTTCTGCGTCTGGGCGCCTTTGGCAAGATAGGGCCCAGCCGGGCGCAGCAGCCAGCAGGCGGAAAGGCATCATGGGTTCAGCGGTACGAGTGTGCTTTGTCGGCGATTCCTTCGTCGCAGGAGTCGGCGATGAAACCCATCGCGGATGGGCGGGGCGGCTGGTCGCCCGGGGAATCGAACGGGGCCATGGGCTCACCGGCTACAACCTCGGTGTTCGCGGCGATACCAGCGCCATGATCCGGCAGCGATTCGAAGCTGAATGCGCCGCACGCTTTCCGCCAGGGGACTACGCGCCAGGCGTGGTGCTCTGCTTCGGGGGCAACGACGTGATCCGCTGGGACGCGAAGCCGCGGGTGGCCGCCGGAGAACGGATCCAGAACCTCGAGGCCATCCTGGATGCGGCAAAGGAACGCAATTGGCCGGTTCTCATGATCGGTCCGCCGCCGATCGCCGATGATGCATTGAACGCGGAACTGCGCGAGCTGGATGCGCAAATGCGGGCACGGTGCGCATCGAGGAATGTGCCTTATCTAAGCGTGTTCGGGGATCTCGCGGAACATGAGCTGTGGCGCCGCCAAGTGGCCGCCGATGATGGAGCGCACCCGCGCGCAGCAGGCTACGACCTGCTGGCGGAGATGGCCAGCCAGGCTTGGGACCCCTGGCTTGCGGAACTGTGCAGCTAGGCTGGAGCAATGAACGGGACACCGCACCGGCAGCAGTATCGTGCACTGGCAGACGCCGAAGAAGAACTGGTCGAACTCGCCCGGCGGACCATTGAGGCAGCAACCGACGCGCCCGATGGCGGCGACGGAGTGCACACCATGGGTGCCGCGGTGCTGGCTGCCGACGGCGCCATGCACGCGGGCGTGAATTTCTACCACTTCACCGGAGGCCCGTGTGCAGAGCTGGTGGCCTTCGGTGCGGCCCGTGCGGCCGGGGCAAGGGATCCGCAGGTGGTGGTGGCAGTGGGCAACCAGGGGCGCGGCATCAAAAACCCGTGCGGGCGCTGCCGCCAGGTGATGGCTGATAGCTATCCGTGGCTGCGGGTCATCGTCGATACCCCGCACGGGGCGCGCAGCATCGGCATTCGCGAGCTGCTGCCGTTGTCTTTCGACTGGTTGGCCGAGCAAGCCTGAGAGCCTGATGCCCGGCTCAGCGCGAGAGGCCGGGCAAGGGCGAAGCGAGCACCACCCGGTTGCCGTCGGGATCCTGCAGCTGCACGATCCGTGCTCCGCCGCCGGGCTGCGGGCCGTGATGCCCGATGCCCGCATCCAGCAGGCGCGCGGCCTGCGCGTCGAGGTCGGCCACTTCCAGAACCAGCGTGCTGTATCCGGCACGGTCGGGCTCCGCGAAGACCTGGACTCCGAATCCCGGGGCCAGATGCCATTCGAGCAGCCCGTCCATGGGCCGCTGGTCCGGCGCCCGGTTGAAGAGCCGCGCGTACCAGTGCTCGGCTCGGGCCAAATTCGATACCGTGCAATTGCTGAGCATTCCCGTGAACATCTGCCTCGCCCCTTATGCCGCCGGATGCCGGCGCGTGTGGAACCATTCGACCACCGGAATGCGCCAGGATCAAGAACTTATCCGAATAGCCAGCGGATGATCGGGATGGGCACCAGGGCGCTGCCCAGCCGGGGACTCCACGGCAGGATCACCCTCCAGTGCCTGGCCGGTGGCTAGGGCCAGATCGCAGAGGTGGTCAAGCAGTTCGCGTACCGTCCAAGCGGTGCATGGCGCGGGAATCCTGGTTCATGATGATTCCGGTTTTCGGCCCAGAAGCACGCAGGTCAGTGGCCGGCCGCGGTGAGCAGGCGCTGCAGGCGCGGGCCGAACTGGACCTCATGATCCAGAGCCATCAGCTCGTCGATCGACGCGTGCAGCTGTTGCGCAGCGAGAATCGACTGGATGTACTGCCAATAAGCATGCAGCTCCTCGGCCCGTGTCCACCCCGGTGCCAGTTCATCCGGGCCCACCACAACCAACGCGGTTTCGCGGATTCCGGCCGGCGTCACCTGCGCCCATTCTTCGCTGCTGGACCATCCGCGGTCGTCGAGCACCACGATGAATAGCCCGTCGTCCAGTTGGGCCTGGAGGAGCACACGGACCCTTGCCTGCTTGCTGCCTGGCTCGGCTTCCGCCCAGCTGGCGAGCTTTTCAATGGTGCGCATCGCGCCCTTCCCGTAAATGCCAGATTGCGTTCAGCTCGCATACAACATTAGAGCTAAGGTTCAAGGTAAAGGCTCGCCGTGGAAGAACCCAAAAAACCAAGATCTTTTGCTTCGACCGATAACCTTGAAAAGAGCTTACAGCTCGAAGAATCAGGTTTATCGAACGGGAAGTGTGGTTTACCCATCGTGAGCGAGGAACAGGGAAACAAGCACCGCGGAGCGGGGATGCTCAAGGAGCCTCGCCCAGTGGGTCCTACTGGCAAGCCATTGACAGATTTCCCCGTGCCAGCACCGTTGCCATCGCACGGCCCGGCACGCGTGATCGCCATGGTGAACCAGAAGGGCGGCGTTGGCAAGACCACCTCCACCATCAATCTCGCCGCCGCGCTCGCCGAGTACGGCCGCAAGGTGCTGCTGGTGGACTTCGACCCGCAGGGCGCGCTGTCTGCCGGCTTCGGAACCAACCCGCATGAAATGGACATCACCGTCTACAACGTGCTGATGGACCGCAAGGTGAAGATCACCGACGCCATCGTGAAGACCGACGTCGAGAACATCGATCTGCTGCCAGCCAACATCGATTTGTCCGCAGCCGAGGTGCAGCTGGTCAACGAGGTCGCCCGCGAGCAGGTGCTGGAACGTGCGCTGCGCAATGTCATCGACGACTACGATGTGGTGCTCATCGACTGCCAGCCATCGCTGGGCCTGCTGACCATCAACGCGCTCACCGCCGCCCATGGCGTGATCATCCCGCTGACCGCAGAGTTCTTTGCGCTGCGTGCGGTGGCATTGCTGATGGAAACCATCGACAAGGTCAAGGACCGGCTGAACCAGGTGCTGGAGTTGGACGGCGTGGTGGCCACCATGTACGACGCCCGCACCCTGCACAGCCGCGAGGTCATCACCCGGCTGGATGAGGCCTTCGGCGACAAGCTCTTCGAGACCGTCATCAAGCGCACCATCAAGTTCGCCGACGCGAACGTGGCCGCCGAACCGATTACTTCCTACGCCGCCAACCACCCGGGCGCTGAGGCCTACCGCAACCTCGCCCGCGAACTGATTTGGCGTGGTGGTGCCCCGTAATGAGCGCCACGCTCAGCGAAGAAGCCGCCACCGATTCCACCACGCCAGCAGGAGCTGAGCAGGAATCGGCTGGCGGTTTTCGCCTTGCCCTGCAGAATTTCAACGGGCCCTTCGATGTGCTGCTGCACCTGATTACCAAACGCGAGCTGGATATTACCGAGGTCGCGTTGGCAGAGGTCACCGACGAATTCATCGCCTACCTGCGCGAGCTGCAAGCCACCAGTGCCGCCGAGGGGAGCGACGGGATGAAGGTGCTCGATGAAACCACCGAATTCCTCGTGGTCGCCTCCACGCTGCTGGATTTGAAGGCGGCCCGCTTGCTGCCGCGCGGCGAAATGGCCGATGAGGAGGACTTCGAGCTGCTCGAAGCCCGCGACCTGCTTTTCGCGCGGCTGCTGCAGTACAAGGCCTTCAAGCAGGCCGCCGAGTTCTTGGGCGAACGCTACGGAATCGAGGGAGCGCGCCATCCCCGCGAAGTCTCGCTGGAACCGCAGTTCGCGGCCCTGCTGCCGGAACTGGTGTTCAGCATCGGGCCCGACGCCTTGGCCGCGATGGCGGCCAAGGCGCTGGCGCCGAAGCCGGAACCGGAAACAGAGGTCGGCATCGGGCATCTGCACGGGGCGAACGTCACCATTGCCGAGGAAGCCGATGCGATCACCGCCCTGCTCGAAGCCCGCGGCACGCTGGCATTCACCGAGCTGGTGGCAGACGCGGATGCGCAGCTGGTGGTGGTCGTGCGTTTTCTGGCATTGTTGGAGATGTTCAGGCAGAGAGCCATTAGCTTTGCGCAGGAAGATCCGCTCGGCCCGCTGCTGATCTCGCTGGTCCAGGAGTCCAGTTTCGATGCGCAGGCCGTGCAAGACGACTACGAGGGGAGTGGTGGTGAGGTGGATCATGAGTGAGATTGCACCCATTGACCAGCTGCCAGGAGGCCTGGAATCGGGCCTTGAAGCGGTGCTGATGGTCGCCGATATCCCCGTATCTTCGGCGCGTTTGGCCGAAATCTTCGAAGTCCCCACCGCCAGGGTTGCCGCCGCTTTGGAGACCCTTGCTACCGAGTATGATAGTAAGGATCGCCCGCGCGGATTTGAACTGCGTCGCGTCGCCTCCGGGTGGCGCTTCTATTCGCGGGCCGATTACGCCGATTTCGTCTCCAGTTATGTGCTCGACGGGCAGACAGCACGCCTGTCACAGGCCGCCCTAGAAACCCTGGCTGTCATCGCTTACCGACAGCCGGTCTCGCGTGGACGTATTTCGGCGATTCGAGGTGTCAACGTCGATTCAGTGGTGCGCACGCTGCTCACCCGCGGATTGATCACGGAGTATCCGGAAGTTGGGGATGGCGGAGCGACGCTGTACCAAACCACCGAATACTTCCTGGAACGACTGGGACTGGGCTCGCTTGATGAGTTGCCTGCGCTGTCCCCGTATCTTCCCGGGGTGGCCGACCTCGAATCGCTCGATTCGGCAACCTACGACGACTAGGTAGCTGCCAGCCGGCAGCTACAACGGACCAACCACGCGTGAAGCCCCAAGACTGGCGGGCTCGCGCAGCGAACACGTAACAGCAAGGGACACAGGCAAGCATGAGCAGGGGACCATCCTCAGGCCGCAACGATCGCGGCAACAATTCAAACTTCGGCGGCAAGCCAGCAGGCGGCCGCGGCACTACCGGCGGCAAGGCCTACGGCAAGCCAGGCGGTGCAGGCCGCACCGGTGGCAAGTCCTTCGGCGAGAAGCCATTCGGCGAGAAGCCGTATGGCAAGTCCGCCTCGGGCAAGCCAGGGGAAAAGTCGAATTCGGCCAAGCGCAACACCGCAGCACCGCGCAAGAACTCCGAGCGTGCTTTCGGCAAGGAACGCTTCGGCAACTCCGTGCCGACCAACTATGCGCGCCCGACCCAGCGCGCCCGCGCCCAGGCTCGTGCCGAAAGCCAGGCAGCTCGCGAGATCAACGGCGAGCAGCAGGACGGCATCCGCCTGCAGAAGGCCATGGCCAACGCCGGGGTGGCCTCGCGCCGCGTCTGCGAGGAGATGATCCTCGAAGGCCGCGTCGAGGTCAACGGCAACCTGGTCGTCGAGCTGGGTTCGCGCGTGGATCCAGCCAAGGACCGCATCCACGTCGATGGCATGCGCATCCAGATGAACCAGGCAAACCGCTACTTCGTCTTCAACAAGCCGAAGCACGTGATGTGCACCATGGATGACCCGGAGGGCCGCCGCACCATCGCCGACTACTTCAAGAACGAGCACCACTCGCTGCGCTTGTTCCACGTTGGCCGACTGGACTACAAGACCGAAGGCGTCTTGATCCTGACCAACGACGGCGAGCTGGCCAACCGCCTGCAGCACCCGAAGTACGAAGTCCCCAAGACCTACCTGGTGCAGATCC
Source organism: Arthrobacter sp. MYb214 (assembly GCF_002979865.1). Classification (GTDB taxonomy): domain Bacteria; phylum Actinomycetota; class Actinomycetes; order Actinomycetales; family Micrococcaceae; genus Glutamicibacter. The sequence continues at coordinate 28,083 of NZ_PCPZ01000007.1, forward strand.
CCGGCCCGCTGCCGCGTGCGGTAAGCAACCAGCTGCGCGAGGGAATCAAGCTCGAAGATGGCTGGATCAAGGTCGATGACCTGAAGATCATCGCCACCACACCGAAGCACGTGATGGTCGAGGTGACCCTGCACTCGGGCCGCAACCGCATCGTGCGCCGCATGTTCGACGCCGTAGGCCACCCGGTCCAGCGCCTGGTGCGCGTTGCCGTGGGTCCGGTGCTGCTGGGCGACCAGAAGCAGGGCACCATCCGCTCCCTGGGCAACCAGGAAGTCGGGCACCTCATGGCCATGGTGGGGATGTAGCCCATGGCGTCTTCTCACCTTGCAGGCCCGGTGCTGGTCATCGGCACCGGCTTGCTGGGCACCTCGGTGGGATTGGGCCTGCGCGCCAAGGGCGTGCACGTCTACCTGTCGGATATTTCGCCGACCGCTGCCGGAGTAGCCCAGGACATTGGCGCCGGGGTGCTGCTGGAGCACCAGCAGATCGCCCCGGAACTGGTCGTGATCGGTGCTCCGCCGGATGTCACCTCCGCCCTGGTGGGCGACGCGCTGCTGGCCTATCCGAACGCGGCCGTGGTGGACATCGCCAGTGTCAAGGGCTCGATCCTGGCCGGCGTGCTGGCGGACGAGCGGCTGGGCGAGGCTGAGACTTCCCGCTATGTGGGGACGCACCCGATGGCGGGCCGGGAGAAGTCCGGACCGGCCGCGGCCCGTGGCGAATTGTTCACCTCCATGCCGTGGGTCATCTGCGCCCATGAAGGCGCGCAGGCTTCGCGGGTTAAAGCCGCCGAATCCCTGGCCATCGACCTGGGTGCGACCATGTACCGGATGAGCGTGGCCGAGCACGATGAGTCCGTCGCGCTGATCAGCCACTTCCCGCAAGCGGCCAGCTCGATGATCGCCTCGCGCCTGCTGAACGCCGAAAGCCACCAGCTGGCCTTGGCGGGCAACGGGCTGCGCGACACCACGCGCATCGCGGCCAGCGACGAGAAGCTCTGGATCCAGATCTTCTCGCACAATGCCGCCGCACTGGTGCCGATCCTGACCGGGATGAAGGAAGATCTTGACCGGCTGATCAGCACGCTGCAGAACCCGCAGGGCCCCGGCGCGCTGCTGGACCTCTCGCAGCTGATGACCGAAGGCAACGCCGGCAAGGCCCGGATTCCGGGCAAGCACGGCGCACCGCCGCAGGCGTTCGCGTTGGTCACCGTCGTGATCGATGACCGGCCGGGGCAGATCGCCCAGTTGCTGGCCGAAATCGGCGACGCGCAGATCAACATCGAGGATTTGCGCATGGAGCACTCCGCGGGCCATCAGGTCGGCATGGTGGATGTTTCGGTCGTGCCCGGCCGGCGCGATGAATTGATAGATGTATTGACCAAGAACGGATGGAAGGTAGCCCAGTGAGCACCTTGAACAACGACAAGCTGGTTATTGCCATCGACGGCCCTAGCGGCTCCGGCAAGTCCTCGGTCTCCAAGGCCGTCGCCCGCAAGCTGGGCGCAGCCTACCTGGACACCGGCGCCATGTACCGTGCGATCACCTACTCGGTGCTCGCCGATGGCACCGATCTGTCCAACGCCGAGGCCATTGCCCAGGCCGTGCGCGATGCCAAGCTGTCCATCTCGGTCGATCCTGATGCTGAACTGGTTGAAATCGGCGGTGTAGACGTGACCGCGGCAATCCGCGAACCACGCATCTCCGAGCAGGTTTCCACCGTTGCCACCAACCTGGACGCGCGTGCCGAACTGGTCCGCCGCCAGCAGGAAATCATTGCGGCCAACACCCGCATCGTGGCCGAAGGCCGCGACATCACCACCGTGGTCGCCCCGGATGCCGATGCGCGCATCCTGCTGACCGCATCGGAAGAAGCCCGCCTGCGCCGCCGCGGCCTGCAGCTGGGCGGATCGCAGAACGAGTCGCAGCTGGCTACCCAGGTGCTGGCGCGCGATGCGAAGGACTCCACCGTGGTGAACTTCACCCAGGCTGCCGACGGAGTCATGACCGTAGACTCCTCGGACCTGGATTTCGAGCAGACCATCGACGCAGTGCTTGACGCAGTCGGCACTGCAACGAAAAACTAGCCTAAAGCTGGTGCCCATCCTCGGCGAGAGCCGATGAAGATTACGATCGCTGTGAAGGGAAAATCATGAGCGAGAACAACTCCACCCACGACGAGGAATACATCCCCGTTGGAGACGACGATATCGCCGAGCGCCTGGCCGAACTGAGCGAGGAAGAGGCCGCGGTTCGCGCCCAGGCCCTGCTCAGCGGACTGGAAGACTACGAACTGGACGAAGAGGACTCCGCCCTGCTTGCAGGCCTGGATAGCTTCGATGACGACGATGAAGACGTTGTCATTCCGCCGGTCCTGGCTGTTATCGGACGACCTAACGTCGGCAAGTCCACCTTGGTCAACCGCATCCTGGGCCGCCGCGAAGCGGTAGTCGAGGATACCCCGGGCGTCACCCGCGACCGCGTGTCCTATTCCGCCGAGTGGGTGGGACGCCCATTCACCATCGTCGATACCGGTGGCTGGGAGCACGATGCCAAGGGCATCCACGCCTCGGTTGCCGACCAGGCCGAAATTGCCGCCGACGTCGCTGACGCCATCCTCTTCGTGGTCGACTCCCACGTGGGCGCGACCGCAACCGACGAGGCTGTGGTGAAGATGCTGCGCAAGAAGGGCAAGCCGGTCTTCCTAGTGGCCAACAAGGTCGACGACTTCAACCAGGAAGCCGAAGCCGCCGCGCTGTGGGGACTGGGATTCGGCCAGCCATGGCCAGTCTCGGCCCTGCACGGCCGCGGCACCGCCGACCTGCTGGACGCTGTCATGGAGAAAATGCCGGCCCATTCGGCTTTCGGCGGCATGATCCCATCGGGCGGTCCGCGCCGCATTGCGCTGATCGGCCGTCCGAATGTGGGCAAGTCCTCGCTGCTGAACAAGGTGGCCGGCTCCGAGCGCGTAGTTGTCGACGATCTGGCCGGCACCACCCGCGATCCCGTGGACGAACTTGTCGAGCTGGGCGGCGAAGTCTGGCGCTTCGTGGATACCGCCGGTATCCGCCGCCGCCAGCACATGGCCGTCGGCTCGGACTACTACGCGTCGTTGCGTACCCAGACGGCGCTGGAGAAGGCCGAAGTCGCCGTCATCCTGCTGGCTGCCAATGAAACCATCTCCGAGCAGGACGTGCGCATCATCCAGCTGGCCATCGAAGCCGGCCGCGCGATGGTCATCGTCTACAACAAGTGGGATGAGGTGGATGAGGATCGCCGCTACTACCTGGACCAGGAGATCGAGCGCGACCTTGCCCATATCGAGTGGGCACCGCGCGTGAACATCTCGGCGAAGACCGGCTGGCACAAGGACAAGCTCGTTCCCGCACTGAATACCGCGCTGGAATCCTGGGACAAGCGCATTCCAACGGGCAAGCTGAACGCCTTCCTGGGCGAACTTGTCGCAGCCCACCCGCACCCGGTGCGCGGCGGCAAGCAGCCACGCATCCTGTTCGGCACCCAGGCTTCGGCCCGTCCGCCGCGCTTCGTGCTGTTCACCACCGGCTTCCTGGATCCAGGCTACCGCCGCTTCATCACCCGGCGGCTGCGCGAAACCTTCGGTTTCGAAGGAAGTCCCATCGAGGTTTCGATGCGAATCCGCGAGCGCCGCGGACGCAATCGCTAAATTTCGAATTTAGCCCTTCACTTGGTGTAGGCTAATAAAGGAGCTTTTCGCAGACGGCACCCTTGGTTCTCACGACTTGGGGATAACGGCTGCGAGGGCATCGGGCTATGGCGCAGCTTGGTAGCGCGCCTCACTGGGGGTGAGGAGGTCGCAAGTTCAAATCTTGTTAGCCCGACGATCCAATCGGAAAACCCCGTCGAGAGTTTCTCTCGGCGGGGTTTTGCCGTGCCTCCCCAGAATTCCACACCCACGGCGAAGATCCGGAAGATGGTCCAATGCAACGCAGATTCCAGCAGGTCGATGTCTTCGGCGCCACCCCGTACAAGGGCAACCCGCTAGGCGTGGTGCTCGACGGGCAGGGCCTGGATACCGAGTCGATGCAGGACTACTCGCTCTGGTCCAATCTCTCCGAGGTCACCTACGTACTGCCGGCCAGCGATGAGCGGGCCGACTACCGTTTCCGCATCTTTGCGCGCGAACGCGAATTCCCATTTGCCGGCCACCCTGCCTTGGGCACAGCGCGTGCCTGGCTGCATGCCGGGGGAGTGCCGCAGGATCCGAAGCAGCTGGTCGTCGAGTGCGAAGCTGGTTTGGTACCGATCAGGATCGAAGGTGAAACGCTTTCCTTTGCTTCGCCCCCGGCTGTTCGAACCGGTGCAATTGCGCCGCACGAACTGACGGAAATGATCCAGATCCTGGGCATTGAGCCCGAGCAGATTGTGGATTCGCAGTGGACGGATAACGGGCCGGGGTGGGCCGCGGTGCTGCTGGAAAACTCGCAGCAGGTTTTGGACATCGCACCGCGGATCCCCAATAGGCCGGGACGCTGGAAAATCGGGGTCTTCGGCGCACTGCCGCAGTCGTCGGCACCGGAAAAACTCGAAGTCCGAGCTCTGGCCATTGAAAACGGGGGCTTGCGCGAGGATCCGGTCACCGGAAGCCTGAATGGAGCGGCCACGCAATGGCTGATGGCCGCCGGGCACGCCACCGCGCCACTGGTCAACCGGCAGGGTGCGAAAGTCGGACGCGATGGGCATGTGCATCTGGACTTGGCCGACGGCCAGCTTTGGGTTGGCGGGGCCGCGAACGTCCTGATTGAGGGCATCATCGAGCTGTAGTGCGCAAAACCTTGCCTGTTGTGATGGCTTGGGCTTAGCCTTGAATGGTGGGAACGTTAATTCATGGAGTCCATTTCCTCTAGGCGGTAACCAGTGTCGAGCTTCGCTCCGCTGACGCCATCTTCATTGCACCTTTGTGGTGCCCGCCAACCACCAGCACCGCACCGGCCCTGATTACTCGGCGAACCGGTGCTAGGCAGGAAATTCCCATGACCCAGTCCCAAAATATCCACCAGTCTTCCCAGCATGAGCGCGAAACCGAACCGGACTACGTATGCTCATTGCAAGGCATCGCAGTCAGTTTCGGCGAACGGGATGTGCTGACCGGCATCGACCTTGCAATTTCCGGTACCGACCGCATCGCAGTACTTGGCGATAACGGTTCGGGAAAATCCACGCTGATGCGCGTGATTGCAGGGAATCTCGAACCCGACCACGGGCAGCGGAAGATGAACGCGCCCGGTGCCGTTGCCTACGCTGCGCAGAACCCGAGCTTCGCTGCGAACATGAGCGTGCAACAGGTGATCGATTCCTATCATCGGCGCTTCCGTGAACTGGAAGGCTTGATGCGCGTCGTCTCGGCCAAGCTCCAAGATGCTCCAGAACCTGTCGCCGAACGTTTGATGAAGCAGCTGCAGCAGGTTACCGACCTGTATGAGGCGGCCGACGGCTATTCGCTGGCTCCGCGCCTGGATAGCGCCTTGGAGCAGCTGGGCCTAGGAGATCTGGATCGCCAGCGCCTTGTGTCCCAACTTTCCGGTGGGCAGCGATCCCGGCTGTCGCTGGCCTGTGTCCTGTGTTCGGGTGCGCAATTGCTCCTGCTCGATGAACCAACGAACGACCTGGACGAGGCGGCCATGAACTGGCTGGAGCGCACCCTGGATAAGCATCGCGGTGCGCTGGTGCTGATCAGCCATGACCGGATGTTCCTCAAGCGTTTTGCCCGATCCATCGTTGAGGTTGCCGACGGGTCGGTCGCGCATTACGGCAATGGCTATGACGGTTATCTGCATGCCAAGGAGCAGGAGCGCATCGCGATCCGCGTCGCCTACGAAAATTGGGTGCAGGAGCTTGAGCGTTCACAGAACTTGGTTGATAAGTATGCTTCACGCGTCAGCGCCATTCCGCGCAAGCAGGAGAAATCCAGTTTTGGACATGGAAATTTCCGGGCCCGCGATTCCAGCCATGGGTCGACCTCCAAGATCCGCCAGGCAAAATCCCGAATCGAAGACCTCGAAACCCACCGGGCACCCGAGCCGGCTGCTGAGCTGTCGTTCTTGATGCCCGGCAGCACCCAGGACCAGGCTGGTGGCGAAACCTTGCTGCAGGTGATGAACGCCCGGCGCGGCTCGGATCCGAAACTGTCCACGCCACGCTTCGACATCAAGCTCGGCGAGCGCTGGCTAGTCACCGGCCCCAATGGTGCTGGCAAATCCACATTGCTCAAAATGCTCGCCGGAGAACTGGAATGCGCCGAGGGGAAGATCGAGCGCGCTGCCAACTTGCACTGCGGTTGGCTCCGCCAGGAAGTCGGAATTTTTCCTGGCAGCACCCTGGTTGAAGCCTTCGCCGCGGCCACCGGCCAGTATGTCCAGGACGCCGGTGCGTCCCTGGCCCAGCTGGGCCTGTTTTCGCCGCAGGATTTCCTGCGGCACCCCATGGCGCTTTCGGTAGGCCAGCGCCGCCGCCTGGAACTGGCTATTGCGGTCAGCACCAAAGCGCAGATGCTGTTCCTGGACGAGCCGACGAACCATCTCTCACCGGCCTTGGTGGAGCAGCTGGAGTCAGCGCTGGCGGAATATCCGGGCGCCGTGGTCACGGTCAGCCACGACCGGCGCTGGCAGCAGAAAATGCGCGAGCATTCGGTGGTGCATCGGCTCGGGGTGGAAGCAGGACGCGTCGAGCTGATCAGGTAGCGCTGGAGTTCTGGCTTCTCAAGTTCAGTCCGCCATCAAACAGGTGCTGCGGGTCAGTTCTCTCGGACAGGGCACGCAGCCGGGTTCCGGTCTGCCCAGGCCAGGCGAGCTCGGCAGCCGAACGGCGAACGTCCGAAGAGTAGGCGCCGTACGCGCCGGTGCCCAGAACCTGCAGGGCAGCGAACGACTGGTCCTGCTCGGCGATGCCTAACGGGTGGATCCAGGTAGCTGCCAGCACTTCTTGATGCCGCGACCCCCAAGGCGGTGGCGTGGGCCGGAACCCGGGCTACGGCACCGCCCAAGGCCCGCAATTCGCCGACCAGGCTGGCCCGATGGGCCAATGACTGCGCCATGGCATCGCCCAACTGCTCATCCGCCTGATCGACCAGGACATCACGCATTTTGATGCGCTGCTGACCGGCATGCGGCGAATTCGGGGCTGGCACGATCAGCGGATAAGGCACTAGCTCGGTGCGCGAATCGTGAAGTTGGGCCAGGCCCAGGGCCTCGCGCAAGACCGGTGCTGCCTGGTCCTGGCCATCGCCAGCCCAGACATTGAGCGCCTGAATTGCGTGCTGTCCATCGCCCAATGCCTGCACCATCAGGAAGCTTTCCAGCTCGTCAGGCGACTGGCGCACCCACTGGCCCCAATCAGCGGTGAATTGCGGCAGCGAATCGGTCAGGTAGGTCAGTTGCTGGTGGATGATGCTGGCGTCACCGGCGGCAGTTCGCAGATCGGTGGCCGTGAACTCGAAGGCCGTGACTACTCCGGCATGGGTCGCACCTCCGCGCACGGCCCAGAACAATTCGGGCTCATGATCAGTGTCTACCCAGCGGATCGTTCCGTCGGCGGTGACCAATTTGGCCCGCACCATGGAGTCCAGCGTCAGTCCCTGCGAACGGGCGAAGTAGCCGACGCCGCCAGCCGTGGCCAGGCCGCCGACGCCGGTGTCGCCAAAGTTGCCGCTGCTGATGACCAGGTCTTCGGCGGCTAGCTGTCCGGCAATTTGTCCCCACGTGGCTCCGGCGCCCACCCGGACCAGGCCAAGTTGCGGATCGAGCATTTCGAAGTGCCGCAGGGCGGAAAGATCCAGGATGATGCCCCCGGTATTCGTCGAGGTGCCTGCGATGCCGTGGCCCCCTGAACGGATGCTGAATTCAACGCGGGTTCCCGATTGCTCTCGGAGCCGCGCTGCATAGAGCACCGTTTCCTGCACGTCCTGTTCGCTCCGGGCCTTGATGATCAGGGCCGGTGCGCCAACAGACATGTAGCTGGACCGTTCCATGGCATAGCCTGCCCGATGCTCGGTGATCGCGCGTGCGGCCAGCGTGCCCGGGAGTCCGGGCCAGCCGTCGGGCGGCACCAGGTCGTGCGATCGTGCTAGGCGGTTGGTGTTCATGGTGCCAGTTCCTTCATCAGCTGCGCTGCGGCCTGCGTGGTGCGAAGCGTGTAGTGCGCCGAGGGGCGCTCGGGCCGGGCGGCCAGGGCCGCGGTGATCGAGCCGAGTTCTTCGTTGGTGATCCACTGCGGATCAACCCATGGGCGTTCGCGGGTTGCCACTGGTCCGAGCTCGTGGGCGAAGACGCGGCGCTGGGTTCCGGCTTCGGCGCTGAGCACCCGATGCATCATCAAGAGTCCCGCTTGTTCCATGTTGATGATCGATGCACCGGGAACCGGGGTCGTAGCGCTCCCGCCAAGGACCAGATGGTAGCTGCCTGCAGGCGCCAGCAGGGGGAGCCAGGCACGCACATTTGCGACATGGGCGGTGGACAGATCGAGGTTGAAGCGCTGCCATTCCGATTCGGTGACTTCCCACAGCGGCTTTCCCTGCCACCAGCCGCCGATAGCAGCGATCACATCGGTAACGTCCCCGAATTCGCCGGTGATGCGCTGGGCCATGTCGGTTGCCGCGGTGAAACTGGTGTACTCGCCCACGACCAATTCCAGATTCGCGGTGTCGATGTTCTCGAGACGGGCCAGCAGTTCCTTGCCGCGGCTTTCGGTGCGGGTAGGAATGATGACTTCGGCACCGGCGGCCAGCCAGGAACGGACGATGCCCTCGCCGACCCGGCCGGTTCCGCCGAGGATCACCACGCGGTGCGCGCTCAATGCCGGCTGTTTGGTGCCCAGTTTGCTGTCGATGCTGGTCATTTAGGTTCCATGCCTTTCATCCGTGTACTAGAATCAATTACTGTAACTACAGATACTTTGATCCTATTCCCGGGAGGCATCCATGAACACGGAATTGAACGATCGGCAGGAGATCTGGCGCGGCCTGCTCTACGGACAGCGCTCGATGATGCTGCGGCTATCGGTTGAGCTCAAGCGCGATTTCGGGTTGAACAGTGCGCAATTCGAGGCGCTGCTGTACCTCTGGGAGGCGAAGGCGAACCGCCTGCCAGCCACCCAGCTTTCCAACCAGCTGCTCTACAGTTCCGGCTCGGGGTCCCATCTGATCAGCAGGCTTGAGCAACTCCACCTGGTGCGCCGGGACCGTGATTCCCAGGATGCGCGCATGGTGGTGGTGACGCTGACCGAAGCGGGCCTTGATCTCATAAGCCGAGCCCGAGCCGCGCACATTGAATCGCTGGCAAAGGAATTCGACCCGCTGATCGGGGATGCCGAGGTCCCGGTACTGCTGGACTTCGCGCGCCGGCTCTCCCGTCATGAAAGTGTCACCTCGCAGCCCTATTCCGGATAGCCGCACCGCATCCCGCTGGCCCAATGGATCCGGGCTAGCGGGAATATCCTTGCAAATATATCTGTTATTACAGATATATTTGCGGAAAGCACTTGTAAAGCAACGAAGGAAGGAAAACCATGAAGCAGCATTATCGTGTCGCTGTGGCCAGGCAGTTCGGCGCCCCGGAAGTCATCAGTATCGAAAATCATCCAGTGCAGCCACTGGCTGCGGGCGAGGTCCGCGTGGCGGTACGTGCCGCGGGCCAAAACCCCGTGGATGCCCGTCGCCGGGCCGGCAATTTCGGCGGCCAGGTGCCTCTGGTCTTTGGCACCGAATTCTCCGGAATTGTCCATGAGTCGAAAGACCCGGGTTGGGCTGCGGGGGATGAGGTGGTGGGCTGGGGTGCCGTCGGCGCCGACGCCGATCTGGTTCTCACCTCGGGGGACAAGCTGGCGGCTAAGCCCAAGGAACTGCCGTGGGCCGTGGCTGGCGGACTCAGTGGTGCGGGTCAGACCTCCCTGGCAGCCCTTGCCGCACTGGAGCTGCAACCAGGAGATGTGATTCTGGTGCACGCAGCGGCAGGTGGCGTAGGAAGCATGCTGGTTCAGCTCGCCATGCATCAAGGCCTGGTCGTCATTGGTACCGCCGGAACAGGCAACCAGGAATATCTGCGTCAGCTAGGGGTTCTTCCTGTCGTTTACGGACCGGGCCTCAGCGAGCGCGTGGCCCAGGCCGCGGGAGGCCGGGCAATTGCCGCGTCCATCGATTTAGCCGGAAGCATGGAAGCTGGCGACCTGGCCCGTGAACTGGTAAGCGGTGGAGCGCAGTGCATCACGCTGGTTCCCGAGACCTGGCAATCCCATGGCCTGCCACTGGTGAGCGTCCGAGCCAGCGCGCAACGGTTCGCAGAGCTGATGCGCAGCTATCGGGATGGCGGCTTGCAACTGCAGGTGAACACCCTCGAATTCAACGATGTCGTGAAGGCCCATCGCCAGATGGATGCCAAGCATTCACGCGGAAAGCTCGTCTTGGAAATGAGCGATAACCCCTACCTCGCCAACAGCGGCGACGCGGCCTAGCTGCCGCTCAAGAAAGGCATGAACATGGCTTCAGTAGCACTGATCGGACCGGGGCGGCACGGAACCGCCATCGCAGAACTCTTCGCCTCCCACGGGGTAAGCGTCGTGATCTACCACCACAATGCCGCCAAGGGGGAGGCAGCTGCGCAAAAGATTCGACAGGCCGCGGTAGACGCGCAGGTGCAGGTGGCCGCTGACCTGGCCTCAGCTGTGGAAGGCCAAGAGGTCGTAGTCTTGGCCACGCTCTGGGACCAGCCGCAACGCAAGGTCCTGGCCGAGCTGGGCTCCAGGCTGGCAGGCAAGGTACTGCTCGATGTTTCGAACCCCTTGGACGTGACACCAGCGGGCATTATTCCGCGCTCGCCGGCCGAAGGCTCGGCAGGTCAATTCGTGGCTTCATTGCTGCCGCACGGTGCAGGGCATGCCAAGGCGTTTTCGAACTTGGCCACTGCGTTCATTCGCGAGGGAGCGGATCGGGAACCACCGGCGATCCTGCCATTTGCCGCGGATTGCGCTGCCACGGCCAGCATCATCCGCCCCTATCTGTCGGCCACCAAATGGAAGCCGTGGCTGGTCGGAGATATCTCGTCCTCGCGCGACTTGGAGATTGGCGGGAAGTTCAACGCGGTGCACGGAGCCTATGGGCGTTCGCAACTTAATGAAGAGCAGATGCTGGAGTATGCCGGACCCGAGTGGGAGCATCGGTAGCAGCTGGCATCAGTGATGGGCCCCGGCGCGAGGTTATTGCGCCGGGGCTTCTGCCCATCTGCGGCTTAGGGTGGCCGGCGCAGCGTGCGTGAACTTGTGCCTGAGCTCACAGATTGTATATGATTAGTGTGCGATAAAAGATCATGCAGTTCTAATATCGAACATTATATTTATTGACTGAGGTCATCACAGGGAATTGGGGGATGAAACGGTGCAGTTTCACCACAACGGATACATTTCAGCCGATCCACGGGTGCAGCCAGCGGCTGGCGTGGGCATAAACCGTCCCATGGAGATGCCCGATGTCATGGATGTGCTGATCGTCGGTGCCGGTCCCGCAGGCATCATCACCGCCGCCCAGCTTTCCCAGTTCCCTGATGTGCACACCCGCATCATCGACCGACGGCCCGGCCGCCTGGAAATCGGCCAGGCCGACGGGATCCAGTCACGCACGGTGGAGACGTTCCAGGCTTTCGGTTTTGCCGAGCGCATCACCGCCGAGGCCTACATCATCAAGGAAACCACCTTCTGGAACCCTGATCCGCAGAACCCGGATCAGATCATCCGCACCGACCGCACCGCCGATGATCCAACCGGCGTCAGTGAATTCCCGCACCTCGTGGTCAACCAGGCGCGCGTTATCGACTATTTCGCTGATTTCGCGGCGAACTCCCCAGCTCGCACCGTCCCGGACTACGGGTGGGACTTCAAGGAACTGGTCGTTGAAGACGGCGAAGAGTACCCGGTGAAGGTCACCCTGATCGGCTGCGGCGAGAGCAATGACGGCATTGAGCGTGTAGTGCGTGCCAAGTACGTGGTCGGTTCCGATGGGGCCAGAAGCAATGTCCGCCGCTCGATCGGCGCGAAGCTCTCCGGTGACAAGGCCAATCACGCTTGGGGCGTCATGGACACCCTGGGCCTGACCAACTTCCCGGATGTGCGCACCAAGTGCGCCATCCATTCCAAGGCTGGTTCGATCCTGCTGATTCCGCGCGAAGGCGGGCAGCTCTTCCGCCTCTACGTCGACCTGGGTGAAGTTCCGGAAGGGGATAACGGCAAGGTCCGCGAGACTCCGCTGGAAGAAATCATCGAGCGCGCCAAGGCGATTTTGAATCCCTATACCCTCGAGGTCAAGGACGTCGCGTGGCACAGCGTCTACGAAGTAGGCCACCGGCTGGCTGACCGCTTCGATGATGTGCCGGTTGAAGAGATCGGTACCCGTGAGCCGCGCGTGTTCATTACCGGCGACGCCTGCCACACCCACTCGGCCAAGGCCGGCCAAGGCATGAACGTCTCCATGCAGGACGGGTTCAACCTGGCCTGGAAGATCGGCTATGTGCTCTCGGGCCAAGCTCCGGAAAGCCTGCTGCGCACCTACTCGGACGAGCGCAAGGTGATCGCCAAGGACCTGATCGACTTCGACAAGAAGTGGTCCTCCATCATGGCTGCTACTGCGAAGGAGCTTGAAGGCCAAGAAGGCGTTGCCGAGTTCTATGTACGCACGGCCGAATTCCCTGCCGGCTTCATGACCGAGTACGCGGCATCTGCGCTGGTCGCCGGCAAGGAGCACCAGGAGCTGGCCGCCGGATTCCCCGTGGGCAAGCGCTTCCGCTCTTCGGAAGTCATGCGCTTGGCCGATGCCAACCCAACGCACCTGGGCCACCACCATCGTGCCGACGGCCGCTACCGCATCTACGTCTTTGCTGATCAGCAGCCGGTGGGAGAGTCCCAGAAAATTGCCGCCTTGTCGAGTTGGCTGCTGGAGAATGAGCGCTCGCCACTGGTTCGCTTCACGCCGAAGGGTGCCGACGCCGACGCGCTGTTCGATGTCAAGGTGGTCTACCAGCAGGACTACACCACGATGAACGTGAATGACGCGCCGAAGGTGTTCCGTCCGGACACCGGCGTGTTCGGCCTGATGGATTACGAGAAGGTCTACACCGCATTGGACGGCTCGGACATCTTCGAGGAGCGCCAGATCTCCCGCGATGGCGCGATCGTGATCGTCCGTCCGGATATGTATGTTGCCAGCATCCTGCCATTGGATGCGGCCAACGAGCTGGCCCGTTTCTTCGAGCCGATCCTGCTGGAGCAGAACTAGTAGCGCCCTCGCTCCACACATCACCGATGGCGCCGCGAGTATCTCGCGGTGCCATCGGTTTCCCTGCGCAGGGCGTCGCGTGGAAGTGCGGAATATTCTTTGTCGCAACGTGGTTGAACCACCAAGGGACAGGACTTCGATGAAAGGTGCCACGGTGAGCCAGGAATTCAGCTTTGACCTTCAGCAGGTGGTCGATTCGGATATGGTGTGTGCCGACGGCGTGTGCTTCGTGCCGCCTACGGACCAGAGAGCTGATCGAGCAGATAGTCACGCAACACCACAGCATGATTAGCCTGCTCATTTTTTGCTCCGTAGACCAAAGTGACCACGGGATGCTGGTCCAGTACTTCCAGAAAGCCATCGACAGCGGGGTTCTGATATAGCTCGGCGCGATAGTGCTGCGCAAATTCGCCAAAGCGGTCGGCATCGTGATCCCAGCCTTTGCGAAGCCCGGTGCTCGGTGCCAAGGCCTTGGCCCAGTGATCCAGCTGAAGGGCAGCCTTGCTCTTCCCGCGCGGCCAGAGCATGTCAACCAGGATCCTGTAGCCGTCCTCGACGCTGGGCGCGGTATACGCGCGTTTGAGAAGTATCTTCGTCATGATTCACCTGAAAGTTCCTGAATTCTCATTGCATCGCCTCCATCTGTGGGAAAGGATCGAAGTGCAGGGGCTGCCAAGGCATCATCGTCTCTCTTGGCATCTTGCCACACTGGCAATCCCTTGCAGCGGAAAATATGTACTTTTCTGTTATCAGTTGGGCAGTGAGTAGGCTAATCTGTAAATAGTTTGGTATTACTGACTGTGCCAACACAGAACTCAAGGTCGTCACGCACGAACTGTTAACAGAATTTTCTGGAGGACCCCATAATGTCGGAACATCGGCCGGTTGACCCGCACAACGAGTCTGCCTCTGAGACGACCAATATCGCTCTTCCTGCGGTGCACAAGGGTGCTGAACCTTCGGTCATCTACACCCTGAGTGAGGATGAGAAAAACGCAGTTAACGCCCTGCCAGCTGGTTCTGCGCTGCTGATTGCCCATTCCGGACCAAACAAGGGCGCACGCTTCTTGCTGGACACCGACGAGAGCATCGCAGGCCGCCATCCAAACGCGGATATCTTCCTGGACGATGTGACCGTTTCGCGTCGGCATGCCAAGTTCTCCCGAACGGACGCGAGGTTCACGCTCAGCGACATCGGATCGCTGAATGGTACCTACATCAACGGCGACCGTATCGACGAGATCCCGTTGAGCACTGGTGTTCAGGTTCAGATCGGCAAATTCCGCCTGAATTTCTACCAAAGCGTTCCGAACCTTTAAACTAGTAGAGTTCGAGGTTTTGTCCGCCGGCGTCTGGCACGCCGACATATCCATACATCCGAGGTGTAGACCCTTTGCCGATCTTTGACGCAGCCCGCAGCCCACGTCTCGAGGCTCATCGCCACGAGACCTTCCGGCAGGCCGCGCTGAATATCGGCGAGGTGCTCTCGGAACTCAAGGATGAGTTCCCACGTGTCACTGCGTCCAAGATCCGCTTCCTGGAAGACAAGGGACTGATCATCCCGCAACGTACCTCCGCTGGATATCGAAAGTACTCCGCGTCGGATGTGAGCCGCTTGCGTTTCATCCTTTCGGTTCAGCGCGACCAGTACCTGCCGTTGAAGGTCATCAAGGACCATCTCGACTCGGTGGATCGCGGTGAAGCGCCAGCAGCATTGCCTGGGGGAGCCCCGGTGGCGCCACAGGCGGTCAACGATGACATGGCTGAGGCCGTGGAGCGCAAAACCCGTTCGGTGTCCTTGGCTGAACTGCAGGGGCTGACCGGTGCCAGCGAGGAGCTCGTTGGCGAATTGATAAAGTTCGGCTTGATCGAACCGGTTGCTGGCCTGTTCGACGCCAACAGCATCAAGGTCACCAGATCGGCCGTTCAGCTGGCGGGCCATGGCGTTGAACCTCGCCACCTGCGGCAGTTCCGTACCGCAGCTGATCGCGAGTTCTCGCTGATTGAATCGATTGTCGGCAACGAACTGAAGAAGCCTGAAGTCTCCGCTCGTGCCCGCGCTGCGGAAGAGGCCCAGGAAATCTCGCGCCAGTGCCTGGAAATTCACGAGGCCCTGGTGCAACGTGCTATTTCCCAACTGGATCGCTAGGCTGAATTCGAACAGGCAACAACAACTCTAAGGGGCTAGCATGCTGGAACTGGAGTTTGCCGGAATCCGTATTCAATTGCCGGCGAATCAGCCGCTGTTGCTGCTCAAATACCCTGAGCGTAATCTCTACCTTCCGCTGTGGATAGGTGCGCCCGAAGCCTCGGCCATCGCAATGTCTGAACAAGGGCTCACTCCGCCTCGGCCGATGACCCATGATCTGCTGCTCAGCGTCATTGAAAGCATGGACGTGAAGCTTGAGCGGATCGAAATAGTCTCGGTAAACAATGCCGTGTTCGTCGCGGAGCTTGTCCTTTCCAACGGCAAACGCGTAGATTCCCGTTCCTCGGATGCCGTCGCCCTTGCCGTGCGCGCCCAGTGCCCGATCATGTGCGCCGAGCACGTCCTGGAAGAAGCTGGCGTGGCCATCGAGAATGAAACTGGCGGCGAAGAAGCACCCGAAGAGCAGTTGCGCGAATTCCGTGAATTCTTGGACAATATTGATCCAGAAGATTTTTCTTCGTAGATATCGCGCGTTTGGTTTCAGTGGAATATTGGCCTTGAATTGGGTAATTCCCCAAGCCTGCGCGACACGCCTTAAAGTTAAGCTTGAAGGTCTTTGACCATTAGTCGTTATCGCCGTACCGTCTTTGCATAGGGACATTTAAAAAGAGCTGTTTTTTGATGGTCATCACTCGCATCTGCGCGGTTCTCATTCGGTCCCTGGATACTCGTTTAGGAACGTGCTGACACGCAAGGAGCAATTGGATGGAGTCTCGCCAGACTGGGCCTCACTATGGGGTCGACGGTGGCAACAAGCAATCCAGCACCCAGGGATTGCTCTTCACCGATGACCTGCCTGAGCTGGATGAACATGCCGGCTACCGCGGTCCAATTGTGTGCAAGGCAGCCGGCATTACCTACCGCCAACTCGACTACTGGGCACGTACTGGCCTGGTAGAGCCGGCAGTGCGCGGAGCCAAGGGATCCGGCAGCCACCGCCTTTATTCATTCCGGGATATCCTCGTGCTCAAGGTTGTCAAGCGGCTGCTGGACACCGGAGTATCCCTGCAGCAGATCCGTTCGGCCGTTTTGCACCTGCGTGAACGCGGCGTTGAGGACCTTGCCCAGATCACGTTGATGAGCGATGGAGCTTCGGTCTACGAATGCACCAGCGCCGACGAGGTCATTGACCTTGTCCAGAAGGGCCAGGGCGTATTCGGCATCGCCGTAGGCCGTGTTTGGCGCGAGGTGGAAGGTTCCCTTGCCCAGCTGCCTTCAGAGAGCTCTGTGCAGCAGACCCTGCCAGAAGATGAATTGGCTGCCCGTCGGGCTGCCAAGGCGGCGCGCAACGTCGGCTAGGGCCGGCAGATAATTCAAGAGCTTAAGCAATTGACCGGATCTTCCTTGAAGGAAGATCCGGTCAATTGCTTAAGCTGCTATCCGTATCCGGGCCTAGGTGTTGTTCGGGCCTGCTGCGGACATGACTTCCTTGAGCAACGCGTCGAACTGCGCCAGCATCGGAGCAGTAGCCTTGGAAGGCCACTGGTGCACCGAGTACGCGGCACCTTGGATCTGCTGCCATTCCGGGTGTTCGGGAATCTCGGGCTTGACCATGGAGTCGCCGAACATCTGGCGCATTTCGCCCAAACGGAAGGTATGCTCCGCGGAGTCCTTGCGGACGCGGTTGGCGACAACACGTACCGGTCCCAGGGAAGGAGCGAATTCACGGCGGAAGAGTTCCAATGCGCGCTGGGTGCGCTCGGTGCCGGCCACGGAGAACAAGCTGGGTTCTGCCACTAGCACGAGCTGATCCGACGCGCTCCATGCCATGCGGGTCAAGCCGTTCAGCGATGGCGGGCAGTCGATGAGAACCAACTGGTAACCGCTGGTGCGGCTCAGAAGCTGGGAGAGGCGGCGTAGGTCGCGGGTCCGCAGATCTGGTCGATCGTAGATGCCGGTGAATGCGTCGCCAACGGCAACATCGAGCACTGGAATGCGGGTACGGGATTTCTTCTCTGCTGCCTTGGACTGCCAAGCGCTGGCGACAACCTGATCTTGCAGACGGGCGCGACGAGCGTTCTTGAGCATTTGCCCAATTGGCTGCTTCCCATTAGCCCGGACTCCAAGGCCAGTGCTGGCATCCGCATGGGGATCCAGGTCAATGACGAGAGTCGGAATGCCGGCGGCAAGTGCTGCTGAAGCCAATCCGAGTGTCACGGAGGTTTTTCCTACGCCACCCTTGAGGCTGCTGATGCTCACTACGTGCACGGACCAGACCACGCCTTTCACTGTTCGTTAGTTTAAACGTCCCACCGAATTTTTAGTCTCTCATCATCATAGTGTGCCGAGCCGTGTTTCTCCGACTTTGCAACGTCAGTTTTTGCCATTAGGCACAAGTTAGTGATTAAAACTTCAAAGATCCAATTATTTCATGTGGTCTGACCACAAGGCGAAATGTTTGGACGTTCTGGAGAATCCCCGTGTAGTGTGTTTCACAGAAGTGGCAAATGCTAGCTGCTTTTCGAGACCCGACACGCTGGGATGGCGGGCCTGCACCTGAGGGGAACAGTCCTGATTGTGCCGTTGAACCAGCGTGTACAGATTCGATGTAGGGACACTATGTTTGAAAAGATCTTGGTCGCCAACCGCGGTGAGATTGCGATTCGCGCTTTCCGCGCCGGCTACGAGCTGGGCGCAAAGACCGTTGCTGTCTACCCACATGAGGATCGCAATTCGATCCACCGTCAGAAGGCCGCAGAGGCCTACCAGATCGGCGAAGAGGGCCATCCGGTCCGCGCCTACCTGGATATCGACGAGATTATCCGCGTTGCCAAAGAAGCCGGCGCGGATGCAATCTACCCGGGCTACGGCTTCCTCTCGGAAAATCCTGACCTCGCACGAGCTGCCGAAGCAGCAGGCATCAAGTTCATCGGTCCAAAGGCGGACGTGCTTGAACTGGCCGGCAATAAGGTAGCGGCGCTGAAGGCTGCTCGCGAGGCAGGCATTCCGGTACTGGAATCCTCCGAGCCAAGCGATGATGTTGATTACCTGATTGCCGAGGCCGATCGCATCGGCTTCCCGATCTTCGTCAAGGCTGTAGCCGGCGGCGGCGGTCGCGGCATGCGCCGTGTCGACAAGCGCGAAGACCTGCCGGAGCTGATGGGCGCGGCAATGCGCGAAGCCGGCACCGCCTTCGGGGACCCCACCGTTTTCCTGGAACAAGCAGTGCTGCGTCCGCGCCACATCGAGGTGCAGATCCTCGCCGACGAGCAGGGCAACATTGTCCACCTGCATGAGCGCGACTGCTCGCTGCAGCGCCGCCACCAGAAGGTTGTCGAAATCGCTCCAGCACCGAATCTGGATGAATCGATTCGCCAGGCGCTGTTCCGGGACGCCGTGAAGTTCGCGCAGACTCTGGGCTACCAGAACGCAGGCACCGTCGAATTCCTCGTTGATACCGTGGGCGACCGCGCCGGGCAGCACGTATTCATTGAAATGAACCCGCGCATCCAGGTTGAGCACACGGTGACCGAAGAGGTTACCGACATCGACCTGGTGCAGGCGCAGATGCGCATCGCTGCTGGCGAGTCGCTGAAGGATCTGGAGATCAGCCAGGACACCATCCAGGTGCGTGGCTGGGCCTTGCAGTCCCGCATCACCACCGAAGATCCAGCCAATGGCTTCCGTCCGGATGTTGGAACCATTACCGTCTACCGCTCCGCCGGCGGCTCGGGTGTCCGTCTGGATGGCGGCACGATCTACACCGGCGCCGAGGTGTCCCCGCACTTCGACTCGATGCTGGTCAAGCTCACTTGCCGTGGCCGTGACTACCAGACGGCTGTGGCTCGCGCCCGCCGTGCGCTGGCCGAGTTCCGCGTGCGCGGTGTGGCCACCAACATCCCGTTCATCCAGAATGTGCTCAGTGATCCGCAGTTCCTGGCCGGTGATGTCGCTACCGACTTCATCGACTCCCGCCCGGATCTGCTCACCGGCAATGAATCCCAGGACCGCGGTACCAAGGCGCTGAACTTCCTGGCCCATGTCACGGTGAACCAGCCAAATGGCAGCCGTGTCGAGGGAATCGACCCGCGCAAGAAGCTTCCTGCTTTCCCGGGTGACAAGACCGACGAGCCAGAGCGTTCGCCATTCGATGGCCCCTCCAAGTCCGCCGTGCCGGCCGATGGCTGGCGCCAGAAGCTGCTGGATCTCGGTCCGGAAGGATTCGCCAAGGCCCTGCGCGAGTCGAAAGCGGTGGGCATCACCGATACCACCTTCCGCGATGCGCACCAGTCGCTGCTGGCCACCCGCGTCCGCACCCGCGACCTGCTCGCGGCAGCACCGGCCTACGCGCACAACGTCCCGCAGCTGTTCTCCATGGAAGTCTGGGGCGGTGCCACCTACGATGTGTCCCTGCGATTCCTGGGCGAAGATCCCTGGAAGCGCCTGGAGCTGCTGCGTGCGGAGCTGCCGAACATCCCGTTGCAGATGCTGCTGCGCGGCCGCAATACCGTGGGCTACACTCCATACCCAACCGAGGTCACCGACGCTTTCGTGAAGGAAGCCGCGTCCGCAGGCATCGACATCTTCCGCATCTTCGATGCGCTGAACGATGTTTCGCAGATGGCTCCGGCCATCAAGGCGGTACGCGACACCGGCACCGCAGTCGCCGAAGTGGCCCTGTGCTACACCGGCAACCTGCTGGATGCCAACGAGAAGCTGTACACCCTGGACTACTACCTGGAGCTGGCACAGCAGATCGTCGACGCTGGCGCGCATATCCTCGCAATCAAGGACATGGCCGGCCTGCTGCGCCCAGCGGCAGCAACCAAGCTGGTCACGGCCCTGCGCGAACGCTTCGCTCTTCCGGTGCACCTGCACACCCACGACACCTCCGGCGGGCAGCTGGCGACGTTGATGGCTGCCATCGACGCCGGTGTGGACGCCGTCGACGTGGCCAGCGCGGCCATGGCGGGCACCACCTCGCAGCCATCGGCCTCTGCACTGGTCGCAGCGCTGGAGTTCACCGAGCGTGATCCCGGCCTGTCACTGGATGCCGTGGCGTCGCTGGAACCGTACTGGGAAGCAGTGCGCGCCATGTACAAGCCATTCGAATCCGGACTGCCAGCGCCAACCGGCCGTGTCTACCAGCACGAGATTCCGGGCGGCCAGCTTTCGAACCTGCGCCAGCAGGCCATTGCATTGGGCCTGGGCGAGCGTTTCGAAGCGATCGAGTCGATGTACGCCTCGGTCAATGACATGCTCGGCAATGTGGTCAAGGTGACTCCATCGTCCAAGGTCGTCGGCGACCTGGCCTTGCAGCTGGTGGGTTCCGGAGTCCCAGCCGCGGACTTCGAAGCGAACCCGCAGAACTACGACATCCCGGATTCGGTCATCCAGTTCCTCTCGGGCGAGCTGGGCAACCCTCCAGGCGGTTGGCCGGAACCGTTCCGCACCAAGGCGTTGCAGGGACGCAATGTCAAGGCCCATGTCGAGGACCTCTCGGCAGAGGACCTGACAGCGCTGCAGGCGGATTCGCAGACGATTCGCGGTACCCTGAACCGGTTGCTCTTCGCTGGCCCAACCCGTGACTTCGAGAAGTCGGTGGAGAACTACGGCGATTTGTCCGTCCTGCACACCCGCGACTACCTCTACGGCCTGGTTCCCGGCTTTGAGCATGTCATTTCGCTGGGTACCGGTGTTCGATTGCTGGTCAGGCTGGTATCGGTATCGGAAGCCGATGAGAAGGGCCTGCGCACCGTCGTGGTCAACCTCAACGGCCAGTCCCGCCAGCTCAAGGTCCGCGACGAATCGGTAGAATCCACCGTGAAGTCCGCGCCGAAGGCCGATCCGAACAACAACGGCCACGTCGCTGCACCCTTCGCGGGAGCGGTGACTGTGAACGTCAAGGTCGGCGACCTGATCGAGGCCGGCCAGTCCGTGGCCACCATCGAAGCAATGAAGATGGAAGCTGGCATCACCGCCAACGCGGGCGGCGTGGTCAGCCAGGTAACCCTGAATGGCACCAGCCAGGTACAGGGTGGCGATCTGCTGCTGGTGATCGAACCCAAGTAGCATCCGCAGTACCCAGAGCACGGGGGCTCGTGACCAAGGTTGCGGGCCCCTGCGCTCTGCCAACTAATCGTGCGAACCACAAAGCAGAAGGAGCTGTGATGCGCCCAAGCAAGATGACGCCCGGGGCTGTGCCCGCCCGGCTGAGGCAGCAGGTTGCCGAGCTGGGATCCAAGGGCCAGCCGATCACGGTACTGGTCTTCACCCTCGACACGCATCTTCCGTTCTGCGAAATCGCAGAGCACCTGGCCGAACAATTCGGCGAATTGGATTGCAAGGCCCAGGTGGCCACGGCCGGACCGCAGCGCGTGCAATCGGTGATGGACGGGAAATTCACCGGCACCAACGTGTTGGTGGTTGTGGGCGATACCAGTGCCGACTCGGAAGACCGGCTCATGGAATTGGTCGAATGGCTGCTGGCCAATGGCCGCAAGGACCTGGCTGGGAACCTGATCTACGCGGTGCTTGGCCACGAGCACCAGAATCACGCCACCCAGGCATTCAGCCGCGTGGTATTGCCGCGCAGCTACTATGCCCGAACACAGCAAAGCGGCCTCAAGTTGCCTTGGGCCGCCTCAGCTCGCGAATCGTGGGAGCTGGCTAATGCAGTGCTGGACTATGCTGTCGGCTTGGGCGCCGAGTAGATGCCTTCGATCACGGCTTCGTAGTCCTTGAGCACTACTGCACGCTTGATCTTCATCGAGGGAGTCAAATGACCGGTTTCCTCGGTGAAGTCAGCAGGCACAACGCGGAAGGACTTGATCGCCTCGGCCTTGGATACCGAGGTGTTGGCCTTGTCGATGACCGCCTGCACGGTTTCGAGCACCTTTGGATGGGTCGATAGCTCGTCCAGCGACAGGTTCTGGTCCATCTGGTGACGGGCCAGCCAACCTGGCAGGGCTTCTGGATCCAAGGTCACCAGGGCCGCAATGAACGAGCGGCCCTCGCCGATGACCACGCACTGGGAAACCAGCGCGTCGGCGCGGATCTGGTCCTCAAGCAGCGCAGGAACCACGTTCTTGCCGCTGGCGGTGACGATGATTTCCTTCTTGCGCCCGGTGATTCTCAGGAATCCGTCGGCGTCGAGTTCGCCGATATCCCCGGTGCGGAACCAGCCATCGGTGAAGGTCTCATCCTGCAGCTCTGGACGGTTGCGGTAGCCGCGCATCACGCAAATGCCCTTGGTGAGGATCTCTCCGTCCGCGGCGATGCGCACGGCGTTGCCCGGCAGCGGCTTGCCTACGGTGCCGATCTTGATCCGGTCCAGGGTGTTCACCGTGATCGGTGCGGTGGTTTCAGTCAGGCCGTAGCCTTCCAGAATGGTGACCCCGATGCCGTTGAAGAAGTGGCCGAGGCGCTCGCCCAGCGGACCTCCGCCGGAGACCGCATGGCGGATGTTGCCACCCATCGCGGTGCGCAGTTTCTGGTAGAGCAGGGCGTCGAAGAGCTTGTGCTTCAGGTTCAGCACGAGCGGTACCTTGCCCTCCTGCTTGGCGCGGGAGTATGCCACTGCAACGTCAACGCCGGCGTGGAAGATCTTGCCCTTGCCGCTATCTTCAGCCTTGAGCATGGCCGAGTTGTAGACCTTCTCGAAGACGCGCGGCACAGCGAGGATGAAGTTCGGCTTGAAGGACTGGAGGTCCTCGAGCAGGTGCTTGACATCGGGGGTGTGCCCGGTGCGGCAACCAGCGGCAATGTTGACTACCGAGATGAAGCGGGCGAAAACGTGAGCCAGCGGCAGGAACATGATGGTCGATGCGCCCGGGTAAACGGCGCCGGGCAAGGTAGCCACAGCGTTCTCCGCCAGCTCCACGAAGTTGCCGTGGGTCAGCTCGCAGCCCTTGGGACGGCCGGTGGTGCCCGAGGTGTAGATGATCGTGGCGATGTCATCCAATGCTGCGCCCGAACGGCGGGCTTCGAGCAACTGGTCATCGACGTTCCGGCCATCTTCGGAGAGCTGTTCCAGCCCGCCATCGAACTGCCAGACGTGATCCAGTCCGTCGAGCTGTTCCTGATGGGCGGCGCGGCGCACCACGGCTTCCTGGGCGGCGGCCTCAACGACGACGGCCTTGGCACCGGAATCGGAAACGATCCAGGCAACCTGGCTAGGGGAGGAAGTTTCATAGACGGGGACAGTGACACAGCCGGCGAACCAGATGGCGAAGTCAACCAGTGTCCACTCGTAGCGGGTCTTGGCCATCAACGCGATGCGGTCGCCAGCTTCGATGCCATTGGCGATGAACCCCTTCGCAATGGCCCGGGCGTCGGCAGCGAACTGCGATGCCGTGACATCATTCCACGTTCCGTCGGTTCCCGGCTTTGAGAACAATGCCGGGTTGGCCGCTGAATTCGCGTGGCGTAATAGCAGATCTGTAATATTCGACTGCTGTGGCGAATGAATGCGAATTGGCGAGCTGTATTCGCGCATCTGGTCTTCAACTCCTGAAACTCTGTGGGACCCCATTAGCAATAGCGGGTAACCCGCATCACATCTTTATTACTATAGAGTAACCTACCGTGTGGTGTACTCAAAGCCGTTTTCTATACTTGAGCCCCATCATCTCCCGGATCGCGTTCAGTGGGAAGACGTTTGAGCAAGTAGGCGATTCCGAGCAGGGCGGCGAGTGCCAGTCCGAAATAGATGAACACCGGAGCTGATCGGAAAAACACCACGCACAGCAGCAACCCAAGCGGACCGCCAGCGGCGCCAACCCAGGCGAGGTTCAGCATCGGATCACCCGAACCCAGCGCGGCGGGTTCTTCTGGAACGAACTCTTCCGGGGTCTGCTCAGCAACATAGTCGCGCGGTCCGCGAACCGCGGCAGGCCCGGTGTTGAAGAGCTTCTCCAGTCTCGCCGCGCGCTCGTCGGCGCTGGGTTCGCGGGGTGCCGAGGCATCAAGCTGACGGAAATTCTCGACTAGCTCATCCCACTGCGGATCATTCTGGTTTGAAGGATGGGCATCTTCCGGATTCATGCGCGCTCCTCCTGGCGCTTCTGTTCCGTGGCGGCCAGCTGCGCGAAGAAGCGAGCGGATTCGTGGAAAATCTGCTCCGCATCGTAGTCCAGTGTGGCTACGTGCTTGGAGTGCAAGAGCATGTGGTGCTCGGCCAGGGTGCCTGAGTTCAGGCCCTCGACCAGCTCGCGCACCGACTGCTCTGAGACTACGTTGTCGACGGTGGAACGGAAGAGCTGCACCGGGGCGTTCACCAGTTCCAAGCGCCGGCGGGTCTGGGCAAAGAGCGAACGGAGTTCGGCTACGGCTGCTACCGGGGTGCGCGGGTAGGCCCCTTCATCGACACCGCGCTTGGCGATGTCATTGCTGATAGGGGCAACGCTGCGCACTACATGCTTGAGCCAAGGAGTATAGGGGGACAAGGGGGAGTCCACGACCAGGCCCGGATTGACCAGCGAAACACCGGCTACATTGCGGCGGGTCGCCAGATGCAGGGCCAGGGCGCCACCCATGGAAAGGCCAGCGGCGAATACCTGCTCGTGCGTGCGCGCGAGCCTGTCAAAAGCCGCTTCGGTAGCGTGGATCCACTGGCCATAACCTCGACCGACCATGTCCTGCCATTGCGTTCCGTGCCCGGGCAAAAGGGGAATGTCCGTGTCGAATCCGGCCTGCTCCAAGGAATCCGCCCATGGCTGCATGGAAACAGCGGAGCCGGTAAAACCGTGGATCATAAGTACTGCACATGGACGTTTGCGCTCGTCCAGCGGAGTATTGCCTGCATCAAGTTTCATCGTGAACCCTCCGGATTTCTGCCTTCACCTTCGAGCGTAGTGCACAATTGAAGGGTGCGGAGTGCGCTTCGACCAGTAAGGTCGCGGTTTCTCTTCCCGCGTAGCTGGTCAACTAGAAGAAGGAATTTTCCCGCTGTGCTGTACGACTTCCTCAAGCGTTTCGCTGTCCGGCCGCTAATACGAATTTTCTTCCGCGTCAAGATCCAGGGCATCGGCAATGTGCCTGAAACCGGTGCGGCGATCTTGGCTTCCAACCACCTGTCGGTGAGCGACTCGGTGTTCCTCCCAGCGGCGCTGGATCGTACCGTGATCTTCCTGGCCAAGGACGAGTACTTCAACGGCAAGGGCATCAAGGGCCGGATCACCGCGTGGTTCTTCCGCAATATCAACCAGCTGCCCATGGACCGTTCAGGCGGGCAGAAATCGGCTGCTTCGCTGGCCAGTGCCAAGAACGCACTGGCGCAGGGCCAGGTGCTGGGCATCTATCCGGAAGGCACCCGTTCACCGGATGGACGGTTGTACCGGGCCAAGCTCGGCGTCGCAAAGCTCGCCCTGGAAACCGGTGCCCCGGTGATACCAATTGCAATGATTGGCACCGACAAGGTCCAGCCCATCGGCCAAAGCCTGCCGCATCCGGGCCGGATCGGGATCAAGATCGGCAAGCCGCTGACCTTCGAGCACCTGAACGGCAGGTCCGCGAATCCTGAAACGCTTCGCGCTTGCGCCGACGAGATCCGCAAGGCAATCAATGTCCTGTCAGGTCAGAGCTACGTCGACATCTATGCTCCACGCAAACCAAAGAAGTAGCAGGCCGTTATGCGCAGTGTTACGGCGACTTGTTACATTCATCGCGGTCCTTTGAGCTGATGCCACGTAGAATGGGCAAGGTGAGCGAAGAAAACCGAACCCCATTGCCAGGCTCCTCCGTAGCCGGCCCCGCCACCGATCCGCAACTAGATTTGTGGCGTGAATTGCCAATTGCCCAGCAGCCGACTTGGCGTGAGCACAAGGACTATCAGTCCTCCATCAACGAATTGGGTTCGCGTCCGCCACTGGTATTTGCCGGCGAAGTCGACGTACTGCGCGAACGCTTGGCCGCAGCAGCCCAGGGCAAGGCCTTCTTGCTGCAGGGCGGCGACTGCGCCGAAACCTTTGCCGATGCAACCGCCGACAAGATCTCCTCGCGAGTTCGCACCATCTTGCAGATGGCTGTGGTGCTGACCTATGGCGCATCGATGCCGGTAATCAAGATGGGACGCATGGCTGGCCAGTTCGCCAAGCCGCGCTCCTCGAATGACGAAACCCGAGATGGTGTTACTTTGCCGGCATTCCGCGGCGACATCGTCAACGGCTTCGACTTCACACCCGATTCCCGTGCCCACGATCCGAAGCGCATGGTGCAGGCCTACAACACCTCATCGGCCACGCTGAACCTGATCCGCGCGTTCACCCAGGGCGGCTTCGCAGACCTGCGCAGCGTGCACTCGTGGAACAGCGGATTCATGGCCAACCCGGCGCACTCCGCCTACGAGCAGCTGGCCGGCGAGATCGACTCGGCCATCCGCTTCATGGATGCCTGCGGTGCAGACTTCGAGGCGCTCAAGCGCACCGAGTTCTTCGCCTCCCATGAAGCACTGCTGCTGGACTACGAGCGTGCGTTGACGCGTACCGATTCGCGGACCGGCCTGCCGTACGACACCTCCGGCCACTTCCTGTGGATCGGTGAACGAACCCGTCAGCTGGACCACGCACATGTGGACTTCCTCTCGCGCGTGCGCAACCCAATCGGCGTGA
The DNA here is from genome assembly GCF_002979865.1 of Arthrobacter sp. MYb214. GTDB lineage: Bacteria > Actinomycetota > Actinomycetes > Actinomycetales > Micrococcaceae > Glutamicibacter. The sequence continues at coordinate 55,131 of NZ_PCPZ01000007.1, forward strand.
AGCTGGGCCCGAACTCGGATCCGGAAGATGTCCTCGCGCTGATCGAAAAGCTCGATCCGAACCGCGAACCAGGACGCCTGACCTTCATCACCCGCATGGGTGCGAAGAACATCCGCGAGAAGCTGCCAAACCTGATCGAAAAGGTCACGGCCTCCGGCGCCCAGGTGCTGTGGGTTACGGACCCAATGCACGGCAACACGGTCACCAGCCAGAACGGCTACAAGACCCGCAACTTCGAAGATGTCATGGACGAAGTCCGCGGCTTCTTCGAAGTGCACGACGCGCTGGGCACCTTCCCAGGCGGCCTGCATGTGGAGATGACCGGCGACGATGTGGCTGAGTGCCTCGGCGGAGCGGATCCGATCCGCGAGGAAGACTTCGACTCGCTGTACGAGTCGCTGTGCGACCCGCGCCTGAACCACCGCCAGTCCCTGGAGATGGCCTTCCTGGTCTCCTCGGCACTGCAGAGCCGCAGCCGAAACCGCTAGCAGCTAGAGAATAATCCGGTTCCCGACAGCGGGAACCGGATTATTTTTATGCCTGGGGAACGGCGCAGGCCTCAGAAGGCGTAGATGCTGATCTCGCTGCCGCGCACGGCTTGCTGGTGCAATGGAGACTGCATGCGAACGGTCTGGCTGAAACCGCCAAAGACATTGTGCGTCTTCACGGAAAAGCCGGCGGCTTCCAGTGCAGAGAGTGCTTCCTCGACGCCCATGCCGAGCACGGATGGGATCTGGACGTATTCTGGTCCTTCCGAGAGATTCACTGTCACGGTGCTGCCGTACGCAACGGTGCCCTGGGCCGGGTCCTGGACGGCGACTAGGCCTTTTTCGGTCGTCGTGGAATGGACGGATTCACCGGTTTCCAGCTTCAAGCCCATGGACTCAAGCTTTTCCTTGGCCGCATCCTTGCCAAGACCAATGACCGCAGGAACAGGAACCGGAGCATGTCCCTGGGAAACAGTGAGGGTGATGATGTTCTTCCGCGGCAATTTCTTGCCGGCGGCAGGGGAGGAACTGATAATCTCGCCCTTCGTCACCGATTCCGAGTAGGCCTCGGCTTCCTGGACATCTTCGAAACCGATTTCATCGAGCAACTTGGTGGCCTGATCCAGGGTTTTCCCGGTGAAATCCGGAACTGCAAAAAGCTGAGGGCCTTGCGAAACGATCAGATCGATTCCCTGGAACTTCATGATGTTCTCGCCGGTCCCCGGCTGCGAGTCGACCACCCTGCCGATGGCAATCTCATCGTTGTAGGTCGTGCCTACCCGAACTGGAACACCTTGGCCATCCATTTGCGCGACTGCCTGCGATTGAAGCATGCCGGTCAATGACGGGATGCGGATGACGGTTCCGGGGCCGCGGCCGAAGAACCATCCGGCACCTGCGACCAGAGCCACGATGAGGATCCACATCACGGTGATGACGAACTTCTGCGTACCCGAGCGAGGCTGACGCAACCGGTGGGTGGGTACCTGTGCTTCCTTGCGCCACTTTCTTGCAGCCTGCTTCTGCGCACGCTTTTGGCCACGTACCGACAGCGGTGCTTCGGAATCGGCGTCATTCTCGTGGGCCGGTTCCAGATCGCGGCCGCGGGTGTACACCGACGTTGCGGCTATGCCAGAATCAGCGGCAAGATCAGTGGGACGAGGCTGGGCCAGTGTGGCTTGCGCATCGCGAAGATCCAAGACTTCGGTGGCGTCAACCGCGGCAATGACGGTTGTCTGGTCAGGATCGGCGGGGGCATCATCGATAACGTAGCTGTCCTCGTGCTGAGCAGTATTCCGCTTCAGCCATAGCTGTTCACGCTCATCTTCGCGCTCGCGTTGCATCGCATCAAGACGCTGCTGCAGCGTAGTGGGCATCTGCGCCATAGTTTGCGGGGTGAGATCTTCAATCCCGCCGAGGTCCTCGGCGCCCAGGTCCAGTTGCGCATCGTTGAGCGTTGAGCGGATCTGGATGATCTCCTCCAGCAGCAGCGAAGCATCTTGCGGGCGCTTCTCTGGATCCTTCTCGGTGCACCATCGAACCAACTCATCGAGATCTTCGGCCAATCCCGGAACCAAGTCCGAGGGCATGGGCATGGGGGAGTCCAGATGATGCTTCATTAATGCAGCGGCATTGGTCTCGGTATACGGTGCTTGTCCAGTCAGCATCTGGTAGATCATGATGCCCAGTGCGTAGATGTCGCTGCGCGAATCGGCTGGTGCCCCTGAAACTAGTTCGGGGGAGACATGGGACAGCGTGGCGACGAGCGTGGCTGACTGGGTATGGGCGCTGGCAGCACGGGCCAAGCCGAAGTCGGTAACTTTCACTTCGCCGGTATCGGAGAGCAGCACATTTGCCGGTTTCATATCCCGGTGGATGATTCCCTCGCTGTGCGCGGCGCTGAGACCGTGGCAAATTTGTTCAAGGACGCTTAGCGCCTGACGCGGAGTAAAGCGGCCGCGTTCTTCAATGACCTGTTCGAGGTTCCGTCCTCGAACATACTCCATCACGAGGTACACCAGATTATCGCTCACGTTGTGATCGCGGATGGAGACCACATTCGGATGAGTGATATTCGCAGCGATGACAGCTTCGGATTCGAATCGCTCACGCACTGTATGCTCGCTGGAGAAGTTGTCGTTCAGGATCTTCACGACAACCGCTCGATGCAGGCGCTTGTCCATGCTGCGGTAGATGCGTGACATGCCACCCAGGGCAAGCAGATGGTCCAGTCGGTATCGACCATCCAGCGTCTTGCCCAGGTTGGGGTCGGTCAGGGCCGGGCTCATTTTGCGGTCGCACCTGCCTGAACGGTGCACGCGAAGCGGGCCAGAGTCACTAACGGATCCTTTCGAACATGAATACTACTTTTAATGTACCTAGCTGAGCTGACAATTTGTCGCTTAAACTCGAAATCCGCCAGTGGTGTTTACCTCTGGCGGATTTCGTATAGCGTCTCGGGTTGCGAGAATTACCTCGAGCGCAGCTTAATTAGGAAGCGCGGCGAGCTCGTGCTGCACGACGCTTCAAGGCACGACGCTCATCTTCGCTCATGCCACCCCAGACGCCTGCATCCTGGCCGGACTCAATAGCCCACTGCAGGCAGGTTTCGGTTACTTCACATCGACGGCAGACGCTCTTGGCCTCTTCGATCTGCAACAGGGCCGGACCGGTGTTTCCCACTGGGAAAAACAGTTCCGGGTCCTTTTCCAGACACGCCGCGCGGCTACGCCAATCCATGCTTATTGATGCTCCTTGAAATCTGAGAGGGTGTGAAACACCAACGACAATCAACACACAGGCAAAAAATAACTAGGAGTGAAACGAAATCCTGGTTGCCTAGCGGTTAACATCTGGCGTCTCGAAAGGTCGGAGAAGTCCATTCGGGCACTTCGTTTAACCGACCACATAAGGTTTTCATGTAACGCGGAAGTAAACAAGAGTCACGGTAGCGAAATGTTGCTGAATGCCTGAGTGCTTTCTCACATGGCATTTGGCACTAGGATCCGCTAGTTATCAGAGGTGTGGCGCGAGCAACAGCAAAAGTCAATTGTTGCGGTTTGAGTTCCTGCAGAAGGTCAACGAAAATTGTTGATGTGAGCAACGAAAATGCAATCTCGTCCCGCCCAACCAGTGTTTTCGTGGTTGCCGCGCTTGTCCTAATTGAGGCCCTGGCTGTTCTGGCGTACGCCATCAGCTACATGTTGAACCTCGACACCAACGGAACAGTCAATATGGGCGGGCAGTTATTCATGCTGACCCTGTGCTTGCTTCTTGCCGTTTGGCAAGGCTCGGTAGCTGTCAACTTCTTCAAGGGAAAAGCGTTCACTCGTGCTCCGATTGTCGTTTGGCAACTATTCCAGCTCATCCTCTCTGTTTCATTCCTGAGCTCCAATATCCCGATGGTGACGGCCGCGGCGGTACTTTCCATCGTGGTCGCCGGAACCACTGTGGTGATGCTCTTCGCGCCGAAGACCACCGCATTCCTCGGAGACCGGCCAAACCGCTGAATTGCCAGCAGATAATTCGTACGGAATATGAATCATCCGCGGTTTGCCTCGTTTGGAGATGACCGCGCACCAATAGTCTTTGGCTCCTTGATGAGGCACCTGATGGATTGGCTGCCAATTCATCGGTTGAAGATCTTGCGGATGATGGGCTTCGACAGCGACTACCTGGCGATCATCGAACCCGTTGGCGCTCAATCCCAGGTCGAAGGCCATCCTGCTGGACGGCGGAACGAATAGCGCGACACCGATTCCCCTCGAATTCAGAGCGTTCAAGAGCGGTGGCAACCGAGAGTCATTGGTGGTTTCGAGGAAGAGGCAAAGCAAGTCCTGCCGAACACGGTACGAGCCGTCCTCGAGAGAACGTACGAACCGTTCAAAGTCCGGTAGGCCGCAAATATGCGGGGAGTTCCAACGCACAGCGAGTACGGCAGTCAGCTGCCGGCGCTGTTGCGTATCGGGGCACAGCACAACAACCATCGGACCTGCTGGTCGAGGGACCGCCTCACCATCGAAGGGCGAGTATCCCAGAAAGTTTGCCGGTTGAAGGGCAGAACCTGAAGGCATCTGCCAAGCCGAAGGCACTTCGGGCCAGGTGCTTCCCGGGATTTCAGCTAATTGAACTTCGGTGAGTTGGAAGACCTGCGGAGGATGCCCCGAACTCAGCTTGACCCCTCGACCCGGCAAAAGCGAACAGGCCGGGATCTTGGGCCACATCATCTTTAATGACTCGGTAGCGTTGAATGGGAAGAACCATTGCTCTGTACAAAGACCGGTGGACTTCAACGCGTTTTGGTCGCGGTCAACTGAACAAATCACCATAGGCGATTGCGGGCCGCCGAAACGCAATAGCGTACCGAGTGCTTCGTCCAGGCGTTGGAAATGTTGCGGGTGGATATTGGACTGCAACTGGGCCAGTGAATGAACGAGAATGATCAATGCTGGATCACTGGGCATGGATTCCAGGAAGTCGACAGCATCGAAAAAGCCATAGGGATCCTCACCCGTGACAACCTTGACGTTTTCAGTGGCATCCGGGATCGGCGACGGACCGAAGCAAAGTATTTTTCTGGGCGAACGGGCGAGGGAAGCGAACAGGGTTCGGGCACCGGCTTCTGGCAAGCCGCAGATCAATGTTGATCGTGAACGGGCAGGGTCAAGAATCAAAGGTTCAAGCCGGGCCAAATGCAGATTATCTGCAACGCCGCAGTAAATCGTTCCTCGTTCCTTCCCATCCCACGTATCTGGCGAGTGCGTTGGTTCTGCTGGCCGAGGCAACGCTGGAGCAAAACCAGATACCGGGAGCTCCGAAGTGGACCACTGTGAGGAAAGTTCTGCTGCATGGTTTTGCAAGCGATCTCCAGCGACTGACGCGATGCTCTTTTCGAATCGGCACAACGGACGAAGGCTGAGATCTTGACGATTCCGCTCGAATAGTTCGCCGTGCAGTGGCGGCTCGATGGCCAGCTGGAATTGCATGTTCCTAGTGGGCTTGGAAGCGCCCTTGATGATCGCCTGTCCGGGGTGGAGGAGTTTGGACGCCTCGGTGGAGCCCACCAGTTCCACGGACTCACCCGGGTCGTTTACCCTCAATGCGATTGTCGTGTTTAAGTTCGCCTTGGTTTGTCCCGTCAAAGCGCCAGCCGGACGCTGCGTGCTGAGAATCAGATGGATTCCTAGAGCTCGACCCACCGCAGCTAAACGATCAATTCTGGCGCTGGCTTGAGGAAGCGTTTCGACGAAAACACGGAATTCGTCAATGACTACCAGCAAGCGAGGCAGAATCGGGCCTGATTCGTCGAGATCTTGATATTCCGCAATGTCGCTGCAGCCTTGTGCTGCCAGAAGCTCCTCGCGCCGCCGCACCTCATGTTCTAGTTGTTCCAACGTGCGCTGAGCCGCTGCCTCATCGAGGTCGCTTGCGAAGAGCTGGACATGGGGCAAACCTGCATAGACGCCTAGTCCAGCTCCACCCTTGAAATCAATAAGTGCGAAGGCAAGCTGAGTCGGCGGGTAGTTCCGGGCAAAATCAGCAATCAGGCGCCTGAGCGCTTCTGACTTGCCTGACCCTGTAGTGCCGCAAATCAGTACATGCGGACCATCCTCATGAAGATCAAGGAACACGTCCTCTTGCTGTTCATCGAGGCCCAGATGTGCCCGTACGGCTAGTGACGGGGATGCAATGGATTCTGCGTTCTTGGTTATTGCCTGCTTTTGCAGCTGCACATACTGCTGCACCATCCTGTCGAACCGCGAAAGGCTCAGCGTGCTTAGGTTCTGCAGCACTAAGCGTTCGTCGGGCAAACGCGAGGACACGGGGCTTGGAACAATCCAATTCTCCACGGATTCGGCCAGCACCGGTGAAACGCCCAGCACCAGGGCGCCGGAAATAGGTTGAGGTTCCTGGGCAGTGACGTACAACGTCGCCAGGTTGGTTTCCTCTTTCCTGGTGAAGCTCGATTCTTCGGGAATCGACAGGTGGGCCACGGAAACGTTGCTCACCAAAAGCAGCGACGCCGGAAGACACCTGACACTGGGATCGAGCACGAGCCGTATCTGGCCGGAATGTATGGCCGGGAGATAGCGTGCAAGTACTGCGGCCAGAATAGCCCCAGCGCTTTGCCCTTGTGCAGAATTCAGCTGCCAGACGCTCGGGGTACTCGGGAAAAATACTGGACCGAACCAGGGCGCGTCCGACTTCGTCTTCCTGAGGCTACGAAATACTTTGCGGATCCCCGTGGGATCAGAACGAGAGGTGTCCTGCGGAGACCACAGTCCCTCGCCCCAAACCAGTGGTGGTATCCGGGCATGCGACAGTCCCAAAGAAGCGGAATCCAGTCCGGCTACGAACGATTCTCCGAGAGCCGGAGAATATTTACTTCTCGCGATAATGGCGGAAGCTCGTTGCACTTCCATTTCCCTTTTCCATTCGCGACGCTCCACGAACAGTTGACCGGCAGGCACCATACCCATAAGGGCCGAAACGCCACTCAAGATCAGAAAGAGCATCGAACCGGTAACCAAGGCAAGCAAGACGCCGGAGATGATCGGAACGAATGCTGCGAGGACCAGAGCAATTAAGCGGGACAGCTCGGGCTTGGAAGGTACTTGGATTTCCAATTGTTCGGGGGTTACCAATTGACCGGATTGGGCGGTTAATGGATCGCCGACAGCGAATTCAGTGTTGCCCAGAAAGAAGCGCGATCCGTGTTCCAATTCCACGGACTCGCAGCGGCTGCCATCTGGCATGGCAAGTTGCTGCTCAGAGCAGGCTACCAGGCGCAAGCTCCGGGTTGTCACGAATAACTTCGCGTGAACCCGGGACACCAGCGGATCTTCTAACCATAATGGGGCGGTTCTGCCGATGACATGTTCTCCCTTTGTGAGCGGAATCCAGGCACCAGCGTCGGGGCCGCGAACTACATATAACTTGAGGCACGAAGCTGTGGTGCTTGTGGCGCGAACAGGTTGGGGCAATTCATTGAGCAGAAGACGTTCAGACGCATGCAGGATCCCCAACTCTTCTATCCGCGTTATTCCCGAATACCATCGTTGTCCCGGGAAATGCTGCTGCAGCAGTGCGGCGAGCTGCTCGCCCGATATTCGTCCGGACATGACAAGTTCGAATTGCCGCGGATGCTGGAATTTTCGGGAAATCAGAAGTAATTCATAGCGGACCATGAGGTCTCCTGAATGTAATGGAATGTTGTCGTTCCCATCTAAACCAGCATTGAGGGCGGCGCTGGAAGATAAGAATCTTGGTGTGGAGAAAGTACCAAGAACTATCCACAACTTCGGGAACCTCTTGAAAGCGGTCTCTGCTGCAGATAGCATCCCTTGTCATACGAATAGGTATGCTGCACCGACGACGCGCTCGCCGATAGTCCCCGAGATCGGGATCCTCCAGTAGGGAAGCCAAAGGAGTCAGTCGTGGATGCGCTGTCCATTGTCGAAGACGAAGTACGCGAGCTGGTTCGCCGGCGTGGATTGGACCCGGCAAAGCAGCCAGCGATGATCCGATCACTTATTGAAGAGGTCATTCGCGACTACGACGAACGCGCATTGCTTGGCGCCGTGCCTTCACTTGGATCGCTAGAGGCCGCCCAACGTTCAGTATTCGATAATGTGGCCGGGTTCGGAGCGCTGCAACCCTTATTGGATGATCCTTCTGTTGAAGAGATCTGGGTAAATTCTCCACATCAAGTATTTTGCGCCAGAGGTGGCCAAAGCGAACTGACCCACATACGCATGGAATCGGCAGAAATCGCGGCTCTAGTAGAACGCATGCTCAAAACGTCGGGCAGGCGTCTGGACCTTTCCCAGCCATTCGTCGACTGCCAATTGCCTGATGGGTCTCGTCTTCACGTCGTGATTCCAGACATCACCCATGAGCATTGGGCCATCAACATTCGTAAGTTCATTGCTCGCGCGGGAAAACTTGAAGATCTAGTTGAGCTGGGAGCCTTGAGCGAACAAGCAGCGAGGTTCCTTTCTACGGCGATCAGTGCCGGTCTGAATGTCATCGTTACTGGCCCTACACAAGCCGGCAAAACGACAATGCTCAACTGTCTGGCATCAGCGATCGGCCCCAGGGAACGCATTATCACCATCGAGGAAATCTTTGAGCTGAATCTTTCACTAAGAGATGTCGTTGCCATGCAAACTCGCCTCGCCAATCTTGAAGGCACCGGTGAAATCACGATGCGCCGGCTGGTCAAGGAGGCCTTGCGCATGCGCCCGGAACGGATCATTATCGGCGAGGTCCGCGAAGCAGAGTCCTTGGATATGCTCATTGCCCTGAACTCGGGAATCGCGGGGCTATGTACCTTGCATGCGAATTCTGCCCGCGACGCTATCACAAAAATTTGCACTTTGCCGTTGCTTGCAGGACCAAATATCACCAGCGACTTCACCATCAAGACCGTGGCTGCATGCATTGACCTTGTGGTTCATTGCGTGCGGAGTCCACAGGGCCATCGCTATGTCAACGAGATTCTCAGCGTGCGCAACCGCGTGGAGGAAGGGCAAATTGAGTCCTCGACGCTTTTCGAGCGGCAAGCCGATCGCCTGCTGCCGGCTCGGGGAGCCGATTGGTCCCATGAAAAGTTTGATGTCGCTGGAATCAATATTGCCGAATTGATGGCGGTGTAGCGGTGGTTGCTTTCTTTGCTCTCCTTGGCGGGCTAGGCATTGCCCTCATGGTTGACTGGTTGCTCTTCGCCCCGTGGGCAAAATCGCCCAAACGTAGCTCGGCCATCAAGAATGCTCTTTTGCATGCAGGAATGAGCAATCTGGCTCCGGCAAAATTCATCGTGATTTGCCTGGTCTGCGGGCTGACTTCCGCGTTGGTGACGTTGGGACTCACCGCTTCGTGGCTCTTCGCCTTGGTGTTTAGCATCTTCGGTTCATTCGCACCATGGGTCTACCTGCGCCATCAAGCCACCAAGCGCCGCACAGCATTGCAAGAACAATGGCCAGAGGTGGTTGATCACTTGCGAAGTGCCATCCGGGCGGGCCTATCTCTTCCCGAAGCATTGAGCCAATTGGCTGTCGTCGGCCCGCAGGTATTGCGTCCGCTATTTCGGGATTTCGCATTGGACTATCGAGCCACAGCGAACTTCTCCGTGGCGCTGGACCAGCTGGGCGAACGCTTGGCAGACCCGGTAGCCGACAAGATTCTCACGACATTGCGGATTACGCGTGAAGTCGGGGGCACCGACTTGGGGCATACGCTCACAACTTTGTCGGCATTCTTGCGCGATGACGTGAGAACACGAGGGGAACTCGCTGCCCGCCAATCATGGATTGTCTCGGCAGCGCGTTTGGCAGTCGCCGCGCCATGGATCTTGCTGTTGGTCTTGGGCACCCAGGAAGCTGCGAAGGATGCATATATGACGTTCGGGGGAGTGATAGTGCTATGCCTGGGCATGCTGGTTTCCCTCGTTTGCTATCGAATCATGCTCCGGCTGGGCACCTTGCCAGTAGAAGAACGAGTCCTGGCATGAACAGCTATACACCGTGGGCGGCGCTTTGCGGTTTGGGACTTGGCATAGGCCTTTGGCTGGTCTTTGTGAACCTGCCGGGCTGGCGAAGAATGGCCTTCGCTGATCGTATTGCGCCCCATGTTCGCGTTGGCGTTCGAAGCTCACGCATGCTGGAAGACTCATGGCACTCTGACTCCGGGCACTCGGCTTTAGGCCAACTCGCTGCCCCCATGTTGCTGCAAATCAAGAAGCTGGCTAGCCTACACAGTCCTTCGGCAAGTACTCTTCGGAAGCGTCTGAACGCTGCCGGATTGGACATGAGCGTAATTGACTACCGGTCTCAAGAAATTGTTTATGCTCTGGCAGGGCTAGTAGCAGGATCTGCGCTCATGGCCTTTGCCGCCGTTCAGTATCATGTCTCTTTGATCCTATCGGTGCTAGTCGTTATTGGTTTCGGGATTGTTGGCTATGCATTGCGTGGTTGGTGGCTTGGCGAACAGATCCATCGGCGGGCCAGGAAAATATTGACTCAGTTTCCAACCGTGGCCGAAGTGCTGGCGCTAACTGTCGGCGCAGGCGAATCAACCACCGGGGCCATCGAAAGAATTTCACGAATCTGCCACGGGGTGATCGGTGACGAATTCACCAAGACTTTGAACGACATTCACGCAGGCACACCGATGGTCCAAGCGATGCAGAATATGTCCGACCGGATGCAAGTTGGAGCCATGACGCGATTTGTCGATGCAATCGTTGTTGCAACAGAGCGAGGCACACCATTGGCTCAAGTGCTCAGAGACCAAGCACAAGATGTCCGCGATGCGTCCAAACGAGAACTTATGGAAGTTGCAGGAAAACGCGAGATTTCCATGCTGGTACCGGTCGTGTTCGGAATTCTTCCTCTCACGATCGTTTTCGCCGTATTCCCCGGTCTGGCGTTATTGGAGATGAGTTATTGATCGGAGCATAGAAAAGCTTGAATCTCCCACTTTGAAATCCTTTAGCAAGTTAGAAGGGCCGTCATGAATCACATACAAGAAATGATGCTCAAACTGGTATTGCAAATCACTGCAACCGGTGAACTACTCTTTCGTAAGGTTTCCCCGAAACTCAGGGATAGCAGAGGCGACGTGCCCGGATGGGTCATGATTACACTCATGTCCGCGTTGCTGGTTGCCGCCTTGCTGGCCATTGCAGGGCCTAGGCTGCAGGACCTGTTCAACCAAGCGATCGATCGAGTTTCCGGATTGGGATAACCGCGCATGTGGTCGAGTGCGGGGTCTCCTGGAAATTCGGAATCTGCGGAACTTGTAGATTGCGAGAACGGGTCTGCTGTAGCCGAATTTGTCATGGTCACAACGTTGCTTGTGGTCATCGCAATGACGCTCATCCAACTCGCGTTGGTACTGCATGTGCGCAACACCCTGATTGACGCAGCATCGAACGGCGCCCATTACGGTGCTTTGGCCAATCGGTCAGTATCCGACGCTCGAAGCAGAACTCGGATGTTGATCACCGAAAGCTTGCATGGCGGATTTGCCCGTGACATTGCTGTGAGCACAACCCGCGTTGGTGATAGCCAGTTGGTAACCGTATCGGTTAACACTAGGGTGCCCTTAATCGGGTTCTTGCCCAACGGGTGGGATTTGCAGGTTCAGGGAGAAGCTGTGCGTTATGGGTAGAGCCAAGTATCTCGCTGCCGCGATGCACAAGAGAATCCGGGCCGAAGATCGCGGCAGCGCGATAGTGGAGTTTATTTTTGCTTCAACTGTCTTGCTGATTCCCATGGTGTACCTGATTCTGGCCGTCGGACAGCTGCAAGGCGGTAGCTATGCCGTGGTTGGAGCTGCTGATCATGCAGCGAAGGTTTTCGCCGCCGCCGATAACCCCGCCCAGGCAAGGTCAGATGCGCACGCAGTCGTACGAAGAACCATGAACAACTTTGGATATGCCGACGCTCGCACATCGATTAGTTGCGACAAGGAATGCTTGAGTCCGGGCAGTGTCGTCACTGTGACGGTAGCGTTGGATGTTCCCCTTCCTTTCGTTTCCGACTGGGCAGAGGTATCTGCTTTCACCGTGGATTCTTCAGCCTCGCAAAGGACTGATCGCTTTGGCTAGGACAAAACGCGCTGCCCTGAATCCACGGGACGAGGATGGACAATCCTTAGTGCTGGCAATCGGCTTGTGCGCCATCACTTTGCTGACTATTTCAGTGGTGCTAGCAGTCAGCGCAGTCAACCTCAAAGCGCGTCAGCTGTTGTCAATTGCCGACGGGGCGGTCGTGGCTGCCGTGGATGAATTCGAATTTGTTGCGGACAATGGCGACCCGAGGATTCAGTTGGACCAGCAGCGCGTGCAACAAGCCGTGCAACAGTACCTTTCGGATGTGGGTGCGGCCGGCCGCGTCGACAATTTACGCATTGGCCGGGTGCAGATCACGCCTGATGGGCAAGGCGCGAATCTCGTGCTGCAGGGCTCGGTGCAACCGCCGATAGTGGGGTGGATCGTTCCAGACGGAGTACCAATATCTCTAGATTCATCAGCAAGAACTGTACTGAGCAGGTGAACACCTCCGCGCAGAGCAGCATGGATGTTCCAGGGAAGCGGGAAATGCACAAGTACTGGGAAGCAAGAGAAAGAACGTGTCAGCGAGCAACGCTGCTGCATGCCCCAGGAGCGGAATCCAAGAAGGATGGATCCAGCGCAACCGGATCCATCATTTTTGCGGTAGTTCGGGCTTCTTTGGAAGCTTGCGGACCCACCTCCAAATCCCAGTTCAGAAATACTGTTCGAGAACTGACTGGCCGGATTCCCGATCGACCCGTGGATGCAAGCCTTGCAAGTTGGCTAGGGGTTCCACAGCGCGATTTTCAGTGAAAACCTCGATTGGAACTTCTTTTCGGCGATAGCACCGGACTCATTGATCAATGGCTAAATGACGTAGTCTTAGAGGACCATGGCAAAAACTGACTTCTCCGCTGAAATCCGCTCACTGCGTTCTACATTCTCCGCAATTGAAGACGTGAGCGATGTCGAGCAGATCAAAGCTGACATCGCAGTCCTCTCGGAGGAAGCTGGCGTTCCGAACCTCTGGGATGATCCGGCCGCCGCGCAGATCGTTACCAGCAAGCTATCGCATCGCCAGTCTGAGCTGGAACGGCTGACCCGGCTGAAGACCCGCATCGACGATTTGGAAGTCTTGGTTGAGCTTGCTGAACTTGAAGACGACGATGATACGTTGCACGAAGCGGATAGAGAGCTCGTCAGCGTCCAGAAGTCCCTTGCCGAACTCGAAATTGTTACCCTTCTCAACGGTGAATTCGATGCTCGCGGAGCGGTTGTCACGATTCGCTCCGGTGCCGGCGGCGTTGATGCCGCCGATTTCGCAGAGATGCTTTTGCGCATGTACCTGCGCTGGGCTGAACGCCGTGGTTACAAGGCCACCGTTATGGATACCTCGTATGCCGAGGAGGCCGGCCTTAAATCGGCAACCTTCGAAATCGACGCACCGTATGCCTTCGGCACACTCTCGGTAGAAGCCGGCACGCACCGTCTGGTTCGTATTTCACCATTCGATAATCAGGGACGTCGCCAGACGTCGTTTGCCGCAGTGGAGGTCGTGCCGCTGATTGAGCAGACTGACACCATCGAAATCCCTGAATCTGAAATCCGCGTGGACGTCTTCCGTTCCTCTGGCCCTGGCGGACAGAGCGTTAACACCACCGACTCTGCAGTACGCATGACGCATATTCCTACCGGAGTTGTCGTCTCGATGCAGAACGAAAAGTCGCAGATCCAGAACCGTGCTGCCGCACTTCGAGTTCTGCAATCGCGGTTGCTGCTTCTGAAGAAGGAACAAGAAGACGCCCAGAAGAAGGAATTCGCCGGAGATGTGAAGGCATCTTGGGGCGATCAGATGCGATCCTATGTGCTTAATCCGTACCAAATGGTCAAGGACCTGCGTACCGAACATGAAGTCGGCAATACCCAGGCAGTACTTGATGGTGAAATTGACGATTTCATTGATGCAGGCATCCGCTGGCGTGCAGGACAGCGTCGCCCTAGTAAGTAAGCGAAATCGCGAATTCCAGCTGGTCTAAACGCTTTTGCCACAGAGGGTGTAAGTATCATCACCGTTACGAACTCCGTTTCGCTAATTCCAGCTAGTCATGCCTAAGCTGGGCATTCTGCGTTAGCTGTATGTACGGCATGAATCTCGCAACACACCTTATATTTCGGCTGGTTAGCTACCTGGCACCGATAGTGTTTGGAAGACTGGCGCACCAAAAGACGTTTGATCTCGAGATTGGTATTCGTGGGTCGCGCCCCGACGAAGACTAGCGATTGAAGACATGATTAAATTCGAAAACGTCTCGATGGTTTACGAGCCAAAGCAGCAGAATGCAGCTTTGGACGATATAAACATCGAGATAGACCGTGGCGAGTTCGCCTTCTTGGTTGGCGAATCCGGTTCGGGTAAGTCGACCTTCCTCAGCTTGGTGCTGCGCGAAAAGCGCTCCACCGACGGATCCGTCTACGTGGCGGGACAGAACCTCAACCGCATTCCGAGCCGCCGTGTGCCTAAGCTGCGCCGTGACATCGGTTTCGTTTTCCAGGACTTCCGCCTGCTGCGCGAGCGCACGGTCTTCGACAACGTCGCGTTCGCCATGGAGGTCATTGGAGCTTCACGGGCCCAGATCCGCGAGCGTGTGCCAGATGCACTTAAAATGGTCGGCCTTGAAGATAAGGCGCGTCGCAAGCCAACTGAACTTTCCGGTGGCGAGCAGCAACGCGTCGGCATTGCCCGCGCCATTGTGAACAGGCCCTCGATCCTGCTTGCCGATGAGCCTACGGGTAACCTCGACCGCAAGAACAGCATCGAAGTCATGAACGTGCTCAACCGCATTAACCAGAACGGTACGACTGTCCTGATGGCTACGCACGCACATGAACTGGTGAGCGAATACCGCCACCGCGTTATTGAACTGAGTCGCGGGCAGGTCATCCGCGATGAAATTGATGGACAGTACGCCCCGATGACCACCGTGGTGAACCAGGACGGTTCGCGCGAACTGCTCGTCGGCGATTCCGCCGTGGAGTACGACGAAGAGTCACAGGTTGCTGAGGACAAGAAAGACGAGGACCAGTGAGACTAGGATTTATTCTCCGCGAAGCGGCGAAGGGCCTGCGGCAGAATGTCGTCATGGTCGTCTCTGTGGTGCTGGTGACTTTCGTATCGTTGACCTTCGTCGGTGCCTCGGTATTACTGCAGCTCCAGATCAACCAGATGAAGGGCTACTGGTACGACCGCATGGAAGTTGCGGTGTACCTCTGTGATGACACGAGCACTTCGCCCAACTGCGCTGGTAGCGCGGTTTCCGAAGAGCAGCGCCAGAGCATTGAAGAGATGCTCAAATCAGAGCAGCTTGCGCCGTATATCAAGGAATTCGCCTACGAGTCGAAGGACCAGGCATACGAAAACTTCCTCGACCAATACGAGAACTCGGCATTGGTTGACCAGGTCACTGCTGAGCAGCTGCCCGAATCATTCCGCGTCGCACTGGTAGATCCGGAGAAGTATCCGGTGATCAACGAAGCGTTCTCCACGGTACAAGGCGTTGACTCGGTCATTGACCAACGGGAACTGCTTGAAAAGGTCTTCCAGTTGGTGCGCGTGGCATCCGCCGCCGCTGCTGTCGTTGCAATCGTGATGATTGTTTGCGCGGTGCTGCTGACCGGTACGACTATCCAGCTCTCAGCCATGCACCGGCGACTCGAAACAACGATCATGCGACTGGTTGGTGCATCGAAAGCAACGATTCAGCTGCCGTTCATTATCGAAGGAGTCATCGCGTCGCTGATTGGTGGATTGCTGGCTTCTGGCACCTTGTGGTTGCTGCTGAAGTTCCTCGTCGAGGATAAGTTGGCCAATGAAAACGTCGGTGTAGCGTTCATCTCCACCAGCGAAATATGGCTAGTTGCTCCGATACTCTTGATTATTGGTATCGTTTTGGCCACAATTTCATCAGTGGTAACGTTGAAGCGTTACCTGAAGGTTTAGCTGAAACGTTATCTAGGCTTGAACTGAAGTACGCAATTTCTAAAAGGAGCTTTATGCTGTCGAACGCAGTGCGACGTAAATTCTTACGCGCCTCCATCGGTGGAGCAATGGCTCTCGCGCTCACGCTGCCCGCAGGGCTGGTAGCCGCCGATGAACTGGACGACAAGAAAGCTCAAGTCGAAAAGAACATCGATACCCTCGAGAACGACATGGAATTCTTGGATGCCGACATTCAAGAAACCGACAGGAAATTGCGTGACCAGCAAGCACAGGTTCCTGTAGCCCAGCAGGCATTGGCTGACGCGCAAAGCCGCGTAGCCAATGCACAGGCCACCCTTTCCGATCTCAACAACCGCTTAATCAGCGCGCAAGCGACTCGTGATGAAGTGGCTAAGCAGATCGAGGAAAACGCGGCTAAGCTTTCCGACGCTCAAGATGCGATGGCGCAGATCGCTTCTGAAGCTTATAAGCGCGGCGGCGTTTCTGGCGGGCTGGACATGATCCTCAACATGGATTCGGCGACCAAGATGGCCGATGGCCTGGACATGGCCAACCGCGCCATGGAATCCCAGAATGCCGCATACAATGACCTGGCCCAGGAACAAGCCAGCAATGAAAGCAACAAGCTTCGCCTGGTTGCTGTTGAAAAGGAAATTTCCTCCCTGAAAGCCCAGGCTGAGGAAGCCTTGGCGCAGGAGCAGGCGGCGCGAGATGCTGCGCAGAACGCCAAGAACGAACTGGATGCGCTGGTTGCCAGCACCGAAGAACTCAGTGCTGAACTTGAAGCGCAGAAGCCGCGTATCCAGGCGAAACTGCAATCGCAGCAGAAGGAATACGCCGCGGTCAACCAGCAGATCAAGGAACGCCAGGAGCGCTTGATCAGGGAAGCTGCCGAACGCAAGCGCAAGGCAGAAGAAAAAGCGCGCCGCGAAGCAGAAGCCGAGCGAAAGCGCATCGCCGAGGAAAAGGCGGCCTACGAAGCTGAGCAGGAGCGCAAGGCAGCAGAAGCTCGCGCAGAGAAAAAGGCCTACAAGAAGAAGGCCTATGTAGCACCCAAATCCGAGCCAAAGGCACCGACATATGCCGAGCCAAGCAGCTGGGGTTTGGTTAAGCCCACTACCAGTAACCGATTGACCTCGACCTTCGGGTGGCGCCCGACTCCAGCTGGAACAATCGACTATGGCGGCCGTGGCGGCTATGTCCACGCAGGCATTGACTGGGGATTCGGCGGCCAGTGCGGCTCGCCAATCACGGCTGCTGCCTCCGGTGAAGTGTGGATGGCCGGTTGGGGCGGATCCTCGGGTAACAAGGTCACCGTTTCTCACGGCGTCATCAAGGGCAAGGCCCTGGCCACCAACTATCACCACATGTCCCGCATCGCGGTAAGCGTCGGCCAGCATGTGAAGCAGGGCCAGGTTATAGGCTACGTTGGCACCACCGGCAATTCGACCGGCTGCCATCTGCACTTCGAAACGATCATCAATGGTTCACATGTGAACCCCTTGGGACTTCTCTAGCGCTAGACTTGTAATCTGTGCGCGGGAATCCGCCCGCGACATGCAAGGAGTAACGTGGCTAAGAAGAATCAAGAAGATCGAGTAATCGCGAGCAACCGCAAGGCGCGCCACGATTTCGAAATACTCGACACCTTCGAAGCTGGCATGGTGCTCACGGGTACTGAGGTGAAGTCGCTTCGCGAAGGCAAGGCCTCGCTGGTTGACGGTTTCGGCCAGTTCTACCGTGGCGAGCTGTACATCGAGAACGTCTACATCCCCGAGTACCTCAATGGATCGTGGACCAATCACGCGGCCCGTCGTCGCCGCAAGCTCTTGCTGCACCGCCAGGAACTGCTCAAGATCGAACGCAAAATCAGTGAAGCCGGCCTGACCGTCGTCCCGCTGAGCTTGTACTTCAAATCCGGTCGGGCGAAGCTGGAGATCGGCGTTGCCCGCGGTAAGCGCGAATACGACAAGCGCCAGACCTTGAGGGAAAAGCAGGATAATCGCGAGGCGTTGCGTGCCATGCGCGAACGCAACCGCGGAAACGCATAAGGTTAGCTTGTGGCGCATTTCGCATTGGGGGAAACCCGGGCAGTGCGCTATGATTGGTAGACACGCCCTAGGGTGTGGTTGTACCCGGGAGACCGGGACTGACAACAAAATACGGGGATGATCGGTTTCGACGGTGTGAGTCGCGACAGATGAAGCGGGCCGAGGACGCAAAGTTATCTCGTAAACGCCCTTTGCAAACCAATAAGTGCCGAATCAAAGCGCACTGACTTCGCTCTCGCTGCCTAAGCAGCCAGACGGTCCGTTAGCCAGGGGACGCTATCGCCCCTGTTCCTAACGTCATTTAGATAGCCAATGTATCCAGCGGATGTTGCCGCTTCTGGATACACATTTAGGCAACTGTGCCCGGATCAACCACATGTTTGCGTGATGGTTGGGGCAGAGAAAATCCGCAGCAAACTGCGCCCGGAGAAGACCTGGCAACACCACATCGGACGGGAGTTCAATTCTCCCCATCTCCACAATATCCAGCTCCGGAGCCAGGCCCATAGGTCTGGCTCCGGAGCTTTTTGTTTGTTTCGGAGTCCGCAGTCACATCGCGAGCCTGTTCGCGGGATGGAGAATTTACACATAGACTTGAAATGAAAGTCCAAGGCTTTCGAAACGACAGCGTGTGCAGAAACGGAGTGAGATTGAAGTCGATGGGTAAAAACAGTTCCCAGCGGGTATCGCCTTTCCTTTCAGCAAGCTATGCGGCAGTTGCCTTCCTCTTGGAAGTAGGATTGCTTTTCGCCGCGGCACTAGCCGCTATCGCTTTCATCCCATGGCCGACAATTCCAGCAATCCTTGTAGTAGTTGTCCCGCTGCTGATCCTCTGGTCGATTTTCTTCTCGCCGAAAGCCGTCATCAAGTTGAGGCTGCGAACCCGTCTGCTCCTGGTCCATATCATTTACCTCATCGGAGCCTACGTGCTGTGGCTGAGCGTCGACCATTCCTTCTACGATCAATCGCAGATTTGGGCCATCGGAATGCTTGCGTTGACCGGTATCAGCGCCATTCTGGTCATCGCCACCGGCGGATACGTGGTCCCGCACGATCGAACCAAGCAGCCACCGAAGCAAGTTCCGAGCCGGGCACGAGCGGGTGCTCCCAAGGGACGCCGGGCAGCACGCTAGAACTGATGGAATGCCAAGCCGAAAGGCTTGGCATTTTTCGTTTGCGGCTAGAAGAGCCCAGCGACGTGGTAGCCGAGCAATGCCGCGAGCACCGCTCCAGCGAGGGTCCCCAATGCATTGGCCAGGCTGGCTGCGAGGCGGCCGGCCTGGAGCAGCCGGACAGTTTCGAAACTGGCCGCCGAAAACGTCGTGTAGCCGCCGAGCAATCCTGAACCTATGGCCGCAAGCCATTGCGCCGACAACAACTGCTGGGCCATCAGCCCGGTCAGCGCACCCAGCGCGAAGGAGCCGGAGAGATTGACCAGGATCGTGCCCCAGGGCAGCGGGGCCGGAAGCCACCGCTTGATCAGGGCATCGACCACGAAACGCAGGCAGGCGCCAAGGCCGCCGCAGAGCGCAACGATAAGAAATAAGCCGGGGGAGAGCACTAGTGAAGCCCTCCCGATTTCCGGGCCATGCGCCTAGCACCGGCGGCGATTCCGCACCAGGTTGCCAATGCACCGAAGAACACCGTGAACAGTGCGTAACCCAGGGCATGGAGCGCTGCGCCGGATGCGAACATCTGCATGCTGCCGGTGGCCAGCGCGCTGTAGGTCGTGAAGCCGCCCAGGAAACCGGTGCCCAGCAGCAGCCGCAGCCGGTGACGCTTGCCCTCGTCGAGGCCGGGATGCGAAAGCGCCTCGAGCAGCAGGCCGAGCAGGAACGCCCCCAGCATGTTGGCTAGGAAAATCGCGATCGGGAAACCGCCGGGATCTGGCAGCAGCAGGCCCAGGCCTTGCCGGCAGGCAGTACCGGCAGCGCCGCCAAGGAATACCAGCAGCAGGAAACGCGGGTTGAGGAAGGAACCCTGCGCGGGGCGCTGGGCCATGGGTGTTGGCGGACGGGTCATGAATTGCGAATCTGTTCTGCGCGGCGTGGCGGGACGAGGAGCACCGGATGGCGCTGTCGATGGGTCAGATGCACCGCTACCGAACCGTTGAGCAGTTCCCCAATAGTGTTGGCCATGGAACGCTCCCGAACCCCGAGCACAATCAGCGCCGCATCATGCTGCAGGGCAAGATGCGACAGCTGCTGACCGGGGCCACCGGCCGCGGCATGCGCCTGCCATTCCAGTCCCGATCCGCCGAGCTGGGCTTCGAGCTGCTGCAGAAGCCGTGCCGGGAAGCGCTCAATTGCTTCGTCCCCGGATTCGGGATCCAGCGGTGCGCTGCGGATGGTGCCATCGGGAAGCTCTTCGAGCGGATAGCGGGTGGGATCCACGTGGACGCAAAGCAACCGCGCTCCGAGCGCGCCTGCGAGGTCTGCGGCTGCGTCCAGAACGTGGGGATCGAGGCGATCCGGGATGCCCAGGATGATCGGTCGTGTCTCCAATGGCCCTCCCTTTGGCAGTGGGGCGCACCGTGCAGCGCGTCGCTGCTTTTAATTCTTGCACAGCCGGCAATCAGCTAGGCTTTGCGCACCCAGATCAGCGAAGCCTCAATGAAATCCAGCTGATGCGGCAGCTCGATGACCGCCCCGGGAACCAGCCCCTGGGCGGCGGCACGACGCAGGAACTGGGGATCTTCATCGCTGATCCGGTCGATGACGGCCCGGGCACCGGAGAAGCGGTCAAGCCGGATGGCCCCGGAGACCGGCAGTTCCCCTTCCGCGCTGGGAATCGCGTCGCCATGCGGATCGTGGCGCGGGTGGCCCAGCCGGGCTTCCAGGGCGTTGATGAAGCGGTCGGTGACGGTGTGCTCCAGGGCCTCGGCCTCGTCATGCACCTCATCCCAGCCGTAGCCCAGCTCATCACGCAGGAATGTTTCCAGCAGGCGGTGGCGGCGCACCATGCGCAAGGCCTCGCGCCGGCCGGTGCCGCTGAGCGTAATGGCCCCGCGCGGCACGTGATGGACCAGGTGCTTGGCTGCGAGCTTCTGCACCATGGCGGTGGCCGAGGCAGGGGACAAGCCCAGCTGGTCGGCCAGCGCGCCGGTGCCCACTTCGGTGTCTTCCCATTCGGTGAGCAGGTACACCGCCTTGAGGTAGTCCTCTTCGCTGGTGGTCAGCCCGGCCGGCCCGCGTCGTGCAGTTGCCATCGTCCTCGCGCTGCCTAGCTGCGGTTCAGGTAGGGAAGGATCGCCTCGTGCAGCTTGCCGTTGGTGGCCAGGGCGTTGCCGCCATGGCAGCCCTCTTCTCCGGCCACCGAGGTGAAGCGGCCCCCGGCTTCGCGTACCACCGGCACCAGGGCGGCCATGTCGTAGAGCTCCAGTTCGGGTTCGAAGGCCGCATCGACCGCGCCTTCGGCCAGCAGCGCGTAGGACAGGAAATCCCCGTAGCCGCGGGTGCGCCACGCGGTATCCAGCAGTTCCAGGAAGCCCTCGAGCTTGCCGGCCTCCTTCCAGCCGTTCAGCGAGGCGTAGGCCAGCGAGGAGTCAGACAGCTCGCTCACCGAGGAGACCTTGATCTGGCGGGTGGCGGTGGTACCGGCGGTGGCACCCGGTTCGGTGACGTACGCGCCCAGGCCGCTCGCGGCATGCCAGCGGCGGGTCATGGCCGGGGCGGAGATGACTCCCAGCACCGGTTCGCCGTCGATCTCCAGCGCGATCAGCGTGGCCCAGACGGGTACGCGGCGCACGAAGTTCTTGGTGCCGTCGATCGGGTCGATGACCCAGCGCCGGGAGCCGGTTCCGTGCACGCCGAATTCTTCGCCGAGCACCGAATCATCGGGGCGGTGGGCGGCCAGCTCGGCCAGGATCAGCTGCTCGGCGCCGCGGTCGGCGTCGGAGACCGGGGTCATGTCCGGCTTGGATTCGACCACCAGGTCGTTGGCGCCGTAGCGGGCCAGGGTGAAGGCGTCGACCTTCCCGGCCAGAGCCAGGGCGAAGTCGAGATCTTGCTGCAGGGTGTATTCAGCCATGGTGTTGCGGGCGCCTAGAGCGCGCCGAGCTCCTTTTCGTGCGTGGTTTCCTCGGTGGTGACCAGCCGGCGGTAGGAGGCCAACCGGTCAGCGGCCTGGGTGCCTTCGGCATTTTCGGCCCAAGCTTCCAGCGCGCAGCCCGCCTCGCCGGCGGCATGGGTGCAACCGCGCGGGCAGCCGGTGGCGATTTCTGCCAGGTCCTCGAAGGCGGCCAGGATATTGTCCCGGTCTACCAGTCCCAGCCCGAAAGAACGGATGCCGGGGGTGTCGATCAGCCAGGATCCAGGGGTGTCGCCCAGGCGCAGTGCCAGGGCGTTGGACGAGGTATGGCGTCCGCGGCCGGTGACCGCGTTGACGTGCCCGGTGGCGCGGGTCGAACCGGTCAGGGCGTTGACCAGGGTGGACTTGCCTACTCCGGAGTGGCCCAGCACTACCGAGACGCAGCCGGAGAGGATCTCTTCGAGTTCGGCCAGCGCGCCGGCATCCAGCCGGGCGCTGGAACCGTCGGCGCCGCGCGCGTCCACGCCGGAGGCGTCGGCAGTGGTGGTGCGGGAGATGACCACGGGGAACTCCAGTCCCTCGTAGTGCTTGAGGAAGTCGGCCGGATCCTTCACATCCGCCTTGGTCACGCACAGCACCGGCTGGATGCCGGCGTCGAAGGCGGCGACCAGCGCGCGGTCCACGAAGCCGGTGCGCGGCTCGGGATTGGCGGCGGCCACGACGATGACCAGCTTGTCGACATTGGCGACGACCACGCGCTCGGTGGCGTCGGTGTCGTCGGCGCTGCGGCGCAGCAGCGTGGTGCGCTCTTCGATGCGGATCAGCCGGGCCAGGGTATCGGGCTTTCCGGAGGTGTCGCCCACCAGTCCCACCAGGTCCCCGGGCACGATCGCCTGGCGGCGCAGCTCGCGGGCCCGGGCGGCGATGACGATGCGCTCCGTGGCGGTGTCCTCATCCAGGATTGCGGTGTAGCGGCCGCGGTCCACGGTGATGATGCGGCCGATGACCGCCTGTTCGTAGGCCGGGCGGTCCTTGGTGCGCGGACGGCTGCCCTTCTTGTTGGGGCGGACGCGGACCGAGGATTCGTCGTAGTCGGAGTAGCGCATTAGCCCTGGCCCTTTGCGGTAGCCGCCATGCGGGACCATAGCTGCGGGAAATCCGGCATGGTCTTGGCGGTGGTGGCGATGTTTTCCACGCGCACCCCGTCGATGGCCAGGCCCAGCAGGGCACCGGCGGTCGCCATGCGATGGTCCTCGTAGGAATCGATATCCGCTGCCTGCAGGGCTCCGGGAACGATTTCCAGCGCGTCCGCGGTGGCGGTGATTCTGGCGCCCACCTTGGACAATTCGGTTTCCAGCGCGGCCAGCCGATCGGTTTCATGGCCGCGCAGGTGCCCGATGCCGGTCAGCTTGCTCGGCGAATCGGCCAGCACGCACAGTGCTGCCAGGGTAGGGGCCAGCTCGGAGGCATCGGCGTAGTCGATGCCGCGGATGACTCCGGTTCCGCGCACGGTGAGCACGCCGTCGCCGCCGTGGCTGACTTCCGCTCCCATCGCGGCCAGTATTTCTACCCACTTGCCGCCGACCTGGGTGGTCCTGGCAGGCCAGAAGGGCACGCGCACGGTGCCATGGCTCGCCAGCGCGGCGGCCAGGAACGGTCCGGCGTTGGACAGGTCCGGTTCCACGGTGACGGTGAAGCCCGCCAGCTGGCCCGGGGCGATGCTCCAGCCGCGCGCGTCGGCATCGACGCTTACCTCTACGCCCAAATCGCGCAGGGTCTGGACGGTCATCGCGATGTGGTCCGGGGAAGCGATAGGCCCCGGCGCGGCGCGCAGCTTCAGCCCGCCGGGCAGTGCCTGGCCAACCAGCAGCAGCGCGGAGATGAACTGGGAGCTGCCCGACGCGTCGATGACCACTTCGGCATCCTGCTTCAGCTCGCTGGCATCAATGGTGAAGGGCAGCATGCCGGTGCTCCCGGCGTAGTCGATGCGGGCGCCCAAGGCTGCCAGCGCGTCCAGTACCGGGGCCATGGGCCGCACGCGGGCCGCGGCGTCGCCGTCGAAGGCCACCTTGGCGCCGGCGACGGCAGCCAATGGGGGAACGAAGCGCATCACCGTGCCCGCCAAGCCGCAGTCGATCGCCAGCGGTCCGGCGGCCAGCTGGCCCGGGGTGATGTCCACGGTGGTGGAGCCGTCGGCCTGCTCGGTGCGCTTGATCCCGACCCCGAATCCGGCCAGGGCGCTGAGCATCAGCTCGGTGTCGCGGCTGATCAGCGTGTTGTGGATCGTGGATGGCGAGGAGGCCAGGGCCGCAAGGATCAGATACCGGTTGGTCAGCGACTTCGAAGCTGGCACCGGGACGGTTGCATCCAGTCCGGCGGCGGCATAGGGCGCTGCCCACCAGTTCTTTTCTGCGTCGTGCAGCTGATCGAGGGGGCTCCCGGGGGCGCTTGCAGTGCTGATTGGTAGATCCTTAGGCTCGAGGCTTCAATTCGGGGCCGCTGGCAGTACCGCAAGTACTGTGCGCCCACTGCCTAATTCTAGCCGAGATCGGTGCGGGAATAAGGCTTTAGCTCCGCTGGTTATACCTACTGTGACGATACGACAGGACACTTCAAACGCCGGCGGCACCGCTTGCGCCGTCGCCGAGCAACCGCGGCCGGCCCGGGCCCGCGCTGGCACGCGCATAAAGCCGTTCGAACGCGTAGACTCGGCAGTGATGAACAACAAGAGTGTGGACGAGAATTTGCCCGATGTGGCCTCCGAGTCCGAGCAGCAGCGCCGCGAACGCTTCGAGCGTGACGCGATGCAGTACGTGGACCAGCTCTATTCGGCTGCCCTGCGCATGGCGCGCAACCCGTCGGATGCCGAGGATTTGGTGCAGGAGGCCTACACCAAGGCCTATTCCGCCTTCCACCAGTACAAGCCGGGCACCAACCTGAAGGCCTGGCTGTACCGCATCCTGACCAACACGTACATCAATTTGTACCGCAAGCGCCAACGCGAGCCGCTGCGCACTTCCACCGATACGGTCGAGGATTGGCAGATGGCCCAGGCCATGGAGCATTCGCCGACCGGCTTGCGCTCGGCCGAGGCCGAGGCGCTGGACCACCTTCCGGATTCGGATGTGAAAGCCGCGCTGCAGTCGATCGGCGAGGATTTCCGCATGGCCGTCTACTTCGTGGATGTCGAGGGCTTCAGCTACAAGGAAGCCAGCGAGATCCTGGGCGTGCCGATCGGCACCGTGATGTCCCGGTTGCATCGCGGACGCAAGAACTTGAGGGAACTGCTGGCCGATTACGCAGCAGATCGTGGGATCGCCACCGGCACCCAGAGCAAGAGTGCCGCCAAGGCTGACCGAGGAGCGAAATAAGATGGATTGCAATTCAATGGGTGATTGCGCCGATGACCGCATCGTCCGCATCTACGAGTACCTCGACGGAGCGCTGACGCTCGATGACCTCAAGGAGGTCAAGTCCCATCTGGATGGCTGCCCGGAATGCACCGAGCAGTACGATCTGGAGTGCATCATCCGCTCGGTGGTGCGCCGCAGCTGCCAGGAGCATGCCCCGCAGACCTTGAAGGCCAGCATCATCGCGCGGATCTCGCAGATCCGCGTGGAATCAGGCCACTAGCACGGCAAAGAGAAACCCCGTATCTTCCGAGTTGATCTCGAAGGGTACGGGGTTCTTTTTTGTTCGCTTCGCTTAGCTGTTTGGGCGCTTGCCGTGGTTGGCACCGCCACGCTTGCGATCGCGACGCTTACGAGCGCGCTTCGACATGGTGACTCCTTAGAGGGAACAATATTGCTTCCCGAAAATTCGGGCCGGCTCATAGTCTTTCACACTTCCGGCCCATTTTCCTAACGGACCGGCGGTCCCTAGCCCTCGCCTGGCTCAGGCAACTCCAGCCAGGAATACCAGCCGCGGTGCAGCACCAGCCAGGCCATCAGCCCGTAGCCTGCCTGGCCGGGCACCCCGCCGGAAGCGTTCAGATCGGCACGCCACTGGGCATGGGAACGCAGGGGCGTGAAAGTATCGACGTAGTGGTGGTTGCGGCGCAGCGCCACATCCGAGTAGACGCGGTTCAGTTCTGCCACGCGCTGGTTGCGCGCATCATCCAGGCCCGGGGCCGGGCCGACCAGCAAGGCTTTGATGTTCATCTGCGAGGCCGAATCCAGGATGTTGGCCAGGTTCAGCCGGCTGCGCGCGGTGGTGACATCCAGATCGACGTCGCGGTCCGAGAGCGCGATGACCAGGCGGTTTTCGTATTGGTCGCTGAATCGGCGGGAGGCTTCCCCCAGCCAGCGTTCGGCCAGCGCTTCGGATCCCTCGGCCGGGGAAGCCAGGACGAAGGACTGCAGGCGCAGGGCCGGATCCTGGGTGCGGGCCATGACGCGGCCGAACCAGCCCAGGCCCCGCGGGTCGCCATGTCCGGCCAGTAGCTCATCTCCGATTGCGGTAATTCGGATTGTGCGTAACTCCAACTGGGCGACCTTTCGTTGGCTCAAAAATGATGAATCGCTCCCCACCTTAGCAGTCGGAACGCTGGCATCGGGGGAGGCGGTCATTGGTTAAACCCCACAATTCCCTGCGAAAAACCAGCGCCGGGGTTAAAGCGCTGTTGCCGGCGAACCTCCGAGGTGGAACCCCCGGATAGTTCGCCGGCAACAGTTGGCCAGCAGCGTTCAGGCGATGCGGTCTAGCGGGCGAAGGCCTGCTGGATCAGCACTGCGTTTTCTGCGTCGTGGCGCTTTGCATTGCCAGCGGAGGTCGCAGCCGATGCCGGGCGGGAGATCAAGGTGATCTTCTGCTCCAGTGCCGGTGCAACGTACAAGCCGAAGAACGGCCATGGACCCTGGTTCGCAGGCTCGTCCTGGACCCAAGCCACCTCGGCGTTCGGGTACTTGGCCAGTTCGGCAGCGATCTGCTCGGCCGGAGCCGGGTAGAGCTGCTCGACGCGTACCAGCGCGGTCTTGGTGTCGTTCGCCTTGGTGCGAGCGGCCAGCAGATCGTAGTAGACGCGGCCCGAGCACAGCAGCACCTTGTCCACGGCGTTCGCATCGGTGATCGACGCATCGCCGATGACCTCGCGGAAGCCTCCGGTGGTGAAGTCCTCTACCGAGCTGGCCGCGGCCTTCAGGCGAAGCAGCTGCTTCGGGGTGAAGACGATCAGCGGCTTGCGCGGACGGGCGTAGGCCTGGCGGCGCAGCAGGTGGAAGTGGTTTGCACCGGTGGAAGGCTGGGCAACGACCATGTTGTTCTCGGCGCACAGCTGCAAGAAGCGCTCGATGCGGGCCGAGGAGTGATCCGGGCCCTGGCCTTCGTAGCCGTGCGGCAGCAGCATGACCAGCGAGGAGGACTGCGACCACTTCTGCTCTGCGGAGGAGATGAACTCGTCGATCACGGTCTGCGCGCCATTGACGAAGTCGCCGAACTGCGCTTCCCACATGACCAGTGCATCCGGGCGTTCTACCGAGTAGCCGTACTCGAAGCCGAGCGCGGCGTATTCGGAGAGCAGGGAGTCGTAGATCCACAGCGGTGCCTGGTCTTCGGCCAGGTGGTGCAGCGGGTACCACTCGGTGTCGTTCTCGCGGTCGTGGAAGACTGCGTGGCGCTGCACGAAGGTGCCGCGGCGCGAGTCCTGGCCTGCCAGGCGGACCGGCACGCCTTCCATGGTCAAGGTGCCCAGGGCTGCCAGTTCTGCGAAGCCCCAGTCGATGCCGCCTTCGCGGGACATCTTCTCGCGGCGCTCGAGCAGCGACTTCAGCTTGGTGTGCATGGTGAAGCCGGCCGGGATATCCAGGTGGGCGGCACCAATCTTCGCCAGCGTCTGGGCGGTGATGGCCGAGCCGCGTGCGCCGTCGACGGTGTTCTCGTCGGCAGCCTGGGCGAATGGCTTCTCCAGGTCGTTGATGGTCGAGCCCGGGGTGATGATCGGGATCGGCGAAGTCTGGGCCGCATGCGTCTCGGCGAAGATGCGCTCCAGGTTCTCCTTGTACTCGGCCAGCACGTTCTCGGCTTCTTCCTGCGTGATGTCGCCGCGGCCCACCAGGGCCTCGGTGTACAGCTTGCGGGTCGAGCGCTTGGCTTCGATCAGGTTGTACATGATCGGCTGGGTCATCGAAGGGTCATCGCCCTCGTTGTGGCCGCGGCGGCGGTAGCACACCAGGTCGATGACGACGTCCTTGCCGAACTTCTGGCGGTACTCGAAGGCCAGCTGGCCCACGTGCACCACTGCCTCCGGGTCATCCCCGTTGACGTGGAAGATCGGAGCCTGCACGGTGCGTGCAACGTCGGTTGCGTACACCGAGGAGCGCGAGGAGCTCGGCGCGGTGGTGAAGCCGATCTGGTTGTTCACGATCACATGGACGGTGCCGCCGGTCTTGTAGCCGGGCAGCTGGCTCATGGCCAGTACCTCGGAGACCACGCCCTGGCCGGCGAATGCCGCATCGCCGTGGACCAGGATCGGCAGCACGGTGTTCTTCTGGTTCAGGCGGTCCAGCTTGGCGCGGGTGATGCCCTCGAGCACTGGATCGACTGCTTCCAGGTGCGATGGGTTGGCAGCCAGGTAGATCTTGGTCTGGTTGCCCGCATCCGAGGTGTACGAACCCTCGGTGCCCAGGTGGTACTTCACATCGCCCGAACCCTGGACCGAGCCCGGGGTTGCGGTGCCTTCGAATTCGCGGAAGACCTGTGCGTAGGTCTTGCCGGCGATGTTGGTCAGCACGTTCAGGCGGCCGCGGTGGGCCATGCCGATCGCGACCTCGTCCAGCTGCTCGTCGGCTGCGTCGGAGATGATCGCATCCAGCAGTGGAATCAGCGATTCGCCGCCTTCCAGCGAGAAGCGCTTCTGGCCAACGAACTTGGTCTGCAGGAAGGTCTCGAAAGCCTCGGCGGAGTTCAGCTTCGACAGGATGCGCAGCTGCTCTTCGCGGCTTGGCTTGGCGTAGCCGGACTCCAGCTTGGCCTGGAACCATTCGCGCTCTTCGGGGTTCTGCAGGTGCATGTACTCGGTGCCGATGGTGCGGCAGTAGGCATCGCGCAGCACGCCGAGGATGTCGCGCAGCAGGCCGCGGTCCTTGCCGCCCAGGCCGCCGGCCAGCCATTCGCGGTCCAGATCCCACAGGGTCAGGCCGTAGGAATTGATGTCCAGGTCCGGGTGCTTGCGCTGGACGTACTCCAGCGGGTTGGTATCGGCCATCAGGTGGCCGCGCACGCGGTAGGAGTTGATCAGGTGCTGGATGCGGGCAACCTTGTTGACCTGCAGGTCGATGTCGACCTGGTTGTCAACGGCCCAGCGAACCGGCTCGTAAGGGATGCGCAGCTGCTCGAAGATCTCGTCGTAGAAACCCTGCTCGCCCAGCAGCAGCGACTCGACCAGCTTCAGGAATTCGCCCGAACCTGCACCCTGGATGACGCGGTGGTCGTAGGTGGAGGTCAGGGTGATGTGCTTGCCGATACCCAGGGCGGCCACGGTCTTCTCCGAGGAGCCGCGGTACTCTGCCGGGTATTCCAGTGCGCCAACGCCGATGATCGCGGCCTGGCCCTTGGACAGGCGTGGAACCGAGTGAACGGTGCCGATGCCGCCTGGGTTGGTCAGCGAAACGGTGGTGCCTGCGTAGTCGTCAGCGGTCAGCTTGTTGCCGCGGGCGCGCTTGATCAGGTCTTCGTAGGTGGCCCAGAACTCGTTGAAGCTCAGGGTCTCGGCAGCCTTGATGTTCGGCACGGCCAGCATGCGGGTGCCATCCGGCTTCGGCATGTCGATCGCGATGCCGAAGTTCACGTGGGCTGGCTGGATCGCAGTTGGCTTCTTGTCGATCACGTCGTAGGTGACGTTCATCGACGGGATCTGCTTCAGCGCACGGATCACGGCGAAGCCGATCAGGTGGGTGAAGGAGATCTTGCCGCCGCGAGCGCGCTTGAGGTGGTTGTTGATGACAATGCGGTTGTCGATCATCACCTTCGCCGGTACGGCACGCACGGTGGTGGCCGTAGGCACGGTGAGGGAGGCATCCATGTTGGTTGCGATGGCCTTCATTGGTCCACGCAGCGGGGTGCGCTTTTCCTCACCGAAAAGTTCGGTGGACGGCGTAGCCTTCGGAGCCTGTGCCGGGATCGGCGCAGTCTTCGGTGCTGGCTCGGCCTTCTTGGCTTCAGCGGCCGGAGCTGGTGCTGCCTTGGCAGCCGGTGCTGGTTCGGAGGCACGGGCCTGGGCTGCGGCGCGTGGCGCGCCCTGCCCGTTGGCTGCAGATGCTGCGGCAGGTGCTGCCGCTGCTGGCGCCGGCTGCGCTGCCGGTGCTGCTGGTGCCTTCTTTTCGGCGGCGAGAGATTCGAAAATATCCCACCATTTCTTATCTACCGAGTTCTTGTCGACGAGATACTGTTCGAACAGCTCGTCTACTAGCCACTCGTTTCCACCAAACTCTTCAGTAAGTCGGTGGTGTGCTTGCTCTGGCACGTGCAACGCCTCTTCCCTGATTTCTACGTTGTTCTAGCTTGAGCCGGTGGTCTTTCGAGGACGTGATACGACCACTGCGGCCCACAAGATTTCTAGACCTGCGCACCAGTCTAGTGACTTTTCCGCCCACTTGGCCACGGCACGTATGTAATGTCACGAAAGTGTTGCGCCTAACATGCCGTTCAGCGTATCCAAAGCACCGCTGGGCGAGCATGTGTCGAAGTGGTGCGCAATGGCCCTTCGTTCGATAGACTAATTCGCACTATGGAATCCCACTCTCCAAGCCGGTGTGCCGCCCAAGGGCGCAGTGCCGGCCACAACAGTCCATGTTCAGGAAGTTCCGCCTCCCTTTTGGAGCCTTCTAGTTGCCGCCCTGTCGGCACTGGAACTGAACTTCGCACGCCAGTGAATAGGCGGCGGTAAACGCCTATGGAATGGCTCTCAATACTTTTCGGCCTGCTGCTGATTCTCGGCACCGGCTTCTTCGTGGCCGTGGAATTCTCCCTGGTCGCCCTGGATAAAAGCACCGTGCAGCGTGCCGTAAATGACGGCGAGCGTGGCGCTAAGCCGCTGCTGCAGTGCCTCACCTCCCTCTCTACCCAGCTGTCCAGCTGCCAGCTGGGCATTACGCTGACCACGCTGCTGACCGGCTACGTGCTTGAACCCGCAATGAGCGCGCTGCTCGAGCCGTTGATGGAACAATTCGGCATTCCGGCCGCAAGCTCGCTGGCCATTGCCGTGGTGATCTCGATGGTCGTTGCCACCTTGCTTTCGATGCTGATCGGCGAACTGGTCCCGAAGAACATGGCAATTGCCCAGGCGATGAAGGTTGGCAAGCTGCTGGCCCGCCCGCAGCTGGTTTTCACCGCCATCTTCAAGCCGGCCATCATCGTGCTCAACGGCTTCTCGAATGCGGTACTGCGCAAGTTCTTCGGACTCGAAGCCAAGGAAGAAATCTCCGCGGCCCGCTCCTCGCAGGAACTGGCATCGCTGGTCCGCCGTTCGGCTCAGCTGGGCACCTTGGATGTGCAGACCGCTCGCTTCGTGGAATCCACCATTGAATTCTCCGAGCGCACCGCCGCCGACGTGATGACCCCGCGAACCTCGATGTCCACCATTGATTCCGAGGCGGCACTTTCCGAGCTGATCGAGGTCAGCGCGGACACCGGATTCTCGCGTTTCCCGGTCACCACCGGCTCCACCGATGAAATCCAAGGCATCTGCCACGTCAAGGCAATTGTCTCGGTGCCCCGCGAACGCCGCGCAGCGCTGCAGGTCGGCGAGTTCGCCCGCGACGCGCTGTACGTTCCGGAAACCATTCACCTGGATGTGCTGCTTGAGCAGTTGCGCGCCGCCGAGTTCCAGGTCGCGATCGTGATGGACGAATACGGTGGAACCGCTGGACTGGTGACCCTTGAAGACCTGGTCGAAGAAATCGTCGGCGAAGTTTCCGATGAGCACGACGAGGACGAGGAGGAAGCAGTCACCCAGCCCGACGGCAACTGGCTGTTCCCGGGCATGTACCGCCCGGACCAGATCAACGAGAACTTCGATACGGACGTCATCCCGGAAGAGTCGACCTACGAAACCATCGGCGGCTTCATGCTCGCCGAACTGGGCCGCTTGGCTGAACTCAATGACCGGGTCGCCACCGAGCACGGCACCTTCACGGTGACCGAGCTCGATGGCCGCCGCATCTCGCAGGTTCGTTTCGAACCAGCAGTGCAGGAGGATGGCAATGAATGACTTCATGGGCCTGGTCTGGCTGATTGTCTTGCTGGCTGGCAATGCCTTCTTCGTTGCCGGCGAATTCGCGGTGATGAGTGCGCGTCGTTCGCAGATTGAACCCTTGGCCGACGAGGGCAATAAGCGGGCAAAGATCGCGCTGTACGCCATGGAGCATGTTTCGATCATGCTCGCGGTGTGCCAGTTGGGCATTACCGTTTGCTCGCTGCTGATCCTGAATATTTCGGAGCCGGCGATCCACCACCTGCTGGCCGAACCGCTGACCATGATCGGCATGGCCGAATCAGCTGCGGACACCGTAGCGTTCCTGATTGCCTTGATCCTGGTGACCTTCCTGCACGTGACCTTCGGCGAAATGGTGCCGAAGAACATTTCGGTTTCCGTTGCGGACAAGGCCGTGCTGCTGCTGGCCATGCCACTGGTCGGCCTGTCCAAGGTGCTCAAGCCGATTACGGCGTCGCTCAATGGCGTGGCGAACCTGGTGCTGCACGCCTTCGGTATCGAACCGAAGGATGAGGTGGCCAGCTCGTATACCGCCGCTGAAGTCCGATCGATCATCGATGCTTCATCCGAGGAAGGCGCGCTGGATGAGGACGATGCCGCACGCTTGACCAAAGCGCTGGAATTCTCCTCGGTTACCGCGCGCAGCTGCATGGTTCCGCTGGATGACCTGTTCACCTTGGAATACGGGCAGACGACCGCGCGCGCTTTCGAGAAGAAGGTCGGCAAGACCGGATTCTCGCGCATGGTGATCACCAAGAACGAGGTTCCGGTGGGCTACTGGCATGTGAAGGACGTGATGCTCATCGATGATGCCCACTCCACGCAGCCACTGCTTGATTTGCCATTGCACCCGCTGGGCCGGTTGGAGCAGGACACCGAAATCGAGGCCGCCCTGGAAGCGATGCGGCAGGAAGGCAACCACCTTTCGGCGGTTGTCGACGAGTCGGGGGCAACGCTCGGCGTGCTCTTCCTGGAGGACGTGATCGAGGTGCTGGTCGGTGAAATCACCGATACCACGCGAAAACGCGTCAACCCGCCTCGCAGCGAAAAACGGGCAAATTAGCTCAAGCTCACCCCTGAGTGCATATTGCGAATGACTCGCAACTGATACGATTGACTGCGGCACCCATTGCGGGTGCCGCAGTTTTTCGTTGCCGGCCCATCCTCAGCCAGCGCAATCCAGAAAGCAGTCAATGACAGAGACCCCCATCGTCAGGTTTGAAGACGCGCGCCTTGCCTATGGCTCCCGCGTGCTCTGGGATGAACTCAACCTATCCATAGCGGCGGGGGAGTTCCTTGCAGTTCTAGGGCCCAACGGCTCGGGCAAGACCAGCTTCATCAACACGATGCTCGGCACCACCGCGCTCAATCGAGGCAGGGTCTCGATCGCCGGGGAGGCCGTGCGCCGGGGGTCGGCTGCCGTGGGGTTGATCCCGCAGCAGCGCCCCTTCGGGGACAACGTTCCCCTGCGCGCTCGCGACCTGGTCGCACTGGGACTGGATGGAACCCGGCCCGGGATTCGCGTGGCCCGCAGGGCCGTGCGCAACAAGGTCGACGAACTGCTGGAACTGGTCGGCGCTACCGCCTACGCCAACCGTGCGGTGTCCGACCTTTCCGGAGGCGAGCAGCAGCGCCTGCGCGCAGCGCAGGCTTTGGCCAGCGATCCCCGGGTCCTGCTATGCGACGAGCCGCTGCTCTCCCTGGACCTCAATCACCAGCAGGCGATCAGCGAAGTGATTCACCGCCAGGCCGCAGAGCGCGGCAGCGCGGTAGTCTTCGTGACGCACGAGATCAACCCGATCCTGCCCTATGTCGACCGCGTCTTGTACCTGGCCGAAGGCCGCTTCCATCTGGGCAGCGTGGATGAAGTCATGCAGTCTGCGGTGCTCACCGAACTTTACGGTGCTCCGGTCGAGGTGCTGCGGGTCAATGGCCGCATCGTGGTGGTCTCGGGCGATGGCAATCGGGCATTGCCGGCCGATGGGCACGACCACGTTGAAGAAATCGATCTAGAGACCGGAAAGTAGGAGCAGGACATGGACTTTTCGGATCTCATCGAGAAGGCGTTCAACTTCCAGGATTACGGACTGCTGCTTCCGCTGGTGACCAATTCCCTGATTGCCGGTGCAGTCCTGGGCGTGGTTGGCGGTCTGATCGGCATCTTCATCATGATGCGGGACATGGCTTTCGCCGTGCACGGCATCGCTGAGCTGTCCTTTGCGGGGGCGGCCTTCGCCTTGCTCATCGGCGCCGACGTGGTGACTGGCTCGGTGTTCGGGTCCATGATCGCGGCGCTGATCCTTGGCATTCTCGGAACCCGGGCGAGGGATCGGAATTCCATCACCGGCGTGCTGATGCCTTTCGGCCTTGGCCTGGGCATCTTGTTCCTGTCGCTGTATGAAGGGCGAAGCGCCAATAAGTTTGGCCTGCTGACCGGCCAGATCGTGGCCGTGGATGACGTGCAATTGACAGGAATGCTGGTCCTTTCGGCGGTGGTAGTGATCGCGCTGCTGGTTATTTGGCGTCCGCTGACCTTCGCTTCGGTGGACCCGGTGGTTGCCAATGCCCGGGGCGTGCGCACTGCTGGCCTGTCCATCGTCTTCATGATGATCCTGGCGCTGGCTGTAGCGGTGACGATTCAAGTGGTCGGTGCCTTGCTGGTGCTGGCGCTGCTGATCACGCCCGCCGCAGCCGCCATGCGCGTGAGCTCCAATCCGGTCATCACCGTCGTGCTCTCCATCGTGTTCGCGGAACTGGCTGTCGTGGGCGGCATCCTTCTTGCCCTGGCTGGTTCCTTGCCGATCAGTCCATATGTGACCACGATTTCGTTCGTGATCTATGTGGTCTGCCGCGGAATCGAAGCGGTGCGTTCCCCTCGCCGCCACCAAGTCTAGGAGCTGCATTCGGCCAGCGCGCCCCCGCTGGTTCCGGGCCCGGTTGACTAGCAAGCAGCCGAACCTCCAAGCTGGAGCATGAGCAAAATTCCAGCCAGTGAGATCTGGCCATTGGTGCATGCCGAACGCCTGGCCCTGATCGACGATCTGGGAACTTTGGATCCGGATCAGTGGGAAGTTCCCTCCCTGTGCGATGGGTGGAGCGTCCATGACGTGGCTGCTCATTTGGCAGATAACACGCGTGCGACTTTCTTCCGCCTGCTTGCCGGGATGGCCAAGGCCGGATTCAGCTTGGACCGCCAGAACGACAATGGCGTGGCCGCCGAGAAGGCCGCGACTCCCGATGGGACATTGCGCAGGCTCGTCGAGGTCGCGGCTTTGCGGGCCACTCCACCGGTTCCGCTTGCCAGCAGGTTGGTGGAGGAAATCGCCCATGGGGAAGACATCCGTCGTGCCGTGGGCCTGAAACGGGACTATCCTGCAGAATCCCTGGAGCCAGCAATCAAATACCAGGCAGCGACCCCGCAGGGTGTCGGGGGTGCCAAGGAATTAGCGAGCAGGGTCCAGCTGTGCAGCGAAGACGAAGACTTCCGGCTGGGCATCGGCCCGCAGATCGCAGGACCGCGCCTTGAACTGCTGATGCTGGTTTCAGGCCGAGGCAAGCACGCTGTGGGCCTGACGGGTCCGGGGCTGGCCCTCGTGCGGTAAATTGCAGAATAGGGAGGGGCCGCGCGGCAGAACGCGCGCCGCTGCCTAGGTTTCAGTAGTTCCTGGTCCGTCGGGCCTGGTGAGCCGTTCCTTTAAATCAGCGAACCATTTCGAGTCGCGCATTAGTTGCGGGAATGGCTTGTGCATGAATCCAGTTGCCGGTGGTGCAGTGGATCGATAGGACATCGCCGAGCCCGGACAGATCATCATCGAGTGCCGATCGCGGAAAGCGGTGTACTCGTACCAGCCGTCGGCCTGCTTTGCCTTGTTGCAGGTCGCGCAACGGCCCGAGGCGTTGGCCACGGTCGTCTTGCCGCCACGTGCATACTGGAGCACGTGGTCTGTTTCTTCGACCAGCCCGTCGCAGAAGGGCGTTCGGCAATGCCGATCGCGAATCCCGATGAACCTCTTGAGCTTATCCGGGAAGATCCGGGCTTTGGAATCCATCGCGATCAGTTCCTGGTCCCCGGGAGCGGTGTAGAGACGAGTTATCTCCGTCATCACTTCGATCCGCTCAATATTCTCGGGGGTGAGTTCGGCTTCCATTTCCGCGAAGGTCAGCTCATTGGGAATCTGGTGGCCGCCAATGAGTTCCCGCGCAGTCTGCGCGGGGATGAAGCCGTAGCCTTCCAAATGGGCCGGTTCGCGATCACCCATGAACAGCGCTCTATCGGTCATGACCAGTCCGAGCTGGACGTTGATCTTCTGCTCATTGTTTTCATCGAAGAACATGTAGCGGGCCAGCAGATCGGCCTGGATCTGGGTGCGGGTGCGGGCATCGCCCTTGCGCTTGATCCTGCATGACTGGTTTCGCAGCGTCATCTGCAATCCGGTTCCGCCAACGATAGGCAGACGGGCCTGGAGGAAGACGCACCCTGCTTCCCGATCGGTGCGGAAGCGAACGTAGCGTTGCTGGTTGGCTTCCTTCAGCTTCTTGTCTTCCCGGTCCGATGCGTACTTGATCGTGAAGCTGGTGACCGTCTCCTTGATGCGCTTGGGGCCCATGGATTCGAACATGTCTGGATTCTGCCCGTAGATCGCATCGAACTCGGTGCGGCGCAATGGCCGGACTTCCTGCAGCGGGGTGAGCATTGCATTGATCTGCGCTTCGGTGAATTCACCACGGGAGAATGCGGCAGCGATATTCGGGGTGTCCTCGAAGGGGATGCGGCAATTGGCCAGGTAGTTCCTGGAGCCTCGTTGAGTCTGCTTGCGGGCGATGGCGACGCGGCTGGCCGCTCCGCGGACCTGGTCATCGATGTTGGTGCCGCGCTCTTCATTCTCGCGCAGGACTTCCTTCTCCAACTGGTGAGCCAGGCCGGCTTGCTGATAGCGCAAGGATGAGACCAGTCCTTCGACGGACTCGATAACCCGGGCGCACGCGGCCTTGCCGCCGTGGTCATGGAACCATGACAGGTCGTTCTGCAGCTGGATCAGGTGGGATTCGAAATCCGGCTGATCTGCTGGGCGGGCTAGGCTGTTTCCGTGCGCCTTTGCTTCGAGCATAGTACTAGTATACGCCCATTGTTCGAATATGTCTTCGAATAATTCAGCTGGGGATTACCGAATTCTTGGGGCGCTGAACAGTCCGCTGGACCCAGGTCCAGGCAGCGGAAAGGGCTACGAGGCAGCGGGGGCGCCAGCCTTGGCTTTGGCACGGCAGTCGGCGCAGAGGCCGTAGATTTCCACGGTGTGCTCGGGATCGGAGAAGTCGTGCTCCGCGGCAACCCGAGCGGCCCAGCGCTCGACGGAAGGGGCAAGTACCTCGACGGTTTTGGAGCAAACGCGGCAGACCAGATGATGGTGGTGGACCTCGGTGACGCACTGGCGGAAGCGGGCTTCGCCATCTCCGCTGCGCAGCACATCGACCAGGCCATCGTCGGCCATGGACTGCAGCAGGCGGTACACGGTGGCCAGCGAAACCTTTTTCTCCGAATCCTGCAGCCAACGATGCAGCTGCTGGGCGGTGGCGAAATCATCGACCTCGCCCAGTGCCTCGGTGACGGCCAGGCGCTGCTTGGTGACCCGGGTTTCTGGCTGGGACATCGACGTGCACCATTCCTTGAGTTTGTTGCGGACCGGCGATGAGCCAGCGAACTGGGCCAATCACCTGCGGTTTCCCTCAATTTTAGCCAACTTTGCGTTGCAATGCGTGTCTGGCTCTGGCATGGGCGGGGCGCTGAGCCTACGCTAAGGATATGCGCATCAAACTTAGGGGCCATTCCTGCTTGGAAGCGAGCACGATCGACGGCAAGGTCTTGCTGGATCCGGGCGGATTTTCGCAGCTTGACGACGCGTTCGACGGCATCAATGCCGTGCTGGTCACCCATGAGCATGCTGACCATGCCGACCAGCCGGCCATTGCCGCCGCGCTGGAGGCGAATTCCATCCTGGAGCTCTACGCGCCGGCCGCGCTGGCGCAGGCGATGCGCGACCAGCTGCCGCCAGCGGCCCAATCCCAGGTGGTGACGGTGCGAGCAGGGGCCGACTTCATTGTCGGCGGCATTCGCGTACGGACTTTCGGAGGCACCCACGCCACCATCCACCATTCCATTGCAGTGGTTGCCAACGTGGGCTACCTCCTGGGGGACCGCGCGGTAGGCCAGCTGGAGGTCTTCCACCCGGGCGACAGCTACCAGGTGCCGGTGGGGGCGCAGCCGGATGTGCTGCTGCTGCCGGTGATGGCCCCGTGGGGCAAGATGGCCGAGGCTGCCGACTTCGCGGTGGCCGTGGATGCGAAGTGCTGGATGCCGATCCACGACGGGCTGCTCAACGCCAACGGGCTGGGGCTTTTCGATCGCCAGCTCGGCGCGATCGCCCAGCGGGCAGGATGCAGCTATGTGCGCTTGGAACCTGGAATCGAACATCATCTCGACGAGTTGCTGGGAGGCACCAACGAATGAACCCCTTGATAAGCGCCGCGCAGCTTCGCGAAATCCTGGACGCCGGGGGCCAGCCGGTGCTGCTCGATGTGCGGTGGGTCCTGGGCCGCGACGACGGGGCGCAGAGCTACGCTGCCGGGCATATCCCCGGCGCGGTGTTCGCTGACCTGGAAAAAGAGCTTTCCGGTGCGCCGGGCGAGCATACCGGCCGCCACCCGCTGCCTTTGCCGGCGGACTTCGAGCAGGCCGCGCGCGGCTGGGGCATCAACGCCCAGAGCCACGTGGTGGCGTACGACAACTCCGGAGCCCTCGCCGCGGCCCGGGCCTGGTGGCTGCTGCGCCATGCCGGATTCGACCGCGTGCAGGTGCTCGACGGCGGGCTCGGGGCCTGGACGGACGCCGGCGGAGAGCTGGCGCTGGGCTACGAGCAGGCCGCCAAGGGCAGCGTTTCGCTGTCATGGGGCCGGATGCCGGTGGTGGAGTACGAGGAGCTGGACACCTTGCCCGGCACCCTGATCGACTCGCGGGCCACCGCGCGCTACCTGGGCATCGAGGAGCCCATCGACCCGGTGGCCGGGCATATTCCCGGTGCGCTGAACCGTCCCACCACCGACAACCTCGACGCGCAGATGCGTTTCCGGGCGCCGGAGGTGCTGCATTCCAGCTTCGTGACGCTGGGTGCCCACAGGCCGGGATCGGCCGCCTACTGCGGTTCGGGGATCACCGCGGCGCACCAGGTATTGGCCGCGGCAAGTGCCGGGATCCCGCTGGGGCTCTTCCCCGGCAGCTGGTCCGAATACTGCTCCTACCCGGATGCGCCGGTCGCTACGAGCGACGAGAAGCACCGCCACTAGAATTCAGCCATCGAGCAAGAAAGGCAGCAATGAGTACGCTGTTCACCAAGATCATCAACGGGCAGATCCCGGGCCGCTTCGTGTGGGAGGACGAAACCTGCGTGGCGTTCTTGTCCATCGGGCCGCTCTCCGACGGGCACGCACTGGTGGTTCCGCGCGAGGAAATCGACGAGTTCACCGATGCCTCCGACGAGCTGGTTGCGCACCTGACCCTGGTCGCGGCCAAGATCGGGCGCACCCAGAAGCGCGTGTTCTCCGCGCAGCGCGCGGGCCTGATGATCGCCGGATTCGAGGTGCCGCACCTGCATGTGCATGTCTGGCCGACCAACTCGCTGGCGGACTTCGACCTGTCCAATGCGGCCGATAACCCGGATCCGGTGGCCATGGACAAGAACGCGCAAGCGCTTCGCGCGGGCCTGCGCGAAGATGGCCACGGGGAATTCGTGCCCGAGGCCTAGCCGGTGCAATTCATCCGCTACCAGGGCACCGAGCCCAACCACCGCGGCGTGCACCTGGGGATTTTCGCGCTGGCCAATTCCCTGGGCCACGGCGGGAAGCTGAGCGCCGCCGAACACGCCATCTGGCGTGCGGGCAACGACTGGTACGACGCTGCCTATCCGAACCCGAGCCGCACCCATCGGGCAATCTACGATCATGCGATCAACCCCGGGGCCGTGGCGTGGTTCAAGGGCAGCGCGCAGCACCTGCTGGAGCGCGTCGAGCCGTATTTGCGGTTGCTCGACGCGCACCGGATCGGCTGGGAGAAGCTGGAAAGCAGTGCTCCGGGCACCATCATCTACGAAGATGACGTGCAGGTGATCGCCACGCCCGCAGTGCCCTAGCCCTTCACCCGGCGCATGGTCATGTGGGAGGTGACGCGGCGGACCGCCGGCAGCGCGGTCAGCTTGGGAATCAGGTCCCGGTCGTAGGCCTCGGCATCGGCCACCTGGATGCGCAGGAAGTAGTCGGGCTGGCCGTAGAGGCGGCGTATTTCGGTGACGCCGGCAACGGTGTCCACCGCCTTCTCGAATTCGTCGAGGCTGTGCTCGTTGTTCATTTCGACGTCAATGGCCACGGTAACCTCGAAGCCCCTGCCATAGGCCTTGGGATTGACGATCGCCTTGTAGCCATGGATGATTCCCTCGGCCTCCAGGCGCTGGACGCGGCGCAGGCAGGGAGCGGGGGTCAGGCCCACCCTGCGCGAGAGCTCGAGGTTGCTGATGCGGCCGTCATTTTCCAGTTCGGCAATAATTGCGCGGTCAAGATCATCCATGCATCTATTATTGCCGATCCAACCCGTCGGTTAGCTAGAATTGGCAACCATATTTGGCTTGGAATTTCCTAATATTGCTTCATGAGCGAAAAACTGGCAATTAAAGGTTCCCGGCCTTTGTCCGACGAGGGCCGATGGCAGCAGATCAGGCTGGGCGCGAAAAATGTGCTTCCCGCCAGTCTGGCGGTCATGCCATTGGGCCTGGCCCTGGGCGTGCTGCTGGTGCGCTCGGGATTGCCCTGGTGGTCAGCTCCCTTGCTTGCCGGGCTGGTGTTCGCCGGTTCCCTGGAATTCCTCTTGATCGGGCTGCTTGCCGCCGTGGCGCCGCTGTCCCATATCGCCCTGACCGCGCTGGTAGTCAATTTCCGCCACGTATTCTATGCGATCTCTTTCCCGCTGCACCGGGTCAAGGGCAAGGGGGCGAAGTTCTACAGCATGTTTGCGCTGACCGATGAGGCCTATGCGCTGACCCTGCAGGCCGAGCGGAAGGACTATTCCTCGACGCGGATCCTGGCCATCCAGAGCCTGTTCCATGCAAGCTGGACCACCAGCGTGCTGGGCGGATCGCTGCTGGGCGCAATGATCCCCGAATCCATCAGGGGTCTGGAATTCGCGGTGACCGCATTGTTTGCCGTGCTGGCGATCGAAGCGTTCAAGGCCTACCGCAGTGTGCCGCTGTCCATGCTGGCGCTGATCAGCGCCGTGGCGGCCAGCTGGATCGCACCGCAGAGCATGATGGTGGTAGCCATGGCGATTTTCCTGGCCGGACTTGCGGCGGCCTACCTGCTGCGACGGCGCACCGGCACCGCTCAGCAGGCCGGCGGGCAGCAGGCGGGAGAAGCAGCCGATGCCCGATAGCCTCTACCTCTTCTCGGCCATCGCGTTGAGCACCGCAGTGACCTTCGGGCTGCGTGCCTTGCCCTTCGCCTTCATCGCCAAATTGCGCAGCAACGCGTTCATCAACTACCTGGCGCTGCGCATGCCCTTGGGAATCATGGTGGTGCTGGTTGCTTCCACGGTGCCTGCCGGCATTGCGGATCCGGCCGTGGCGTGGCCGGTGGCCACGGCCCTGGCGGCCACCGTGGTGCTGCACCTGCTCAAGTCCAATGCGGTGCTCAGCGTGCTGGGCGGTACCGCCGTCTACGTTGGGATCCTCAGCTGGCCGCTATAGCTGCGCCAGCGAATCCTTGATCGCCTTGCGGATGCGCTTTTCGCTGACCGAATAGGCGGTGCCCAGCTCTTGGGCGAACAGCGAAATGCGCATTTCCTCCAGCATCCACTTCACCTGGGCCAAGTCCGCCGGCACCCGGGCTCCGGGCGGAACCCGATCCAGGGCGGTATCGTATTCGTCTTCCAGCTTCTGGATCACGACCAGGGCCTGGGAATCACGGGTGACCGCACCTGCGCGCAGCTTCTCCAAGCGCTTCTCGATGCCCTGCACATAGCGCGGCAGGCGCATCAGGTTCGCTGCCCCGGTGGCCGCGATGAAGCCCGGATAGATCAGCTGCTCGAGCTGGGAGCGGATATCGGTGACTGCCGCGAACATCGCCAGGGAGTTGGTGCTCTTCAGATCCTTGTTGATCCGGGTCGAGGAGCCGAAGACCTTCGCCACGATCCCGGTAATCGTGAAGACCGTGTCGATCTGCTCGGCGCGCACCGTCTCGAACAGCGCCTCGAATTCGGCGCGGTTCATCGGTAGCTTCTCGGGCACCAGCTGGTCTACCGCGGCCATGGTGCAATCGGCAATCAGCTTCTCGATGGACCCGTGCGGGTTCTGCGTGAACACCAGCTTCTCAGCGTTCTTCAGATGCGAAATCACGAACTTCCCGGCAGGCGGCAAGCGCAGCATCAGCAACCGGATGACACCGGTGCGGTGCGCCGCATCGCGCTCGGCCTGGGTGCGGAAAACACTCAGGTCGACCTTTTCGCCGGTGTCCATCAGCCCCGGATAGGCGGTGATCTGCTGGCCCATCACCGTGGTGGTGACCTTGGCAGGCAGCGTATCGCCCAGGGTATCGCCTGATGATTCCAGCTGCGGCCAATGATCCAGCGACTTCTGGTCCCAGGCGCCGGTGGCCGCCGCTGCGGTGGCCGCGGCGCCCTTCTTCCTGGACTGCGCCTTCGACGCGGCCGCAGGCTTGCCAGGCACCCCCGGCTTGCCGGTGGCGACACCGGGGGAGTTGACCCCGCTGGCCAGCGCGGCGCGGTTGGCCGCGGCGAACTTGTACTGCAACGCGGCCAGGTCATCGCCGCTGCCCAGCACCTTCCCCGAAGCATCGGTGACGGTGAAGCCGAAGCGCAGATGCGCAGGCAGGGTCGAGAAGTCGAAGACCGAAGGCTCGACGACCATGCCGCG
Source organism: Arthrobacter sp. MYb214 (assembly GCF_002979865.1). Taxonomy (GTDB): domain Bacteria; phylum Actinomycetota; class Actinomycetes; order Actinomycetales; family Micrococcaceae; genus Glutamicibacter. The sequence goes on from NZ_PCPZ01000007.1 coordinate 98,427, forward strand.
CAGCCGGCGCAGCACCAAGGCCAGGGAATCGGCCAGGTCATCGGCCGCCGGATCGAAGTCCGCCTCCAGCATGGCCAGCGCCTTGGCCGCCACATCCGGGGCAGGCACGAAGTTCTTGCGGATGGCCTTGGGCATCGAACGGATCAGCGCGGTGAGCAGCTCGTGGCGCAACCCCGGAATCAGCCAGGCGAAGCGCGCGGGATCCAGCTGGTTCAAGAACACCACCGGGACCGTGAGCGAAACGCCATCGCCTTCTCCCGGGGCGGCCGCCGGGTTGTACTCGTAGGACAGCGGCAAGTGGATGCTGCCCAGCTGCCAGGTGGTGGGGAACGCGGCCTCGTCAACCGCATCGGACTCGGCCAGCAGCGCCTCGGGGTCGAAGTCCAGCAGCGAGGGATCGGTGGCGCGGGCCTTCTTCCACCAGCGGTCGAAGTGGCGCTCCGAGTAGACCTCGGCGCCCACCCGGGCATCGTAGAAGGCGAACAGGTCCTCATCGGAAATGCGCAGGTCATGGCGGCGCATGCGGGTTTCGAGCTCTTCGACTTCTTCGAGCAGCGCCCGGTTCTTGGCGAAGAACTTATGGTGGGTGCGCCAATCGCCCTCCACCAGCGCGTGGCGGATGAACAGCTCGCGAGCCAGGTCCTTATCCACCCGCCAGTAGTGGAACTGGCGGCGCGGGATGATCGGCAGGCCGAAAAGCGTGACCTTCTCGTAGCCCATGACCGAACCGGTGCGCTTGGACCAGTGCGGCTCGGAGTGGGTGCGCTTGAGCAGGTGCGGAGCCAGCTCTTCCACCCATTCGGGGGAGATGGCCGCGTTGGTGCGGGCCCACAGCCGCGAGGTTTCCACCAGCTCGGCGGACATCACCCAGGTCGGGGACTTCTTGAACAGGCCCGAGCCGGGGAAGATCGCAAAACGGGTGCCGCGTGCGCCCAGGTAGTCGCGCTTGCGCTCATCGTAGAGCCCGATGTGCCCCAGCAGGCCCGACAGCAGCGACTTGTGCACCTGGTCCTCATTGGCCGCCGGGTCGATCGGGGCGGCCGCCATGGTGATGCCCAGCGGCTTGGCCAGCTGGCGCAGCTGGGTGAACAGGTCCTGCCACTCGCGCACGCGCTGGTAGTTGACGAACTCGTTCTTGCACAGCCGGCGGAAAGCCGAGGAGGACAACTCCTTCTGCTGCTCCTGCAGGTAGGCCCACAAATTCAGCAGCGCAATGAAGTCGGACTTGTCATCGGCGAAGCGCTTATGCAGCTCCACCGCACGATCACGCTGCCCGGTTTCCTCGCTGGGACGCTCGCGCGGATCCTGGATGCTCAGCCCGGCAGCCAGCACCATCACTTCCTTGGCGACCCCGCGCTGTGCGGACTCGACGATCATCCGGCCCAGGCGCACATCCAGCGGCAGCACCGCCAGCGCCCTGCCGGTTTCGGTCAGCTTCGCGGCCTTGTCCTGCTCCAGCGCACCGAGCTCGCGCAGCAGGTTCACGCCATCGGTGATGGCCTTGGCTTCGGGCGGCTGGACGAACGGGAAGCTGGCCACCTCGGTGGCCGAAGCGACCACGCCCATGGAGATCATCTGCAGGATCACGCTGGCCAGGTTGGTGCGCAGGATTTCCGGGTCGGTGAACTCCGGACGCGCCTCGTAGTCGGGCTCCGAGTACAAGCGGATGGCGATGCCCTCCGACACGCGGCCGCAACGTCCCGAACGCTGGTTGGCGCTGGCCTGCGAAACGCGCTCGATGGGCAGGCGCTGCACCTTGGTGCGGTGAGAATAGCGCGAAATGCGGGCGGTGCCGGTATCGATCACGTACTTGATGCCCGGCACCGTCAGCGAGGTCTCGGCGACGTTGGTGGCCAGGATGATGCGCGGGGCGCCACCGGGGTGGAAGACCCGGTGCTGCTCGGCCAGCGACAACCGGGCGAACAGCGGGAGCACCTCATAGCGCGGCAGGCGCTTATTGGCGGTGACCATGGCGCGCAAGGCTTCGGCCGCGTCGCGGATTTCGCGCTCGCCGGAGAAGAAGATCAGGATGTCCCCGGGCGCTTCGCCGCTCAGTTCCTTGACCGCGTCGGTGACCGCATCCAGTGGGTCGCGTTCTTCCTCCAGCGTGTTCTCCGCGGCCTCGTCCGCGTCGACATCGAGCTCGGCCTGCAGCGGGCGGTAGCGCAATTCGACGGGGAAGGTGCGCCCGGAAACCTCCAGGATCGGGGCAGGCTCGACGCCGCCGCCGGGCAGCGGCTTGCCGAAGTGCTCGGCGAAGCGCTGCGGGTCGATGGTGGCGGAGGTGATGATGATCTTCAGCTCGGGGCGCTTGGGCATGATCTGCTTGAGGTAGCCCAGCAGGAAATCGATGTTCAGGCTGCGCTCGTGGGCCTCGTCGATGATGATCGCCGAGTATTTCTTGAGCAGCTTGTCGCGCTTGATCTCGGCTAGCAGGATGCCGTCGGTCATCACCTTCAGCTTGGTCTTGCGCGAAACCTCGCCGGTGAAGCGCACGTGGAAGCCGACTTCCTCGCCGATTTCGGTGCCCATTTCCTCGGCGATGCGCTCGGCCACGGTGCGCGCGGCCAGGCGGCGCGGCTGGGTGTGCCCGATCATGCCCTTCTCGGCCAGGCCGAGCTCGATGAGCATCTTGGGAAGCTGGGTGGTCTTGCCCGAACCGGTTTCGCCGGCGATTACCACGACCTGGTTTTCGCGGACCGCGGCGAGGATGTCCTCGCGGCGGGCTGAAACGGGAAGGGCTTCGGGATACGTAATGCTGAGCGCCATGATGTTCCCATTCTATTCGCGCCACGCATTTTCGTGGTGGCCGCCGGGCCGAAGCCCGATTCGGGGCAGGAAATGTGCTCCCGGACGCATTGCTCCATGAGTCAAATTTTCAGATTGTCCAAGCAATTGTCGACAAGTTCGGGCCGGTAAATACAAAACTTCCAGATTCTGCTTCCCGGCGGAGCATTTGTGTCCACAAGAATCCGTATCAAGATGCAAACGTCTAGGAATCGACCTTGATTGTAGGCAAGGTGAGGTCGTTCACATGTAAGATCGGGGTAATCATCGATGTGATGCCTGGACGGTTCCCGCATGCTGCGCACCAGTTGCGCTTCATAACCAGGCTTCCGCGCTATCGGTGGGAATCACTCGCAAGGGAACTTTGAAAGGAACTTCAATGAAGAGCTTCACCGCCATGAAATTCGCTGCCATCGCAGCAGCTGGCGCACTGGCCCTGACCGCCTGCGGCGGCAGTGGCGAGCAGGGCACCGCGGAGGGCGGCGACGAGGCCGTCAAGATCGGCATCTCCCAGTTCGTCTCGCACCCTTCGCTGGACGCAGTGGTCACCGGCTTCAAGGCAGGCATGGAAGAAGCCGGCTACACCGGCGAGAAGATCAGCTACGACGAGAACAACGCCGAAACCGATCAGGCTACCAACACCTCGATTGCCGGCAAGCTCGCCGCTGATTCGGATATCGACCTGGTGCTGGCAATTGCTACCCCATCGGCCCAGGCTGCGGCGCAGGCGATTACCAAGGTTCCGGTGCTCTTCTCCGCTGTGACCGACCCGGTTGATGCCAAGCTGGTCGCCTCCAATGAAGCTCCGGGCGCGAATGTCACCGGCACGTCGGACATGAACCCGGTCGACGAGCAGCTGCAGTTGCTCAAGGACCTGGTGCCCGATGCCAAGAAGGTCGGCATTGTCTACTCCTCGGGTGAAGCCAACTCCGCAGTCCAGGTGAAGATGGCCAAGGAAGCAGCCAAGGGCCTGGGCTTGACCATTGAAGAAGCCGCTGTCTCGGCGTCCAGCGAAGTCCAGCAGGCCGCCAGCTCGCTGGATGTCGACGCGTACTACGTTCCGACTGACAACGCTGTCGTTTCTGCCCTGGAAGGCCTGCTGCAGGTTGCCGAGAAGAACGGCGTGCCGGTCATTTCGGCTGACGGCGAGTCCGTCAAGCGCGGTGCTACCGCAACCTACGGCATCAACTACGAGAAGCTGGGCGCGCAGACCGCTGCCATGGCCGTGAAGCTGCTCAAGGGCGAGGCCGAGCCGGCAACCCTGCCGGTGGAGACCATCTCCGAGGTCGATCTCTACCTGAATGAAGATGCCGCCAAGAAGGCAGGCATCGAATTCACCGACGAGATGAAGTCCGAAGCCGTAGAGGTCTACTAAGCCCCGGCAACAACTTACCGACGCAAGGCGAGGCGCATAACCTGGTGCCTCGCCTTTCGTCGTGATTACCTGCAAAACTTACAACTCAAGGATCCACACATGATCACAGCGGTTGAACTCGGCCTGATTTACGCCATCATGGCGCTCGGGGTGTACCTGACCTTTCGTATCCTGGACTTTCCCGACCTGACTGTCGACGGCAGCTTCACCACCGGTGCCGCCGTCGCCTCGGTGGGCATCGTGAACGGGATGAATCCCTGGCTGGCCACCGTGCTGGCCTTCTTCGCCGGCATGGTTGCCGGTGTCATTACCGGCCTGCTGCATACCAAGGGCAAGATCGACGGCCTGCTCGCCGGCATCCTGACCATGATCGCGCTGTACTCGATCAACCTGCGCATCATGGGCAAGGCCAACACCCCCTTGCTGGGGGAGGAGACCCTGATCAGCCCGATGCGCGTCTCGGGCCTGCTCGGCTCATGGGCGTCGGTGGCCATCCTCTTTGCCGTCTGCCTGGTCTTCGTGGCAGCGATCGTCTGGTTCCTGCACACCGAGCTGGGCATGGCCATGCGGGCCACCGGCGACAACCAGGAAATGATCCGTTCCTTCGGCGTGAGCACCGACAACCAGAAGATCCTGGGCCTGGCGCTGTCCAACGGCCTGGTGGCGCTGTCCGGTGCGGTCATCGCCCAGTACCAGGGCTTCGCCGATATCGGCATGGGCATCGGCCTGATCCTGATCGGCCTGGCCTCGGTCATCGTCGGCCAGGCGATCTTCACCCAGCGCTACATCTGGCTGGCCGCCATCGCGGTGGTCTTCGGCGCAGTGATCTACCGCCTGGTGATCCAGATGGCCCTGTCGGCAGGCCTGGAGGTCAACGACATGAAGCTGATCTCCGCGGTCCTCGTCGTCGTCGCCCTGCTGCTGCCGAAGTGGAAGGGCTTCCAGAAGATCATCAAGAACTTCAAGCGCACCCCAGCAGCAGTTGAAACCAAGGAAGAGGTTCGCACCAATGCTTGAAATCAAGAACCTGTCGCGCACGTTCTTCCCGGGAACTGTCAACGAGCGCAAGGCGCTGCGCAACATCAACCTGAACCTGTCGGACGGTGAATTCGTCACCGTCATCGGCTCCAACGGCGCCGGCAAGTCCACCGTGCTGAATATGGTTGCAGGCAAGCTGCAGCCCGATGCCGGTTCGGTGTCCATCGCGGGGAAGAACGTCACCAGGATGGCCGACTACACCCGCGCCAAGTACATCGGCCGGGTATTCCAGGACCCGATGGCCGGCACTGCGCCGACCATGTCCATCGAGGAGAACATGGCTCTGGCCTACGCCCGCGGCCGTTTCCGCGGCCTGGGCCTGGGCGTAGGCACCAAGCGGCGCGAGCTGTTCGTCGAGGAGCTCAAGAGCTTGGAACTCGGTTTGGAAGGCCGCTTGAAGACCAAGGTGGGCCTGCTCTCGGGCGGCCAGCGCCAGGCGCTGAGCTTGCTGATGGCCACATTCTCCAAGCCCAAGATCCTGCTGCTCGATGAGCACACCGCGGCCCTGGATCCGCAGCGTGCCGCGCTGGTCTCGCGCCTGACCAAGGAAATTGTCGAACGCCACCAGTTGACCACGTTGATGGTGACGCACAATATGGAACAGGCCTTGCAGCTGGGCACCCGGCTGATCATGATGCACGATGGGCAGATCATCCTGGACCTGGACCAGGAAGAGAAGTCCAAGATGACCGTCAAGGGCCTGCTGGAGGAATTCAGCAAGATCAAGGGCGCACAGCTCGATGACAAGACCATGCTGCAGTAGCAGCTGGCCAGTATCCGTGCAGGCTCCGCACCCGATGGGTGCGGGGCCTGTCGGGTTTAAGGCAGCGGTTTGCGCAGGCGGTGCTCGACGCGTCCCGAGCTCCGGTCGATGACTTGCTGTCCTGTCCATTGGTACCCGCAACGGCGATAGAGCCCCCTCGGCACGTGCATTGCCGGCGATCAGCAGACTGGAGATGGCTGGGGCAGTGACCAGCAGGATGGATCAGTTCTACACCTGTCGGCCTGCCTGCGCTGTCAAGATCCTAGTTCACGAGGTACGGCATGGTGGAAGACTCGATTTCTGCCGTTTCAACTGCTAGCTCATGAGAGAGCGCGACATGCGCGGCCGCAGCTCTGGCATCGTAGGTGGCATTAATGGGTTTACTCATGCAGCTGATCTTCGATACTCAATATGAATTTGAGAAATATTCATGCAGTTAAAGATGCATTGCTATAAACCTGCCTAGGATTAACACCTTCTGCGAAACGAATGGTGGACTATTGAGAACCCGTAGCGCGTACATAGCTGCAGCGACAGGAGTCGTCGGTCTGGCTCTCATCACTGGATTGCTGTCGGGTTGCTCTTTGACTGGGAAATACTCCGATGAAACCTGCGATGGCCGCAAACCCGTCAGCTCGTTAGAGCAGGCGGGCACGGAATTGGTAGTTGCTGCGTATGCTGGCGATCGCACTGGAGTTTGCCGGGTTACTTCGCCATTTCCAGGAGGAAACCTGGATGACGAGATGGTCAGCCAGACTCGGCAGATTCTAGAGAACCACGGCATTACACCTGAAAATGTGTCGGTCGTGGTTGGAGAGCAGTTTGGAAGCGCAGTATCGGTTCACCTGACTGACGGTAACCAGTATGCTCGGCACTCACTGTGGGTCGGTGGCCGTAGTATCCGTGAGGAAGGATTCACTATAGGGCTACCGGAGGAACTGTATCCTGCTGCGCCCGAGCATCCGGCATCCCAGTCATCCACGGTTGATCCCTAAGCTTTGCAATTCTAGTGATTCAGGATTCTTGGCATCCGGGTATCTCGTAAGCGCGATACAAAGCGAAATTTCCCCGGCTATTGCTCTAAGTGGAGCTTTGGTTCCCTCTCGGCAATGCCGGTTAGGCTTTCGCCGAATCATTAGCGCGGACAATCAGCTGCCGCGCGATGTCTTTAGGCTTTTCGCCTAGTGTCCAAATGAAACATCGGAAACGCCTGTTTATTCTTCATTCGTGGCATAAACAGTGACCCAGACTCCCACCGGCTCTTTGAATTCGAGCTGTACCTCATTGGTGTTGATTTGATGTGCCGGGGTAGAAAGGCTCGTATATATTTCTGAATTCGAATCGCAACCACTCGCACCGGTTTTCGATCCACCTAGCAGGATAATCTCCCAAGGGGACGTTGCATCACATGAAATTATGAAGCCAACTGAATCAAATCCTCCGGGAAGATCCCCGAGGCGCAGAGTGGTCGAGCCCACGGAATGAGTTTCATTGAGAATCTGGAAGGAGTCTTCGCTCTGGGCGAGGAATTCGGCATGCTTCTTTAGGGGATCTGGCGATTCCGAGGTGCTGGCCGACGTATCTGACGAAGGAATCTCTCCAAGCGCTGTCTCAGGGGAAGTCGAAGGGCTGCATGAAGACAGTGCCAAAGCAATCACAGAAGCAAGTGAAATGATTCCAAAGAGGCGTTTCGTCATTTGTCAAGATTATCTTTTAGCGGGATAAAATCAAGAGTTCATGAGAGTACTTCGATTTCCCGCGTTTTCGCTCGGGTAGTTTGCCGAGGAACTCTTGAATGGCAGCGATGCGAATTCAGTGTCGAGTGGATGGAGTATCGCTCTTTCCATCAAGCGGTGGGCAGTTAGCGGCCGCGGGCAATTTGATGCGGGTATCGCCATCTCGGATTGGTGACGAGCCCGGTCCATGCCGGCAGTAGTTCCCGAATAGGCCGGTCGGGTCGACTCCGAGATCCCCTATGTGCAGTTCTGGATTTGAAGCAAGGTCGCCGAGCGGTCCCAGAGTTGCTTCGCTAGTACCTCATCATGGATCAGCGGGTTGACCTTCGATGCGATCTTTCCCGACTCGTAGTAGGCGCCCGGTTCGAATTGCACGCCAGGCTTCGCCTCCGCAAGCCAGACGAGCTGGTCGGCACCCTTGGTCGAGTCGACCGTGAAGAAGCGCCTAAGCGGACCGTGGTAAAGGAACTTCAATAACCCCTTGGAGTCCGAGGCGAAACTGGTGCCAACGATTCCGGGGTGGAACGCCACGGCGTTAATCCCGGAACCGCCAAAGCGCCGCTGTAATTCCGAGGTGAACAGAATGTTCGCCAACTTTGCATTGCCGTAGGCGGCCCTCGGTGAGTAGCTGTTTTCGCCCTGTAGGTCCGCAATGTCGAACTTGGCCATGAGACGCGCAGCCATGCTGGCGGTCTGAATGACCGTGGCACCCGAATCGATTAGTCGTTGCAACAACAGATTCGTGAGTAGGAAGGGCGCTAGATGATTGACTTGGAAAGTCTTTTCGAATCCATCCACGGTCAGTTCGCGCTCTGCCTTGATCCCGCCGGCATTATTAGCCAGCACATCAATTCGGGGATACTTCTGGAGCAACTGCGTGGCCAGGCCGCGTACCTGTGCGAGCTGGCTGAAGTCTGCCACGAAATAGCTGGCGCCTAGCTCATGGGCGATGGCCTGGGTTTTGGTTTGCGAACGACCGACAACGACAATCTGGTGCCTCTGTCGTGAAAGTTCTCGGGCCGATGCGGCCCCGATCCCGTCGCTGGCTCCGGTAATGAGAATGGTTTTTTTCATGGTGCCCTTAAGCGCTTGTTGGTTTATCCGAGTTTAGGGCCTAGCCGAAGCTAAAGGTTGTGGCGACGGGGAAGCTGCCAGAAAATGCTGGCAGGAGAAGATTCGTGGCCTCGCGCGAGCTGCGGCGTGAGAAGAAGAGCGAAAAAAATAGCAGGCCCTGGTAACCAGGACCTGCAATTTAGGTGGTGCCCCTGAAAGGAATCGAACCTTCGGCCTTCTGCTCCGGAGGCAGACGCTCTATCCACTGAGCTACAGAGGCGTGTTGCTGGGCAACAGGAAAAATACTATCAGGTCGTCACTTGATCTGCGCAATTCCAGCACCCTGGCACCCATGTGTTGCAAAAGTCACCGGGTTGGGCCAGTCTCACAGGCGATGCAAGTCATGAATGCTGAAGAAGCACGGCAATTGCCGGTATTCTTGAACGGTGACTCCTGAAGAACTCTCCGCAGCAATATCCGCATGCCTCACCGAAGCCGTAGCCGCCGGCGAAATCTCCGTCGAGGTGCCAGAGACCGTACGCGTGGACCGCCCGAAAAGCCGTGAACACGGCGACTGGGCAACCAACATCGCGCTGCAGCTGGGCAAGAAGGCCGGCATGGCCCCGCGCGACTTCGCCCAGATCCTGGCCACCCGACTTGCTTCGGTCCCAGGAGTCGGCGCCGTGGACATCGCAGGTCCCGGCTTCCTGAACATCACCCTCGAAGCCGGCGCTGCCGGCGAGCTGGCCCGCACCATCGTCGAGGCGGGTTCCGCCTACGGCAGCAACGAGGCCCTGGCCGGCCACGTGGTCAACATGGAATTCGTTTCCGCGAACCCCACCGGCCCGCTGCACATCGGCCACACCCGCTGGGCCGCGCTGGGAGATGCCATCTCCCGTGTGCTGCGCGCTTCGGGCGCTTCGGTGACCAGCGAGTACTACATCAACGATGCCGGCAACCAGATGAACGTCTTCGCCCGTTCGGTGTACAACCGCATCCACGGCCTGCCAGTGCCAGAGGGCGGCTACCCGGGCGAATACATCAAGGAACTGGGCGACGCCGTCCTGGCCGAAGCCCCGCAGCTGCGCGAGCTGGACGAAGCAGAAGCCATTCCTGCCCTGCGCGACGCCGCCTACAAGGCGCAGCTCGAAGACATCAAGTCCACCCTGGCCGACTTCGGCGTCAGCTTCGACGTGTTCTTCTCCGAAACCACCTTGCATGAAGGCGGCGCGGTGGCTGACGCCGTGGCACGCCTGCGCGAACAGGGCCACATCTTCGATCTGGAGGGTGCGGTTTGGCTGCGCACCACCGACTTCGGCGATGACAAGGACCGCGTGCTGATCCGCGCCAACGGCGAGCCGACCTACTTCGCCGCCGATGCCGCCTACTACCTGTCCAAGAAGGACCGCGGCTTCGAAGAGAAGATCTACCTGCTGGGCGCCGACCACCACGGCTACGTCAACCGCCTGAAGGCGATCGCCGCCTGCGCGGGAGATGACAAGGACAAGAACATCGAGGTGCTGATCGGCCAGCTGATCTCCGTCAACGGAGCCAAGCTGTCCAAGCGCGCGGGCAACATCATCGAGCTGCGCGATTTGATCAACTGGATCGGCGCCGACGCGCTGCGCTACTCGCTGGCCCGTTTCCCGGCTGATTCGCCGATCGCGCTGGATCCAGAGCAGCTGAAGAAGAACACCAATGACAACCCGGTGTTCTACGTCCAGTACGCCCATGCCCGTTCGTGCGCCGCGGCCCGCAATGCCGCCGCCAAGGGCGTGACCCGTGACGGCTTCGATGCCGCGCTGCTGACCGACCCGACCGAAAACGAGCTGCTGGCCGTGCTCGGCCAGTTCCCGTCGGTGGTTGCCGGTGCCGCGGAATTCCGCGAACCGCACCGCATTGCCCGTTACCTGGAGCAGGTCGCTGGCGCCTACCACTCGTGGTACGCCGCAACCCGCATCACCCCGGTGGGCGAAGGCGAAGCGGTCGCGCCGGTGCACGGCACCCGGCTGTGGCTGAACGACGCCGCCACCACCGTTTTGGCAAATGGATTGGAACTGCTGGGCGTTTCCGCCCCAGAGAGGATGTAAGACCTTATGGCCGTATCGCCGCTAGCCCCGCAATGGCTGCAATTCCCGGAAAACATCAACGCACTTCGACAGATCGAGTGGGCTTCGGGGGTTTCCCGCGAGGCTGGCGGCGAACTGTCCATCCAGGGCCTTCCCGTCTCCCAGCTGGCCGCCGAGTTCGGCACCCCGCTGTTCGTGCTCGACGAGAACGACTTCCGCGCCCGCGCCCGGGGTTTCAAGACCGCCTTCGACGACGCGTTCAGGCAGCTGTGCGGGGGAGTCGACGTCTACTACGCCGGCAAGGCGTTCTTGTGCACCGAGGTGGCCCGCTGGGTGACCGACGAGGGCCTGCGCCTGGATACCTGCTCCGGGGGCGAACTGGCCGTGGCCAACGCCGCCAAGGTGCCCGCTGCCAACCTCTCGCTGCACGGGAACAACAAGTCGGCTGCTGAGATCACCCGCGCCATCGAAATGGGCGTCGGGCGCCTGGTCATCGACTCGCTGGACGAGCTGGACCGGGTGATTTCGATCGCCGACGCCATGGGCCAGAGCGCGCAGGTCATGCTGCGCATTACCCCCGGCGTGCACGCCTCCACCCATGAGGCCATTGCCACCGCGCACGAGGACCAGAAGTTCGGGCTGTCCATCCTGGACGATGCCTCCGGCACTTCTCCTGCGCTGCGTGCGGTCGCCCAGGCGATCGAGGCGCAGAACATCAACCTGCTGGGCCTGCACGCCCACATCGGTTCGCAGATCTTCGAGGCCGAAGGCTTCGCAATGGTCGCCCGCACCATGCTCGGCCTGCTGGCCAAGATCCGCTCGATCCATGGTGTTTCCCTGCCCGAGCTGGATCTGGGCGGCGGCTACGGCATTGCCTACACCTCCGAGGACCACCCCTCCACCCCGGCCAAGCTGGCCGGCCAGATGGCCGAAGTGGTCTCGGCGACCTGCGCCGAACTCGAGCTGGAATGCCCGCGCATTTCCATCGAGCCGGGCCGCGCCATCGCCGGCCCGAGCACCTTCACCCTCTACGAGGCCGGCGTGCGCAAGGACGTCCAGGTGGAAGACGGCTCAGGGGCGCTGCACCCGCGCCGCTACCTTTCGGTGGACGGCGGGATGAGCGACAACCCGCGCCCGGTGCTCTACGACGCGCAATATACCGCCGTGCTGGCTAGCCGTATGACGCAAAACGACGCAATTATTTCTCGTGTAGTTGGGAAACATTGCGAGTCAGGTGACATAGTCGTGAAGGACGTTTACCTGCCCGATGACGTGGCGGCCGGCGATTTGATCGCCGTTCCGGCCACCGGCGCCTACTGCTGGGCGCTGTCGAGCAACTACAACTACCTCACCCGCCCCGCGGTGGTAGCGGTACGCGATGGCCAAGCCCGTCTGATCGTGCGCAGGGAAACGGAAACAGACTTGTTGGCCCGTGACATGGGAGTTTAATTGAGCGGCGAAAAGAACCTGAAGGTAGCCCTGCTGGGTTGCGGCACGGTCGGAGCCCAGGTGGCCCGGATCCTGCTGGAAGATGCAAACGAACTGGCGGCCCGCTCGGGCGCCGGCCTGCAGCTGATCGGCATTGCCGTGCGCAACCCGGATGCCAAGCGCGATGCAGTGCTGCCCCAGGAGCTTTTCACCACCGACGCCCACGGGCTGATCGCCCAGGCCGATGTGGTCATCGAACTGCTCGGCGGCATGGAGCCGGCCGGCGAATACATCGCCGCCGCCCTTGCCAAGGGTGCCAGCGTCATCACCGGCAACAAGGCGCTGATTGCGCTCAAGGGCGCCGAACTGAACGCGATCGCTGCCGGCAACGGCGCCCAGCTGCGCTACGAGGCCGCGGTGGCCGGGGCCATCCCGATCCTGCGCCCGATTGCGGACTCGCTGGCCGGGGACCACATCACCAAGGTGATGGGCATCGTCAACGGCACCACCAACTTCATCCTCGACGCCATGGACACCACCGGTGCCGCGTTCGACGACGTGCTGGCCGAAGCCCAGGCGCTGGGCTATGCGGAAGCCGATCCAACCGCCGACGTGGGCGGGCACGATGCCGCCGCGAAGGCCGCGATCCTGGCTTCGCTGGCCTTCCACACCACCGTGTCCTCGGACCAGGTCTGGACCCAGGGCATCACCGAAGTCAGCGCCGCCGATGTCGCGGCCGCGGCCGCCGCCGGCTACGTGATCAAGCTGCTGGCCATCGCCGAGCAGGCCGAAGCCGGGATTTCGGTGCGCGTCTACCCGGCCCTGGTGCGCCGCAGCCACCCGCTGGCTACCGTGCATGGCGCGTTCAACGCCGTGTTCGTCGAAGCGCAGAACGCCGGCGACCTGATGTTCTACGGGGCTGGAGCCGGTGGCAACCCGACCGCGTCGGCGGTCATGGGCGACGTCGTTGCCGTGGCCCGCCAGATCGCTGCCGGAGCCCCGCTGCCCAACGGCTCGGTTAACCAGGCGCCACGGATGCTGGACTTCGAGGCCATCGACACCCGCTACTGGATTGGCCTGTCGGTCAAGGACCAGTCCGGCGTGCTGGCCGCCATCGCCACCGTCTTCGGCGAGCACGGGGTCTCCATCGAGTCGATGAGCCAGCAGGTGGACGCCGAAGCGGGCGCGCAGCTGCGCATCCTGACCCACCAGGGCACCGAAGCGGCCCTGGCCAGCACCGTCGAGGCGCTGACCGCGCTGGACGCGGTGCACTCTGTTCTATCCGTTATGCGAGTTGAAGGAAACTAACGTGGCTCACCAGTGGCGCGGAGTGATCCGCGAATATGCCGATCGCCTGCCAGTAGACGAAAACACCAAGGTCATCACCCTGGGCGAGGGCGGCACCCCGCTGGTCTACGCCCCGGCGCTGTCGGCGCAGACCGGCAACGAGGTGTACCTGAAGGTCGAGGGCATGAACCCGACCGGTTCCTTCAAGGACCGCGGCATGACCATGGCGATGACCGCCGCGGTGGCTGCCGGCGCCAAGGCCGTGGTGTGCGCCTCCACCGGCAACACCTCCGCTTCGGCCGCCGCCTACGCTACCCAGGCAGGGCTGAAGTGCGCGGTGCTGGTGCCCGATGGCAAGATCTCCATGGGCAAGATGTCCCAGGCGATCGCCCACGGTGCGGACATCATCCAGATCGACGGCAACTTCGATAACTGCCTGGAAGTGGCGCGCAAGCTCAGCGAGAACTACCCGGTGTTCCTGGTGAATTCGGTGAACCCGGCCCGCATCCAGGGCCAGAAGACCGGCGCCTTCGAGGTCGTCGACTTCCTGGGCGACGCCCCGGATTACCACCTGCTGCCGGTAGGCAACGCGGGGAACATCACCGCGTACTGGAAGGGCTACAAGGAGTATTCCTCCAAGTGGACCAACGAAGCCGGCAAGGAACTGCAGCCGGTGTCCACCAAGAACCCGGTCATGTGGGGCTTCCAGGCCGCCGGGGCCGCCCCGATCGTGGCCGGCCACCCGATCACCGAACCGGATACCATCGCCACCGCCATCCGCATCGGCAATCCGGCATCCTGGGAACAGGCCGAAGCCGCCCGCGACGAGTCCGGCGGGCAGATCGACTCGGTCACCGACGAGCAGATCCTCGAAGCCCATCGCTGGCTTTCAAGCCGCGAAGGCGTCTTCGTGGAGCCAGCTTCGGCAGCCGGCGTGGCCGGCCTGCTCAAGCACCACGCCGCCGGCACTGCGCCGACCGGCAAGAAGATCGTGATCACCGTGACCGGCCACGGCCTGAAGGACCCGGACTGGGCCCTGAAGCAGGCCGACGGCTCGGAAGTTGCGCCGAAGAAGGTGGCCTTCGACGTGGTCGAGGTCGCCGGCGCGCTGGGCCTGGCCTAGCAGCTTTTCGCCGGCCAGCCGCCGGCAGCACGACGGCCCGCCGCGTCATTGGCTCTCCCGGACCGGGGGAGCCAATCGCGGCGGGCCGTTGCGCACCTGATACCTATCGCACCGAATTCTTGAAGGAACCATGACGCAGCAGATCGCCCTGGGCCAGAAGTTGATCGTTTCTCCGCCGGCCACCTCAGCCAACCTCGGTCCTGGCTTCGATTCGCTGGGCCTGGCCCTGGAATACCGCGACCGCCTCGAAGTGCGCACCGCGCAGTCCAGCAGCGTCGAGATTTTCGGCGATGGGGCGCAGGAGTTGCCACGCGATGAGTCGCATCTGATCATCAAGGAAATGCACCGTTACTGGAAAGACGCCGGTTTTGAACCGGTAGGCGTCCAGCTGGTCGCGCATAACAACATCCCGCACGCGCGCGGCATGGGATCCTCGGCCGCGGCGATCGTCGCGGCCTACGCCGCCGCCGATGCGCTGCTTCCGGCCCCAGCCCGTGGCGGGACCGAGCGGATCTTCCAGGCGGCTGCAGCGTGGGAAGGGCACCCGGACAATGTGGCTCCGGCGGTCTTTGGCGGACTAAGCATCTCTGCCACCGATGCCGCCGGCAGCTTCAGCTCGGTGCAGGTGCCCCTGCACCCGGACCTGCGCGCAGTGCTGGCGATCCCGTCCAATGGCTTGTCCACCGAGGTCGCGCGCGGCGCGCTGCCTGCACAGGTCGACCACGCGGTAGCCGCGGCGAACAGCGCGAGCGCCGCGCTGCTGATCCATGCGCTGAGCAACGATCCGCGCCAGCTGCTGGGCGGCACCAAGGACTACCTGCACCAGGACTATCGCGCCGCGGCCATGCCCGAAAGCGCGGCGCTGATTGCCAAGCTGCGCGGTGCAGGACTGGCCGCAGTGGTGTCCGGCGCCGGACCGACCGTGTTGACCCTGGTGGCCAGCGATGAACAGGTCGCTGCCGTGCAAGCGGCCATCGATGAATTCTCTGCAGGATCTCCAGTGTCTTGGCGTGCTGAAGTTCCCAAGCTGGCTGCCAACGGTGTTACAGTAGAAGTGCTGTAACACCATGGCAGGCCGGATAGCTGGGCAGTAGCCCGGTCCGAATCCTTTGTGGCCAGTGTTGATGCGGATAAATTCGGTTCTCGAACCCCATTTCATCCGTCCAGCCGTCCCGGATCTTCCTGCAGTTCGCAGCAACTTTGATATCCCGCATTCAGGTACGTCTTCGTGCCTAGGAGATGTCAGTCTCTCTAATCCACTGCAGTTTTGCCCCGAATTCTGGGCCATCTTGCGGGGAGAAAGTGAAGTAGCCACGAAATCTTCGGCTGCTGAACATCATTTACGGCATAGTGGGCCTGCCTTGAAGCGGCCCATCCTACGAGTCAGAAGGAACTTTCGTGACCGAAACCACGAGCCTCAACGAAGGCGTGGACACCAAGACTTCCGAAAACAAGAGCGCCGGACTGGCCTCTTTGAAAATGACCCAGCTCCAGCAGTTGGCTTCGCAGCTGGGTATCACCGGCGGTTCGCGGATGCGCAAGGCTGATCTGGTCAAGGCCATCGGCGACCACCAGCGCGGTGGCTCCGTTGCCGCCAAGGACGCCAAGGCCGCACAGGAAGCGAAGTCTGCCAAGACCGAAGCTCCCGCAGCGAAGGCTGAAGCTCCAGCCGAGCAGGCCAAGGAAACCAAGACCCGTGCACGTCGTGCGCCAAAGGCCGCGGCCCAGGCGCAGGCTGAGACCGAGAGCGCACCAGAGGCCGGCGCGGCTGCTGAAGCTCCGGCTGAAAAGCCAGCTCGCGCACGCCGCACCTCGCGCCGCGTGACCGACTCGGGCAAGGTTGCGGCTCCTGCCGAAGCCAACGAAGCCGCTACCGAGGCTCCAGCCGAGAACCAGGCAGCAGCCGAGGAGTCCAAGGCTCCACGCCAGCGCCGCAACTCGCGGAACAACAAGCCGGTTGACCAGCCAGCAGAGCAGGCAGCCGAGCAGGCCGAGGCACCGGCGGAGAACGCCGAGAACAACGGCGAAGCACGCGAAGAGCGCCGCGAGCGCGGCAACCGCCGTGAGCGTGGCAACCGCCGCGATCGCAACACCGAGCGCACCGAAGTTGCCGAGTCGGAGAACGCTGAAGAGCGCACCGACCGCCGCGAAGAGCGCCGCGAGCGCAACAACCGCCGCAACGAGCGCAACAACGACCGCAATGAGCGCAACAACGACCGCAACGAGCGCAATAACGATCGTGCTGAGCGCAACAACGATCGCAACGATCGCAACAACGACTCGAACGACTCGGAGAACGCCGAGGACCGTTCCGAGCGTGGCGACCGCAATGACCGCCGCGAACGCCGCGAGCGCAACAACGACCGCAACGATCGCAATGACCGCAGCAACCGCCGCGAGCGCAACAATGATCGCAACGATCGCAACAACGACCGTAACGATCGCAACAACCGCAACCGCCGCAACCGCCGTGATGACGACGAGCCGCAGCTGAGCGAGGACGACGTCGTATTGCCGATCGCCGGCATCCTGGACGTGCTGGAGAACTACGCCTTCGTGCGCACCTCCGGCTACCTGCCCGGCCCGAACGACGTCTACGTCACCCTGGGCCAGGTCAAGAAGTACAACCTGCGCAAGGGCGACGCCATCGTTGGCGCGATCCGCCAGCCACGCGAGGGCGAGACCCCGAACCCCCGCCAGAAGTTCAACGCCCTGGTGCAGCTGACTTCGGTCAACGGCAAGAAGCCAGAGGACAACCGCGAACGCGTCGAGTTCAACAAGCTCGTCCCGCTGTACCCGACCGAGCGCCTGCGCCTGGAAACCGATCCGAAGCTGGTCGGCCCGCGCGTCATCGACCTGGTCGCGCCAATCGGCAAGGGCCAGCGCGGCCTGATCGTTTCGCCTCCGAAGGCCGGCAAGACCTTGATCCTGCAGGCCATTGCCAACGCGATCACCATCAACAACCCGGAAGTGCACCTGATGATGGTGCTCGTTGATGAGCGTCCCGAAGAAGTCACCGACATGCAGCGCACCGTGAAGGGCGAGGTCATCGCCTCGACCTTCGACCGCCCGGCCGATGACCACACCACCGTGGCCGAGCTGGCCATCGAGCGCGCCAAGCGCCTGGTGGAAATGGGCATGGATGTCGTGGTCCTGCTGGACTCGATGACCCGCCTGGGCCGTGCCTACAACCTGGCCGCTCCGGCCTCGGGCCGCATCCTCTCCGGCGGCGTCGACTCGGCAGCGCTGTACCCGCCGAAGCGCTTCTTCGGTGCAGCCCGCAACATCGAGAATGGCGGCTCGCTGACCATCCTGGCTACCGCCCTGGTGGAGACCGGTTCCAAGATGGACGAGGTCATCTTCGAGGAATTCAAGGGCACCGGCAACATGGAGCTGCGCCTTTCGCGCCAGCTGGCCGAGAAGCGCATCTTCCCGGCAGTGGATGTCAACGCTTCCTCGACCCGCCGCGAAGAGCAGCTGATGAGTGCCGAAGAGGTGCGCATCATGTGGCGCCTGCGCCGCATGCTCTCGGGCATCGATCCGCAGCAGGCACTGGAAGTGCTCACCGGGAAGATCCGCGAAACCGGATCGAACGCGGAATTCTTGATGCTGGTCAACAAGACCACTCCAAACAAGGATTAGCACCACCCACCGCCATGGCGTCCAGCCAGCTTGCCGCACCGGCAGCTGGCTGGACGCCATCGGCGCGTAGTGACACCTCGCACGCCGGCCCCGGCCGGCGCAGCGTTTAGAATTGAATTCCAGCAGTGCCCCAGCCGCAATAGCCGGCGGCACTGCGCGGAAAACGCCAACAAGGAAGCACACCCACCATGTTCGAGTCCGTCAAGTCGCTACTAGAAGAGCATGCCGCAATCCAGGCGCAGCTCTCGGATCCAGCGGTGTACGCCGACCAGGCGCTGGCCCGCAAGCTCGGCCGCCGCTCGGCACAGCTGAACGGCATCGTCGAGGCCTACAACAAGTGGCACGCCGCCACCGAGGACCTGGAAGCAGCCAAGGAAATGGCTGACGAGGATCCGGACTTCGCAGAAGAGGTGGAAACCCTCACCGCCGCCCTGCCAGAGCTCGAGGAGAAGCTGCGCCGCCTGCTGATCCCGCGCGACGAGAACGACGGCCGCGACGTGATCCTCGAAGTCAAGGGCGGCGAGGGCGGCGACGAAGCAGCGCTGTTCGCAGCCGACCTGCTGCGCATGTACACCCGTTTCGCCGAGCACAAGGGCTGGAAGGTGGAGATGATCTCCTTCAACGAGTCCGACCTCGGCGGCTACAAGGACGCCCAGGTTGCCATCAAAGGCAAATCGAATGACCCGGCCGAAGGCGTCTACGCCCAGCTGAAGTTCGAAGGCGGCGTGCACCGCGTGCAGCGCGTGCCGGTCACCGAATCCCAGGGCCGCATCCACACCTCGGCTGCCGGCGTGCTGGTCCTGCCCGAGGTGGACGAGCCCGAAGAAGTCGACATCCACCAGAACGACCTGAAGATCGATGTCTACCGTTCCTCGGGCCCCGGCGGCCAGTCGGTGAACACCACCGACTCCGCGGTGCGCATTACCCACCTGCCCACCGGCATCGTGGTGGCCATGCAGAACGAGAAGTCGCAGATCCAGAACCGCGAAGCCGCGATGCGCGTGCTGCGTTCGCGCCTGCTGGCCCACCAGCAGGAGATCATCGACAAGGAGAACTCGGCCCAGCGTGCAAGCCAGATCCGCACCATGGACCGCTCCGAGCGCATCCGCACCTACAACTACCCGGAAAACCGCATTGCCGACCACCGCACCGGCTACAAGGCCTACAACCTTGACGCCGTGATGGACGGGGACCTGCAGCCGGTGGTTGAATCCTGCATCCAGATGGACGAGGAAGAGCGCTTGGCAGCGCTGGGCGAGTAACGACGCCTTGGAAGAACTCACTGCCGTACGCCGCCAGGCGATTGCGGCGCTGGCCGACGCCGGGGTGCCAAGCCCCGGCGTCGACGTCGAGCTGCTGCTGTGCCACGTGCTGGGCATCGACCGCTCGGAACTGAAGCTGCGCGAACTGCGTGGCGAGGGCCTCGACCCTGGATCCCGGGAGCAATTCACCGCCCTGGTGGCCGCCCGGCGCACCCGCATCCCGCTGCAGCACCTGACTGGCGTGGCGTACTTCCGCTACCTGGAGCTGAAGGTGGGACCGGGAGTATTCACCCCGCGCCCGGAAACCGAAACCGTGGTGCAGCTCGGCCTTGATTTCCTGGCCGCCCAAGGCATCGGCACCCCGCGGTGCATTGATTTGTGCTCGGGCTCCGGCGCCATTGCAGCGTCCGTGGCCAGCGAAGTGCCAGCAGCCAGCGTCTGGGCCGTGGAGCTCTCGGAGGATGCCATCGGCTACACCCGGGCCAACTGCGAGCCGCACCGGGTCACCGTGCTGCACCAGGATGCCACGGCGGTCCCCGGGGAACTGGAAGGCACCATGGACCTGGTGATCTCCAATCCGCCGTATATTCCGCCCAACGCGGTGCCGCGCGAAGTGGAAGTGCGCGAGCACGACCCGGAAATGGCGTTGTACGGGCTCGGGGAGGACGGACTGGACATTCCGCGAGCCATTACCGCCCAAGCCATGAAGCTCTTGCGTCCCGGCGGCTACTACGTGATGGAACACGCCGAAGTGCAGCGCGAAACCGCGGCAGCCATGCTGCGCGCGGCCGGTTTCACGCAGGTAGCTGGCCATGAAGATTTGACCGGGCGCGCCCGCGCCACATCCGGCTACGCGCCGCAATAACCAAACCACACCAGTGCATGAAAGAATGATCCCGTGAGCACAACATTTTCGGTAAGCAACGAGCAGGAACACGCTGAAGGCATCGCCGCAGCCAAGGCCGCGCTGGCGGACAAGCGCTGCATCGTCTTGCCTACAGATACCGTCTACGGGATCGGCGCCGATGCATTCAGCGCCCAGGGCGTGGCGATGCTGCTGGCCGCCAAAGGCCGCAACCGCACCATGCCCCCGCCGGTGCTGATCGCCCAGAGTTCCACCATGGACGGATTGGCCAGGGACATCCCCGAGCCCGCGCGCAAGCTGGCCGAAGCGTTCTGGCCAGGCGGACTGACCCTGATCCTGCAGGCCCAGCCTTCGCTGACCTGGGATCTGGGGGAGACCCGCGGCACCGTGGCGCTGCGCGTGCCCAACGACGACACCGCCCTGGAACTCCTGGGCCAGACCGGCCCGCTGGCCGTGTCCTCGGCCAACCGCACCGGCAACGCGGCGGCGCTGGATGTCGAGCAGGCTTTCGCTCAGCTCGGGGAGTCGGTGGATGTCTACCTCGACGGCGGCCCGCGCGGCGAGGCCGGGGAAGAGGTCCTGCCATCGACCATCATCGATTGCACCGGCCAGAACCTGCAGGTGGTTCGCTCGGGCGCGATTTCCATTGACGAATTGCGCGTGGTCGTCCCTGGCATTCTCGATTTGGGACAGGACGCACCGGAAACCGGCGCATGAGAACATACGTACTGCTCATAGCATTCAGCTTTACGGTTTCGTTCCTGCTCACCCCGATCATCCGCACCCTTGGCCACCGTTTCACCGGCAACCAGCTGGTGCGCGAACGCGACCAGCACGAAAAACCGATCGTGAAGTTCGGCGGCCTGGCGATTATCGCCGCTTTCGCCGCAGGGCTATGGCTGGCCAGCAACTTCCACTTCTTCCGCGGGGTTTTCGGCAATGACGACGCCATCCGCGGAATCGCCTACGCCCTGGGCGTCATCGTGCTCATGGGCCTGGCCGATGACATGTTCGACCTCAAATGGTGGCTGAAGCTCGCCGGCCAGATCCTGATCGGCTGGATGGTCGCCACCAACGGAATCGTCATCCAGTCCCTGCCCGTGGGGTCGTGGCAGATCGATGAGCAATGGATGCAGATTTCGGTGACCATTTTCCTGATCGTGCTGACCATGAACGCGATCAACTTCTCCGATGGATTGGATGGCCTGGCCGCGGGCCTGGCCGCCATTGGCGCGGCGACCTTCTTCGTGTACTCCTATGTACTGGCCACGCACGTGAGCGCCGATGACTACGCGAACATCGGGGCCTTGCTCTGCGCCTTGCTGCTCGGTGCCTGCCTGGGCTTCTTGCCGCACAACTTCAACCCGGCGAATATCTTCATGGGGGAGACCGGCGTTCTCGCCATCGGCATGATCCTCTCGGTGGCCGCGGTGGCGGTGACCGGTGATGTGCAGGGCCTGGAGGCCCGGCGCTTCCGCAACATCCCGGCCTACATGCCGATGCTGCTGCCGATGGTGATCGTCTTCCTACCAGTACTGGACCTTGTACTCTCGGTCTTCCGCCGGCTGGCCAACAAACGCTCACCCTTTTCCCCGGACGCCAAGCACATCCACCACCGGATGCTGGCCCAGGGCCACTCCGTGCGCCAATCGGTAGTTCTGCTCTACCTGTGGGCCGCCGTGATTGCAGTCTCAGTGGTTTCCATCGCCTTCATCCCGGTCATTCTGGTGGTCCCGATGGCCTTGCTGTTGTTCCTAGTGGCAGCGGTAGCAACGTGGCGTCCCCTGGTGATCAAGCGGGTCGAGGCCTTACGCAAGCGCATGGGCAAAGCCTAGCCCGATCAAATAGCAGGGTAACGCACAAGCAATCTGTTTCTATCTCGTGTAGAATTCAATCTGGATCTTCTTTCATCTGTTCTTTAGGGAATAGGTGGAAGTTTCAAGTTTCATCAGCATCGATGGGTGCACGATGGTTCCTCGGTGTTGACGAAGAAAGGTTGCGGACGTGAATTCTGGTTCTGCCCGCGTCAGTGCTTCGTCAGCCCCGAAATCCATCTGGTTGCCGATTCTTGGCTTGTCACTGGTGTATTCGCTGATCGCTACCGCCATATTTTTCCTGATTTCATGGTTGGTTGCCGATCTTCGCTACGCGCTTTCTGGCGCGCTGGCTGCCGGGATTGTGATTGGCTTTTTCGCGATTGGCATTCTCATTGCCGAAGCTGCAGGGCGAATTCGCCACTCGTGGGCCATGCCCGCGTTCTTGGGTGTCTTTGTCATCAAGGTTTTTGGCATCGCCTTCGTGTTGTTGAACCTGGGGTTGCCCGATTGGGTTAATCGCCAGGGATTCGTTCTTGCAGCAGCTATCTCCCTTGTTGCCTGGCAGGTTGGTGAGGTGCGTGCTTTCATGAAGGCGCGCCTGGCTATCTACAACGAGGAATAGAGTATTCCGCGCGACTTTGTGTCGGTGGGGTGCTGTGAGTTTGATAAGCTTACTTCGGGTCATTTTTGGCCGTCCGCTCAACTGCGGGCGGAATACGCAATATGCATCCGCGGGGTAACCCGCAGATGGACCTTCATCAGGGTTGATGCTTCTGGCATGGGCCATGATGGGATCCCCGTTTGATCTTTTCTTCACACGGTGAGAGGCAGTTACCGCCAGTCACCGCCTTTTGCCCGTGACCGTTACTGCAGAGAGGACAGCGCGTTGTTCGCGTTTGCGCTCCCAATGGCCTCAGAAGAAGGCGGCTTCGTACCGCCATCCGTTTCCGATACCCACCTCCCGGATCTTTTCCCGTGGATGGCTGAGTACGGCACGGGTTTCGGCAAGCAGATGCTCATGATCGTTTTGTCGATCGTGCTTATCTCTTGGTTCTTCACCGTGGCCATCAAGAACCCGAAGCTGGTTCCAGGCAAGATGCAGTACATCGCTGAGTCCGGTTACGCGTTTGTACGTAACGGAATTGGCCGCGACATCATCGGCGAGAAGAACTTCCGTCCTTGGATTCCTCTGCTGTTCGCGACCTTCTTCTTCGTACTGCTGAACAACCTCTTCGGCGCGATTCCGTTCCTGCAGCTTCCATCGTTCTCACACGCTGGTTCTGCATACGCGATGGCTATCATCATCTACGGCACCTGGATTGCTGTAGGCCTGAAGAACCACGGTATCCGCTACTTCAAGTTGGCCGTCGTCCCGTCCGGTGTTCCGGGCTGGATCATGCCACTGATGATTCCGTTGGAAATCATTTCTAACTTCATCGTTCGCCCGCTGACGCACTCGCTGCGTTTGATGGCAACGATGCTGGCCGGTCACATGATCGTGATGCTGGCAGCTGCCGGCGCTCGTCACCTGATCGTTGTCCAGGACTCCCTGGCCATGAACGGCCTTGGCATCCTGGTCATCGTTGGCTCGGTCGCCATGTACTTCCTGGAACTGCTGATCATGGTCCTGCAGGCGTTTGTTTTCGCCCTGCTGACCGCGATCTACCTCCAGGGTGCAATCGAAGCCGACGCCCACTAGGCCAACACTTCTTTTCTTCCAACCCATAAAGATCTTCCTTGAGTCGCTCAAGGAATACCTCACAACCTACCGGCAAAAGCTCGGTATCTTGAAAGGAACATAATCACATGTTGCACGGCTCCCTGAATATGATCGGCTACGGCCTGGCTGCTATCGGTTCGGCTATCGGCGTTGGCTTGATCTTCGCTGCCTACATCAACGGTGTTGCACGTCAGCCTGAGGCTCAGCGCATCCTGCAGCCAATCGCCATGCTTGGCTTCGCACTTGCTGAAGCACTGGCCATCCTGGGCCTGGTCTTCGCTTTCGTCATCGGCGCCTAGTCTTTTCGCAACTGTAGTGGCCTCGCCACTATCGCGAGGCGTACACACAAGCGGAAACTAGTAGATAAGGAATAGTGAGAATGAACAGCACTGATTTCATCCTCGCTGCGAGCGAATCGGTCAACCCGCTGTTGCCGAACCCGTGGGAAATTCTCGTCACGGGTGTTGGTTTCGCGGTCCTTCTGTTCATCGTCATCAAGGTAATTGCTCCGAAGTTCGAGCAGTCCTATGAAGATCGCGTCACCGCGATCGAAGGTGGCCTGGAGAAGGCTGAAGCAGCGCAGAAGGAAGCAGAGGAGACCTTGGCTCAGTACAAGGCCCAGCTTCTGGAAGCACGCACCGAAGCAAACCGCATCCGTGAGGAAGCTCGTAGCGAAGGTGCTCAGATCCTCGCAGATCTGAAGACCAAGGCAACCGATGAGGCAGCTCGTATCACCGAGCAGTCGCACCGTCAGATCGAAGCAGAGCGCGTTTCGGCTCTGGCTTCGCTCCGCACCGACGTGGGCGCATTGGCTACCGAGCTTGCAAGCAAGGTTGTTGACGAAGCTCTGCAGGACGATGCCCGTGCCCAGCGCGTGGTTGACAAGTTCCTGACCGATTTGGAAGCTCAGCAGAACGCAGGTGCATCGAACTAATGGCAAGTGTATCGAGCGAGTCACTAGCAAAGGCTTTGGCGTTCCTGGAACCCAAGCTGGCACTGGCATCTATTGAGCTGCCTAAGGAACTGTTCGCGGTCCTGGAAGTACTGGATGCAAATGCCGGTCTTCGCCGCGCATTGACTGACCCAGCCCGTGATGCTGCCGAAAAGGCAGGCCTCTTGGCCCAGCTGCTGCACGGAAAGGTCTCGGCTGACGCTGAGGACACCGTTGCCCAGCTGGCTTCTACCCGTTGGAGCTCGGAACGCGACATTAGCGATGCGCTCGAAACGCTGGCTGTCACTGCGGTTACCGCAGTGGCTGAGCAGCAGGACGGCGCTTCGGGGCTGAACAAGCTGGAGCAGGATCTGTTCTCCTTCATCGAGGTAGTTCGTGGCAACCACGAACTGCAGCGTGCGTTGGATGATGCACAGGCCCCAGTCGAGGCAAAGCGCGCTCTCGCGCTGAAGCTCGTGCCTAACGCGTCGCAGACCTCTCAGGTATTGATCTCGCAGGCAGTTTCGAACCCTCGTGGTTTGAAGCCAGCAGCTTTGCTGGAACGCTTCGTGGAGCTCGTGGCCAAGCGCCAGCAGCGCTGGATCGCTTCGGTGACCAGCTCTGTAGAGCTTTCGGCGACTCAGCTTTCGCGCCTGGAGACCAGCCTGAACAAGCTTTACGGTCGTCAGCTCAAGCTCAACGCCACTATCGACCCATCGCTGGTCGGTGGACTGGTAGTCAAGGTTGGCGACGAAGTTGTCGACGCTTCCGTGGCATCGCGCGTGGCAGATTTGCGCCGGGCCTTGGCCAGCTAGGACTCATTAGGCGAAGGAGCAATCCTTTACCTGGTGTTCCTAGCTGCCAGGACCACAACAGACTTCATTCACATTCGA
Source organism: Arthrobacter sp. MYb214 (assembly GCF_002979865.1). Lineage (GTDB taxonomy): Bacteria > Actinomycetota > Actinomycetes > Actinomycetales > Micrococcaceae > Glutamicibacter. The sequence goes on from NZ_PCPZ01000007.1 coordinate 124,216, forward strand.
TTCGGTGTTTTAGAACCGGATCACAATTTAGGAGAGCAGGGACTGCAGATGGCCGATTTGACCATCAATGCCAACGACGTCCGTAATGCCCTAAACGAGTTCGCATCTTCCTACGAACCGGGTAAGGCAGAGCGCACCGAGGTGGGACGCGTCGTCGCCGCGAGCGACGGCATCGCCAGAGTGGAAGGCCTTCCTTCCGTCATGGCAAACGAGTTGCTGAAGTTCGAAGATGGCACCCTGGGCCTTGCCCAGAACCTCGATACCCGCGAAATCGGTGTCGTTGTGCTTGGTGACTTCACCGGCATCGAAGCTGGCCAGAAGGTCGAGCGCACAGGCGAGATCCTTTCGGTTCCAGTTGGCGACGGCTACCTCGGCCGCGTGGTTGACCCATTGGGCGAGCCACTGGACAATCTGGGCCCAATCGCTTCCGAGGGCCGCCGCGCCCTGGAGCTTCAGGCACCAGGCGTTACCCAGCGCAAGAGCGTGCACGAGCCAATGCAGACCGGTCTGAAGGCTATCGACGCCATGATCCCGATCGGCCGTGGCCAGCGTCAGCTGATCATTGGTGACCGCCAGACCGGTAAGACCGCTATCGCGGTTGACACCATTCTGAACCAGCGCGCCAACTGGGAATCCGGCGACCAGACCAAGCAGGTTCGCTGCGTCTACGTGGCAATTGGCCAGAAGGCATCGACCATCGCTGCCGTACGCCAGACCCTCGAAGAGCAGGGTGCACTGGAATACACCACCATCGTGGCTTCCCCCGCATCTGACCCAGCAGGCTTCAAGTACTTGGCACCATACGCAGGCTCGGCCATCGGCCAGCACTGGATGTACGGTGGCAAGCACGTTCTGATCGTCTTTGATGATCTGTCGAAGCAGGCTGAAGCCTACCGTGCCGTGTCCCTGCTGCTGCGCCGTCCGCCAGGACGCGAAGCTTACCCAGGTGACGTCTTCTACCTGCACTCCCGCCTGCTTGAGCGTTGCGCCAAGCTGTCGGACGAGTTGGGTGCAGGTTCGATGACTGGTCTGCCAATCATCGAAACCAAGGCCAACGACGTGGGCGCGTTCATCCCGACCAACGTCATCTCGATCACCGACGGCCAGATCTTCTTGCAGTCGGACCTGTTCAACGCCAACCAGCGTCCAGCAGTCGACGTGGGTATCTCCGTATCCCGCGTTGGCGGCTCGGCTCAGGTCAAGGCCATGAAGAAGGTCTCCGGTACTTTGAAGCTTGAATTGGCTCAGTACCGCGACATGCAGGCATTCGCGATGTTCGCTTCGGACCTGGATGCTGCTTCCAAGCAGCAGCTGACCCGTGGTGCACGCCTGATGGAACTGCTCAAGCAGGGCCAGTACACCCCATACCCAGTCGAAGACCAGGTCGTTTCGATCTGGGCCGGCACCAACGGTTACCTGGACGATGTCCCGGTTGAGGATGTACGCCGCTTCGAGGGCGAGTTCATCGACTACCTGCGCCACCGCACCGACGTGCTGACCGTGATCGGCCAGACCGGCAAGCTGGAGAACGAGACTCTGGAAGCCATGAAGACCGCTGTTGCGGACTTCAAGGCCGGCTTCTTCGGCGAAGGTGACGACAAGCTTGTCGCCGCCGGACACGAAGAGCACGACGCTCTCGATTCCGAGTCCGTTGACCAGGAACAGATCGTCAAGCAGAAGCGCTGACAATTTCCTTACGAGGGGGAGCGGCGCCGGTAACGGCGCCGCCCTCCCGAAGTAGGGGATAAGGAAAGGACACACATGGGAGCCCAGATTCGGGTCTACCGCCAGAAGATCGGATCGACCAAGTCGATGCGTAAGATCTTCAAGGCGATGGAACTGATCGCTGCATCCCGCATTGGTAAGGCACGTACGCGTGTCTCGGCCTCGTTGCCGTATGCCAATGCGATTACCCGTGCAGTAACCGCCGTCGCGTCCCAGGCCGATGTCGAGCATCCACTGACCACCGAGCCGGCGCAGGTTCGCCGCGCCGCGGTCTTGGTGATGACTTCGGACCGAGGACTTGCCGGGTCCTACTCCGCCAGCGTTCTGAAGCAGGCAGAGCACCTCGTGGAACTCCTGCGTGAAGAAGGCAAGGAAGTCAAGACCTACTTGGTCGGCCGCAAGGCCCAGGCTTACTTTGATTTCCGTTCACGCGAGTACGCACGAGTTTGGACCGGGGAAACTGATTCCCCGCGTTTCGAAACCGCACGCGAGCTGCGCGACGTTCTCCTTGAGGACTTCGACACCGACTTCGAGCAGGGTGGCGTGGATGAAATCCACGTCGTCTACACCCAGTTCAAGTCGATGGTCACGCAGGAACCGACGGTCATCCGTCTGTTGCCGTTGGAGGTTGTCGAGGATGAATCCGAGACTCCAACCGACGAGCTATTGCCACTGTACGAGTTTGAGCCATCGCCGGAAGAAGTGCTTGATTCACTGCTCCCGCGCTACATCGATTCTCGACTGTTCAACTGCCAGTTGCAGTCCGCAGCTTCCGAGCTCGCTGCACGTCAGCGCGCTATGAAGGCCGCAGGCGACAACGCTGGTGAACTGATCAAGAAGTACACCCGATTGCTCAACAATGCCCGTCAGGCTGAAATCACCCAGGAGCTTTCGGAAATTATCGCCGGCGCCGACGCGCTGAACAGCTAATTACCGATACTCCGACCAGACAAGAAGTGAGAAAGATGACTGCCCAACTCAACGAGCAGGTTACCGCAGGGGCCATCGGTCGCATCGCGCGCGTGACTGGCCCGGTCGTGGACGTCGAGTTCCCAGCCGACGCACTGCCTGCTATCTACAACGCACTGACCGCTGAGCTGAACCTCAACGGCGAAACCAAGAAGATCACCTTCGAGACCAGCCAGCACCTCGGTGAGGGCCTGGTCCGCGCAGTATCGCTGCAGGCCACCGACGGCCTGGTCCGCGGTGCTTCGGTGACCGATACCGGCGCTGCCATCTCCGTCCCAGTCGGCGACGGCGTCAAGGGCCACATCTTCAACGTTCTGGGCGACGCCCTGGACGTTGACAACTCGGAGATCCAGGTCACCGAGCGTTGGCCAATCCACCGCCAGCCTCCGAAGTTCTCGGAGCTCGAGGGCTCGACCGAAATGCTGGAAACCGGCATCAAGTCGATCGACCTCCTGACCCCGTACATCAAGGGCGGCAAGATCGGCCTGTTCGGCGGCGCCGGCGTTGGCAAGACCGTGCTGATCCAGGAAATGATCACCCGTGTTGCACGTAACTTCGGTGGTACCTCGGTATTCGCCGGTGTTGGCGAGCGCACCCGTGAAGGCAACGACCTCTGGGTCGAAATGGACGAGGCAAACGTCCTGAAGGACACCGCACTGGTGTTCGGCCAGATGGATGAGCCACCTGGAACCCGTTTGCGCGTGGCACTGTCGGCTCTGACCATGGCGGAATACTTCCGCGATGTCCAGAACCAGGACGTGCTGCTGTTCATCGACAACATCTTCCGCTTCACCCAGGCCGGTTCCGAGGTGTCGACCCTGCTGGGCCGCATGCCTTCCGCCGTGGGCTACCAGCCGAACTTGGCCGATGAAATGGGTCTGCTGCAGGAACGCATCACCTCGACGAAGGGCCGCTCGATCACCTCGATGCAGGCTGTCTACGTCCCGGCCGATGACTACACCGACCCGGCTCCAGCAGCAACCTTCGCCCACTTGGATGCAACCACCGAGCTGTCGCGTGAAATCGCGTCGCGCGGCCTGTACCCGGCGATCGACCCGCTGACCTCGACCTCGCGAATCCTGGATCCGCAGTACATTGGCCAGGATCACTACGATGTAGCCATCCGCGTGAAGGCCATTCTGCAGAAGAACAAGGAACTGCAGGACATCATCGCGATCCTCGGTATCGACGAGCTGGGCGAAGAGGACAAGATCGTCGTTGCCCGTGCACGCCGTATCCAGCAGTTCCTCTCGCAGAACACCTACACCGCAAAGCAGTTCACCGGTGTCGAGGGCTCGACCGTATCGATCAAGGACACCATCGAAGGCTTCAAGGCCATTTGCGATGGCGAATTGGACCACATTGCAGAGCAGGCGTTCTTCAACATCGGCGGTCTTGACGACGTCGAGCGCCAGTGGGCCGAAATCCAGAAGGCCAGCTAATTATGGCTGAGCTTCAGGTCGAAATCGTCGCGGCTGACCACTTCGTGTGGTCGGGCGCTGCGAAGCTGGTCAAGGCTCGTTCGGTGGACGGCGAGATCGGTGTTCTGCCCGGTCACGTTCCGATGCTGTCCGTGCTTGCCGCTGGGGACCTGGAAATCGAACCGGTTTCCGAGTCCCGCTTCTCGGTCCAGATCGACGGAGGCTTCTTCTCTGTTGATTCGGATCGCGTAGTGATCGTTGCTGACAACGCTGTGCTTGGTACCGCAGCGTAGGCGATGAATTGTTTGAGATAACCGCACCAGTTCTGATCGCGTTGCTGATCCTGATCGGCATCGCCATGTTCTTCGGGGCCATGGCCGTGCGCCGCATCCAATTGCGGCGCACGCTGGGCACCTTCGATGCATCCATCCTGGCGCCTTCGGGCAAATGGATGATGGTCATCGGCCGCTACGGCGGAGCGCATGTGGACCTGTTGCGGTTTTTCTCTGTCTCCCCGGTCCCGAGCTTCGTGATCGAGCGCCGTGGCCTGGATATCACCGGGACACGCCAGCCCACCGATGAGGAAACCTCGCGGATCCCGCCAGGATTCATCATCGTGATGCTGGTGCGCAGCGGTGATGAGCTGCTGCTGGCCATGGACTACCGCGACTACACCGGCTTCTCGGCCTGGCTCGAAGCCGGGCCGATCGCCGGGAGCTGGCAGATCTAGAACTTGATAAAGCAAAGCCGCCGTTGCAGATGCAGCGGCGGTTTTCGCGTTCCCTGGCCAGTCAATGCTGGCAGGCAGCGTTGGCAGGCTGGGGGGGGCACTGCGGATCGCCTGCGTGCTCGGCGCACTGCTCAGCTGCGCGTGGCGGCTTGGGGGAGCACCTCCGGATCCCGGGCACCGCAGCCACCGATCCGGAAACGGCCGGCAGGAACTGCGCTGAGTGCGAAATGCCTGGGCGCGTGGCGCAGGACGTAGTTGACTGTTCGCATGAAACGAACCTTGATCCTTGGCGGCACCGCGTGGCTCGGCCGCGAGCTGGCGCGGCAGCTGATCCGCAGTGGCCACGAAGTAACCTGCCTGGCGCGCGGCAATTCCGGCGAGGTTGCCCAGGGCGCGCAGCTGGTGCGTGCCGACCGGAGCCAGCCCGGGGCCTATGATGCCGTGCAGGGCATCGGATTCGACTCGGTCATCGAGCTGTCCTATGAGCTGCAATGGGTGCACGAAGCGCTGGCGGCCCTGGCCGCGAATGCGCGGCACTGGACCCTGGTTTCCTCCATCTCGGTGTATGCCAGCGCGCAGCTGCCCGGTGCCGGCGAAGACGCGCAACTGCATGAACCGTCCGATCCCGGCGACTACGGGCATGCAAAGGTCCTTGCCGAACGGGCCAGCACGGCGATGGTTGCCGACCGGCTGCTCATTGCCCGTCCGGGGCTGATTACCGGACCTGGCGATCCCAGCGACCGCTTTTCCTACTGGGTTTCGCGCTTGGCCTTGGCCGGTGCCGGCCAGGTCCTCATCCCGCCAACCGCGGGCCGCCATGTGCAGGTCATCGACGTGCGCGATGCCGCCGCGTGGATTATCGACGCCGCCGCGCGTTCGCTCACGGGAACCTTCAACGTGGCCGGAACATCACATGGCTTCGCCCAGTTCCTCAGTACGGCCGCACGGATTGCGGGATTCAGCGGGGAACTGGTCACCGCCCAGGACGCATGGCTGCGCGAACGCCAGGTCAATTACTGGGCCGGGGCGCGTTCGCTGCCGCTGTGGCTTGCGCTGGAGGACCACGGCTTCGCCCAGCGCAGCAACCAGCGGTACGCCTTGGCCGGTGGCCCGGAGCGGGACCTGGAGGACTTGCTTGGCGACGTGCTGGCCGATGAACGGGCTCGCGGACTGGACCGGTCCCGGCGTGCTGGCCTCGGCCGGGCCGAGGAGCTTGAGCTGCTCGGCCAGCTCGGGCGGATCCGGCAGGGCTAGCGCAGTCCGGGATTTTCGGTGGGCTAGAGGTATTCCCCGTTGCGGATCGTCTGGACCAGCTGCAGATTGGCATCCAGGATCAGTGCATCGGCGGCGAAGCCGTAGTGCAGGGAACCGACTTCGTCGGCCAGGCCGATCAGCGAGGCGGGGATGGACGTAGCCGAGTTGACCGCCTGGACCAGTGAGACCCCGGCCTGCACGGCGCGCTGCACGATTTCCAGCAGCGTGCAGGTGCCGCCGGCCAGGGAATTGTCGCTGGCCAGCCGTGCCTGGCCCAGGGCCACATTCACATCCTGCGGGCCGAGGGTGTACTGCCCATCGGCCAAGCCGGTGGCCGCCATGGAATCGCTGACCAGCAAGATGTTCTCCGCACCGACCAAGCGGAAGACCAGGCGCACGGTATCGGGGGACAGGTGCACCCCGTCGGCGATCAGCTCCACGAACGCATTGCGGTTCACCGCCTCTTCCAGGCAGGCGGCCACCGGACCGGGTTCGCGGTGGTGCAGCGAAGGCATGCCGTTGAACAGGTGGGTGACCGTAGGGCGTTCGGTGAAGCCGTCCACCCCGGCGCTGCGCAGCTGTTCGCGGGCAAAGCGCAGGGAATCCGCGGTGATCTGGGCGCTGGCATCGGTGTGCCCCAGCGACGGAACCACGCCGTGGGAGACCAGCTGCTCAACGAGTTCCTCGCTGCCGGCCAATTCCGGAGCGTAGGTCATGGTGCGCAGCTGGCCGCGGCTGGCAGCCACCAGCTCGCTGACGAATTCCGGATCCGGATCATGCAGGAAGCGCGGGTCCTGGGCGCCGCAGCGGTCTACGGAGAGGAACGGGCCTTCGGCATGGATGCCGGCAATCTGGCCGGCCTCCGCCAGCTCGGCGAGCAGCTCGGCGGCCTCGATCATGGACGAGGGCTCTGCGGTGACCAGCGACGCGAGCAGGGTAGTGGTGCCCGAGCGGTGCAGGTACTCCACCGCTTCGGTGACGCTCGAATGATCCGGTGCCGAGAAGTCCGCGCCGAGGGCGCCATGGCAATGCAGGTCGATCAGGCCCGGGATGATGATGGAGCCGGGGGCTACCTCGCGTACCGGGTAGTCGGCAGCATCGGCCAGGGCGTTGAAGTCATCGCGGTTGCCGGCAAAGCGGATGCGGTCGCCTTCCACGGCGAGCACGCCATCGGTGACCTTGAGGCCATCGGAAATCAGGGTGGCATGAAGGGCGTAGCGCGTCGTAGTCATGTTCCCAGCTTAGAAGAGAGAACGCGTCCAGTCACCGACTCGACGGATTATTTTCTCAGCGGACTTGGCATTTAGCGAACCGGGAACGCAGCAGCCCCAGCGCGCCGGGCACCTGGCCACGGCAAGGAGCTAGCTGCCCTTGCCCGCAGGATCTTCGGAAGCCGGCGCGTTGCCGGTGGCCAGGGCCTGCAGCGCCTGCAGCGTACTGGTCTTCGTGCCGGAGGCCAGCTGCGCTTCGCGCGCGGAGTGCGCGGCGGCCCGGTTCTGCCTGATGCTGCCGACCCGGTTCTTCATTGACCGGTAGACCCGGCGGAACATGCGGTAGAGGAAGAAGCCGATGGCAATGGCAACGAGTCCGAGCACGGCGGCCAGTACCGGAACCAGCACAGCTGCGAAGACGAGAACCAGCGCGCCAAGATCTTCTGCCAGGCTGCGCACCCATTGGGTGATGGGTTCGGGCACGGCATTGGTCGCCGCGGTCATCGACGATTTGCCCAGGCTCACCGACAGCGCGGAGCCCGCACCGAGCAGTCCGGTGAGGACGGCAACCTCGACTCCCGAATTGGCGCCAAGGCCGATGCCAACCAGGGCGCCGAAAACAGGTCGCAGCCACACCGAGATGGTTTCCATGGACAAATTCAGGAAGGGGATCTTATCCAGGCCGGCCTCGCCGATGGCAAGTACGGCACAGATCGCCAGGACCCACGGATTGGTGATGCTTTCAGGAATCTGCCGTGCCGCAGAAGCGATCATGTCAGGTGCGGTATCGGGGATCACGAGTCCCGCGATGCCCAGGGCCAATACCGTGAAATACGGCCGCAGGCCCGCAGCGGAACCGCTGCCAATGGCCATGAGCGAAGCTGTCAGCGGATCCAATGGACCTCCCGAGCCTGGCGGCCCGGGCCGTGCGGCACCGAGCGCTTTTGGTAGAGGAGATCAGACTAGCAGTCGGGATGCAGTTTTCTGCAGGGCCAAACTAAGGCTGCCAGGCAGCCCGGGGAGGACCCGCAACCCTAGAAGAGGCGTCCTGCCGAGTCGTCGACTCCGCGCATTGCGTCGTAATCCAAGGTGAGGCAGCGGATGCCGCGGTCTTCGGCCAAGGTGCGGGCCTGCGGCTTGATCTGCTGGGCGGCGAAAATGCCGGTAACCGGCTTGAGCAGCGGGTCGCGGTTCAGAAGCTCCAGGTAGCGGGTCAGCTGTTCCACTCCGTCGATATCGCCACGGCGCTTGAGCTCTACGGCAACCGTGGCGCCCTTGGCATCACGGGCCAGGATATCCACCGGACCGATGGCGGTCATGTATTCACGGCGGACCAACTGGTGGCCAGCGCCGAGCAACTCGATCTGCTCGGCCAGCAGGCGCTGCAGGTCGGCTTCGACGCCATCCTTGATCAGCCCCGGATCGGTGCCCAGGATGTGGGCCGAGTCGTGCTCGAAGCTATGGAAGTGGATGGTCAGCTTGTCATCGGTCTTCGCACTGGACACGGTCCAGGTAGCGGTGGCACCCAATGCAGCGGCGTCCTCATCGGGATCTGCCTCACGCAGGATCAACGGCGGATTCATCCAATTCAGCGGCTTGTAGCTGCCGCCGTCCGAGTGGATGAGTACCGAGCCGTCGGCCTTGACCATGATCAAGCGGGTCGCCAACGGAAGGTGGGCTCGAAGACGGCCCTCGTAATCAACTGAACACTTCGCTACCACTAAACGCACCCCACACACTTTACTAGCTGGTTGCGACTTGTGCCGGGAGATACGGCATGATTAAAGACATGCCACGTTCCAACCGCCCGCGCCGCTCCAAGAATTCCCGACCCGCCCAAGGCCGGAACTCCGGCTCCGGCTACGGTTCCGGGGATGAAGAGCAGGGCTACGGTTCGGGCCAGGAAGAGTGGATGCAGCGTGCCCGCTTCGGCGTGGTGCTGCGCCAGGATGCCCCCGACGGCCAATGGCATGTGCGCAAGATTGCGCCGATGAACGCCAACAAGCCCTATTCCTGCCCGGGGTGCCACCGTTCCATCGGAGTTGGAGTTGCCCATGTTGTCGCCTGGCGCGCGGACCACTGGTCGGGCGATGACGCCGCGGCCAACGCGCGCCGCCACTGGCATCCGCACTGCTGGGAAACCCGTTCCTACCGCTACTAGGCCAGCTGCCTGGAGGGGCAGGTGCTAGCGGCGGTCCTGCCGGGCGATGAAGACTTCGCGCAGCAGGATCATGGCGCTGGCTGCCACCGGGATGGCCATGAGCGCACCGGTGACCCCGGCCAGGGTGCCGCCGGCAATCACCGAGATCACCGCGACCGCGCCGGGCACTGCCACCGCACGGCGCATGATGCGCGGCGAAACGAAATACGCCTCGACCTGCAGGTAGCCGAAGTAGCACACCGCGTAGATCAGGGCGGTCTGCCAGCCCAGTGACAATGTCACCAAGGTAACCAGCACGCCGGCGATCACCCCGCCGACCAATGGGATGAAGGCCAGCATCGCCACCAGCAAGGTGAGCAGCGCGGTGAACGGAACGCCCAGGATGCTCATCAGCACCAGCGCCACCAGGCAGTTCAGTATGGCCACAGTGGCTTGGCCCATCACGTAATTGCCCACGGAGCGGGTAATGCGCACGGTCAATTCGGCCACGCGGTCGCGTTTGGAGCGCGGGGCCAGGCGCAGCGAGAAGCCCATCATCCCTGGCAGCGAAGCCAGGAAGTAGATGGCCAGCACCAGCACGATCAGCACGCCGAACATGGACTGGGCGACGGTCTGCGATACGCCCAGGACGCCGCCGAACACATTGGTCACCGCGCCCGAATCGCCAAAGAAACGGTCGACCTCGGTAGTGATGCGCTGGGAAATCGCGTATTGCCGGTCGATTTCCCGGACCCAATCGCTATTGAGGAAATCATCCACGATTTCAGGCGCCCGCGTGATGAAGGCGGTGATCTGGTTGACCAGGGTAGGGATGATCAAGGCCATGAAGCCGCCGAAGATCGCCAGCAAGCTGACCATGGTCGCGGCCACGGCCAGCGGACGGGTCATTCCCTTGCGCATCATGAAGCGCACAATCGGATCAAGGCCCAAGGCGATGAACAGCGCAATGGCAATCCAGGTCATCAGCGAACCGACGTTGGTCAGCAGGTAGTAGCCGCCCAGGGCGATGCCCACGCCAATGGTGCCCAAGAAGCCCATGGAAATAGGGTGCAGCGCCGGAATCGGTTCCGGCGAGCCATCCAGCGGATGCTCCGGTTCCTCGCCCAGGGCCGCACTGCGCTGCGGGGTGTTGAGCATCTTGCCCACGCGTTCGGCGATCTTCTTGGACCAGCCCTCGCGGGACGGATTAGCGCCCGTCGGCGCAGCGCCCGGATAACGGGCCTGCGCGCTGGCGGCCGCAGGTGATTCCGGTTGGGAATTGCCCTCATGAGGCTGGGAATGCGCTGTGGATTCCGGGCCGGAGGTTGCCGGCCCGGAAGAGCGATCCGACGCGTCGGAACGCTGCTCGGGTACGTGCTTATCGCGATGCGGGTGCGGCTGATCAGGCTCCATGGGTCAGAGCATATCGCGCATCGGCCACTGTTAAGTGGTTCAAGACACCGTGCTGTTGCGTTGTTGAGCCAGTTCACAGGCGCGGATCGGAACCATGATCGGCCGCAACTCGTTAGACTTGTCAAAGAACAGCTGTGAGACGTAGGCGAATAGGTGAACTTGTGCGAAAAGTAATCTCCGTGATCGCGATGCTGCTGGGGGCCGCGGCCCTGGTAGTCGGCATCGGACAGAAGACCTTTTGGGCCCCGCCCGAAACGGTGACCGCGAGCATGCCGCAACTAGCTGATGAGGCACCGCTGACCTTGATTGAATCCTCGGTCAACGACCCCAAGCTGGACCCGGTGGAACTGGTGATCAAGTCGAAGGGTGAATTCACTGCTTCCTTGGGCCGCGACTATGACGTCGAGGCGTGGATCGGCGATGCATCGCATGTATCGGTCACCGGCATCGACACCGAAAACCACAAGATGATCGCCGAGCACGCCAAGGGCAAGGCCGATGCGCCTAATCCCGCCGGTGATGACATCTTCTTCGACTCGCAGACCGCGGATCAGACCATGACCTACCGCTGGACCGCTCCGGATTCCGGCGACTGGTCCTTGCTGCTGGCCGCAGGCGGAAAGGATGCCGCTCCGGTGGATATCTCGGTAACCTACGCGAACGACGACGCCATGCCATTTGCCCTGCCGCTGATCATTGCCGGCTCGCTGCTGCTGGTCTTCGGACTGGCCCTGCTGGTCATGCGCCCGGGCAAGCCGAAGAGCGGGGCGAACACCCAGCACTCGGTCGCCGCCGTGGCCGTGGTGGCCCTGGCGATCTCCGGTGTTTCTCTGCCCATGGCGCCAAGCGACGAGTCCAGCGCCAAGCCTTCGGAATCCGAGCAGAAGTCGCAGGACGCCAAGGCGTCCGATGATGCCAAGGGCTCCGAGTCCGCCTCTTCCTCGGTTGAAGAAGTATCCAGCTTCCCGGTCATCACCGAAGAGCAGCTCAAGCGCGTTCTGGCTGATGCCCAGAAGCAGGTAGCCAAGGCCGATGAGAAGATCGACGCCAAGGCCCTGGAACCACGCACCGCCGGTGCGTTCAAGTACCTGCGCGATAAGCGCTACGACATGCTCAAGGAGAAGTTCGAGGTAGACAAGCCGCTGGCGCTCAATACCCAGGTCATCCGCTCGGCCGCTGTGCCGAATGCGAATGAAGCCAAGTTCCCCCGCGTAATCTCCGTGGTGACCGCGAAGAACAATGATGCCGACACCCTGCCGCAGGCGCTGACCCTGGTGCAGGCCAACGCCCGCGATAACTTCAAGGTGGTCTTCGCCGGCCAGATGTTGCCGAACTCCACCTTCCCGGGCATCGCCGTTGGCGACCCGTCGACCAAGCAGCTTGCTGCCAACGCCGAGGGCCTGCAGATGACCCCGGAGAAGGCCCTGGAAGCACTGGGCAAAGTGCTGACCGATGGCAATGCCAAGGACAAGGACAAGTTTGCCGAATCGGACTTCATCAAGGCGGTGCACGCAGCCCAGAAGGATGAGTCCAAGGAAGCCAACGAGGCGGACGTCAAGTACAACCGCACGGTCACCAAGGGCGACACCAAGGTGGTTTCCACCCCGGATGGCGGAGCGATTGTTACCGGCAAGCTGAACAACAAGGCGCTCTTCGTGCGCACCGAAGACGCTGACCCGCTCAAGAGCACCGACAAGCTGACCGAACAGCTGCTGGGATCCAGCTCCTCGAACGGCGACGTGGAAAGCACCTACGCCGAACCGGTGATGTTCTACCTGCCAGCCGACGGTTCCAAGGACAAGATCCAGCTGATCTCTGCAAGCCAGATCCTGCTCGATGTGAAGGAAGTTGACTAACCCCCATGACTGATCAGAACATTCCCTCAACCCGCGGTGCGGTAGATCTCTCCGCCCTGGCCAGCCAAGGCCCGGAAGCTACCGGCAGCATGCCGGCTGGTCCGGCAAGCTGGACCACCAATCTGGATGAGGCTGCGTTCCAGCAGTTCGTCGGCATGTCCCAGCAGGTACCTGCCATCGTTTCCCTCGGCTCGCCTCGCGTGCAGGTCTCGGCAGACCTGGATGCGACGCTGCGCAAGCTGGTGGATGCCAAGGGCGGCAAATTCATCCTCGGCCTGGTGGATGCGGAAACCTACCCGCAGATCGCCCAGGCCTTCCAGGCCCAGCAGATCCCGATGGTGGTGGCGCTGATCAAGGGCCAGCCGGTGCCGCTGTTCCAGGGTCCTGCCGAGGAACAGCAGATTGTCCAGGTTTTCGCACAGCTTGAACAGCTCGCAGTCCAGCAGGGCATGAGCGGTACCGCCCCGGCATTCTCCGGGCAGGCCGGCGAACCTGAACCAGAGCTGCCGCCGCTGCACCAGAAGGCCGTGGACGCCATCGATGCCGGGGACTACGCCGCCGCCGAGGCCGCCTACCTGGAAGCGTTGAACGAGAAGCCGAACGACAAGGACGCGCAGATCGGCGTGTACCAGGTTCGACTGCTCTCGCGTACGCACAACCTGGATCTGAACAAGTCCCGCGAGCAAGCCGCGCAGAACCCTGAAGACATCGCAGCCCAGCTGGATGTAGCAGATCTGGACGTGGTGGGCGGGCATGTCGAAGATGCCTTCGCCCGACTGGTTTCGCTGATCTCCCGCCTGGCTGATGAAGACCGCGAGCGGGTCCGCCGTCGCCTGATTGAGCTCTATGCGGTGATCGGCAACAGCGATCCACGCGTAGCTGCCTCGCGGCAGAAGCTGGCACGCGTACTCTTCTAGGCTGACGTCCAGGGACTGGACCAAGCAGTTCAACCGCCGCGACCCAGGGTTTTTCCCTGGGTCGCGGCGGTTGTCTTATACCTGGGTTTAACTCCAAAGGATGATGCGTTCTGACTAGGGGCATTGCTAGCCTTAAGCTATGAATCAGATCGCACTGGACATTCGGGGTCTTGCCAAGCAATTCGGCGCCAAGATTGCCGTGAACAACGTCAGCCTGCAAGTTCCTGCGGGTTCCTTCTACGGTCTTGTCGGACCCAATGGTGCCGGCAAGACCACCATGCTTTCCATGGCCACTGGATTGCTGCGCCCGGATTCAGGCCAAGCGCTGGTCAACGGCGTGGATATCTGGGCTGATCCGCAAGCGGCCAAGGCCACCTTGGGAGTCCTGGCTGATGGCGTGCGCCAGTTTGACCGGCTGACCGGCCGCCAGCTGGTGACCTACTCGGGATTGCTGCGCGGCATGGAACGCGCAGAAGTTGCCCAGCGTACCGAAGACCTGCTGCGCGTGATGGATTTGCTCGATGACGGCGACAAGCTGGTGGTGGACTACTCGGCCGGCATGACCAAGAAGATTTCCTTGGCTACCGCGATGATCCACTCGCCAAAGCTCTTGGTTCTGGACGAGCCGTTCGAGGCGGTGGACCCGGTATCTGCGGCGAATATCCGCGACATCCTGAATAACTACGTTGAATTCGGCGGCACCGTCATCGTTTCCTCGCATGTGATGGACCTCGTCCAGCGCATGTGCACGCATGTCGCGGTCATTTCCGATGGCATGCTCAAGGCGCAGGGCACCGTGGATGAAGTCCGCGGCGGCATGAGCCTGGAAGATCGCTTCGTCGATCTGGTGGGCGGCCGCGCCAATAATGAAGGGCTGTCATGGTTGCGCACGTCCTAAGCCTGAAACTGCGCTTGCTCGCCAACGGCTTCAAGCGCTCCGTCGGCCAGCTCATCGGCGTCATTATCGGTGGCCTGTACGCACTGGGCATGATCACCATGCTGACCTTGGCCATGTGGTTTACCGCCGGCGATATTCCTTTCCAGAGCGAAATCTTCACCCTGATCGGCTCGGCCGTGGTGCTGGGCTGGGCCATCATCCCGCCGCTGCTGACCGGTGTTGACCTCACCCTGGAACCTTCACGCTTTGTCCACTTCGGGATTCCGGAAAAGACCTTGGGGCCAGCGCTGGTGCTGGCTGGCTTCATCTCGATTCCCGCGGTGCTGACCATTGCGGGCCTGCTCGGCGCCTCGCTGATGTGGCGCTTCGATGCGGGCGCGCTCATGCTGGCCCTGCTGGCAGCGGTGGCGACCGCGGTGATGGCGATTCTTCTTTGCCAGTATCTGGTGATCATGGCGACCGCACTGCGGGCCAAGCGCCGATTCCGTGAATTGACCTTCGTGCTGCTGTTCGTGGTGCTCATCGCCTTGGGGCCGATCGTGACCTCGGCATTGGCTGCCGCGCAGAGCATGAGCGACTGGATCCAGCCGATTGCCTCGGTCTTGGGCTACACCCCGTTGGGTGCCTTTGCCGCGATTCCCGGGGCTTTTGCCTCGGCGCACTACGGCCAGATGGCGATCCATCTGGCGCTGGGCTTGCTCTACCTTGGCGGACTGTACCTCCTGCTGGCTCGAGCTACCGCCAAAGCCACGGTGACCCCGCCGCCAGAGCAGCGCGCTGCCACGGCCAAGGGGCTGGGCTTCTTCAAGTTGATGCCGGCCACGCCAACGGGCGCCGTGGCTGCCCGCGCACTGACCTACTGGTTCAAGGATCCGCGCTATGCCATTGGCGTGCTCATTGTGCCGATGCTGCCGTTGCTCTTCTGGTTCACCGGCAACCAGACCGGCAGCTACGTGATGATGTTCCTGCTGGGCCCGTTGATCGGCATCTTGATGGGCTTCTCCATCTCGGCCGACATTTCCTATGACAACACCGCCTTTGCGCTGCACGCGCTGACCGGCATTTCCGGACGTGCTGATCGGGCAGGGCGAGTGCTGTCCTGTTTCCTGATTGCCATCGTTCCGGTCCTGGCGGCAGCCATTTTGCCGGGCCTCATCTCCGGTGCGCTGTGGCGCATCCCGGGAGACCTGGGCCTGTCACTGGCGGGGCTGCTCATCGCGTTGGGCGTCGCGTCGGTGTCCTCGGCCCGCTACACCTATTCGGTGCCGCTGCCGGGTGATAACCCGATGAAGACCCCTCCGGGCAATGGCATGCGCATTGCGCTGACCCAGCTGGGAATCATGCTTGCCATGGGCCTCCTGCTGATCCCGGTACTCATTCCCTACATCATCGGCTGGGTGAAGCAGTCGCAGTCCTTCGGCTTCATCACCTTGGGCGCGGGCCTGGCCGTGGGTATCGGACTGATGCTCGGCGGCATTGCCCTCGGTGGCAAATGGTACGAAAAGCGCACTCCTGAGCTGATGCAGTCGGTCATCCTCAATAAGTAGGCGCAGCAGCCGAATTGCTGCCTCCGGCCGTCTAGCGGGACGCTGTTTTCCGCTAGGCGGCCGTTTGCCTGCCTTGGGTGCAAGGAGGTTCACAGGATATTGATCGGGTCGCGCCCAATTGGCGCAATATCGACTTCCAACGGCACCGCAACGCATCGCAAGAACATTGAAAAATGGTTGTTGACTTGCAGCGAGGAAGAAATCGATGGGGCGGCCTAGTGCAGCGCGGCAAAGTCAATGTGGACAAGCTCCCATGCTTGCCACGCGGACAGCAGTGGCAATCCGTATTAGACTTGGAGGCATGGTGGAACAGTCTGAAGAAACCCGCGGTGGCACTGCCACGATTGAACGTACCGAGACAACCCAGAGTGTCGAGGCCGGAGATCATGAGCGTTTTGCTCACTACGTGCAGAAGGAAAAGATCATGGAGTCGGCAATGACCGGCGACCCAGTGATCGCTCTGTGCGGCAAGGTCTGGACGCCAGGCCGAGATCCGCAGAAGTTCCCGGTATGCCCCGAGTGCAAGGAAGTCTACGACTCCATGATGGGGTAGTGCTGCGAATGAACTAGCACTACTTCACACAATGCACGCGGCCGGGAAAAGGTAAATGACCGAGACACTCTTTGATTTTGGCGACAAGCTTCCACTAGAAGACAAACTGCCGGTAGCGTATCCGGAACGTGCGGCTTGGGGAACTGGGCCGAAGCTGCGTGCCTGGCAGGCCGAGGCCTTGGCTCTGTACTTCGATACGGAGCCCAAGGACTTCATGGCGGTGGCGACCCCTGGCGCAGGTAAGACCACCTTCGCGCTGCGCTTGGCCAAAGTGCTGATCGACTCGGGCAAGATCAACCGCATGATCGTTGTCGCGCCCACCGACCACCTGAAAAAGCAGTGGGCGGATGCGGCGGCGCGTGTGGGCATCTCACTGGACCCGAACTACAAGAACTCCGACGGCCGGCACGGCTCGCACTACATGGGCGTGGTGGTGACCTATGCCCAGGTCTCGCTGAAGCCCGCGGTGCACCGCGCGAAAACTGAAGATGCCCGCACCCTGGTGATCATGGATGAGGTCCACCACGCCGGCGATGCCCTGTCCTGGGGCGATGGCATTCGTGAAGCATTCGAACCGGCTACCCGGCGGCTTGCCCTGACCGGTACCCCATTCCGTTCCGATGCGGCCCCGATTCCTTTCGTGCAGTATGTGGACGAGGGCGATGGCATTCGCCGTTCCAAGGCGGACTACACCTACGGCTACGGCAGCGCCCTGGCCGACCACGTGGTCCGTCCGGTGCTGTTCATGGCCTATTCGGGCAATATGCGCTGGCGTACCTCCGGCGGCGAGGAGATGGAAGCAAACCTCGGCGAAGGCTTCACCAAGGATGTCACCGCCCATGCCTGGCGTACCGCGCTGGATCCGCACGGCGACTGGATCCCGTCGGTGCTGCAGGCCGCTGACCGGCGGCTCTCGGAGGTCCGCCGCACCGTGAAGGACGCCGGCGGCCTGATCATCGCCACGGACCACGAGGACGCGCGCGGCTACGCGGCCCAGCTCGAAGCGATCTGTGGCGAGAAGGTCACCACCATTCTTTCCGATGACCCCAAGGCATCGCAGAAGATCGACGATTTCTCCGAATCCGACGCGCGCTGGATGGTTGCGGTGCGCATGGTGTCCGAAGGCGTGGACGTTCCGCGTCTCTGCGTGGGCGTTTATGCGACGTCCACCTCCACTCCGTTGTTCTTCGCCCAGGCGGTCGGCCGCTTCGTGCGTAGCCGCAAGCGCGGCGAGGTGGCTTCGGTCTTCCTGCCCTCGGTGCCGATCCTGATGGCCTTGGCCAACGAGATGGAAGTCGAACGCGACCACGCCTTGGACCGTGAAGGTTCCAAGGACGAAGACGGGCTGGACGATTCGCTGCTGGAAGCGGCGAACAAGGAAGACAAGGCCAGCGACGAGCTGACGCGCAACAAGTTCGAGGCGCTGAACTCGCAGGCCTCCTTTGACCGCGTGCTCTTCGACGGCGGCGAATTCGGTACCGGCGCCGACATCGGCAGTGAAGAAGAACTCGGCTTCCTGGGGATCCCGGGCCTGCTGGATACCGAACAGGTTTCCGAGCTGCTGCGCAAGCAGCAGAACAAGCAGATTTCCAAGGGCGGCACCAAGCCCGAGCCGGTCTCGGACCACCGCCGCATGATGGAGCTGCGCACCAAGCTGTCGAAGAACGTCTCGGCATGGGCCGCCCGCACCGGCACCCCGCACGGGCAGATCCACAACAAGCTGCGCAGCGTCTGCGGCGGGCCTGCCGTGCCGCAGGCTACTGCTGACCAGCTGCAGGCGCGCATTGACAAGCTGCAGGACTGGTTCGTCGGGCGAAAATAGGTTCCACGAGAGAACGGCTTTGCCCCTGACCGGAAAATTCGGTCAGGAGCAAAGCCGTTTCTGCTTTCCGGGGGATCATCAACCCAGCGAAATCACCGTTACCCCGGCTGCCCTCAGTTCCTCGCGTATCGCCGGCAGATTCTCCGGCGAGACTGCTGCGGTCAGCGGAGAAATGATGGTCGTGGTGAATCCTGCTTCAGCTGCATCGAAGGCGGTCGCCTTTACGCAATGATCCGCGGCGAGCCCTACGACATCTACAGAGTCAATGCCTCTGGCCTTGAGCCATGGACCTAGCAGTTCTCCGCTTTCATCAGCCTGGTCAGCCGATGGATCCAGCACTCTGGCTTCGAAACCCGAATAGGCTGCGGTGAAGCGCCCCTTGGCGAAGTGCGCATCCAGGGGCACCTCGGCGAGCTGCGGATGCAGGGCGGCGCCAGATGTTCCGGCGACACAGTGCACCGGCCAGGAATCAATGAAGTCGGGGGTTTCCGAGAAATGATTCCCGGGCTCGATATGCCAATCCTGGGTGGTGACGATTGCCGAGTAGGCATCGCGGCGTTCGGCAATATCCGCGGCAATGGCCGTTGCGACGGCGTTGCCGCCGGTCACGGCCAGGGCTCCGCCTTCGCAGAAGTCGGGTTGGACATCAATGATCAACAGGGCTCTGCTCATCGCTGCCTCCTGGCTGGGGGAAGTGTAGAGATTGGAAAACTGCGGACCGCAGGATCCTTGAATCTGGATCCTACGTCCCGCAGCTGGGATTTTCGTGTGTTCGACTAGTCCTGGATCATGACGGTCGGGATGACCGGTTCGCCACGCTGCATCTTGCGTGCCACGCCTGGCAGTTCCTGGACCGATGCGAAGTGGCGCTCGGTGGCGAGCTTGACGCCAGCTGCACCCACGTACGCCTGATCGATCTCGCCATGGCGCACCAACGGGACCACCAGATCCCGCTCGGGGCCGCCGGTGGTGTACTCGGAAGTGGAGACGATTTCAGCGACAGCGCGGTTGCGTTCATTGAGCTGGCGCACCGCGTACTTGCGCCCGCCCACGCTGGCCTTGTTCGCCGCGGCCTTGGCGACCGGAATCCATTGCCCCGAATCGTCTTGGCGGGCAACCAGCTTGTAAACCATCGACGCGGTCGGATGGCCGGAGCCGGTGACCAATGCCGTGCCGACGCCATAGGCGTCAACCGGGGCGCTGGCCAGGGCGGCGATCGCGTACTCGTCGAGGTCCGAGGTCACGGTGATCTTGGTGTTCCAGTTGCCCAGGTCATCAAGCAGCTCGCGAACCCAGCCTGCCTGCTGCACCAGGTCGCCCGAGTCCAGCCGGACTCCGCCTAGTTCCGGACCCGCAACTTCAACCGCGGTGCGTACGCCCTTCTCCACGTCGTAGGTATCCACCAGCAAGATGGTGTCCTTGCCCAGCGAGGCAACCTGCGCTTCGAAGGCGGCGCGCTCGGTGTCGTGAAGCAGGGTGAACGAGTGGGCCGAAGTGCCAACGGTCTTCAAGCCATAGCGGGCACCGGCTTCCAAATTGGACGTTGAAGTGAATCCGGCAATCATGGCGGCCCGCGCGGCAGCCACTGCTGATTCCTCATGGGTGCGGCGCGAGCCCATCTCGATACATGGGCGTTCGCCGGCCGAGGCGATCATTCGCGATGCCGCCGAAGCGATGGCCGAATCATGGTTCATGACCGAGAGCAGGAAAGTCTCGATAACGCAGGCTTCAGCGAAAGTCGACTCCACGGTCAGCAGCGGCGAATTCGGGAAGTACAACTCGCCCTCGGCGTAGCCGGAGATGCTGCCGGTGAAGCGGAAGTTCTCCAGGTACTTGATGGTTTCCGCGTTGACTACCTTGTTGTCGCTGAGGAAACGCAGCTGTTCGTCATCGAAGCGGAAGTTTGCCAACCCTTCGAGCACGCGACCAGTACCTGCGACCACGCCATAGCGCCGGCCCTCGGGCAAGCGGCGAGCGAATGCCTCGAAGACAGACGGGCGGTGAGCTGCACCGGATCCCAGCGCTGCTTGGAGCATGGTCAGCTCATAGTGGTCGGTGAAGAGACTGGTGCGCATGTGACGCTCCTGATGATCGGAAAAGGCCTTATACGGTGCTGCTTGGGAAAGCAGACCGATTTTACTGTATAACGGCTCACGCTCAAGGTGATATTTGCCGTGTCCGGTGTTGCGTTCAGCTTCCAAGCGTAAAATGGAAGCCATGACCGCAATGCCCGATGTACTTTCCGAATTTGAAACCCTGGTATCCCAAGACAAGCCCTGGCGCTTGGTCGTGTGGAATGATCCAGTGAACTTGATGAGCTACGTATCCTACGTGTTCCGTTCCTACTTTGGTTTCAGCGCGGAAAAAGCCGAGAAGCTCATGCTGCAGGTGCACCATGACGGCTTCTGCACGGTGCGCAGCGGCAGCCGCGAAGCTATCGAATCCGATGTGCAGGCAATGCACGGATTCGGCCTGAACGCAACGATGACCCAGGGAGCCTGAACGTGGCGAAGGCCTTCAAGAACGGTTCCAAGGGCATTACCGGAACACTGCACTCCGCAGAACGAAAACTGATCCGCGAACTCTTCGGCGATGTCATTGGAATGCTCGAGGAGCGTGCGCAGCTGCACCAGCTGCCCGAAGATGTTGATCCGCTTTACGCCCTGACCGGCATGCGGCCCGAGTCCATGGACCTGCCGCCGGTTTCCGATCCAGCGCTGGCCAGGCTGCTGCCGGATGCCAGCGATGACGCAGTGGCCGCCGCGGAGCATCGCCGGCTGACCGAAGCCGACCTGATCGCGCAAAAGGTTGGCCGCCTGCGCGAGGCCCAGATGCTGCTGGACACCGAAAAGCTGGTCTTGGACAAGGACACCGCGACGCGTTTTGCCCAAGCGCTGAACGACGTGCGCCTGGTGCTCGCAGAGCGCCTGGAAATCCGCAGTGAAGAGGATTCGGCCCGGGTCGCAGAGGTGCTCGATGCATCCGAGGTGAACACCCCGGACGAATACATGTCCTTGGTGTACAACCTGATTTCATGGGTCCTCGATACCCTGATGGCTGCACTGATGGATGCGGAGTTCTAATCCATGAATTCCTACTTTGCTACCGGGCAGGTCTCGGCCCCGGAGGCCAATACCCCCATCGGCATTTTCGACTCGGGCGTTGGCGGGCTGACCGTGGCCCGCGCGATCATTGACCAGCTGCCGGGCGAATCGCTGATCTATGTGGGGGATACCGCCAACTCTCCCTATGGCCCGCTGCCCATTGCCCAGGTTCGGGCCAATGCGCTGGGGGTGATGGATGAGCTGGTAGATGGTGGCGTGAAGCTGCTGGTGATTGCCTGCAATTCGGCCTCTGCCGCAGTGCTGCGCGATGCTCGCGAGCGCTATACCGCGCGCTATGGCATCCCGGTCGTCGAGGTCATCCAGCCGGCGGTGCGCCGTGCGGTAGCCGGCACGAAGAATGGCAAGATCGGCATCATCGGCACCCAGGCGACTGTTGGTTCACGCGCCTACGAGGACGCCTTTGCGGCCGCGCCGAACTTGCAGGTCTCCACCGTGGCCTGCCCGCGTTTCGTGGAGTTCGTGGAGTCCGGCATTACCGCCGGTGCCGAGCTGCTGGAGATCGCGCAGGAATACCTGGCGCCGCTGCAGGCCGCCGATGTAGACACCCTGGTTCTGGGATGCACGCACTATCCGTTGCTGACCGGCGTGATCTCCTATGTCATGGGGGATTCGGTCAGCTTGGTTTCGAGTGCCGAGGAAACGGCAAAGGACGTTTTCCGGGCGTTGACCCGCCATGCCCTGGTGCGCAACGACGGCGCCGCGGCGCGTCATGAGTTCCTAGCCACAGGCAACGCTGATAGCTTTGGTGTACTGGCTCGCCGATTCCTCGGACCCGAGGTGCTGCAGGTGCGCCACGTGGACCATGTAGCCGCCCACTATCCGACCGGAGCTATTTCGCGGATTACCCCGCAGATGATTGCCGCGTCGAAAGCGAGTAACGAATGAAGCTGACCATCATTGGATGCACCGGGTCATTCCCAGGGCCGGGATCGCCCGCTTCCTGCTACCTGGTGTCGGCCTTTGATGGCACGCGCGACTGGAAGATCCTGCTGGATCTGGGCTCAGGCGCATTGGGCGTGCTTCAGCGTTACACCGATTTAAAAGACATTGACGGGATCATGATTTCCCATCTGCATCCGGATCACTGCATGGACCTTTGCGGTTTGCATGTGGCGATTCGCTGGGATCCGACGGGCTGGGGCCGGGACCGGATGCTGGTGCACGGTCCGGAAGATACCGCCGAACGCATTGAAACGGCCTACTCCCTACCCGATGGCGACACCATGGCCAAGGACTACGACTTCCAGGTCTGGAAATCCTTGCAGCCGGTGAACATCGGTCCCTTCACCATCACTCCCTACCCGGTGCGCCACCCGATCAAGGAAGCCTATGCGCTGCGCGTGGAAGCGCATGAGCCGGGCCCCGATGGCGAGTTGCTGACCAGCGTGCTGACCTATTCCGGGGACACCGACAGCTGCGATGGCCTGGTTGAGGCAGCCCGCGGCGCTGACATGTTCCTGTGCGAAGCGGCCTTCGAAGAGGGCCGCGATGACCATATCGACGGCGTGCACCTGACGGGCAAGCGTGCTGGCGAAATGGCGACCGCGGCCGGTGCCGAGCGCATGCTGCTGACGCACATTCCGGTATGGACCGACATCAACAAGGTAGTCGAAGAAGCCAAGGAAACCTACGACGGCGGGATCGCTGTTGCCGTTTCCGGGGTGACTTACGGCGTGTACTCCGGCAGCCTGAAGGAAGACAAGGACCCGGCCCTGTTCAAGGGGGAGCGCGGTACCGACTACCTGAAGACCCGTACAGGCACCATGCCGACCATCAAGTACGAGAAGACCCGCAAGTTCCCCTTGCTCAAACGCAAGAAGTAGGCACGCGGAACCGGAGAAAAGCACTGGCGGACAGGAAGAAATATCCTCTGCGCCGGTGCTTTTCGCGTTCCCGGAAGCAGCCTAGCCGGCGCCGTGCTTGGCACCCCAGGGCTTGTCGTATTTGCTGGCCAGTCGGGTCAGGGCCAATGCGGCGACCAGCAGTCCCACGTCGCGCAGGGCGACATCGAGGAAGACGCCCATCGAGACCAGATTGACGATGATGCCCAGCAGCCACAGTGACAGCACATAGCTCGCGTAGCGCGGCTTGATGATCATCGATGCGGCGGCAACCAGTTCCACCACGCCAACGAAATGCATGGCGGTTTGCGCGGAGAACGGCATGATGTCAATGATCCACGGGGCCAGGTATTCCGGCCAGTAGGTCATGACGTTCGCGAACTTGTCCAGTCCCATCAGCAGGGGCAGGACGACAAATCCAATGCGCAGGATCCAGAATGCGCTCAACGACGGGTCGGTGTTGACTCGTGCAGCTGTTGTTGCCCGTATGTGCGAGACCGGATGCTTCTCGCTCCATGAGGCGCTCATGGCGATCACCCTCCAAAGGTTTGAACGTATACCCAGAATTCGCCTCTCGGGCCTATTTGTCAATATCCATTGTTGATAGAATTCTGGCATGTCGACAAAACTGAGCTTGCAGCAAGATGCGGTCCTCAAATCGCTCAACGATCCGGTTCGGCGGCGACTGTTCGAATTCATTTCGCAAAGTCCGCAACCGGCAGGACGCGACGCGGCATCCAAGGCCGCAGGAATCAGCCGGACCCTGGCCGCCTACCATCTGGACCGGCTGGCAAGCGCAGGATTGCTGGCGGTGACTTTCGCACGGCCGGAAGGCAAAAACGGGCCGGGGGCCGGGCGCACCGCGAAACTTTACGCGCTCGCCCAAGAGGAAGTATCCGTGAGCTTGCCAGCGCGCAATTACCGCCTCTTGGGCAGCTTGCTGGCGAACGCGGCCAGTGCCGATGCCTCGGGGGCTGTGCTCCAGGCGCTGCGTCAGGCGGCACGTGGCGAGGGGCAGAACCTGGGACAGGCCGGTGACGGGCTCGTGCCGTCGCTGGACGAGCTGGGCTATGCGCCTGAAACAGACGAGCGAGGAGAGATCTCCATGGGGAACTGCCCCTTCCATCTGGTCGCGCAGCAGCAGACCGAACTGGTCTGCTCCATGAACTATGAACTGGTTTCAGGCGTCTTGGAGGGGTGCCAGTTGGATTGCAGCCGGGCCGAGCTGAGCCCGCGTCCCGGGCGATGCTGCGTTGTGGTGCATCCTCAGTAGCTGCCAAGGATGCGCCACGAGGTGCATTTCACCGTAACTCGCGGGTTCACCCGTACAGATCGCGCGGTGCGCGTGGTTAGGATGGAAGCATGACTTTACGCGCTGACGGCCGAGGAGCCGCGCAACTTCGAGACATTACCATCACCCGTGGCTGGTCCGCTCAGGCCGAAGGCTCGGCGCTGATCGAATTCGGCAACACCCGCGTGCTGTGCACCGCGTCCTTCACCGAGGGCGTGCCACGCTGGCTCAAGGGCGAAGGCACCGGCTGGGTCACCGCTGAATACGCGATGCTCCCACGTGCTACCAACACCCGCAACTCCCGCGAATCGGTCAGGGGCAAGCTCTCGGGCCGCACCCATGAGATTTCCCGCCTGATCGGCCGCTCGCTGCGTGCCGTCGTGGACACCAAGGCCCTGGGCGAAAACACCATCGTGCTGGACTGCGACGTCCTGCAGGCCGACGGCGGCACCCGCACTGCCGCCATCACCGGTGCCTACGTGGCACTGGCAGAAGCAATTTCCTGGGCCCGTTCGCAGGGCATCGTGAAGGCCAACGCCAAGGTGCTCACCGACTCGGTCGCCGCGATCTCGGTGGGCATCATCGATGGCACCCCGATGCTGGACCTGCCCTACGAGGAAGATGTTCGCGCCGAGACCGACATGAACGTCGTGGTCACCGGATCCGGCGACTTCGTCGAGGTCCAGGGCACCGCCGAAGGGGTTCCATTCAAGCGCGAGGAGCTGGATGCCCTGCTGGACCTGGCCCTTGGCGGTACCAACGAGCTGGCCGAGATCCAGCGTGAAACCCTGAGCAGCACCAAATGAGCCAGCCGGTACTGGTGCTTGCCTCGCGCAACCAGGGCAAGCTGCGCGAATTGCGCGAATTGCTGCGCGGGCAGGTGCCGGGCCTGGATGTTGACAGCCAGGTCATTGACGCCGCCACCGCTGGGGCTGCCGACCCGGTTGAAGACCAGGTCACCTTCCAGGGCAATGCGCTGAAAAAGGCCCGCGAGATCTCGGCATCCACCGGCCTGGTGGCGCTGGCCGATGATTCCGGTTTGAGCGTGGATGTGCTCGGGGGAGCGCCGGGAATCTTCTCGGCGCGCTGGTCCGGGGTGCACGGCAATGACGAAGCGAATATCGATCTGCTGCTCGGCCAGCTCGGCGATATTGCTGCCGAGCACCGCGCAGCGCAGTTCGTCTGCGCCGCGGCACTGGCTACCCCAGAGGGTGCCGAGCACGTGGAACTGGGCAAGGTCGAAGGCGTGCTGCGCACCGAGCGTGCCGGCGAGCATGGGTTCGGCTATGATCCGATCTTCGAACCTGCCGGCGCCGGCAAGTCCATGGCCCAGCACACTCCGGAGGAGAAGAACGCGATCTCGCATCGGGCTCGCGCCTTCGCCGCGTTGCTGCCCAGCATCATCGACGAGGTCACCAAGGCCTTGGCCAAGTAGCCTCCAAATCCCGGATAGAACAAGAACGCCAGCAAATCCTGAAACGGATTTGCTGGCGTTCTTGCGCTAGTGCGGGAAGTTCTCGCCGAACCGTCCCAGGGCCAGATAGGGCCGCTCGTCGAACTCGGTCACCAGGTATTGGGTTTCGCATGCGCGGCACTGCCACTGTGCGGGAGGCCCCAAAGGCATCATGCAGCCAGCGGTGACGTACTCGTCGTCATCGGGCATGAAGCTTGGCATTCCCCAGATGATCTTCAGCGGATTGCGTTCCCCGCATTCCGGGCAGGCAGGCTTCGCGAACTTCCGAAGCTGTTCCAGGGTTGGCTGGTGGGCCATGGCGTGGCAGCCACGGCAAAGCAGCACCACCTCATCGGCATGGTCCTGGATCTCCCAACGCAGGCCGTTGTGATGGCTCTGCGGCAGATGGACCTCGGGCCTGGCAGAAATATCCCGATCGCAGATTTCGCAAGCAAGCGGTTCATACGGTGAAGCCTTCTGGAGGATGGCCACTACGCCCAGCACCTCATTGGCCTTCGCAGGCTGCGAGGGAGTGCAAGGTCCGGCGGTGACGAATATCGGGCGGGGGCGTTCGAGAAGATCCCCGATGCTGCCCAGAAGCTTCTGGGCAAGGGAATCTGCCAAATACTGCGAGCGTCCTGGAAGTTCTGCGCCGATCATGGACTCGAGCTCAGCCACGGAGATCGGGTCGGTGAAGGTCGTCAAATTGGTGAAGGTGAGCCGCTCCGCCTCATCCGCTTCGGTGATTTCAAGGCTGGCAATCAACGCTGGAGTTCCCTCCAATGCCGTCAGGACGAGATCGCCTGCCCGCAGGGGTTCCTCCAAATTCCAGCGGAATGACTCGTTCTCCTGCCCCAGGGCCGCCGCGGAAGCCAGTGCATTTGCCTGGCGGCACCAATATACCGGCTGGCCCTTCGTGCCGGTGAGCAGTGCGCGATTCAATGCCGCTTGGTTCGGGCGGCGCAAGGGGTAGTCCAGGATATTGCGGCCGGGACGCTGCATGGTGCCAGCGCGCGAGTCCTGGATTCTGGCGATCAGCTCGCGCCGGGTAGCGCGGGCCATTTCTTCACCGGTGGATTCGGGGAAAAGCACCTTGTACAGCCCGAGCAGGATCTGGCGATCCAATGCTCCGAGAAGCGGATCCGGAGCCTCAAGGCGATTGAAAAGTTCTTGCATGGTCCCTCCCATAAAGGCCTGCAATCCGTGGATTGCGGTCATTGCCCAGCGTGCGATCACTATTTTCCTGGGCCAGATACTGCAAATTATTCGTAGCCATCGCCAGCCCTTCCCGGTTTCGGGTTGCGCCATGCGTTGTCTCGGTCTGCAGCTCCATTTCCGTGCTCACCACGCTGAACGCACCATCGCCGGTGCCCGTTCCAGGCAGCCCCGTCGACAGTTCCCAGCATAGATAGCGAGGCGGACAGTTTGGGGTACCGGATTTTCCGTGGATATTTTGCCGCCCCGCTATTGCACAGAACCGAACTAGGTTCTATGGTTAGTTACATGAGTAACTAACCCACTAACTAACCTAGTGGAAATGAGCACGGAGAGGAGCCAGCATGATTGATGATTCAAAACCGATCTTCTTGCAGATTGCTGAGCTGATTGAGAACGACATCATCTCTGGTGTTCTTGCAGAAGAAGCGCAAGTTCCATCAACCAATGAATTCGCAGCGTTCTACCGGATCAATCCGGCCACAGCAGCCAAGGGAATCAACCGGCTCGTGGAAGACGGACTGCTCTACAAGAAGCGGGGGATCGGCATGTTCGTCACCGAAGGTGCACCGCGGCGGCTGCGAGAACAGCGCCGCGAGAAATTCCAACAGCAATTCATCACCCCATTGACCGCAGAAGCCTCCAAGCTGGGCATTGGCCTGGATGAGCTGGTCGCCATGATCAAGACCGGTTCGGATTCTTGAAACATCTCTACTAGGCAGGGAGGAACGACATGCCACGAACGACAGCAATCGCCACACGCGAGCTGAGCAAGACCTACAAGGACGTGCGAGCGCTCGACAACGTCAGCCTGGAACTGGAACCCGACCGTATCTACGGGCTGCTTGGACGGAACGGGGCCGGCAAGACCACGCTCATGTCCATCCTGACCGGGCAGAACTATGCGGACCAAGGCACCGCCGAAATCTTCGGCCACGCCCCCTTCGAGCATGATCCGACGCTCTCGCGCATCTGCTTCATCCGCGAATCCCAGAAGTACCCCGATGACTTCAAGGTCCACCAGGCCTTCAAATCCGCAGCCCTGTTCTTCGAGAACTGGGATGAGGAACTGGCCCAGGATCTCGTCGAGGCGTTCGCACTGCCGACCAGGCGCAGGATCAAGAAGCTCTCCCGCGGGCAGCTGTCCGCGGTGGGCGTGATCATCGGCATGGCCTCGCGGGCGGACATCACGTTCTTCGACGAACCCTACCTCGGCCTGGACGCGGTAGCGCGGCAGATCTTCTATGACCGCCTCGTCGAAGACTTCGCGGAATATCCACGCACCATCGTGCTCTCCAGCCACCTGATCGATGAAGTCGCCAACCTGCTCGAACACGTCATCGTGATCGACAAGGGGCGAATCGTCATCGACTCGGATGCCGAAGAGCTGCGCGGCACAGCGGTAACGGTAACTGGCGAGGACGCCAAGGTCCAGGAATTCATCGGCTCCGCGCAGATAATCCATCGTGATGCACTCGGCGCCCTGGCCAGCGTCACCATCAAGGCCAAGCTGGATTCGGAGCAGCGCGAACAAGCGAAGCTCATGGGCCTGGACCTGAGTCCGGTGTCGCTGCAGCAACTGGTAGTCCGCAGCGCCTTGAGCAGCACCACCGAAACAGGGATCGACGAACGGACGGAGGCAAGAAAATGAACCGCATCATCAAAGTCGCCCGCATGCAACTGATCAACAAAGCCACTTTCATTGGAATCCCGCTGATAATCCTGGGTGGATCGTTCCTCTTCACACTGGCCATCTGGTGGCTGGTCCGGCGCAACGGCAGCGACGAAGGGCTGTACAGCGGTGGCGCCCAAGCGCCGATGTGGTACTTCTTGGCCCTGGGCATCCAGGCGCTGACGCTGACTTTCCCGTTCTCCATGGCCATGAGCATTTCGCGGCGTACCTTCTATCTGGGAACCGTGGCACTGTTCTCCGTCTGCGCACTGGTTCTGTCGGTGTTCTACTACCTGATTGGATTGCTGGAAGTCGCCACCGGTGGTTGGGGCATGGGCGGCCAGTTCTTCGCCCTGCAATGGATTGCGGATAACAACTGGCTGGTCCAGATCCTGTTCTACTTCGTGCTGATGGTGCTGCTGTTCATGGTCGGCTTCCTGATAGCGACCATCTACATGAGGTGGCGCACCACGGGCATGGTGGTTTTCTTCACCCTGCTGGGTGTGGTGGTGCTGGGAATCATCGCCTTGTTCACCTTCGGCAATTACTGGGACCAGTTCTGGAGCTGGGCCTTGAACTGGACCGCCGCGGGGATCACGCTGTGGGGCGGCCTGGTGGCCCTGCTGATGGCAGGAGGATCCTATCTCACCTTGCGCAAGGCAACCGCCTAGCCCGGGTCCGAAATGCAGGGCATATGGGCACCGGTTCCCTTTCCCTTGGGGGAAGGGAACCGGTGCCTGCTTTTGCAAGAAGGCGCCCAGCGGCCCGGGACCGCGATTTGCTATTCTTCAATGACTGCCGGTGAAGGCGCTGGAGCCGCCCGTGCCGCGGCGGCAGGGGAGCAACCCAGGAGAGAAATCATGAGCGCCTCGCCGACCGGAATTCGAACCGCAGACGGAGCGCTGGAATTGCGCCGCGAGTTCACCCAATCCCCGAGCAGGATCTGGCGCTATCTGGCTGACTCCCAGTGCTTGGCGCTCTGGTATGGCCCATGGCACGGGGACCCGGAGCGCGGCGCGGTGGACGTAGTGATGCTGCTCGAGGACGGTTCACCCACCGAACGAGTCGAAATCCTGCGTTGCGATCCGTGCATGCACCACCTGCAGGTGCAACTTGGAACAGGCCCCTCGGCCTGGCGGCTGGAGCTCGCGGTGCAGTCCTGCGGCGAGGGCAGTTCCCTGGTCTTCCGGATGCCGGGCCTTGACCCGCAGCTCGCCGGCTCCGTCGGGCCGGGCTGGGACTACTACCTGGACCGCCTGGCAGCCGTGGTGAACGGAGCCGATGCCGACAGCGTGGACTTCGAGGCCGATTACTATCCGGCGCTCAGCGAGTATTACGAGGAGCTGTTCGGGCACTGAGTTCCCTGCGTGCAGGGTTCGACTCGCTCAATGCGGCCGGCTGATGATTGTGAGATGCCCTGCCTTGCGCCCAAGCCAGCCAGGCCGCCGATAACTTGATCGATACAGGTCAAAATCGGATTGCAGCGAATTATTGGCACGTTATCGCCCGGCGGTCACCGCGCGGTGCACGGTGCGCGAATGTCACGCATGCCGGTGCCAGCGATTAAGCGAGTAAGCTATTGGGCGTGGCATTGGACTTCACAGCAGTAGATTTTGAGACAGCAAACGGTTTTATCGGCTCCGCCTGTTCGGTGGGCCTGGTCAAGGTACGCTCCGGGCAAATCGTCGAAACCGAACAGTGGCTCATGCAGCCGCCGGCAGGCTTCGACCACTTCGACCCGCGCAACGTCTCGATCCACCACATCACCCCCGACATGGTGAGCGCCGCGCCACGGGTGACCGACAGGATTCCGGAACTGCTGGAATTCATCGGATCCGACGTGCTGGTGGCCCACAATTCTTCGTTCGATTCCGGAGTGATCCGCGCGGCGTGCGAAGCCGGCGAACTGCCGGTACCGGAAATTGCGCACCTGTGCACCGTCAAGCTCTCCCGCAAGGCCTACGATCTGCCCAGCTACTCGCTGCCGTTCGTTGCCGAAGAAGCCGGGCACCCTATCGAAAACCACCACGAGGCCCTGGCTGATGCTGTGGCCTGTGCCTGGGCAATGATCGATATCGCCGGGCGCAGCGGACAGCAGTCCGTGTTGGAGACGGCAGACCACTATGGCGTCCGGCTGAGCCTGACCCAGCCGTGGCAGCCAGGCCACGAACTGTCCCGCGCCACCCGCGACGCCCAAGGCTGGCTGGCTGCAGGCAACCCGTTGCCGCCGCAGGATTCCTTCAACAACTGGCCGCAGGAAGGGCCGAACCCGAAGCCGAGCGACAACGCGGATCCCAGCCATCCGCTGTTCGGCCAGATCATGGTGTTCACCGGCAACCTGTCCATGCCGCGCCCCAAGGCCAAGGAACTGGCCGCCGAACACGGCGCGCAGACCGCCTCGCGGGTCACCCGCGCCACCACGGCGCTGGTCGTCGGAGACGGCTTCGTCCCGGAGGATCTGGCCAACGGGCGGCTGACCAACAAGGCCAAGCACGTACTCCGGCTGCGCGAAAAGGGCCAGCGGGTCAGCATCATCTCCGAAGGCGAGTTCATGCAGATGGTTGGCGGGTTCGGCCTGACCGCCTAGCAAACCGCAGAAGCCCGGCCGGCACAGATCGAATCTGTGCCGGCCGGGCTTCTGCCATTTTTTTCTGGGGGCGGTTCCTAGACCAGCAGCGCCATCCAGCGGTCATGCAGCTCGGAGATGATGTCATCCAGTGCGCTCGCGGGGCGCTCGCCGACGGCTTCGGTGCCGTAGATGGCAGCCAGCAGCGCTACAGCGTAGGCGTCGACCTCGGGATCTCGGCTGGCTTCTTCTTCGGCGGTTGCCGCCGGGGCGGCCTCGATGTCCGATTCCGCGTCTTGCTCGGCGGCATGCTCGCCGAAGTACGCCGCGTAGGCCTCTTCGGGGGACAGCGAGATGTTCTCGGCGATCCTGGTGGCCACCTCGCGCAGCGCATCGGCCGACGGGCCCTGCAGGCCAACGAGCAGCTCGGCCCATTCGCCGGTGGCGGCCTCGGAGCGTTCCATGGCCGAGCGGATGATCTTCGCCGCGGCAATGGCGGTCTTGGCCGCCTGGTCGTCGTGGGTCAGGAAGGCGGCCGAACGGGCCAGGGTCTCGGTGGTGCCCACAGGGACCCGAGCCAGCAGCGCGGCAATCGCGGCACGCGGCAGCACGCCGGTGGAGTCGGCGCCAGCGCCGGTGGGACGCCCCGGCTGTCCCATGTCGGGGCTGTCCAGGCCGGCGAGGTTCTGCGGATCGCCGTCCAGGATCTTCTCGAAGATCTCGACGTTGGCGAATTCCTTGTCGATCCAGCGGCCCAGCGGTTGCGGGGCGCGTTCCGGGAAGGAGCCGGCGATCTTGCTGTAGCCGCGCAGGGCCGCAAGCCACATGCAGGCCGCTTCGTCGCTGGCGACACCGTCGTTGGCCCATTCCAGCGCTTCCAGCAGGCCGTCGGCCAGGTAGAGCGGGAGGATTTCGGTGGCCCCGGGGTCAATTTCGTCACGGGCGTGGGTTGCGCCATCGGCTAGGCCGAGGAGGATCGCAAACACCTTGTCTGAGTAGTTCTCTGGCAGGAGTGCAGTTTCACCGGTTTCATTCACATCACCATTCTAATGTCCAAGTTGTCCGCGGCATTGCATAAGGTTGGACACATGCGATTGCTTCACACCTCGGACTGGCATTTGGGACGGACCTTCCACGGGGCCTCCCTGATCGAAGCGCAGCGCGCAGTGCTGCAGGAAATCATCGATATCACGATTAATCAGCAGGTTGATGCGGTGCTGATTTCCGGTGACATCTACGACCGCGCGCTGCCGCATGTGGATGCCGTCCAGTTGTGCAACTGGGTGCTGCGCGAGCTGCGCGCCACCGGGGCCGCCGTCGTGGTCACCAGCGGCAACCACGACTCGGCCTCCCGTCTGGGCTTCGGCGCAGAGCTCCTGGACAGCGCCGGGGTGCACATCATCGCCGACCTCCAGCGCATGCTGCTGCCGGTTATCCACGATGCCGGCGATCACCGGGTGGCCATCTACGGCATCCCGTACCTGGAACCGCGCATGGTGATGGAACGCCTGGGCGTGGAAAAGGCCAGCCACGAAGCGGTGGTCCGTGCGGCCATCGCGCAGATCGAAGAAGATCTTGCGCAACTGCGGGCAGGGGAAAAACCGGTAGTTTCCATCGCGATGGCCCACCTGTTCGCCGCCGGCGGCTACGGCAGCGACTCCGAACGCGAGCTGAGCACCGGCAACCTCGACGTGGTTCCGGCAGAGCTTTTCGAGCGCTTCGACTACTCGGCGCTGGGGCACCTGCATGGACGGCAGAAGGTCAAGGAGCACGTGCGCTATTCGGGCTCTCCGCTGGCATACTCCTTCTCCGAGGCAACGCAGCGCAAGGGCGTATGGCTGATCGACACCAACGCCCGGGGCATAGAGTCCGTGCAGGAAGTCCTGCTTCCGGTGCCGAAGAAATTGGCCATCCTCAAGGGCAAGCTCGCTGAGCTCCTGGCGGATCCGGAACTGGAATCCGCCGTCGATTCATGGTGCCAGGTCACGCTGACCGATAGCGAGCGCCCCGCCGACGCGATGGCAACGATTCGAACCCGTTTCCCCGACACCGTGGTGCTGAATTTCGCCCCCGATCATGCCGGCGGGGATGCCAAGCCGGCGAGCTATGCCGAGCGCATGGCCAAGGCCGCCAGCACCGAACAAGTGGTGGGGGACTTTATGGAACATGTGCGCGAACGCGCGGCCGATGAACTGGAACGGGAAGTCATCGGCGCCGTCATCCAAGCCACCCGAGAGGCACAGGCCAGCCAGTGAGAATCCACAAACTCCAGATCCAGGCGTTCGGGCCCTTCGCAGGCACCGAAGAGATCGACTTCGATGAATTGGCCGAAGGCGGACTGTTCCTGCTTGATGGCCCCACCGGTGCCGGCAAGTCCAGCATCCTGGATGCGATCTGCTACGCCCTGTACGGTGCGCTGCCCGGAAGCCGCGCCGGCAGCCGGCAGATCCGTTCGGACCATGCCCCGGCCGGTTTGGCTCCGGAAGTGGTCTGCGAGCTGACCATCGGCGACCGGCGCTTCGAGGTCACCCGTTCGCCGGCCTGGATGCGCCCATCCAAGCGCGGCAAGAACAAGACCACTGAGCAGAAGGCCGCCAGCTTCCTGCGCGAGTTCACCGGTTCGGGCTGGAAGGAACTGTCCACCCGCAACGACGAGGTGGGCCACGTCCTGGGCAGCCTGCTGGGTCTGGACCGCGAGCAGTTCACCAAGGTAGTCATGCTGCCGCAGGGCGGCTTTGCGGACTTCCTGCGGGCCAAGGCCAAGGACCGCGAAGATCTCCTGGCGAATCTCTTCGATACCAGCGGCTATGCGCGGATCGAGGATGAATTCGCCGCTCGGCTGGCCGAAGAGCGCAAGAAAACCGAGAGCCTGGAAGCACGCCTGAGCGCCAGCGAAGAGGCCATCCATTCCGCTGCCCGGGCGTTCCTCGCTGGCCGCGAAGCCAGCGATGAGCCCGCCGAGGCCGACGGCGAAGCGAACGCCGACGCCGACGCCGATGGCGCTGGACAGGCCGCGGCGGTGGACCTGAGCAGTGCCGAGCAGTTCGCCGGCTATCACCGCCGGATCGCGGCGGTTCACCGGGACTCGGCCCTAGAAGCGGCCAAACTGCGCACCGAGATGACCCGCACCCGCGAGCAGGCGCAGGCCCTGGAGGAACGCCGCCGGATCTTCGCGCGCCTGGCCGAGCTGCGCGGCATGCAGGCCGGCTATGCCCAGAACCATGAAGCGGCCGCAGCGGCTGCCGCGCGCTTGGACAGCGATGCCAAGGCAGGCGCGGTGCGTGCCTACCAGGCCCAGCTCCAGGAGGCATCCGTCGCCCAGGAGCAAGCCAAGGCAACCTGGCTGGACAGCAAGCTGTGGCTTGAAACCGAACAGGGGCTGGACCCCAGCGCCGACGCTGCCGGTCTGGAGCAGCTGCGCCTGCCGGCGCAGCAAGCGGCCGAAGAACTAGCGGTGGCCAAGGCGGGCCTGGACGATGAAAAGCGCCGCGGCGTCCTGGGCGGCCAGGCACGCAAGGCCGCCGAACTGGCCGCTGCGCAGGAAGAGACCCGTGCCCAGGCCGAAGCCGAAGTTGCCTTGCTCAAGGCCGAACGTGCTGCGCTGGAAGCCGCGGACCTCGACCAGGTAGCCGCCGGCGGCAAGGTCCAGCAGGCCAAGGAACAGGTGAAGGGGCTGGAGACCAGGATCCAGCATGCCACCGAGCGCGACACCCTGGAGAAGCAGGCGCTGGCCGCACGGGAGCAGTCCAGCGCACAAGAGCTGGAGATTGTAGGCGTAGCCAATACCTTGCTTGACCTGCGTACCGAGCAGCTGGCCCAGAGCGCTTTGCGATTGGCTGCCGCACTGGAAGACGGGCAACCGTGCCTGGTCTGCGGTGCGCAAGAGCATCCCGCCCCGGCCCGGGCGGATGCCGATGCGCCGCTGATCGACGATGAGCAGATCCAGGCGCTGGAAGCCGCGGTGGCTGCGGCAAGAGCTGCCGGGCAACGGGCCGCGCAGGCGCGCGACACCCTGATGGCCAAGTTCCAGGCCGCGCAGGAAGCCGCTGGCGATGCCCCGGTCGCGGACCTGCGGACGGAGTTTGCCACGGCGCAGGCCGGGCTGGAACGGGAGCAGAAGCAGCAAGGAGAAATCGCTGCCCGCGTGGCAAAGCTGGACGTGGTGCGCCAGCGTACCGAGCAGCAGAACGCGCGGGCATCCCAGGCGGTACTCGAGCACGCCACCGCGAAGCAGCGTGCGCAGTCCCTGCAAACCCAGCTGGCAGAACTCGACGCCAAGCTGGAGCAGCTGCGCCAAGGCCGGGAGAACCTGGCCGAACTTGTGGCGCAGCTGTCCGCTACGTCCCAGGGCTTGGCCAGTGCGGTGCAGAACCTGCGCCGTTTCCTCGAGGCGGGCGAGGCGCTGGAGAAGGCCGAGGCCACCTGGAATAGCCAGCGCACGGCCGCCGGTTTCGAGAATCCGGCTGCCTTCGAGGCCGCCTTGCTGGACAGCGCCGAACGCGAGCGCCTGCGCCAGCTGCAGCGTGCCGATGCCGACCTGGCCAGTGCCATTGCCACGCTTGAAGCGTCGCAGGACTGCCGCAAGGCCCAGGAATTATCCGCGCAGGGTGTGGAAGGGCCAAGCGAAGAAGGGATTGCCGAAGCGAAGCTGCTCTCTTCCCTCGCCGAAGAACGCTTCGAAGCGGCGCGGGAACAAGAAGTGCTGGCGCAGACCCAGCTCGTTCGCCACGAGCAAGCAGCCACTGATCTTGAACGCCAGCGGACCGAGGCAGGCCCGGTCATCGAAGCCTACCGCCGGCTGCGCGGATTGGCTGAAGTGATTCGTGGCGGGGGAGAGAACCTCTACAAGATGACGCTGAGCACCTATGTGCTCGCTGCCCGGCTGGAGGAAGTGGCCATCGCCGCAACGCAGCGCCTGGGCATGATGTCCGGCGGCCGCTACTCGCTGCACCATGATGATTCCAAGCAGGGCAATTCGAAGTCCGGGTTGGGGCTGCAGGTGCTCGATTCGTGGACCGGGAAGCGCCGGGAGACCCAGACGCTCTCCGGAGGCGAGACCTTCATGGCCTCGCTGGCCCTGGCACTGGGCCTGGCGGATGTCATTTCGCACCATTCCGGGGCAGTGGACATGCAGACGCTCTTCGTCGATGAAGGCTTCGGTTCGCTGGATGCCGAGACGCTGGAAGAAGTCATGCAGGCGCTGGAAAACTTGCGTGCCGGGGGCCGCACCATCGGCTTGGTCTCCCACGTGGCAGAAATGAAGCAGCGCATCACCAATCGGATTTCGGTCAGCAAGACCCAGCACGGTTCCACCATTGAACGCGATGGCACTGTGATCTTGGCTGGATAGATTGGACTTGCCCCAGGGCAGTAGCTATCTTGAAAGTAGTGCCATCAGGCATGCCTGGGAAATTTTGTGCGTCGGGGGGTGTGGGACGACGCACGCTTCTTCATGGAGTTTTGTTGACTCAGCCTACTTTGTCGAAGGAAAACAGTGAGGAATCCGAGAAGATGTCCGGATACTCCGCGTTAGTTCCTTTGGTGGGAGCACCCTTCCTGCCGCTTACTTTCCTTGCACGCCTCCCACTGGCGATGCTCACCATCGGGTCCATGACCCTGGTAACTGCTACCACCGGCTCATATGCCATGGGCGGCTTGGCCGCGGCCATGGTTGGCCTGGGGTCCGCCATTGGCGGTCCGAGCATCGGCTATCTGGCTGACCGGGTGGGCCAGCGCCCGGTATTGACCACTGTCGCGGTCATCCACACCATCCTGCTGGTTGCCCTGACGCTGTTTGCCGATTCGGGACCGGACATGTCCGCGGCCTTGCTCTCGATCATGTGCCTGGCCGCCGGTGCTACCGGCCCGCAGGTCGGCCCGATGTCCCGCGTCCGCTGGATTGCAATCACCCGCCAGCAGAAGAAGAACCACAAGGTCCTTTCGGCGGCACTGAGCCTGGAGTCCATGTTCGATGAACTGGGCTTCGTCTTCGGCCCGGTTGCCGTGGGCCTGCTGGCCTCCCTGGTGGATCCGGTGCTGCCGCTCTACCTTGCCGCCCTGCTGACCCTGGTGCTGGTGCCGGTGTTCGCCTCGCACCGTACCGGCAATGCGGTGAAGCCGGCGAGAACCGCCGAGCACACTCCCAAGGTCTCGATCAGCGGCGCGCAGGTTGCCGCGATCGGTGCCCTGGTCCTGGGCATGATGGCGCTGGGCACGGTCTTCGGTTCCTCGGCGGCCGGTACCCTGGCCTTTGCCGGGGCGCAGGGCGATTCCAACTCCGGCGGCCTGCTCTATGGCGCCATGGGCTTCTCCAGCGCGATTGCCGCGATCTCCGTGGCCGCTTGGCCGCA
The DNA here is from genome assembly GCF_002979865.1 of Arthrobacter sp. MYb214. Classification (GTDB taxonomy): domain Bacteria; phylum Actinomycetota; class Actinomycetes; order Actinomycetales; family Micrococcaceae; genus Glutamicibacter. The sequence continues at coordinate 162,185 of NZ_PCPZ01000007.1, forward strand.
GGCCTTCAAGCAGATCAACCGCTGGATCCTGTGCGGCGCAGCACTGACCGTGCTCAGCTTCGGCCTGCACGTGGCCGGCAATGTCCCGCTGATGCTGGTTGCCCTGTTCATCGCAGGATTTGCGGTAGGGCCGGTGATCGTCACGGTCATGACCCTGGGCGGCGAAGTCGCTCCGCCGCAGCGCCTGTCCACCGTGATGACCATGCTCTCTGCCGGCATTGTTGTGGGAACCGCGATCGGAAACGGCTTGGCCGGCGTCTTCGCCGAGACCCTGGGCTACCTCGGCGCCTTCTGGGTCTCCACCGGTGGCGCACTGGTGATCTTCCTGGCCGCTGTGGCGATGAAGATCGTTGTCGCGAAGTCCCCGACGCTGGCCCGCGTCCGCTAGGGCAAGAACTCTGCGCATCTTGCGGCCGGCCAGCAAAGCTGGATAAGAAGCATCCCGTTGCACCTCGCCCAGCAGGCGAAGGGCAACGGGATGCTTCTTTCCCCGCCGGGAATTGCTAGTGCGCGAGCTTTTCGCTGATGCGCGCCGCTGCGTGCTTGAGTTCCTCGATCATGCGCTCGTACCCGCCGACCGTGCTGGCGGCGAAGACGACGGCCAAGGCCGCCGGGGTTTGCCCGGAATGCTGGATCGGAACGGCAATGGACGTCACGCCCTGGATGACTTCATTCTCGCTGGTGGCATAGCCGTCAATCCGGGCCGCGACGGCAGCTTCGCGGTACTCGATGCCCGTGTCCAGGGCATCCCACTCGGCCTTGGCATAGCGCGACTGGATCGCGATGCCGGCTGCTCCCACATCCATGCCGTGCACCGAGCCCGGGCGATGGACGATCGCGCGCTGGGAGTTCAACGGGGAGACCGACTGCAAGGTGGTGCACAGGTCGTGTTCCCAGACGGCTACGAAAGCAGTCATCGACAGCTCGTTGGCCAGCGCGGTGAGTTCCGGGGTGGCGGCCGCCTGCAGGTCGCGCTGGACCGAGCGGGCGAGCACGGCCAAGCCGGAAGCGGAACGGATGTGCCCGGCCTCGTCGCGGTTGAGCAGGTGATGCTGCTCCAGGGTGCGGATGATGCGGTAGGCAATGGAGCGGTGGACTTCCAGTTTCGCGGCGATTTCCGCGATGGAAAGGTTGACCGGGGAATTGGCGACGATTTCAAGGACGCGGATTCCACGCGAAAGCGTCTGGGAGGTAGGCATTGCTCTTCAATCTGGCGTGCGGCGCTGCTGGAACGTCGTCGAGGGCCTTCGTAGTGAATCTGGGGACCAAGCGGTCGGTGATCTATATCCGATTTTAGTCGTTCTCTATTAGAACACCGAATTCCCAGCCCATTGCGGGAGAGGGCGCCTGGCTGGAGCTGGTCACGATTTGGATAGATCTTGTGATCTGCTTCACTGTGGGCATATGATGGTGTGCGACATAAACCGTCCGAACGGTCGGTAAACAACTCGCAAAAGGCCAACTCATGTCATCGACTGTCACTCGCACCCAGGAGGAGCGCCGGGTTCTTGCCGGCACCCTGGTGGGCACCACCATTGAGTGGTACGACTTCTTCATTTTCGCCCAGCTCACCGCGACCCTGCTGACCCCGTTGTTCCTCGAGCCCCTGGGGCAGTCGAATCCGGGTGTCGCGCAGATCCTTTCTTTCGCAATGATCGGCATCTCCTTCTTCTTCCGTCCCCTGGGCGCAGTGGTTGCCGGCCACCTGGGCGACCGCTACGGACGCAAGCGCATCCTGGTGCTCACCCTGATCCTCATGGGCGTTGCCACCGCGGCCATCGGCCTGCTGCCAACCTACGCGTCCATCGGCGTGGCCGCGCCAATCCTGCTGGTGCTCCTGCGCGTAGTCCAGGGCTTCTCGGCCGGTGGCGAATGGGGCGGTGCAGCCTTGATGGCGGTAGAGCACGCACCGAAGGATCGCCGCGGCTACTTCGGCGCCTACCCGCAGATCGGCGTGCCCATCGGCATGATCCTGGCTACCGGCCTGCTCTACATCCTGCGCGTTGCGATGAGCCCGGAAGAGTTCGCCGCATGGGGCTGGCGCATTCCGTTCCTGCTCTCCATTGCGCTGATCTTCGTGGGCTACATGATCCGCCGTGCGGTCGAGGAATCCCCGGTCTTCAAGCAGCTCGCCCAGCGCAAGGCTTCCGAGCACACCCCGCTGCGCGAGCTGATGACCAGCCATTCCAAGCAGGTCCTGCAGGCCGCGCTGATCTTCATCTCGAACAACGCCGCCGGCTACCTGGTGATCGCGTTCTTCATTTCCTACACCACCAAGGTCCTCGAGATGCCGGTGGCACCGATCCTCCTGGCTACTACCATCGGTTCGGTGGGCTGGCTGATCTTCACCCTGGTCGGCGGCTGGCTCTCGGACAAGATCGGGCGCCGCAATACCTTCGTGATCGGCTACGCGCTGGTGTTCATCTGGATGATCCCGATGTTCCTGATGGTCGACACCGGAAACATCGTGCTGTACACCATTGCGATCTTCGTGCTGACCGTTGGCCTGGGCTTGTCCTACGGTCCGCAGTCGGCGATGTACGCGGAGATGTTCCCGGCGCAGATCCGCTACTCGGGCATCTCCATTGGCTACGCCATTGGCGCTATTCTGGGCGGTGCCTTCGCGGCCACCGTGGCGCAGATCCTGCTGGAGACCACAGGCTCTTCGATCTCGATTGCCATCTACATCATGGTGCTGACCATCATTTCCGTGGCAGCGGTGCTCTGGGTGGGCGAGACCCGTGGACGCAACCTGCACGTGGAAGAAATTGAGGGCGAACAGGCCGACTCGCGCGTGGCGCACTAGATTCGCGGCAGCATAATGCCCGCGCAGGCAAGGGATCAAGCGATCCTGGCCCGCGCGGGCATTTGCGCGTCTGGCGACCGGTGGTTTGGCGATCAGCAGGCGGATGCAGCGGGCAGTTTGCTGCACGGCCGACGTCCGGCCACCGCCATCCATTGCGCCTAGGCCGCCGGCATGCGGGACCCGACTGCCTGGCCAGGTTACTGGGCGGGGCGGGTGGTGGAGGAACGCACGATCAGCCGATGGCCCAACTCGTGGGCCTGCGCCGGTTCCTGGCCACGGATAGCACGCAGCAGCATGGCAACCGCCAGCTGCCCCTGCTCATGCGGACGCTGCTCGACGGTGGTCAAGCCGAAGAGCTCGGCCAGGTCGTGATTGTCCACGCCGATGACCGACAGGTCATGTGGCAGCTGCAAACCGAGATCGCGGGCGGCCAGGATCGCGCCAATGGCCATTTCATCACTGGCTGCGAACACTGCCGTCGGTCGGGATGCCGGGTTGCCCAGCAGCTGCTTGGCCACCGCGTAGCCCTGGGCCATGGAGAAGTCCGCGCTGGCGAACAGCGACTCATCCAGTTCAAGTCCAGCCTCGGCCAGCGCCCGCTCGTAGCCGGTGCGGCGGTGGGTGGGCACCATGAAATCCACATCGGTTTCCGCGTTGCCGCCGATGAAGCCAATGCGTTCATGGCCCAGGGAGATGAGGTGCCCGGTCGCGAGGGCAGAAATCGCTTCGTCATTCACGTGCAGGGTCGGCACACCGGGAAGCGGTCCTCCCACGCCAACCAGGGGCTTGTCCATGGCCAGCAGCGCCTGGACCTCGTCCCCCGCCAACTCGACGTTGACCGCGATCACCGCATCCACGCGCTGGCGCAGCAGGAAATCGGAGAAGATCTTCTCGCGCTGGGTGCGGTCCTTGGTCAGCTGATAGAGGGTGGTGTCATAGCCCTCGTCCATCAAGCGGCTGGAAATGCCTTCCAGCACGCAGGCATAGAACCAGTGGTTGATCACCGGAACGAGCACGCCGATGTTGCGGGTGCGTCCCGAGGCCAGCCCGGACGCGGAAGATGAGACCACATAGCCCAGCTCGGTGGCGGCGCGCTGCACAGCCTCCTGCGCGGACGCGGAGACAGAACCCCGGCCAGATAATGCGCGCGAGACGGTGGCAATGGATACGCCAGCGGCTTGTGCGACGTCTTTGATCCCGGCCACTTCTCTTCCTTCCTTCATAGGCACAGCCGTGGCTAGGGGAAATTCCTTCCCCTGGCCACGGCTCCTGCCCAACATTACCCGGTGCGGCTGCAGCCGGTCAGCAGATTGCCGGCTACGGCAACTGGAACCAGAGCGTGGTTTCGCCCGGAATCATTCCCGATTCCGCCGAAATCTCGCTTTGGCTGCGCACCAGTTCGGTGGCGCCCTGCGCACCGGCAGGCAAAGGCTGTGCAGTTGCAGCGTAGTTGGCCACGACCAGCACAGTGCCGTTGGCGAAAGCCAGAACATCATCTCCGGTGCCTTCGACCCAATCCAGGGTGCCGGTGCCCAGTGCATGATCCTGGCGCAGCTGCAACAGGCGGCGGTACAGGTTCAGCGTGGAGGACTGGTCATCGACCTGCGCATCGCGGGCGTAGGAGTCCCAGCCTGCCGGCTGCGGCAGCCAGCTTTCACCGGTCGCGCTGAAGCCGAAAGCGGGCTTGCCGCTTTCCCAGGGCAAGGGCACCCGGCAGCCGTCACGCCCGTAGCGCTCGCCATTGGTGCGCAACCAGGTAGGATCCTGGCGCGCCTCATCTGGCAGTTCAACGGCTTCTGGCAGGCCCAGCTCTTCGCCCTGGTAGATGTAGGCGCCACCTGGCAGGGCCAGCATCAACGCGCTGGAAGCACGAGCGCGACGCAATCCCACGGCAGCCTCCGGCAGGTTCGGGGTGTTCAGGCCGATGCCCTCGCCCTGCGGGTTCTCATCGGTCAGCGCCAAGCGGGTCGCATGGCGCACCACGTCATGGTTGGAGAGCACCCAGGTGCTCGGGGCGCCGACCTTGCCGAACTCCTCCAGAGACTGGTCGATGGTCTCGCGGATCTGCTGGGCATCGAAGTCGCAAGAGAGATAAGGGAAGTTGAAAGCCTGGTGCATCTCGTCCTCGCGCACCCACTTGGCCATCAGCGACAGGGGATTGACCCAAGCCTCGGCGCACAGCACGCGCTCGCCGTCGTACTCGTCCATGACCTTGCGCCAGTCGCGGTAGATCTCATGCACGCCATCCTGGCCCCACCACGGAGCCAGTTCGTCGGTGCCGCCCATGGAGGCACCGGATGGGTCCGGGGTGAAGTCCGGCAAGCCCTCGGCCTTGATCAGCCCGTGGGCCACGTCAACGCGGAAGCCGTCGGTGCCCCGGTCCAGCCAGAAGCGCAGGACGTCGCGGAACATCGCGCGCACTTCCTCGTTGTGCCAGTTGAAGTCCGGCTGCGAGGAGTCGAAGATATGCAGGTAGGACTGGCCGGCGCTGCCATCAGGATTCGTGGTTTCGGTCCACATGGGGCCGCCGAAGACTGAATCCCAATTATTCGGGAGCCCGGTTGCCGGGGTGTCCTTGAAGATGAAGCGGTCGCGTTCGGGGGAGCCGGGCGCGGCCTTGAGTGCTTCCTGGAACCACGGGTGCTGGTCCGAGCAGTGGTTCGGAACCAGGTCGATGATGACGCGCAGGCCCAATGCGTGGGCCTTGGCCACCATCGCGTCGTAGTCCTCCAGGGTTCCAAACAGCGGATCCACATCGCAGTAGTCCGACACGTCGTATCCGGCGTCCTTTTGCGGGGAAGTGAAGAATGGCGAAAGCCAAACCGCGTCGACCGAAAGCTGCGCGATGCTTTCCAGGCGTTCGGTAATTCCGCGCAGATCACCCATCCCATCGCCATTGGAATCGGCGAAGGAGCGCGGGTAGATCTGGTAGATCACCGAGGAGCGCCACCACTGCGAGTCTTCGGATTGCACAAGGGAATCAGCTACTGAACGAATTGAAGTCATGACGGTAACGATAAATGATTCACCACAGTTTGTAAACGCTTGCAATTATGCTTCAAAGCCTTCGTTCCATGGTGAGGTCTGAATTCGAGCCTCGGCCGATAAAAACTGATTTTTATCGGCGTTGTTGTCAATTTTCATGATCTGTGCCACGCTGTAAACGCTTACAATCAATGTGTTACTCGCACCACTAAAGACCCGACCGGCAGGCCCAGCGGAAATCGCGGCCGACCCGGTCCCTGATGACACAGTTGTCACGAAAGGACATCCCATGAAGGTGAATAAGCACCCTTGGCTTCTCGGCGGAGCACTGACGGCCATTGCCGCACTCTCGCTCACCGCCTGCGGCGGGTCTGGCTCCAACACGCCAGCAGTTTCCTCCAGCCCCGCAGCGGCGCAATCCTCGCCGGCAGCTGCCTCCGGCGGCAAGCTGACCGTCTGGGTCGACGCCAACCGCGAGCCAGTGCTCAAGGATGCAGCAGCTGACTTCGAGAAGCAGTCCGGGGTCAAGGTGGACCTCGTGATCAAGGACTTCTCCAAGATCCAGGAAGACTTCCTGCGCCAGGTTCCAACCGGCAAGGGCCCGGATATCACCATCGGCGCCCACGACTGGTTGGGCAACCTGGTCAACAACGGCGTAGTCCAGCCAGTTGAGCTGGGCGACAAGGCCGGCGAGTTCCAGGACGTCGCGGTCAACGCCATGAGCTACGAGGGCAACACCTACGGCGTTCCCTACGCCACCGAGAACCTGGCCCTGCTGCGCAATGCGGATCTGGTCAAGGAAGCTCCAAAGAGCTTCGATGACATGATTGCCGCCGGCGAGAAGGCCGGCACCGAATTCCCATTCCTGGTCCAGGTCTCTGATGTCGGCGATCCATTCCACGCCTACCCGTTCCAGACCTCCTTCGGCGCACCGGTGTTCGGCACCGATGATACGGGCGCCTATGACCCGGCAGATCTGCAGATCGGCAACGAGGGCGGCATCGAATTCGCCAAGTGGCTGGCTGAAGAGGGCGAAGAAGGCAACCTGAAGACCAGCCTCGACGGGGACATTGCCAAGGAGAAGTTCGTCTCCGGCGACTCGCCATTCTTCCTGACCGGTCCATGGAACGTGGAAGCAGTAGAAGAAGCTGAAATCAACCTGGAAATCGACCCGATTCCATCGGCCGGTGGCGAGCAGGCCCAGCCATTCGTCGCCGTGCAGGGTTTCTTCGTTTCCGCGAAGACCGAGAACCTGCTGGCCGCTACCGAATTCCTGACCAACTACATCGGCACCGAAGAAGTCCAGACCGAACTGTACGAGGTAGGCAACCGCCCGCCGGCAAACAAGGCGGCATTCGAAGCGGCCAAGGCCGATGAAACCATCGCTGCCTTCGGCGAGGTCGGCGCCAACGGCGTGCCAATGCCGAACATCCCGGAAATGGCTGCCGTATGGGAGTTCTGGGGCGTAGCCGAGGCCGAGATCATCACCGGCAAGGCTGATCCGGCCAAGCGCTGGAAGCAGATGACCTCGGACATCGAAAAGGCCATCTCGAAGTAGGAACGCCTGCCACCAGGCACAACGATGGGCGCTGGGGCCGGGAGGAACTCCTCCGGGCCCCAGCGCCTGCAATTCACCAGCGCTAACTGCACTTGATCGACAGGGACATCTGGAAGATGACAAAGACCGCCCGCCAAGGGCCGCAACCCGGCACCGAGGAGACGAAGCCCAAGCTGTCACCGGCAGCCAGGCGCTTCGCCAACGCCACCAGTACCTCCACTGGCGCCATGCTCGCCAAGATCATCCTGGTGGCGATCGTCGATGCGACCGCGCTCTTCGCGGTCTTCACCGCACTGGGGCGCGAAGCCTGGGCGATCGCCGCGGTGATCGCGGCCATTACCGTGCTGATCAACGTGGTCTACTTCAAGCGCGGATGGCTGCCGGCAAAGTACCTGCTGCCGGGCACCATCTTCCTGCTGATCTTCCAGGTCTTCGTGATCGGCTACACCGGGTATATCGCCTTCACCAACTACGGTTCGGGGCACAACTCGGATAAGGATGACGCGATCAGCGCGCTGCTGCAATCCAACCAGAACCGCGTCGAGGGATCAGCCGGCTACCCGGTGTCCATCCTCGAGGGGCAAGACGGGCTGGCGATGCTCATTGAGCGCGATGGCCAGCAGCTGCTCGGCGATGCGGATGATCCTTTCGCCCCGGTAGACCCCGCTGGCCTGGGGGACTACTCCGAACTGGCTTTCGCCGATTTGCTGGGCCGCCAGCAGGAAGTCACCTCGCTGGCCGTTCCATTCACCGAGAACCCGGCAGATGGCACCTTGCGCACCAGCGATGGCCGCACCGCCTACCAGTACACTTCCTCCATCAAGCATGATGAAGCCGCGGACACCATGACCGATCAGAAGACCGGCGTGGTGTACCGGGACACCGGCGTGGGCGCGTATACCGCGCAGGACGGCTCGCAGCTGATGCCCGGCTGGTCCATCAACGTGGGCTTCGAGAACTTCACCCGTGCGGTCACCGATTCCTCGATCCGCAACGCCCTGTTCTCTGTCACCGTGTGGACCTTCGCCTTCGCCTTCCTGTCGGTGGCGACCACCTTCTTCCTCGGGCTGTTCCTGGCGATTGTCTTCAACGACATGCGCATGAAGGGGCGGAAGGTCTACCGCGTCATCTCGATCCTGCCTTACGCATTCCCTGCGTTCCTGGGCGGGCTGGTCTGGGCCGGCATGCTCAACCGCGACTTCGGGTTCGTCAACCAGGTGCTCCTGGGCGGAGCGCAGATCCCTTGGCTGACCGACCCGTGGCTGGCGAAGTTCTCCGTGCTCTGGGTGAATCTGTGGCTCGGATTCCCGTACATGTTCCTGGTCTGCACCGGGGCGCTGCAGTCCATTCCGAATGAACTCTCCGAAGCGGCCACCATCGACGGGGCGAAGCCGTTCCAGATCTTCCGGTTGATCAAGCTGCCGCTGCTGCTGGTCTCGGTGGCTCCGCTGCTGATCAGCTCCTTCGCCTTCAACTTCAACAACTTCAACGTGATCTACATGCTCACCGAAGGCGGGCCGCGCGTGCAGGATGCAGGACTGAACGTGGGATCCACCGACATCCTGATCTCCATGGTCTACAAGGTGGCCTTCGTTGGCTCCCAGCGCGACTATGGGCTGGCCAGCGCCTTCTCCATCATCATTTTCGTGATCGTCGCGATCATCTCGATTATCAGTTTCAAGCAGACCAAGGCACTGGAGGAGCTGAACTAATGAGCACCGAAATCACCGGCAGGCCGGTAGCCGGCGCACCCAAGGGACGCGCGGGGCGCCAGGGCCTGGGCAAATGGTTCGCCTCCACCGGCTGGCGCCACCTGATCGGCGTGGCCCTGTGCATCTATGCGGCCTTCCCGCTGCTCTACGTGCTCTCGGCCTCGCTGAACCCCAATGGAACCCTGCTGTCTTCCAACGGATTGTTCACCACCATCGGCTTCAACAGCTATGTGGAGCTGTTCCAGAATCAGCAGCGTCCCTTCGGCGCCTGGTTCATCAACACCTTGGTGATCGGCCTGACCACGGCGGCCGCTTCGGTGTTCCTCGGCGCCTTGGCTGCCTACAGCTTCTCGCGGATGCGCTTCACCGGCCGCCGCGTGGGCCTGGTCAGCTTGCTGATTGTGCAGATCTTCCCGCAGTTGCTGGCCGTAGTGGCGATCTTCATCCTGCTCACCTCGCTGGGAGATGTCTTCCCGGTCTTGGGCATCGATAACCAGATCGCATTGATCATGGTGTACCTGGGCGGGGCACTGGGTGTGAACACCTATCTGATGTACGGCTTCTTCAACACCATTCCGGTGGAAATCGATGAAGCGGCGAAGATCGATGGTGCTGGCCATGCCCGCATCTTCTTCACCATGATCCTGCGCCTGGTGGCACCGATCCTGGCCGTCGTGGGCCTGCTGTCCTTCATCTCCAGCACCTCGGACTTCGTGATCGCCTCGGTCATCCTGGTCTCCCCGGAGAACCAGACGCTGGCTGTGGGACTGTACTCCTACGTCTCGGAGGAATTCACCTCCAACTGGTCGGTCTTCGCTGCCGGTGCGGTACTGGCAGCGATCCCGGTGATGGCATTGTTCCTGTTCTTGCAGAAGTACATTGTCGGCGGCCTGACCGCCGGCGCAGGCAAGTAGCCCGCAGCAACTGACCGCTTCGGGCAGATGGGGCAACGCCACTGGCGTTGCCCCATTTTGCCTGCGTCAGCCCATGGGCCGGAGCACGTAGAGTAAAAGGCATGAAGCCCTACTTGCCGCGCGCCGCCCGCAACTACCTGGAGCAACTTCGCCGTGCGCTGGATTTCTTGTCTTTGCAAGAACGCAACGAAGTCATTGAAACCACCAAGCAGGAGATTCTCCGCCTGCCTGGCGGCGGTCGCCGCAAGAGCGATTTGATCCGCTTGCTCGGCGAGCCTGCCTCGCGCGCGCTCAAATTCGAACGCCATGAGCCCGAAGCCCTGGAAGTGGGCAGCGGCAAGTACTTCTTGACGCGTATTCTGGCGTGGCCAATTTTCGCTCTCGCACTGCTGACCCTGATGGTGGTGCTTTTCGCCCCGCCGCAAGCCGCCTTGGCCAACGAACAGAGCTTCGGCTTTGTTGCCGGGGGAGTTGCCGGGCTGCTGGGGCAACTCGAATTGCTGATCGGATCCCAGCTGATTTGGCTGGCGTTCATTCCGGTCATCCTCAGCCTGGTTCCCTTGTGGCTGCCCAATAGTGCCGGCACCACCATCCACATCGTCGGGGCTGTGATCATGACCGTTATCTGCGCGGCCGGTGGCGGACAGCTCTCGCTCTTTTTCATTCCGGTGACCGTGCTGCTCTGGGCACAGGTTTTCACCCCGCTGCTGATGATGCGCGGTTCCATGGCAAGCCCCGGGCCCGGCTGGCTGGTGTGCGCGGCGGTGCTGCTGATCCTGGTCCTGGGGTATGCCAGCTACCAAGGCCTGGCCAGCTTCAGCGCTGCGCCATGGCTGATCCTGGCTCCGGCCGCGCTGCTGGCCGTGCTGGCGATGCTGTTGCCCTTCCGCTGGAAGCTGGCTCATATTGCGCTGGTCGCAGCTGGCCTGCTGGTGATGGCCGCTGGATTCGTCGCTGCGCTGCCAGGAACCTACGGGGCGGTCCTGGCCTGGCCGTGGCTGGCTGGCAGCATGAGCTTCGCCGTAGGACATCTCGCGCTAGCTGCCGGCATGTGGCACGAACGAGCCAGGAAATTGCTGGCCCTGTTTTAGGAGTTTCAATACTTGTAGGCGCTTAATGGGAATTTACAGAGAAAATGCGTATATCCTCGTGACATGGCCGAGAATAAGGAAAATTCCTCTCCTGAACCGACAAAACGTGGTCGCGGACGCCCGCGCAAGGACTCTGAATTCCAGTCCCTGAGCAAAGAGCAGCTGGCCCAGAAGGCTCTGGAAATCGCCGGTGCCGAGGGCTACGACGCGCTGACCATGCACCGTCTTGCGGCCGAATTCAATGTCACCCCGCGGGCGTTGTACAACTACGTGGCGGATCGCCAAGAAGTCATCAACCTGGCGGTGGGGCGCTTCATCTCGATCAATCCGCTGATCGAGTTCGACTGCAACGACTGGAAGCTCGGGGTGACCGAAGCGTACAACGCGACGCGCCGGGCCTACCGGGCCTACCCCCGGGCCTCGCAATTGACGCTCGACGAAAAGCTCAAGGTGGAGCCCGGCCCGTTCCGCAATGAATTGATGGAACGGATCCTCGCCTTCTTCGTGGATATCGGCCTGACGCTCAAGCAGGCAGTGGCCATGGTCCGCGCCCTGGAACGGGATGTCCTGGGTTTCGTGATGCATGTGGATTACTACTATGACCGCCGCTCGAAGGACAGCCCGGACTACGTGAGCTCGCTGGTGCCGGTCCAATTGCTTGACGCCTACCCGGAAGTTCCGACACCGCTGGCACGCCAAGCGCTCGAGCTGCCGCAGCAGGACAGCGATGACCTTTTCGGGGAAGTCGTCGAGTTGCGGTTGCTGGCTATTGCGCAGATGCTCGAGCTCAACCGGGCCGCCGAAGACCACAAAGAGTGAAATAAGCACCTCGACAGGGAATATTAGCCAGCTGGCCAACGCTGTAGGTTGAAGGACCGCAGGATTGTGCGGCCTGGAATTCGTTTGAAAGTTGGCCCATGTCCCAGAGCAAGCAGCATCCGGTACCAATTGCTGAAGAACTCTCGGCCGGAGCGCGATGGCGATTGCTGGGCGTGCTGCTGGCAGCGATGTTCATGTCGCTGGTTTCGGTCAGCATCGTCAACGTGGTTCTTCCTGCCATCGGTTCCACCCTGCATGCCACCGAAGCGGACCTGCAGTGGGTATTGGCCGGATATGCGCTGACCTTCGGCGTGGTTCTGGTTGCTGCCGGACGCGCCGGCGACCTGCTGGGCCGTGGCGTGATGTTCGTGGCGGGTTTGGCGATCTTCACAGCCGCCAGCATCCTCGCAGGGCTGGCCGCGGATCCACTGGTATTGAACATTGCCCGCTTCATCATGGGCGTTGGCTCGGGCCTGCTCAACCCCCAAGTGATGGGCATGATCCAGCAGCACTTCCGTGGCGCGGCCCGTGGCCGGGCCTACGGGCTGCTGGGCACCGCCGTCGGCTTCTCGGTAGCTATTGGGCCGGTGCTGGGCGGATTGCTGATCAACTGGTTTGGCGAAGACGCCGGCTGGCGCGCCACCTTCTTGATCAACGTCCCGGTCGGCGTGCTGGCTATTGTCCTGGCGCTGCTGTGGCTGCCCAAGCCGCTGTTCAACAAGCCAGCGGGCAAGGTGGATCTGGACCCGGTTGGCGGCCTCCTGCTGGCGGTTGGCATTTTCGCCCTGCTCCTGCCATTCGTCCAGGGCCGCGAAACCCCATGGCTCTGGTCGCTGCTGGCCTTGGCAGTGCTGGTCATGGTGCTCTGGGTCTGGTGGGAGAAGAAGTACAAGAAGCTCGGGCGCGAACCAATGGTGGAATTGGCCCTGTTCAAGATCCGCAGCTTCACCAACGGCACGCTCATTGCGGGCCTGTACTTCATGGGTGTTTCCAGCGTCTGGGTGCTGGTGGCCATTTACGTCCAGCAATCCCAGGGTTTCAGTGCCCTGCAGGCAGGGCTGATCTGCCTTCCCGCGGCCCTGCTCTCCGCCTTCAGCTCCGACATCGCCGGACGCTATGTCATGACCGTGGGGCGAAAAATGGTCATCGGCGGCATTCTCAGCGCCCTGTTCGGCCTGCTGGCCACCATTGCCGTGGTGGTCCTGGAGGATCGCGGGCTGCTGAACATCTGGTGGATGCTGCTTTCGCTGGCCTTCATCGGCGTAGCCCAGGGCTTCATTATTTCGCCTAACCAGGCGCTGACCCTCATGGAAGTTCCCGTGGCCAACTCCGGCAGTGCCGGCGGCTTGATGCAGACTTCCCAGCGCGTGGGCACTGCGGTGGGCATTGCGGTGATTACCGCTGTCTTCTACGGCATGAACCACGTAGCCGGGTACTCGATCGCCATGGCGCTCTCATTCGCTGCCATTTCCCTCTTGGTCCTGGCCACCTTGCTGGTCGGTATCCTTGATCTGCGCCATAGCCATGCTGCCCGCAGCAAGCCAGTTGCCGAAGAAGTCGTTCCCGTCAGCACCGGCGTGCAGCGTACGGTGACCGGGGCAATCGAGGTTGTCGGGCCGAAGGAGCCTACCCAGCCAGTAGACTCCCAGCCGTAATCCGGTACTGGCCAGCGGGTGGGCCGAAGACCTAGGCTGGGGGATATGAAGCGATTCTTCCTGCGCACCGCGGCACTGTCTTTGGCTTTTGGTGTTGCCGCCTGCGGGGCGACCCCGGGCGAGCCGGGCGCCAGCCAGCCAACTGAAAGCGAGACCAGCGTGATACTCCAGGATCCGGTCGGCTTGTGGGGCAGCAAGGAGCAAGGCCAGCCGTGGCTGGAGCTTGCCGAAGACGGCAAGATCACCGGCAGCGATGGCTGCAACCGCCTCGCCGGTACCTGGAGCGCATCCGAAGACCTGGAATTCGCCGCGCTGGCTTCGACCAAGATGTTCTGCGAAGGCGTGGATGACTGGCTCTCGCGCGCTGCCTCCGCCAAGCTGGAGGACGGCGAAAAGATGCTTGTCCTTGACGCAGACGGGAAAGAGCTAGGAACCCTTGCCTTTGGTGGCAAGGGATCCTAGCTCTTTGCTGCTTCAGCCTGAACTATGCGCTGACGCGGTAACCGGAGATCATCGGGCACTCGAAAGGATCCCGGGCCGATAGCCCGACCTTGTTCAGGTAGGTGATCACCTGTGCGTAGGATTCGCGGAC
>NZ_PCPZ01000008.1 GCF_002979865.1 Arthrobacter sp. MYb214
GGTGGTTGCTGCGGCGTCAACGAGCCAGATCTCTCGGCCGCTCGGGATGGTTACGTGTCCATTACAACGAGTCGAACGATTTGAACGCAAATCTTGCGTAATATGAAAAAATCTTCGACAACTACGTCACATTGCCCAGAAATTTCGTTATTTATTTTATTGCAGGCCGGTTTGCTCGACATTAAGCAAAACTTTGCAACTCATCTTCGGCAGGACACGGATTAGGCTGTGAAATTTGAAGATGGGCACTTCCGGCACTGGGACGAAATGTGACTTCGCGGGTTGGAATCACCGGTTTATTACCGTTACAAATGAATTACGACCCATCCCGAGCGGCTGAGAGATCTGGCTCCACGACGCCGCAGCAACCACCTTTGGAGTTTTGCTCTGCAGGCCGGTGCTACCGCCAGGACCGATGGAGATGAACATGACTCTTTCCTTTGCAGCGCCCGAGGCAGCTTCCGTTGCCTCAGCTTCAAGCGCCCTGGACGTGCAGTTCAGCAACGTGTCGCGGACCTTCACCACCAAGATGGAAAGCCGCACCGTCCTGGCCGATATCAACCTGCAAATTCCAGCAGGTCAAGTCGTGGCCATTCTTGGAGCCAGCGGTTGCGGAAAATCCACGCTGCTGCGTTCAGTATCGGGCTTGGACCACCCCACCACCGGCACCATTCGCACCGGCACCCGCGAGGTCACCGGCATCAACGAGTTATGCGCCGTTGCCTTCCAGGAGTCCCGGCTGCTGCCATGGCGCTCGGTTCGCCAGAACATTGCACTGGGCCTGGCACCGGAAACCGATAAGCGCTCCGGCAACGCGCTGATCGAGGAGTTGATCGAGCTGACCGGTCTGAGCCATGCAGCCAGCTTGCGCCCACGCGAGATCTCCGGAGGCATGGCGCAGCGGGTTTCGCTGGCTCGCGCGCTGGCTCGGCGCCCGGGTGTATTGCTTCTTGATGAACCCTTCGGCGCCCTCGATGCGCTGACACGCTTGAAGATGCAGGATCTGCTGCTCTCGATTCACGCATCGTTCCCCACCACCGTTCTCATGGTGACCCATGATGTGGACGAGGCGTTGACTCTGGCTGACCGCGTGATTGTTCTGGGGCGAGGCGCTGGGCATAGTGCAGCGGGCGTCATCGAAGATCTGTCCATCTCAGCTGGGCATCCACGCCGGCATACCGATGAAAAGTTCGTTGCAGATCGCCTGCACCTATTGCGCCTGCTCGGCGTCGACCCAACCAACCACTAGTCCCGGCCACGCCGTGGGTCCCGAACCATTCGTCCCCTTTGCCATTTCACCTACACCGCTTGCACGCACAATTCTAGGATTCTCCATGCTTTTGAACCGTCTCACCCGCCGCACTGCATTGTCCGCCGCCGCCTTGATCGTTGGCGCAATTGCCCTGACCGGCTGTGCTGGCGAAAACGCTACAGCCTCCTCGGATGGCCAGACCCTGTCCATCGACTTTGCCACATACAACCCGCTGAGCCTGGTGCTCAAGGAAAAAGGATGGCTGGAAGCAGCCGCCAAGGAGCAGGGCGTAAATGTCGAATGGATCCAGTCCGCTGGTTCCAACAAGGCCAATGAAGCTCTTCGCGCCGACGCAATCGATGTTGGTTCCACAGCCGGTTCCGCTGCGCTCCTGAACCGTTCGAACGGTGCACCCATCAAGACCATCGCACTGTATTCGCAGCCGGAATGGGCGGCCCTGGTAGTGGATAAGGACTCGAAAATCGAGTCCGTTGAAGATCTCGCTGGCAAGACCGTGGCCGCTACGAAGGGCACCGACCCATACTTCTTCCTGCTGCAGGCGCTGGAATCCGCGGGCTTGAGTGAAGCTGACATCAAGCTGCAGAACCTCCAGCATGCCGATGGACGTACCGCCCTGGCCAACGGCTCGGTTGATGCCTGGAGCGGTTTGGATCCGATCATGGCCGCTGCCGAAAAAGACGGCGCGCAACTGGTTTACCGGAACTTGGATTTCAACACCTACGGTGCGCTGAACGCTCGCGAAGACTTCATTGAGCAGAGCCCCGAACTCGCCCAGCTCGTTGTCGATGCCTACGAAAAGGCTCGTGGCTGGGCAGCTGACCATCCCGAGGAAACCGCAGAAATCCTGGCCGACGTAGCAGGGCTCGAACCAGGAGTTGCTGCCACCGTCATTGAGGAACGCTCCAATCTGGACGTTCCGGCAGTTCCCGACGCCAAATTCACTGGAGTCCTGAGCAAGATTGCTCCCACGCTGGTCGCTAGCGGCGATGTCTCGGAGCAGGAATCCGTTGATGAAGCTCTGGAAACCCTCATCGATGACCAGTTTGCCGTCAAGGCAGACGCAACAAAGATCTCCGGAGAGTAACCAGCCATGAGCCCCACTAACGTGGCTGGAACCCGCGGAAGCCAAACACCTGCCAAGCAGAAGGCCAGCATGGCCGCAACGATCCTGCGTGCCCCGAAATGGCTGCTTGCGCTTATCTTGCCGCTGACCACCCTGGCTGTGTGGCAATTTGTCACCGTTACCGGAATCGTTGCTCCGTGGACACTGCCAACTCCGGGTTCAGTGGTTTCTGCTGCCATTGAGCTCTTCCAGGATGGCGAACTCGGAAAGCACATCGGCATCTCCACTCAGCGTGTTCTTCTCGGTTTCGCCTTCGGATCATTGCTGGGCTTGGCGCTGGGTGCGCTTGTCGGGCTGTCCAAATTGGCAGATGCATTTCTGGGACTGAGCATCAGCGCCCTGCGTGCAGTCCCTTCCTTGGCTTGGGTTCCGCTGCTGGTGCTCTGGATGAAAATGGGTGAAGATTCCAAGGTCACACTCGTGATCATTGGTGCCTTCTTCCCGGTCTTTACCACCGTCGCCTTGGCGTTGCGCCATGTCGATGCCCACCTGGTCGAAGCAGCCCGCGCCTTCGGGTTGAAGGGATTGAAGCTGCTGCGCACCGTCCAGCTGCCCGCAGTGGTCCCTTCGATCTTCTCCGGACTGCGTTTGGCACTAGCCCAAGCTTGGCTCTTCCTGGTCGCAGCCGAACTCCTCGGCGCGTCAATGGGCCTTGGCTTCTTGCTCACCGACTCGCAGAACAACGGCCGATTGGACCGCCTAATCATGACCATCGTGCTGCTGGCCGTCTTTGGAAAGATCACCGATGCCCTGCTGTCGATAGCAGAACGCTGGGCTATCAAGCGCTGGACCTGAAACCGGACCAGCTAGTACCCGCTGACAAAACTACCCCTCACCAAAGAAAGTTTGCGATGACCACCGAATTGGCAACAACCTCAACTCAAGTTTCAGAGGCAGCACGCCAGGAATTCTGGGACGAAGCGGCGAACCTCTTGGATTGGGACACCCCGTGGCACACCACCAGCCGCATCATTCCGGCCGATCCGGATGCCAAGCGCGGACCGGAAATTTCTTGGTACCTCGGCGGCAAGCTGAACGCCGCAGTGAACTGCGCCGACCGCCATGTAGCTGCGGGACGCGGCCAGAAGGTCGCACTGTATTTCGAAGGCGAGCCCGGTGACCGGGTAGCCGTCACCTACAAGAATTTGCAGGAGCGGGTCTCCCAGGCAGCCAACGCCTTGGAATCCCTGGGTGTGGTGAAGGGCGACCGCGTGGTCATTTACCTGCCGGTGCTCATTGAAACAATTGTCATCACCTTGGCTTGCGCCCGCATCGGCGCCATCCACTCGCTGGTCTTCGGCGGGTTCTCCGCCGAGGCGCTGAGGTTCCGCGTGGAGGACACCAAGGCAAAGGTCCTGGTCACCACCGACGGCCAGTTCCGCCGCGGCACTTCGGTTCCGGTCAAAGGCAACGCCGATGCGGCCGTTGCCGGCGAGAACGAAATCGAAAAGGTCCTGGTTATCCGCCGCACCGGCGACGAAATCCCGTGGACCGAAGGCCGCGACATCTGGTGGCATGAGGTGGTTGATACCCAGTCCACCGAGCACCACGCGCAGGCATTCGATGCGGAAACACCGCTGTTCATCATGTACACCTCGGGAACCACCGGCCAGCCAAAGGGCTTGGTTCACACTACCGGCGGGTACCTGACGCAGGCGGCCACCAGCTACAACCTGCTGTTCGCCAACCCGGACGAATCCCAGCGCGCCAAGGACGTGCACTGGTGCACCGCCGACCTCGCCTGGGTCACCGCGCATACCTACGAGATCTACGGCCCGTTGGCCAATGGCGTCACCCAGGTAATCTACGAGGGCGTCCCCAACGCCCCGCACCCGGGCCGCCACTTCGAGGTCATTGAACGCTACAAGGTCACCAGCTACTACACCGCTCCCACCTTGGTCCGCTCGTTGATGGGCTGGTTCCCGGACGGCATCCCCGCTCAATACGATCTGTCCTCGGTGAAGATCGGCGGCACTGTGGGTGAAGCCGTCAATCCCGAGGCATGGAAATGGTTCCGCCAGCAGATCGGCCGGGACAGCGAAGCAGGACTGCCGATGGTTGACACCTGGTGGCAGTCCGAATCCGGCGCGACCGTGCTTTCCCCCCTGCCGACCGATGGACATTTCAAGCCAGGCTGCGCCGCACGCGCGCTGCCGGGCATCTCGGTGGACATTGTCGACGATGGCGGCCTGAGCGTGCCGGCCAACCAGCAGGGCAATATTGTCATCACGCGCACTGGCCCGTCGATGGCCCGTACCGTATGGGGCAACCCGACGCGCTACTACACCAGCTACTGGGAACAATACGTAGAGCAGGGCTGGTTCTTGGCTGGCGACGGTG
Organism: Arthrobacter sp. MYb214; assembly: GCF_002979865.1. Taxonomy (GTDB): domain Bacteria; phylum Actinomycetota; class Actinomycetes; order Actinomycetales; family Micrococcaceae; genus Glutamicibacter. Next base: position 4,737 of record NZ_PCPZ01000008.1, read on the forward strand.
CCCGCTTCGATGAGGACGGCGATATCTACATCCTGGGCCGCACCGATGACGTGATCAATATTTCCGGCCATCGGCTTTCCACCATTGAAATCGAATCGGCATTGGTCACCCACCCCGGCGTGGTGGAAGCCGGCGTCTGCCCCACCCCGGATTCCAAGACCGGACACGCTGCAACCGCCTTCGTGGTACCGCTGGACAAGACCCTGGTTGCCGAGTCGCCTGACGAGCAGCTCGTTGCACGGCAGGCCGAATTCATTGCTGAACTCCGCAATACCGTCGCGGTGCAGATCGGCCCGATTGCCAAGCCGCGGGAAATCGTCTTGGTTCCAGATGTGCCCAAGACCCGTTCGGGCAAGATCATGCGCCGCCTGCTCACCCAGCTGTTCGAGGGCACCACGCTCGGCGACACAACGAGCCTGCAGAATGAGCCGTGCATTCCGGAGATCAACGCGATCTGCCGCGCGCGCGGCTAATCGCTGCTCCCAGGCCCCTTGGGGTTAAACAAATGAAGCTTCTTCCCCGGCGGGGGAAGAAGCTTCATTTGATTTGCCGGTTAGGAATCCCCGGACGTTGGCTTCTGGCTCTGGCCATCGGCCGCAGTGTTCTTGCCGTCCTGCACCGGGTCAGCGGCGGCTTCGGTGGCGAAGAGCTTCCCTTCGGAGGCCTTGCCCTCGGCACTGACCAAAGGAATTTCGGTGGTCATCAAGCTGAACTGGCTGCCCTCATGGCGGTCAACCGCTTGGCCCACGGACTGCTCCAGGACCTTTCGAGCCACCTTGCCGCGAAGCACCAGCGGATCCTTGCTCAGGTCCTTCCACAACGCCACGCAGAGCAGGAGCATCACAATCACGAATGGCAGCGCCGAAACAATGGTGATGTTCTTCAGCCCGGTCAATGCCTCCGCCGGATGATCGCCGCCAGCCAGCAGCATCACCGCGGCCACAGCGCCGGTGGCCACGCCCCAGAAGATCACGGCCTTCTTGGATGGCTCTTCAGCGCCGCGTTCGCTGAGCGCACCCATCACGATCGAGGCCGAGTCTGCGCCGGTCACGAAGAAGATTGCAATCAGCAGCACGGTGACGACCATCAGCACGGTAGCCATCCAGCCCGACAGCGGGAGGCGCCCAAGCATGTCGAAGAGGATCAAATCGAAGTCGATATCTGGTACGCCGTCAACAATGCTGGCCAGCTTTTCCCCGGTTTCCCCGGAGCGTTCAGCGCGTTCCTGAATACCGATTGCGCCACCGCCGAAGATTGCAAACCAAATCAGGGTGACACTGGATGGAACGAGCAGCACGCCGGTGACGAACTGGCGAATAGTGCGGCCACGGGAAATGCGGGCGATGAACAAGCCTACGAATGGGCTCCAAGAGATCCACCATGCCCAGTAGAAGACAGTCCACGAGGACAGCCAATCAGACATTGCGCCATCGCCGGCAGCCGTACGCGAAGCCATCTCCGGCAAGTCGCCGATGAAAGCGCCAATGGCATTGGGAATGACGTTCAGGATGAACAGAGTTGGGCCGCCAATGAAAACGATCAATGCGATGATCAATGCCAATACCATGTTGGTGTTGGACAACCACTGGATACCTCGCTCGATGCCGGAAACGGCAGAAGCGACAAACAATGCCGTCAGAATGCCAATGATGATAACCAGAACGCCGGAGCCGACCTTCTCCATCATCCCGGTGGCCTGGATGCCGCCGCCAATCTGCAATGCGCCCAGACCCAGCGAACAAGCCGAGCCGAAGAGGGTGGCGATGATGGCCAGGATATTGATGGTGCGCCCGCCCCAACCATGGATGGCGCGGTCGCCGAAGATCGAGCTGAACATGGCTGAGAAAAGCTGGGGGCGTCCCAGCCGGAAGCTGCCGTAAGCCATGCCCAAGCCAACGATGGCGTACATGGCCCATGGGAATAGGGTCCAGTGGAAGAGCGTGGTGCCCATGGCGGTGCTCAGGGCATCACTGGTGGAACCTTCCACCGTTCCCGGAGGAGGCGACATGTAGAAGTACAGCGGCTCGCCTACGCCGTAGAAGACCAAGCCGATGCCCATGCCGGTTGCGAACATCATCGAGATCCACGAGACCGTGGAGAACTTTGGCGTCTCGCCGTCCTTGCCCAGCGGGATGCGTCCGAAGTTCTTGGCCGCTACGACGATGGCGAAGACCGCGAAAACCGCGGCAGCGATGACAAAAAGCCAGCCAGTGTTGGTGATAACCCAATCAAGGGCCGCACTGGAGGCCTTGCCCAGCCCTTCCGGGGTAGCGAAACCCCAAATGATAAATGCCAGCGCTAGAACGCCGGCAATTCCGAATACCCAGTAATCCGTACCGGAAAGTGAGTACTTCTTAGGTCGTCTGTGACGAACTGAATGCAGTTCCTCGACGAGGTCTACGATTGATTGATCCGTCTGCTTCATTGCGTTCTTCCTTCACTGGTGAGATCCCGCGGAGAAGATCCGGGCGGAATCTGCCGAGCCATCGCCTCTCGAGTAAACGATCGCCATGCAGTGTGATTGATTGCGAATTGCTTTTCGGGTGTCGGTCCGTTGTGTCTAAATCTAGCGTTGGAGCAGCCTGAAAGAAACAGCTATTCTCCGCTAATATCCCGCAAATTATTTCTGCGAGTTGACCCGATTTAGCACGAATTTGACACGATAAATCCCAAAATGGGCCTTTTCCAGCATGGTCGACATCTCATCAAGGGTCAAATCTGTTCCTTGATTTCTCGCCATTTTCGGACCCCCTCCGCCCCAGGATCACGTTGTTTACGCTGGCATCACCATCCATGTGAGCTTCCTCGCCCCATGGAGTTTTCCACTCCTTGCCCCCGCGAAATCATGAAATGACCGGAAATATTCTTGGAGTCAAAATCGCCCATTATTGCCTTTCCTATTTCTGGTGAAATCTCTATGATTCCGCAATTTTTCTCCCCGGAAGCACGTCACGCCTGAACATGTCAGTTACGGAATACTTACTAATGAGCCATTGATTCAACCAGCGAACCGGGGTCCACCAACTTTTAACGTGAAATACACTGGAACTTATCTTGACTGATTCAAAATAAGCAGGCATGCTGGGTACATGACATCACAGGCAGGGATCGAGCAGGTGCTGAAGGCGGCATCGATGCGGGTCACGCAACCGCGCGTTGCGGTACTTTCCGCCGTCGCGGCGCACCCGCACGCGGATACCGAAACCATCATTTCGGCTGTCCGTGAAGATCACCCCAATGTGTCGCACCAAGCTGTCTACGATTCACTCAGGCTCTTCACGAAGCTGGGTGTCATTCGGCAGATACAGCCACAGGGCCATACCGCCCGCTATGAAGCCCGCGTTGGCGACAATCACCACCATGTGGTGTGCCGCCAGTGCGGAAAGCTGGCGGACGTCGACTGCGCTGTCGGCGGCGCCCCGTGCCTGCATGCTTCCAATGACCACGGGTTCAGCATTGATGAAGCCGAAGTGATCTATTGGGGCACCTGCCCGGGTTGCCAGGCTGCGAACGCATAGTTGCTGTCTAAGTAAACCCCTAGATTTGCCATCGTCATCAGCGCAGCTGCTGTGCGATGGATAAAACCAGATAAACCCTAAACAATCCGGAAGGAAAGAGCACATGTCTGAGATGACTGCAGGTCAGTGCCCAGTAGTTGGCGGCGCGGGTCGAATTCACCCTACCCAGGGCAATGCCAACACCGAATGGTGGCCGAATAAGCTGAATCTGAGGATTCTGGCCAAGAACCAGCAGGTTTCCAACCCGCTGGACGAGAACTTCGACTACATTGAAGCCTTCAATGCCCTCGACTTGTCGGCAGTAAAAGCCGACCTGACCGAAATCATGACCCAGTCGCACGACTGGTGGCCAGCAGACTTCGGCCACTACGGCCCGTTCTTCATCCGCATGGCTTGGCACTCCGCAGGCACCTACCGCTCGCACGACGGCCGTGGCGGCGGCGGCGCAGGCCAGCAGCGCTTCGCTCCGCTGAACTCGTGGCCTGACAACGTTTCGCTGGACAAGGCTCGCCGCCTGCTGTGGCCAGTGAAGAAGAAGTACGGCCAGTCGATTTCCTGGGCCGACCTTATCCTGCTGGCTGGCAATGTGGCTCTGGAAGACATGGGCTTCGAGACCTTCGGTTTCGCCGGCGGCCGCAAGGACGTTTGGGAAGCAGATGACGATGTCTACTGGGGCCCTGAAAAGGTCTGGCTGGACAGCGAACGCTACACCGGCAAGCGAGACCTGGATGCTCCTCTGGCAGCAGTGCAGATGGGCCTGATCTACGTGAATCCTGAGGGTCCTGACGGAAATCCGGATCCGCTGGCCTCGGCCGTAGACATCCGCGAAACCTTCCGCCGCATGGGCATGAACGACGAGGAGACCGTCGCGCTGATCGCCGGTGGCCACACCTTCGGCAAGACCCACGGCGCGCATGCCGATGACAAGATCGGCCCGGATCCAGAAGCAGCTCCGCTCGAAATGCAGGGACTGGGCTGGAAGAACGGCCACGGCACCGGCAAGGGCGCGGACACCGTCTCCTCGGGTCTTGAAGTCACCTGGACCTACCACCCAACCCGCTGGGACAACGAGTTCTTCCACATCCTCTTCGCCTACGAATGGGAACTGTTCGAATCCCCAGCAGGCGCCAAGCAGTGGCGCCCGGTCAACAATGGCGGAGCCGGCTTGGTCCAGCCTGCATTCGAGACCTTGGAACACCGCGAGCCACGCATGCTTACCAGCGACCTGGCCCTGCGCTTCGACCCGGTCTACGGCCCGATCTCCAAGAACTTCAAGGAGAACCCTGACCAGTTCGCAGACGCCTTCGCCCGCGCATGGTTCAAGCTGACCCACCGTGACATGGGCCCGAAGTCCCGCTACTTCGGCCCAGAGGTTCCTGCTGAGGACCTGCTCTGGCAGGATCCACTGCCAGCAGCTCCGCAGACCACCTTGGGTGCAACTGAAGTTGCCGCACTTAAAGCCCTGATCAACGATTCGGGACTGACCGTCCAGCAGCTGGTATCCACGGCTTGGAAGGCCGCTTCGACCTTCCGCACCTCGGACAAGCGCGGCGGCGTCAACGGCGGCCGCATCCGCCTGGAACCACAGGTCTCCTGGAGCGTGAACCAGCCTGAACAGCTCAAGCCGGTAATTGCCAAGCTGGAAGAGATTGTTGACAACTTCAACGCCACTTCCGGGATCAAGGCTTCCTTCGCGGACGTCGTTGTCCTAGCCGGCAACGTCGGAGTCGAGCAGGCAGCCCTGGCAGCTGGCCAGCAGGTCGAGGTTCCATTCACCCCGGGCCGTGTAGACGCAACCCAGGAGCAAACCGACGTTGACCAGTTCGCATGGCTGGAACCAGTTTCCGACGGATTCCGCAACTACGACTCGGGCTTCGTCAAGCTGCCAAGCGAGTACTTGCTGATCGACCGCGCGAATCTGCTGGGCCTCTCGGCACCGGAAGCTACCGTACTGCTCGGTGGACTGCGCGTCATCGGCAATAACTGGGACGGCTCCAACTTGGGCGTCTTCACCGACACCCCAGGCGCGTTGACCAACGACTTCTTCGCGAACCTGCTGGAGCTGGGGTTGGAATGGACCCCGTCCGCTGACGAGCAGACCTACACCACCACCGATGGCCGCTGGACCGGCAGCCGCGTGGATCTGGTGTTCGGTGCCAACTCCGAGCTGCGTGCACTGGCCGAGGTTTACGCTTCGGATGATGCCAAGGAGAAGTTCGTCAATGACTTCGCCTCCGCTTGGGCCAAGCTCATGGACGCAGATCGCTTCGAACTGCGCAGCAAGTAGCAGCTGCTGGGCTGCAGGCCCGTAGCAATTAGTGTTGGGCGGCTGCTTCCCGCAAGGGAGGCAGCCGCCCAGCACTTGTTTCATGCGGGAACTGCCCGTCAGAACAGCGTCGCGGCGCCGCTGGCGAAGTCCGGGTTCTCCAGCTTCAGCAGCTCGGACTTGGTTTCCAAGCCTCCCAGGTAGCCGCCCAATGAACCATCGGTGCGCAGCACCCGATGGCAGGGCAGCACGATGGGAATCGGGTTGGTGGCGCAGGCTGAACCGACGGCCCGCACCGCCTTCGGCTTGCCGATCTGCTGCGCCAGCTGGGCGTAGCTCAGGGTATGCCCGTAATCGATATGGCCCAGTTCCAGCTGCACCTGGCGGCGGAACTCGGTGGAGAGCTGCAAGTCCACCGGAAGATCGAAGCCATGCCGCTGGCCCGCGAAATACTCCTCCAGCTGCCGGGCGGCACCATCCAAGCTCGACTTGTCGCGCAGGATCCGCGGGCTGAGCCTTTCCGAGAGCACCTCCAGAATCCGGTCATGGCCTTCGGATTCAAAAGCGACCCGGACCAGCCCGGCATCGGTGCTGGCCAGCAGCAAGGCCCCCACGGGGCTATCGACCACGCGATAGGCAACATCAACAAGTTCCCGTGCACGGGCCCGTTCAACGAGCCGGCCCTGCAGCGACTCGAGGATTTGCGTTTCAGCGGCCGTAGCCTGCTGCCGATAATTTTTTCCGTTCATGGCTGCTCCCGCCATAGTTCTTGGTCATCCATCCGGGCCCGCAGATTCTTGATCCCATCGGCGCCCGAACGCCGGGCGGCAGCTTCGGTGCCGGAAAGGATTCCGGCAATTTGCGCGTAGCTCATTCCGCCCAGGTAGCGGTAGGCCACCACCTGCCGCTGCTTGCCAGGAAGCTGGTTCACCTCATGCCACAGCTGCAGGTTTTCCAACTGCAGATCCGGCCGTTGGGCCGATGGGGCCAGGCTGTCCACGTCTTGGCCGATGAGGATTTCCGGCTTACTTCTGCGCAACTCGTCAATGGCTTTATTCCGGGCAATACGCACTAGCCATGCCAGGACACTGGCGTCCTCAGGCAGTTGCGGGTACGCCTTGAGCGCGGCGAGGAATGTTTCGGACCAGGCGTCTTGCGCGCGATGCTCATCAAGCAGGGCACGGCAAACGCGCAGGACGTTCAGTCCATAGTCCTGGACTATCCGCTCGAACGGTGCTTGCATGGCTCTCCTGGAATTTTGCGCCTTCATGGCCTCTCACCATGTAAACGTACGAGGAGACCATTTTGTGAGGCGTGAACGAAAAAAATTCCTTCACGCAGATACCCATGGATTCCTAGAATGCCACCAGATCCAATTCGCTGGCGATCTGCTCAAGGCGGATCAAGTCCAGGTGGAGCATTTCGCCATTTTCCACGCCTTGGGGATCCGTGGTTCCGGCCAATGCGTCGCGGATGGTGCGCATGGTGGCCCCGTGGCTGACAATCATGACCTTGCGCCCGGCATGCCTGCTGGCCAAGTCCAGCAGCGCTGGCACCGCACGGCTCAAGATCTGGGCACGCGGCTCACGCAGGTCCTTGGCAGCAGCCGATTCCGCTTCGCTGACCTCGGCCATGATCCGGCCTTCCAGCGGGCCGAAGCCGCGTTCAATGAGTTCCGGAACGGCGTCCCCCGTCTCGGCCCCGATCTGCTGGGCAATCAGCGCGGCAGTTTCCCGGGCACGTTCCAAGGGCGAAGCAAGTACCAGCGACCAGTTCTGGCCGATCAGCTGGCGCCCGACCTCGCGAGCTTGTTCGCGCCCGGTATCGTTCAACGGGATATCGGTACGCCCCTGCAGGCGCCCTGCAAGGTTCCAATCGGTCTGCCCGTGTCGCACCAGTGCCAGCGAAGTATCCATGACTCCAGCCTAACCGGGGTAATAGGTATCGAAGAATCTCCGATAACAGCTCCAATACGCAACGTTACGACTCATAGTTGGGTCACGAACGGTCATGTTGCGAAGATTATTACACCATCCCGAGCGGCTGAGAGATCTGGTTCGATGACGCCGCAGCAACCTGCCACATCCGGTGGTTACGGTGCTACCGCCAGAAACGATGCAGCCGCCTACCCGTTGGACCACAGCAGGAAGCGACATTGATTCCGGGATTCCTGCCTCGATCGCGACCCGCCCTGCGGTGCCCGCGAAACCCCAATCGACAAGGAGTCGTAAGCCACCATGGCAGATCACAAGTTTGGATTCCGCACCCGCGCATTGCATGCCGGAGGCACCCCCGATGCCGAGCATGGCTCACGCGCAGTACCGATCTACCAGACCACTTCGTTCGTCTTCAAGGACGCTGACGATGCGGCCAACCTCTTTGCCCTGCAGAAGTACGGCAACATCTACTCGCGTATCGGCAACCCGACCGTAGCGGCTTTCGAAGAGCGCATGGCTTCACTGGAAGGCGGCATCGGAGCGGTAGCCACCGGCTCGGGCATGGCCGCGGAATTCGTCACCTTTGCGGCCTTGGCCCAGGCAGGCGACCACATTGTGGCTTCCTCGAAGCTCTATGGCGGCACCATCACCCAGCTCGATGTCTCGCTGCGCCGCTTCGGCATCAACACCACTTTCATCGACTCCAATGATCCCGCCGACTTCGAAGCGGCGATCCAGGAAAATACCAAGGCCGTCTACACCGAGGTGGTGGCCAACCCGTCCGGCGACATCGCTGACCTGGAGGGACTGGCCGAGGTGGCGCACCGCCACAATCTCCCGCTGGTGGTCGATTCGACGCTCACTCCCCCGTACATCCTGCGCCCTATCGAGCACGGCGCGGACATCGTGATCCACTCGGCCACCAAGTTCATCGGCGGCCACGGCACCACCCTGGGCGGCGTGGTCATCGAGTCGGGCAAGTTCAACTGGGGCAATGGCAAGTTCCCCACCATGACCGAACCGGTTGCCAGCTACGGCAACGTCTCCTGGTGGGACAACTTCGGCGAGTACGGCTTCCTGACCAAGCTGCGCAGCGAACAGCTGCGCGACTTCGGACCGGCTCTGCCGGCCCAGTCCGCATTCCAATTGCTGCAGGGCCTGGAGACCTTGCCGCAGCGCATGGACAACCACCTGTCCAACGCGAAGCAGGTCGCTGCCTGGTTGCAGGCCGATGAGCGTGTGACCTACGTGAACTATGCCGGCCTGGAATCCCACCCGCAGCACGCGCAGGCCAAGGAGCTGCTGCCCATGGGCGTCGGCTCGGTCTTCAGCTTCGGAGTGAAGGGCGGGCGCGAAGCCGGCTCGAAGTTCATCGAAGCCCTGCAGCTGGCCAGCCACCTGGCCAACATCGGCGATGCCCGCACCCTGGTGCTGCACCCGGCCTCCACCACCCACCAGCAGCTGAGCGCCGAGCAGCTGGTCTCCGCTGGCGTGCCAGAAGATCTGATCCGGCTGTCGGTAGGACTGGAAGATGTCGAGGACATCCTCTGGGATCTGGACCAGGCGCTGGCCGCTTCGCAGGAAGCGATTGCCGCTTCGCAGGAAGCGATTGCCGCTTCCGCCGCAGGGTTCGAGGCTCCGGCCTATGATGGTTCCGCCTGCGCATTGCCAACCGCTTCGAAGGGAGCAATCTAATGACTGCCGTTGATACCGCTTGGGAAGGCCCTGGAGCCGCACAGCGCCTGGAGATCCTGCGCGACACCAAGTCCATCGCCATTGTCGGTGCCTCGAACAAGCCATCGCGCGCCAGCTATTTCGTGGCTACCTACCTGCTCTCCTCCTCCAAGTACAAGGTGTATTTCATCAACCCGGTACTCGATGAGATCCTGGGCCAGCCGGTGTACAAGTCGCTGGCCGATCTGCCGGAGACCCCGGACCTGGTCGAGGTTTTCCGCAAGCACGATGACCTGCCTACCGTGCTGGACGAGGCCCTGGCCGTAGGCGCGAAGACCCTGTGGCTGCAGCTGGGATCCTGGCATGAGGAAGTGGCCCGGCGCGCCGAGGCCGCGGGCATGAATGTGGTCATGGACCGCTGCGTGAAGATCGAGCACGCCCGCTTCCACGGCGGCCTGCGCCTGGCTGGATTCAATACCGGCGTCATTTCCTCCAAGCGCCAGGTACTTGCCTAGGGAGTCCAAGATTCCAGGAAATGGGTGCATGCAACGTTGCGTTGCATGCACCCATTTTTCTGCGGCAATTCCCCGGAATCGGCCGGTTTGGTCAACGACGCTGAACTTTTGCACGGAGCATTCCGAAGGAAGAACAAGACCTCTGACGAACCATGGTCGACGCAATTGGCCCACGGCATGCCGTGGGTGTGGCCCCGAAGTGCTCGACGCGTTCAATCACAGATCGAAAAATCTGCAAACCACAGCACTGCAACGCAAGGCCAAACGACCCAACCCTAAAACAGGCAGAGAGAATCGATTTCGATTCGCTACGAGCGCGAACGAAAGAAGAAAAATCCCGCCCGCACTGCTATATGAAAACTCAATTCCCCTGGCCCGAGAATATTCCAGCATCTCGCAATAGCATTGCGCCGCACCCTCAATGCTGCACGGAGTTGAAATTTCTCTGGGCGAGGATTCCCTCTGCGGCACCCAGCTAAGAGGCATCGGAGACAGTACTCTGGGTTGACGCACTATTCAGAATTCTCCGGAAGCAGAAGCTTCCTTGGAAGTGCGCCAGTTGACTGGAGATACGAAGGAGCAGACAGTGGATGCAAATCGAAGAACCCTATGGTCCGTGGCCCTCGGGATGAGCTTGACTGCCTTGGTATGCAGCGGGATTGCCCTGTATTCTACGGGGGTCATCATGGATGAGAACAACCTGGACTCATGGCCTGCCCCGGCTCTTTGGGTGGTGGCGATTGTTGGTGTCGTGGGGCTGCTGATTAGCTTGCCCGGCTGGTTTGCTACCAAGGAAACCAAAAAGGCTTCCTAGCTGTTGCTCCCCTTGTCCATAATCGGAGCGTTCTGCCGGACGGCCTAGTTCTTTTGACCAGTTACGTCGCCTTCCACGTAGGTGGTGTATCCGCACAGCTTCCCGGTTTCATCGGTCGTCTTCGTCGCGGCGAAGATGATGTAAGGCCAGGATCCCAGGTCCCATCCGTCGCGTCCCCACCCTGGAACTTCGTACCACCCGGTACCGGCCAGCGATTCCATCCAGTCATACATTTCGCCGTACATGTCGCGCTCGACAGTTGCCGGGACGGTAACGGTTTCGCGGCTGTCTTTGGTCGTGGTCTGCATAGGTTTTTGCATCCTTTCGCTTCACGGAAAGTGGGGCAGATTGCCAGCCTCCCGTCGAAGCCCTCCCCCGGTTGTTTTCTGCCTGCTGGCGAAAAGAAATGAAGCGGGGCCAGCCGGAAACCCATCAACCCGTCAGGGGTGCGCAATCCACGAAAATCTTGGGCCGAAAGAAGCGACGAAGGAGCGCGGACCAAGAATTTCTGGTGGAGCACGCCCGAAGCGCAGCGAGTGGCTTGTGGGTTTGGAGGTGGCCCGTACACTCCGAAGGACAGCAGCAAAAACAGGAAAAGACCGGACGAAGTCCGGGCCACCAACCGGACACGCCAGCGGACGCCCGACACACCCTGGAGACGAGCTTGCGAGGACCCAGGGTGTTCAACGGGACGAGAACCTCATGGCATACCTAGCCTGCGTCTAACGTCCACGACTATCCTGAACGGGGAATGCTCGCATGTTCAGAACCCACAGCGGGATTTGTAGCCAAAGTTTATCAACGCTAACTGAAAATTGACCCCCTACCGCCAATCGAAAATTGACCCCTCCACACCCAATTTGTTCTATACCTGCTCAGCGTTGCGCAGCAGATCCTGACGGTTCTTCACCCGATATGAATCCCCAGCCAAAGACAACACCTCCGCATGATGAACCAAACGATCAAGCATCGCCGAAGCAACAACATCATTACCGAAAACCTCACCCCACCGGCCGAAAGGCATATTCGAGGTCACCAGCACCGACCCCTGCTCATATCGATGAGCAATCAGCTGAAAGGACGCAGACCCTGAATGAGATTCAGGGTCTACGTCCTTATCGCGGGGCTTGATAATACGGTAGTGACTCAGTAGTTTTCGCCAAATACTATTCGCGATCCTTTGCCAACGTCCATGAACGTAAGATCCACGGACTTATCAGGCTGATCAGCATACACATGGTAGAAGTGTGCTGGACCGCCGCGCTCGAACTCGACCATCGTGAAGTTGGATGAGGTGACTTCTACCGAATCCATGTCGGTCTTCAGCGCAGCTAGCTGTGTGTTCATGACTGTTTCGTCTAATTTGTCCATGATCACTGAACACGCTTTGTCATGGTCAGTTGTTTCTGCAGCCTCAAGTAGTACTCGAACTGCTTCCTGTGGATCGCTGACGGGTTTTCCTCCGTCACAAGCCTGCTTCCTATCGGCTGAACACCCTGCTGCCGAAAGAGCTAGCGGAAACAGCAGTAGTGGGGCAATAATCTTTGAGATGCGTTTTTCGTACACAAATGACCTTTGCAAATCGAATGAGCTGTACGACTAGATCCTATGCGCGTACCAAGTTACATTCAGTGGTTTCAGCTGAGTGAAGGGCTTATTCAAAGTAGCGTGGCTGTGGTACGAGAGGTATGGGACACCATTGATTTTCTTAGTGGTCACCATGGTGTGCGTCATATTCTTAATCTTGGCACCGTTCGTTTTGTACTGAAGGATATCTCCAGGAACGAGGCTGTAGACACTGGCAAGACGTGAAGCCCGCTTTGATTCATTCCGGGCAAAACGATAGAAATTTTCAGCACCGCTCCAAGTCCAGCTGGTCATGACACCATTGCCAAACCATTTCGAGTTGCTCTTGTAGTAGCCTTCAATTTTCTTCCATCCACCTGTATAAAGCGCTTGGGAAGCGAAATTAGTACAGTCGTAGCCGTGCCTCTTATAGGCAGGATTGTACGACTTAGCCCACTTGATTGCGTAGTTTGCAACTTTCGTCTTGTTGGACGAACTAAGCTTTGAAGCCGCCATTTCGGCGACGTTCAGGGGGAGAGGATTGATTAATGCCCCACTGTCCTCCTCGCTGCCAGGGACAGTGGGGGCAACTTCGATTTCCTCTTCTTCGGTAGTTAGAGCTAGTGCCGCAGACTGCGAGACAAGATACTCATCATCCTTCACTACGATGTTTTGGATCTTGCCAGTGTCGTCGATTGTTAGCTCATAAGGGATGAGCTCGCTCCTGAGCTGGTCAAGTTTTTGGGACACGAACTTTGATCTTTTTGTACATTTCCTCAAGCCGTCAAAGCTAGAGGATCCCTTTCCTGATACGAGTCCAGAACCGCCTGGGGGCTAACTCCGCCATTTGCCGTATACGGGCGCTTCCGGTTGTACCAAACCGCGATGCACTCCTTCACTGCGGCACACGCAGCCACCCTGCTGCTGAAGAACCTGTGGTGGAACATTTCCTTCTTGATCGTCCAGAAGGCTGACTCGGCGACGGAATTATCCCAGGGACACCCCGGCGCGTCCCGTCGACTACTGCACCCTGTGCGCAGCACACCACCTCTGGAACGCGCCGAGGTACATTGGGGCCTCGGTCTGAATGGAACACACTACCAAACTGGATGAACGCCTGCGACGCAGCAAGCCCCCTCGCGTCAATGGCCAACTACGTTTACATGTTCTTACCCATTGACCAGCCCACGATCTGTCGCGAATTCAAATCGATCACCGTCGCCAAATACAACCAGCCTTCACCGGCGCGCAGGCAGGCAATATCGCCTAACAGTTTCGCCGCAAGCCGCGAGGAGCGGAAGTCACGCATGCCGAGATTGTCGACCCTATGGTTTTCCATACGCACCGTCCGGGATTGGCGCTCACGCACGGTCGTGGTTTTGAAGGCGCTCATCCGCCTGGCCCGGATTCTCAGCTCTTTCATGAGCGACATCACCGTGGATGTCGAGATGTCTTCCTCATGGTTTTTGCGGATCAAATCCACTGATTGTCCGCCACCGGCGACCTGGTTGGACGCCTCACACTCGTCCTGGAGCAGTTTCGTGCGGTGTGCTCGCAGGACTTAGGCTTCGCTCAGCTCTTGACAGGCGTTCAGACATCGGTAGTGACTGCCCCTGGAATTCTGGGTTTCCTGCCCATCCAGTTCACTGGATACTCGCCTATGTGGGCTTCGATGAAGTCTAAGACCGCGCTTACTCCTTACTGTTCGAGGCGCGATAGGCGCCGACAACTTTTATGAAGCCGTTCTCCCGTTTCACCTTCAACAGTTCTTTGCGCAGGTTCTCGTTGTGGACCGTTTCACTGGGCCGTGTTCTTCGGTTTCCGCTATGGGACGCTCGGCGCGGTCGGCGCGGGATTCTGAGCGCTCATTGACCTCTATTTGAAATAAGAGCGCCATAGGTAGGTCTAGTACTGTTTAATGCATTTAAGAGTTTTTTAAATTTACGACATCGAAAGGCTTTGGATGTCGCGCTCACAATCAATTACCCTGCGTCCATTTCGCAGCGCAGACACCGAATTCTTTGCCAGCATGGCCTCGGATGAACGTGTAGCTCGTTTTATTGGGTATGGGGAGCCATGGGACCGGCAAACCATCAACGCCTGCGTTAAGCAATCCCTCCAACATGAACCACTCGACACTGTGGGGGGCTCTCGATGGTTCCTAGCTACTGAAGCAAATGCAGCAGTGGGCCTCGTGTTTTGCACCCGGCAGGAAAGTTGCGTGGAGGTCGGTTACTGGGTATCTCCAGATCAATGGGGGCGAGGAGTTGGTGGAGCCGTGCTCGATAGCACCCTGATTTCAATTCCCAAGATATACGGAATTACGAAATTCAGTGCCCGCGTAGCTCCGGCTAACACTGCTTCAACCCGACTGCTCACCAGTCGAGGATTCAGACTGGAAAAACGTGATGACATGCTTGAGTACTACACACTGGAATAGCCTTCTGTGGGTAACCGAACGCAGCCTAGATTCCTGATTGAACCAGTTGGGGGTGAAATGTATTTGGTTTAGTAGCCGATCCGTAGAATTTTGGCACGCGATTATTGAACCGTTCTTCAAGGGGTTCGGTAGATCTCACATGAAACCTGCTATGTCATGCCGAATACTTTCTATACTGCAAATATGACTTCCCCTCCTACCTCGACCGTCGGGCTTGGTACTTGGTCCCGTGAACCAGGTACTGCTCTAGTGCAAGCAACTGCCTTGCCTAGCGATGCGACCTCATCATTTGTGATTCTGAGCGAAACGCACACCATTGAGGTCTCTACGGAGTGGGAGCCTCATTCGCACCTGGCCCATGAGCTCTTATGGACCCAAGATGGGACACTCACCGCTCAAATCGAAGGACAGATTTTTACGGTCTCCGAGGGTCATGGTCTGTGGATTCCGTGCGGAGCGCTGCACGGTGGACGCCTGACCGCACATGTAGAACTTTTCAGCGCGTTCTTTTCCCCTGAACGAACCACCACCCCATTCAGTACCCCTACAATGATCGA
The DNA here is from genome assembly GCF_002979865.1 of Arthrobacter sp. MYb214. Lineage (GTDB taxonomy): Bacteria > Actinomycetota > Actinomycetes > Actinomycetales > Micrococcaceae > Glutamicibacter. The sequence continues at coordinate 20,024 of NZ_PCPZ01000008.1, forward strand.
CATGAAACCGTTGCTTAAGTCGTTGCTGGTCCATTTATCCAGTCGGGAACTGAGCCAAGAAGCCAGAGCGCGTGCGGAGGCTGTAGTTTTCGACGTACTCAAACCATCAGCTCATCAGCTAGCGCTGCGCTTGCCCGATGACCCTCGTATCCATGGCATTGCCAACCGTTTACTAGCCAACCCTGCGGATAACCGATCTCTCGAGCGATGGGCGGTAGATGCTGGAATCAGCTCACGAACCATCACGCGAGTCTTCCGCGAAGCAACCGGCTTATCCTTTGCCCAGTGGCGTCAAGCGGTGAAAATTCATCGCGCCCTGGAGCTGCTCACCAACGGTGAAGGCGTCCAAGACATCTCTGAAATGCTGGGCTACGCGCAGCCGAGTACTTTTATCGACGCTTTTCGACGCACCATGGGCTCCACACCTGGCACATTCGCCTTAGCAAATGTGAATAGGTGACCGAAAAGCCGGATGCACTGTCAGAAATCATCGATTGCTGACATCGATTAGTTAACTTAGACTTACCTAAGTGAAAATACCTATTCAAATCGGACGTATTCAATCCGTTCCTTACGCATGCTAGACGTGGCGTCCGGAGCAGCATCCGCCGCAGCCGGAACGATGCTCGCCCACGAGGTAGTGCTGCGCTACGGCAAAAGCACTGTAGTGGACGGTGCTTCCATCCGTTTATCCCCGGGTGAAGTCACCGCACTCATTGGACCCAATGGCAGCGGGAAATCCACACTTCTCCGTTCCATGGCAAGGTTGCATGAGCGCGCCGCGGGGGTGATCACGCTCTCCAATTCTCACGGGGAGGCCCGCGAAATTAGCACGCTGAATGGACGAACATTCGCCCACGAAGTTACGCTCTTCGCGCAGTCCCACGCCACCCCGGAAGGGTTAGCCGTGGCAGATATCGTCGCCTTCGGTCGCCATCCATATCGGCGCGGTTTCTCGGGGCTATCCGATGCGGATCATGCGGCGATTGCCTCGGCCATGGAACTGACTGGCACTACCTCGATGTCTCGGAAGGCAGCTGGGGAACTATCCGGTGGAGAACTTCAACGTGTCTGGTTGGCCGTGTGCTTGGCACAGCAAACCAATGTGGTGCTTCTCGACGAGCCGACCAATCACCTCGACTTGAGATATCAGGTCGAGACCCTAGATCTGGTCCATGATCTAGCCCGTCAAGATCGGCTAGCCATCGGCATCGTCCTGCATGACCTGAATCAAGCCGCCGCGTTGGCTGATCGGCTGGTGCTGATGAAACACGGCCGGGTATACGTCTCAGGAACCCCCGCTGAGGTCCTCACCGCAGATAACCTCTCGGAGGTCTATGAGATCCCTGTGCAGGTCCTCTCTGATAAGCAGAATGGATTGTTGCGCATCGAACCGGTTAGCCGCCACCGGATGAGCTGACCACTTTCTTTCTACCACCGAAACATATAATTACAAGGGAAAACCTATGCCTACACTCGCTCGAAATGCAGTCACTTCAGCGGCCGCTCTAGCACTGTTGTTCTCAGCCACCGCTTGCGGTACCACAGACATTAGCAGCGCTGGTGCCGAACGGAGCCCCGCTGCCGCATCCGCAAGTTGCGCGAATGACACCACCGCCACTAGCACAGATCCGGTATCTATGACCGATGATCTGGGCCGCACACTTGACTTGGATAAACCAGCCGAGCGCGTGGTGGTGCTCGAATGGCAGGAAATTGAAGATGTACTGACCTTGTGCGTCACTCCGGTGGGCGTCGCTTCCCCTGATGGATATAGCACCTACGTCACTGCAGAGGAGCTGCCTGAGGGTGTCGCTTCGGTGGGTGAACGTGGCGAGCCAGATCTGGATTCGATCTACGCGCTGGACCCCGACTTAATCATCGTGGACGCTTTTAGTGAAGAAGACCCCGTGCTGTCGCAGCTTGATAAGGGCGACGTTCCCGTATTGGCGGTCAAGGGCAACGATTCTGCGGATCCCATCGGCAACATGAAAAATGTCTTCTCACAGGTCGCCGAAGCCACCGGCCGCACCGAGCGTGCTGCCCTAGTGCTCAACGAATTCGACGCCCACTTGGCGCAGAAAAAACAGGAAGTCTCCGAGGTGAAGTTGGAAACCACCGACTTCCTCTTCTTCGACGGTTGGGTTGACGGCTCCAACCTGACGATTCGCCCATACACTGATGGGGCTCTGTTCACAGAGCTTGGCAAGGAACTGGGCCTGAGCCCAGCTTGGAACGATGACATCAACAAGTCCTTCGGATCCGGCGGCGTGAACAAAGAATACGGGCTGGCCCAGACGGACATAGAAGGCCTAGCGGGCGTTGGCGACGTCAACCTGTTCTACTCCAACGACGCAGGCACCGGGTGGACCACCGAGCTGGAATCCAGCGAGATCTGGAACAACTTGACCGCAGTCAAGGAAGGCCGGACCTTCCAGTTCCCAAACATCTGGGGTGCCGGCGGGCCGAAATCCACCAGTCAAGCGGTAGATGCCTTCACCGATGCACTGACCTCCGCCTCGGAAGCCAAGTAGCGTACAACTGAAATGAAAACCGCTGAAAAATCAGCAGAGCGACACATCGTGGACAGCAGGGTCGGCATCCAAATGACCGGCCTTGGTTATTCCCCCGCGCCGGTCACCGGTAACCGTCTCGCCACTGGCCTAGGTCTGCTAGCCGCCTTAGCGGCAGCGGTACTGCTGGTGGGTGCTTGGCACCTCACCCAGGGGACCTCCGGTATTGGTTTGGGTGAACTGCTACGCGCACTCACCGGAGATGACACCCGTATCGGAGGGGTGGGAGCCGCCGAGATCTTCACCGGCTCCCGGCTACCGCGCCTCTGTGCGGGTGCCGCCGTTGGTCTGGCTTTGGGGGTAGCAGGTTCACTGCTCCAATCCGTCACCCGCAACCCGCTGGCCTCGCCGGACACATTGGCTGTCACCTCAGGTGCATTCTTCGCGTTGAGCGTGGCTGCTGCCTTGGGAATAAGCATGTCCACGCTGGCTTCCAGCACTCTCGCATTCGCTGGCGGGCTGCTCGCCGCCGGGATCGTATTGGCTATCTCTGGGCGCAGCGCGGGAACCGCCACCACCCGGTTGATCCTCGCTGGCTCAGCCATCGCCATGGCGTTGGAAGCAGGCAGCGGAATCATCTTGCTGCTGTTCAAGGAAAATACGACTGGACTGTATGCCTGGGGTTCAGGGTCGCTGGCCCAACTAAATCTCGATGCATTCTTGCGCAGTCTGCCAGTGATCTTGGTGGTGCTGGCCATCTGCCTCTTGCTCTCTCGCCGACTGGATGTCCTGTCCTTGGGTGATGAAAACGCTGCGGTGCTCGGCATCCCGGTGCGCTCAACCCGCACTCTGGCCGTCCTGTGTGCTGTGCTGCTCACCGGCGTTTCCGTTTCGCTGTCCGGCCCGATTGCTTTTGTAGGGCTTGGCGCCCCCGTGCTCGCCCGACTGCTGTCGCGCCGCCTGGTAGTCTTGCGCCGTCAACTGTTCTTGCTGCCCGCCACCGGCCTGATTGGTGCGCTACTGATCCTGCTGGCCGATGTTTCGCTTCGTGCCTCGCTCGGTGCGCAAGGTGCGGCTTCCATTCCTACTGGAGTTCCCACCGCGATCCTGGGCGGGGTGCTGATCATCATCTTGGCAATGCGACTGCCCGAAGCTTCCAGCTCCCGCAACCCGTTACAGGTAGCAAGCAAATTGCGCAGCAACCGCCGATTCGTTCTCACCATGACGCTGGGATTCAGTTTGCTGTTGGGAGCCGTGATTCTAGGCCTTTTGGCCGGGAGCATGTTACTCAAGCTGGGAGATCTCGCCTTGTGGTTCCAGGATGATGCGCCCAAGCTCATTGCCCGAGCCTTCTCCGAACGTGCACCACGGACCAGCGCGGCGCTGGGTGCCGGAGCCGCCTTAGGACTGGCTGGTTGTTTGGTGCAGGGCGCCGTGCGAAACCCATTGGCCGAGCCCGGAATCCTGGGTATTACCGCGGGGGCAGGGCTGGGCGCGGCTGTAGTGGTCACTGCCTTTGGCGGTTCCCGCCCGCTACTGGTGATTTTTGCGGTGATTGCCGGGCTCGCGACCTTCGCTGCCATCACCGCGCTAGCCTGGCGTCGAGGATTCTCCCCCGAACGTTTTGTGCTAATCGGCATCGGTGCTGGCTACACGCTCTCTGCGGTCACCACCTACCTGCTGCTGAGCATTAATTCGTGGGAAACTCCGCGCATCTACACCTGGCTGTCTGGCTCAACTTATGGACGTCAGTTCGCAGACGTGTTACCTGTTCTGACGGTGTTGGCATTAGCTCTTCCGGTCGTACTGCTCATGGGACGCAAGCTGGACCTGCTAGCCATCGACGAAGACCTGCCCCGGGTGCTGGGCGTCAAGACCATTCGCATCCGATTAGTCTCATTGTCCATTGCCGCGCTGCTTGCGGCACTCAGCGTCGTGGCCGTAGGTGTGGTTGGCTTTGTCGGACTCATCGCCCCGCATCTGGCGCGGTCGTTGGTGGGTTCCCGCCATCACCGGGCGATCCCGGTGTCCATGGTTTTCGGAGCCTTGCTAGTTTGCCTGGCCGATACCTTGGGCCGTACCGCAATCGCGCCGGCACAGATTCCCGCCGGTCTGATCGTGTCGTTACTCGGCTCCCCGTACTTCATTTGGCTTTTGTACCGATCACGCGGCTAGGTGTTAAGCGAGGATCCTAACCGACTCCGCCTCCACCCCACCTAATAGTAAGGAATCATGGCGAAACGCTCTGCCCGGCAAACGAGAATCCAGGCCTTTGACCCCGAGCAGCACCCGGCGCAATTACGGCATCTGGGTTCCATATCAGGTCCGTGGGAAAGTCTCATGGCAACGGTCAACGCTCGGCTGCTCACGATACAGTCATCAGATGCCACCATACTCGGTGCCGCATTGCTTACCGCCCGTTCGGCGACTGCATATGTGAAGATCTCTGGGGTTCTTGCCCGCGACACAGCTGCATATGAAGAGCTCGTCCGTGCGGTGCTGGACTATGCCAGGGAAAAAGATCTGGCCTGCGTGAAATGGGAAAGCTGGTCGGGAGAACCGTGGCTAGCAGACCTGGCTGAACAAATGGGTTTCCAGTCGTTGCCTGCTCCACGCTTCACCACAGATGCTTCGGTATCGATTCCAAAATTCGGCTATGTGCACTGGTCACATCCAGCCCGATATCTGCGTACCTCGCACTACCAGCAAAGCGAGAACTTCACCTGCGCGGCGGTTTCCGCGCTGGCCGCGCACGGGGAAACGATGAGCATTGCAACGATGGATCGCCTGCGTACCGCCGAGTTGTTACTGTGGCGTCAAGCGACTAATTTCATGGCTTGCGAACCCGTGGGGCTCGGGCTGGCCATCGCTGAGCGCTGGCCAGCAAGCTCAGTTCAGGTGTCTTTGGATACCGATAAGCCAGTAATCGTCGACTATTATCCCGAGGTTGAACGTGGTTGGCGGGGCATCTTGCAGGCTGACTCGCGCCGCCGTGCAGAAGCTACCGGGTTGCCGGTGACCTCTATGCGTATGGAAATCTCACAGATTCACAAAGCATTAAGTCAGGGTGCCCGCGTCTTGTTGCTGGTGTCATTGCAGCAGATGCTCGGCTACGATGTTCCGCACTGGCTACTCTGCCATGGAACGGCTGGTTCCACGGAACGTCCCGTCATTCTCATCGAGGACTCTTGGGTCGATGTTAGTAGCGGGGAGAGCTGGGTGGATGCTACCTGCCTACCGATAGCTTTCCAGCAACTAGAAGCCATGTCTTGTCTCGAGTCAGATGGCTATCGAGCTGCGCTAATTCTGACTGAGAGTGCTCAGTAATCACCAATCAAGTTCGTCAATGACAAAAGAATTCGACACCCATCCAGAGACATATTGCAACTCCATGGTTGCGAGAAGTCTCGCCGGGCACCGCTCCCCAGCCGAGAATCCTTGAGAACTCACTAGTCCTAGAATCTCCCAACTATGTGTCGCACTAATATCGTTGGATCATGCGGGCCCCATTAGTCGCGAGAGGCTTTTCAAGGACTCCATAACCAGTCTCTTCGGATCCCCTCGCGGATCAATCAAGGCTAAGGCCGCCGATCGCCAAGTCCAGGGCTTCCTCGTCATTCGATTCCGCTGCGATGACCACTGGATTCATCACGAGCTATTCGGTGCTCTGGTAGGCCGGCCCGAATTCGATACAGCCCTCGACGCGATACTTCCCCGATGCTACTCCGGTGATCATGTACTTGGTTTGGGAGGAACGCTCGAACTAGATAACAATCGAACTCTCCGACGAAGTTCGCGAATACAACCTCGAGCTGCGGGCCTCTGGCTTCGACGGCAGTGACGCCGATCCGAGATTGCCGGTGGGCCCCATGGTTTTCACCGTCATGGTAAATTCGACTCCAATGCAACTAGGAAGCCTGCAAGAACGCAATAACGAATCCATCGCCAAATGCCAATCCAACGGAAAGACTTTAGCAGACGCCCACTAGTGCAAATATAAGAGCTGACCTCAGATCGCCCCCACGCTGTTCCGGTCGAAGTTATACCTTGGCAGAGTAACATCCGAGGAGAAAAGGAATGCACAAAGGGCTGTTGCATTTCAGTCAACTCGACCGAACGCATTCAAGCGCGGAGAGTGGCATGGCTTGATCCAGGCACGTCGTCCTGACGCAACTCATTCGCCCAGCAACCTATGATTCCTGTCGAATTCATGAACTGCCCGCCCTGGTTCCTGGCCGTACAGACGTCTTGCTCATTAGCTGGGTTTCCAGTCAACTGAGGCCGCACAGATGGCGATTTCCGGAGGACAGAATCAAGTCGCACGCTGCTTGGGTTGCGCGTATCTCCCACCGTTGATTCTGCATAACCCCTAGCAAACCCACTCAAAACCAACTAAAGCCAAATATTCCCCGGATTTTCACTTGACGATGCCACACAATCGGGCATAAAGTCATGGAAACACAGATCAATGTGTTGCAGGTCATGAGGAATTGCGGAGGCAAGAATGTTCGCCGAAGAACGACACCGGCTGATCGTTGAGCAGCTGGAAGCTGACGGGAAAGTAACCGTCGCCCAGCTCGCGCAGCGCTTCGATATCACCCGGGAAACCGTGCGGCGGGATCTGGCCCAGCTGGAATCCGAGAACTACCTGCGCCGCGTCCACGGCGGAGCGGTCACCATCACCGAAGCCAGCACCCGCGAGGAAAGCTACGTGGTGCGCACCGCCATCCATTCAGAGTCCAAGGCCCGCATCGCCCAGCGCGCGCTGAGCCTGCTGCCGGTCTCCGATGCCTCGGTCATCATCGACGCGGGAACCACCACGGAAATCCTGGCCGAACGCATGCTCAAGAGCACCGCGGGCACCGGACTGGTGGTCATCACCCACGCCCTGCCCATTGCCTCGGTGCTGGTCCACAGCCCGGATGTCGCCTTGGAGCTGATCGGCGGGCGGGTCCGCGGCATCACCGGCGCCTCCAGCGGAGCCCGCACCGTGCAGGAGTATTCCCAGTACCGGGCCGACATCGCCTTCATCGGCACCAACGGGCTGCATGCAGGATTCGGCCTGAGCACCCCGGACCCGCTGGAAGCTGCCGTCAAGCGCGCCCTGGTCGCCAGTGCCCGCCGCGTGGTGCTGCTGGCCGACGGATCCAAATTCGACCAGGAAACCCTGGTCTGCTTCGCCCGGCTCGAAGACATCGACACCCTGGTCACCGACCAGCAACCCGGCACTGAACTTGCCGCTGCGCTGGAAGCGGCGGATGTCGAGGTGGTGATCGCATGATTATCACACTGACCGTCAACCCGGCGCTGGACAAGACCATCGAATTGGTCGCCGCATTGCAGCCCGGTGCGGTGCAGCGGGCCGCTGGCAGCCACCTGCAGGCCGCAGGCAAGGGCGTGAATGTTGCGCGGGCCATCCTCGCCGCCGGGCAGCGGACCCTCGCTGTACTCCCCGGAGCCGGAAACGATCCGCTCATCGCCGCCCTGGCCGCCGACCAGTTGCCCTACCGGGCGCTGGAAATCAATGCTGCGCTGCGCACCAACACGACGCTGACCTCGCCGGATGGATCGACCACCAAGATCAACGAGGCCGGTCCTGAGCTGGACGCGGCCACGTTGGAGCAGCTCTCGGAGCTGGTGCGCGATTCCTGCGCTGGCGCCGATTGGCTGGTCATGGCAGGGTCGCTGCCACCCGGGGTGCCGGCGAACTACTACGCTCTGCTTACCGCGTCGTTGCGCGAGCAGCTGGGCTCGAAGTGCCCGAAGATTGCGGTGGACACCTCTGGGGAGCCGCTGCGCCAGCTCTTCGCCCACGACGAGATCCACATCCCGGATCTGGTCAAGCCCAACGCCGAAGAGCTTGCCGAGCTGCTGGGCGAGGACCTGGGCGAAGCCCAGCTCGAAGCGGATCCCGGGCTGGCCGCTCGCGCCAGCTCCAAGCTGCTGCGCCGCCCCGGGGCCGCGGTGCTCACCACCCTGGGTGCGCACGGCGCGGTACTGGCCACTGCCGAGGGCTGCTGGCACGGCTGGCCGCAGCCGATCACCCCGCGCAGCACGGTAGGTGCCGGCGATTCCTCGCTGGCCGGCTATCTGCTGGCAGACACGGCAGGCCACTTGCCGGCGTTCAAGCTGCGCCAGGCCATCGCCTACGGAACCGCGGCGGCCTCGCTGCCCGGCTCCGGCATCCCAACCCCAACCGACCTCCGCATCGATGCGGTCAGCGTCATCGAACTCACCCCAAGGCAAGGATCCTGACCATGAGCGATCTGATCGAAACCCGGCTCGTCACCCTGGATGCGCATCTAGGTTCCACGAGTACCGACGTCATCAAGTACCTGGCCCAGCAGATCACGCAGGCCGGGCGAGCCGCCAGCGCTGCCGAATTGGCCGAGCATGCCTTGGCCCGCGAGGCGAAGACGGCCACCGGCGTGCCCGGCGGCATCGCGATTCCGCATTGCCGCTCAGCAGCGGTCACCGTTCCCACCCTGGCCATGGCCCGGCTGGGCACCCCGGTGGACTTCGGTGCCAAGGACGGCCCGGCAGATCTGGTCTTCTTCATTGCCGCCCCGGAAGGCGCCGACAAGGAGCACCTGAAGCTGCTCTCCAAGCTGGCCCGCGCACTGGTGAAGAAACCCTTCACCGCGGCCCTGCGTGCAGCCAGGAGCAACGAGGAAATCGTCGCGTTGGTCTCCGAAGTACTCTCCGATGCCCCCGCCGCACCAGCTGCACCAGCAGCTGCACCCGCTGCCACGGCGCGGCCGAAGATCGTGGCCGTCACCGCCTGCCCGACCGGCATCGCCCACACCTACATGGCCGCCGATTCCCTGGCACAGGCCGCCGAAGAACTCGGCATTGACTTCGCTGTGGAAACCCAGGGGTCCTCGGGGTCCAAGCCGTTGGATCCGGCATTAATCACCCAGGCCGACGCGGTGATCTTTGCGGTGGACGTCGACGTGCGCGACCAATCGCGGTTCGCCGGCAAGCCAGTGATCCAGGTTCCAGTCAAGCGCGGTGTGGATGAACCCGAAAAGCTGCTCAAGGATGCCTTGGCCGCGGCCAAGGATCCGGCGGCCCGCAAGGTACCAGCCGGCAACGAAACGGCAAGCGAGCGCTCCACGGATTCTGCTTCCGAGGGCTTCGGCGCTGGCCTGAAGCGCGCGCTGCTCACCGGTGTCTCCTACATGATCCCGTTCGTCGCCGGTGGCGGCCTGCTGATCGCCTTGGGCTTCCTGCTCGGCGGCTACGCCATCACTGATGCAGCAGACCAGTACTTGACCGAAAATACGCTGTTCAATCTGCCGGAAGCTGGCTTGCTGGCCTACCTCGGCGCGGTGGCGTTCAAGATCGGTGGCCTGTCCATGGGCTTCCTGGTCCCGGCGCTGGGCGGTTACATCGCCTATGCCTACGCCGACCGTCCGGGCATCGCCCCGGGCTTCACCGCGGGTGCCGTGGCAGGCTTCATGGGAGCCGGGTTCATTGGCGGCATCGTCGGCGGCGTTATCGCCGGCCTGGCCTGCCGCTGGATCAATTCCTGGACCGTGCCACGCTGGCTGCGCGGGCTGATGCCAGTGGTCATTGTTCCGTTGCTCGGTTCAATCATCGCTTCGGGCCTGATGTTCCTGTTCCTTGGCGGGCCGATTGCCCAGCTCACCGAAGCCCTCAACGGCTGGCTGGCGGGCATGTCCGGCACCGCGGCGGCGATCCTCGGCCTGGTCCTGGGCCTGATGATGGCCATCGATTTGGGCGGGCCGATCAACAAGGTCGCTTATTCCTTCGCGGTAGCCGGCTTGGGCGCCGGTTCGGTGGCCGAGAACCCGGCCCCGCTGATGATCATGGCAGCCGTGATGGCTGCCGGCATGGTTCCGCCGCTGGCGATGGCCCTGGCCACCGCGGTGTCCCCGAAGCTGTTCACCGGGGCGGAACGCGAAAACGGCAAAGCGGCCTGGCTGCTGGGTGCCGCGTTCATCTCCGAAGGCGCCATCCCCTTCGCCGCGGCCGACCCGCTGCGCGTCATCCCGGCCTCCATGGTGGGTGCCGGGGTCACCGGCTCGCTGATCATGAGCTTCGATGTGCTCTCCCAGGCACCGCACGGCGGCATCTTCGTCTTCTTCGCGATGGACAGCACCTGGCCGATGTTCCTGGTGGCCACCGTGATCGGCACGCTGGTTTCCGCGGCGCTGGTGATCATCCTGAAGAAATATGTCCGCAAGGCCCCCGCACGGGCCGCTGAAGAGGCAAAGGCCGCAGCATGAGCCAGAAATTCACCGGAGTAGGCGTCAGCGCCGGACGGGTCATCGGATCCGTGCGCCGCATGCCCGACCCCATCCTCCCGCCCGCCGACGGCGCGCCCCTGCCAGCAGGTTCCAGCGCGGAAGCCGAATCCCTGCGCCTGGCCGAGGCCACGCAGGCGGTCGCCGCGCAGCTCAAGGAACGCGCGGCGCAGGCCACCGGCGATGCCCAAGCCGTGCTCAAGGCCACCGCGCTGATGGCCAGCGACCGCACGCTGCTCAAGTCGGCCACCAGGCTGGTGGCATCGGGCACCTGCGCCGAATCGGCCATCTGGGAGGCCGCCGACGCGGTCGCCACGCAGCTGTCGGCCCTCGGCGGCTACATGGCCGAACGCGCCGGGGATGTGCTCGATGTGCGCTCGCGCATCGTTGCCGAACTGCGCGGCGTGCCCGCCCCGGGCATCCCGGACTCCGACCAGCCCTTCATCCTCGCCGCGGTGGACCTGGCTCCGGCCGATACCGCGACGCTGGATCCGGCCAAGGTCCTGGCGCTGGTCACCTCCGATGGCGGGCCGCAATCGCATACCGCCATCATCGCGCGCTCGCTGGGCCTTCCGGCCATCGTGGCCGCTGCCGGCACCACAGCGCTGGCCGACGGGGACCATGTCTTCGTGGACGGCATCGACGGGCTGGTCATCACCGGTCCCGGCGAGGCCGAAGAGCACCTGGCCGCCACCTACGCCAACCGCGAGGCGCTGCCGGAGTTCTCCGGCACCGGGCAGCTGCGCGACGGGCACCGCGTGCCGCTATTGTCCAATGTCGGCAGCGGCGACGACGCGCAGCTGGCCGCCGCGGCGGGCGCCGAGGGCGTGGGCCTGCTGCGCACCGAGTTCTGCTTCCTGGGCAAGGACAAGGAGCCCTCCCATGACGAGCAGGTGGCAGCCTACGGTGCGGTCTTCGCCGCCTTCCCCGGCCGCAAGGTCGTGGTGCGCACCTTGGATGCGGGAGCGGACAAGCCGCTGCCCTTCCTGACCGATGCCAGCGAGCCGAATCCGGCCCTCGGCGTGCGCGGCTACCGCACTGACCTGTCCAGCCCGGGCGTGCTCGAACGCCAGCTGCAGGCCATCGCGCAAGCCGCCGGCGAGCACCAGGCCGAAATCTGGGTGATGGCGCCGATGATTTCCACTGCGTCCGAAGCGCAGGAATTCGCGCAGCTGGCCAAGGCCGCTGGCCTGGCCACCGCCGGGACCATGATCGAGGTCCCTTCGGCGGCGGTGCTGGCAGGCCAGATCCTGCAGCGCTGCGATTTCGTCTCCATCGGCACCAACGACTTGACCCAGTACACCATGGCCGCGGACCGCCAGCTCGGTGCCCTGGCCGAGCTCAACGACCCCTGGCAGCCGGCAGTGCTGCACCTGGTGGCCGCCACCGCCGCCGGTGCGCAGGCGGCCGGCGGCAAACCCGTCGGGGTGTGCGGCGAAGCGGCCGCCGACCCGGCGCTGGCCGTGGTGCTGGTGGGCCTGGGCGTGGACACCCTGTCCATGAACAAGCGGGCGTTGGCACCGGTTGCCGCGGTGCTGCGCACCGTAGACCTGCCCACTGCGCAGCGCCTGTCCCAGCTGGCCTTGGACGCCGAGTCGGCCGAGGCGGCACGCACTGCCGTGCGCGCGCAGCTGGGCGAGCTGGACCGATTCGGCCTCTAGGCCCCCCGAATTTACCGCAATCAACCGTTCAATAGATCCTGAAGGAGCCATCATGGCAGAACGTACAGCAATCATCGGCAGCCGCGTCGGCCTGCACGCCCGCCCGGCAGCCATCTTCGCCGAGGCCGCGGCCGAGGCGCCGGTCGAGGTCACCATCGCCCTTCAGGGCGAGCCCGTGGACGAGGCGCTGGACGCGTCCAGCATCCTCTCGCTGATGGGCCTGGGCGCGGAATATGGAACCACCGTAGTGCTGCGCGCCGAAGGCGAAGGAGCCGAAGCTGCCCTGGAGCAGTTGGCGGCCATCCTGGAAACCGACCACGACGCCGAGTAGCGCGAAGCCGAGCTCCGGGGACCACGCGCCATCGCGTGGTCCCCGGAGTTATTTAATTACCATCCACTGATTGACAAAACTCAATCAGTGGATGGATGATAGTTCCTACGCACTACCGCAGGAGCTTCCATGAGCGCGCTCAAAACCTCTGCACTGCGCCTCATCAAGCCGTTCGCCTACCGCGACTACGCCCTGCTGGCCAGCGCACTTGTCCTCTCCACCTTCGCCGCCGGCATGTGGGCCGTGGCAATGGTCTACCAGGTGCGCCAGCTGGGCGGCGGGCCCATCCAGCTTTCTGCCGTGGCCACCGCCAGTGCCGCCGGGCTGCTCTGCTTCGTGCTGCTCGGCGGGATCATGGCGGACCGCCATTCCTGCCGGCGGATCGTGATGCTGGTCGAGGCGCTGTCGCTGGCGGTCATGGGCATCACCGCGGTGCTGGCCATGGCCGGTGCCCTGGAGCTGTGGCACCTGATGCTCGCCGGCTTCTGCGGCGGGGCCGGGTCGGCCTTCTTCTACCCCGCCTACTCCGCACTGCTGCCCAAGATGCTGCCCGCCGAGCAGCTGCTGGCCGCCAACGGATTGGAAGGGACAGCCCGGCCGGTGGTGCACACCGCCCTGGGCCCGATGGCCGCCGGATTCGTGGTGGCGGGGCTCTCGCCGGCGCACGCCATCGTCGGCATCTGCGTAATCCACCTCGCGGCGCTGCTGATGCTGCGCCGGATCCCCAACCGCCAGGCGTACAACGCGCCAGGCCCCGTTGACGGCCAGGGACAGCCCGGGATGTTCCGGCAGCTGCGCGAAGGCATCGGCTATACGGTGCGCACCCGCTGGCTGCTGTGGACGCTGCTGTTCTCGGTCATTTCGGTGTTCACCTTCATCGGGCCCTTCGAGGTGCTGCTGCCCTTCATCGTCAGCGGCAACCTGCACGGGGACGCGAAACTGTTCAGCTTCGCACTGGCCTTCTTCGGCCTCGGTTCGGCGATCGGCTCGCTGCTGGTCGCGTCCGCGAAATTCCCGCGGCGCTACTTGAGCTTGATGACCGCCTGCTGGTGCCTGGGCACCTTGCCCCTGGCCCTGGTGGGCTACGTCGATGCCGCGTGGATGCTCTTCGCGATCCTGCTGGCCTTCGGCATCACCGACGCCGTGGGCATGGTCATCTGGGGCACCTTGCTCCAGCGCCGGGTTCCCGGACACCTGCTCGGGCGGATCTCCAGCCTGGATTTCTTCGTTTCGCTGGCGCTGATGCCGCTGTCCATGGCGGCGGCGGGACCTTTGACCCAGGTGCTTAGCTTGCAGGCGATATTCGTCATTGCCGGCCTCGCCTCGCCGCTGTTCGGAATCATCGCATGGCGGGCCGGGAAATTTGCCCGCGACGAAATAGCGCATCCGCTCTCGGACCCCGTTCCGGCGGAGCTGGACGGCGAGCGCAGTTGACCGGTTGCGACCAGCTGGCGCTGGGCCGGCACTGATCAAACTCCCAGCAGATTTTCGCGTGTAGTTCCCGGGCACGGACCGGGCATGACGGGAAGGTGGAAGGATGACTTCTCGATTGCCCGACATGGCGCGCCTGGCCTTGTTGGCGCTGTTGGCGCTGGGCCCGGCATTCCTGGTTTCCTGTTCCCCTGCACCAGCGCCTGCTCCCGATGCGCAGCCCACGGGCTCCGCGGCAAGCGAGCAGGTGGATTGCGCCGTGGCCCGATGCGTGGCGCTGACCTTCGATGACGGACCTGGCCAGTACACCGGGCGGCTGCTCGACGAGCTGAAGGCCGCGGAGGCGCCAGCCACCTTCTTCATGGTCGGGAAGAACATTGCCAAATACCCCGACGCGGTCAAGCGCATGGCCGCCGAAGGCCACCAGCTGGGCAGCCATACCTGGGACCATGCGGATCTCACGACGCTGACCAGAGAACAGATCCAGCATGAGCTGGGATGGACCAGCGAAGCGGTAGAAAAGGCCTCCGGCCACGAGCCCACCGTCTTCCGCCCGCCCTATGGGAATCACGGTGCCGTCTATGACCGGCTGGTGCCCTACCCGTTGGTGCTGTGGGATGTTGACACCCTGGATTGGAAGCACCACGATCCGGAGAAAACGGTGCGCATCGCCATGGACGAAGTCCATCCGGGCTCCATCATCTTGATGCATGACATCCATGAGAGCTCAGTCAAGGCACTGCCGGATCTCGTGGAGAAGCTGAAGGCCGAGGGCTACACCCCGGTCACCGTGGACCAGCTATTCAATGGCCAGCTGGAGAATTCGACGGCCTATGCTTCGGCTCCTGCTCCCGGCGCGAGGAAATAGTCTTGCGCCGCGCAGGTGCTCAGGGGGCCTGCTCTGCGTACAGCCGCAGCTGGTCCAGCTTGTCCCCTTCGCTTTCGCGGATATTTGCCGCCAGCTCCTCGCACTGCTCCACCGTCAGATCCGGGTTGATGATTGCCACCTGCAGCACTACCTCGGTATGCCCCGCGTCGTCCTTCAGGTCGTAGCGGTAGGAGAGCCCATCGGGATTCTCCGAGGTGTGCAGGATCAGCAAGCGGTTCTCGATCAGGTCATGGACGCGATACACGCGTTCATGGCCGGCAACGCGGTATACCAGCTGGGTGCCGACCTTGAGCTGCGGGTCGTCCGAATGCATGGAGCCGATCCCATGGATCCACAAGGGTGTTGCTGCCCAATCGGTAAGCAGCTCCCAGACACGGTGCACCGGCAGGTGAATGACCACGGTGCTCTCGAAAACGCTGAACTGGCTCATATCCGCATAGTGCCACCCTCGGCGGCCAAATGGAATAGCTTCATGGCTGTTGGCATGCAATCCGGTTTCCGGCCGCCTGCAGCAAAGGCCGGCACCCAGCGCGCGTACGCTGCTGGGTGCCGGCCCCTGGGCGGCAGAAGGCTTACCAGTCTTCTTCGTCGTCGCCATCCGCCTCGGAGATACCGAGTTCCGGCTCATTCTCGAGGTCGAAGTTGTACCAGGCCTCGGTGAAGTCAACCATCGCATCCAACGCGTCCTGCGCATCGGAATCCAGGGCTTCCAGCGCCTCTGGGCTGTTGAGCACTGCGGTCACCGCGAGGAATGGGTGATTATCGAAGTAATCGGTGGGGGTGGCCTCCCCATTGAACGTCAAGTTCTCGCTCTGCGCGAATAGGTCGACGTACTGAGCCACTGCCTCGGGCAGACGGCTCAGATTAATGCCAGTCAGGGACTCATTGTAGATTTCAGCAGTTGCGTCAGCCCACTGCTCAATGAGCTCTTCGCTCATCTGTGCCATCAGATTATCCACCTCGTGGTTGGGGTTCTAGTGCTCACGGGAATCGGTAGCAATTCATCTTATTTCTTCAGCGGGCGCGTGCCAAGACAGAAAGGCCCACGGCGTTGTGATCTTTTCCGCGTAGGTTCCTGCTCACTGGTTCGGGACGCCGAGGGACGGAATATCGGGCATGTCCGGCAGCGAAGGGATCGAGTATTCACGGGGCTGGGAATCCGGAGTTTCCACATCCTTGAGCTGATTCAGCAAGTCTTCGTCGAGGACGCTATCCTGGCTTGGATGACGGGGCTCCGGTGGCGAATCCAGCGAACCCTCCACTCCCGATATGAGCAGCCCCAGCGAAGCAGCTGCGGCAAGCAGTCCGGCGAACAGATGCACTCCGATGAAATACAGGCCGCCGATATTGCCGCGCAGCATGGCCCAGTTCCGGTTTTTGGCCGAGGAGCTGACAGCCAGCCCGTAGGCGAAGGCATTTTCCTTGAACCCCAGGCGGACTTGGGCTGCCAGCAAGGAGACTCCGGGTACCAGCAGTCCGGCGGCCACCGATCCGGCTGGCACGGCAGCGATCCTGCTTTCATTGGCCAAGCAAATCCCTAAGAGCACTAGCTGGATGAGCGCCAGGCACGCCCGCTTCCAGAAGCCAGCCGCGTGCAAGCCGCTGCACCGGACCAGGTACCGGCGTTGCTCGTGGCGGTCGGAGCCCTTTCTTGGCGGGCCAGCATTTTCTTGCAGGATCCACAGTGCTCCTAGCTGGCTTGCCAGCACACCGAGCAGCATCACGATGATGCCAGCCACCGGCAGGAAACAGCCCAGGGCCGCTCCGCTCGTGCTCAGGAGCCAACCAATCCGGTAGGAGCGAATAGCTCGGGGCAGTTTGGGGAAGCGCGCATCAATGTCCTTGGCGTAGCCGGCGGGCAACGACCTGGCCGCCTTCTTGTTCCACCATCCAAAGAGCCCGGCCACGATGGCAATGGCGGCAATCGCCAGCAGTGCCCCGGTTCCACCAGCCCGCTGCCCCAGGGCGGCGGCAACTGCCAGCACCGGAGTGAAAAGCCAGAACCGATTAGCGTAGGCAGTTTGCTTCGCAACGAAGGTTTCCGCGTAGTCCTGATGCAGGCCTTCGTTCATCGGATCCATGGATATCAATCCACGCAGCACATCGCCTTGTTCCCCGACGATTTTTTCGCCATTGCCGATACTTCCGGCCGCCCGCAACAGCCCCTGGTGATTGGGGTCGATCTGCAGCCCGGATTGGAGGAATCCGAGAGCCGCCAGGTTGTCATCTTGGGCTTCGGCAGCAATTGCCGCGCCCTGGTAGTAATCGGGGTTCCCCGGCTCCAGCCGAATCGCGTGCTCGATGGCTTGGCGGGCCAGCACCCTGTCATCGTTGCTCCGAATATCGCTGAGCGTGATCATGCTCAGCCAGTAGTGCCCGTTGCCGTATTCCGGTTCCGTTTCGATTACCTGCCGGATCGCCAGCAGCGCCTCCTCCCGTCGATGCTGGCGCATCAGGGCGATGGCCAGGCACTCCCCGGCCACCGGGTTGGCAGGATCCAGATTCAGCCCGGCTCTGGCAGCGGACTCCGCTTCGGCCCACTGCTTGAGGCTCAAATGGCATGACGAATAGAGGATCCAGAAGGCAGGGACCTGATGGTGCTCGTTGAGGTTATCCTTCAGCAAGGCAATCGCTTCGGTTTCCCGTCCGATCGCCAGGTGGTGGGTGATCCGGTGATGCAGTCGCTCGAATTCCATGCGGTGTACTCCCCCGGTGCTTTCTAGAGCATGTTCTGCGAAACCAGATACTCGGATAAATCATCGTAGCGGCCATGCTGGTTGCTGAAGCGCACCACATTTCGCGCGGATTCCAGCCACGGGAAAGTCGACGCCTTGATTTCCGCCAGGGCAGTTCTGATATGGCCCATGTCCAAGGGGAGAACCTCGTTGCGCTCGATGGATTGCATCATTGCCTTCTCGGCGGCAGTGGTGCACACGTGCTCCAGGTCCGCGCCCGAGAATCCGTCGGTCTGTGCCGCAATCCATTCCAGGTCGATTCCGGCAATCGGGCGGTTCTTCAGGTGGTACCGCAAGATGGACTCACGTGCCGGCGCGTCCGGCGGAGTCACCAGCAGGGTCCGGTCCAACCGGCCTGGACGCAGCAGTGCTTCGTCCAGGTCCCATGGGTGGTTGGTAGCCCCCAGAACGTAAAGGCCATCGTTGTTTCCCGCAAGCGAATCCATCTCGATCAGCAGCTGATTGACCATCTGGCGCATCCACGCGCCCGATCCAGTCAGCGAACCGCGGCGGATGCCGATGGCATCAATCTCATCGATGAAGAGAACCGTTGGAGCATTCTTGCGGGCCTGGTCGAAAATCGCCTTGAGCCGCTTTTCCGTTTCACCGATGTAGGAGTCAACCACATCGGTAATGGTGACAGACATGAAATTGGCTTTCAGCTCACCGGCCACCGCGCGAGCCAGGAAAGTCTTGCCGCATCCCGGTGGCCCATACAGCAGCAGCCCGCCGCGCAATGATTTGCCAAAAGCCTTGGCAATTGCGGCGTTGCGCATCGGTGCCAGGAAGGATTCGTGCAGGCGGTCCTTGACCGCCTGCAAGCCACCCACATCATCCAGGGTGACTCCCGGTCCGGCCGGGTTCTCGATGGGAGCTTCCGGAACATCGGACCCCGCATCTGAATGCAGTGGGACCCGTCCTTCAATAAAGGGCGCCGGCAGCGAACTGCCGAGTTCCTTGGAACCTGCTTCCCAGTCGTAGCCTGGTGGCGTATCGTTCTGCTGGTTTCCAGCCGGCGCGGCATCCGCTGCGGGTGCGACGGGCGCCTGCGGGGCCATCGTTGCGGCCATCGACGCGCTGATCGCTCCAAGCATTCCCAGCGCGGACGCGTTCCCCGGATCCTGCTGCAGCACGATGCTGACATGGGACAGCGCTTCGGCGGATCGACCGGCACCATCGAGCTGTTCAGCCAGGTGCAATCGCAGGGCATGGTCGTCCGGCGCTGCTTCTACGGCCCGGAGAAGGCTAGCAATAAGGGCATCGTTCATTCTAGGGCCGCTCCACGGTTGAAGGTCTCGGTCTGTTGCCTCTGCTGGTTAAAGCATCCAGCGGGTATCGCTAGAAACGACACCCGCTGGAATTATACGTCGCAGACCCGACTGTTCGCTGAGCGCACCCAGTGCCTAGTAGGCCTTGACTCCCTGCTCTACCACCAAATGGATCAACGCGAATTTCTTGTTTTCGTCAATGGCCTTCAGCGCATTTTCCAGGGCAGCCGGGACATCTGAATCATTCTCGACGCGGACGCCGAACCCGCCGAAGGACTGCGCCATCAGCGCGAAGTCGGGGTTGGCCAACTGGGTTCCGGAAACCCGTTCCGGGTACTGGCGTTCCTGGTGGGTGCGGATGGTGCCGTACTGCTGGTTGTCCATGACGATCACCAGCGGGGTGGCGCCGTACTGGGCAGCGGTAGCCAGCTCCTGGCCATTCATCAAGAACTCGCCGTCACCTGCGATGGTCACCACGCGGCGCCCCGGGTAGTTCAGCGAAGCGGCGACGGCGGAAGGAATCGAGTAGCCCATGGAACCGTTGCGTGCCGAGAGCATCGAAGCGTAGCCGTTGGTTGGGAAGTAGCGGTGGGCCCAGTTGGTGTGCTCGCCAGCGCCGAAGGTCACCAGGGCGTCTTCGGGCAGGGATCCAACCAGATTAGCCATCATGGTCGCCATCCTCGCCTGGCCCGCGGAAGGCTGCGCTGGTGGAAGTTCGGCGAACTTCTCCTGCTCGCCGCGCATCCGGGAAGTCCACTCCTTCCAGGATTCCTTGACCGGCAAATCCATCAGCAGCAGGTCGCGAACGAAGACATCGGGCTTGGCGACAATCTGGTGCGATACCGGGCCGGAACGTCCGCGCAGCGACGGGTCGATGGTGACCAGGAAGTTCTTCTTGTCCCAGTTCTGGCGGACATTGAAGCCGTCGGTGATGACGTCGCCTGGAACCGTGCCGACGAAGATCAGCAGATCAGTCTCTTCCAGCAGGTCATAGGTCGGCTTGGGGCGGCCGTAGCCGATCGGGCCAACATAGGATGGCGAGTTGAAAGGCACGGTACCCTCGCAACGCCATTCGGCAGCGGCTGGCAGGTCGTGTTCCTCGAGCCAACGAGTGAAGTCCGCTGCGCCTTCGTGGGACCAGTCGTTGCCGCCGAAAATGAACAGCGGCTTATCCGCTTCCTGCAAGGCAGTATTCAGCGCCTTCCAGTCGGTCACGGTCATGCCGCCGGTAGCCACCGGGATTTCCGGATGGACTTCGGCGGAAACTTCGTTGCGGATGATGTCTTCTGGCAGGCCGACGACCACCGGGCCCGGGCGTCCGGACATGGCAGCGAACATGGCCTCGGCGACGACTTCGCTGGCGCGATCGGCGTGGTCCAGGATCATCACGCGCTTGGCGCCGGTGCCGAACCATGCCTTGGGATCGAATTCCTGGAAGGCTTCCTTTTCACGGTGCTCGAACGGGATCAGCCCCACGAATAGCACCAGCGGGGTCGAATCCTGCCATGCGGTATGCAGGCCGACGTGGGCGTTGGCAGCTCCCGGGCCACGGGTCACCATGGCAATGCCGGGGCGCTGGTGCATCTTGCCTTCGGCTTCGGCCATGTAGGTGGCTCCGCCTTCGTGGCGGCAGACCACGGTTTCGATTGGCGAGTTGTGCAGCCCATCAAGGACATCCAGGTAGCTTTCACCCGGCACCACGTAGGCGCGTTCCACGCCGTGCGCGGCAAGCGTGTCGACAATGACGTGTCCGGCCGACTTCTTTGTCAGGCCCTGACCATTTTCACTCATCTTCTAGGCGTCTTTCTGGTTTCGAGAAATCGTCTGACGCAACGGCGGAGAAAACGGCCCTGCTGGCCAATGATGCAACGCTGCGTCAACGTGAAACAGTACTAAACAAGCTGCGATTGCACACATTGCCGATCGAATGCTACGCATATGTGACACGATGCCGTATGTGAATCATATTTGAGTGCAAAATGTCTAGAAAGTTTCACTGAATGGAACGGTTTGCTTCGTCACATTGCGGCTGGCCAGAGCAGTGCGGTGGGCAATGTTCGCGATTTCCGTTGATCGGCAGCGTCAGCGCTAGTAGCCTGTGATGCAACAAAAGTTTACTTAAGGTAAGCGCTGCTTTTATCCGGACATCGAGGTTCTCCATGGAATTCATCAACGGCGCGATTGTCGCCGCCTACCTGGCCGCAATGCTGGCCTTTGGCTGGTGGGGCAAATCCCGCACCAAGAACAGCAGCGACTATCTGGTGGCCGGCCGGCGCCTGGGCCCCTTCCTCTACACCGGAACCATGGCGGCGGTGGTGCTCGGCGGAGCCTCGACCGTGGGCGGCGTTGGCCTGGGCTACAAGCACGGGATCTCCGGCATGTGGCTCGTGGTGGCTATTGGCGCAGGCGTGATCCTGCTGTCGCTGGCTTTCGCCCCGACGCTGCAGAAGCTCAAGGTCTTCACCGTTTCGCAGATGCTGACCCTGCGCTACGGCAGCGCGGCGGCAACCAATACCTCCGGCATCGTCATGCTGGCCTACACGCTGATGCTCTGCGCCACCTCAACCAGCGCCTACGCCACCATTTTCGTGGTGCTCTTCGGCTGGGAGAAATGGATGGCCATCGCCATCGGCGGCGCCATCGTAGTCATCTACTCCACTATCGGCGGCATGTGGTCCATCACCCTGGCCGACCAGGTGCAGTTCGTCATCAAGACCGTCGGCATCTTCGCCCTGATGCTGCCATTCTCCATGAATGCCGCAGGCGGCATGGATGGCATCCGCGAGCGCGTGGGCGCCGAATTCTTCAGCTTCACCGGCATGGGGCTGCAGTCGATCATCACCTACTTCGTGGTCTACACCTTGGGCTTGCTGATCGGCCAGGATATCTGGCAGCGCGTTTTCACCGCCAAAACCCCGAAGGTCGCCCGCTGGGGCGGGATGACCGCCGGCATCTACTGCATCTTCTACGGTGCTGCCGGCGCACTGATTGGCATGGCCGCGAAGGTGGCGCTGCCGAACATCGCCGGCGCGGCGGATAACAAGGACGTGGTTTATGCCGAGGTCGCCACTCAGTTGCTGCCCGTTGCGGTGGGCGGATTGGTCATGGCCGCGGCCGTGGCCGCGATGATGTCCACCGCCTCCGGTGCGCTGATCGCCGCCGCCACCGTGGCCCGCACCGACGTCACCCCATTTGTCGCCAGCTGGTTCGGCAAGCACTTGGAAGTGAATACCGATGAGAACCCGGAGCATGACGTGCGCGCAAACCGCATCTGGGTCATGGCCTTGGGCGTCGTGACGGTCGCGCTGGCGATCTTGGTGGATGACGTGGTCGCAGCATTGACCATTGCCTATGACATCCTGGTGGGCGGATTGCTGGTGGCAATCATCGGCGGCCTGCTGTGGAAGCGCGGCAACGGCCTTGGCGCTACGGCCTCCATGGCTGCCGGATCGATAGCTACTTTGGGCACCATGATCATCTTGGAGATCCAGGCCGAGAACAAGTTCGACGGCGTCTATGCCAATGAGCCGATCTACTATGGCCTGATCGCTTCGGCAGCAGCGTTCATTGCTGTTTCGCTATTGACCAAGTCGACGGACCGACAGGTGATTGAGCACTGGAACCTGCGGGTTGCGGGCAAGATCCAGGACGCTCCGATCAATGCCACGGCACAAGAGCCTACGCTCTAGTCCGCCAGGAATACCGAGTCGAGCAGATAGATTCGAGCCCTGTGCCCAGCGGTGAAAACCGCTGGGCACAGGGCTCGTTTGGTTCATCGAGCTTCCGTTCTTGGAACCGGCGCCCCATTTTGCCGCTGGCGCTTCCCACGAGGATAGGGCATCCAAAAGTGCTTCCGGTTCGCTGGCGACCACCAATGAGTCACGGAACTTCGGGGCCAGGAAACCCTGATCCGTCATGTGATCCAGCATGCTCAGCAGCGGCTGCCAGAATCCGTCGACGTCCAGGAGTGCTACCGGTTTTGCGTGGATTCCAAGCTGTTGCCAAGTCCATACTTCAAAGAGCTCTTCCAACGTTCCGGCGCCACCAGGCAGGGCGACAAAACCATCAGCCAGTTCTGACATGCGGTGCTTGCGAGCATGCATGTCGGGCACAACTTCCAAGCTCGTTAATCCTGGATGCGCCAGTTCACCATCAACCAGGACCTGCGGCATAACTCCGAAAACGTCTCCACCGGCCGCTCGGGCAGCATCAGCAATTGATCCCATCAGGCCTACCCGTCCGCCGCCGTAGACGATGGCTCGACCCGAGGCAGCAACAGTGCGCGCGAAGTTTTCTGCCGCCTGCTCATAAATAGGTGAATTGCCCGAAGCGGAGCCGGTGAAAACTGCCAGCCTTCGAATCTTTCGGTGCTGGGCGGCCAAGACTGGGAAGACCACGTCTTTGAGCAAAGGAGCGAGCTCGTCCAGTTCCGCTAATGGGTCAATCCACCGCAGCTGTTCAATTTCGGCCAGAGGTTCAGCAATCGGTACCAACGGATGTTCAAATACGGTGGCTTGAACGCTATGCCCTTCTTCGTTAGCCGCCGGGGCCGTGAAGGTTCCAATGAGACGCAGCAATGCTGAATCCAAGCTCACTCCCAGCTCTTCGCTCACTTCTCGCATCGCTGCATCAATAGCCGCTTCCCCTGGCTCTGGCTTGCCACCAGGGAACATGAATGATGCCGTACCCCGTTTGCGGACTGTCAGAACCTGCCCCGCATCGTTTCTGAAAATGACGGCGCTGACAATAATCTGTTCTGGCATTCGAGTTCCTTCTTGGTACATCCGCATACTGGTTGCGCCTGTTCGGCACAACCGGCAGGCACCATTCAATCCTAGAGTTTCATCTGGGTGTGACTGGATCTCGTGGCCAACATGCTTTGGCGCTACGCAAACGAAAAAGAGCCGCCGCAGTTCATCAGCTGATGAACTGCGGCGGCTCCTTGGCTACAGGAACTAGTCCTGGATCAGATCGTGGCGCACGATGGTCTGATCGCGGTCCGGTCCCACGCCGATGGCGGAGATGCGGGTGCCGGAGATCTTCTCCAGGGCCAGGATGTAGTTGCGGGCGTTCTCCGGAAGCTCTTCCATGCTCTGCGCACCCGAGATGTCCTCGGTCCAGCCCGGGAAGTACTCGAAGATCGGCTTCGCGTGGTGGAAGTCGGTCTGCGTCATCGGCATTTCGTCGTGGCGCACACCGTCAACGTCATAGGCCACGCACACCGGGATCTGCTCAATGTTGGTGAGCACATCCAGCTTGGTGACGAAGTAGTCGGTGAAGCCGTTCACGCGCGAAGCGTGGCGAGCCAGCACGGCGTCGTACCAACCGCAACGACGCGGGCGTCCGGTGTTCACGCCGAATTCGCCACCGGTCTTCTGCAGGTAGAGGCCCATGTCGTCGAACAGCTCGGTAGGGAACGGACCAGCACCCACGCGGGTGGTGTAGGCCTTGATGATGCCGATGGAGCGGGTGATGCGGGTCGGGCCGATGCCCGAACCCACGGACGCGCCACCAGCAGTCGGGTTGGAGGAGGTCACGAATGGGTAGGTACCGTGGTCCACGTCCAGGAAGGTGGCCTGGCCGCCTTCCATCAGCACGACCTTGTCCTCGTCCAGAGCCTTGTTCAGCTCGTAGGTGGAGTCGATGACCAGCGGGCGCAGGCGCTCGGCGTAGGAGAGGAAGTACGAGACGATTTCCTCGACCTCGACGCTGCGGCGGTTGTAGATCTTGACCAGCAGCTCGTTCTTCTGGCGCAGTGCGCCTTCGACCTTCTGGCGCAGGATGGACTCGTCGAAGACGTCCTGCACGCGGATGCCCAGGCGTCCGACCTTGTCCATGTAGGCGGGGCCGATGCCGCGGCCGGTGGTGCCGATGGCCCGCTTGCCCAGGAAGCGTTCGGTGACCTTGTCCATGGTCTGGTGGTACGGGGCCACCAGGTGGGCGTTGGCCGAAACGCGCAGCTTCGAGGTGTCGGCGCCGCGCGATTCCAGGCCGTCGATTTCTTCGAAGAGGGCTTCAAGATTCACCACGCAGCCATTGCCGATAATCGGAGTGGCGTTCGGGGAAAGGATACCGGCAGGAAGGAGCTTGAGCTCGTACTTCTCGCCGCCTACGACCACGGTGTGCCCGGCGTTGTTGCCGCCGTTTGGCTTCACTACATAGTCGACCTTGCCACCGAGCAGGTCGGTAGCCTTTCCTTTGCCTTCATCGCCCCATTGGGCTCCGACGATCACGATTGCTGGCATGGGATCCTCCCCCTTGCTTAAAGCAGCGGTTGCGGCGTGCTTAGCGCCGTCCCGGCACGGTGCCGGACAAAAAATATGCCCCTGTCCTGCTCACTGAAACCTGAAGGTCCGTTGCAAGAGTTAGGGGCTCTTACGACCAAAGTTTACCGAAACGATTAGCGAATCTCGAGTTGCACGTCACGATGTCGCCCACGCAGGCCATAAGCGACAACCAGAAAAGCTATTCCCGCGAAGAGCACGGCAATGGAAACAACGTACAGGGCAATGACGGGGTATCCCTGATCCGGGTCGAGGAACGGGTAAGGAACCCATCCATCGGACGCTCCGCGAATCAGCACTACCCCGGTCCAGAGCAACGGGTAAATCAGCAATAGCGGCACCGCCCGGTAGGACAGGGAAGTACGGTCCCTGGCCAAGAGCCAATCGGCCAGAACCAGCAGGGGACCGAGAATATGCATTACCCAATTCGCCCAAGGAAGCGGAACCCCGCCTGCGGCCCCTAAGGGTGCCAGCAGCGTGAGGTAGATCAGCCCGACCACGACCATGCACACGCTCGCCATGGCACGCAGGCCCACAACCCAGCGGGGCATCGAAGCACCCTTGGCTAGGCCCATCAGTCCTGCGATAAGCCCGACCAGAACCACCACCAGATTCGACTGAATGGTGAAGTAGCCAAAGAAATTCAGTGGCTGCACCGGGCCCCGTGAGGCAGTGTCGGCGTAGGTCGCCACGATAGCGCCCAGGGTGGCCAGCGCCCACAGTATCCGAGCCAGGTTGAGGAAGCGCAAGGCGGTTTGACGGGTCTTCACCCTGGAAGACTATAGCCAGCTGCTGCCTCATCCAAGGATTCATGCGTAGCTGCTCGGAGATTCCGGAACTTTGCCGGCCGTCAAAACCGCCCGGGAGAACTCTCGCGATGCAACAATTATTCCAAAACCAGCCAAGGGCTTGACCCTGACACAGTGTGAGGGCGGAGAACTGAAGCATGCTATCCATCGGGGCGTTTGCGCAGATCGGCCAGGTTACCCACCGCATGCTGCGGCACTGGGATACCGCCGGGGTGCTCAAGCCCGCCCACGTAGACCCGTGCAGCGGCTACCGTTCCTACGACCCTTCCCAGCTCCAGCGCTTGCATCAGATCGTGGCCTTGCGCGAGCTGGGTTTCGGCCTGGAAGAGGTTTCCCTGATCCTGGATCAGGGAGCCACCGCGGAAAAGATTGCTGAGCACTTGCAGAATCGTGCCGCGCAGGTCGAGGCCGAACACCGGCTGGCCACGCAGCGGCTGCAGGATGTGCAACGGCGCCTGCGCTTGATCTCAAAGGAGAATCTCATGTCACGCATTGAAATCATCCACAAGCCACTGCCCGCAGTGCGCTTGGCCGCAGGCCGCTTCACGGTGTCCGAGCAACCTGAAATCGCTGGTCGCATCGGCCCGCTCTTCGACAGAATCGCGCAGTCCATTCAGGGCCAAAGCCTTGCCACGCCCATTGCGCAATACAACGGAACTGAGGATGGAGTAGAGGTCATTGCCGGATACGCCACTAACGCTCCCAACCTCGCCGATGTCGAAATCATCGAGCTCCCCGCGGTGCCCGAAGCCATCTGCGGAGTGCACCTCGGCTCCATGGACACCATCCATGAAAGCTGGCAGGCCGTGCACGAAGAAGTCCTAGCCCGCGGTTTGGTTCCGACCGGTCCGTGCCGCGAAGTCTACGTGCGTGCCATCTCCGAAGACCAAGGTGATTGGGTGACCGAACTGCAGCAGCCGGTAGGCGTTTCTCAACCCACCAGCTGATGCGGGGCCTCCAACAGGTCCCCCGCCACGCTGCGCGCGGCACCGACCAGCGCACCTGTTTGGCCCAGCGGCGAGCACAGCAGTCGAGCCTGGCCGGCGATGCTCGGCGCGTGCATCTGGAGGCTGGCTTCCATGGCAGGACGTAGCCACTGTTCCAGGGCGGCAAAGTGCCCGCCAAAGACTACCGTGGAAACGTCATACAGGCGCATGGCCGAGGCCACCGCAATTCCCAAGGATTTTCCGGCCTCGGCTACCGCGCTCAGCGCGGGTTCGGTTCCGGTTTCCAGCGCTTGGAATAGCTGGTGGATCCGCCGTTGGCGCGAGGCGCTATCGACCATCGCCCCTAGATCAGCGGCAGCCAGGATCGCTTCCTGCCCGGCAATGGTTTCCAAGCATCCACGACCGCCACAACTGCAGGCCCTGCCCTCGGGGGCAATCACCACATGCCCGAGTTCACCGGCGTGTCCCTGGGGACCGGCAAAAAGTTCAGCGTCGATTATCAATCCGCCACCGATGCCCACTTCCCCGGAGACAAACAGGAAGTCGCGTTCTTTGACGTCCATCAACTGCTGCTGGGCCAGCGCTGAGGCGTTGGCTTCGTTAAAGAGCCTGAAGCGGGTTTTGGCGTCGGGCAGCAATGCTGCGACATCCAGGTCTTGCCGCTCCCAGCCGAGGTTAGGGGCCTGCAGGACGGTGTACCGCTCCTCGTTGACCAAACCAGGAACAGCCAACCCGCCGCCGAGAATCATTAGCCCTTGGGCCCGGGCGGCAGCTTGGAGCCTTTGACTCAGCTCTCCCAGCGCAGCGAGCACTTCGCTGGCTGTTGAGCTGTGGTTGGCACTGGGCAGGATTTCGTGTGCCAGCAGTTTGCCGCTGAGGTCCACCAGCCCGGCGGCTATGTAGTCAACGTTGATTTCCATGCCCATGACACAGCGTGCGGGGTTCAGGATGAGCCCCACCGAGGGCCGCCCGCGTTCCCCGTCGCGGTGCACGCCAATTTCGATAACTAGTCCGGCCGCCAGCAAATCGGCGACCAGGCTGGAGACCGAGGCCTTGGTGAGCTGGCTGAGTTGGGCGATATCGGCGCGTGATAACCGCTGGTCTTCCCCTGCGCCTGCGATCACCGATAGGACCCTGGCCAGGTTGGCTTTGCGCACGTCTCCGACGTTACCCGGGGCCGAAGAGCTTGCGGCACGGGCGCTAGACGCTGGTTGGCGCATGCCTTCTCCTTGAGAATTTTTTGGGACGAATCGTTCACTGCTCGCTATTGACTCTAGCGCATCACCACCCATATAGTTCAGGACATAAACTAAATGGCATCAGCCAACCCCCGATCCAAGGATGCATCCCATGACTCTTCAGCCAACCGCCGCCGACCGCTTCACTTTTGGACTGTGGACCGTGGGATGGACCGGTGCCGATCCCTTCGGTGTCGCCACCCGCAAGAACCTGGATCCGGTGGAAGCTGTCCACAAGCTGGCCGAGCTCGGCGCCTACGGCATCACCTTCCACGACAACGACCTGATTCCTTTTGACGCCACCGCTTCCCAGCGCGAGCAGATCCTTTCGGACTTCCGTGCAGCACTCAAGGAAACCGGCCTGAAGGTCCCGATGGTGACCACCAACCTGTTCAGCCACCCGGTATTCAAGGATGGCGGCTTCACCTCCAACGACCGCTCGATCCGCCGCTTCGCGCTGGCCAAGGTCCTGCACAACATCGACCTGGCAGCCGAAATGGGCGCCGAAACCTTCGTCATGTGGGGCGGCCGCGAAGGCGCCGAGTACGACGGCTCGAAGGACCTGGCCGCGGCACTTGACCGCATGGGCGAAGGCGTGGACACCGCAGCCGGCTACATCAAGGAAAAAGGCTACAACCTGCGCATCGCGCTGGAGCCGAAGCCGAATGAGCCACGCGGCGACATCTTCCTGCCAACCGTAGGCCACGGCCTGGCCTTCATCGAGAAGCTGGAACACGGGGACATTGTCGGATTGAACCCGGAGACCGGCCACGAGCAGATGGCTGGCCTGAACTTCACCCACGGCATCGCCCAGGCGCTGTGGGCAGGCAAGCTGTTCCACATCGACCTCAACGGCCAGCGCGGCATCAAGTACGACCAGGACCTGGTCTTCGGCCACGGCGATCTGACCAGCGCCTTCTTCACCGTCGACCTGCTGGAGAACGGCTTCCCGACCGGCGGACCCAAGTACGATGGCCCCCGCCACTTCGACTACAAGCCATCGCGCACCGACGGCTACGACGGCGTGTGGGACTCGGCCAAGGCCAACATGTCCATGTACCTGATGCTCAAGGAACGCGCACAGGCATTCCGCGCAGACCCCGAGGTCCAGGAGGCGATGAAGCTCTCGGGCGTGTTCGAGCTGGGCGAGAGCACCCTGGACGCCGGCGAAACCGCGCAGCAGCTGATGGACGATGCGGCAAGCTTCGCCGACTTCGACGCCAACGCCGCAGCGCAGCGCAACTTCGCGTTCATCCGCCTGAACCAGCTGGCCATCGAGCACCTGCTCAACGCCCGCTAGACCGCTCACCCCCGCCCACCGCAGAAAGCAGCCGAAGAACAATGACGCTCGTTGCCGGCATAGATTCATCCACCCAGTCATGCAAGGTGGTCATCCGCGACGCCGCAACAGGCGCCCTGGTCCGCTCCGGCCGTGCCTCGCACCCCGATGGCACCGAAGTGGATCCGGAATCCTGGTTCAGCGCATTGCAGGAAGCGATCGCCCAGGCCGGGGGCCTGGACGACGTGGACGCCATCTCGGTGGGCGGGCAGCAGCATGGCATGGTGGTGCTCGACGCCAGCGGTGCGGTGATCCGCCCGGCACTGCTGTGGAACGACACCCGCAGCGCGCAGGCGGCCAGCCAGATCATCACCGAGGCAGGCCAGGGCGATGCCGCGGCGGGCGCCCAGTACTGGGCACAGCGCACCGGCACCGTCCCGGTCTCCTCGATCACGCTGACCAAGCTGCGCTGGCTGAGGGACAATGAGCCCCAGAACGCGGCCAAGGTCGCTGCCGTCTGCCTGCCGCACGACTGGCTGTCCTGGCGCCTGGCCGGCTACGGCCCGGGCTCCGGGGCAGCAGGGCTGGCCGCCCTGCGCACCGATCGTTCGGATGCCTCGGGCACCGGCTACTACCGTGCCGCCGAAAACGCCTATGACTACGAGGCGCTGGAGCAGCATCTGGGCCACGCCCCGATTCTGCCTACGGTCGCTGGCCCGCTGGAATCCATTGGCCGCACCACTTCCGGAGCACTGATCGGTGCCGGCGCGGGCGATAACGCCGCGGCCGGCTTGGGCGTAGGCGCCACGGTGGGCGACGTCGTCATGTCCCTGGGCACCTCCGGCACCGTCTTCGCGGTTGCCGATTCCCCATCGGCAGATGCCTCCGGCCTGGTGGCAGGCTTCGCCGACGCCACCGGCAACTACCTGCCATTGGTATGCACCCTGAATGCCACCCGCATCTTCGATGCCACCGCCACCCTGCTGCAGGTCAGCCTCGAAGAATTCAATGACCTGGCACTATCCGCCGTCCCGGGTAGCGACGGGCTGGCCTTGCTGCCCTACTTCGACGGCGAGCGCACCCCGAACCTGCCAGAGGCCACCGGCTCGCTGCATGGCATCACCCGAGCCAACTACACCGCCGCGAATCTGGCCCGCAGCGCCGTGGAAGCGGTGGTTTGCTCGCTAGCCGACGGCCTGCGCGCACTGGAAGCCCAAGGGGTTGAAGCGCAGCGCATCATCCTTGTCGGCGGTGGCGCGCAGTCCCGCGCGGTCCAGCAGATCGCCGCCCAGATCCTGGGATTGCCAATTTTGATCCCGGCCCCGGGCGAATACGTCGCCGATGGCGCAGCCCGCCAGGCGGCCGGCGTACTGGCCGGGGAATTCCCCCACTGGGCACAGGGCACTGCCCAAGTCCCGGCGATGGAACCGGCCCCGCAGGTACTGGAACGCTACCGCGCACTGGTTTCCAGCCAGTGGCTCGACAAGTAGGGAATAGCCTTGGAACTGCGCAACAGGGAACTGAACTGGGCCGGAAATCTTGAATACCGGGCCAAAGAACTGCTCTACCCCACCAGCCTTGAACAGTTGCGGAACCTGGTGCGTGCTGCAAAATCCGTGAAGGTCTTGGGTTCGCGCCATTCATTCAATGACATCGCCGATACCGAGGAGCTGATGATCTCTCTGGCCAAGATGCCAGAAGCCATCGAGATTGATGAGCTGGCCATGGCCGTGCGCGTCAGCGCCGGCACCACCTACGGCGCCCTGGCTGATGCACTGCAACGCGCCGGCTATGCCCTGCACAATCTCGCCTCCCTGCCGCATATCTCGGTTGCCGGGGCGGTATCCACGGGAACCCACGGTTCCGGCGAAACCCATGGCAACCTCGCCACCGCCGTGCGCGCGGTGGAACTGGTGCTGGCCGATGGCTCGCAGCTGAGCGTGAAGCGCGGCGGCGAGGATTTCAATGGCATCGTGGTCGGCCTGGGTGCGCTGGGCGTGCTGACCCACCTCACCTTGGATATCGTGCCCAGCTTCGAGGTGGAGCAGACCGTCTACCAGGACCTGTCCTGGGACAAGGTGCTCGAGGACTTCGACACCATTCAGGCTTCGGCCTACAGCGTCAGCCTGTTCACTGACTGGAGCGGCGAGCAGGTAGGCCAGGCCTGGCTCAAGCGCCGCGTTGGCGACGCGCTGGCAGAGCATATTGACCAGGGCCGATTCGGCGGGTTCCCGGCGACCGCTGCGCTGCACCCGCTGCCCGGCGCCGACGGCGGGATCTGCAGCATCCAGTTGGGCCAGGCCGGTGCATGGTCGGATCGCTTGGCGCATTTCCGCATGGACTTCACCCCCAGTGCCGGCGATGAATTGCAGACCGAATACCTGGTTCCGCGCGAGCACGCAGTCGAAACGATCCAGGCTGTCCGCAGTCTTTCTCCTGCCATCACTCCCCTGCTGCTGGTCTCGGAAGTACGCACCATTGCCGCCGATGACCTGTGGCTCAGTGGAAACTACGGCCGTGACGGCATTGCCTTGCACTTCACGTGGAAGCCCCAGCAGGAGGCTGTCGAGGCGCTCCTTCCACGGATCGAGGAAGCATTGGCACCTTTTGCGGCACGTCCGCATTGGGGCAAGCTCTTCGCAGCCACCGGCGCGCAACTGGCCGGGCTGTATCCGAAGTTCAACGACTTCATTGCCTTGGCGCAGCGCCTGGATCCGTCCGGCAAGTTCCGCAACGGCTTCCTGAACCGCACGGTGTTTGGAACCTGAACGCGCACAGGCGTTGCGACTAGACTTGTCACCATGGCATTGACTCAGTTAACGGTCGTGGACACCGCGGTCGGCATCCTGCAACAGTTCGGGTTGGCTGATTTGTCGATGCGCCGATTGGCCAAGGAACTCGATGTCCAGGTCGGTGCGCTCTACTGGCATGTGAAGAACAAGCAGGAGCTGCTGGCGCAGGTTGCCGCCCAGCTGCTGAACACCCCTGCGCTGTCGGTGGTTGCCGAGGACTACAATTCCCCATCCGAGGCAATCCTGCAGCTGGCGCGCAAGCTCTACCTCGCGTTGCTGCCGATCCAGGACAGCCCCGAGGTCATCGAAGTCGCCACCGCAATGCAGGCCACCGAGCTCCAGCCGGTGCTGCAGCTTCGCACCCTGCTGGAAGCAGCAGGGCTGCCTGCCGAAAATGCCCGCCATGGACAGCAGCTGCTGCTGAACCACGTGCTCGGCTCGGTCGCCTACCGCCAGAACCTCGTGCAGCTCGATGTCGATGCACCCCTGGCTGACGGCTTCGACTGGGGCCTGCAGCGGGCCGTTGCCGGCCTCATCGGCTAGCGCCTCGCGCCGGGGCGTCCTCAACCAAACTTGCCAGGTAGTCCTTCGCTTCCTGCACCGAGTCGACAAGCAGCCAGGCTGCTTTGCACTGGATCTCCAGTTACGCGAACTCGGCCAAGGCCATATCAGCCACCCAACGCGCAATCACTGGCGTGCCGCACATCCGAGCGGCGGCGATCCGTTCCTGCGCGAAATCCTGGTACGGTTGGGCGTCCTGCGCGCCAGGTCGTGGAGCACTGCCATGGCAACAGCTCCGGCAGTACACCCTTGCTCGATCGCATCATGCGTCAATTCCTTGTTCACGGCTCCCTCCTGGAACCGCTGGCATGTGCTTGCGGCCGGACGCAGGCCGTTCTTTCCGCCATGGGTTTTGCGCCTTCGAGGGATCCTGATGAGCCGGAGGCAAGGCCAGCGGGATGAATTTCCATTCTGCTCTTCGAGCTGGTCGTATCGTTCCCGCGCTTGTCCGATGCCGGGCATATGTTTCACTGTCCGGCACAGGAGCGCATCGATCGGTGCGCGCACGGTCTTGCCTATCGGCGCAACGCGGCACTCGACTGCTACCGGACTAGCCGCCACTGGGCAGACCGGCCGCTGGCTGCCGGTCCGAAAGGCTGCTGAGCTAGCTCAGCTTGCCGCCGGATGCTTCCAGATAGCAGGCAGCGCACAGCGACTCGTACCAGACCTCTTCACCGTCGATGGCGACCTGGTCTCCGTCAAAAACAATGTGGTCACCTGATCTGCGGGTATTGAACATGGCCTTGCGCCCGCAACGGCAGATGGTCTTCAGCTCTTCAAGCGAGTGCGCCAGTTCCATCAAGCGTGCCGACCCCGGGAAGGCGCGGGTGCGGAAGTCGGTACGGATACCGTAGGCGAGCACCGGAACATCATCGAGCACGGCGATGCGCAGCAGATCATCGACCTGGGTTCGGGAGAGGAATTGCACCTCGTCGACCAGCAGGCAGGCTACCGGCGGCGCATCCACATGCGGCAGCAAGGCATCAGGGTCATCGCCGAGGCAATGGGCCGCGAACTTCTCGCGGAGGTTCTCTTCCGGCCCCACGCTGAAGTCGACTTCCCGTTCAATGCCCAGGCGGGAAACGATTGATTTCTCGCCCTTGGTGTCGACTCCCGGCTTGGCCAGCAGGATACGCTGGCCGCGTTCTTCGTAGTTGAAGGCAGCCTGCAGCAAGCTCGTGGATTTGCCCGAGTTCATCGCTCCGTAGCGGAAATACAGCTTGGCCACCATTGCTCCTCGAAAGTTGCGGTGCCTGCCAACTGGCAGGCCCCTTAAGATCTTAGTGCCCGCGCCGCGGATCGCCAGCGAACCGGCGCCGCGGACGGTTGCCCTGCTATTTCACCGCAGGCTGTTTCTTGCCGGCGAAAACCAGCCTGTAGAGCACCGACATCAAGATGACGAAGGGAACACCGAAAATCAGGGTGTACTTGAATTCCGGCACGAAGAACGAGGTCACCAGCAGGCCGGCGAGCAGTACCGAGCCGAGAATCGACGCGGCCGGGTAGCCTGGCAGCTTGTATTCCAGGACGGCCCGGTCCAGGCGCACCTGGCGGCGGAAGGACACGTGGGTCACCAGGATCATGAACCACGTCGCCAGGGCACCGAAGGTAGCCAGCGACATCATGATGCCGAAGCCTCCCTCCGGAACCAGCGCGTAGACCAGTGCTGCCACGGCGATGCCTCCGGCAGACATCCACACCGCGTGGATAGGAGCGCCCGCACTGTTGGTCCGGTGTGCCAGGCGCGGCGCGTGCCCGGAATCAGCCAGCGAATGCAGCATGCGGGTTGCCGCATAGAGCTGGGCGTTCATGGCCGAGAGCGCGGCAATGATGAGCACGAAGTTCAGTACCGAATCGGCGAACGGGATACCCATCTGGGACATCACAGTGACAAATGGCGATCCTCCGGCCAGCAGTTCGCTGGTGGGCGCCACCGCGAGGATCAGGGCCATGGTGAACACGTAGAAGAGCAGCAAGCGCAGGAAGGAGACCTTGAAGGCCTTGCGTACGGCAATCTTGGGGTTCTTTGCTTCTGCGGCGGCAATGGAGATCGCCTCGATGCCCATGTAGGAGAAGATCGCCACGATGACAGCGGTCCACATGCCGAACAGGCCATTGGAGAAGAAGCCGCCTTCGGCCGAGTAGTTATGGAACCCGTATTGGTCGCTGGGGTCGTGGAACACCAGCCAGAGGGCAATGATGATGAACGCGACCACCGCGAAGACCTTGATCGCGGAGAACCAGTATTCGGTGGTTCCGAAGATCTTCACGCTGGAGAAGTTCACGCCCAAAAGCGCGGCCGAGAAGACAAGGACCCAAACCAGCCCTGGAATCTCGGGGAACCAGTACTGCATGTACTCGCCTACCGCGCTGACTTCGGTGCCCACGGCGAAGATCAGCGCAGACCAGTACAGGTACTTGGTCAGGTACCCGGCGAAACGTCCAAGATAGCGTTCGGCGTAGACCCCGAAGGAACCGGCCACCGGCTGCTTGACGGTCATTTCCGCCAATGCGCCCATGACCAGCAAGGCGACGACCCCGCCAATGAGGTAGCTGATGATCACCGAGGGACCGGCCATGGCGATGGCGAGCTTGCTGCCCGCGAAAAGACCGGTGCCGATGGCACTGCCCAGCGCGATCATGGACATCTGCCCAGGAGTCAGCGACTTCTTCAAACCCGAACCGAATTCAGTGGCGCGTACCGGCTGCTTGCCCAACGATGCTCCCTTTAGACCTATGCGAACAGCACGGCATCGAAAATGCCGTGCTGTTGTTAAGGTTACTCTCGCGCAGATTCGCCGGCTTCGGCGCACCAAGACCCGAAAGCGGCGGAATTTGCGTTATGTCACGGCATTACGCACGGCGTACTCTTCGCGCTGCCAGGCATTGGTGTGCAGAATTTCACGCAGCTTCTCCACGGCGTCCCAGATATCGGTACGCGTCAGGTACAGCGGGGTGATGCCAAAGCGCAGGACTTCCGGTTCGCGGTAGTCCCCGATAACGCCCTGGTCAATGAGCGCAGCGATGATTTCGTACCCATGCTCATGGCGGAAGCTGACGTGGCTGCCGCGAGCAGCATGTTCGCGTGGAGTCACCAGTTCCAGGCCGTAGCCGGCGCAGCGGGTTTCAACCAGCTCGATGAACAGGTCCACCAGCTCCAGCGAGTTGGCGCGCACCTTGTCCATGTCCGCTTCCAGCGCGATATCCAGGCCGACCTCGATCATGGCCAGCGAAGTAACCGGCTGGGTACCGCACATGAAGCGGCGAATGTCATTTGCTGGAGTGTAGCTGCCAGCCATCTCGAAGGGCGACTTGTGCGACCACCAGCCGGACAGCGGCTGCCAGAAACGTTCATGGTGGCGGGCATTGACCCAGATGAAAGCCGGAGAACCCGGGCCGCCGTTGAGGTACTTGTAGGTGCAGCCCACGGCGTAGTCTGCATCTGCGGCATTCAGGTCAATCGGCACTGCACCCGCGGCATGGGCCAAGTCCCAGACCACCAGGGCTCCGGAGCCGTGGATTGCTGCGGTGGTCTCGTCCATGTCCCACATGGAACCGGTGCGGTAGTTCACGTGCGACAGGGCAACCACGGCGACAGTCTCGTCCAGTGCAGCGCGCAGCGACGCCTCGCCATCGATGAGCTTCACTTCATAGGCCACACCTGTTTCCTGCGAGAGCGAGTTGACCAGATCAGCCAATCCCTCGGCGATATAGATATCTGTTGGGAAGTTGTCGCGTTCGGTGAGAATCACCCGGCGCTGCGGGGCATCAGCCTTCTGCGTGCGCAGTGCCGATGCCAAGGCCTTGAACAGATTCAGTGTGGTGGTATCGGTGATCGCGGTTTCGCTGGGGTTCGCACCCAGCAGCCGCCCCAGCTTGTCGCCGAGCTTCAGCGGCATCTCGAACCAGCCGGCGGTGTTCCAGGAACGGATCAGGCCCTGGCCCCATTCTTCGGTCACCACCTGGGCGGCACGTTCGGCCGCACCCTTCGGCAACGCGCCCAATGAGTTGCCATCGAGGTAGATGACGCCTTCCGGGAGGTTGAAGCGGTCGCCAAAGGCCACCAGCGGGTCTGTCGCGTCCAACTGGGCAAGGGTCTCTCGGGTCAGTTCCGTGGTCATTGGATCTCCTGTTCAGCCAAGATCAAAGCGGGAGAACTTCCGTTCTCGATGGTGTTTCCATCGTAGAATCAGATTCGATATAGTGCGACTAAATCTGAACTTTCCCAAAGAATTGAGTTGATCAACCGTGGCAGGTTCATTATGGACAGTTCAAGGCGACGCCAAGCCGAATCCTGTTCGTGTAGACGAAGCGGATTTGTCCATTCTCGCCGAGCTGAGCAAGGATGCTCGAATTGCCAATAACGTCCTGGCTGCAAAAGTCGGCCTGGCGCCGTCCACCTGCTTGGGCCGGGTGAAAGCCCTCTCCAAGGCGGGGGTGATCACCGGCTACCATGCTGCGATCAATGAGCAACTTCTTGGCGTGGCCGTCAACGCCATGATCTCTATTGTGGTCTCGTCCACAGCCCGAGACCGCTTGCTCTCCTCGGCGCATCAGCTCAAAGAGCTCGCCGAGGTCAAGGAAGTCTTCGTTCTTGGCGGCTCGCCGGATTTGCTGGTTCGGGTGGCTACCCGAAGCATCGAAGACCTACGGGCATTCGTGGCCGCGCACTTGGGCTCCAACCGCGCGTTCTCATCCACCCAGACGGTAATTATCTTCGAGCACCTGGCCTAGCCGAGACAGGCTTTTTGTCATCTAACGGCGTCTCTCATCTATATCTCATTTATTTCAGCCACAATGAAAAACATGGGAAAGGAAGCTTTGCGCCGCGTCTTTGCGACAATCGCTGTAATCGCAGTCGTATTTCTTGGCGCGTTCGGAATCAGCCAAGCCTTGGAAGGCCCGGCGGACCGGGACCTCGGTGAAGGGTTCATCTTCGAAGAAGTGACTCCTTCCCCGACAATCGGCACACCTAGCACTCCTTCCTCTTCACCTTCTTCCTCGGCGGCTGAATCCCAAAAGCCGTCCTCCAGCCCGAGCACCTCTGCCAAGCCGAAAACCTCGGAAAAGCCTAAGCCCAGCGCTACCCCGACACCGAAGCCCAAGCCGAAACCTCCAGCACCAGCACCGCCAAAGAAGACCGTTGTCCCGCTGCCTCCTTCGGGCACCCAGTACGACGACGATGACGACGATGACGACTACGAAGACTATGACGACGACGATGACGACTAGAGCGCCGGAACGCCGGTGGTCCATCCGGGCCCGAGTTCTGACCGGGATGATGCTCCTGGTTGGCTTGGCCTTGCTGGCAGCGGGTACGGCAAGCTTCGGCGTACAACGCCACGAACTCAATGAGCGCTTGGATGAGTCATTGACTCGCACCGTCAAGGAATTCGAAGTTCTTACCGAAACCGGTGTTGATCCGCGCACCATGGAACGCTTCAAGCACGCTGAAGACCTGCTCTACATAGCAATGCAGCGCACCTTGCCCTCCCCGAAGCAGGGCATGCTCTCCCTGGTCGGTGACGAGGTGCGTTGGACCGCACCGGATATCGTCAACACCCGCCTGGAAGATGATCCGGAATTCCTCGAATGGGCCAGAAGCATCCAGGACGCCAACCATATCCGTTTGGGAACTGTCGACACGGACATCACGACCTACCGTGCCGTCGTTGTTCCGGTTAGCCTTCCTGCAGACCACGAGCATGGCGCGTTCGTGCTGGCCTACGACTACTCTGCCGAGGCCATCGCCAACGACCGCAACTTCATGATCTATGGTGCCGTCGGCGCCTCGGTCATGCTCGTGGCCGCGCTGGCCGCCTGGCTTGTGGTTGGCCGAATGCTCGACCCGATCCGCCGCCTGCAAACTACCGCGCAGCAGATCTCGGAGACCGACGTATCCCAGCGCATTGAAGTTTCCGGAAATGACGAATTCGCCGAATTGACGGTCACCGTCAACGAAATGCTGGATCGCCTTGAAGGCGCGCTCAGCTCCCAGCGCCAGCTGCTCGATGATGTCGGGCACGAACTGCGCACGCCGGTGACTATCATCAACGGGCATCTGGAATTGATGGATCCCAACGATCCGGACGACGTTGCCCAGAGCCGCGATATCGCCATGGACGAGCTCGGGCGCATGTCCTTGCTCATCAATGACCTAGTCACCCTGGCAAAGTCCAACCGCACGGATTTCCTCCAGGTGGAACCGGCAGAAGTCGGCAAGCTGCTTGACGACATCCTCGACAAAGCCCGTGGCCTGGGTCCGCGCCAGTGGCGCGTGGACTACCGCACCGAGGCCACCGTGGCTCTCGACCCGGTCCGGACCACCCAGGCCATGCTGCAGCTCTGCGCCAACGCGGTGAAGTTCTCTGCTGCGGATAGCCGTATCGGCTTGGGCAACGAGATCGTGCGCGATGGGCATGGCAACACCACCTTGCGCTGGTGGGTATCCGATGCGGGCGTGGGCATCCAGGCTGAAGATCTTGAACGTATTTTCGAGCGCTTTGGACGGGGCCAGAACTCTGTTCGTTCTTCGGGGTCCGGCCTGGGGCTGAACATCGTGCAGGCCATAGCGGAGACCCACGGCGGACGCGTGTGGGTGAACTCGGAACATGGCAAGGGTTCGACGTTCTACATTGACATGCCGTTGACGACTGGAAGCAAGGAAGCATGAGCCAGATACTGATCATTGAAGATGAACCGCGAATCAGTTCGTTCGTAGCCAAGGGGCTGCGTGCTGCGGGACTGACCTCATCCATCGCAGAAACCGGGCATGATGGCTTCACCCAGGCCATTGACGGTGACCATGAGCTGATCATCCTCGACCTCGGCCTGCCGGATGAAGACGGCTTCTCGGTATTGCGGCGTCTGCGCGCCGCGCAGATCGATACTCCGGTGATCATCCTGACCGCACGCGGCAGCGTGGAAGACACGGTAGCCGGCCTGCAGAACGGTGCCGATGACTACATGGCCAAGCCATTCCACTTCGATGAGTTGCTAGCGCGGGTGCGCTTGCGCCTGCGCGCCGAGGACAACGCACCCGAGGTTTCCTCACTGGCCCACGAAGACTTGAACATGGACCTGCTGCGCCGCCGGGTGACGGTCAATGAGCGCGAAGTCGACCTTTCCGCGCGTGAATTCGCGCTGGCCGAAGCCTTCTTGCGCAACCCCGGCCAGGTGCTGAGCCGCGAGCAGTTGCTTTCCCGGGTCTGGGGCTATGATTTCGATCCAGGGTCCAACGTGGTGGATGTGTATGTCCGCTACCTGCGCAACAAGCTCGGCTCGGAACGTTTTGAGACGGTACGCGGATTCGGCTACCGACTCGCCTCCGAGCGCTAGCCGAATCCTGCACGGAATCTAGCGCAACGTCGGGTCCGGAACGAAGCTCTGCTGGAGCAAACGGCTCCAGCGATTGGCCGGCAGCTGCGGGTTCAGCAGTGCAATGCCGATGCAATACTTGGACATCGATACCTCTCGGATGCCCAGCTCGGCCAAGGCCTGGTCCGACGCGCCCCGGCCATCAGCGGACTTGGTCTCCACGACAACCAGGTCCGGTCCGTCAACCCTCGAATCGCCGTTGGCGTATTCCAGTTCAACGTCGCAGGTCAGCCGTTCGCCATCGATGGGGTTCACGAAAGTTGCACGCCGGTAGGCACTGTCCAGCACAGGTTGCAGTTGGGGCACGTCCTGCCCGTACTCGCTGCGCAGGACCGATTCCAGGAACTCGAGGTTCTCTTCGGTCAGCTCGCCGGCGCTGTCCAGATCCTGCTCGACGCGATGCTTCACCGTCGAGCCGCGAAGCCCCTTGGTCTTGATCTCGAACATCGACAGCCCGGTGTCAGCATAAGTGCGCGAGCGCACCTTGTATCGCCGTCGCCGCCCCTGGCGGTGGGCGCGGTACTGGTCGTAGTCCTCGGTATCGAAATACACCGATTCGTAGCGGAAGGTGCGCAGGCCATCGATCTGCATGATCTTGAATTGATCGCCCAAGCGCTCGGATAATGCCGTGAACTCCTCTGGGGCCAACAGGAACTTCTTGTCGACTCGGGTCTGCAGCGCCGCTTCGGAGATCACGTCTTCGAGACTGATCGGCTCCCGGCCGATGACGGCTTCTTCAAGAGCCGCGCGCGCCTGGGAGGCAACGACGTCCGCGCTCTTGGTTGCAAGCGCAGTCATCAGGACCACGTCTCCTGCTTGGCTCCGTTCTGCGCTGCCGGTGCGGACTGGCTGTTCGCCAATTCATAAGTGCCGGAGAAGCTCTCGGATGCGCTGGACTTGGCATTGGACTTGCTGCCGGCAGCGTTGGTACGGAAGCGGACATCAACGATGGTCAGATCGCGAACCATGTCCAGCTCGACAACTACGGTTCGCAGCACCTTGGCATCCAGCAGTTCTTCCAATGCAGCCTGCAGATCCGCCTTCTTCGGGTAGGCACGTTCCAGGGTCACGGTCTGGCGCTCGGTGCGCGGAGCGAAGCTCGGGTGGTCAGCAAGGAACATCACCAGAACCAGGGCCGCGGTGGCCGCTGGAGCCAGCCATGCCGGGTCCGGGTGCAGGCCGTTGACCAAACCAATGGCCAGCGAAATGAAGTAGTAGGCGACTTCTTCCTGGGTCAGCGTGTCTGAGCGAAGGCGAATGATTGAGAGGATGCCGAAGAGCCCCAGCCCCAGCCCCATGCCTGCGCCGCTGCCTGAAAGCAGCAAGGTGACCGCGAAGATTCCCATGCTCAAGGCGATATATGCGAGCACGAGGTCGCGGCGGAAGTGGCGGCGGAAGTATACGAAGTACACCAGAACCGTAATGCCGATGACGTTTGAGGCTAGTCCCGTCCAGAATGACAACATTGCTATCCCTTTCAAAAGTTTGAAGTGATGATCCCTTCTTTATGAACTTTAGGTGAACTAAATGAGTCCAAAAGTAGAACAACATGAGAACGCCCTCATGTTACTGAATAGGTCTTGACTTGCATGTTTGCCTTCTGCTGACGGAGAGTGTGCCGTCTGGCTGGTTTTACTCAGCTTCCGCGCACCCGAGTTCTCTTACTTCTTGAGCATGCCCTCGAAGCGTTAAACAGCTAACGGCGGCTATTCTCTTTGCGAGAATAGCCGCCGTTAGCTGTTGGAGTATCGCTTACTTGCCAGCTTCGATTTCAGCCTTGGCCGTCGAATCCGAATCGTTCAGGAACTTGCCGATGCGGTCGACTTCTTCAGTCTCGCCGATGGCTGCGGCCGCACGGCCCAGCGCATAGAGCGAGCGAAGGAAGCCTCGGTTTGGCTCATGGCGCCAAGGCACAGGGCCCTGTCCGCGCCAGCCGGCTTTGCGCAGCGAGTCCAAGCCTCGGTGGTAGCCAACTCGTGCGAACGCGTACGACTCCACGATGCGGCCCTCACTGTGCGCTTCGTTGGCAAGCAGCGCCCAAACCAGTGACGAGGCAGGGAACTTTGCCGCCAAGTCCGTGGCTTCATCACCGGCTTCATAGCGTGCCAGCACTTCGGTTTCTTCCGGAAGCAGGGTTTCCGGGATACCCAGCAGGTTTTCTCCGACCATGGTTACTTCAGCGACTTTCCGGCCGAGCCTAGCTGCTGGGCAGCTTCAACGATGCGGGCAGCCATGGACTCTTCAGCCTTGGCGCCCCAAACGCGCGGGTCATAGGTCTTCTTGTTGCCAACTTCGCCGTCGATCTTCAGCACGCCATCGTAGTTGCCCAGCATGTGGCCTGCGACCGGACGGGTGAATGCGTACTGGGTGTCGGTGTCGATGTTCATCTTGATCACGCCGTAGGCAACAGCGTCAGCGATTTCCTGCTCGGAGGAGCCCGATCCGCCGTGGAATACGAGATCGAATGGGTTAGCCTTGCCGATTTTGGCACCAACCTGGGCCTGGATATCCTTCAGGATCTCTGGGCGCAGCTTTACGTTG
Organism: Arthrobacter sp. MYb214; assembly: GCF_002979865.1. Lineage (GTDB taxonomy): Bacteria > Actinomycetota > Actinomycetes > Actinomycetales > Micrococcaceae > Glutamicibacter. The sequence goes on from NZ_PCPZ01000008.1 coordinate 62,950, forward strand.
CCTGGCTTGTAAACGCCGTGGACGTTGCCGAAGGTCAGCGCGGTGATGTAGCGTCCCTTTTCACCGGCGCCCAAAGCCTCGATGGTAGCCAAGGCATCTTCGACGGTGCTGTACAGCTTGTCGTTGATCGCGTTCTCGACGCCATCTTCTTCGCCGCCCACGGCACCAATTTCAACTTCGAGGATCTGCTTCGCGGCAGCGGTGCGTGGCAGCAGTTCAGCAGCAATACGCAGGTTCTCTTCGAGGGTCTCAGCCGAGCCGTCCCACATGTGGGAGTTGAAGAATGGATCGCGGCCTGCAGCGACTTCAGCCTCCGAAGCGGCCAGCAGCGGCAACACGAAACCGTCCAGCTTGTCCGCTGGGCAGTGGTCGGTATGCAAGGCGATGTTCACGCCGTAGTTCTTGGCAACCTGGCGCGCGAAGGCCGCGAAGCCCAGCGAGCCGGTAACCATATCCTTGATGGATGCACCAGACCAGTATGCGGCGCCGCCGGTGGAGACCTGGATGATGCCGTCGGATTCAGCCTCTGCGAAGCCGCGAATTGCGGCGTTCAGAGTCTGCGAGCTGGTCACGTTCACTGCTGGGAAGGCGTAGCCGCCTGCCTTGGCAGCATCGATCATTGCATTGTACTTATCGGGGGTTGCGATAGGCATGCTTCACTCCTGGTGATTAGCGAGGTTACGCGTCTCCATTGACGGCGGTTCGCCATCCATCCTATCGGCTATGTCACTAACTAAGCCCTAAATCTCGTATCGTGACACGGGGAATTCCGCGGTTTACCGCAAAGCAAACGGCCAACCCAGATGAGAGCTTGTCTCATTATGGTTGGCCGCTGGCTTTTTACGTTCTCTATTCGGTTGTTGCGCTTACAGAGGTGCTTCCCGACGGAGCTAGCTGTGTCTTGGTCGTGGTGCTGGGCACTGATGCAGAGCTCTTGGAAGCCGCCGGAGTTTCAGTTCCGGTCGAGGCCGACTTCGACGAATCCGTCTTTGGTGCAGAAGCTGAGCCGGTTGGAGTATCCGTAACGGCTTCTTCTTCTGGCTTCGTTGGCTCTGGAGTTGGAGCCTCCACCTCATCAGTGGCATCCGGATCTTCGGGTCCGTCCGTAGCGCCTGGACTCTTCGAATCGTCAGGGCTCTTGGAACTATCTGGGCTCTTCGAGCTATCAGGGCTCTTCGAACCGTCCGGGCTCTGTGAACCATCTGGAGACTGCGAACCGCTCGGGCTTTCACTCTCGCTCGGCGACGGGCGCTGTGATTCCGATGGGCTTGGCTTCGGCCGTGGAATGCTTGGAGTGTCATCCTCGGGGACAATGACGTCTGGATCCGGGCCGCTTGGAGCCTTATCAGGAACGCGGGAGCCGTTGCCCTTGGGAGCACTGCCCGCATTGACTGTCAGCCGCTGCGAATTAATCATCGCCTGGCGCTGGCCCGGAATGGTTGGCAGGTAGTTGCGCGGATCATGCCAACGGCCGTCGATGATGACCTCGAAGTGCACGTGGCAACCGGTCGAGTTGCCGGTAGTGCCAGCCAGGGCGATCAGTTCACCCTGCTCGACTCGCTGCCCCACCTTGGCAATCAACTTCGAATTGTGGCTGTAGCCAGTCTGGACATTGCTGCCGTGGTCGATAGTCACGCGCATGCCGGAGTGCCCAGCCCATGCCGATACGGTCACCGTTCCAGCTTCAGAAGCGTAGACCGGCGAGCCGCAGGAAATAGGGTAGTCCTGGCCAATGTGGATCTGGTTGCCAGGACCGGTAGGGTTGGCACGCCAGCCATAAGGGCTGGAAATACTGCGGGTCTTGACCGGGTGCATCAGTTGCAGGTCGCCAGGCAATTTGCCGAGCTCGCCGACCATGCCCGCAAGCAGAGCTGAGGATTCGTTGTCATTGCCGGACGCTTCTGAGCCCGCGTCAGCGCCATCAAGCATTCCAACGGGACGGCCGTCAATAGCCAGCTCCTTGCCGGAACCGCCAAATGAGTTCAGCGGCGCATCTGCACTGACGTAGACCGGTCCGTTGAACATTGATGGATCTGCCACAGCATCGATGCCTACAGGGATATCGCCCTGCCTGGAGTCACCGGCCTGAGCCATGATCGGGATCGCCAGGGCTCCCGTCAGTCCGAGCGCGGCGACGATAGAAGTGGACCATATAACCAATGGCCTTCTGCGTCGAGGCAGCCCGGGCAACAGCAAGTCACGGTTTACTTGATGACGTCGTTTCACGACCGCCCTCTCCCAGATCACGTTTTCATAACTAAAACCCAGAGTAGGCGGAAAATGATAACTAATCCAGATGCTCGACTAAACTCGTCAGTATTAAATTTCTTGTTAACCTACTTTTTGCCCAAACACGTGCCTGCGTACCCACGCATGCATGGCAATCCCGGCTGCGGATGCCGCGTTGATTGAACGAGTCGAGCCGAACTGCTCGATGGACAAGGTGTCCTTGGCCGCAACGTGGACTTCCGGGCTGAGTCCCGGACCTTCCTGCCCGAAGACCAGCACGCAGTCCTTCGGCAGGTCGTAGGTCTCCAGTGGAACGGAGTCCGGGAAGATATCGATTCCCAGAATCGTCAGCCCCTCGCCCTCAGCCCAGGCAACGAACTCCTCCACCGTTGCATGGTGGCGTACGTGCTGGTAACGATCAGTAACCATGGCGCCTCGTCGATTCCAGCGGCGACGGCCGATGATATGGACTTCTTTGGCCAGGAAAGCGTTTGCGCTGCGTACCACGGTGCCGATGTTCATATCGTGCTGCCAGTTTTCAATGGCGATATGGAAATCGTGGCGGCGTTCGTCAAGATCAGCAATGATGGCGTCCATCGTCCAGTAGCGGTACTTGTCCGCGACGTTGCGCCGGTCGCCCTCGGCAAGCAACTGGGGATCGTATTTTCCGTCGGTTGGCAGTTCCCCCTCCCAGGGGCCTACTCCGATCACATGCTGCGCGCTCGGGTCATTAACTGGTTCATGCGTTTCTTCGTTCACAGTATTAAGCCTAGTTCGTTATGTTCGCGCCCTTGTTCACGGCGCATTTGCGTGCGCCTGTGTAATCTCTTAATAGAACGGGATACTTTCAGTGCCGATAGCTCCCACCAAATATTTCCCTAGGGAGGATCCACGCCTCGTGACAACTTCAATCCGCGGTACGCGAACTGTCCACGACATCAAATGCTGGCTCACGGACATGGACGGCGTATTGGTTCACGAGAACCAGGCCATCAAGGGCGCCGCCGAGATGCTGAGCTACTGGCGCGACAACAACCTGCGCTTCCTGGTCCTGACCAATAACTCCATCTACACCCCGCGCGATCTGCGTGCCCGCCTATTGGCCTCGGGCCTGGACGTCCCGGAGGAAAACATCTGGACCTCCGCGATGGCCACTGCAGAGTTCCTGGCTCGCCAGCGCCCCGGCGGCCGCACCTTCGTCATTGGCGAAGCCGGTTTGACCACTGCCCTGCATGATGCGGGGTTCATCATGACCGACCAGAACCCTGACTACGTCGTGCTGGGCGAAACCCGCACCTACTCTTTCGAAGCCATCACCAAGGCCATCCGCCTGATCGAAGGCGGGGCGAAGTTCATCGCCACCAACCCGGACGCTACCGGGCCGTCCACCGAAGGCATTATGCCAGCCACCGGTGCGATCGCGGCCTTGATCTCGCGTGCAACCAACCGCGAGCCATACGTGGTGGGCAAGCCGAACCCAATGATGTTCCGTTCTGCCCTGAACCGAATCGATGCGCACTCGGAAACCACCGCAATGATCGGCGACCGCATGGACACCGATATCGTTGCGGGCATGGAAGCCGGACTGCTGACCGCATTGGTCTACACCGGCATCACCGCCCGCGAGGACATGGACACCTTCCCGTTCCGCCCGGACCTGCAGTTCCCATCCGTGGCGAATCTGCACGCGGAACTCGCCAAGGGTACCGCTGCAGCGGAAGCGCCTGCAGCCAAGAAGTAGCAGCTAGCGGATTCAGCAAGGCCGGGCTTTTGCCCGGCCTTGCTGCGTTGACGCAAGATTCCGGAAGTATGCTGAAACCGTGACCGAGCAAGTACCGAACGAGGTCCCGAGCGCGCGGAAGCGTGGACGGCCCAAAGGCAGCACCACGGGGACAACTAGAGCGGCGATCCTCAAAGCCGCGTCCAAGGAGTTCTCCCGTGCCGGATACGAGGCAGCCAGCCTCCGGTCGGTAGCGCGCCGAGCCGGGGTGGATCCAGCACTGGTTCACCACTATTTCAAGGACAAGAGCGACTTGTTTGTCCAGACCATGCGCATCCCCGTCAACCCAGGGGAAATCATCGCCGAGGCGGCAACAGCGCCGTTGGAGGAGATGGGCGAGGCGCTGACTCGCGCATTGCTCGCTACCTGGCGCAAGCCGGCTTTCCGCACGGCTGCAACGGCAACGATCCGGGGCTTGGTCTCCAGCAGCAGCGCGGCGAAAGTCCTCCGTCCATTCCTGCAAGAGCAGATCTTCTCGCGCTTGGGTGCGCGTTTGCCGGAAGAAAGCGCCGAGCCGAGGGTAGCCCTGGTGGCCAGCCAAATTGTCGGCCTGATTGTCGCGCGCTACATCATTGGCTTGGAGCCTTTGGCCTCCATGGATGATGAGCAGGTTATCGAGCTGGTGGCCCCCACCATCCAGCGCTACCTCACCGGCCAATTGCCTGCGTTGAACCATTGACATGCTGCTGGCAGAGGTCCCTAATTCATTATGTGATGAATAAAACGGCTTGTGTCGATGTGCAGCGGCTCGACGTCAGACGCGGAAGGGCATTGGTCCTGGACCACGTGGAATTCCAGCTCGCGCCGGGACGGATCATCGGCTTGCTCGGCCCCAGCGGCAGCGGCAAGAGCACCTTGCTGCGAAGCATCGTGGGCAACCAGGTCATCAGCAGCGGAACAGTCTCCGTTCTCGGAAAGCCCGCCGGGCACAAGTCCCTGCGCAACCGGGTCGGCTATATGACCCAGGCAGCCAGCGTCTATGACGATTTGAGCGTCCGGCAGAACATCGCCTACTTCGCCAAGATCCTCGGCCAGCCCCCAGCAGAAGTGGATCGAGTCCTCGAAGCCACGGACCTGGCGGACCAGGCTAGCCGGCTGGCCATGGGCCTGTCCGGCGGACAGCGCAATCGGGTGTCCTTGGCCATCGCGCTGCTCGGCTCGCCGGAAATTGTCATCCTGGATGAACCCACGGTGGGTTTGGACCCGGTGCTGCGTGCGGATCTGTGGGCGATGTTCTCGCAGTTGGCGGCCACCGGCCTGTGCCTTGTCGTCTCCAGCCATGTCATGGACGAAGCCATGCGTTGCGATGAAATCCTGCTGCTGCGCGAGGGGAAGCTGCTCGGCCAGATGAGCCCGGCTGCATTGATGGAGTCAACCGGTGCAGACAATCCCGAAAATGCCTTCGTTGCCCTGATCGCGGCAAAAGGGAACCAGCCATGAAACGGACACTCGCCACCGCCGGGAGGGTCCTGGCCCAGGTGCGCCATGACCCGCGGACCATTGCCTTGATGCTCATCGTGCCCAGCCTGCTGATCGGCCTGATCGCATGGATCTTCACCGACACCCCGGCCTTCAGCCGCATTGGCCCGGCTATGATCGCCTTGTTCCCCTTCGTGGTCATGTTCCTGGTAACCAGCATCGCAACACTGCGCGAGCGGCGCAGCGGAACCCTTGAGCGCTTGCTGAGCATGCCGCTGGCCAAGGGCGAATTCATCTTCGGCTACGCGCTGGCGTTCACCCTGGTTGCGATCCTCCAGACCATGATCGCGGTCAGTTTCGCCATCTGGGTTTGCGGCTTGGAGATCGAAGGCAGTTTCTGGCTGCTGTTCGCGGTGGCCGCCCTCGACGCGCTGCTGGGCATCAGCCTCGGCCTGATGGCCAGCGCCTTCGCACGCACCGAATTCCAGGTGGTTCAGTTCATGCCGGCGCTGGTCATCCCGCAGTTCCTGCTGTCCGGAATCATCCTGACCCGCGAGCAGCTGCCCGGCGCGCTGGAGGCCATCGGCGACTGGCTTCCGCTGTCCCACGCCATCGACGCCCTCTCGGATGCCGCGGCGGGAACAGTGGATTCGGCGACGGCAAGCAGCATGCTGGTCATCGCCGCCTGGATCGCCGCCGCGCTGATCGTCGGTTCCCTGACCCTGCGGCGGCGCACCGCCTAGCGGCTACGCGATGTCCACCGGGGTGTCCAGCACGCGGCCCTCGGCCACTTCGCGCACCTTCCCGGTGATCCGGAACTCGGCCTGCAGTGGCAGGTCCTCGCTGCTGGTTCCCACCAGCGCGGTGAACTTGCCCGGTTCCACAATGCGCTTCCCGGACAGCCCGGTGAACGAGGTCCGGTCCGCATGCACGGTGAAAGCCACGCGCTTCGACTCCCCTGCCTCAAGCTGCACCTTGGCGAAGCCGGCTAGCCAGCGGCGCGGGCGCACCACCTGCGACACCGCGTCAGCCAGGTACAGCTGCACCACTTCGGCGCCGGAGCGCGCTCCGGTATTGGCCACGGTGGCACTGACCCGAATGGTGCCGTCGGCAGCGATTTCAGTTTCCGGCAGTTCCAGACCGGAGATCTCGAAGCTGGTGTAGGAGCTGCCGTAGCCGAAGGGGTAGAGCGGACGCGGATCGAGGTTGGTTACGCCTTCTGAATGCCAGGCCAGCTTGGAAGCCAGGTAGGTGCCCGGCTGCCCGCCGATATGGTCGGGGATCTGCACCGGCAGCTTGCCCGAGGGGTTGACCTCGCCGGTCAGCACGCCAGCCAGTGCCGGCCCGCCTTCCATCCCGGGCATGAAGCACTGGATGATCGCCGCGGTGCGATCAGCGAATTGCCCCAGCGAATACGGACGCCCGGTGACCAGCACCAGAACCGTCGGGGTGCCCGTGGCCAGCACGGCTTCCACCAGATCCCCCTGCCGCCCGGGCAGGCGCAGGTCGACGACGTCGCAGCCCTCCCCCGAGGTGCCACGGCCGAAGAGCCCGGCGAGGTCGCCAACGGCAACCACCGCGACTTCGGCGTTGCGGGCGGCCTGGACCGCCTGGGCGATGCCCGAATCATCCAGATCGGTGAAGTCCACGCCACGGGCATACTCGATCTGCGATCCGGTGAGCGCGGGAGCCTGCTGCAAGGCTTCGAGGATCGAGGCCATCGGCACGCCGTAGTCCTGCTGCTCGGCGAAGCGCGAGTAGACATGATTGGTGAAGGAGTAGCAGCCCAGGTGGGTGCGCGGCTGGGAGGCGCTGGGCCCGATGACCGCCAAGCGTGCCGGGCTGGCCAAGGGCAGGATCTGCTCGTTGCGCAGCAGGATGATCGATTCCTCGGCCATTTTCCGGGCATGGGCACGGTTATCGGCCGAATCCAGTTCCACGTCATCGCCCAGCCAGGCCTGGCGCGGGTTCCAGCCCGGATCCAGCAGGCCCATCTGCAGTTTCTGGGCCAGCACGCGGCGCACCGCGGTGTCCAGGACTTCCTGCTCCAGCGCTCCGGCGCGGACCGCCTGGGCCAGGTTGGCGAAGGCGGTGGTCTCCGGGAGCTCAACGTCCATGCCGGCTTCCAGGGACAGCCGGCCCGCGGCGTCCTCGTCTTCTGCCACTTCGTGCATGCTGTGCAGGAAGCTGACGGACCAGTAGTCCGCCACGACGGTTCCCGCGAAGCCCCAGCGGCCCCGCAGCACTTCGGTGAGCAGCCGGTGGCTGCCAGCGGGCGCTTCGCCATCCACGTCCGCATAGGAGTTCATCACGGACTTCACTCCACCCTCGCGAACCGCGCGTTCGAACGGCGGGAACACCGTGTCTTCCAGCGCCCGGGGGCCCATGGAGACCGGCGCGTGGTTGCGCCCGGCTTGCGAGGCCGCGTAGCCGGCGAAGTGCTTCAAGGTGGCGTGCACCCCCGAGTCCTGCAGGCCGCGCACGTAGGCTACGCCCAGCTCCCCAACCAGGTGGGGGTCTTCGCCCATGGTCTCTTCCACCCGGCCCCAGCGGTAGTCGCGGGTGACGTCCAAGACCGGGGACAGGCCCTGGTGCACTCCCATCTTCAGCATGTCGGCGCCGATGCGCCGGGCCATGCCGCCAATGAGGTCCGGGTTGAAGGTGGCGCCCCAGGCAATGGACGCCGGGTAGCAGGTCGCGCCAAGGGTGGTGAATCCGGTCAGGCATTCCTCGTGGGCGATGGCCGGGATGCCCAAGCGGTTCGCGGCAATGACCTGTTCTTGCAGCTCGACCAGGCGTTCGCGGCCTTCGGCGGGGGCCAGCGGGATGGTGCCGAAGGCGCGGGTGATATGCCCCAAGCCGTCCTTGATGGCGGTTTCGAAGCTGGGGCCTGCGGTGAAGGTGTCGGCCATCGGCGCGACGTTGCCTTCCCCGTCCTGGTTTTCTTCCTCCGGGCGGATCCAGAACGAGCCCAGCTGCCCGGCTTTCTCTTCCAGGGTCATTTCATCCATGAGCGCGGCGACGCGCTGTTCGGCAGGAAGTGAGATGTCGTGCCAGGTTTGCTCGACGGTTTTCATGGCAGTTCCTTGTCTTCAAAGATTTCGATTGCTTGCGGGGGCGGATCAGCCCTTGACTGCGCCCTGCAGTCCATTGACGATGCGCTTCTGCATGGCCAGGAAGAAGATCAGTGCCGGGATCATCGCCAGCGCGGTGAACGCGAAGACGCCGGCGGTGTCGGCCGAGTGCTCGCTGGAGTAGTCGGCGACGCCCAGCGGCAAGGTGCGCATATCCCCTTGCAGCAGCAGCAACGGCAGCAGGTAGGCATTCCACGAGCCGACGAAGGCCAGTACGCCGACGGTGACCATGCCCGGCCCGGACAATGGCAGCAGGATCCTCCAGAAGAAGCCGATGCGGCTGGCGCCATCGAGCTGGGCGGCTTCTTCCAGCTCCTGGGGCAGCGCCATCAGGAAGGGGCGCAGGATGACCACGGTCATGGGCAGCGCGAAGGCCGCCTGCGGCAGGGCGACGCCCCACCAGGTGTTGCCCATGTCCAGGTCCCGGGTAATCAGGATGAACAGCGGAACAATCGCCACGGTGGCCGGGAACAGCAAGCCAAGCACGAAGACCATGAAGATCGGCTCGCGCAGGCGGAACGTGTAGCGGGCCAGCGGGTAGGCAGCCATGATGCCGAAGACCACCACGACGATGGTGGTGATCACCGCGATCATCGTGGAGTTCAGCGCGTACTGCCAGAAATCCGGGTTCTTCAGCACGCCGGCGTAGTTCTCCAGCACCCACGGCTCGGGAAGGCCTGCCGGGTTCTCGGCCAGCTGCGCGTTGGTGCGAAACCCGCCGAGCACCCCGTAGAGGACCGGGCCCAGGGTGATCGCGACAACCGCCAAGGCGATGGCGTAGACCAGGACGTTTCCGCCTTGCCGGCCGTTGCGCTGCTTGGCGCGTTTTGCCTGGGCGGGGGTGTGCTGGGGCCTGGTAGCCAGGGTGGCGCTCATGCTTTGGCCTTCTTCCGCTTCGTGCGCTCATCATCGGGCTGCGAATCCCGCTTGAGGATGAACTGCTGGTAGGAGATGGCCAGAACCAGGGCGACGATGAACAAGATGACCGAGGCGGCCGCGGCGATCCCGAAGTTCTGGCGCTTGGTTCCTTCCGAAACCAGGAAGCTGGCCATCGTGGTGGTGGCGTTGGCCGGTCCGCCGCCGGTGAGGATCCAGACCATGTCGAAGAGCTGCAGCGAGCCGATCATGGACAAGAAGCCCCAGGTGCGCAGGGTGGGGCCCAGCAGCGGGATGGTGATCTTGCGCTGGATCTGCCACCAGGAGGCGCCGTCGATTTCCGCCGCTTCGTAGAGCTCGGACGGCACCCCCTGCAGCCCGGCAAGGAACAGGATCACCGCCAGGCCAAGGTACTTCCAGGTCAGCACTGCCAGCACGGTCCACAAAGCGAGTTCCGGCGTGCCCAGCCAGCCCTGGGCCGGCCCCTGGATTCCCAGCTTGGACAAGATGGTGTCGATCACCCCGTACTGCGGCTGCAGCAGCTGGAACCAGACCACCCCGGCGATGACTTCGGACAGCACGTAGGGCACGAAGATGATGGTGCGCAGCAGGGACTGGATCTTCATCTTCCGGTTCAGCAGCAGGGCGATGCCCAGGCCGATCGGCAGCTGCAGGGCGATGGAGCCGCCGATGATGACCAGGTTATGGACCAGGGCATCGGTGAACACCTCGTTGCCCAGCACCCGGACGTAATTCTTGAAGCCCACGAAGTCCACCAGCGGGCCGAAGCCCTTCCAGTTGTACATCGAGAAGCGCACGGCCTGGATGATGGGGACCAGCATGAAGACCGCGATCAGCAGCAATGCCGGGCTGACGAAGAACAGGATCTCCAGGTTCTTGCGCCGCTGCGCGGGCTTGCGCGTGCGCTTGGCACCGGCAGGCGGCAGTCCGCTTGGCGTGGAACGCCGCCTTTCGGAAAGCCCTGGGCCACCGCTGGCTGGCGGACTGGCTGCGTAGGTTACTTCTGGGGCCACGGCGTGGATCACTTCTCCAGGTCAGCGGCATCTTGGCTGGCGTCGACGATCTTCTGCGCGTCGGATTTGCCGGCGAAGAGCAGGGCGATCTCGTCGTTCATGGCCCCGCCAATGGAGGCGCCGAACGAGGTGTCGAAGTACAGCTGGAAATATGGCGCCTTGTCGCGCACGTCCATCAGCGAAGCCAATGCCGGATCCGAGATCGCGTCCTTGGCCGCCGGGTTGGTCGGCAGGCCCATGTCCAGCTCGGCGAAACCGCGCTGGACCTCGTCGGAGAGCATGTGCTTCACGAAGTCCACCGCCGCGTCGGGGGCGCCTTCGGAAACTGCCCAGGCGTCGCCTCCGCCAAGCTGCGCGGCCGGGTCGCCCTGGCCGCCCTCAATGGCAGGGAAGGGGAACCATCCGGTGTCTTCCCCCATGCCAGTGCCTTCTTCGGTCAGGCCCTGCATGACCCCTGGCTCCCAGTGGCCAGCCAATTCCATGGCTACCTTTCCGGTGGCCAGCAGGCCCGAAGCGGAGGTGGGGCCGGACTGCGCCGGGGTAGAGAGGAAGCCCGGGTTGAATGGCTCGGATTTGATCAGCTGGTCCACGTCTTCCCCGGCCTTGGTGAAGCATTGGTCGCTGAAATCGAGATTGGCGACCGAATCGGCCAGGGTCTGCTGGGAGCATTCGCGCACTGCCGCGTAGTACCAGTAGTGGGCTGCCGGCCATTTGTCGCCGGCGCCGATGGAAATCGGGTCGATGCCTGCCTGCTTCAGCTTCCCGGTGGCCGCAATCAGTTCATCGAAGGTCTGCGGGGCCGAGTCGATGCCCGCTTCCTTGAACAGCGCCTTGTTGTACCAGAACCCCGCGCCGCCCAGCGAGAACGGCAAGGCGTAGGTCTTGCCATCGAGCTGCCAGCCGCCGGCGTTCTCGCCGAGGAAGGCGATTTCCTCGGAGGCCGCCTCGGTCAGGTCCTTGGTCAGCCCGGCGGCCACGTGGGCTGCAAGCTCCCCGCCACCACGTTCCATGTAGACATCCGGGGCGTCGCCGCTCTGGAAGGCCGCATCGAGCTTGGTGAGCATGTCCTCGTGCTGCATTGCGCTGACTTCGACCTCCACCCCTTCATGGGCGGCTTCAAAGTCGGCTGCAACCTGTTCGTAGTAGGCCTTGCCGTCGCCGTTATTGGAGTTGTGCCACCAGGTGATGGTGGTGGTTCCGTCTGCCGGCGTCCCTTCCTGGCCTGCATCGGCGGCGCAGCCGGTGGCCAGCAGGGCAGTCGTGGCGGCCAGCGCCAGAATCTGCGCACCTCGGATCTTGGATAACATGCTCGTGCTCCTCAGCTGTGATGAAGACCTGCCGGCATCGGACGGCAGGCGATTGGCTCCACCAAGAATTGCACCGTGACGCAGGTCATGTCAATCGTTTTCGATAACGTTTTCGAAATCCATTGCGAAAACGTTGTCGAAAGATCCGCAATCGGTCGTCATGCCCCCGTGAAGTCACGGAATTCCGGAGTATTTTGCGCTACTGTTAGTGAAGTGATGACCCCTCAGACCGGAATCCCCGGGATCGCCAATGCCCAGCAGCCGCAGAGCCCCGGCGAGCCTTCCAGCGCACGCGTGACCATCAACGACGTAGCGCGCGCTGCGCAGGTCTCCGTCTCCACCGTCTCGAAGGTCGTCAACGGCCGCTACGGGGTCGCCCCGGCCACCATCGCCAAGGTCCACCAGGTCATCAGCGAACTGGGCTACGAGACCTCGCTGGTCGCCTCCTCGCTGCGCAGCACCCGCACCAACATCATCGGCATCCTGGTGGCGGAGTTCGAGCCCTTCTCGCTGGGCCTGCTCAACGGCATCTCCGCGACCCTGCGCGGAACCCAATACGATTTAATGGCCTACGCGGGCAATCTTTCCCCCGAAGGGCATGCCGGCTGGGAACGCCGCTCCCTGTCCCGCTTGGGCGGAACGCTGATCGACGGCGCCATCATCGTCACCCCCACCGTAGAAGTCCCGCACAGCTCGGTGCCGGTCGTCGCTATTGACCCGCATGCCGGTCCGGAAATGCCGATCGCCATCGACGTGGACAACCATTCCGGGGCCTATACGGCCACCCGGCACCTGCTGGATCTGGGCCATCGCCGCATCGGGCACATCCGCGGGCGCGGGGACCTGGCTTCCGCGCACCTGCGCGAGCAGGGCTACCGCCAAGCGCTGGAAGAGGCCGGCGTGGAATTCGATGGGCAGCTGTCGCACGATGGCGATTACCAGCATGATGCCGCGGTGCAGGCCGCCCATGACCTGCTGGACCTGCCCCAGCCGCCCACGGCAATCTTCGCGGCCAATGACCTCTCGGCCCTGGCCGCCTTGCAGGTGGCCGGCGAGCGCGGGCTGCAGGTTCCCGGCGATCTTTCGATCATCGGCTTCGATGACATCCCGGCCGCGGCACAGTCCTCTCCCCCGCTAAGCACCGTGCGCCAGCCGCTGCATGAGATGGGCGCCCAGGCGGTGAACATGCTGCTGGGCCTGCTTGCGGGCGAGGACGTCCGCTCCCCCGGCCACCTGCCTGCCGTGCTCGTCCCGCGCGAGACCACGGGCCCCGCACGCACCAGCTAGCCGGGAAAAGCAGAGCACCCCGCCGCGCACCGGGAATTCACCGGTGGGCAACGAGGTGCTGTACAGGGAATCGCTTGCCGGCTACAGGCCCAGCTCGTTCTTGCCGTAGGCGAACAGGTACGGTACGCCGGCTTCTTCTTCGATGCGTTCCTTGGCTCCGGTGTCGCGGTCAACGATCACGGCCACGGCAATCACGTTGCCGCCGGCCTTGCGCACGCCCTCGACAGCGGTCAGCGCCGAACCGCCGGTGGTGGAAGTATCCTCGAGCACGATGACATCGCGGCCTTCGACGCTCGGGCCCTCGACCTGGCGGCCCATGCCGTAGGACTTCTGCGCCTTGCGGACCACGAAAGCGTCGATGGCGCGGTCCTTGGCCCGGGCGGTGTGCATGATGGCGGTGCCTACCGGGTCAGCGCCCATGGTCAAGCCGCCCACATTGGTGAATTCCAGCTTGGCCTCGTCCAGCAAGCCAAGCATGACTTCGCCAACCAAGCCCGATGCTTCCTGGTGCAGGGTTACACGGCGCAGATCGATGTAGTAATCAGCTTCCTTGCCCGAGGACAAGGTGACCTTGCCGCGCACAATGGCTAGTTCTTGGATCAGTTCTTTTAGTCGCTCACGGGCGCTGGTTTCGCTCATACCCTCGATTCTAGTCGGCATCATGGCTAGGCTGATTCCATGAACGCAAAACGCCCCTTGGGTTACTGGCTGAAATTGGTGGATTCGCTGATTGACGAGCAGTTTGCAGCGACTTTGGAAGAGCACGGTGTGACACGCAGGCAATGGCAGGTGCTCAACCTGCTGGAGCAGCAACCTGCCACCGAGGCGCAACTGGACGCCGGGCTTTCCCCGTTCTTCGCCTCGCCGGATGAACCGCAATCATTGAGAGAGCACCTTGCCGAGTTGATCGAATCCGGCTGGGTTACGGCAATCAACGGCGAGTATTCCATCACCGATCGGGGCCACACCTCGTTGCTCAAGCTCAGTGAGCTCGTGGAAAAGATCCGCACCCAGTTCGGCCAGGATCTGGACGGTTCCGAATATGACGCGGTGGTCGAGGCCTTGGAGAAGATCGCGCGCAATCTCGGCTGGAACCCGGACCAGGATTCCGAATAGGACCTCCGGGATTTGTTGAGAACAGATTAACTTTCGTTCCCAGCCTGTGCAGCGGTACCGCACGGCGAGGGCTCATGCCTAGGATTAGAAGCATGCGTGAACTGCAAGCAAAGATCATTGAAGAGCTGGGCGTGCGCCCGGAAATCGACGCGGCCGACGAAATTCGCCGTCGTATCGATTTCCTCAAGGACTATCTGGCCGCTACCGGTGCCCGGGGTTTCGTGCTGGGCATCTCCGGCGGCATCGATTCGACGCTGGCTGGGCGCTTGGCCCAGTTGGCCGTTGAAGAGGTGCGCGAATCCGGCGGCGAGGCGCGCTTCGTGTCGGTGCGCCTGCCGCATGGCGTGCAGAAGGATGCGGCCGATGCGGAAGCGGCCATGGATTTCGTGGCTGCCGACGAGCAGTTCGAGGTGAACATCCAAAAGCCTGTCGCCGCTTTCGATGAAGCCCTGGCCGATGCGGGCCACCCGGCGCTGAGCGATTTCAACCGCGGCAACCTCAAGGCCCGCACCCGGATGATCATGCAGTACGCCATGGCTGGGGACCGCGGGATGCTGGTCCTGGGCACCGATCACGCGGCCGAATCGATCACCGGCTTCTTCACCAAGTTCGGCGATGGCGGAGCGGACCTCCTGCCCCTGGCCGGGCTGAATAAGCGCCAGAACCAGGCACTGCTGCGCGAGCTGCAGGCTCCTGAGCTGCTGTGGGCCAAGGAGCCTACCGCGGACCTGCTGGACGGCCAGCCGCTGCGCGCAGATGAAGAGGAACTTGGCCTGACCTATCCGCAGATTGATGACTACCTCGAAGGCCGCGAGATTGACCCTGCGGCAGCCGAGGTCATCGAAAGGCGCTTCGTGGGATCCCGGCACAAGCGCACCGTACCGGCCACCTACTGGGATAAATGGTGGCGCGCTTGAGGATTACCCCAAGCCGGTGATTTCCTTCAGCGCCTGGACATGTTGCGCAAAGGCCTCCTGCCCAGCTGAAGTCAGCTTCGCCCAGGTACGTGGCCTTTTGCCCACATACCCTTTCTTGATCTGCACGTAACCGCCGGCTTCCAGTGCGCTCAGATGCCGGGAAAGCACCGAATCCGAAATGCCGATGGCTTCTTTCAAGGATTTGAAATCGGCTTCGTCCACGGCTTGCAAGGAGCCCATCAGTGAAAGCCGTACCGGGTTGGAGAAGTCGTCGTTGAGCCGTTCGCGAGCATGGGCATTCACTTGCGCACCATCGCAATTCCGGTCAGGAACAACGGCGCGGCAACGATAATCCAGATCAACGCGATGGCGCCCCAGCCCATGGGTCCCGCCCCGAGCAAGGCCACTGCCACCGCATAAAGCACCATGCTCGCAATGAACCCCCGAAGATACATCTTGGAATGCCCGCGCGGCAGCGAGCGGTAGAGCTTCCCGTAAGCCAAGGACATTGCTGCAACGGATACGCAGAACAACGCCATGATGACGATGAAGCCGATAAAATCCGCATCGGGACGAAAGACCTGCAGCAGTGCGGCCAGGCCGCCCATGAGCACTCCCAAGATGATGCAATAGGTGCCCAGCAATTTGGCTCCGTACCCGGCGGCACGCTGCATTCCCTGCTGCGCCAACCCCAGGGCGGCCAGTTGCTCTTCAGGGCTCATTTTCTTGCCGGAACTCATTTGCTGGCCGCCTTGCGAGCCTTCTGCTGGCGCTGTGCGTAGACGGACGTCATGGTCATGCAAATTGCCATGAAGAAGCCCATGCCAATGAAGATCAGGGAGTTGTTGCCCGTGGCATAGGCGGTCATGGCCATTGCCGCGAAGGCCAGACCTGCCGCAACGGTGATGATGGTGTACCAGGTGCTGAATGGAATCTTCATTGTCCTGCTCCTTTGGCTTTGATCTTCCGAGTTCCCCAACCATAACAAGTACTTTCCACTTTGGAAAGTACTTGTTATGAATTAGCTGGAAAGATTCCAACGGACGGATGCCCCGGCTACACGAAGGCACTGACTCCGGTCAGGGCACGTCCCACAATCAGCGAATTGATTTCATAGGTGCCTTCATAGGTATGGAGAATCTCGACATCGCAGAAGACCTTGGCCATTTCGAAATCGCTCACAATGCCATTGCCGCCAAGCATCGCTCGGCCCAAGGCGGCCGAATCCCGCGCCAGGCGGGTGGCAGTCGACTTCGCCATTGCCGCATCCACCATGTGCAATTCCGCGCGCTCTTGCTTGCGGGCAATATCGCCCATCATGGAAAGGCAGGCGCTCAGGTTGCCTGCAATTTCGGCCAGGGGCTGCTGAATCAACTGGAAAGCGGCCAGCGGCTGCCCGAACTGCTGGCGCTGCGCGACGTACTCGCTGCAGATGTCGAGCGTTGCCATCATCGCGCCGACAGCCTGCCACCCCACCCACGCGCGAGATTGCATCAATAGCTGGTTTGCCGCAGCGAAGCTGGTCACCCCTGGAAGCTTATTCGCGACGGGAATCCGCACATTCTCCAGCCGAATATCCGCATTCTGCATGCTGCGCAGCCCGATCTTGTGTTCGATCTTGGAGGCGCTATATCCAGGGCGGTCCGCTTCAACGAGGTAGGCCCCGACCTGCGAAGTTTCCTCGTCCTTGGCCCAGACCAGCGCGAAATCGCTGAAGGTGCCCATGCCGATCCACCGCTTGGCCCCGTTCAGAACGTACTGGTCCCCGTCGCGCTGCGCGGTGCTCCGTATGCCGCCGGCGATATCCGATCCATGTTCCGGTTCGGTCAGCGCAAATGCGCCGTAGGCTTCAAAGCCGGCGAGCTTGCCCAGCCATTGCGCGCGCTGCTCCTCCGACCCCAAATCGCGGATCATCCCGAGCACCAGTTCGTTGTGGATGCCGACCACGGATGAGATTGAAATATCGGCGCGGGCGAGTTCTGCATGGATCAGCCCCCGCAGCAGATGCGAGCTGTCCCCCAGCTGCAATCCGCCCAGTCCGAGTTCGGCCAGTTTTCCGATCAGCTCGGTCGGAAATTCTTCGCGGTCCCAATAGCCAACGGACTGCTTGCGCACCTGATGCTGCGCTACCTGCCTGATTCCAAGCAGTCGCTGCCGTTCGGTTCCACTTAGTTCTCCGGCCACATTCAAGAGGTCCATCCGGGGATTCCTTCCAAACCATAGGATGTCCAAGTATATTGTTGGACTAAGTCTTCTTTTGGGGGTATGCACATGACTTCTCCGCTCTCACGCGATCCAATCGCGCAAGCCAGGGAACAATGGATTTCCCATGGATGGTCAGCCGAGGCCGACTCCATGGCCGCAATTACCGCGGTGATGCGCACGGCATCGATTTACCTGCAGCGAGCCGATGCCATCCTCAAGCCGCACGGGCTGACCTTTGCGCGATTCGAAGTACTCGCCTTGCTCGGTTTCTCCAAGCGCGGCTCCCTGCCCATGAGCCAAGCCAGCCAGCTCCTGCAGGTCCACGCCACCAGCCTGACCAATTCGGTAGACCGCCTGGAAGCTACCGGTTTGGTGCGGCGCATCCCGCACCCGACCGACGGCCGCACCCGCCTTTTGGAACTCACGGCCGCAGGCCAGCAAGTGCTGCCAGCGGCCCGCGGCGATCTGAACGAAAAGCTCTTTGCCCAGAGCGATCTCTCCGGCACCGACGCCACCGAGATTTTCGAGATCCTGGCCCGATTCCGCAAGGCCTCCGGGGACTTCCTATAGCGATCCGTCGCGGATCGCGTTGATGATCCCGGAAAAATCGGTTCCCGCATCGCCCTCATCGCTGAACTTGCGGTACAGCGCTGCGGCCAGGGAGCCGAGCTGGGCATCGGTACTCGTATGCTCCAGCGCGCTAGCTGCCAGGCCGAGGTCCTTGGCCATCAGCGCTGCGGCAAATCCTGGCTGGTAATCGCGATTGGCAGGGGAAGCAGGCACAGGTCCGGGCACCGGGCAATTGGTGGTGACCGACCAGCATTGCCCCGACGCGGAGGAAATGACATCGAAGAGCGCCTGGTGCTCCAAGCCCAGCCGTTCTCCGAGCACGAAGGCCTCGGCAGCGCCAATCATCGAGATGCCCAGCAGCATGTTGTTGCAGACCTTGGCGGCCTGGCCTGCGCCGTACCCGCCGCAGTGCACGATCCGCTTGCCCATGTGCTCCAGCAGCGGGGTGATCTCTCCGAGATCTTCGGCCTGCGCACCGAGCATGAACGTCAAAGTCCCCGCTTCTGCCCCGACCACGCCCCCGGACACCGGAGCGTCGGCGCTTCGATGCCCCGCGGAGACCGCAAGCTGCGCCGCTTCACGGGCCTGCGCTACGTCGATGGTGGAGCACTCCAGGAACAGCGTATTGGGCTTGGCGCTATCGAGCAGGTATTCGCGGTAGGCATCGAGCACGTGCTTGCCCGAAGGGAACATCGTGATGACGATGTCCACGCCGGCGGCCGCCTCGGCTCCGGTAGCCACGGTGCCGATGCCTGCTTCTCGGGCGGCCTGCACCGCATCAGGAACCACGTCGAAGCCCTTGATCCGGTAGCCTGCCTTGTGCAGGTTGATGGCCATGGGCAATCCCATATGGCCCATGCCCAGGAATCCGATAACTGGTTTTGCGTTCATGAGTGGCTCTTTTCCGCTAGATCTTCACCGAGCAGTGCGAAAGTTAGTTCTGACCCGAACAGGGGCTCCAAATGCCGTTGCGTGCGCTGGCCCGGGCTTAGCCCCGGGACTGCTTCCGTCCATTGCGGGGTGCGGTCCTTGTCGATGACTGCGGCGCGAATACCCTCGGCGAAATCGGGGTCATCAAGCCGGTGAACGGCAGCCCGATACTCTCGCTGCAGGTCTTTTCTCAAATCCGCTCCAGCCAGGTGGATCAGTTCTTCGGCCAAGCGCACCGAGCTCGGGCAGGCGGCGCCCAATGCCTTCAACGCCTCTTGGGCTTGCGGGTACTCGTGCAGCTCCAGTGCACGCATGACCGCTGGGGTGCTTGCCTCGCCGAAGGCCTGCACCCATTCTTCGTGCAGGAAGCCAGGCTCCGGAGTCTCGGCATAGCTGGCCAGCACCGACGCGGCCGGCTGGACCTCGAGGTCTGCGAGCACGTCGGGGATCCGGGCCTCGGGCACATACGAGTCGGCCAGGCCCAAAGCGATGGTGTCGGCCGCGCCGAATTTCATTCCAGTCAATGCCGCCAATCGTCCGGCCGCATGCGGGGCACGCGCCAGCAAATGCGTTCCGCCTACGTCCGGGAAGAATCCGATACCGACTTCCGGCATGCCGCAACGGCTGGTTTCGGTAACTATGCGATGGCTGCCATGCGCCGAGATGCCGATGCCGCCGCCAAGGACGATTCCGTCCATGAGCGCAATGTACGGCTTGGGGTACTCGTCGATCAGGACGTTGAGCTGGTATTCAATGCGCCAGAAGTCAGCCGAAGCACCGCTGCGGTCCAAGATATCCCGGTAGATCGCCACGATATCCCCGCCGGCGCACAGGCCGCGCTCCCCTGCGCCCATAACCGCTACCTGAGCGATATCCGGGTCATCGCGCCATTCCAGCAGCACGTCGAGGAAGTCGCGGCACATGTCCGCGTTGAGGGCGTTCAGGGCCTTCGGCCGGTTCAGCGTAATGAGCCCCAGGTGCCCCCGGCGTTCGGTCAGAATCTCAGGCAACAGACTCTCCTTTGAGTGATTGAGGTCACCTACTAGTGTCGAATATACTCGGACTTCCAACTAAATTGAAGTGGCACAAGACAGCAAACTTGATAGGTTGAACTAGTGAAGATTGCAACCTGGAATGTGAACTCGCTGCGAGCCCGCGCCGACCGTGTTGAGGACTGGCTGCGACGTACCGATGTAGATGTCCTGGCTATCCAGGAAACTAAGTGCAAAGACGACAATTTCCCCTGGGAACTGTTCGAGAACAACGATTACGAGGTAGCGCACTTCGGAGTCAACCAGTGGAATGGCGTTGCCATCGCTTCTCGCGTTGGCCTCGAGGATGTTGAGCGCACCTTCCCCGGGCAGCCGGAATTCGGCAAGGCCGGCAAGAATCCGATCCAGGAGCCTCGCGCCATCGCGGCAACCTGTGGCGGAGTGCGTGTCTGGAGCCTGTATGTACCCAACGGACGCGCGTTGGATGATGAGCACATGGGCTACAAGCTGAACTGGCTGGATGTGCTCAAGCAGGAATCCGCCCGATGGCTGGCGGAAAACCCCGAGGCGCAGATTGCCTTGATGGGCGATTGGAACATCGCGCCAAAGGACGAAGACGTGTGGGATATCGACTTCTTCCTCGAGAACAAGTTGACCCACGTCTCGGCGCCAGAGCGCGCCTCCTTCGCTGCCTTCGAGGAGCTGGGCTTCACCGATGTCGTGCGCCCGCACACCGAAGGCGAATACACCTACTGGGATTACACGCAGTTGCGTTTCCCGAAGGGCGAAGGCATGCGCATCGATTTCTCGCTCACCTCGCCTGCGCTCACCGCACGCGTAACCGGCGCAAGCATTGACCGCGAAGAACGCAAGGGCAAGGGCGCCAGCGACCACGCCCCGGTCATCGTGGAGCTGGCCGACTAGTCATGGCGGCAAAGATGATTGGGCCCGCCGCAGAGCTGACCGCAGCTACAGCGCACCTGCGCGTCTACGAGCCGCTGGATGCTTTCGAGGATTGGGCCCAGTCCATCATCCTGCGTACCCCGCGGCGCACCGCGGAGCAGTGGGATGACTTCGAGAACGAGCGGCTGTGGAGCCGCACCCTGCGCCATGTCTCCGACCCGTTCCCGCATAATGAGCCGGAATTCTTCCGCAGCGTGAAGTCCTTGGACTACCAAGGGGCCGAGCACACGCGCTATTGCCCGGGGCAATTGCAGGCACGCAGCCTGCTCGCTGCCGAACAAGCCGAAGAAGCCATGCGGGCCGAGGTTTTCGACCTGCTGGTACCGCCGGCAGCGCGGCAAGCTAACGCACAACGCGTTGATGCCGACCGCCTGGCCAATGACCTGACCCATCTGCACACGAGGACCTCTTCATGGGGCATCCCGCTGGGCTGGTTTGCCCTCTTCCGCGAGGACGACGAGCACGAGCTGGTTCACAGCGGTGAGCAGCTGAAGACGGTTCGCATGTACGCCACTTTCGAACAGGCCATTGACCGCCTGGCTTGGGCAGTCCAAGCGCTGGCATCCCATGCGCCGCAGTCGCAGCTCTTCGAGGAGCTGGGCAGCCTTGGCGGATGGCTGGAATCCTTCGACAACAGATCGGTCATTGAACTGGATTATGGCCTGTTGGCAGAAATTGTGTGGCCCGATGATTCCGCGAACGACTTGATGCACGGCATTCAGGCGTTGGAAGACGAGGACATGACTAGCGCCGCCGCCGCATACCGCCGGCTGAGCAATCGCTGGATTGGTCCGCGGCATCTTGGCCGCGCGAACTAACTGCCCCTGGATACAGCAAAAGCCCCGGAATCCGGAGCTTCTGTTTAGTGTGCGACCCTGACGGGACTTGAACCCGCGACCTCCGCCGTGACAGGGCGGCGCGCTAACCAACTGCGCTACAGGGCCTAGTGCTTTGAATAAATTCAAGTCACACAGTAAAACCCCCGGGATAAACCGAGGGCCTGCGTGGCTCCGACCGGCGTCGATCCGGTGACCTTTCGATTTTCAGTCGAACGCTCTACCAACTGAGCTACAGAGCCTGGTACCACTAAGTGGACACCAAATCTACTATTGAAATAGTAAATTGAGCGACCCTGACGGGACTTGAACCCGCGACCTCCGCCGTGACAGGGCGGCGCGCTAACCAACTGCGCTACAGGGCCTTGCTTTCGCAAGCCAATGGATTTCTCCATCTGACAACCACATAATGGTTGTTTGTACCCCCAACGGGATTCGAACCCGTGCCGCTGCCGTGAAAGGGCAGTGTCCTAGGCCGCTAGACGATGGGGGCCTAAGTTGTTCGCTTCGGTTTCTTGCTTCTCCGTAGCGGACTCCAATAACTATACGCAGTGTTTTTTGCTTTTGCAAAATCGGCACCTGGACGAGTTTCACCCATGCCAAATCGGGTGCGCGGGCCTAGTCTGGAAGCATGCTTTTTGAGATGGATGACGACGAATTCCAGACCCTGGTCGAGCAGGCCATCGACGCCATTCCGGAGGCTGCATTCGCCATGATGGACAACGTCATTTTCTTCATCGAAGACGAGTATGAGCCGCTTCCAGGAGAATCAGAAAACCCTGAAATTCTGGGGTTATACGAGGGCATTGCACTCACGGAACGGGACCTGGACTGGGGCACGGGCGCACTTCCCGACCGCATAACGATCTTCAAGAATCCGACGCTTCGAGCCTGCGAAACACGTGAAGATGTAGTGCGGGAAATTGGGATTACAGTGATGCACGAAGTGGCCCATCACTTCGGAATCGACGACGCGAAATTGCACGATTTAGGGTGGTCATAGCCCCAAATCCGCAGAATCTTCTTTTGAGATCTGCCTCACAAAAATACTCGAATGCAGTGGTCGAGTCGAGGTCGAAAGAGACCCAAAGCACAGGCATGGCGCTTGGAATCGCCATCCGGGTCCAGTCGACCGGCGGGCAAGCCGCCCAAAAGCCGGCTCTCAACGATTCGCGCGCCGGTCGGTTTCCCGTTGCCCCGCTGGCGGCTGCTTTATCCGGGCGTGATCAGGTGCAGCCAGCCGGAGGAACCTGGCATGCCCCTTGCCCTTGTCCACCCAGCGACTCTGGGCCCCTCCGCCACCAAGGGCAGCGAGGTGATCCCGATTGGGAGCACGGCACCGCACCCCCTCAAAAGGATTTCGCCATTGGAGCCGGCGCCTCCGAGGCAGACCCAGCGAAGCAGAGCTTTGCGCCCTCCCGGAGTACCTTTCCCTTTTAAAGGCAAACCTTTTTGCAGCCGCACATTCCCCTCCGGCACGTTACCCAAGCTTCATGACAATCGATACCTTGGTAACGAGGCGAGATATATGTCTGAGTAATTTCCCAGCCACTCTTGATCAGCCACACAGATCCCAAATGCCACTATCTTCGCAGATCACCGCCGAATACCCAGGCGAATTACACGAATGGGATTCATGTGACTGATGTGAACAGTGTTGCCAAGCGTGTCTTAATTGGCCTAATGTGCTATTTGGAGTCTTATCCGAATCGTGACCTACTCATCGGTGAAGGTCACGACTCACGCACTCCGCGTCATCCAAGTACTTAGTGAGGAACGATATGGCTACTCGCCACACGCTCGGTGTTGCTGCAAGCACCCTAGCCCTAGCGGTGTCCTGCATTGCAGGCGCTTTGCCCGCTTCCGCATCTACTTCAGCTCTGCTTCCTCAGTCTGTGGCCATCGCTGCCGCACCTAGCGCTTCCGCGCTACCTTCGGACGCAGAGGTCCAGGACGCAAAGAAGGATAAGGCTTCGACGAACGCGATGATCGCGCGCATCGAAGCTTCCCTGGCTTCCAGCCGCGCCGAACTGAAGCGCGTTGAAACTGAGGCCGCTCAGGCTCAGGAATCCCTGCTCACCGCCGGCGAAGAGCGCGATCTGCGCACCGCTGCGGCCGAGAAGGCTGTAGAACAGCTCGAGTACGCAAAGACTTACCTGGAGCAGAGCCGCAACGATCTGGGTGCTATCGCTTCGGATATCTACCGCAATGGCGCAGGCACCTCGACCCTGAGCCTGCTCCTTGATGACAACCAGGAAGGCGACCTGTTCTACAAGGCCGCTACCATCGACGCGTTGAGCGAACAGAAGGTCCAGTCCGTCAACACCGCCACCGAGGCCGAAGGCCTCGTTTCGGCTTGGCAGGAATATGCTGATGCGGCACAGAACGCCGCCGAAGAAGCTGCAGCCAACTATGACGCAGCCGCAGCGACCGCGAACAGCACCCTGTCCACCTACGAAGCAGCTATCGCACCTGAGAAGCAGCTGCGCGATGACTTGATCGGCCACCTCGCTACCTTGAAGCAGAAGGAAGAGGCCGAGGTTCGCCAGGCGGTTGAAGAGCGCGAAACGCAGGAGCAGGAAAAAGCTCTCGCGGACGCCATCGCCGAAGAGGAAACCGCCAAGGTTCCCGAAACGAAGCAAGACTCCGTTCAGCCGCTCTCGGTTGAAAAGCCACGTGAGCTGGAGCAGGCCGAACCTGAAGAGGAAACGGTCGAGTCGGAGCCTGAGGAGGTTGAAGAGGAACCGGAAGCTGTCGAGCCTCCCGTAGCGCCGAAGCCGGAGCCAACTAAAAAGGCCGAGCCGAAGCCGGAACCGACCAAAAAGGCCGAGCCGAAGCCGGAGCCAACCAAGAAGGCCGAGCCGAAGCCAGAGCCAACCAAGAAGGCCGAACCGAAGCCGGAACCCACCAAAAAGGCCGAACCGAAGCCGGAACCCACCAAAAAGGCCGAGCCGAAGCCGAAGGCTACCCCGAAGCCGGCACCCAAGCCTGAGCCAAAGCCGGAGCCCAAGCCGAAGGTCACCCCGAAGCCAGCGCCTAAGCCTGAGCCAAAGCCGGAACCTAAGCCGGAGCCGAAGCCTGAAGTCGCGCCGCAGTCCGGCAGCAACTACTCAGCAGCGTTTTCCTGGGCCTTGAAGACCGCGGATGATCCCAGCAAGTACTACGTTTACGGTGCCAACGGTCCCGATGCTTTCGACTGCTCGAGCTTCTCGCAGCGAGCTTTCGGCAAATCCGGCATCAGCCTGCCACGTACTTCGTCCCAGCAGTTCGCTAGCGCCCCGCAGTACGTGTCGCTGAGCAACCTGCGCCCAGGCGACTTGGTGTTCTCGTCTTCCAACGGCGGTTCCTCGTTCTACCACGTAGCCATCTACATCGGCAACGGCCAGGTCGTCCACGCTCGCAACCCGAACGCCGGCATCTCGGTGACTCCACTGAGCTACGTCAACAACCTCTACCCGAAGGCAGCCCGCTACTAAGTGCCACCCCCTCGAGCACGAAGGCCGCACACCCTTTTGGGTGTGCGGCCTTCCTGCATTCTGGCTACAGGCGTGCGGTCACTGCTCCTGCGCCCGCGTATCGAAGTCCTTGCGGTTCTCCAGGCGAGGGTCATCCGAGTCCGGCACGACCATCACCGGGCCCTTGGAGTGGTGCAAAACGCCCTGCGAGGTTGAGCCAAGCAGCATCCCGGTAAAGCCGCCGCGGCCCCGCGAGCCGGTGACGGTCAGTACCGCATGCTCGGATTCGCGGATCAGCACCTCGACCGGAGGCCCGGAGACCACATCGGTTTCCATCTTCAGCGACGGATAGTGCGACTTAAGCCATTTGGAGCCCACACTCATCTGGTAGCGCACATCTTCCAGCACGGCTTCCTGGTCAACGGTCGCCGGCATCCATGCCAGCGCCGCCCCCACCGGCGGCACCGCGCAGATCAGGCGCAGCGTCAGGTCGCTGGCGATGGCCGCGTCCGCGGCCGCCAGCACCGCTGAACGCGCGCGGTCTGAACCGTCAACGCCGACCACGATGCAGTTGCGGTTCGACGCCGCGGCGGCACCGGCCTCTTCCTGCTCCTTGGCCATGGCCAGCGGAACCACGACGGTCGGGCACTTGGAGTGCGCGGGCAGTGCCGAGGACACCGAGCCGAGCAGGCGGCCAACGAAGCCACCGCGGCCACGGGTTCCGACCACTACCAATTCGGCGTCCTGGCTCAGGTCCAGCAGCACGCCGGACGGGTCGCCGGATTCGATATAGGTGCGGATGGCCGCCGTGCTGCCTTCAAGCTCTGCGCGGGCCTGGCGCACAATGTCCTCGGCTCCCCCGCGGATCAGGTCGTCATCCAGGGTCGAGTAGCCTGCGTCCATGGAGGACGCGGCGAACACCGGGATGGTGTAGGCGGACACGATATTCAACACGCTGCCGCGGCGTACCGCTTCGCGTTCGGCCCAGCGCAAAGCGCATCTGCTCTGCTGGGATCCGTCCACGCCAACGACAATTCCTTCAATCTTCTCTGCTGCGACTGGTGCTTCGTCACTCATCAGACTCGCTCCTCAACTACCTCAGATATAACGGGATGTGATTTCCCTTACCACCAATGTACTTGCTTCCGCAGTTCTAGGTGTGAGTTGGGTCTAAAGTTTTCGCGTACAGCCTACTGGACACTCGGATCGATATGAATCAGCGCCCGAAACGTCATAGAATTTTTCCATGTCCTCCTCCACACAAACCGCGTCCGGGAATGCTATGGCCGCGCGCATCGACCGATACTTCAAGATTTCGGAACGGCGTTCAACGTTCTCCACCGAAGTTCGCGGCGGCATCGCCACCTTCTTCGCGATGAGCTACATCGTCGTCCTCAACCCGCTGGTTCTTTCCGGTGCCGATTCCTCGGGCGGCGAGTTGGGCATCCAGCGCGTTGCCGCGGTGACCGCATTTGTCGCCGGCATCCTGACCATCCTGATGGGCATCTGGGCCCGCCACCCATTCGCCATGGCTACCGGCTTGGGCGTCAACGCCTTCGTCGCTATCACCGTGGCAACCAACCCGGAACTGACCTGGGCTGATGTCATGGGCCTGGTGCTCATTGCGGGTGTGGTCATGTTCGGCCTGGTGCTCACAGGGTTCCGGACCGCGGTGTTCAATGCGGTTCCAGCCGGATTGAAAACCGCCATCGTGGTGGGCATCGGCATGTTCATCGCACTGATCGGCCTGGTCAACGCCGGCTTCGTCCAGCGCCTCCCGGATGCCGCGAACACCACCGTTCCGGTGGGCCTGGGCTTCGACGGAGAGCTGATGGGCTGGCCGATCCTGGTCTTCGTGGTCGGCCTGCTGCTGACCATGGCCCTGGTGGTGCGCAAGGTCAAGGGCGCGATCCTGATCGGCATCGTCGTTTCGGCGATCCTTGCCAACATCCTCGAAGCCGTCTTCCACATCGGCGCGATGGAGACCAATACCTGGTCGCTGGTGGTTCCGTCGCTGCCCGAGTGGACCCTTCCGGACCTGTCGCTGATCGGCCAGGTCAGCGTATTCGGCGCCTTCAGCAAGATCGGCGCCACCGCCGCTTCGCTGCTGGCCTTCGTCATCCTGCTCTCGATCTTCTTCGATGCCATGGGCACCATGGTGGGCCTAGCTTCCGAAGCGGGTTCCATGGACGAGAACGGGCAGATCCCCAACGTGGACAAGGTCCTGCTGGTGGATGCGGCCGGCGCGATCGTCGGCGGCGGCACCTCCAGCTCCTCGGCGCAGATCTTCGTGGAGTCCGGTGCCGGCATCGGCGAGGGCGCCCGTACCGGCCTGGCCTCGGTAGTCACCGGCCTGCTGATGATCGTCGCGATGTTCCTGAGCCCGCTGATCTACCTGGTGCCTTTCGAAGCCGTGGCGCCGGCACTGGTCGTGGTCGGTTTCATGATGATCACCCAGGTCTCCAAGATCGATTGGAACGACTGGGGCATCGCGCTGCCGGCCTTCCTGACCTTCACCCTGATGCCGTTCACCTACTCGATCGCCAATGGCATCGGTGCCGGCTTCATCTCCTACGTCTTCATCCGCGCCACGCAGGGCCGCGCCAAGGAAATCCACCCGCTGATGTGGGTTGTTTCCGCGGCTTTCGTGCTGTTCTTCGGCATCGGACTGATTGAGATGTGGGCCGGGGTCAAATAGCCCCGAAGCCCTCCAGGCGCCCCGTCATTGCTCCGGCGATGGCGGGGCGTTTTTTGCCTCCGGCCCGGCGGGAACTGGCTAGGATGGGCACTATGAGCGATCAGCAGAACACCGCTGGGCAGTGGATCCAGGTGGCCGCAGGCTTGAAGAACCCCTCGATGCGCCGGCTTCTCGGGGCGGTATTGAGCGGGCACGGGGTACCCGAGCAGGCCAATAAGTCCGAACGCAAGGACTTGGAGCGCTGGGCCAGCATCGGGCTTCTGCGCCAAGAGGGGTCCGGCTGGGCGCTGAACGACGAACTGCTGGAGAAGACCTTGGCTTCGGCCTCGGCCGCGAAGGCCGACCGCGTCGGGATCCGCCGCTTCTTCGACGAACACAAGCTGCATAGCCTCCCGGCGAAACCAGCGGACCGCCATGAAGTGCTGGTCTACCTGCGCAATGCGGTGATAGGAGCCGGGGACGAACTGCGCGAAGAGCAGCTCAATGAACGGCTGCGGGTATTCCACCCGGACGTCGCGCTGCTGCGCCGCTACATGGTTGACCACGGCCTGCTGCAGCGCGCAGCAGACGGGAGCGGATACCGGATGGGCCCCGGGAGCTAGCCGGTAATCGGCACGGCCCCGGTGGCGAAGCGCTGCACTGCCGCCCCTGAAACCAGCTGCGCCGGCAACGGCGCAGTGCGCAGGCTGCGTTCGAATGCAGGGCCGAGCTTGAGCGGTTCGTCGCTGGCCAGGAACACGATGTTCCCGTAGCGCCGGCCCTTGAGCATCGGCGGGTCGGCGATCATGGCCACATGCTCGAAGACCTCCAGCAGCGTCGCGGCTTCCGCCTTGGCGCCGGACAGGTCCGCGGTATCGCCGCAATTCATGATGTAGACGCCCCCGGCATCCAGCACGCGCTGGGTTTCGCGGGCGTAGTCCGCCGTGGTCAGCACGCGCGGGGTGGTGCTCCCGGCGAAGACATCGCGGATGATCACATCGCGGCTCGCATCGCTCAAGGTGGGCAGCACCTGGGCTGCGTCTCCCACGCGCAGGCGTACCAGCGGAGCGCGCGGAACCTCGAAGTGGACGCGCACCAGCTCGGCCAGCTTGGCATCCAGCTCCACCACGACCTGCCGGGCGTTTTCATAGCTGGCCGCGACCCAGCGGGCCATGGAGCAGCCACCTCCGCCAAGGTGGAGCACGCGCAGCTTGCGGGCGCGCCCGTCGTATTGCCCGGCCGGGAAACCGATGGCGAAGACCGGTTCCATCCAGCGCATGTACTCGAAATCGAGGTAGGCCGGGTCCTCCAGGTCCACATGGGAGGAGGGCACGCCGTTGACCTTCAGGATATAGCGGCTGGCGCCGTAGGGATCAGCTTCAATGATCGCCGTTCCGGTGTCGATCGGATACTCTCCGAGCATTGATTCCTTGGCATCCCTAGCCACGCGCGCGCACCATTCGTTGTTCGATTAAGCCATCCCAGCTGCCAGTCAGGGCTTCACTGGTTCCATCAGGCGTGAATCCCTGCTTCGCGAAGAAGGCCAGGGCCCTCTCGTTGCCTTGCAGGACCCAGACCAGGGCGTCGTGCTGTCCAAGGACAACATCGAAGAGGTGCTGGCCCAGTCCGGTACCGTAGTACTCTTCCAGGACATAGAGCATGCCCAATTCGACGTCCACTCCGGCATCCTGGTCTTCTTCGATGGCCGGAGTTCCACCGGCTAGCCCGATGATGCGGCCATCACGGTCTTCCGCGATGAAGAATTGCGCTCCGGATGCCAGCCCGCGTTCCCACCAGGCTGTCTGGCCATCAAGTTGGCCTTCATGGTGGGCGAAAAAGGACTCATCGCGAAGTGTGGCGTACGCTTCTCGCCAGGCTTGCAATTTCATTTGCAGCGCTGGGCGGACGTCTTGTTCAGTAGCCAGTCGGATTCGGTAGTCGTTCATTTGCGGCACTTCTCTAGCCTACGGCAGTGACTTCGCTATTTTCTTCCAACGCACCAAGGCCCCCTCCTACTAAAGTAGTATTGCGGACTGTCCAAATGCTTGAAAAAATATTCACGTAGTCGTAAACTTTTTGGCTCAAAGGAGGGTCGGACTTGAACCGGAATACAAAATACGCTGCCTTGACTGGTGGCCTTGTCGGTTCCCTGACCCTGACCATCAGCCTTTCCTCGACCTTCTGGGTGATTTTGCTCGGTTGCGTTCTCCTAGCCGCCGGCTTCAGCATTCTGGCCAGGTTCGAACGCTTCTGGGGCCCGGCCGAACCGGACCACTACTACTACATCGTTCCCATGCTGGTTGGCCCGGTAGTTGCGGGGCTGGTGCGCAATACCGGTTATGCCCTGTGGGTCGGACCGCCGATGGGCATTCTCTGCGGATTGGGCGTGTACTTCTTGATCCTGAAGTCGCCGCCGTTCAAGCACGATGAAGCCGGGGAACTCGAATTCGAGCGCCCCGAGCGCTATCCAACGCGCTAGAGGACTCGCGCTAGCGCGAACCCGTCCCACCCCTTGACGCCTACAGTCTGCAGCGCCGTGGCTGATACGCGCGGGTCATCGCGCAACCACCGCAAAGAGTCCTGGATTCCGCGAACATCGGCTTCTTGCGTCCCATTCCGGGATGGGTCATCCAAGACCGCGCCGCTGCGCACCACGTTGTCGAGCACCAGCACGGTGCCTGAATGCGCCAGCTCCAGTGCGCGTTCCAGGTAGGGCACGTTGTTGCGCTTATCGGCATCTATGAAGATCAGGTCAAATGGTGCAACGCGTTTGGAAATCAGCGAATCCATGGAACCCTGAGCGGCCCCCAACCGGATTTCAACACGTTCTGAAAGCCCTGCCCGCTGCAAGTTCTCACGCGCAATCGAGGCATGCAGGGGTTCAAATTCGCAGCTGATGACGGTACCAGCTGCACCGACGCCCCGGGCGAGCCAGCTGGTGGAGTAGCCCCCGAGGGTTCCGATCTCGAGGACCCTCCGGGCACCTGTGATCTCGGTGAGCAGCTGGAGGAACTTTCCCTGGGCAGGACTGACTTCAATCCTCGGAAGCCCGGAACTATGGGAATGCTCCCGGCCTGCCTCCAAGGCATCAACGCGCAGCCCCAGCGCCTGTTCCAAATATTCATCGACGGCTGCGGCATGGTGCTCTGCAGAATGGTGGATCATGACGGCATGTTCTCCTCGCTATCCTCAATAGCCTTCTCCAGGCGTTGGATTTTGCCATCGAGCTCGCCGTCGTAACCGGGGCGGATATCGGCTTTCAACACCAGCGAGACGCGCGAACCAAATCGGCCAACGGCCATGGTGGCTTGCTTGACTACCTCCATGACTTCGTCCCATTCACCTTCGATCTCGGTGAACATGGAGCTGGTGCGATTGGGGAGGCCAGAATCGCGGACGATTTTAACCGCTTCGGCCACTGCATCGTGGACCGAACCGTTGGGGTTGTCGTTACTTGGGGCTACGGAGAAAGCTACAATCATGCTTCCACTGTCCCACTACGCCTTGTGCTTGTCATCCGCCTTGCAGGCAATATCTAGGCAGCTAGTCCGCTCGCCCTCAAGACGATGGCCGCCAGCGCACCGACGACAACGACGACAAGATAGGGTGCCTTGAAAGCCAGGGCGATAATCGCCGCCGCGAGCGCACCGATACGGGCGTCAATCACCAGTTCCTGCCCGGAGGTGAAGGCGTTGACCGTCACCAACGAGGCGAGCAACGCAATGGTCAGCGTGGCCGCGACATGGGACATGGTCGGCGAGTCCAGAACCTTGCGTGGCACAAAGTAGCCGCAGAGCTTGATTGCGTAGGCCGTCAGGCAGGCTCCCAGAATCCACCAGCTCAATTCGCTCAAGGCTGGTCCTCCTCAATGCTTTCCAGATCGCCGTGCTCGGTCGCAGCCGGGGTCCGGCGGCCGGTGGCCACCGCGTAGATCGCAGCGCAGGCCGCGGTTACCAGAATCGGCAAGCCCGGCGCGGTGACCGGCACAGCCAGCGCGGTGAGGATTGCGGCCGCAATCGCGATCATGACCGGTTCAACTGACTTCAAGCGCGGCCAGA
The DNA here is from genome assembly GCF_002979865.1 of Arthrobacter sp. MYb214. GTDB lineage: Bacteria > Actinomycetota > Actinomycetes > Actinomycetales > Micrococcaceae > Glutamicibacter. Next base: position 94,735 of record NZ_PCPZ01000008.1, read on the forward strand.
GCAAACCGATGAAGGCGGCGACCGCGGCGCCATCGAGCCCCCAAGCCGCGGGGTCCCCCATGCGTTCTCCGAGCAAGGCTCCGACGAGGGTGAACAGATTCCACAGGACGTAGACGCCCACCCCGGCGGTGAAGAAACCACGGCGCTTCTCGGCCAGGTCCGATTGCCCCAAGCTGACTGCGGTGGATTCATCGATGGTCACCTGGGCCATCCAGGGCACATGCCGTCCCAAAGGCCGCAATGCCTGCTTGATCTGCATCCCGTACACGGCATTGCGGATTCCCAGCAGCGAAGCGGCGGAGAACGCTGCCGAGGCAGCACCTCCGCCTGAGATCACGCCGATAAAGGCGAACTGCGATCCGCCGGTGAACATCAAGGCGCTCAAGGCAACGGTTTGCCACAGATCCAGTCCTGCAGCAATGGACAGGGCCCCGAAGGAAATGCCGTAGAGCCCGGTGGCGATCGCGATGGAAAGGCCCATCCTGGTCGCCGGAGTGAACCAGCTAGCGGACGTGGCGTGCATCGTACCTGACCTTGTAGACACCGCGCTTGACCTTTGCGTCGCCGATCTCGACGTGCTGCAGCTGGTTCAGGTGCTTCACGTGGGTGCCACCGCAAGGTTCGGCATTCACCCCGGCGATGCTCACGGTACGGATGCCCTGAGCATCGGTGGCCGTTGTGATTTCTCCGCCGCCAGCGATGAGTTCATCGACGCGTCCTTGGAGCCAGGCCTTGGCGGCGGCCCGTTCGTTCTCATCGCCCAATGGCAGGTCGAGGCTGGCCGGATCGAAGTCGAGGCGCGACTGCCCAGGGAAGTGCGAGTGGCCCTGGTGCTGCCAGCCGCGGTCTTCGCCAGCGAAGCCCAGGACGTGCCCTGCGGTGTGCAATGCGGCATGGGAAAGGCGCAGCTCGCCATCGATCTCAGCTAGGACCTGATCACCCACCTGCCGGGCGCCGGCGCCGTACAAGACCACCAGTGCATTCGCGTCGCGCTGGACTGAGACAGGCAGCCCGTCCACGGTGCCTGAGTCTTCGGGCTGGCCTCCACCACGGGGATGGAAGATATTGGGGCTCAGGGCAATCCACTGCCCGTCTTCGCCGCTTCCCGTTGCAATGACTCGGGCCTCCGCAGCAAAAATGTACGTGTCCTGCAGGTACAGGTTGACCTGTGCGATTTCTCCGGTGTTCATGTGGCCTAGCTCAGCTCCAATTCTTTGCGCAGTTCTGCCGGGCGGTTGCTCGTCAATTCCCCGACACCCAGGTCCACCAGGAATTGCGCATCCGCGGGACGGTCAACCGTCCAGATGCGCGCCTTCAGCCCTTGTTCCAGCCATCGGCGCACAAGATGCTCATTGGCTCGGGTCCAGGCGACCCCGGATCCAATGATGCCAGCTCCCCCTGCGTTGATCAGTTCGATTCCTTCAGGCACGGAGCGGTAAAGAACATCGTAGACACCTGCTCGCCCCAGGTCGCCGGAATCAATGAGCTGCCGGACATAGTCCGGGTTGACCTCGGTCATCAGCTGGCACAATAGTGAAGTGCTGACGGTGCGTGCCAGATAGCGCAGGGAATTCGGCTCAAAGCTCATCAGGGTCACCGCGATCTGCCCTTGCGAGCCGGCCGTGCCCGTCTGCGGGTCGAAGCCATGGGCTGCCAAGACCTGCAGCACACCCTTTTCGAGCAGGTGGCCATAGGGGCTTGGATGCTTGATTTCGATAGCCAGGCCAATTGGCTTGCCGCGTGCTTCAATGAGCTCGAAAAGTTCGCCGAGGCTCAGGAGCTGTTCATTCTCCGCCCCGTACTCGGCCGGGACCAGGCTCGGAACGACTCCAGTGAAGTCCATGGCTTTCATCTGGGCCAAGGTAAATCCGGCAACCAGACCGGCTGAATCAGAGGTGCGGTCGACTGTTGGATCGTGGTGGCAGACGACGATTCCGTCTTTGCTCAGATGGACGTCGCATTCGATTCCATCGGCGCCTTCGTCGATGGCCTGCAGATAGGCAGCACGAGTGTTCTCCGAATATTTATGGGAGCTGCCACGATGGGCGAAAAAAAGCGTATCCATAATTCCTACGCTACGCGATCATCGCTCCTTGGCAACGCAGATTGCCCTCTGCCAAGACGCTTATTTCTTCGACTGCTTTCGTGGCTTCGGCCTGCGGATGCAAGCACTTGCTGCCATCGTGCAAAACACGAAGTTACCCGGCAAGAAAAGGTGTCCGCTTTCCTGATTCTGCCCCGGAATTCCAAGGCAAAATCGCCATCGTCATGGGAATCAGCCTGCACGCCGATAGCTGGCTGCGATTGCCCCGCTGGCCAGCGGCTGCGCTGATATCAACTGGAGGTGACGGGAATCCTGCAATCCTGCCTCATGCAGGGTTGGTCCATGCCCGGCGATGACTGGATGGACTAGGAAGTGGTATTCGTCGATAAGTTCCATCCGGTCCAGAACCGTTGCCAATTTGCCGCTACCGAGCAGCACTCCATTGGGGTACTGGTCCTTCAGCTTCTGCACCGAGGCGCGTAGGTCGCCGCTTAGCAAGTGCGAATTCTTCCACGAGTACGCGGTGCGGGTGCTTGAGACAACGTACTTGGGCTTCTCCTCCAGCTGCTGCGCCCAGCGAAGCAGCGCTGGTGGCGCTGCGATATCTCCATGAGCGACGGCCGGCCAGTAATCTTCCATCAGCTCGTAGGTGGCACGCCCCCAGAGCATCGCTCCGTGCGCATTCATCAGTCGTGTGAAGTAGTCGTGCAATTCGTCGTCGGCGATGCCTTCGCGATGATCTACACAGCCATCCAGCGTGACGTTGATGCTGAATGTCAATTGTCCCATCGCAAGCTCCTGTAGCTATAGCCTCACCACCAGGTCCCCGGTGCCTTGACTGTAGGGTTGCCGGCCAGCCACGTCAAGCAGCGACGATGCATCATCAGGCAACCGGTGCGAAAGCAGAGACAGGCCCGTTCGCATCGGCGATGTCCGCCCAGCATCTGCGTTGGATGCAGAACCTGTAAGCGAAACACAATTTCACACTCATCTTCCGGGAGACTAAGCGTCAAAGGTAGGCTCGCAGTATGCCGCCACCAGACTCATCCCCAAGTTTGTCCCCTGGTCCCCGCGACCTCATGCCCATTGTCCAGGGCCTGGTCCAAGGCCCCTGGCCAAAGACCGAAGTCGAGCGTGAAGTCCTGTTCGGTGCCCTTGGATTCGTTTCCGGAAACAACGTTGATGCCGAAGACCACGATTCACCACATCAAATGATGAGCCTAGACCTCGGCCTGCCAGGAAAAATGGTGAGTTTTTGGGATACTTACCGTCAGCAATTCCTCAGCGTCTGCACCCACCTCTACGGATCGCTGAACGCCCAGGACCCGGTGGCCCAGTATGGCTACGAAGCCCTGCAGGCGCAGCTTTCCCAACTGTATGGCACTCCTGAGCGCCCTTGGGACGACGAAGATCAGTCGGTGGGCATGTGGCGCTGTAATGGCCGGAGCATCACCCTGCAGCTATTTGACCGGTCGGATAGCACCGTGATGCTCACCATCGAAGACCTGGTACTCGCGTCAATAATTGAAGCCGAAGAAGCAGCCCACTAGTCTTCTCACTCCTTGGACTGCTTGAAGCGGTTCAAAGCGATTGCGATGCTTCGATAATAGGCAGGCCGCAAGCCAACAGGAACAGTGCTTAAACAAGTGCAGGGGCCAGGCTTTCATGCCTGGCCCCTGCACGGGTTAAACAGGTGAGGCCCCGGCACCAAACGGTACCAGGGCCTCAAACCATCTACTCAAGTTAAGTCCGGCGGTGACC
>NZ_PCPZ01000009.1 GCF_002979865.1 Arthrobacter sp. MYb214
GTGTTCGCGTCAGTATTCGCATCCGTGTTGGCATCGGTGTTCGCATCAGCGTTATCCGCAGTGTTCACATCGGTGTTCGCATCGGTGTTCGCGTCCGTGTTATCTGCAGTATTCTCATCACTGTTCTCAACTACCACGAAGCTCACGGAATCGGTTGATTCGTTCTCGTCCGTTGCAGTAGCTGTGTGGTCACCGGCTGGCACGTTAGGGAACGTGACAGACCAGTTTCCGTCTCCGTCAACAGTGGTCACCTGATCATCTTGGCCCGGAATCGAGACAGTTACCTCGGTGCCAGCCTCACCGGTACCCGTTACCTCAACGGGGCCAACAGGAAGTTCATCGCCGTCAGCAGGAGTCAGGATATCGACATCGGCTACTGCCGGCGCTTCAGCTGCTGCACGAACTGCTGAGGTGCCTAGGTCAACGCCAACAGCTGCTGTACCAAGGACCGGCAGAACATCGATTGCGAGAGCGGTTACGTAGTTCAGTTCACCGTCTACAGCTGGATCTACAACCTGCGCAGCAGCCGGAGCAGCAACGTTGGCAGTCGTAGCAGGAACAGTCACTTCAGTCGAAGCTACGGTGCCCTGTTCGTTGATGGTGATTTCCAGAACCTCTTCAAGAAGCGGCTCGACTGCACCATTGACTACTGGCGCGACAACTTCAGTGACAAGTGCTTGGATGCCTTCTGGGTAGCCATCAAGCAGTGCGTTTACTCCCTGGAAAGCTGGGCCGGTCACGCCAAGAACCAGTTCAAGAACGCTGTCGAGCAGCGATCCAAGGTTGATGCCACCGAGACCTGGCAGGAGGGTCAGGTCATTTGCAAGAGTGAAGGCATCAGTGTTGCCGTTGAGCAGGTCGCTCAACGAACCACCGATATCAACGCCACCTGTAACGAGATCAGCACCGAGCACCACAGCATTGACATCTGCGGTCAGGGTGAAGCTTGCTTCAGCAAGGATTTCGTTAACGGCATCAGTGAGGTTGGTGGTGACTTCGTTCAGCAATCCGGTCAGTTCAGCGGTAATGAGCGCTGCGGTTGCGTCGTCCAGCAGCGGCGTGTTTGCAGGCTGGTCGTTCAGGCCACCGGTAATGATCTTGGACAGATCAATGTTTACGGTACCTTCGCCCAAGTTCAGCGAAACCGCGCCGGTGTCAGAAACCAGCTCCTGAGCAAGTACGGTGCTAAGGGTGCCGGTTACGTCATCCAAGCCATTGACAACCAGGTTGGAGTTCGACAGGCCAATCTGTGCAAGGAGGAGATTTATATTGACAGCGTTCAGCGAGCTGCTGATCGTATCGGTCAAGCCGCCGTCTCCAACAACCCCATCCAGCGCAGTGCCGAGAGCGGTGGTAGTGGTGGTCAAGTCTGAACTCAGCTGGGAAATCAGCGGGCTACGCAGGTCTACAGTCGCGGAAGCGACCTTGTATTCGTGAGTAGGGTCAGCGCCGTCGGTGCGCTCGGTGGTGGAGCCAAGTGCGCCCAACTGGAGCTCAGCAACATCGAGGACTTCATTAGTCAAGCCGGCTACACCAACCTGGTTGAACAGCTTAGTCAGGTCGATCGAAGCTAGTTCTGCGGTATTGCCGTCAACCGCCAAGGCACCGTCGCCACCCAAGACGCCTGCAGAAGCCTTGGCGTGGGTAGCGGTGTCCGCGATTGCGTACGAGGACAACAGGCCAGCCTGTCCCAGCTGAATGAGGCCAGTTCCATCATCGCCGATGACCGGCAGGCTAAGGGAACCCAGGTCGATGCCTAGTGATTCGTTAAGCAATGCAAGGTTCAGCGGGTTCTCCTGAGCATCAGGCGAACTTGGGTTTGCCGAGTAGGAGTAACCAGCATCGGCCACGTCTAGGGTCAAGCCGTCGACGTTAATGACCTTGCCGAATGCTTCCGACAGATCGTCAGGAGCCGCAAAAGCGGCAGTTACCGTAGGAGCCACGAAAAGACTGGCAACGACTGCACCGGCAAGAACTCGGCGTGCGGCACGCGGTTTCTTGCCATTCTTAGGTGACAAATTATTTGCTTGCACCACTATCCTCCAAAAGATGGTTGTGATCAGGAAACTCGTAAAAGCCCACGTTTGACTCTACGGTTGATGAACCCTGACTCACAGGTTTCTTTCAGCCATTTCTTTGCATACTCAGGTCAAATTTCTTAGCCACGCGGTCAGAATCGATGGCCAGCAGGTAATACTGAGCGGTAATTTAACTTCTTACCATTAGAGAAAATAATGCACTTACAACAGTTGACCTGAAAATTTACCCAAACAGTGATGTAACAATATGACAACAACCTCGCAATGCTATCTGTCAAGCCAAGGGATTTGACTAGTTGGCCATAGACTGTGAATCACCTGCTAGCTTTCCCCACCGCAGAACGGGTTAGGAAGGATTGGCCAGGACAACACCAGTTCGTAGTGATGGAGGATTCTTGTATGTCGCACATCCGCATTCATCTGGCTGATAGTGACCATTTCTCACGGGCCGGGATTGCTGGAGTCTTAGCCGAGGCCAGCGACATGGTGATCGAGCATGTTTCGGATTGCATGTCCGAGGCCGTTCAAGCTGCAACCGAGTTGGAGCCGGACCTCGTCATCCTGGAATCGTCGCTGAATGGGACGGATCTGTATTGCTCGATTCGGGAAATCTCCGAGAGTGCACCGAATACCAAGATCGTGGTGTTGGCTGCCCGATACCAGCGGGACGATATCTCCAAGGCCTACGATGCTGGCAGCTCGGGACTGATCTCGAAAAGCTCCATCAGCTCGGAACTGCCCAGCGCATTGCGCATGCTCGCTGCAGGCTACCAACTTTTTGCCCAGCCGTCGGACGGCTGGGAATCGACCGCGAAAATCGTGCGCCGCTCAGGCCAGCAATCCGTCGTGCGCAAGCTCAGCGAACGCGATCGCAGTCTGGTGCGACTCGTCGCGGCCGGGCTCACCAATTCCCAGATCGCCCGCATCGCGCACATCTCCGAGGGCTCGGTGAAGCTCCACTTGGCGCGCATCATGGAGGAACTGAGCGTCACCAATCGTGTGCAGCTGGCAGTAGTGGCGACAGAATCCGGATTGGTTTCGTCTGCGGATCTGCAGATCGCCTGAAACAGAATCGAATCTGGTCAGTACACCGTACGAAGCTGGCTGGCAGGGATCCACATTTCTTCGCCGTCACGGTCAATCTGCCGCCACGCGCCCTGGCGCGCGACGATGACCACGGCCGTGTCGGCCGGAAGAATCCGCACTAGCGAGTAATGGTCGCCAGGACCGCGTCTCGCGTTCAATCCGATGGTGGTCAGTGCCCGCTGGTTGGGGACGGCGATCAGCCCGCCCTTGGCTGGACGGGAGGGAATCTCCTGCAGGTACATGCTGGGAACCCAGCCCAGCAATTTGCCGCACTGCACCTGGGACCACAATCCCTGCTGGAGCATCGAGCGGACCTTGGACCCCTGGTCAATGACCTTGAGCACCGGATACCCAGTGCCGCTTCCCTTGCGCAGATTCAACGTTGCCGTCGTAGCATGGGTGGCTTCGATCAATGAATAGCGTGAAAGAACTGGCTCGGCCAGCTCGTCATCGTCTTCGGCGACTACCGGCTCGTCAAAGACCGCCGGGATCGCTTCAAGATAGATATTCGGCAGCCAACCGTAGATCTGGTGCACGAGAACATGCGCCCACGAGCCGTTGACCTCAATCAGGACCAGCTCTGTGCCTTGCTCCAAATGGCTCTGCACTACGTAGTGGCGGCCGGCGCCCTTGCGCAGCTTGAGCGAGGCAGTCGTCCGGTGGGTATTGGCAATGGACGACGTCCGAGCCGACTGATGTGGATAGCCCACCTGGTTCACAACCACCTCAAATGAAAAAACTTAGGGAAGCAACCACCGGTTGCTTCCCTAAGTTTATTCCATTTTTAGAAGATGCGTGCTTCGCCGCCTCTTAGGATGAGGAAGAACGCGAGCCGAGCTCTGCATCCAGTCGCAGCAGACCGCTTCCATCGTTGCCGATCATCCTGACTCGATCCAGGATTTCACCAACGGTGGCTTCCTCTTCAACCTGCTCATCGATGAACCAGTGCAGCAGCGGCAGGGAGTCGATGTCGCCCTCGGTCTGCGCCAAACGGTACAGCTCGCGAATCGCTCCGGAGACCTTCTGCTCGTGGGCCAAGGAAGCCGCGAAGGCATCTGCAACGCTGTTCACGTTCACAGTCGGGGCAGGCTGCTCGCCAATCTTCGGGTGGGCCGAGCGGTCGGTCATGTGGGTCATGAACTTTTCCGCGTGCACGATTTCCTCGCCGGCCTGGGCGCGGAACCAGCCAGCAATGCCGGGAAGGCTCAATACGTCCATTTCAACTGCCAGCTGACGGTAAACCGTTGCTGCGGTTAGTTCGAGAGTTACCTGGGTGCTGAAGGCTTCTGCCAGTTTTCCTGTAAGTTCCATGTCATCAGACTAAACCTGTTTTGCCACCTTGTCACCGAAGTTCGGACTCACTTAGTCAAACCTGAATTAGGGAATCATCCCAAGTTGGGATCGAGTTAATGTAGCCGATACTAACCTAACTTAGGCATGCCGATACGATGCTAACCTACTTGCCCAGTCCTGCTCTGCGCAGCGCCTCGGCCATCGCGGTGTTGCCCGGTGCAGCCGGTTTGCCCTGCGCGGGCTGGGCCTTGCGGTTCTGCCCAGTGCGGTTCTGGCCCGAGCGCGCCAAACGGCCAGCTCCCGGTCCCTTGCGTTCGCCTGGTCCGGAGTTCCTGGCCTCCGCGCCAGCAGCAGGCAGTTCGTCATCCAGTCGCAGAGTCAGCGAAATGCGCTTGCGCACGGTATCCACTTCCAGCACCTTGACCTTGACAATCTGGCCGGAACTGACCACTTCGCGAGGGTCCGAAATGAACTTGCTGCTCATGGCCGAGACGTGGATCAGGCCGTCCTGGTGGACGCCCAGGTCCACGAACGCACCGAAGGCGGCAACGTTGGAGACGGTGCCTTCCATGATCATCCCCGGCTTGACGTCCTTGATGGTCTCAACGCCTTCCTTGAGCGTGGCCGTCACGAATTCGCCACGGGGGTCGCGGGCAGGACGGCGCAACTCGGCAATCACGTCACGAATGGTTGGCTCGCCAAACTGGTCCGTGGCGAAGTCCTGCGGGTTCAGCTCTTCAAGCCGGCGGCCCTGCGCCTCCGCGCTGCTCTGCAGGGTCTTGGCCAGAACATAAGCTTCGGGGTGCACCGAGGAAGCATCGAGTTTCTCCTTGCCGCCGGTAATGCGCAAGAAGCCCGCGCACTGTTCAAAGGCCTTGGCTCCCAGACGCGGTACCTTCAGCAGATCCTTGCGGGTGGCGAAAGGGCCGTTGGCGTTACGGTGATCCACGATGTTGCGGCTCAACAGCGGTCCCACGCCGGCTACCCGGGCCAGCAAGGCAGGGGATGCGGTATTCACGTCGACGCCTACGGCATTCACGCAGTCCTCGACCACCGCATCCAGCGCGCGGTCCAGCTTCGAGGCAGTGACATCATGCTGGTATTGGCCCACGCCGATGGACTTCGGATCGATCTTCACCAGCTCGGCCAGCGGGTCCTGCAAGCGGCGGGCGATCGATACCGCGCCGCGCAGCGACACATCCATATCCGGCAGTTCCTGGCTGGCCAGTTCGGAGGCCGAGTAGACCGAAGCGCCGGCTTCCGAGACGATGACCTTGCTGACGCCCGCGCCGCCAAGCACCTTGATGACCTCGGCAGCCAGACGGTCTGTTTCGCGCCCCGCTGTGCCGTTGCCTACCGCAATCAGCGGGGTGCCGTGCTTCTGGGCTAGCTTGGCCAGTACCGCGATGGATTCATTCCATTTATTGGCTGGCGCATGGGGATAGATCGTTGCCGTTTCCACCGATTGGCCGGTCAGGTCCACCACTGCAACCTTCACACCGGTGCGCAGGCCCGGGTCCAAGCCCAGCACGGCCTTGTTGCCGGCCGGCGCCGCCAGCAGCACATCGCGCAAGTTCGCCGCGAAAATCTTCACCGATTCATCTTCAGCGGCTTCGAACAGGCGTGAGCGCAGGTCGGATTCAAAGCGGGTCAGCAGGCGGGCTTTCCACGCCAAACGCACGGTCTGCGCAATCCATTTGGCAGCAGGCGCACCGGTGGGAACGTTCAGCCCCAGGGAGGAGGCGATAGCGTTCTCGTAGGCACTGCGCGCTTCGTCTAAGGCCTGTTCGTCGCGTGGATCAGCTTCAGCGAGCTGCAGATTCAGCACGCCTTCGCGTTCACCGCGCAACAGTGCCAGGACCCGGTGCGATGGCAAGCGATCAAGTGGTGCCACATAGTCCAGATAATCGGAGTACTTTCCCTGGCCCTCTGCGGTGGCGCCCGAGGCGACGCTGGCACCGATCTTGCCGGTGTTCCACAGGCGTTCGCGCAGTTCACCGGCGAGAACGACATCCTGGGATACGCGCTCGGTCAGGATGGAACGCGCGCCGGAAAGCGCATCTGCGTCGGTGGCAAATCCTGCATCCGGGTTCAGGTAGTCGGCAGCCGCCTGCACCGGATCCGTCATTGGGTCCGCGAGCAGCAGATCGGCCAAGGCTTCCAGGCCAGCCTCGCGGGCAATCTGGGCCTTGGTGCGGCGCTTGGATTTGAATGGCAGGTACAGGTCTTCGAGTTCCGCCTTGGTGCTGGCGGCGCGAATCGCCTCGGCAAGCTGGTCGGTCAGCTTGCCGGCTTCGGCGATGGCTTCCAGTACAGCTGCGCGGCGGTCTTCCAATTCACGCAGGTAGCGCAACCGTTCTTCGAGCAGGCGCAGCTGGCTGTCGCTGAGCATGCCGGTAACCTCTTTGCGGTAACGGGCAATAAAGGGAACGGTGGATCCGGAGTCCAGGAGCTCGATCGCTGCCTTGACCTGCCAGGGGGCTACCGCGGACTCCTCGGAGAGTTCCCGGGCCAGTTGGGCAATGATTTGCTGCCCCGTTGCGCTGTCATTTGCGGTGTTCTTCTGCTCGCTAGTCACCGATCCATTGTGCATCATGCCATCCGATCTTCAGATGATCAACTCGGTTGGCATTCAGCAGAAACTCAATCTCCATGGCTATGATTTATTGTTATGGGGATTGAGAAAGTTCGAAAGGCAACAGCGCTCGTTGCGATTTCGTGTATGGCTCTATTGAGCTCCGGATGCGCATTTGTTGAAGACACCGCGGCCGACGCGGCTAACCAGCTGACCGATGCAGCGTCCAAGGAAATCGTGCGCCAGGCCTGCGCACCGGTACAGGACGGCACCATTGACGCTAGCGAACTTCGTGTCCTCTCGTCCATTGTGAAGTCGGTCCAGGGCGGTGGCCTGCCGCAAGACTTGGTCGATGTGCTCCAGGAGCTCGCCAATTCAGGAGACCAAGCACCCGAAGCGCTGCAGCAGCGCCTGATCGGGATTTGCGACGAGGCTACGGTTTAGCAGCTTCAGCGGCACTAGCCATCTGCTGATCTAGAATTTTCCCATGGTCGAAATTCCAAGAAGCGGCAAAGTACGTCTCGATGCGTGGCTGTGGTCAGTGCGCATCTACAAGACCCGTTCGTCCGCGACCACTGCCTGCCGTGCCGGACATGTTCGCTTGAACGGCGATCCGGTGAAGGCGTCGCAAACCGTTGTCTCCGGTGATCGCATCCGTGTGCGCAAAGACGGTTTCGACCGCGAGCTGGAAGTCAGCGGGCTGATTTCCAAGCGCGTCGGCGCGCCAGTTGCCGCAAAATGCTACATCGACCACACCCCGCCGCGCGAACGCTTGGTCATTCCCCAGGTGCCGATCCGCGAACGCGGCGCCGGCCGGCCCACCAAGAAGGACCGCCGCGAAATGGATCGCTTGCGGGATTCCTGGCAGCCCCCGGATCCAGGTCCTGATCTGTCCTAGGACAGCACGATCGCCGGAACGTCCGACTGGAATTCGAAGATCTGCGCGTAGAAGGCCAATGAGCTTTCCAACGCCTTGATGATGTTCTCCGACTTCCTGAACCCGTGCTGTTCTCCTTCGAAGAGAATGTAGGCATGGGCAATGCCGCGTTCGGCCAGCGCGTCCGCCACGATCTGGGACTGCGCCGGCGGCACCACCTTGTCTTCATCCCCCTGCAACAGCAATACGGGGCAGGAAATCTTCGCCACGTGATTGATTGGCGCGCGCTTCTCGTACAGATCGGCAGCTTCCGGGTACGGTCCGACCAACGTGAACATGTACTGCGATTCGAAGTCGTGGGTGTCCTGCACCAGGCCCACCAGATCCGAAACACCGTAGCGGCTGATGCCCGCGGTGAAGGCATTGGAGAAGGTCAGCGCGCACAGCACGGTCCACCCGCCGGCGCTGCCGCCTTCGATGCCGATGCGTGCGGGGTCGGCAATGCCCTGCGCTACCAGCGCGTTGACCACCGCGACGGTATCGGCAACATCGACTACGCCCCAGGAGCCGCGCAGGCGGTTGCGGTATTCGCGGCCATAGCCGGTGGAGCCGCCGTAGTTCACGTCGACTACCCCGATCCCGCGCGAGGTGTAATAGGCAACCGTGGCACTGAGCGTCGGGGAAGCCTGGCTGGTCGGGCCTCCGTGCACGAAGGTGACGAAGGGCGGCAGTTCGCCCTCCATCCCTGCGTAGCCTTCCTGGGAAGGCCGGTAGAGCAACGCGTGGACGGACTGGCCGGCGAGGTTCTTGCACTCGAACTCTTCAACCTCCGGAAGCACCGCTGGATCCGGCAACTGCGCAATCGCACGGGTCACCGGGTGGTGTTCCAAGGTCTCGAGGTTGATCAAGGTAATTTCTTCGCCCTGGGTCATCGAGGACGTGCCGGCGAGCAGCCACCCGTCACGCAGCGCGAACGGGCGGATGCCGGTGAATGGCAGCGCGAGGTCTTCCAATCCCCCGGTGTCCGCGTGCAAGCGTGCCAGCTTGGTGGTGCCGGTGCCGTAGGAGCACAGCAGGGTGCGGGCGCTTTCTGCCAGGTACCATCGAGTGCCCACCTGCCAGAGCGGGCCGGCGAATTCTGCGGCACGGTCAACCAGCCGGGTGGTGCGTGCCGAGCTGTCCTGGTAGAGGTAGGGGTTCCACCAGCCACTGGCATCGGAGATGAAAGCCAACTGGTCATCATCGAGCCATTCCGGCTGCATGACCGAGACTTCTGCTCCACCGGCAATGACGGTGTCCTCCAGTACGCCTTCTTCGGTGAAGTCAGCCAGGTGCAGCTCGGTGGAGTCCCACGGCATATTCGGATGTTCCCAGCTGATCCAGGACAGCCGGGTTCCCGCGGGGTTCAGCCGTGGCGCTGCAACGAATCTCGCCGGGGCGCTGAGGATGCGGATCTTGCCCGGGTCCTCGGCTGCGCTGCCGTCCAGGGGAATTTGCACGATGTGGCGTACCGGTTCTGCCCGCAGGTCTTCCATGATGGCCAGGATGCTGCCTTCTGGACCAGGGGTGAATTCGGCGAAGCGCAGCTGCGGGTCTGCGTCGACTCCGCTGGCGGGGGTCAGGGCCGCGGCATCGTGCTCCCCTACGGTTTGCCGGTAAACCCGCTGGTCAGCGAAGTCCGCAAAAACAATTGCCGAGGTGCCGCCCTCGATGAGCATCCAGCTGGAGCCACCGTATTCGTGGACCCGGGAGCGCACGTTGAATGGTGCCTGGATGAGCTCTGCACCGGCAGTGCCGTCGGTGCCGTACTCCATCAGCGTGATGCGCCCGCCTTCGGCAGGACGGCCTTCCTGGACAATGAGCTTGTCCGAGAAGAAGCAGGCTCCGCCCAGCGGCTTGGTTCCGGCAGCGACGTCATGCGCGGAAATCGATGATGGCCATGATCCAAAGGGTAAGTGCGTAGGCATATTCTTGATCCTAGCGATCTTTATGACTCATAACGACCCTCGACAAGCATCAATCCGATGCGCTTGGATTGATCCATGACTAGATACGCCGTATTCCTGCGCGGGGTGAATGTCGGTGGGGTCAAGGTCCTGATGAAGGACCTGGCCCAGCTGCTTCTCGCTGCTGGTTTCACCGACGTGAAAACCCTTTTGGCCAGCGGCAATGCGGTGCTCAGCGCATCCAGTTCTGATCCGTTGGAAGTCCAGGAGCACTGCAATGCGGTTCTGGCCGGGCACTACCAGCGGCCGATTCCCACGCTTGTCTGCACCGTCGCGGAAATCCAGCAGCTGTCCCAGCCCTTCCCGCTGCCCTTGCCTGATCCGGCCAGCGAACACCATGGCTACTTCACGCTCTGCGAATCGGCTGCGGATGCCCGAGCGGTGGGCGCCGCTATCCAGGGACTCGCTGAGCCAGGAGCCTACCTGGTCCAGGGCCGTGCCGTAGCGTGGATTGTCCGCAAGGGCGAAAGCACCGCGAATCCCATCGGGAAGCTCATGGCCGCACAGGCAAAGCAACGCATTGTGACGACCCGTAACCACAACACCCTGGTCAAGCTCGCCAAGATTCTTGGCTGAGATCGCCGGTGAGCAATAATTGAGCCTTGACCCACTGATTGACCTGCAAAAGGCCCGGAATGTACATCCTGATCGAGCTCATTGGCATTTTCTTCTTCGCCGTCGCGGGTTCATTGATGGCCGCGCGCCGTGGCTTCGATCTGCTCGGTTCGGCCTTCCTCGGCGGGGTCTGCGGTCTGGGCGGCGGAGTGGTGCGGGATTTGATTCTCAATCAGTCCCCGGCGACTTTCGCGCATCCGGTCTACTTTGTGCCTCCGGTGCTCGCGGCGCTGTGCGTCTACGCGTTTACCCCCGCGGTGCAGAAGCTGCACCGCCTGGTCCAGCTATTCGACGCGGCAGGCCTGGGCCTGTTCTGCGTCACCGGTACGCTCAAGGCCCTGGAACACGACTTCAATCCGGTCACCGCGGTCCTGCTTGGTGTCATCACCAGCGTGGGCGGCGGCTTGATGCGCGATGTCATTTCCAACGTCACCCCTGATTTGTTCAACCCGCGCGATATCTACGCGTTGGCCGCCATGGTGGGTGCCGCGCTCACCGCCGTGGCCTGGCATCTGGGGCTGATGAACGTTCCGGTGGGCGCCGGCATTGCCGCCTTGGCTTTTGCCATCCGCGTGGCTTCCATCCGCTTCGGCTGGTCGGTCCCGTTGGCCGCGGGCCATTGGCATCGCTCCCGCCCCACGCCACCGTCCAGCGAAGGTCCGCAGCGCCACTTCTAGTCGATGCGCTCGAGCTTGCCCAGGTCCTCGGTGCCTGGCGAATCATCTTCGATGGTGCGCGGCGGGTTGATGATGATCGCGCCGACCAGCATCACGATGACGCAGCCGCCGAGCATCGAGAAGGCCGCGCCCCATGAATCGGTGGCTTTCTGCACCACGCCGAAGAGCATGGGAACCACCGCGGCACCGGCATAGCCAAGGCCCTGGGCGAAGCCCGAAAGCACGCCTGAACCGTAGGTTGTGCGCGAGCGCAGGTTCATCATCAGCAGTGCAATGGCGAAGGTGCCCTGCCCGAGGCCGGCCAGGCAGATCCACAACGCAGTGTTCTGCGTTGGCGACAGGTAGATGCCAAGGTGCCCGGCAATCCAGCACGAGGTGAAGACCAGGACTGCAATGATCGGGTGCTTCAGCCGAGGCACCCAGAGCGGAACCAGCAGGCTGACCGGCAGGCCGAGGATCGCGAAGAGCGCCAGCATGTTGCCAGCTGCCATTTCGTCGAGGCCGCGGTTCTGCAGGTAGGGCGGAAGCCAGGTGAAGTAGACGTAGGTCTGCGCCGAGTTGCCGGCCAGGAAGATTGCCAGGCCCCAAGCCACTTTGGACTTCCAGGGGTTGATCTTAGCGATAGGTTGCGGATGCCCGCTGGCGTGGACGGGATTATCCGGGCGCTGTGTCCCGCGGTCGGCAAGCAGCTGCACCAGCCATGGCACCAGCACGATGCCCGACAGGGCGGCCCAGGAACCAATGGAGATCTTCCAGTCGCTGAGATTGGCCAGTGGAACAGAGAACTGAGGGGCCATCCAGGTGCCGATGGCCAGCATCGTGACATATCCGCTGGTGACCATGCCGATACGGTCAGGGAAGTACTTCTTGACCAACGGCGGCAGCACCACATTGCCCATGCCGTAGCCAGCCAAGGTGATGATGGACAGGGCGAGGAAGGAATAGACCTCGGGCATGAAGATCCGCGCTACCTGGCCGATGACAGCTAGGCCCAGCGAGATCATCAGGGTTTTTTCCAGGCCGAAAGCCTTGATCAGCCGCGGAGTGAGCAGTCCGAAGACTGCGAAAGCAATGGGCGCGAGCATTGCCAGCAGGCCGGTGGTGAACTCGGTGAACGCGATATCCGCTTCAATGCGGGAGAGCAATGGGGATACTGACACCACTGCGGCGCGCAGGGACAGTGCCAGCAGCAGGATGCCAAGCAGCGCTCCAACTCGTCCTCTGATTGGAGAAGCAACGCTCTTGTTCTTCATTGATTTCTACCTGCTCGCTATTCGTTGAGGTTTCCCAACTTTTTTATTCTCGAGACCAACTCTAGTAAGCGATTGAGCTCGCCATCAAAATTGCGCTCGTACCATGTCCCAGGCAGGGCCAGATTCGCGTAGAGCCCCTCGCCGGCGAGCATCACCAGATGCGCGATGTCCTTGCTGCCGACTTCATCCAGAATGCACCGGTACCAGCGCTCATTGGTGCTCTCGATTTTTTCCGTCGCGGCTTTGACCCCGGCCTGGGCCAGGCGTTGCAGGGCCACCAAGTGCCGATCCAATTCGGTATCGACTTCCGCGCTGGTGCGCACGTAATAAACGGACGCCCCTTCCGCTGAGGTGCGCATCCCCTCGACATCACGGGCAACATGTTCCTCCGCGGCCTCGATGACCGCGTCCGCCAGCGCATCCTTGGAGGCGAAGTGGTAGAGCAGCCCGCCCTTGGAGACCCCGGCGCGTGCGGCCGTGGCATCCAGCGTGGCTGCCCGCTCCCCCTCTTCGCACAAGAGCGCGATATAGGCGTCAAGCACTTTGCCGCGGGCAGCAGGTGGGCGAGCCATAGTTCTCCGTTCCAAGGTGTAGTTCGTGATCGATCTGACTTTACCAACAATTGTAACTATACCGTCTAGACGGTACAGTTAACAATTGCGGGCAAATCTCCGCGCATTCCACTACCTATCCAAGGGCGAACGTCATGACCTCGAATATCTCCGAACGCGTTACAGTGCTCAGCAAGCCGCGCCGTTGGGCGGCACTGGTGGTCCTGCTGTTCCCTGTCCTGCTCATTTCCGTCGACAACACCGTGCTCTCCTTCGCGGTCCCGGCAATCACCGGAGCCCTGTCTCCCTCGGGGAACCAGCTGCTGTGGATTATCGATATCTACCCGCTGATCCTGGCCGGGCTGCTGGTCCCCATGGGATCACTGGGCGACCGCGTCGGCCGGCGCAAGCTGCTGCTGATCGGCGCGACCGGCTTCGCACTGGTTTCCGCCCTCGCCGCCTTCGCCACGGATGCCACCCAGCTGGTGGCAGCCCGTGCCCTGCTTGGCGTCTTCGGCGCAATGCTCATGCCGGCCACGTTGTCCTTGATCCGCAACATCTTCCCGGATGATACCGAACGCCGAACCGCCATTGCGGTGTGGGCGGCGGCCTTCTCCGGCGGTGCTGTGCTTGGCCCCATTGTCGGCGGCGTGCTGCTCGAGCACTTCTGGTGGGGTTCGGTCTTCCTGATGGCCGTGCCAATGCTCCTGCCCCTGCTGATCGGCGGCATGATCCTTGTCCCCGAATCCAAGGACCCGAACCCGGGCCGCGTGGATCCGTTCTCGATCCTGCTGGTGGTCTTCACCCTCCTGCCTTTTGTCTACGCCATCAAGACTGCGGTAACTGCCCCGTGGTACTTCTCGGCCGCGGCCATCGTCCTGGCCATTGTCTGCGGTGCAGCTTTCGTACGCCGGCAGCTCAAGGCCGAACAGCCGATGCTCGATGTCCGCTTGTTCAGCAACGCACTGTTCTCTGGCGCGTTGATGGTCAACCTGATTGGCATCTTCTCGCTGGTGGGCTTCATCTACTTCGTCTCCCAGCATCTGCAGCTCATTGCAGGATTCTCCCCGCTGGTGGCGGGACTGTGGATGACCCCGGGCCTGGTGCTGACCATGGGCTTCGGATTGCTCTCGGTGGCGCTCTCGCGCCGTTTCGGCACGCCGAACATCATGGCCATCGGCCTGATCCTCTCCGCGGTCGCCTACCTGCTGGTGATCTTGGCCGGGGAGGGATCCAATTCCTTCCTGCTCATGACCGCGTTTGCTGTCTTGGGTACGGGAATCGGCATGACCGAGACCTTGTCCAATGACATGGTGCTCTCCGCAGTACCCGCTTCCAAGGCCGGCGCGGCATCGGCGATCTCGGAAACCGCCTACGAAGTGGGCTCGGTACTGGGCATTGCAGTGCTGGGTACCATCCTGAATACGGTCTACACCTCGCGGTTGCTCGCGCCCGGCTCGCTGACCGATGCCCAGCTGCAAACTGCCGGCGAGACTTTGGGCGGAGCGCACCAGGTCGCCGCCGATTTGAGCGCCGCCGATGCGCAAGCTCTGCTGGGCTCCGCAGCCATGGCCTTCGACCACGGAGTCCTGCTGACATCCGGCATCGCCGCGGCGTTGTCCCTGATCGCTGCCGTGGTCGTATTCCGCGTCATCAAACCGGCATTTCGGTGAACTCGGCTCACCGCTTAACCAAATTTCTGATTAATTGGTTCAAAGTTATTCATTTGTCGTCACCAAACACGTAGGCTAGGCAATGTAGTTCCAAAGTAATTCGCGAAGTACCCGTTAGAAGTTTGTGAATGTCGTACCACCTCGGTTGACGCGAGCCCCCTTCTAGACGTGAAGTGAATGACTTGGCTGCTTCGCATTATCCGTTCTCCATCCTGGAATTCGGAGGATGCGCAGATTACAACCAAGCTCGCCAACTAAACCGGCGAGAAACGTCTGAAAGGACCAAATAAGAAAATGGCAACCGGAATCGTCAAGTGGTTCAACGCTGAAAAGGGCTTCGGCTTCATCGCTCCAGACAGCGGCGATCCAGACGTCTTTGCACACTTCTCTGCAATCCAGACCCAGGGTTTCCGCACCCTGGACGAGGGCCAGAAGGTGGAGTTCGAAGTTGTTGAGGGTCCAAAGGGTCTGCAGGCTGCAGACATTCGCGCTCTCTAAAGAAGGTCTTTGGCGCTAACGCCAGACTTAGCCAAGGAACGGCTATCCGCACTGCGGATAGCCGTTCCTTGCGTTTGAGGCCGAAATTACTGGAATACTTCCCGTACGCCACCGGTTGTACCCAGTGTGAAGCTATCTATTCTGGATCTTGCTCCGGTTGAACCCGGAACAACTATTTCCGACTCTTTCAAGTCCTCCGTCCGCTTGGCGCAAACTGCAGAACGCCATGGGTATGAACGCGTCTGGTACGCGGAACACCACAATATGCCCACCATTGCTTCCAGCGCGACCTCGTTGCTGATCAGCCACATAGCCCACCACACCGAGAAGATTCGCCTCGGCTCGGGCGGCATCATGCTTCCGAACCACTCCCCTCTGGTGATCGCCGAGCAGTTCGGCACGTTGGCCGAAATCTACGGCGACCGCATCGATTTGGGCTTGGGCCGTGCACCGGGTACCGACATGACCACCCTGCGTGCCTTGCGCCGCGACCCGTCGGCCGCCGATTCCTTCCCGCACGATGTGCTGGAGCTGCAGGCCTATCTCGCCGGCGAATCCAGGGTTCCTACCGTTCAGGCGACCCCGGGAGCAGGAACCAACGTTCCGCTGTACATCCTGGGCTCATCGCTCTTCGGTGCCAAGCTCGCCGCCCAGCTGGGACTGCCGTATTCCTTCGCCTCGCATTTCGCACCGGCTGCGCTGCATGAAGCGATCCGCATCTACCGCGAGGAGTTCACCCCCTCAGAGCAACTGGCTGAGCCGTATGTCATTGCCGGCGTAGGCGTGCTGGCTGCGGAAACGGCTGAACGAGCGCATGAACTGCTGGACGTTGCCAAGCGCCATCGCGTGGCAAGCTTCATCGGCCGTTCCGCGAAGAAGGAATTCACCGAAGCTGAGATCGATATGCTCATGGATACTCCGCAGGCGCAGCAGATTCTGGACATGATGCGCTACACCGCGGTGGGCACCGGAGAACAGGTTGCCGAATACCTGCGCCACTTCGCTTCGGCAGCGCAGGCAGATGAACTGATCACCATCCATTACCCCACCGAGGAGCACGCTCGACTCGAATCGGTGATGATTACCGCCGAGGCCTGCCAGCTGGCTAGCGCCCGGTAATTCTGATCCAGCGCTTGGCTGCCATCAGCAGCAGCGCAACCAGAGCGAGGGTCAAGCAGAATTCCACGCCAATATAGGCGTAATGCCATAGCGATCCGCCATCGGAGACTCCTGCAAGCACCGCATCGGTACGCGCAGAGAGGCCCGGGCGGATCGCTGCGGTTTTAATCAGCAGCAATAGGCCGACCAGCCCTACGCCCCAGCCCCAGGCCTTGCCGGCAGCGCGCTTGGCCGACCCGGCCACCAGGGCAATGAAGAAGATGATCTCGACCATGTTCATTGCGAAGAAGACGCGGCGTCCAATGCCCAGACCCAAGGGAATGGTGATTCCGGGTGCGGTGAATTTCAGTGGTGCCTCGATGAATGAAATGCCGATGATCAGGCCGAGCCACAGTGCAGGAATGTAGATGCGTGCAGCCACGGCCCACTGAGCGCCGCGGCTAGCAGGCGCTGGAAGGGGACTAGTCATGCCTCCACAGTTCGCCCGGTTCTAGCGTGCTTTGCGCAGTCCTGCCAGTGCCCAGACGGCTAGCACTGCCGCCACCACGGCGCAGCCGATGGAGAAGACCAGGATGCTCTGCTGCTGCCCGAAGACCCCGACGGCCCAGCCCAGCGCGATGACTGGAACAGCACTGCCCAGGTAGGTCACCAGGTATATGGTGGACACGGTTTGGGCGTGCTGCTTGTCGTTGACCGCGTCCACCGCTTGAGCGAAGGCAGTGCGGAAGGCCATGCCCTGGCCCAGCCCCACGAATACCAATGCCGCGATGGCCCATGGCAGCTGGCGATGCTCGGCAGCTACGGCCAGCACTACGGTGGAGGCCGCCATCAATCCCAGACCGATAGGCAGCAAGGCCTTGCCGCCGCGCACGACCAGCTGCGACAGGGCGGATATGCCCAATGGCAGGCCGGCAATCAGGCCAATGACCAGCACCGAATCCAGGCCAAAGGCTTGGGCGAAGTACCCAGGTGCCAAGGACAGCACGAAGCCGAAGATGGCGAAGCTCAAGAAGCCGACGAGGGCAGCGAGCCAGAACGGTGCCCGGGCCGAGCTGGGGACGCCCAAGCGGCGTGGGGCCAGTGCCTTGCTTCGCTGGCCGCGCTCAGCCAGCGCAATGGCCGGACGGGCCTGCAGTGTGCTCAACGGGACCAGGACCAGCAGCAGCAAGAACGCCTGCACCATGAACACGGTAGTGCGCCCGCCAGGCAGATGAGCCAGCAGCCCGCCCAAGACCGGTCCGAAGGCGACACCGCCCGATGAGGCCAAGAGGGTGAAGCGCGAAGCCCACTCAGGCCGCGCAGGAAGAAGTTCACGCAGGGCCGCGGCGCTAGCACCGGTAGCCAGCGCGACACCGGCGCCCTGCAAACCACGGCCAAGGCACAGTTCCAGAAGGTTGCCGGCCGATCCGAAGACCAGGGTTCCAGCGAAGGAAACAACGACCGCGATCACCAGCGCCGCACGGCGTCCGATATGATCCGACCAATGCCCCACGGTGGAAAGGAAGAGCATCAGCGAACAGACGTAGCTGGCAAAGGCCACGGTGGTTCCCATGGCGCCAAGGTGCAATTCGGATTGGAGTGCCGGATACAGCGGGGTGGCCAGGTTGGCTCCGACCAGCAGCAGGAAGCTGACGGACACGGTGATCACCAGTCGAGCGGTCAGCCCGGGGTTCCAGGAGAGTACGCGATGGTTCATTGGCTGCATGCGCAGCTCGCTGATAACCGACAAATTCACTCCCGGGATCAAAGTAGTCCAGACCAGCTGGGCACGAAGAATGCCCAGAAAGAGTTTTTACCGGTGGGGCCACTCGCTGCCCCACCGGTTAGTTGAGCGTTCTGCTTGCGTTTGTCTACTACAACAGAGCGTTCACTCACTAATATCCGCCTGCTGAAAGCAACGAGAGAGATTTCTTGCTAGCATTTGAGCAGATTGTTCAAAATTTTGTCCCCGCAGATAACCCGGAGTGAGCATTTAGTGCGATTAGACGATGTAGACCTGAAAGTGCTGCTCGCACTGATCAAGGATCCCCGCATCCAAATCTCTGAACTCGCAGATGAGGTCGGTGTTGCGCGCAACACAGCGCAGTCGCGATTGCGCCGTTTGCAGCGCGCCGAAATCCTCCGCGACGGCGGCCGCGACATCGATCTGAGCAAGCTCGGCTACGACGTCCTGGCCTTCGTGACGTTGGAAGTGAACCACCGCGATCTGGATACCGTGGTCACCGCGCTGCGCCAGATCCCCAGCGTGCTGGAAATCCACGAGACCTCCGGACGTGGAGATCTCTGGGTGCGGCTCATCGCCACCGACACCCACCAGCTGCAATCAGCACTGCGCCAGATCCTGCGCGTCAAGGGCGTCACCCGTTCGGAAACAACCTTCGCGCTCCATACGCACCTGGCCTACCGTGCCGCTCCCCTGCTGGAGCACTATGTCGAACATGACCACTGAGAAGTCATTCACTGTCAGCTGCAGAAAACAAGTCTTTCGTTTCCCGAAGCAGCGTCCTACTCTGGTGATACGAGAAGTCACGAGGTAAATCCCCGGCTTCCGGCGGATCCCTCGTATTCGACGAAGGAGTACGCAATGACGAAGGATTTCGACACCACAGAATTTGCGCCGGAGTTCGGCAACGACATCTACGAACCGGATGACGGACGCGATTCCCAGGCTTATGAGGGCTCAAGCGACATGCCGGAAACCATGCGCAACCTCGACCCGCTGGCACAGCGCAATTACCTCTACGACGATGACCTGGAAACCGAAGACCAGCTCGACAACGAATTCGCCGCAGACGATGACGACGACGAGGAAAGCACAGAGCTTGTTGACCTTGAGGACGAACTCTAGGCCGTGGGCTAAGCAAATCTTTGGCTAAAGGCCATAGACTTTAGAAGTGATTAATCCAGTTCATCTGCGCACATTGCTCGAAGTGGTGGCGCATCGTTCCTTTGCCACGGCCGCAACCCGCTTGGGCTACACGGCCAGCGCTGTCTCCCAGCAGATGACAGCGTTGGAGCGAAGCACCGGTACCACGCTGTTCCTGCGCGGCGCACGCTCCATCACCCCGACGCCAGGCGCCCTGCGCATGGTGCGCCATGCCAAACGGGTGCTCACCGACCTCGACGCCCTCATGGCAGACGTCGCCACCATCTCCACCGAAGCTACCGACCTTGAGGAAATCAAGCTTGGCATCTTCCCCTCGCTGGCGACCTACGCGCTGCCGCAAATCCTCAAGGCACCGGATTGGTCCTCCTTGGGCATCAACCTGCGCCTGTGGATCGGCGAACCCCAGCAAACTGTCGCAGGCCTTGGCACCGGCGGCGACCTCGACCTCGCACTGATCTTCCAGGTGGGACCCGGCGGACTGTCGTGGCCAGCGTCCCTGGAGCGCACCTGGTTGGGCGATGACCAGTTCCGGGTAGTGATCCCGGCGTCCTGGCCCATCGCTGAAGACGCCCAGCTGACCGTGGACCAGTTGGCCGAATGGCCATGGATCTTCCACCACCCGGGCACCTCGGATGCCACCTTGATTTCGCGCTTGTTCTCTTCCTACAACATCCACCCGCAGGTGGCTGCCTACTGCGACGACTTCAATGCGTCGCTGAGCCTGGTTTCCTCGGGACTGGGCGCCGCCCTGGTTCCCGATCTGGCCATGGCCAACGCTCCGGAAGGCATCCGCATAGTTGATGCCCCCGAGATTCGCCTGGCCCGCTCCATCTTCGCGTTGAAACCGGAGAATTCCAAGAAGCCGAAGGCCGCGCTGGTATTGGACCGGCTCGCCCAGGTGCTCTCCCGCTGATTCGTTGCGCCGCGGCGCCACTGGTGCCTGCATCCGTCCCAAGAAAGAGGAATGTCCCGGTGGAGAACCAGACCCCTGCATCTTCCAGCGATGGCGTAGTCATCTCGGCCGTGCATGGACCAATCGGCCACATCGAGCTGAACCGTGCCAGCAAGCTCAATGCGTTGACCCTGGAAATGCTCATTGAGCTGGGCCGGGTGCTGCGTGCGTGGGCCGTGGACCCGTCGATTTCGCTGGTGCTGCTCACCGGCCGCGGCGAACGCGCCTTCTGTGCCGGAGGAGATATCGCCGATTTCCACGCAGCAGTCACCACCGGACGCCATCAGGACTTCGTCGATCTGCTCGCGAGAGAATTCGAACTGGATTACCTGATCTCCACCTATCCCAAGCCCCTGATCAGCTTGGCCCATGGCATCACCATGGGTGGGGGCATCGGCCTGGCCTCGCACGCACCGGTGCGCCTGGTGACCGCGAACGCCACCATGGGAATGCCCGAAGCGAAGATCGGCTACACCCCGGATGTGGGAGGCAGCCACCTGCTGGCCAGCGCGCCGGGCCACTTCGGCGAGTTCTTTGCAATGAGTGCGCAGTCCTTCACCGGTGCCGATGCCGTACTTCTCGGTTTTGCCGATGCCGTTGTCACCGAGGACTTCGCCCAGAACATCCTCGATGAGCTCGATGAGTTCGCGGGGCTGAATGCCGGAGAGATCGCGGCTGCTATCGAGGTCATGCACGGTGCGCCCGAGTCCTTCGCCTTGGAACTGGACCGCGGCTGGATCGATCATGCTTTCAGTGCCGCCACCCCGCAGGAAGTCTTGGCACGCTTGGAGCAGATGGTCCATCCTTCGGCGCAGCGTGCCGCGCAGATGCTGGCAGCGAATTCCCCGACCAGCGTGGCCAGCGCGTTCTACAACGTGCGGGCTGCACGTGAGGAGGAGGACCTGCGTTCGGCCTTGGACCGCGAACTGCGCCTGGCTCGCTACCTGATGCACCGTGCCGATCTTGCCGAGGGCATCCGTGCCCAGGTCATCGACAAAGACCGCAACCCCACGTGGATTCCGGCTTCGCTGGAGGAAGTGGACCACGAGGCGTTGCGGTCTCTGGCTGCTGATTCGGAAGGCTAGCTGTCAGCTCCCGGCTTGCCTTCTGGCCGGGTGACATCTGCATGCACCGGGCGCACCTTGGCTGAATCCCTGGGCTCGATGCGCGGTGCGTTCACTGCATCGGCTGGTTCGCGAACCACCGATGGGGTGATATCCACGCTCTTGGGCGCGGTGTAGGCCAGCGGTGCATGCTCGCCGAAGTGGTCCGCGTCTGCTTCATCCCAGTCTTCCATCCAGGAACCTGGAATATCCTCGAGCAGTTCGCCGGGACGCAACCACTGGAACAGCGAAGCGTAGGAGCGAGTGGACTGCAGGTTCACCCGGCGGCGCAGCATCCGGGTGTTCAGCTGCTCCGGGCTGGTCAGTCCCATCGATGCCATGATCTGCGCGCATTCGGTGACGGTCAAGCGATGGTAGTTGTAGACGCGGTGGCCCTTGTCCTCCACATCCAGGGCACGCATCAGGCGCTTGTTCTGCGTGGCTACGCCTACGGGGCAGTGGTTGGTGTGGCACTGCTGGGCCTGGATGCAGCCGGTGGCCATCATCATGGAACGCGCCGAGAAGGTGAAATCCGCTCCCTGGATCAGCCGCTTGATGATGTCGGAGCCGTTGGCGACCTTGCCTGCCGCGGCGAGGCGGATTTCGTCGCGCAGTCCGGCACCCACCAAGGTGTTGTGCACCAGCATCAAGCCTTCGGTCAGCGGGGCGCCAACATGGTCCTCGTATTCCAGCGGCGCAGCTCCGGTGCCGCCTTCAGCGCCATCAATGGTGATGAAGTCCACCAGGATGCCGGTTTCCAGCATGCCCTTGCACAGGGCCATGACGTCGGTGCGGGAACCAACGCAGAACTTGATGCCCACTGGCTTGCCACCGGAGAGGTCGCGAAGCTTCGCTACGAAGTGCATCAATTCGCGCGGGGTGGAGAATTCTGCGTGGCTGGCCGGTGAAATGCAGTCCACGCCCATCGGGACATCGCGGGCCTCGGAGATTTCCGCGGTGACCTTGGCAGCCGGCAGCACGCCGCCGAGCCCGGGCTTGGCGCCCTGGGAGAGCTTGATGGTGATGCCCTTGACTCTTTCATGGTTCGCCTTGGCAGCGAAGGTTTCGGGGTTGAAGCGGCCCTGCTCGGTACGGCAGCCGAAGTAGCCTGAACCGATTTCCCAGAACAAGTCGGCCCCGTATTCCAGGTGGTACTTGGTCAGCCCGCCCTCACCGGTTTCATGGACGAATTCTCCCATCGCGGCGCCCTTGTTCATCGCCAGCACCGCGTTGGCAGAAAGCGAGCCGAAGCTCATCGAGGAGATATTCATCAGCGAAATCTCATAGGGCTGCGAGCACTGGCTGGACCCCACCCGTACGCGGTGCTGCGATGCCACCGGGGCTACCGGAGCTGCCGAATGCAGCAGGTATTCGTGGCCGACTTCATTGACATTCAGCTCCGTGCCGAAAGCCTTATGGCTATCGGCGCCCTTGGCCCGCGCGTAGATCAGCGAGCGGGTGTCGCGGTTGAAAGGACGGCCATCGGTATTGCGCTCAATGAAATACTGCTGGATCTCGGGGCGGATGAATTCGAAGAGGTAGCGGGCGTGCCCGACAATCGGGAAATTGCGCAGGATCGCATGCTTCTTTTGCAGCAGGTCCCTGATGCCCAGAAGCACCAGCAAACCGGTGAGCACGACGAGGATCCACCACACCCATTCCCCGGAGGTGCCGGCAAGGATTGCGGTCACCACGAAGCCAGTGAATAGGACAGCCAGGAACAGGAGAACCACTATTCGCATCATGATGCGAGCCTAGTACCTCCCCGCTGACTTGTCAGTTCCATCCATTGGGCGGGGCGTGGATCAGCTTGGCAAAATCCGGTCCGCTTCGCGCACGGCCATGCGGGAGAACAAGGATTGCCCATCGGCCAATAGCGCTGGCGCCGCACCGCGTTCCAGCACCACTCCTTCATGGAGCACCAGCACGTTCTGCGCCCGGGCCAGGATCGATAGCCGGTGGCTGATCATCAGCACCGCCATCCCTTCACCGCGGCGGCGTTCCACTGCTTCCAGGACCAGCTGTTCGCTGCGTGCATCCAGGGCGCTAGTGGATTCATCGAGGATCAATACCGCGGGGTTGCGCAGCAGCGTCCGGGCCAGGGCCACGCGTTGGCGCTGGCCACCGGAAAGCCGGGCAAAGCGATCCCCCAACCGGGTCTGCAATCCGGCCTTCTGCTGGCGCAGCCAGGGGCCCATGCCCAGCTCGTCGAGGACCTGCTCCATCTCGGCGTCGCTGATCCCTTCCGCACCCAGCAAGAGGTTCTCGCGCAGCGTTCCACGGATCATCACCGCCTCTTGTGAGACCAGGATGATCCGGGTGCGCAGCTGCGCCAAGCTGGCGGCCTCCAGCGGCACATCGCCGAAGCTGGCGGTGCCGGCAGCTTCCACCGAGCGCACCAGGGCTGCCGCGACCGACGATTTGCCGGAGCCGCTTTCGCCCACCAATGCGAGCAGGGAGCCTGGTTCCAGCTCGAAATCCACGCCGCGAACTACCCGATGGCGCTCGAAGGCAACCGACAGATCCGCCACGCGCAAGGTGCCGGAAGCAGGAAGGGGAACCGGGTTGGCGGGTTCGGAAACCGGATGGCTGGTTATCGCGGTGGCGTACAGCCGGCGAGCGCTGGCCAGCGAATCCTGCAGGCCCAGGATGAACCCGTCTACCGCGCGCACCGCTTCATAGGAAGGGACCAGGGCACAGCACAGCACGATCAGCGTGCCGAACTGCCCGGCGGTTCCCAGCAGGACAAAGAGCGCGAGCAGGCTGCCCCAGACCACCAGCTGGGTCAGCGTGGCCCGTACCGCGCCCAGGGTTCCGGCCGATCGCGCCGCTTGCCGGCTTTCGTGCAGGCTTTCGCGCATCCGCGCCATGACGGGTTTGCCGGCATTGAATCCGTGAATCACGTCGATGCCGGCAAGCGTGTCGGCCAGCAACTGGTTCTGGGTGCCGCGAGCACTGGCGGTGGCCCGCGCGCTACGGCGCAGGGCGCCGACGCCAATGGCCGGGATGGCCAGCCCGATCAGCACATAGCCGGCGAGCAGCACGAGGGCCGGTTGCATGCCGAATACCGCCCAGGCTCCCCAGGTTGCCAGGCCGCTGACTGCCACTGCCGCCACGGCCGGGGGCAGGGTGTGGGCGAAGAACACTTCGACCTTGTCGATGTCGCTGGTGGCCTTGGCGAGCATGCCGCCGGAATTCTTGCTGTCCGCGGCGAAGGGCGCTTGGCGTTCAAATGCCTGGTACATGCGGTTTCGCAGCCGCGCCAGGGACAGGAAGGCCACCCGGTGCCCTACATACTGCTCCAGGTAGCGCACCGCGCCCTTGACCAGCCCCAGCAGGATGACCACAGCGATCAGCGGTCCCCAGCCAAGGTCCATAGGCAGCTGCGCACCGCCCAGGTGCAGGGCCTTGGCCAGGCCGAACCCGGCCACGGCGTAGATCCCCAGCGAAGCCAGGCGAGTGGCGCAGGCCAGCACGCAGGCCAGCAGCAGCGGCGGGAGCAGGTCCTTGGTGCTGCCAATCAGCCAGGCGACGGTTTTGATAGTGGAGATTTTCTGCGTGCGCATTAGTTCCCCTCCCCCAGCTGGCTCCGGCCACTGGCATGCAGCGCATCAGCGCGTTGGCGGAAACCGTCCATGGCTTCCTTGAGATAGCCGTCGGCGGCCAGCAGCTCGTCACGGCGTCCGGCCTGGATGAGCTGTCCGTGGTCCATGACCAGAACATAGTCGTAGTCGGCCAGCAACCCCAGCCGGTGGGTGACGGTGATGACCGTGGTGCTGCGGTCCAAGGAGCGCAGGGTCCCCAGCACGTCCGCTTCGGTCTGGACGTCCAAGGCGCTGGTGGGCTCATCGAGCAGCAGCACGGGACGCTGTGCCAGCAGGGCGCGGGCCAGCGACAGGCGCTGGGCCTGGCCGCCAGAAAGCCGTGCCCCTGACTCGCCCAGGCGTTGCGCCAATCCCCCGGGTTGCGCCTCGAACCACGCTCCCATGCCGACCTGGCGCAGCGCCAGGAGCAGTTCGCCGTCGGCAGCCCGGGGCGCACCGAGCAGGAGGTTTTCGCGCAGGCTCATGCCGAAGAGCGTGGCGTGCTGTTCCACTACGGCGGTATTGGCCTTCAAGGTTGCCGGGCCCATGGCTTGCCGGGCATCGCGGATGGTGCCGGAGGAAGCTTCGAGCTGGCCCTGGAGCACGCGCAGCAGCGTCGTCTTGCCGCTGCCCGAGGGGCCGATGATGGCAGTACGCGAACCGGCCGGGAAATGCCAGGAAATTTTGTCCAGCGCGTGGTGCCCACTATCGTAGCTGGCGCTGACTTCTTCCAGGATCAGATCGCGGTGGCGCAGGTCCACGTGCAGCGGATTGGCCATGGAACGGTGCATGGGGATGTCGGCGACTTCGGCCAGTTTCTTCTCGGCGGCCTTGCCGGTCATCCCGATGTAGAAGAAGCTGCCGACGTAGTTGACCGGGGCGAGCATCAGGAAGCTCAGGATCACCAGTGACAGGGCAGAACCCGGGGTGATGGCCCCGGAACTGGCGCGCCACCAGGCCAGCAGGGCGGCACTGGCGAGCAGCAGCACGGCGAAGCTGGAATCGATGACCAGCAGGATCAGCTGGTTGCGGGCCAGCAGCTTCATCACTTGCTGGCGTACGCGTTCGGTGGCCTGCTCGATGCGCGATCCCATCCACCGGCTGGCGCCGTTGAGCTTGAGCATGCCCAGCGAGCGCAGTGCGTCCAGGAAGGTCGCCGAGAGGATGCCCTGGGCTCGGCGGTACTCGCCGTTCGAGGAGCCGAAGCGTCGCTGGAAGCCCAGGACGATGACCGGGACCAGCGCGGTGGGAACCAGCAGTACCAGTGCGCTGAGCGGGTCGATGGCAAAGGCGATGAAGCACAGGATCAATACCGGGGTGGCTACCGCGGAGATTGCCGGGCCGATGAAGCTGGAACGGTATTTCACGGACCGCTCCACCGAGTCCATCGCCGCATGCAGCAGCTCCCCATCGCCAGAGGCGCGCACCGCCAGCGGGCCGATGGACAGATAGTGCTTGAGCAGCTTCATGCGGTGGTACTCGGTCAGGTCGAGGCTGTTGCGCGAGATCACGACCGGGATCAAGAAGGTGGCAACCGCCATGATCAGCAGTTCGCCGAAGGCGCTGGCATACCATTGGGTGCCCAGCGGGCGATGGGCCATGAGTTCATCCAGGCCTTGGCCCACGACGATCACCAAGCCGGCGGTTCCGGCCGCGGCACTGAGGCTCAGTGCCACCACGATGGCTGTTGCAGCCGAAAATATTCCAAAGACCCTACGCACCCTCCTATCCTAGGGCAGAGCCCACCGGCAATTCCGCGCCGTGGGGCTTGCCGGCAAGGCTGGGCCGTGAAGCGTCATACATTGCCCGTGATGCGCGATGTGCGCGAAACTGGAGTGCATGAGCACCCCGGAGCTGAAACAACGTCCGCATTCTGTCACCTTGCGATTCCTCGCGGCACCGACCGACGTCGATGTCACCGGGATTGTTCCTGCGGGCACCGTTCTGGAATGGGTCGACAAGGCCGCCTACGCTGCGGCGGTGGGATGGTCCTCCAGCTATTGCGTCACCGCCTATGTAGGCAATATCCACTTCGCCGACCCGATCCACTCCGGAGATCTGGTGGAAGTGACCGCTTCGGTGGTGTACACCGGAACCAGCTCCATGCACATCCATACCGAGGTGTCCTTCAGCGATCCGCGCGAATTGCAGCCGGTGAAGTCCAGCAGCTGCCTGGTGATCTTCGTAGCCGTCGGCGAGAATGGGAAGCCAACCCCGGTTCCGGCGTTCACTCCGGGTACGGCCCGGGAAATCGCAATGCGCGAGAATGCGCTGGCGCGCATTGAGATCCGCGAGCAGATCGTCGCGTCCATGAACGATCAGGTATACACCGATGAGGGAACCGCCGAACGCGTGACGCTGCGCTTCCTGGCGGCGCCCACCGATGTGAACTGGGGCGGCAAGGTCCACGGCGGCATCGTGATGAAGTGGATTGACGATGCCGCTGAGCTGTGCGCGGCCCGCTACTGCCAGCAGGAAACCGTTGCGGTGTTCTCCGGCGGCGTGCGTTTCTACCGCCCGCTGCTGATCGGCCACCTGGTGGAGGTCGAGGCCCGACTGGTCTACACCGGGAACAAGGGGATGCACGTTGCGGTGCATGTGCGCTCTGGCGATCCGAAGACCCGGGAAATGCAGCTGACGACCTACTGCCTGACCGTGATGGTGACCCGCGATGAAACCGGCACCGCTGTTCCGGTCAAGCCCTGGGTGCCCGTCACCGGGGAGGACAAGCGGCTGTGGAATCACGCCCGCGACTTGTTGGCCATCCGCGCCAACGCGCCTGGCGGTTACACCCCAATCCATATGGCCAAGGAGAACGCGAAGTGAGTGCAGCAAAGCCCTTCGTCAAAGTGTGCGGCTTGTCCACGGCCCAGGACGTGCAAACCGCTGCGGCCCATGGTGCTGATGCCATCGGGTTCGTGCTCACGCCCAGTGCCCGGGAAATTTCCGCGCAGCGCGCCGCCGCATTGGTGAAGGCGGTTCCCGCAGGCATTGCCACCGTGGCGGTATTCCGCGGCGAAGAGATCCAGACGGTGCTTCAGCTTGCGGCGCAAGCCGGCGTGAGTTGGGTGCAGCTGCACGGGCAGCGCACGGCAAAGGATGTGAGCACCGCCCATGAGGCCGGGTTCAAGGTCATCCGCGCGGTGCGGCGCGATGACCCGGAGGAGCAGTTTGCCGATTGGGGCGAAGATCTGCTGCTCATTGACGCCTCGGTCCCCGGCAGCGGCGAAAGCTGGGATTATGCGGCAGTGAAGGATCTGGCCGCTGGTCGGCGCTGGCTGGTGGCCGGCGGACTGTCCCCGCAGAATGTCGCTGATGCCTTGGCTGCGTCCAGCGCTTTCGGCGCCGATGTCTCCTCCGGCGTCGAATCATCGCGCGGAGTCAAGGATCCCGAAATGATCGCCATGTTCATTGATGCGGCCAAGGCTTCGCCGAATCCCGCACATTGAGTCCCCCCGGCACGGTCCAGCAGGAATTGCGCGAGTGAATTGATTCAGCGGATCCAATTGTGCGGGGCCGGCTTGCGGGTGCTGGGCAGCGCTCCGTCCTGGCGCCACTGGTGCAGCCACTCGGGCAGCACCATGTCTGCTGGCAGTTCCAAGCCGACTGCTGCCAGGATTTCCTCGTTGGAAACCGCACCCTTTTTCGAGGTCATCCGGGTGGCGACATAGGCGCGAGCGTAGATTTCGCCCTTCACGACGATGCGCTGTTCGAAGAAGATGCACTTGTCGTCCATGCCGATCAGCCGGGTTTCCTGGGAGAACTTGGTTCCCAGGCGCACCGACTTGCGGAAGGTGATGGTCTCGGTCTGCACGACCGGAACCCATTTATTCCTGGACATGATGTCCCAGACACCGGAACGGAACATCAAGTCGAAGCGTCCGAGATCGAAGATCGAGAAGTACATGCCGTTGTTGATGTGGCCGGCAAAGTCGATATCGGTCAGCGTGGCACGCATGCCCACTGAGCTGGTGTCGAACATCGACAGCTTGGAAGCCTTCTTGCTGTTCAGGTAAACCATGAGGATTCGGAAAATCATGTGCATACCATCACATTACTGCCTAGTAACCTTTCTGCCTAGCGCATTTCCTCCCGGGTCAACGCCAGGGGTAAGCCTCCAGGCTCATGCCCGGAAAACCGCAGACCGGTAAAGTCGTTTCCAATGCCTGGCCAACGAGATGATCAAGGAACACCATGTACCGACTCCCCGAGCTAGTACACCGGAGGCTCCCGACGCTGCCTCCGGTGGATTGGGAACGTCCGTCTCCGGATAAGAAGAGCTTGCGCCGCGACATTATCGTCGCTTCGGGCTTCCTCCTGCTGGCGCTGGCCATGCACGAACTGCTGCTCTCCCTGACCGAGCAAGAGAACGCGCCCGATCCTCTTCTCGCCTATCTCGTGCTTGTGTCCCTGATCGTGCCGCTGATGTTCCGCCGGCGCTGGCCCATCACCATGATGCTCATCGGTTCGGCTGCCTTCGTGGGCGCCGGAAGCGAAAATACCTACCAAGTCGGCATGGAGCTCTGCGCGCAGCTGGCCTATTTCATCGGCATCTACACCGCGGTCACGTGGTCGAAGAACCGCCGGGGACTGTGGATAGCGATGAGCGTGGTGCTGCTGTTCATGGCCACCTGGGTGATCGTCACCTTCTTCACCTCCGACTTGCTCACGGCCACCGGAACTTCCATGGTCGAGGATCCAGCAGGCGTGCTGCCGACGTCAACGGCCTTCATCTTCTACAACCTGCTGATGAACCTGCTGTACTTCGGCGGCGCGATCTTCCTGGGCATGGTCAGCTGGACCAATGCCTACGCCAGCCAAATAGTGGAAACCCAGGCCCAGCGCATTGCCGACCAGTCCCAGCAGCTGGCAGACCGTGCGGTCAACGAGGAACGGCTGCGCATCGCCCGCGAGCTGCACGATGTCATTGCCCACCACATCGCCTCGGTGGGAATCCAGGCTTCGGCCGCCCGCATGGTGCATGAGCGC
Organism: Arthrobacter sp. MYb214; assembly: GCF_002979865.1. Taxonomy (GTDB): domain Bacteria; phylum Actinomycetota; class Actinomycetes; order Actinomycetales; family Micrococcaceae; genus Glutamicibacter. The sequence goes on from NZ_PCPZ01000009.1 coordinate 29,778, forward strand.
GATCCCCAGCAGTCCATCGAACTGATGCGCGGCATCGAGTCCTCGGCACGCAGTGCAGTCAGCGAAACGCGGGCACTGCTGGGCGTATTGCGCGAACATCGCGGACCGGAGGATTCGCCGAGCTCCGCGGAGGGGGCACGGAACCCCGAACCCTCCATGGCGCAGCTCGATGAGCTGATCGCAGCCAATGAACGCCAGGGACTGAGCATCCAGATCTCCCGCGATGAACACCAGCCCGGCTTCATTTCTGACCTGCCGGCAGGCCTGTCGCTCGCGCTCTACCGCATCAGCGGCGAAGCCTTGGCCAATGTCCGTGCGCATTCCACGGCCCGCACAGCTACCTTGTCGCTGCGTTCGGGAACCGATGCCGATGGCGCATGGATAGAAGTCGAGGTCACCGACAGCGGCCGTCCACGGCCGGACTCCGCCGGTGGCGGCTACGGCCTGCGTGGCATTCGCGAACGCGCCAAGCTGCATCATGGGCTAGTGGAAATCGGCCCGCGCATTCCGCACGGCTGGCGTACCCGGGCCCGGTTGCGCGTGGTTTCCGACGCGGCAACTAGACTGGCAACATGAGCAAAATTACCGTGGTGATCTGCGATGACCAGTCGCTGATCCTCTCGTCGCTGAAACTGATCTTGCAAACCGATCCGCAGATCCAGGTCATCGGCACGGCAGGCAACGGCCAAGCGGGCCTGGAAATGGTTCGCGAGCTGAACCCCACGGTGGCGCTGATGGATATCCAAATGCCGCAGATGGACGGCATCGAAGCCACGAAGCTCATCGCCAGCACCACCCAGACCAAAGTCATTGTGCTGACCACCTTCAACCGCGACGACTACCTCTTCGAGGCCATGGATGCCGGGGCCAGCGGGTTCCTGCTGAAGAATGCAGAGCCTGAAATGCTGGTGGCCGCCGTGCACCAGGTGGCCGCCGGCCACGGGCTGCTCTCCCCCGAAGTCACGCTCAAGCTCATCCAGCGTGGCACCGGCGCGGTCCCTGCCGCGGATTCGGCAGCGGCAACTACCGAGGCCCAGCAGCTGGAAAAACTCACCGAACGCGAACGCCAGGTACTCTGCGAACTGGCCCAGGGCAAGAACAACCAGGAAATCGCCGCGGTGCTCTCCTTGTCGGAAGCCACGGTGAAAACCCACCTGTCGAACCTGTTGGCGAAGCTGCACCTGCGCGACCGGGTGCAGGGCGTGCTATTCGCCCACCGCGCCGGACTCATCCAATAGTTTCATTCTCCAGACGGAGCGCAAATGCTGCTTAGTTTCCTAAGCTGATGAGTAGAAACAATACTTGGCAGAGGAAAACATGCTTGAGCTAAACCATGTGTCACGGTCATTTGCACAGAATTTGGTGCTCGATGACATCAGCTTCACCGTACCTGGCGGCGCGCTCACCGGATTCGTCGGTGCCAACGGTGCCGGCAAGACCACCACCATGCGCATCATCATGGGATTGCTCAGCGCCGATTCCGGTTCTGTTTCGCTCAACGGCCAACCACTCAATGGAGCCACCCGCCCCAACTTCGGCTACATGCCCGAGGAACGCGGCCTGTATCCCAAGCAGCCGGTCATAGACCAGCTGGTCTACCTCGGACAGCTCCATGGCCTGTCCCGCTCCGGAGCACGCAAACGGGCCATGGAACTGCTGGCCCGTTTCGGATTGGCTGACCGCGCCAAGTCGAAACTCGAATCCCTGTCCCTGGGCAACCAGCAACGCGTTCAAGTCACCGCAGCACTGCTGCACGAACCCGACGTGCTCATCCTCGACGAACCTTTCAGCGGACTTGACCCGATCGCGGTGGACGCAATGAGCTCCATCCTGCGCGACTATGCAGCGCGTGGCGTACCGGTGCTCTTCTCTTCGCATCAGCTGGATCTGCTCGATGTGCTGGTGGACCACCTGGTGATCATCCAGGACGGCAGGATCCTGGCCAATTCATCGGCAGCCGGGCTCCGTGCGACGCAGGCATCCCGGCACCGGTTGTCCCTGGGCTCCGACACGGGCTGGCTGCGCAATGAACCGGGGGTCACCGTTATCGATATTTCAGGCCATGACGCATTGGTGAATTTCGACTCCGAATCCGATGCCCAACGCGTGCTCGCCACCGCCATGAGCCGCGGGCCCGTCGCAGAGTTCGCAATCCATCGCCCTTCGCTGGCCGACATCTACCGGGAGATCATCAAGTGAACACCACCACGGCTCCATGGCTCATTGTCGCCTTGCGCGAAGTCGAAACCAAGCTGCGCGACAAAGCTTTCATCATCAGCACCATCGTGACCTTGCTATTCATCATCGGATCGGTCGCCCTTACCGGTTTCCTCGCCAATCGCACGTCGAATTTCGCCGTGGCGGCCACCGACGATGCCAGTTTCCGGGTGCTGGAGCAGGTGATCCAGGATCGCCCCGAAGACGTGGAATTGAGCATTTCCAGGCTCGCTCCTGAACAGGCGGAGCAGCAGCTATCCGCTGAGCGGCTGAACGCGACCTTGTCCGGTTCGGCCGATGCGCAGGAATTCACGCTGACCGGTTTCAACGCGGTCGACCAAGAGCTCAGTTCTCTGGTCCGCGAAGCAATGAAAACCGTGAAGACCGATCAGCTGCTGGCCGAGGCCGGACTGGAATCAGCTGGCCTGCCCGATAACGAGGACCTCATTCTCGATCAGCTCCATGGCGATTCCGAACGGGCCGCGATGGCCAGTGCCATGGCGCTGGTCTTCTCATTCCTCTTCTACATGGCCGCATTCCTCTTCGGCATGCCCATCGCCAATTCGGTCATCGAGGAGAAGCAGAACCGCGTGGTCGAGATCCTGGCCAGCACCATCCGGCTGCGCCAGCTGCTGGCAGGAAAAATCATCGGGAATGTCGTTCTCGCAATGATCCAGCTCCTGGCCTTCCTCAGCATTGGCTTGCTGGCTGCCTACATTTCCCCGATCCAGATCCCGTTCCTCGGAGTTGTCACCCAGGTGGCCGGGTGGTTCGTGGTGTTCTTCTTCGGCGGTTTCCTGCTTCTGGCCGGGATCTGGGCAGCGTTGGGCTCCTTGGCTACCCGTACCGAGGATCTGCAGCAATCCAGCGGGCCCGTGGTGGGCCTCCTGATGGCGGTGCTGTTTATCGGGTTGTATGCCAAGGGCAGCTTCCTGGTGGTCGCTTCGTACATTCCCATCGTCTCCTCGGCGGCGATGCCTAGCCGCCTGCTCTCCGGCGAGGTAGCTTTCTGGGAGCCGATTCTTTCGCTTGCAATTCTCCTGGCTGCCTGCTGGCTCGTGCTGCTGTTTGCCGAGAAGATCTACGGCAGGGCAGTGATGCACACCGGTGGCGCGCTGACCTTGCGCAAGGCACTGAAACTCGAGGTCTGAGCCCGCCTGCCAAGAACAGGAAAAGGGATTGCACAGCCAGTTTCATTAGACTTGGCTAAGTGAGCGAAGAAAAACCACTGTTGCATCTGCCGGCCCGCCTGATCATTGTTTGGCTGGTGCTGATCGCCGGCATCACCGGATCCACGCTGCTGTCCACCGCCGACTATGTCACCGGCGGCAGCCTGCTCTCCCTGATCGCGTTATGGGTGATCAGGCTCGTGGCCATCGGCAGCTTCTGGTTGCTCGAAGCGCGCAAGGACACCAAGGTCTTCGCGATGCTGCTGGTCCTGCTGTCGCTGGTCCTGGACATCTTGCTGAAGCTGCCGGTTCTGGACACCGTGGAATATGGCGATTGGTTCCTGGTCTCCGCGCTGGATCTGCAAGGAATGTACACCGGCTACTTCACCGTCTGGGGCCTGCTCCTGCCGGTGCTTTCGCTAGTTGGCTGGTTCGTCCTGCGTCCCCGCAAGCTCGCTGGCTGGATCGTCGGCCTGCTCTCCGCGGTGGGCCTGGGATTTGCGGCCCTGTCCGTGGCTGGTTCGGCCAGCGGATCCGTACTCGCCTTTACCCTGGTGACCTTGGCGCGCTACATTCTTCCGGCGATCCTCTCCGCCACCGCGGATATTCTGGTCGCCAAGTACAAGGTACGCAAGAAGTAAAGAGCATCCGGCATAAAGCAGTGGCCAGCATCCAAATAAATGGATGCTGGCCGCTGCTTTATGCGCTTGCCTGCTAGATCAGCGAATCACTGAGGTGATTCGGGGTGCCGAAGCGGTGAGCGGTGATGGATACCGCCTGCTCATGCAGGAACGGAAGCATCTCCACCCGTCCGGCAGCGGTCACCGGCGATGCGTAGATGGCCACATCCGGCTTGCCATTGGCTGCCTCGGCGACAGCCTTCATCGAGCCGCCGATCAGGCGGATGCGGGCAGCGGACTCCGGACCGGTCTTCGCAGCCAGCTTTGCAGCACGGGCGGCGAAAGCAGCAGCGTCTTCGCGCACCACGGTGACCGAGTTCTCGGCCAACAGGTTGCGCACGCCCAACGGCAGCTGCACGTCAGCGGAGAAGATCACGCGGGAACCAGCGGTGACACCGGCGGCAACTACGCGCAGCGCCTCGGCCAGGCCGTGGCCGCTGGTGGCTTCTTCGAAGCGCACGGTCACATCAACGGCGCGGTACCGGAAGATGTTGCGTTCGGCGACCAGACCCGAGCGGTCTTTGGCCTGGTTGAATTCGTTGTTCCACCACAGCTTGTCGCTGGCCAGTGCCGAGCCCAGCCACTGCGCCTGCTCCGAATCCAGTTCTGCGGTGTTCAGCAGGCGCTCGTCGAATGCCGAGAGCGCTGCGCCCTGCTTGGCTGGGGCATCCACCCAGGAGCCCATGCCGATCAGGTAGTTCGGGCCGCCGGCCTTGGTGCCTGCGCCGATGGCCGACTTCTTCCAGCCGCCAAACGGCTGTCGCTGCACGATGGCACCGGTGATGCCGCGGTTGGCGTAGATGTTGCCGGCCTGGATGTTCTCCAGCCAGTAGCCCATCTCTGCCGAATCCAGCGAATGCAGGCCCGAGGTCAGGCCGTAGTCCACCTCGTTGACGATCTCTACCGCTTCTTCCAGGGTCTGCGCGGTCATCACGCCGAGGATCGGGCCGAAGTATTCGGTCTTGTGGTACTCGCTGCCGCGGGCCACATCGTAGCGCACGCCCGGCGAGTAGAGCTTGCCCGAGTCATCGAGCTGCTTCGGCTCGATGGCCCAACGCTCGCCGGCTCCCAGGGTGGTCAGGCCCCGCTTGAGCTTTTCGCCCGGCTCGCCGATCAATGGGCCCATCTGGGATTCGGGGTTCCACGGGTAGCCGACCTTCAGCGACTTCACCGCATCGATCAGCTGGTTGTTGAAGCGGCGGGATTCAGCCACCGAGCCCACCAGCACCACCAGCGAGGCTGCCGAGCATTTCTGGCCGGCGTGGCCGAAGGCCGACTGCACGACGTCGCGCGCAGCCAGATCCAGGTCGGCGTTCGGGGTGACGATGATGGCATTCTTGCCGGAGGTCTCGGCCAGCAGCGGCAGGTCCTTGCGGAATGAGCGGAACAGTTCCGCGGTCTCGTAGCCGCCGGTGAGGATCAGGCGGTCCACGCGCTCATCGGAGACCAGCTGCTGGCCCAGGGAGCGATCGCCCACGAAGACCAGCTGCAGCACGTCCTTGGGCACGCCGGCATCCCACAGGCACTGCACCATGACAGCGCCCACGCGGGCGGCCTGGCTGGCAGGCTTGATGATCACCGAGGAACCGGCGGCCAGCGCCGAGAGGGTGGAACCAGCTGGGATCGCCATCGGGAAGTTCCATGGCGGGGTGACCACGGTCAGCTTCGACGGGACGAACTTCGCGCCATCCACGGCATCCAGTTCGCGGCCCAGTTCCGCGTAGTAGTGCGCGAAGTCGATGGCCTCGGAAATTTCCACATCGCCCTGGTCAATGGTCTTGCCGCATTCGGAGCCCAGGACCTCGAGCAAGGTGGCGCGGCGCTCCTCGAAGAGCAGGCCGGCACGGTGCAGGATCTGCGCGCGCTGGGCCGAGCCCAGCTGCTGCCAGCCGGCGGCGGCATCCACGCCCATGGCGATGGACTCGTCGAGTTCGCCGGCGCTGTTCAGGGTGTTGTTCTTGACCAGTTCCTTGCCCAGCGGCGATTCCTGCATCTTGGCCAGGATCTCGCGTCCCCAGGCACGGTTCTGGTTCAGGTCCGGGTCGGTATCGGGGGTGTTGAAGAATTCGGTGGAGCCGTCGGCGAAACCGGCCACGCGGGTGCTCAGCGACGGATCCTGGACCTGGCGGTTCTGCACGCGATGCGGGGCAGGGACCACATTGGACATGGCTTCCAGGGATGCGAGGAAGCGGTTCTTCTCGCGTTCGAACAAGGCCTCGTTCTTGGCCAGCTCGAAGACTGCGGACATGAAGTTTTCCTGGCTGGCGCCCTCTTCGAGGCGGCGGATCAGGTAGGCGATGGCCACGTCGAATTCCTGCGGGTGCACCACCGGGGTGTAGAGCAGCAGCGAGCCGACGTCCTTGCGCACCGCTTCGGCCTGGCCGGTGGCCATGCCCAGCAGCATTTCGAATTCGATGCCGTCGGTGGCGTTGCGCGACTTGGCCAGCAGCCAAGCCAGCGCGACATCAAAGAGGTTATGCCCGGCGATGCCGATGCGGATGTTCTTCACGTGTTCCGGACGCAGCGCGTATTCCAGCACGGATTTGTAGCTGGTGTCGGAGTCCTGCTTGGTGTGCCAGGTGGCCAGCGGCCAGCCGTGGATGTCAGCTTCCATGGTTTCCATTGGCAAGTTGGCGCCCTTGACCACGCGGACCTTGATCGGTGCGCCGCCTTCGGCCACGCGGGCCGCGGAGAATTCCTGGAGCTGGATCATCGCGCCCAGGGCATCTGGCAGGTAGGCCTGCAGCACGATGCCGGCGGGCAGGTCCTTGAATTCGGGCTTGGACAGGATCTTGGTGAAGACCGCGATGGTCAGCTCCAGGTCCTTGTACTCTTCCATGTCCAGGTTGATGAATTTCTTCTTCGGGCTGTTGGCAGCCAGCTTATACAGCGGCTGCAGCTTATCCACGATGTGCTCCACGGCTTCATCGAACGCCCAGTGGTTATGCGGGGCGACGGTGGAGGAGACCTTGATCGACACGTAGTCCACGTCATCGCGTTCCAGCAGCTTGGTGGTGCCGTCAAGACGGCGGGCCGCTTCGCCTTCGCCGAGGATGGCTTCGCCGAGCAGGTTGACGTTCAGATCCACGCCCTCGCGCTTGATCTTGGAGATCGCGCCGCCCAGCTTGGCATCCGAGGCGTCAATGATCAGGTGGCCCACCATCTCGCGCAAGACCTTGCGGGCGATCGGAACTACTACCTGCGGCACGACTGGGGCCATGGCGCCGCCTACTGCGACGGCCTTGCGCATGTACCAGGGCAGGAAGCCTGGCACCATGGGAGCCAGCGCCTTGAGGTTGGCGGCTGCGACCTTCAGGTCTTCGGGGCGGATCACGCCATCGACGAAGCCTACGGTGAAGTCCAGGCCCTTGGGGTCCTTGAGCACACCGGCCAGGCGGGCAGCGGCAGCATCTACAGGGTATTCGGAAGCTTCGGTGAGCCAGCGGCGCACCAGCTTGATGACGTCGTCAGCGAGTTCGGCCGGCGAGGTGAGCGGGTTGCCGTCGGCATCTAGTGCGGCTGGCACTACGTGCTGGGTGGAGGTGAAAGACACTGGTGGTCCCTTCGATGCAATTCGTACTTGTGGTTCGGCACCGAACGCTGATGTCGTTATGGCTAATCCGGCGGCCTGCTGTTGCCAGAGAACCGCCAAGAAAAGCTGTGTGCAAGATCGAGTATGAACCTATATTGTCTTAAGCAAAAGTGAACAAAACCGAAGATGTTCGTTCGGTTTTGCCGAAGTGTCTAGACTCCGAGAGTCCCCACTAGCTGAATGGCCGGAAATCCATGCTTGAACTGAGAAGATTGCGCTTGCTTCGCGAATTGCATATCCGCGGAACCATTGCCGAGGTGGCCGATGCACTGAGCTACTCCCCCTCCTCCGTATCGCAGCAACTGAGCCAGCTGGAATCCGAAACCGGAGTGGAGCTGCTGCGGCGCACCGGGCGCACCCTCAAGCTCACCCCTCAGGCCCAGATCCTGGTGGCCCATACCGAAGAACTGCTCGATTCCATGGAACGCGCCGAAGCGGATTTGTCCGCGGCCATGTCCACGGTGTCCGGAACCGTCCGGCTAGCGGTTTTCCAGACGGCCATGCTCCGCCTCATGCCACCGGTACTGCGCGAGCTGCGCACCAAGCACCCCAATCTGCGGGTGGAAATGAGCCAGCAGGAACCAGCCGACGCGCTGAATGAAACCAGCAGCCGAAGTTTCGATTTGGTGGTCGCGGAGCAGTACTCGGGACATTCCGCGCCGCACTACGACAACCTCGATCGGCGTGTTCTGACTCACGATCCGATCCGCCTGGCCCTGCCGGCACGAGGCGCGGCCGGAAATGCAGAATTCGACCGGGTGCACACCTTGGAGCATGCCAACTCCCTGCCCTGGGTGGTGGAACCCGCGGGTGCCGCCAGCCGGCACTGGGCCCTGCAGGCTTGCCGGCTTGCAGGGTTCGAGCCGGACCTGCGCTACGAAACCGCTGATTTGCAGGCTCACGTGCAGTTAGTCGCTTCGGGCAACGCCGTGGCGATGCTCCCAGAGCTGGTCCTGCGCGACCAGCGCAGCAGCCTGCGCACGGTGGATCTTCCCGGCTCTCCGGAGCGCACCATCTTCACCGCCATGCGGCATTCCTCCACCCAGTCCCCGGCCATCCGCGCGGTGCGCAAATCGCTGCACGCGCAGCCCGGAATGAGTGATGCAAGCAACTCCGCGATTTTGGCTACCCCTGCAGACTTCGATACGGTCGACTAGATAACAGAATGATCACAGACCAAATGGCACCCGGCGACAAACCGGAGAATTAGTGCCATAGTGGTGACTCGCACCACAGAAATCCGCGCCTATGGCGGCTGAGAAAAGCCCCAGGCACAAACGGTAATGAGGAAAAATGTCCGACCAGACTTTCCAGATGATTGCGATCGCAATTTACATGGCCGCCATGCTTGGCATCGGCTATATTGCATATCGCCGCACCAACAACATTGACGACTACATGCTGGCCGACCGCGGCCTGAAGCCGTGGGTCGCAGCCCTTTCCGCAGGCGCATCCGACATGTCCGGCTGGCTGCTCATGGGCCTGCCCGGCGCCATCTACCTCGGCGGCCTGCACGAAGCATGGATCGGCATCGGCCTGCTCATCGGCGCGTGGCTGAACTGGAAGTTCGTCGCTCCGCGGCTGCGTTCCTACACCGCGATCTCGCAGAACGCCATCACCATCCCGAGCTTCTTCGAAAAGCGCCTGAAGGACAACAGCCACCTGCTGCGCATCGGCGCATCGGTGATCATCCTGGTGTTCTTCACCTTCTACGTATCCTCCGGAATGGTGGCTGCAGGCAAGTTCTTCGAGGCTTCCTTCGGCTGGCAGTACCTTGCGGGCATGTTCTTCGTGGCAGGAATCACCCTGCTCTACACCCTGTTCGGCGGCTTCCTCGGGGCGTCCCTGACCGACATGGTCCAGGGCTTGCTGATGTTCGCCGCGCTGATTGCCGTGCCAATTGTGGCAGTCATCCAGATCGGCAGCATCGGGGACATCACCTCGAAGGTCACCGAAGTCAATCCCGAAGCGTTCAACCTGTTCTCCTCCTTCAGCGACAACAGCGCGATCCTGGCCGCCGTGGCCATCTTCTCCACCGCAGCGTGGGGCCTGGGCTACTTCGGCCAGCCGCACATCATCGTGCGCTTCATGGCGCTGCGCACCCCGGGCGAAGCGAAGACCGCACGGCGCATCGGCATTGGCTGGATGTTCCTGACCACCCTGGGCGCCATCGCCACCGCGTTCATCGGCGTCGCGTACTTCGCCGATCAGCCGCTGGACAAGGCCAGCAGCGAAACTGTCTTCCTGCTGCTGAGCCAGATCTTCTTCCACCCGCTGATCGCCGGACTGGTGCTCGCCGCTGTGCTGGCGGCCATCATGTCCACCATGTCCTCGCAGCTGATCGTCTGCTCCTCGGCACTGGTGGAGGACCTGTACAACATCACCGGCCGCAAGGCTTCGCCCAAGGCCCTGGTCATGCTGGGCCGCTCCGGCGTACTGCTGGTGGCCGTCGTCGCCGCCCTGCTGGCGCTGAACCCGAACTCCTCCATCCTTGAGCTGGTCTCCTTCGCGTGGGCGGGCTTCGGTGCCGCCTTCGGCCCGGTTGTCCTGCTGGCCCTGTACTGGCGCAAGCTGACCGCCGTGGGCGGTTTCGCCGGCATGGTCACCGGCGCCGTCGTGGTGTTCATCTGGGGCAACGTGGACGTGCTGGCCTCGGCCATGTACGAGATCGTCCCGGGCTTCCTCGCCGCACTGGTTGTCGCATGGCTGGTTTCCCGGGCAACCTACCGCCCGAACCCGACCATCGATGGCGAGTTCACCGAAATGGAACAGGAAGTCGGCGCCAAGGTTACTGCCTAGCCAACGCCCCGATCCGAAGCTCCCTTGGTCCGCATGGACCAAGGGAGCTTTTCCCGTTCCAGGACCCTGGTGTAACAGTTCAGGCAGGCTTCGATGTCTATCCTGCCGAAGTGCACCGGGCACAGTAGCCTAGAGCTATGCCCGAGAAACCGAGCTGGAAGGAACTATTCCAAGATGAGCACCACGAGTAAATTCACGCACTGGCAGCGCACCGAGTCGCAGTTCCTGGCCGCTGGCCCGCAGGCCGTCTACTCGATCGTGGGCAACCTGTCGCAGACCGGCCAGTGGATGAAGAGCTTCGACGGCTTCATCGTGCATGACGACCAGCGCGGCGTGGGCACCAAGGTGGATCTGTTGCCGCCGGGCAAGTTCTTCGGCCCGTTGCACCGCAGCACCGCGCCTTCGGGCTCCATCACCCGGCGCAACCAGGACACCCTCATGGTGGAGTTCACCCAACCGCAGCCGGCCGGTGAAATGGTCTTGCGCTGGCAGGTAGAGCCCCATGAGCACGGATCCGTGCTGCACTTCACCGCTGAGCTCAACGGCCCGGGCACCACCGCTTTCAAATTCACCGTGGCCAACGCCCTGTGCAAGGACTTCGCCATCGCGGCGGCCCGCCTGTACCGGATCATCGCCCCGGGTGCGCACCGCAAGCGCGATGCCCATGTGGTGATCTCCGGCGGTCGCGGATTCCTTGGCCGCAACCTCGTCGCCGATCTGGTCTGCCGCGGCATTTCCGTATCGGTGCTGACCCGCAACCCGGAAAATGATTTCCCTGCCGAGCAGTACAGCTGGGATGGCGTGCACCAGGGGCCCTGGGCCCGCGCGCTGTCCAGCAAGAATCCGGTGCACCTGGTCAATCTGGCTGGCGAGCGCGTCGATAAGCGCAACACCCCGGAGAACATCGCAGCGCTCACCGACTCGCGCGTGGCCTCCACCAAGACCCTGGCCGAAGCCGCAGCCTCGGCGCCCCAGCTGGCCACCTGGATCCAGGCCAGCACCACCGCCATCTTCGGTGACGCCGGCGAGGAAGAGCTGACCGAGTCCAGCCCCGTTCCCAGCGACCAGCGCGCCCTGCCGGAAATGACCGGGGTCGCTTCGGCATGGGAGCAGGCCTTCGCCGAGGCCGCGGTCAACGCCGAGCAGCGCTATCTCTTGCGCACCTCGCTGGTGATGCACCCCGACGCTCCCCTGCTTGGCCCGCTGAACCTGCTGGTGAATACCGGCATGGGCGGTCCGCTGGGAGACGGCAAGCAGTGGTTCAGCTGGATCGGGCTGGAAGACTGGCTGCGCTTGATCCGCTGCCTGCTCGGCTTCGAAGAGCCTTCCATCCCTGCCGGCCTGGTGCATGCCGCCAGCCCGAAACCGCTGCGCAATGCCGAGGTCATGGCCGCCTTGCGATCCATCGCTGGGCTGCCTGGCCTGCCCACCGGGTCGGTGCTGCCCAAGATCGGCGCCGCGGTCATGGGATCCAATGCCCGGGTCGCGTTGACCGGCCGCAAGGTCACCAGCGAAGTCTTGCAGCAGGCCGGATTCGAATTCCAGCAGCTGGATTTCGCATCGACGGTGTCTGGCTAGCAGCCGCCAGTTACCGCAATAAGGAGTAACCTTTACCTAGCTTTGAGCCCGAACCTGCCGTTGCATGCCAAGTCACAGGCCGCATCGGCGGGGGCGGGCTCAATGTTCACCACGCGTTAAGCAGAACGTGTGCCGGTGCTTACGATGAGCGCTGAGCATGAAACTGTCACGCATTGTGCCGTGCAACCGCCCTTCTTCGGACAGTTTCAAAGGACATCTCCACATCATGGCCAACATTCTTGAAGCCCACGCCCCGGCTTCTCGCCACCGCATACCCAAACCCAGCGATCTGGACAAGCTGCGCCACAAGGCGCGCGTTGTTACCGATCAGCTCAGCGCCAACGTCGCCGTCGACGCGGCCTACAACGAGTCCGAACCCGAGAATCTCCCGGCCAAGGTCCTGCGCATGGACCGCAAGCTGAAGAACATGAGCGAAGTTCGCCATTTCTTCCGCACCAATACCACTCCGATCTTCTTCCTCGGCGCCACCCCGGTCAATCTGCTGGGCCTTGACCGATGGGTCCGCAAATTCAGCTACATCACCTACTACGACGGCTGGGACGGCCACCACCCGCGGGTCTTCACCCCCGCCGAGAAGCCCTATGTCGATTTCCAGAGCGCCGAAGAGATCAACAACTGGCTGCTGGAGAACTCCGAGGTCCGCGAATACATCGATTCCCAGTGCACCCCGGGCGGTCCCCGGCCGAAGATCGCGATGGTCTTCTTCGACGAGGAAACCGAATCAATCTGCGAGGAACTGGGCTACGACCTGATCCTGCCCTCGGCCGCCTTGCGCACCGAACTGGACTCGAAGATCGTTACCACCGAGCTGGGCAATGCCGCCGGCGCACCATCGGTGCCCAACGTGCTGGGCACCGCCAATAACTACGACGAGCTCATGGAACTGGCCGAGGAAGCCGGCCTGGGCAAGGACCTGGTGGTCCAGACCCCCTACGGGGATTCGGGCAAGACGACCTTCTTCATCGACTCGAAGGCGCAGTTCAAGGCGCATGCCAAGAACATCATCGGCGAACAGCTCAAGATCATGAAGCGCATCAACAACCAGCCGGTAGCCGTTGAGGCAGTGCTGACCGAATGCGGCACGGTGGTGGGGCCGATCCTGACCGAACTGGCCGGCTACAAGGAACTGACTCCGTACAAGGGCGGCTGGTGCGGCAATGAGATGCACCCGGATGTGGTCACCGACTCGCAGCGCTCGCGCGCCATCGATCTGGTCCGCAAGGTGGGCAACGGTCTGAAGGACACCGGCTACCGCGGCTTCTTCGAGGTGGACGTGCTGGTGGACACCGACACCGACGAGGTGTACCTGGGCGAACTGAACCCGCGCATCTCCGGGGCCAGCGCCATCACCAACGTCACCGCCGGAGCCTATGCCGACGTGCCGCTGTTCCTCTTCCACCTGCTTGAATTCCTTGATGTGGAATTCGAGCTGGACGTTGACGAGATCAATGCTCGCTGGGAAGAGATGAGCGGGGCTGATGTCTGGAGCCACATGATCATCAAGGAAACCGATGACATCCTGCAGTACATCACCCATGCCCCACGCACCGGAAACTATTACCTCGACTCGCGCGGCAAGCTGCAATTTTCCCGTTCCGCATTGGACTGGCACCAGCTACAGACCCACAAGGAAGCATTCTTCCTGCGCATCTACGGCGTAGAGGATTACCGATGGAAGGGAGCCGATCTTGGGGTCCTGGTCACCAAGGCCAAGCTGCAGTACGAAGGCAAGAAGAAAACCAAGCTCAGCATCGATGCCAAGCACTTCATCTCCTGCATCCGATCCCAATACAAGGGAATTGACGTTCCGCCATCAGAGCATGGCAACTGAAGCGACTGATGCCACCGGGCACATGGCGGCCAACTTGGCAGGTCCTCCCAGCAAGGCGCTGAACATCGCCACCTGGCAGTACCCGCAGAACATCAAGCGCTCATTCCAGAACATCGCCAGGATCCATCCCACCGTGAAGGTCTCGCGCGGCGATGGCCCGATCGTCAGGCTGCACCTGGCCGAGGAGAAGCTGGGCAAACTGGAAGTGGCCAAGGCGAGCATTACCGACCCGGCGCTGACCGTGCGCGGGGTAATGCACGCGACCAATACCGACGCCGTGCTGGTCATGCACAATGGACGGATCCTCTGGGAGAAGTACTACAACACCATGACCTCGCTGACCGATCATCTGCTGATGTCGGTCAGCAAGACCCTGGTGGGTTCCCTGGCCGGGGCGCTGGTGGACGCCGGAATGCTTGATACCCAGCAGGCGGTAGCCACCTACGTGCCGGCGTTGGAACGCAGCGGCTATGCCGGCGCCCGGGTGCGCGACCTGCTGGATATGCGCTCCGGGATCAAATTCTCCGAAGAGTATCTGGATCCCAATGCCGAGGTGCGCCAGCTGGAGGAAGCCATCGGCTGGGCCCCGTCGCGTGGCGGCATCGGGCCTATCGGGATGTACGAGTTCTTGCTGACCCTGCAGGCCAAGGGACCGCACGGCGGGGTCTTCGAATACCGTTCCTGCGAGACCGACGCCCTGGGCTGGGTGCTGGAAGCCGCCGGCGGCGCCCCGCTGCAGGAACTGCTTTCGGACTATGTCTGGTCCAAGCTCGGTGCCCAGCAGGATCTGGTGATGGGCGTTGACCAATTCGGCACCGGAATGTTCGACGGCGGATTCAACGCCTGCCTGCGCGATTTGGCGCGTTTCGGCCATCTCTATGTCAATGGCGGGCGTGCGCTGACCGGCAAGCAGGTTCTCTCCGAGGCATGGATCGCCGACACCTTCGCCACCGATCCCGCACTGGTCCAGGCGTTCGCCCAGTCCCCGGGCGACAACATGATGCCCGGCGGGCACTACCGGAACCAGATCTGGTTCCCGAACCCTGCCACCGGGGCCGCGGTGGCCCTGGGCATCCATGGCCAGATGATCTATATGGATCCGGCGACCAAGCTGGTCGCGGTCAAGCTTTCCAGCTGGCCGCTGCCGCAGGATGCTTCCAAGCTGTTCCCGACCATTCGTGCGTTCGAGGCGATCTCGGCGCATCTGGCCGGACGGAAAATACAGCCTTAGGGCTGCTTACGATTCAGGCCCTGATTTGCGCATTCGGTGCGCGAATCAGGGCCTTTCGGGTCGTGACGGCAACTGTTCTTGCGTGCAGCGTTCTTCGCCGCGGAAGCCGGAACCCACCCGGGGATGCCGGGTGGGTCCGCGAGCTGCGTTCAAGGCAAGCCGCTCAAACCGCTCAGGGCTGCTGCGCCGCGACCTGTTCCAGGGCTTCGCAGGTGAACACCTGGTAGCCCAGATCCTGGTGGTAACCGTGGATTTCGCGGGTGTCCAATCGGTCCATGTAATCCAGAATGCATATGGTAATGACCTGGCCGGGGACCAGCACCGGGAATCCCGGCGGGTACGGGGTGACGAATACCGCCGACACGACGCGTTCTCCGTTCACCAGCTGGGTGCGGATCTGCGCGGAGGACAGGAAATGCGTCGCCGGGTCCTGGTAGGTCAGGTAGTAGGCCGAGCGCATGTCCCCGCTTCCACCGCCTCCTGCGAATTCAGGAGCGAAGGCGCTGAAGTCCGGCAAGGGAATCTGTTCGGCCGCGGGCTTCTTGCCCAGCGCCAGCACTCTCCCATCCAGGCGGCGTTTGCGGTCCAGTTCCTCCGCGATCTTCACCAGCACCTCGATCAGGTGCGCCACGGCCGAACGGGTGGTGCCGATATTGGTCATCAGCAGCACCGAGGTGCGGCTGGTCTTGTTGACCTGGATCGAATGCCCATCCATCAGGTACTCGTGCTTGAACGTGTCCCCGTCCACGCCGGTGCGGCTGATGTCCAAGGTCAGGCGTGAGGGGTCGACCACGAACTCGTCTTCTGCCCAGGCTTCGTCCCAGGCTGCCAGCCCGTCGCGCACCGGGTTCTGCGTGGTGGACCGGCGGTACTTCTGCGGGATCAGGTCCGTCGAGTGCAGGATCTTGAAATACTTGCCCAGCAGCTCGTTGCGCGCCATGGCCCGCGAAATCGACTGCGCCAAATCGACCTGGCGCTGCACCAGCGCATAGCCTTCCAGCTCGGCCTGGCGCCGGCCGATATCCAGCGAGGCGAGGATCTGGTAGTTCGGCGAGGTGGAGGTGTGGGTCATGTAGGCCTCGCGGAAGGCGTTGAGGTTGCGCACCGCGAAGTCCTGGTCGTAGATGTGGATCATCGAGCCCTGACGCAAGGAGGTCAGAGTCTTATGCGTGGACTGGGTGGAATACACTCGCAGACGGACCTGCTCCGGATCCGGAATCAACCGGGTGTCCAGCCAGGCCTGGTCATTCTCCGGGTGCTCGATGGTGCCCGGTGCTGGAAGGGCCGCACGCTGCGTGGAGTAGCGCTGGTGGTAATCCGCGGTTTCCAGCTGCTTTTCCAGCACGGCCGCCACGGTCATGGCGGTGCGCTGGCGGTACACCGGGTGGAATCCTGCGAAGGCGAACCAGGCCTCGTCCCAGAGGAACACCAGATCCGGCTTGATGGCCAGGCATTCTTCCATCACCCGGCGCGGGTCGTAGATGATCCCGTCGAAGGTGCAGTTGGTCAAGGTCAGCATCTTGACCTTGTGCAGCAGGCCCTCGCGGCGCAGCTGCAGCAGCCGTCCCTTGATCTCCTCCAGCGGCACCGCCCCGTACATCGAATGCTCGTTGAGCGGGTAGGCCTCCAGGTAGCTGACGTTCGCCCCGGCGAGCACCAGCGAGTAGTGGTGGGACTTGTGGCAGTTGCGGTCCACCAGCACGATGTCCCCCGGAGCGAGAATCGACTGGTGCACGATCTTGTTGGCGGTCGACGTGCCATTGGTGACGAAGTAGGTGCGGTGGCTGCCAAAAGCCCGGGCCGCCAGCTCGTGGGCCTTCTTGATGGAACTTTGCGGGTCCAGGAGGGAATCGAGCCCGCCGGAGGTGGCCGAGGTTTCGGCCAGCAGCAGGTTCTTGCCATAGAAGTCCACCAGGTCCCTGGCCCATGGGGAGTTCTGCACCGAACCTGCACGGGAAATCGGCATGGCGTGGAAAACCCCGCCAGGCCGCTTGGCGTACTTCTGCAGCGCGTTGAAGAACGGGGTCTGGTAGCGTTCGAGCACTTCCGAGACAATCGACAGGTGCAGATCCATCCGGTCATTGCGCGAGAAGATCCGGCGGAAACGCCCGGTGATCTCGTGGGCAATCGATTCCAGGGCGACCCCGGCGATCAGGTACACCGGGACTTCAGGGCGCAGTTCATCGAGGATGTTTTCCAGATCCAGCAGGCCCTGGATCTGCCTAGTGGATTGGAAATAGCCTTCCATCCGCCGGGCAATGAAATTCTTGAGCGTCGAGGATAGCCGGCGGCGCGTGCGCACATCAAAGCGGGCGGTGAGCACGACGGACTGGATGCCGGGATTGATCAGGATCGCGGCCAAGGCATCTTCCACGCTGGGCACCACCACGAAGTTGTAGTGGAACGGATCGGTGCGCTGGCGCTGTTCGGCGATTTCTTCCTTGAAAAGCTCAATCTCCTCCGCCGGGCCATTATCCACCAGCAGGATTTCCACCATCGGTGCCTGCACCCTGGCGTTGCCAGGTGCACCGTTACCCAGCTGGGATGGATCCTGTTCCGCCTCGTCATGGCCTTCAAGGTCAATGTACTGGGTCAGCGTCCTGAAGGTCTGGTTCGCTTGGTAGACCAGCTTCATGGCATCTTCGTACTGCCCGCCGGACATGAGCCGGGAAACCTCGTTGAAGTATTCGATGCCGGGATTCGCCCAGTACGGTTCTATGGCTGCCAGCAGCCCCAGCAACCGGCCGGCCTCCAGTTCGTGCTCCGTGCGGCGGTCTTCCTCCTGGTATTCAGAAGAGATCTCGCTGAGCACATAGCCCAAGTGCTCCCACGCGTCCTTGCGTTTGCGCCACGCGCTTTCAGGCGTAGCCGTTCCCTGGTTCGTCCCGTAGGTCAACCTCTTGCTCACGGTTGCCGGTATTCCTTTCACCCCTGCAGCGTTAACTGGTTGTTAACAGCGCGAGCGAAGCCATGCCGCCCGGTATCGTGAGACTATGCCACTTCCGAAGCGGTTCCGAACCCTTGAGGCGATATTACGCATTATTATCGCCTTTCGGCGAAGTGTTCACTTGCCGTTCACCTTCCTGGGCCCAGCGGCGAACAGCGGCCAAAGACGAGTTGGACTCCAGTTGAATTCTGGTGCTGCACGACGCGGTTTCCTGGTCTGGTTCAGCTACTGATCAGCCGCCCACCGCGTTTGCGGGCGCTAACCACCAGAGAGGCCTTAACTTGCAGCATCGAGTTCCCCCAGGCGCTGTGGGAAATGAAGTCATAGAGCTCGGCCTGGTTGGCCACCGTCACGTCGACCACCAACTGGCAATCCCCGGCCACGGCCGCTGCATAGCGAACTTCCGGTCGGGTGGCGAGTCGCTGGCCCAATTTTTCGACTTGGGATGGCGTCGTCGAAACCCAGAGCAATGCCTCGACCGGCAACCCCACGGCCAGGGGCTCAACCAGGGCGCGAATGGCGATCTGCCCGGTGGATAGGAGCCAATCGATCCGCCGCGCAACAGAGGTCTCGCTCATCGCCACCCGGCGGGCAATCGACTCGAAGCTGGCTCTGCCGTCATCGTGCAAAGCATCGATGATCTGCTCGTCCTTGGAGTTGAGGTTCGGCTGGATGCGCCAGCTCGTGACATCCGGGTCCTTTTGCAAGGCAAGCTCTTCTGCGGGCTTCAAGGATCCCAGGCGCCACCCGCGGATCGTCTTGAAGTACTTCAACACCGGATACACGACAATCGACGAGACCCCCGGCGTAGCAGGCAGTTCCAGGGAGAGCACTTCGGTCACATCTCCGTTGTAGTGCATTTCCACGACGAGATCCTCCCGGCCAGTGACCTGGTAGGAAAAGCTGGTATCCGGCCGGGAAGACAAGGATTCACTGGCAATCCGCCCGGTGCCCGGGGCGCAAGTGCACGCGATCAGCAGCGAATGCTCGCGGTGGCGGATCGCTGCAACCGTAACCAGCCCATTCTCCAGCAACCACGCGCCATGGCGGGCGACCGAGCGTTCAGGCAGGTCAAGCACGGCAGCTATCTTCCGCCAGGTGGCTCGCCCGTCCACTTGGAGGGCGGCAATGATGCGGCGTTGCACCGTGCTCAGCTCGATCATCCGTTCCTCTGTTCTAGTCATCCAGCGGCGTCCCGCACCTCCTGGTTGGCCGTTTTCGGCCGGCCAATCGATGCATACTTCAGCGCGCGCCGGCCAGGCAGCTGCGCGGCATCTGTCGCCGCAAGCTGCGCAAGCGCCGTGGACACTGCCGCTCCGATTTCCAGCGAGAAGCGCTTCGGAGCGGTGGTCACATCATACTCCTCGGGGACGATCACCTGTACTATCCCCGCACGTCGCAGCGAGTATGCATCGGTTTTCTGGGCATAAGCCAACGGTGCGGCGTGCTCCGTGTCCCGGTACATGATCGCGCTGGCTCCCTCCGGCGGCAACGGGGAGAGCCAGGAGTTTGCTGCGGCTATGGAGATATCAGCCGGCAGCAAGGCAAGTGCGCCGCCTCCGGTGCCCTGGCCCAGCAGCAGCGAAACGCTCGGAACGCCAATGCCCACCAAGGTGCTCAGCGAGCGGGCAATCTGCCCGGCCATGCCGCCTTCCTCGGCCTCACGGCTCAGCGCCGCTCCTTCGGTGTCGATCACGGTGAGCATCGCTATGCCCAGATTCTGTGCCAGCAGCGCCCCCCTCCGGGCTTCGCGCAGGAAGGCAGGCCCCAGCGGATCGAGGTTTTCGGAGTGGTCTATCCGCGACCGGTCCTGGCCGATGACCACCGCCGGCTGGCCCCCGATGCGCGCGAGCGCCAGGTACATCCGCGGATCGCTTTCCCCTTCGGTGCTCCCGGAAAGCTGCAACGCATCGCTGGCGGCGTACTTGATGACGTGGCGCACCGAGGGGCGTCGGGATTTGCGCGTGGCGAGTATGGCATCCCACACCTGGGATTCGGTGAGTCTCCGGTCATCTGCCAAGGGGTAGCCGGCAATCGAGTCGATCAGATCTCCCGGGGCGATGATTGCAAGCACCCGGTTGACCAGCCCGCCCAGCTCATGGACCGGGACCACGGCGTCGATCAGCCCGTGCTTGTGGAGATTCTCGGAGACTTGCACTCCCTGCGGGAAGGGTTTGCCGTAGATGGTCTCGTACACGCGCGGACCAAGGAATCCCAGCAGGGCACCGGGCTGTGCGATGGTGATGTGCCCGGTGGATCCCCACGACGCCATAACCCCTCCGGTGGTGGGATGCCGCAGGTACACCAGGTATGGCAACCCGGCAGCAGAATGCGCCCTAACCGCGGCCGTGATGTGCACCATCGACACGAACGCAGGGGTTCCCTCCTGCATCCGGGTTCCGCCCGAGGCCGGGGAAGCCAGTACCGGCAGTCCCAATGCGGCGGCTTTTTCGAATGCCGAAGCAATCCTGCGGGAGGTGCCCTGGCCAATTGATCCGGCCAGGAATCCGAATTCGGAGAGGACGACGGCCACTTTGCGGCCATTGATTGTGCCGGATCCGGTCAGTACCGCTTCGTCGGCCCCAGAACGGCGCGCGGCTTCTTCCAGCTGGGCCCGGTAGGCGTCATCGGCAAAAGAATAATCCGCCGGCTCATCCCAGCTCTCGAAGCTGCCCACATCGAGCACCTGGTCGATCATGTGCTGTGCACTGATGTGCTCGATTTTCTCCTGCACCATACTCAACGCACCGCCTGCTGCGCGCGGGTCTTGAGCCATTCCCGGATCCGCTGCTCGTCATGGTTCAGCAGTGGCGGAGCGGAGTGCCCGGTCCGGGTGACTTCCTTGCCGCCCTCGAAGAACCGCAGCGGCGCGCCTGGGAGAGTCAGCTCCCCTAGCAACGGGTGCTGGACATTCAATGCCAGGCCTTGCGAGCGCACCTGGTCCCATTCGTACACCTCATCCAGGGTTCTGACGATGCCGGCAGGGACGCCGGCTTCACCGAGCATTTCCAGCAGCTGGCTGGTACCGTGGCGCTTGAACTTTTCTTCGATGGCTTCGATGAGCTCGTCACGCCGTTCGACGCGATGCTCATTGGTTTCGAACCCCTCGGTTGGCAGCTGGAATGCCGCCACCAGTGAATCCCAGAGCTTCGGGCTGCCCACGCTAATTTGCACAAAGCCATCGGCGCTGCGGAACAGTCCATAGGGCGCGATGGATGGATGGTGGTTGCCCTGGGCGCGCGGAACCTGTCCTGCAACCGTGCTGCGGGTGCCCTGAAAGGCATGCACTCCGATGATCGATGCGAGCAGCGAGGTGCGCACATGCTGGCCTCTGCCCGTGCGCTCGCGTTCCAGCAGGGCCGCCAGCACGCCGTAGGATCCATACATCCCGGCCAGCAGGTCTCCGATGGGAACGCCGACTTTCTGCGGGTCCTCCGGTCCGGAACCGGTCAGCGACATCAGCCCGGCCTCGCCCTGCAGAATCTGGTCGTATCCGCTGCGCCAGGCTTCAGGGCCGTCATGGCCGAAGCCGGAAATCGAGAGGGTCACGAGCTTTCCGTTAATCATCTGCAGGGCTGCATCGTCGAAGCCGAGCCGGTCCAGCACTCCGGGGCGGAAATTCTCTACCAGGACATCGGCCTGCGTCAGCAGGCTGCGCAGGGTCTGGATTCCGTCGGGGCTCTTCAGATCCAGGGCAATGGATTCCTTGTTGCGGTTGCACGAGAGGAAATAGGTCGATTGGCGGTCCTCCTCCGGCCCGACGAAGGGCGGACCCCAGCCTCGGGTGTCATCGCCGCCCTGGATATTTTCCACCTTGATTACTCGGGCTCCCAGATCGCCAAGCATCATCGTGGCATGCGGTCCAGCCAAGGCCCGCGACAAGTCGATGACGGTGTACCCGGACAGCGGTCCGGTGCTGTGCTGTTCCTTGTTCATATTTGCCTCTCTAGAATTCCGGTATCAGGCGCTGGCGGTCTTGACTGCATTGACGGCCACCGACTGCGGATCAGTGGCCAGAACCGGCATCACGTCCGCGAAGCGGTTCTGCTCCTCGTAGCCGGCAGCCCAATTGAGCAGCTGGGCGTCCTTGTAGTGATTCGCCGCCAGCTGCCATCCCACCGGAAGCCCGGACTCGGTGAAGCCTCCTGGCATGGCGATGACCGGCAGGCTCGTGGCCGAGAGCAGGCAGGCAGATCGCATCCAGTCCAGATAGGTCTCGGCGCGGGTTCCAGCGATTTGCTCAGGCCAGCGCTGCGCTGCGTCGAAGGGCAAGACCTGGGTTGCCGGGGAGAGGAACAGATCGTAGCGCGAGAAGTAGCGCTGAACTGCTCGTTCCAGCCGGGTTCGGGCCGCCATCGTCGAAATCATGGCTTCTCCGTCGAGGTCCGTCCCCTTCTTGACATTCCAGAGGACCTCGGGCTTGATCAGCGAGCCGTGGCTCCGCACTAGTCCGCCAAGATTAGTGGCGAAATCGAAGGCCCTGGTGTTGCCGAAGACTTCGTCGGCATCGGTAAAGTCAATGCACGCCTCTTCGACAATTGCGCCAGCGGCCTCGAAAACCGAGAGTTGGCGATGCAATACCTCTACGACCTCGCGCTCGATCGGAACACCGATCCCGAAATCGAAGCTATAGCCGATGCGGACTCCGCGCAATTCTGGTTCGGGAGTGCCGAAGTCGCTGGCTGAGAGCTTGTTCGGGGTCGGAAGCCTGTCGTCACCTGCGCTGGCTCGCATGAACAGCGCGATATCCTCCACTGTGCGTGCGATCGGTCCCGAACGGGCCAGCCAGGAGTAGGCATTGGATTCCGCCTCCAGCGGGATGACCCCGTAGGAGGGCCGGAAACCAATGACATTGCAGAAACTGGCCGGAATGCGCAGCGAACCGCCCATGTCTGAGCCGTCACCGAGCGGCTGGATCCTAGCGGCGACCGCGGCGGCTACGCCGCCTGAGGAGCCTCCTGCCGATCGATCCACCGCATAGGGATTCGTCGTGGTGCCGAACAATTCATTGAAGGTATGCGATCCGGCTCCGAATTCCGGGACATTGGTCTTCCCCGTCCTGATCGCGCCTGCTGCTGCCAGTCGGGCGATCTGCAAGTCGTCCTGCTCTGGGACGTTGTCCTTTAATGCCAGCGACCCCTGGGTGGACAGCAAGCCGGCGGTGTTGAACGTGTCCTTGTGCGTCATCGGCAGACCGTGGAGCACTCCAGTCGGCTCGTTTCCCGCCGTGGCTTCATCGGCCTTAGCAGCGAGGATTCGCGCGCGTTCGAAATCCGTGATGACCACGGCGTTGATTTGGGCGTTAACTTCATCGATTGCCTGGATATGGCTCTCCAAGGCCTCACGCGCCGACAACTCGCGGTTGCGGATCTTTGCCGTGAGCTCCGTGGCGCTCAATTGCTGGATCTCGTTCATGGCCGTGCCTTTCTAAAGGATGACTGCATTGCGATATGTGTCACAATCTTCCGTCTACGTTGACCGCAAATGGAATACTCCTCAAGAAAACTCGCCATTTTGGGGGATCTCGCCAAAAATATGGCTAATTCCGACATTTCTTGCCGAACGCCTCCAATAGGAGGAACCTTGAATTCAATGAGACCGGCATCACATCATGCTGGTGAATATCGAAGGAGTACCGATGCATTTCCCCCTTGCAGCCGGCGATCCAGTTTCAACTGACATCTGGGCCGTCGCCAACAGCCCTTTCCTGTGGTTCTGCGCTCTGGGCGTCTTCGCCGTGATCTTCGTCCAGACCATTCTCTATGTCCGTGCTGCCAAGGCCGCAGCACCCCATGTCGATATGCCCGTCCGCGAAGTCAAGGAAGCCTTCCGTGCCGGTGCCGTCGCCTCGATCGGGCCATCCCTCTCGGTGGTGCTGGTCGCCATCGCATTGCTGGCTCTGTTCGGAACGCCAGCCGTTCTTGTCCGCATCGGGCTGATCGGCTCGGCCTCCACGGAAACGGCCAGCGCCAACTTGGCAGCCCAATCCATGGGCTCGATGCTCGGCGGGGATACCTACACCCAACAAGTTTTCGCCGTGGCCTTCATGGCCATGAGCCTATCGGGAGGCATGTGGATGCTCTGCACCTTGCTGCTGACCCCGGTCCTGAAGCGCGGCGGCAAGTCCTTGGCCAAGCGCAACCCAGCGGCCATGGCCCTGATCCCCACCGCAGCCCTGCTCGGAGCGTTCAGCATGCTGACCATCGCCGAAATTCCCAAGTCCAGCATCCACATGACGCTGGTGCTGATCTCGGCAGCCTCCATGGCTTTGTTCCTCTTCTTGGCCAAAGTGCTCCAAGCCAAATGGCTCAAGGAATGGGCCTTGGGATTCGCGATCCTGATCTCGATCACCGCCGGCTACCTGATGCACACCGCATAGCGAATTAGAAAGGACAGAACCCATGAGCTCACCAGCAATGACCACTGCGGACGCCTCGATGGCCCGCTTCGAGCAGCAGACCACACGCTACGGTTCACTGACCATGACAGCCGGCTTGATCCTCTCGCTGCTCGGCCCGATCTACCTCGTATTCTTCACGGACCTCGACATCAGCCCTTCGATGATCTGGGTCGCCTTCGCCGCCGTCGCGGCCACCTTCGGAATTTTCTGGTTTGTCGAACCACTGACTTATTTCCCGATCCTGGGTTCGGCAGCTATGTACCAGGCCTTCATGATCGGCAATATCTCCAACAAGCTGCTGCCTGCCGCCATCGTGGCCCAGTCCGCGATCAATGCCAAGCCCGGCACCAGGCGCGGCGATCTGGCCTCGGTGATGGCCATCGGCGGCGCGGCCACCGTCCACCTGACCAGCCTGCTGGTCTTCGTGGGGATCTTCGGGTCCTGGCTGGTCTCGATCATTCCAAACGACATGATCGAGGTAGCCCGAATCTACATCTTGCCCTCCCTGATGGGAGCGGTACTTGTCCAGGCCATCGTCGCCATGAAGCAGGTTCGCCCGACCATAGTTGCCATCGTGCTGTCGCTGACCATGTATTTCGTGGTCATCCCGCTGGTTCCATCCTTGGCCCTGTTCGGCACAGCCCTGGTTGTGCTCTTCTCCATCATCGTTTCGTGGATCGTGCGCGATCGCAAAGCAGTCCACACGCCCGTTGCTGACTAAAGGAGTCACTTTGAATACCCAACCCTCTGGCGCATTGCAAACCGTCCTGACTGGCGAGCAAGCCGAGCTCATGCACGAAATGTATCGCCACCTGCATGCCAATCCCGAACTGTCCATGCAGGAACGCGCGACCGCCGCTTATATCGGCAAGCAACTCGACACCATGGGAATCGAGAACTTCGTCTGCGGCGGTACCGGCGTCGTCGGCATCCAACGCAATGGCGAGGGGCCTGTGGTAGGCTTCCGCGCCGATACCGATGGCCTGCCCATCGCGGAAGATACCGGAGCCAGTTATGCTTCGGAAGCTCGCGGCCAGCTGGCCGATGGCACTGACGTCCCGGTCATGCACGGATGCGGTCACGACACCCATGTCACCGCGGCGCTGACCGCCGCTGCCCGGCTCGCCGAGCAGACGGGGGCGTGGAACGGAACCATCGTGTGGATTTTCCAGCCCGGCGAGGAAACCAGCGCTGGTGCCAGGGCCATGCTCGAAGACGGACTGTGGGACAAGGCCCCGGTACCCTCGGTCATCCTCGGCCAGCATGTCTTTCCTTTCGCCGCGGGCTCGGTGGGCCTGACCAGCGGCCCCGCCATGGCAATGGCTGATTCGCTGAAGGTGACGCTGCACGGCAAGCAGTCCCACGGCTCACAGCCGCAGGACTCCATCGACCCGATCGTCCAGGGCGCGCACACGATCACGCGCCTGCAGAGCCTGGTTTCGCGGGAATTGCACCCTCAGACTCCTGCGGTGCTCACCTGCGGCTCGTTCCACGCCGGGTTGAAGGAGAACATCATCCCGGATCGCGCCGAATTCACCTTGAACATCAGGACCTTCGATGAGCAGACCCGCACCCAAATCCTGGATGGGGTCTCACGCATAGTGAGCGCCGAAGCCGCCGCGTCGAATGCTCCGGCACCTGAGATCGAAACGCTGAATTCCTTCCCCAAGCTGCACAATGATCCGGGCCACACCGAGCAGGTCAAGGAGGCTTTGAGCCGGGAACTCGGGGAAGGCAAAGTTGTCGACCTGCCCGCTGCCATGGGATCCGAGGATTTCGGGGCTCTGGGAGATGAGATTTCGGTGCCGTACGTCTACTGGTTCTTCGGCGGGTTCCTGCCCCGTGACGAGGCGCCACCGGTGAACCACTCGCCGTATTTTCTGCCTGATTACGAGCTTTCCCTGGCAACAGGGGTTCGCGCCGCGCTGGCGGGCCTGGGGCATTACCTGGCCAGGTAGCGGACTCCGGTTCCCAAGTCGATCACGCCGCCGGCGGCATGCCAAGGCCCGGGTGGAGGAACACTCGTTCCGCCCGGGCCTTCGGAATGTTCTTGCCGGTTTGGCTATAGCCGGGTACGCCCATCGAGGTAGGCGCCGAGCACCTGCAGCACACCGTGCTCGAGGTTGGAAGGCGCGGTGAAGTTCGCAGCTTCTGCCACCACCGGATGCGCATTGGCCATGGCGAAGGAGTAGGTGGCGGCCTTGATCATTTCCAGGTCATTGGGGTAGTCGCCGAAAACTGCCGTTTCATCCGCGCTGATTCCCAGCTTGTCCTGCAAGGCTGCCAGGGCCAGTCCCTTGTGCACGCCGTGGTTCATGGCATCCACCCAGTGGCTGCCGGAGATCACCACCTGCAGCGGCACCTGCAGCGCTGCCGCCATTTCCTGCACGGCGCCGGTGCCGACGTTGACGGCCATCTTGATGATCTCGTCCTCGACCTGGGCCAGGTCGTCAACCACCTGCACGGCGCGGTAGTACGGGGCCACGGCGTTGGCAAACCGTTCATCGGCGCGCTCCACATAGGCGGTGCGGCGTCCGCACAGCACCAATCCGGCGTCCAGCGCGGCTTGCCCGCGCACGGCCTGGATCACGGCGGCTACCGATGGCGGATCGATGATGTTGGAGTAGATCTCATTCTCGCCGTGCATCACGACGGTTCCGTTCTCGGCAATGATCGCGATCTCCCCCAAGGGGGCGAACTGCTCGCGCAGGGTCGCGAACTGGCGCCCGGAAGCTGGCACGAACTTGATGCCGCGGGCCTGGAGCTTGTCGATCACAGCCCACGATGCCTCGGGGATCTTGCCTTCGCCGTCCAGGAAAGTGCCGTCCATGTCGACGGCGACGAGCTTGATCTGGGCCTTCGGGTCAATCGTATGCATAGGTTCCTAGTTGCCGGGTTTCAGCGCGCGATGCGCAGCGCCCAGTACCCCGGCGGCGTTGTTGAATTGGGCAGGCACGATCCTGGCTCGCAGTTCCAGCTGCGGCAGGAACTTTTCGTGGTCTTCGGAGATCGCTCCGCCGATGATGATCAAATCCGGGCTGCACAGGAATTCCACGTGGGACAGGTAGCGTTGCAGGCGGGCGATGTACTGCTCCCAGCTGAGGTTTTCCTCGTGCATGACTCGCGCGGCGGCCTTGCTCTCGGCATTGAATCCGTCGATTTCGAGGTGGCCGAATTCGACATTCGGGAAGAGCACGCCGTCGCGGAAGAAGGCCGAGCCGATGCCCGTGCCCAGGGTCAGCAGCAAGGTGCTGCCCTTGACCGGCTTGCCATGTTCGGCTCCGGCACCCGCGTAGACCTCGGCCACGCCGGCGGCATCCGCGTCGTTGAGCACAAAGACGTCGCGGCCCAGGATCGCACTGAAGGTGGCGGTGACGTCCAAGCCGATCCAGGCCTTGTCGATATTGGCCGCCGAGTGCACGACGCCGTCGATGACGATGCCAGGCACGGTGACGCCAGCGGGGATTCCTGCCAGCTCGTCGCCGGTGAGCTCCTGCAGGTCGGCAACGATGCCCGCCATCACCTGGGCGACAGCATCCGGATGCGCGCCCTCAGGGGTAGCTGCCTTGCTGAAGGTGCTCTCAACAAGCTTGCCGTCGGTCCCAACCAATCCGTACTTGATCGACGAGCCGCCCAGATCAAGCCCGATGGCAGCGAACTGCGACGTGGATGCCGATGCGTCAGATGGTGCCATCAGTGGTCTCCCCGGTGAAGCAAATAAAATTTTAAGGACTCTTTACAATATATAGCTTGGATCACTTTGGTCAACGTACCCGGTAGTTTTCCCATAAGTTGGCCAAGGCCAGCTCCCGGGCGCCGGCCAAAGCGCCGCGTGCCGCGGCCTCGGTTCCCAAGGTGGAAAGCTGAACATGAACCGGTTTGGGCAGCAAGCTGTTCAGTTCGCTTTCCAGCGCCGCGCACAATTGAGGCGTGAGCCCCGGGCCGATGGCCACCACTCGCTGCGGATCGACGAAGCCGATCAGGTTGGCCAGGACACGGCCGAACGGGGACAGGAAGGCTGGCCAGTTCCGTTCATCGGCCAGTTTTTCCCAGAGCACGCGGGTCTGGAACATCCCGGCCTCGCCGAGCGCATCGCGCAGGTTCGCGGTGCCTACCAGCTGGGTCTCCAGCTCGCCGGCGGTGCCGTGCTTGCCGCGGTGCAGCGCACCGTCGATGACCAGGCCTGCACCCAGGCCGGAACCGATGTAGATCATCATCAACGAACCGGCCAGCTCCCCGGCTTCGGCCAGGGCCATCCAATTCACGTCGTTATCCAGCAGCACCGGAACCCCGCCGGCGAACTGGCCGGCAAGGTTGGCCCCGGAGGAAGGGAAAATCGGGGTGGCCAGGACTCGCAGCCCGCCATCGCGCTGCACCGGGGCTGACTGGCTCACGGCCCCGGCCAGCAATGGGGAGCCGAGCTCAGCGGCCACGCGGGAGATCTCGCGGGCTCCCATTTGCTCTACCTGCGCGGCGGTGGTTTGCGCCGTCAGCGGGTAGAAGCGGTCCACCAGCGTCTTTCCGGCCAGGTCGGTGGCGCGGACCTGCAGGAATTCTGCCTGCAGGCACAGTGCCAGCAGGTGGCCGAAGCCGCTGTCCAGCGCATAGTGCTCGGGAACGCGGCCGCGCTTGGGCTCGTTGTCCCGCTCGATGGCCGAGGCCAGGCCGTTCTCCTGCAGGCGCGAGATCGCCTGCGATGCGGTGGGCTTGGAGATCCCCAGATCCGCAGCGATCTGGGTACGGGTCGCCGGGGCTTGGCAAAGGTAATCGAATACCCGGATGTCAGTCAGCGTTGCCAGGGCACGGGGCCCCGCAGTGGAATCAGTCACCTACCAATCCTACTGGCCTTCTGCCCTGATTTCAGGGCAGAAGAACTTGGCGCACCGACCGTCCCTCGGCTAGTGCATCCAGGGCGTCGTTGACCTCGGCCAGCGGCCTGGTTTCCACGAGTTTCTCCACAGGGAGCTTGCCGGAGCGCCAGAGCTGCTCGTAGTAGGGAATATCCTTCTTCGGCAGGGCAGAACCCATGTAGCTGCCGATGATCGTGCGTGCTCCTGCGGTCAGGCCCAGGGGATCGATGCTGCTCATCGCGCCCGGAGCCGGAAGCCCCACGGTCACCAGGGTTCCGCCCACGCCGGTGGCCTGCAAGGCGGTTTCGAAGGCACGCGGATGCCCCGCGGCCTCGATCACGATTTCGGCGGTGCGCTGCCCCAGGGCCTGCGGCGTGCAGGCTTCATCGGCGCCCAATGCCAGCGCGGTGGCCAGCTTGTCCTCATTGGCGTCAACGGCCAGGATCCTGCCGGCGCTCCTTTGCCCCGCGGCCACCAGCAAGGCGGCCATGCCTACCCCGCCCAGGCCGACGATGGCAACATCCTGGGCGCCGGTTGCCCCGGCGGCGTTGCGCAGTGCACCGCCGCCGGTGAGCACCGCGCAGCCTAGCACCGCGGCCACTTCAGCAGGAACGTCCGCGCCCACCGGGATGAGGCTGCGCGCATCCATCACCGCATAGTCGGCAAAGGCCGAGACGCCGAGGTGGTGATGGACCGGCTGGTCATCGAGGGCCAACCGGCGAGCGCCGGTCAGCAGGGTCCCTGCTCCGTTGGACGCGGTGCCGGCGCTGCACGGCAGCTTGCCGCCCTTGGCGCACGCTTCGCATTGCTCGCAGCGGGGCAGGAAGACCGAGATCACCTGCTGGCCGATGTCCAGATCCACCCCATCACCCACCTGCTCGACGATGCCTGCTGACTCGTGGCCCAGCACCATCGGCAGCGGACGAGGCCGGTTCCCGTCGATCACCGACAAGTCCGAATGGCACAGTCCGGCCGCGGTGATGCGCACCAGCACTTCGCCGGGCCCGGGTTCTTCCAGTTGCAGCTGGCGCATCGCCAGCGGCCGGTGCTCGGCATAGGGCCGCTGGTTCTCCCGGCGCTCAAGTACCGCGGCATGGATCTGGCGCATGCTCAGCCCGCGGTTGGCTGGTTGGCTTCGGCCGACTCCGGGTTCCACCCGCGCACGCCACCTTCTGGCAGCAGGTTCTTCACGATCAGCGAGCAGTCCTTGTCACCCAGCCCCTGCTCGATCAGTTCGTCGAAGTGCTCGCGGGCCAACCTGGCTGCCGGCAGCTGCACCCCGGTGCTTGCGCCCGCGTCCAGGGCCAGCCCGATGTCCTTGCAGGCCAAGTCGGTGCGGAAGGTGGCCTCGAAATTGTTGTTCGCCGCGGCGGTATCGATGATGCCCGGCACCGGGTACCAGGTCTGCTGCGCCCAGGAGCGTCCCGAGGAGACCGAGGCGATCTGCCAGAAGACTTCCGGGTCCAGGCCCAGGGCCTCGGCTAGCTGGGAGCCTTCGGCGCTGGCCATCAGGTCGATGAACAGCATCATGTTGTTGCAGATCTTGGCGGCAATGCCCATGGAGGGGCCCCCGGCAACGATGGTCTTCCCGCTCATCGGGGCGATGAATCCGGTGGCCTGCTCCATCAGTTCTGGTGCCCCGCCGAGCATGAAGGCCAGGGTTCCGGCCGCGGCTCCGGAGATGCCGCCGGAGACTGGGGCATCGACGAAGTGCAGGCCGCGCTGCGCGGAGCCCGCGTGGATGTAGCGGGAAGTCTCGATGTCCACCGTGGAGGAATCCAGCAGCAGCATGTCCTTGCTGGCGTTGGCCCAAATGCCGGCGTCACCCTCATAGACCGCGCGCACGTGCGCTCCCTTGGGCAGCATGGTGAACACGGCGTCGGCCTGGTCCATGGCTTCGGCGATCGATCCGGCTATCTGGACTCCGCCGTCGGCCGCGGCGGCGCAGGCCTGCTCGTCCAGGTCGTAGCCGCGCACGGTGTGCCCTGCGGCCACCAGATTCGCGGTCATCGGTCCGCCCATGTTGCCCAGGCCAATCCATGCGTACGTGCTCATCTGCACACCCCTCGTCCTTGAGTATTGTCCTTGTCAGGCCAGCGTAGGGTGCGCGGCGTGCCAGACTCAATGCACTTGGGCACGCCAATTGCGCAGGCCTAGTGTGCGCTAGCGCACACGAGGCATGGCAGACTGTGGACCATGGACCGTCAGATCGATTACCGCCATCTCGAATCCCTCATTGCCCTGCTGACCGTTGCGCGCCTGGGCCGCTACACCGCCGCCGCGAATGTTCTCGGGGTGAACCACTCGACGATTTCCCGTCGCATCGACGCACTGCAAAAAGCCATGGGCGGCCACCTGCTCACGCGCTCTCCCAACGGCTGGGAACTGACGGACCTGGGGCGCCGGGCCATGTCCAGCGCGGAAGCCATCGAGCAGGCCGTGGAAGCCATCGGCTCCCAGAAGGAGACCGGTGCATTGGCCGGCCATGTGCGCGTCGCCGCTCCCGACGCCTTCAGCGCCCACCTGGCGGCTCCGGCCCTGGCAAAGCTCCAGCTAAAGCATCCGCAACTGGTCTTCGAGATCGTTTCGGAAACCACCCGTGCACGGCAGACGCGGACCGGCATGGATTTGGAGATTGTCATTGGCGAACCCAGCGTCCGCAAGGCGGCCTCCACGAAACTCCTGGATTACGAGCTGCGGCTCTACGCCACGGCCGAGTACCTGGAAGCCCACGGCACCCCGGCACAGGTTGCCGATCTGGCCGGGCATAGCCTGAACTACTACATCGACACCGCGCTGACGGTGGACAAGCTCGACGAGGCCACCGCCGCCTTGCCGCCGATGCACCGCGCGATTTCCTCCACCAGCATCGCGGTGCAATATGCGGCCACCATGAACCATGCAGGCATCGGCTTGCTCCCCACCTTCCTCTCGGAGCACTACCCGAATATGGTTCCCGTGCTCCATGACCAGTTCACCTACCAGTCCGAGTACTGGCTGGTGGGACGCGAAGAAGCCTTGCGCAGCCGCGCGGTCCAGGAGACGGTGCGCGCGCTCAACGATGCAACCACCGCCGGAGACTGGTTCATCCCGCCATTCCCGGCGTACAACTTGTCCTCCGGCTAGGCGCCCTTCACCGTGGCCCGTCCGGTTCCCAGTCCACGATGGCCTGCAGCAGCTGCGCCACTGATCGGGCGCTGTCCAGCCGGAGCACCGGACGGGCTTCGTCATCCAGCCAGGCCTCATGGCGGGCGCGGCTGCGTCCGCTGAAGTCCGGGTCATCGTAGCCAGCTGCCCACGCCATGAATTGTTCCAGGGCTCCGAGTTCCAGGGATTGCCCGCTCAGGCGCTGCTTCTCGCGTTCTGCAAGACGGCGCAGGCGCACTTGGGGATCCAGCGCCAGGAAAACGAAGGCATCGCACTGCGACAGGACTTCTTCTCCCCATCCCTGCACTGATCCGGACAGTACCCAGGCTTTGCGCGGAACGAAGACCTGGTTCATGAGCATGGTTCGGGCAGCCGGCGCACGCTGCTCGCGGTATGGCGGAGCGGTCGGAACCCAGAAGTAGTCGTCGCTATCGGCATGCGGCACGGACCAGGCATCGGCCACGGCGCGCGCGAGGGTCGTGGTGCCACTGCCGCTGGCACCGAAGATATGCAGCCTGCACCGCTTCATCCAGAGCCCCGGCGGCAACTGTGGCTACTTTTCATCATTCTTCCGGCTGCTCCGGCGCCGCCCGTATGAAGCGCAAGCGGCAATGAAGCCAACACCGAACAGGAACGCCAACAGGTACTCAATTCCCATCTGCCCGTGCACCTCGCAATCGCATCATGCTGGGGGCAGTGATGTCCACTCAAACCCCATCCTTCTTGGCTGCCAGACTCGCAGATCGGCAACGACGGCGCAAGCCGATGGCCCGCCCGCAGGTCGCTGAACACGCCCAAGACCAGCCCCTTTCATGGAGCTGGTCTTCGGCGTCGTGCTGGATCTTGCGGCTTACTTCTGAATCTTCAGTTCGTCGCGGGCGGCCTTTTCGCCGTTCACTGCCAGCCGGTCCGCCTCGTCGATCTCACCGAGGTCCAGCCCCTTGGTTTCCTTCATGAAGAACACCGCCACCAGGGTGACCAGGGCGGCGAACACGATGTACCCGGCCACCGGAACCCAGGATCCGTAGACCTTGAGCAGGAAGGTGGCGATGATCGGGGCCATGGACCCGGCCACGATCGAGGTGACCTGGTAGCCCAGCGAGACGCCCGAGTAGCGCATGCGGGTCGGGAACATCTCGGCCATGATGGCCGGCTGCCCGGCGTACATCAGCGCGTGCACACCCAAGCCCAGCACGATGGTGGCCAGGATGACCGCATCGTTGGCGGTATTGAACAGCGGGAAGGCCGCCACGCCCCAGACGGCCATGAGCACCACGCCGGTGGCGTAGACCGGGCGGCGGCCGAGGGTGTCGGTGAAACGGCCGACGATCGGCACCAGGATCGCGTGGATCACGTGGGCAATGAGCATCAGGCCAAGGATCGTGGAGGTGTCCATGTCCAGCTGGGTGGCCATGTAGGTGATGGAGAAGGTCACCACCATGTAGTACATGATGTTCTCGCCGAAGCGCAGGCCCATGGCGGTGAACACCCCGCGCGGGTAGCGCTTGAAGACTTCGCCCACGCCGTAGCCGGCAGCCGCGTTCTGCTCCAGCTCAGCCTTGGCCTCCTTGAAGATCGGGGCATCGGAAACGCGGGTGCGGATGTAGTAGCCGACGACCACGATCACCACCGAGAGCCAGAAGCCGATGCGCCAGCCCCACGCCAGGAAGGCCGCTTCGCTCAGCGTTGCCGAGAGCACCAGCAGCACCACGGTGGCCAGCAGGTTGCCCACCGGCACTGCGGCCTGCGGCCAGGAGGACCAGAAGCCGCGTTCCTTGTTCGGCGCGTGCTCGGCCACCAGCAGCACCGCGCCTCCCCATTCCCCGCCCACGGCGAAGCCCTGGGCGAAGCGCAGCACGATCAGCAGGATCGGTGCGGCATAGCCGATGGAGTCGAAGGTGGGCAGGCAGCCCATCAGGAAGGTGGTTGCGCCGACCAGCACGATCGCCACCTGCAGCAGGTGCTTGCGTCCGTACTTGTCGCCGAAGTGGCCGAAGACGATGCCGCCGATGGGGCGGGCAATGAAACCGACCGCGTAGGTCAGGAAGGCCTTGATGATGTTATCCAGATCGTTGCCGGTATCCGGGAAGAAGATCTTGTTGAAGACCAGGGTTGCCGCGGTCGCGTAGAGGAAGAATTCATACCATTCGACGACGGTGCCAGCCATGGAGGCTGCTACGACCCGGCGCAATCCCTTGCGCTCGGCCTTCGATGACGTTTCGCTTGCCACTGTGCGTTCCTTCCGCCCACGCCAGTACCCCCTTTGGAACCGGCCTCATCAGCGAGTATGGCCTAGATCACATCGCGAAAGATAGGCGAAACGAGGCATAGTGGGATGCAGTTTCTGCACATTCAGCGTGCATTTCTGCACACGCAGCGGCGGCTTCATGAAAGGTCGAGGATGATGGCTTGGGAAAACCCCGTGCACCAGGTGGCGTTGCGAGGCGTGCGCATGGATGCGCAAACCCGTTGCGCCCACTACCACTCCTTGTTCGATGTGATCGCACTGAAGCACGACTGCTGCGCCACCTTCTACCCCTGCCACCTCTGCCATGGCGAACTGGCCGATCACGAGGCAACGCCGTGGCCGGCGGACCGGTTCGATGAACCCGCCGTGCTCTGCGGGGTCTGCAGCACGCAGCTGAGCCCGGCGAAGTACCTCGATGCCACTTCTTGCCCGAACTGCCAGGCCCTGTTCAATCCTGGCTGCAAAGTGCATCTGGACTTGTACTTCGAGATGAAGCCAGCCAGCTAGTCCCAGGGCAACTCGTTGTCTTGTGCAGGCTGCTGCGGGATCACCAGCACCGGACGATGCTGCTTGTGGGCCAGCGCCACGGCGATCGACCCGTCCATCAGCTGGGCCATCTTGCTGCGGATCCCCGGACGGCGGGTGCCCACGACGATCATCTGCGCATCGAGCTGCTCGGCTACCGCGGCCAGCACCTTGGCAGGGTCGCCGGCCACGGTATAGCTCTCGAGCTCGACACCGGTAATCACCGAGGTGATTTCCCAGGCGAGTTCCTCGGAGACCGGGCTGGCCGAAGCCAGCAGGTCGCCCTCGGACAGCTTGTCGGTAATCAGGCGCCCGGAATCAACGTGGATGCACACCAATCGTGCATTCAGCCCGCGTGCCAGCGAACCGGCCGCAGCAAATACCGCCGGGGACATGCCCGATTCCACGCCCATGACCATAGTGCTCATCAGCTCTACCCGCTTCCCTTATTGGCAGTTCCGGTCGAAGAAACTGCAGTTCACAAATCCTTGAGCTCCATGGCCTGGTCCGTCAGCCGATCAGCGGCAATTTCCCGACCAACCAGCCCGCGCAGGGTGTCATTGACATCCCAGATATTCACGTTGGCTGCCGCCGTGATCCTCTGGCCGTCCTGCCAGAACAGCAAGAACTCTCCACTCTCGATGCTTCCGCGGACCACCGAGGCGTCATCGGGAGAATTATGCCCGACGTATTCCATCCCCAGATCGAATTGGTCGGTGAAGAAATACGGGAGCCAGTCGTAGGATTCTTCCACGCCCATCAGCGTGGCCGCGGCGAGCTTGGCTTGGCGGATGGCATTGTCCCAGTGCTCAACGCGCAGCTGCCGCTGCAGCCTGGTATTGAAGGCCTGGGCGATATCCCCGACGGCCAGGATCTTGGAATTGCTGCTGCGCAGCGAAGCATCCACGACCACTCCCGAATCCACTTCCAGCCCGGCGGTCTGCGCCAGCTGCAAGTTGGGGCGGGCGCCAATGGCCAGCAGCACCACGTCGGCACGCGATGAGCCGGCGTCGGAGAGCACCTGCAGATGCCCGTCCACCTGCTCGATGCCCTGGGCTCGTGCGGTGCGCACGTCCACGCCATGGCGTTGGTGCAGTTCCAGCAGGTAGTGCCCGAAGCGTTCGCCGAAAACCTTGGCCAACGGCATCTCGGACGGGGAATAGACGGTGACGCGCGCACCGCGTTGGCGGGCGGTGGCCGCCACTTCCATGCCAATCCAGCCCGAGCCGATGACCGCCACCTGCGCCCCCTCGGTCAGTTCTGCACGCAGCGACTTCGCATCGGCCACGGTGCGCAGCACGTGCACTCCGGGCAGGTCGTAGCCGGGCATCGGATTCTGCCCGCCCACGCTGGCCCGCGACCCGGTAGCCAGGACCAGCTGGTCGTAGTCCACCGCGCTGCCATCGGCCAGCAGCACCTGCTGGCTAGCAGTTTCGATGCTGATCGCTGCGACCCCCAGGCGCAGGGCGACATCGTGGCGTTCATACCAGGGGCCGTCGTGGACCGTGAAGGAGGCAGGATCGTCCTTGCCTTGCAAGAACCCCTTGGACAGCGGCGGACGCTCATAGGGAAGCTCGGCTTCCTCGCTGATCAGCGTCAGCGCTCCCGCATAGCCGCGCTCTCGCAATTCGCTGGCAACAGTAGCGGCGGCCAGGCCGCCACCGGCAATGACGATCGATTCCATGCTGTCTCCAACTCCTCGAAGGCGGTATACCTCGATCGTGGCACGCGAGCATCGCGCTGGCAAGAGCCGGCGGAAGAACCGGGCATTACTAGGGGGATCCTGAT
Source organism: Arthrobacter sp. MYb214 (assembly GCF_002979865.1). GTDB lineage: Bacteria > Actinomycetota > Actinomycetes > Actinomycetales > Micrococcaceae > Glutamicibacter. The sequence goes on from NZ_PCPZ01000009.1 coordinate 66,801, forward strand.
AATTCCGGGCCATTGGGGCGCAACTGCCGCTGGCTGCCGGTAAGGTGCCAAGTACCTCGGAAAACCAGCTTAGGAGCCAGCCATGCACACGTCCCGCCATCAAAGCACCGAAGCCGCTGAAGTCCCGGGCCGCTACGTGCTCGTCTTCGACCAGCCAGCTGCCGGCGCCCCTGGCCTGGCCCAAGTCCAACGCGACACCGAACTGCCCCAGCTGCTGGCCGAGCAGGGCTACTCCACCAGCGAATACTTCCCGATGCTGGGCATCGCGGTGGTCTCCAGCGACACCGAGCAGCTGGAGGACTTCCGCCAGCGCTGCGCCGGGCATCGGCTGCCGGCCTCCGTGGTGCCGGAACTGGTTTACCGGATCCTGCCCGATGCCGCCAAGGTCCCGGGCCAGTCCTCGTTCGCGGACACCGTGGAATTCACCTGGGGCCTGCAGGCGGTGGGCGCATCGCTGTCCAGCTACACGGGCAAGGGAATCAACGTGGCTGTGCTGGATACCGGCTTCGACAGCGCGCACCCGGATTTCGCCGGCCGCACCGTGGATACCAAGTCCTTTGTCGATGGCGAGGACGCCAGCGACGGCCATGGGCATGGCACCCACTGCATCGGCACGGCCTGCGGTCCGCGCGACCCGCAGCAGGGACCGGGCTACGGGGTCGCCTCCGAGGCCAATATCTTTGCCGGAAAGGTGCTGGGCAGCAACGGATCGGGTTCCGACTCCACGATCCTGGCCGGAATCAACTGGGCGCTGGAAAACAAGTGCGAGGTCATCTCGATGTCACTGGGCGCCGACGTGAAAACCGTGCACCCGCCCTATGTCACCGCGGGACGGCGCGCCCTGGAGCTGGGCTCGCTGATCGTGGCCGCCGCCGGCAACAACGCGCAGCGCTCCGCCGGGAATCCGGGATTCGTCGGCGCGCCAGCCAACAGCCCCTACATCATGGCGGTGGCTGCAGTGGATTCGGCCCTGGCCATTGCCGATTTCTCGGCGCAGGCGCTGGATGCCCAGGGCGGCGCAGTGGATATCGCCGGCCCCGGCGTGGACATCTATTCTGCCTGGCCGGGAGAAAAACGCTACAACACGATCAGCGGCACCTCCATGGCCACCCCGCATGTGGCTGGCGTGGCAGCGCAGCTGGCCGAATCCACCGGGCTGCGGGCCCAGGAGCTGTGGGACAAGCTGCTGTCCACCTCCCGCGATATCCCGTTGCCGGCCGAGGATGCCGGTGCCGGGCTGGCCCAAGCCCCCGCCAGCACGGAAGGCCAATAGGATGTGCGGCGACACAGTGCATATCTATGTGATCACCGTGGTGACCACGGTGGCCCCCGAGTCCATCGTTGATGAGCTGCAAGCCCGCGGACTGCAGGTTAAGCAGGTGCTCGCTGCCCTGGGCCAGATTATTGGCGAGGGCAGCGAGCAGGTGGCCGCAGCGCTGCGGGAGCTCGACGCGGTCGAATCGGTGGATGCCGAGCAGCACTACCGGGCAATCGGCGAGGAGCGCTAGCTAGCGCAGGATCACCGTGCGGTTCCCGTAGAGGAAGACCCGGCCCTCGCAGTGCCAGCGCACCGCATTGGACAGCGCCTTGCACTCGGTGTCGCGGCCGGCGGCCACCAGGTCCTGCGGGCCAAAGGTATGATCCACCTCGACGACCTGCTGGGCGATGATCGGGCCCTCATCCAGCTCGGAGTTCACGTAGTGGGCGGTGGCGCCCACGGTCTTCACGCCGCGCTCCCAGGCCTGGTGGTATGGCTTGGCGCCCTTGAAAGAGGGCAGGAACGAGTGGTGGATGTTGATCGTCTTGCCGGTCAGCTCGCGCGAGAGCTCGTCGGAGAGCACCTGCATGTAGCGGGCCAGGACCACCAGCTCCGCTTCGTGCTTGGCGATCAGCGAGAGCAGCTCCGCCTCGGCCTGCGGCTTGGTCTCCTTGGAGATCGGCACATGGTAGTACGGGATGCCGTGCCACTCGACCAGCGACCGGCTGTCCGGGTGGTTGGAGACCACCGCGACGATCTCGATCGGCAATTCGCCGGTGCGGGCACGGAAGAGCAGGTCGTTGAGGCAGTGGTCGAACTTCGAGACCATGATCAGCACCTTGGTCTTCTGGCCGCGTTCGCGCAGCTGCCAGTCCATGTCGAACTGCTGGGCGACCTCGGCGAATTCTGCACGCATCTGCTCCAGCAGGTCGGCCTGCCCCTCGCCGGCGAAGTCCACGCGCAGGTAGAGCCGGCCGGCGGCCATGTCGTCGAATTGCTTGAGCTCGACGATGGTGCGTTCGTGCTTCAGCAGGAATCCGGTGACCGCGTTGACGATCCCCATTCCCTCGGGGCATTGCAGGGTCAGCACGTGGCGGATTTGCTCGCTCATGATTGCTTCAGGTCCTTTCGGCTAGCGGGTTAAACAGCACTGTGCCAGAGCCGGTGTCCGAACGCCACGAACTGGCCGGATTGTTGCTGTGCATGCTTGTGCTTGCGTGTTTGCTGATACAGGCCAGTCCGGCCCCGCCCCGGCGTCGGGACGGGGCCGGATCAGCCGGTGCGGCTAGGCCACCGGTGGTACGGCGAACTCCGCCATGGCGTCGATCAGCCAGTGCACGGTGTGCTCGGTGAACGAGGCGCGCGGCATGATCCGCCAGCTGGTTTCGCCGGTGCGCCACAGCAGCACCGGAATATTCGCCAGCGAGGTGGTGATCGCCTGGTTCACGCCGAAAGCGCGCGGGTGCAGGTCCGCCGGGCAGCTCTTGCGCAGCACCAGCGGCGCATCCGGGCCTTCCAGTGCCAGCACCGAGCGGTTGGCCGAGAGGTCCACCACCTGCCCGGGCTCATCGCCCAGGGCCGCGGCGAGCGCACCTGCCAGCTCGGTGTTCTCCGGGCTGGTGGCCAGGAACTCGTCCGGGCCCAGCCAGAGCACCGCGACGCCCGGTGCCTCGCCGGCCACCTCGCCCACCGCGGCGGGCAGGCCCACGCCGGTGGCCGCAGACAGCGCCGTGTGGGCTGCCCCGCCCGGTGCGCTGCGCAGCGAGATCTGGGTGGTGAAGGCGATTTCGCGCAGGGACACGCGGCCGGCGACGCTGGCCGCCTGCATCTGGGCTGCCAGGTGCTGCGCCGGCGAGCGGCGCACGTCGGTGTCAATCAGGGTGTCGTTAGCCATCACGGCGGCTTCCTTCCGGGTCGAAGAGAACGAGTTCGGAGACCTGGACGTCGACCAGCTGGCCGCCGACCGGGGTCTTGAGCACTTCGCCGATGCGGTTGCGCCCATTCTTGATCAGCGCCAGGCCGAAGGTGCGCCCCAGGGCCGGCGAGTTGTACGAGCTGGTGACCCAGCCTTCCATCGGGGTGATGCCATCGGTGGCCAGCGCGTCGGCGGCAACCAGCGCGGCGCCTTCGGGCAGGCGCAGCGAGCTGTCCACCGGCAGCACCGAAACCAGGTGCTTGCGGTCCTCGCGCACGTTGTCGGCGCGGCTGTAGGAGCGCTTGCCGACGAAGTCCTTGAGTTTGGAGACCACCCATTCCATGCCGGCATCCTGCGGGGTCACCGTGCCGTCGGTGTCCTGCCCGACGATGATGAAGCCCTTCTCGGCGCGCAGCACGTGCATGGTTTCGGTGCCGTACGGGGTGATATTGAATTCCTCGCCGGCGGCGTACACGTCTTTCCAGACGCGCAGCCCGTGCCAAGCAGGGATGGCGATCTCGAAGGCCAGTTCGCCGGAGAAGGAGATGCGGCTGATCCGCGCCTCGATCCCGGAGTCCAGCACCACGTCCTTGAAGGCCATGAACTTGAAGCCCTCGTTGGACACGTCCACCGAGCTGGCCAGCTTCGCGATGACCTCGCGGGACTTCGGCCCGACCACCGCGACGGTGGCCAGCTGCTCGGTCACCGAGGTGCAGGTGACGTCCAGTTCAGGCCATTCGGTCTGCAGCCACTCCTCCAGCCAGTCCAGCACGTCGGCGGCGCCGCCGGTGGTGGTGTGCATCAGGAAGCGGTCCTCGGCCAGGCGCAGGGTCACGCCGTCGTCGAAGACCATGCCGTCGGCCTTGCACATCACGCCGTAGCGTCCCATGCCGACCTTCAGCTTGGTGTAGCCGTTGGTGTACATGCGGTTGAGGAACTCGGCCGCGTCCTTGCCGCGGATCTCGATCTTGCCAAGCGTGGTGGCATCGAGCATGCCCACCGAAGCGCGGACCGCGGCGGATTCGCGGTAGACGGCCTCGTCCATGGTTTCGCCCGGCTGCGGGTAGTACCAGGCGCGCTTCCACTGGCCGACGTCCTCGAATTCGGCACCGTGCTCCACATGCCAGGAGTGCATCGGGGTGATGCGTGCCGGATCCAGCAGCTGCCCGCGGGTGCGTCCGGCCAGGGCGGCGAAGGCCACCGGGGTGTACGGTGCGCGGAAGGTGGTGGTGCCGATCTGTGCCGGGTTCTCGATGCCCAGCACCGCGGCGATCACGCCGATCGCCGCGACGCCCGAGGTCTTGCCCTGGTCGTTGGCGGTGGAGATCGAGGTGTACCGCTTGATGTGCTCCACGGACTGCATGCCGGCGCCGGTGGCGCGCAGCACGTCGGCCACGGACTGGTCGCGCTGCAGGTCCACGAAGTGGGTCTTGTAGTTCGCCGCGTCATCGCCGTTCAGCGAGGGCACCAGCCAGACCGGGCGGGTTTCCCCGGCCGGAACGGCTACCGCCTGCGGTACTTCTGCGATGCGCTGGAAGCCGGCTGCGCTGGCTGCCGCGGCGCCGGTGGCGGCCCCGGTGCTCAGCGCGCTGGCGGTGTCGAAGCGGCCGGTGACCGCGCCGGCCAGGTGCTGGTTGGCCACCGCGGCGGCCGGGACGAACGCATGGATTGCGGTGTCCCAGTCCAGCTTGCCCTGGCGCTGGGAGTGCAGGTGCACCACCGGGTTGAAGCCGCCGCCCACGGCCAGAACGTCGGCCTCGAAGCGCTGCGGGGCACCCAGGTTGCGCTGCTCGTCCAGCTCGGCGACGGTCACTGCCGACAGCTCGCCGGAGGCGTCGGCCTCGGTGTCCACCACGACGGAGCCGGTCAGCACGGTGACCCCGGCGGCCACTGCTTCCGCGGCGGCCGCGGAGACGGTGGTGCGTGCGTCGATGACTGCAACCACCCCGCCGCTGGCGGCCAGTTCGGCGACCAGCTCGTAGGCCGAGTCGTTGGTCGTGGCCACCGCGATCCGCGACCCGGCGCGCACGCCGTAGCGGTTCAGGTAGCTGCGCACCGCGCCGGCGAGCATGATGCCCGGGCGGTCGTTGTTCTCGAAGACGATCGGGCGTTCGTGGGCGCCGGTGGCCAGCACCACCTGCTGGGCGCGGATATGCCAGATGCGCTCGCGGGACACCCCGGGCTGCGACGGACCGTCCAGGTGCACGGTGCGGCGTTGCGCGGCGATCAGGTAGTTCGCGTCGTAGGACCCGAAGACGGTGGTGCGCTGCAGGTGGGTGGTTTCCTCGGCCGCGGCCAGTTCGCCGGTGACCTGCTCGATCCACTGGCTGCTGTCCAGGCCGTCGATCTGCTCCCCGGCGGTGTCCAGCAAGGTGCCCCCGGCCTCGGCGCGCTCGTCGAGCAGCATCACCCGGGCCCCGGAGCGCGAGGCTTCGCGGGCCGCGGCCAGGCCGGCCGGACCGGCGCCGACCACCAGCACGTCGGTGTGCACGTGGACGTGGTCGTAGTAGGCGGGGTCCTCGTTCGGATCCAGCACGCCCAGGCCCGAAAGCAGGGTGGCGTTCAGCGATTCGGTGACCGGGACGGTGGTGGCAGGCAGCATCGATTCGGTGATGTCCTGACTGTGCCGGGCGCCGACGGTCACCAGCGCGTTGGGCTCTTCGACCCCGGCGGCGAAGATGCCGCGCGGGCGGTCCAGGTACAGCGAGTTGCCGCATGAACGCAGCCCGTTGGCCAGCATTGCGCTGGCCACGGTGTCGCCGCGGTAGGCGGAAAGCTGCTGCCCGTTCACTCTCAGGGCCAGTGCTTCCTCGCGGTTAATGCGGGCGCCGGCGCTCTGCGCGGCGGAAAGGCGCTGGGACTGGCTCATCGGGTGCCTCCTTCGGTGGCCTGGATTTCTGGACGTGCTTCGCCGGCACGGTAGACGGCTTTGAATTCATAGGTAACGGTGTCGCGCAGGGCGTTGAACCACTTGCGGCAGCCGCCGGAGTGGACCCAGCGTTCGGCGAAGATGCCCTTCTTGTTCTGCCGGTAGAACAGGTAGCGCGACCATTCCTTGTCGCTCAGCGCGTTCGGATCCTCCGGATAGGCCACGTGGGCTTCTCCCCCGTACTTGAATTCGTTCTCGTTGCGTGGCCCGCAGTTCGGGCAATCAATCAGCATCATGGCGGTTGCTCCTAGTGTGCGACGGCTGCTGCGCCGTGCTCGTCGATGAGGTGGCCGGTTTCGAAGCGCTCCAGGCTGAACGGCTTGTTCAGCTCATGCGGCTCGTCGTGGGCGATAGTGTGCGCCATGGTGAAGCCGGCGCCCGGGGTGCCCTTGAACCCGCCGGTGCCCCAGCCGCAGTTCACGTACAGGTTCTGGATCGGGGTCTTGGAGACGATCGGCGAGGCGTCCATGGTGGTGTCCACGATGCCGCCCCAGGTGCGCAGCACGTGCGCCCGGGCGAAGATCGGGAACAGCTCCACCGCCGCGGCCATCTGCTCCTCGATCACGTGGAACGCGCCGCGCTGGCCGTAGCCGTTGTAGCTGTCGATGCCCGCGCCCATGACCAGTTCGCCCTTGTGCGCCTGGGAGACGTAGACGTGGATGTGGTTGGACATGACCACCGTCGGATGCACCGGCTCGAACAGCTCGGAGACCAGGGCCTGCAGCGGGTGGGACTGGATGGGCAGTTCGAAGCCGGCCATTTCGGCGAGCACCGAGGAGTGCCCGGCACCGGCCAGGGCCACCTTGCCGGCGTTGATGGTGCCGCGCGTGGTCTTCACGCCGGTGACTTTCTCGCCATCCTTGATGAAGCCGGTGACTTCGCAGTTCTGGATGATGTCGACGCCCATTTCGTTGGCCTTGCGGGCGAAGGCCCAGGCCACATGGTCGTGCTTGGCGATGCCGGCGCGCGGCTGCCAGGTGGCTCCCATGACCGGGTAGCGGATGTTGTCGCTCACGTTGATGATCGGGCAGGCTTCCTTGACCTGCGATGGGTCCAGCCATTCGGCGTCCACGCCGTTGAGCTTGTTGGCTTCCACGCGGCGCACCGATTCGCGCACATCCCCGAGGGTGTGGGCCAGGTTCATCACGCCGCGCTGGGAGAACAGGAAGTCGTATTCCAGGTCCTCGGGCAGCTGTTCCCACAGCTTCAGCGACTTCTCGTAGATGCCTGCCGACTCGTCCCAGAGGTAGTTGGAACGGATGATGGTGGTGTTGCGGGCCATGTTCCCGCCGGCCAGCCAGCCCTTTTCCAGCACGGCCACATTGGTGATGCCGTGGTTCTTGGCCAGGAAGTAGGCGGTGGCCAGGCCGTGCCCGCCGCCGCCGACGATGACTACGTCGTAGGACTTCTTCGGTTCCGGGTTGTTCCAGAGGAATTCCGGGTGCTCAGGCAGCAGATCAGCCATGGCTATTCTCCAATCTTCTTCAGGTTCGGGTACAGCGGGTGGGCCGCGGCAAGCTGCAGAACACGATCCTTCAGCTCCGGCAACACCGCCGCATTACCCTCAGCACCAGCAATCAACGTCTGTGCAATGATCTCCGCAACCTCAGCAAACGCAGCCTCCGAGAAACCACGGGTAGCCAACGCCGGAGTACCAATACGCAACCCCGAAGTCACCATCGGCGGGCG